>NZ_BMLK01000004.1 GCF_014645195.1 Novosphingobium indicum | reverse complement strand
GAATGAGGGGTCCCGATTGGACGCCGATCAACCCGCTACGGGGTTCCTTTTGCACGCCGGTCCACAGTCGAAAAGGTCGTGGCGGCAAGGCCGATGCCACACCTGTTCCAGTTGGGCAGGATGTATTGGAGGCTTTGCTCCCGGCGATAACTGATCGGCCTGCCAGCGCCGTGTTGCTGGAACGCTGGAAGCATGTGCGCGAACCTGGCATCGTTCCTATCGTTTGGAAGCGCGATGGGCGCGGGCCGTGGCGCACGCCGAGCGAACTTGTCCGGCCGTGGCATGCGGTTCGCGAGCGCGCGCAACTTCCCACCGCAATTCCCTATGCCCTCAGGCATTCTAGCATCGTGCGCGGGCTGCGTGCTGGCCTGCCTATCAGCCTGGTTGCCAAAAATCACAATACCAGCGCCACGATAATTGAGGCGCACTACGGCAGATTTATTGCGAGCGGCCTGTTGGAACTAGCTGCTCGCGCTGTGGTGCCCCTTGTGCCGCAGGATGACAGTAACCCGGTGTAACAACCGCCTGGAAGGAAATGCCACAAGAGGAAACGTCTCGCCGCATCTGGAAGTAGCGGGGTGCAACAAGGCAACAAAAGGCACCTCCGCAAATGACCACCGATGACGACAATTCAATTTTAATGACTGTGGCAGAAACGGTCGCCGCCCTGAAATTGAGCCGTTCGACCGTTGAACGACTGATTAAGGTTAATCGTCTCGCTACTGTGCGGTTCGGCCGCTCCGTGCGCATCACGCGCGAAAGTGTGGCTGCCCTTGTAGCCAGTAAGGCGCGGGAGGCAGCATAACATGATGACGACCGAAAACATTTCACGCCGCGACTACTTCGCCGGGCAGGCGTTGGCCGCGTTACTCTCCGATCCCGAATTGACAATGGCGCCAGACCAAATTGCGGAGCACGTCTTTGACGTGGCTGATGCAATGGTGGCGGAACTCGTGAAGCGGGAAGCGGTGCAATGATCTTTCCCGCACCTAAAGGCATGACGCGGAACGAATATGCCGAAGTGGTCGCAGAAACTTTGGTGACCAATCATCGTAACATGCGGCCAGGGGAAATAGCCGAACTGGTGCAAGACCTGACTGACAAGGTGATTGCTGCACTCGCAAAGCGTGGAGGTGCAAATTGAAAAACAGCAATGTCCGCTCAACCCAACCCGTTGCGCCGCTCGCCACCAATAGTCGCGCTGGCACTGACTGCGAGGGGCCAACGCAGATTGATATGGAACATACCTGGGCCGCCACTTCCTCAATCGGAGACGCTCAATCTGCAGCACCGAGATGTATCGGAGAAAAAACCAGCCAGGCGAAGATGGTAAGTGCCATGGACCCGCTAGAGGAACGCCTGCAAACGCGGCTGAATTGGGCCACAGAAGACGAACTGCAGTGGCAATGGCTGACTTGCACGGAAATCCTGCACATGGTGGGCGTTGATGAGCCGTGCAGGCGTGATGCTTCCTGGGCCGGCCGGGTGATGCGCAGGCTTAACGGCGGCCGCGCTCGGCGAAGTGTGGCAAGACCTTGCTACTCTGCCCTCCCCAGGTAGGCGAGAATATCAATGAGCGGCTGAGCGACATCCTCGTTTGGCTTGTCCGCGATCCTAGGCCCGGTTGGCAGACGCACGGAACCACTGCATCTGACGCGGCAAGGTACATCGAGCACTTGGAGGCCGAGAACGGGCGGTTGTCCACCATAGTAGAAGCGGTGACCGCAGCCGTAACCCCCAGCGGGTAGCAGATTGGCCGCCTTCCTACCGCTTACGATTTAACCCCGCCGCGTGCGGGGTTTTTTCGTGGGCGTGGGTGCGCAAGGGGTGTAACGGGGGTGCAGCCTATCGAGTGGGGCTACACCCCCTGAAGTCCGCAGTTTTCTGCGGTGTAGGTGTAGGGGTGTAACGGGTGTAGCCTACTTATAGAGTTAGGAATGAATAGGAATATAGGAGGGACAAACGCGGGGTAATATAGGGAAGACGATCCACCCAGGTGCACCCCCTACACCCCATCTATATAAATCAAGCACTTAGCAGAGAGGAGGGGTGCACCCCCCCGCTTGATCGCATGAGGAAATCCCCGCATAGATTTTCTAGAGAGAAAATCGGGGGATTACATGACGTTACCTGCAAGTGTAGAGGAAATAGCTGAAGTTATCGGGCGTGAAGATGCGTTATACTTGATCGGCCAGCTTCCGACCTGCCAGGCCGGCAAGGCGGGCCATCGGTCCACTCGCGTCATGCTGTACGTGCCCAAGCGCCTGAAGCCGAACCACCGGCTTGTGCAGATACTGGGCGAGGCGCAGGCCGCTAAGCTGATCGAAGGGTTCGGCGGCGAAATCCTGCAGCCGGCCAATTGCCAGGAAGTCTATCGCCGGTGGCGCGACAGCGAGGCGCGGCGCATGGCATCGGACGGGATGGCGCCTGCCGATATTGCCGAGATCATGAACGTAACGGCGCGGCATATCCGCAACTTGACGCGGGAAGTAAATTCCCGAGGGCTGCGGGCGGCTAACGATGATTGCGATCAGTGACCGCAATGCAAGGGCCGTGCCAGACCCCCCCCCGGCATGGGTCCTTCCGAGGGCCTACCCAGTGCGGGGGGAAATGCCCCGCAGCAAATGACTTCTGCGTGCCGTTTGAAATCTGATTTTATGTTTTCTCGGTGCCCATTTGGTCCCCCTCCCCTGGAGGAAATACCACAAGAGGCCGTCCGCCGCGCATCGCCGCTAAATGCGGCACATGGAACCAAACACGCTCGCAGCGCGACTGAACGCAATCCGCAAAACCGGTCCACAGACCCGAATGGCAACCCTGACCCGCAGCGGCATCGACGAAGCTGCGCGCACTGTTGAACTCTCATTCAGCAGCGAAACCGATACGGTTGTTCACTCCTGGGGCGTGGAAATTCTTGGCCACGGCCCAGGAGAAGCGGACCTATCTCGACTACAGAACGGTGCGCCTCTGCTTTGGTCGCATGACCACAAGGACCAGCGCGGTGTTGTCGAGAGCGCGCGCATCGATGGCGACCGCGTAGGCCGCGCCGTGGTTCGCTTCAGTAGGTCGCCCGAGGGCGAAAGGCTGTTCCAGGACGTACTGAGTGGCATCGTTACAAAGGTGTCTGTCGGTTACCGGGTTACCGGCCTGGAGTATGTCGGCGAACGCGACGACCTGCCGATTTACCGCGTCACCTGGGAGGCCAGCGAAATCAGCATGGTTTCGGTTCCGGCGGACGACACCGTGGGCGTGGGCCGCACCATGGAAAAACCACAAGAGGAAGGTGCGGCACATCGGCGCAATATGACGCTCATGGCAGCACAAGCTTCAGAACCAACGAACCGGCTTCAGAGCGTTCTAGATTCGGCTCGCACCGCGCCCGGTGACATAATGATTTTCAATGACGATGGCAGCGTGCGTGGAACTCACAAGCGCCCAGCCGCCGCCATGGATATCGGCAGCATACGCCAATGGGATGTGCCTGCATTCGCGGGCGATCCTCTGCGCCTTGTTCATGAAGCGATGCCGACAGGGAGGGAGGCTGGCAAAAGTACCAAAATCGACGCTGCGCTCCTTAACGGCAGCCTCTGTAGGGCAGCGGGCGCGAAGCTGATTGTTGTCCCCAGCGCTTCCGAAGGCAAGGTTGTCGGCGGCGAACTTGTGTTTCAGCGCAAGGACATTCGGTTTGACGTTGTTCAGCCCACAGAATTCACCAGGGTCACCGATGGCGATGAAATAGCCGTCAGTGAATTGCCGATCGATCGTCAGGCCGTCGATCTGGATTATATGCCAACCTACGCGGTTCGCATCGAATTAAGCCGGCAAGAGCAGAAGCAGTACGCCGAAGGTCAGCTGGCAGCATCTGCAATGGCCAGTATTACCATGGGCTTGGCCCGCGCAGCTGATTTTGTCCTTCTGCAAACCATTCTCTGGAACAATCCCGAAGCCTTTAGCTTGAGCAAGGCCGCCGAAGCGGGCCTGCGCTTCCAGGAATTGCGGGCCGTGGTTGGGACGAGCGCCAACAATGCAGTGATCGGCCCCAATGGCAGGTTGATTGCATTCGCGGACAAATCGACCGTGGCTGGAACTGACGGCGAGTTGATCGAGTTGCCGCTTCCGGCGCCGAGCACCGGCGGTATCGAAGCAGAACTCACCGATACGATGACGGAAACTGTGGTCGGCGCGTTCGGCAATTCTGCAATCGCCATTCATGAAGACATTCGAATGCTCGCTGATCGGCGCAACGTGAATGGCGACCTGGCCCTCACGGTGTTCGCGAACATGGAGGCACTGCTTCCTCGCACTGACGTATTCTGGACACTGGGGGGCTGACATGGCGTTTGGACGATTTCGCGCGATCCTCAAGGGAGCGCCACCTAAGCCCGCCGTCCGCCGCCGGGGCCGGCAGAGGCCTGACCCGCTACCGGCAATTGTCCTGGAGGTGATTGACGCCGCTGGCGTAACCCCGCGAGGAAGACCCAGCGACGATAGTGATCGCAGAGCGATGGTGTTCTTGCCCGGACGGCGGCCGTTCATCTTCACCGATGAGAAGGCCGAAGAGGTGGTTGGGCGGTTATTCCCCGAACTCAATGACGACCAAGTGCGCCGCGCCGCTCGCCGCCTGCGAACCACGATCATCACGCGACTGCGCGCGGCTGAGATCATGGAGGCTGTGGCCGATGGCGCGGACATCCGCCCCTGGAAAGATCGGTGGTGAACCACATGAGAGAAGAAGCATCACCGCCGGCTAAGTTGACCGTGCGCCTCCCAAATGACCTCTTTGAGGAAATCGAAACTCAGCGGGAGCGCCTCGCAGTCGAGCTTAAGACGAGACTATCAACCAACCAATTCCTTGAGCGCACACTGCGCCGAGGACTGGAACGGTCCTGATCGTGTCCTTGATCCCGCCGCCCGCCGGGATGGTTTTCGGTATCGCGGGCAACCTTGGCGGCCGGCCGTCCTGTGATGAGCCGGCCGCTATTTTTTCCAGGATTTTAGAGCATGGCTAACAAGCGCCTAAACGCGGTCATCACCATTGGCGGCACGGTAACCGGAGCACTCAAGAGCGCGCTGGGCGACACTCGCAGCCGCCTGCGGGGTATTGGTGACACGATTCGCGACCTGGAACGCGAGCAGCGCAAGCTTCAGAATACCCTGAAAAGCCCTGGTGACCTGGCCGGTCCTGTTTACCACCTGGAACACCGCTATGACGCGCTAACCCGCAAGATCGAAAAGGCGCGCCGCACCCAGGACAAGATGAACCGCGCGGTTCGCGGCATGGACAAGGCTCGCGCTGGGATCGGCTCCGCTATGGCTGGCCTTGCCACCGTGGGCGCCGTGGCCGCAACCGGGATTGTTCCGGTGGTCCAGGCGGCATCCTTTGAAAGCGCCATGACCGGCGTGGGGAAACAGGTTGACGGTGCACGCGATGCGAACGGCAATCTAACCGCAACCTATTATGAGATGCGCAAGCAAATTCAGTTGCTGGGGCGCGAAATCCCGATTGCCACGAACGAACTGGCCGGGATGGTCGAGGCTGGCGCCCGCATGGGCATTGCCAGGGAAAACCTAATCGACTTCACGCGCACCACGGCGATGATGGCCACGGCGCTGGACCTGCCGCGCGAGGAATTGTCCGATCAGATGGGTAAGATCGCCAATCTGTTCCACCTGCCCATTCCGGCGGTGGCAGGCTTGGGCGACGCCATCAATTACCTGGACGACAACAGTGTGTCCAAGGCCGGCGACATCATCGAATTCCTTTCACGTACCGGCGGCGTAGCAGGTGCTGTGAGTGTTACCGGCAAAGAAATGGCAGCGCTGGGCTCCACCCTGCTGTCCCTTGGCGAGCGCACCGAAACCGCCGGCACCGCGTCAAATGCGTTCATCCAGAAGCTGGCGGCCGCAACCAAGGGCACGAAGAAGTTTCGCGCCGCCATGGAGGAAATGGGCGTATCCGCCGAGGTCGTGCAGAAGGGCATGCAGGTGGACGCGCAAGGCACCATCCTGAAGGTGCTGGACGCCGTGCAGGCGATGCCGAAGGACCAGCGCCTGGGCATCCTGGTGGACATGGTGGGCCTGGAGCATTCCGACACCATCGCCAAGCTGGCCGGCAACGTCGAAAAGTACCGCAAGCAAATCGCCATGGTGAACAGTCAGAAGGCTGAAGGGAGCGTGAGCCGTGAGTTTTCGGCCCAGTTGGCAACGACGAATGCGCAGTGGGACATTTTCAAGAACAAGCTAACCGAAGTTTCAGTGAACATCGGCAGCGCCCTGCTGCCGAGCGTCAACAAGCTTATGGGCGGGATCGGTGACGTAATCGGTGTGATGGCGGATTGGGGGCGTGAGCACCCGGTGCTGGTGAAGAATATTGGCTTGGTTATCGGTAGCGTCTTGGCGGGCGTGGGAGCGTTTAAAACGCTCAAACTGGCACTTGCTGCTGTGCCGTTCGCTCTTAACGCTGTGCGCCTTGCTATGGCGACCAATCCAATTGGTTTAGCTTTTGTCGCGATCAGCACCGCCGCTGTACTGATCTACGAAAACTGGAAACCCATATCCGCGTTTTTCAAAGGCATATGGGCAGACGTGCGCGGGGCTACGGAAAAAACGTGGACCTGGCTAAAGGACGCCTTTTTCAAGTGGGCTCCGCTGGGCATCGTCATTAAGAACTGGGGGCCGCTGACCAAGTGGTTTTCGGGCCTGTTTGACGACATTATGGGCACGGCGCGGCGCGCCATTGACTGGGTTCTGGGCAAGATCGCGGCCGTTGGCCGCGCCTGGAAGTCGGTTAAGGGGTTCTTCGGCGCCGGCGGTGACGAGAAGCCGGCCGGACGCGGAGCCCCGCCGCGCGGTCCTACCCCGCCGCCCGCGCCAGCGATGGCGACGGCGCGCGGCGGTTCGCGGTCCTTCACCGACAACAGCAAGCACACCTGGCACATTACCGGCGGCAACGATCCCAAGGCCACGGCCGACGAAATCGACCGCCGCTGGGGCGAGCGCCGGAAAGGCCGCGCCGGCAGCATCCTTTACGATGAACCAAGGGGCTATTGACTGTCGCAGGTCAGGCGGGCTGTTTCGGGACTACCGGGGTTAGCTGCATATTTACTGTTTCCCAGGCCTGCAGTTGCTCCATGGGATAAAGGACACGACCTCGAAATTTAACGAACGGCGGACCGACCCGTTGACTGCGCCAGTTGGCCAAGGCTCCAACGGTGATCACGCCGCGCCAGCGTTCAGTCAGTTCCTGCGGCGTCAGGTACGTCTGATCGGTCACTTGTTCCACTTCCCGCGTCGTTCCACCCTTGCTCGCAGGCGATTTGCCACAAAGGGAGATGGCTGGCCGGGACGGCGCCGCTTCGATGTGGTCAACCGCTCGCCACCCGCATCGAAATCGAGAGCGATTGCGCGTAGAGCGTGCCCAAGGTCGTAGCGGTCCCATTCCTCAACGCTGTCAGCCGCACCGAGAAGCAATGAAGTAGTCAAGTCGAGGTGCTGGCGCGAACGCTGCCGGTTCGCAATAGTATGAGAATTCGGAGATTTCATGTTCACCCTTCCGGTTTTCTTGAAGCGCAATGAAGCGCCTCAATGCGAAGGGATTGTGTCTGATGAATTGGGCGTAAGGCAACAGAAAAATCGGCATAAAATCACGATTGTTCATTTCTTATATGAGTTATATCTTATTTCTCATATGACTTTACAAACAAAAAGTAAGCAGAACTTATTCTGCTGCGCGAAGCTGTTCACAGCAAGCGCCCGCCTGATCTCGCGTGTCTGCGCGGACGGGTTTCAATTCGACATGAGGTGCAGCGGCCTACGCTAGGTGGCGCCAAGTCGCTTGCGTCTGGCGGCGTGTGGGCGCGCATGGGGGTGTTATTCGACGGTTATTGCACAAGCCCGTCGAAAATTCGCCTAAGTCATTGAAAAGGCTGGTGACCCCTACGGGACTCGAACCCGTGTTTCAGCCGTGAGAGGGCCGCGTCCTAGACCGCTAGACGAAGGGGCCAAATGCCTGGCGTGCCTCCCCTGGCACTGTATCGGATGGTGACCCCTACGGGACTCGAACCCGTGTTTCAGCCGTGAAAGGGCCGCGTCCTAGACCGCTAGACGAAGGGGCCAATCCGATCAGTGCCGGAGGCAGGACCGGCCCTCTAGCTGCGGGTTGGGAGGGGGTCAACCCCCTCGTGACAGATTTATTCCAAAGAGCTTTTCAGTCGGCGAAAGCGGCATCGTCCACATGCAGTTCCGCCTGCGGCCGGCTGCCCCAGTCATCGATTTTCGCACGGCCAGCCAGCCACAGCCTGCGGCCTTGCGAAGCGTGGAGCAGGGCCTGCCCCATTTCGCTTTCCGCAGCCCGGAATGCCATGGCCTTGAAGCGGCCGCCGTCCTGTCCGCCAACGATGAGGCGGACATGATCCGCTCCGACGATATCGGCTTTTACCACGCGAACAGGCCCGACCGCGACGCGCGGCCCCGGCCAGCCCATCCCGTAAGGCCCGGCGCTTTCCAGCGTTTCCACGAGGCTGGGTGTAAGTCCACCGGGCGAAAGCGCGAGGTCGAGCAGCATGGCCTGATTGGAGCTGGCATGGGAAACATCTTTGGCGAGGTGCGAATCAAGCCATTCGGAGAGCGCTTCGAGCTTGTCCGGCCCGATGGTGAGGCCGGCCGCCATGGCATGGCCCCCGCCAGCCACCAGCAGGCCCGCCTCGCGCGCCGCAATGATGGCCGCGCCAAGATCGACGCCGGTGATTGACCGTCCCGAGCCTTTGCCATTGCCGGCGTCGTCGGCATCGAGCGCAATCACCAGCGTCGGCTTGCCGGTCTTTTCCTTGATCCGCCCGGCGACGATGCCGATCACGCCCGGATGCCAGCCCTGACCGGCCAGGACGAGGACCGAACGGTTGTGCTGGCGCTCGATCTGCATTTCGGCGGCTTCCTGCACCGCCTGTTCGATGGCGCGCCGTTCCTCGTTGAGATGCGATAGCTGGCTTGCGATCTCGCGGGCTTCTTCGGGATCGGTCGTGGTGAGCAGGCGCACGCCGAGCGTGGATTCGCCCACCCGGCCACCGGCATTGATGCGCGGGCCGAGCGCGAAGCCGAGATCGGAGCAGGTGGGTGCACGGTTGAGGCGGCTGGCATCGATGAGCGCGGCCATGCCGATGTTCTCGCGCTTGGCCATGATCTTGAGGCCTTGCGCAACCAGCGCGCGGTTGAGACCGTGGAGCGCGGCCACATCCGCGACAGTGCCCAGTGCCACCAGATCAAGCAGGGCGAACAGGTCCGGTTCGCGGCGGGTCTCGAAGTAGCCGCGCTGGCGCAGCGTGCGCACGGTCGCGACGGCGAGCAGAAAGGCCACGCCAACGGCGGCGAGGTGGCCGTGCCCGGCCGCCAGTTCGCTTTCGTCGAGGCGGTTGGGATTGACCAGGGCTGCGGCCATGGGAAGTTCCGGCGAGCACTTGTGATGGTCGACCACGATCACGTCGACAGCGGCCTCGTGCGCCATCTTCAGCGCTTCGTGTGCCATTGCGCCGCAATCGACCGTGACGATCAGGCTCGATCCCTCGCCGGCAATGCGCACCAGAGCCTCGCCGGTGGGCCCATAGCCTTCGAGCAGGCGGTCGGGAATGTAGTAACGCGCTTCGTGGCCAAGTTGGCGCATCAGCAGGATGAGCAGCGCTGCGCTGGTCGCGCCGTCGACGTCGTAGTCGCCATAGACAGTCATGGTCTCGCCGGTCATCACTGCCTGGGCGAGACGGTCGGCGGCGGCGTCCATGTCGCGGAATTCGGACGGGTCCGGCAGGAAGGCGCGCAGCGAAGGGGTGCGGTGGCGTTCCAGATCCTCACGCGCGACACCGCGCGAGAGCAGAAGCTGGGTGACGATATCGTCTTCAAGGCTGGCAGGACCGTCCGAGAGGTCCATGTTGCCGCCACGCCAGCGCCAGGCCTTGCCGGTGAGCGAGTGGTCGATGCCGAATAGGGAAGCGGGTCGCGAAGCCATGCCTATGCGATTAGACTACCGCGAACGGGCCGTGAAGGGCCGGGCCAAAGTAGCTGAGGAAGACCGCGCATGCTTGCAATCATCTGGCACAGCCGTACCGGCGCCGCGCGCGCGATGGCGCAAGCGATCCATGAGGGCGCAGGCAGCGAGGCACGGCTGATCGCGGCAGTGGATGCGGCGGCAGACGATCTGCTGGAAGCGCAGGGCTACGTATTCGTGTGTCCCGAGAATCTCGCTTCGATGTCGGGCCAGATGAAGGAGATGTTCGACCGGTGCTATTATCCGGTCCTCGGCCGTATCGAGGGACGCCCCTATGCCACCGCGATTGCGGCCGGTTCCGATGGCAGCGGGGCGCAGGCGCAGATCGACCGGATCGTGACGGGCTGGCGCCTGAAGCGCATAACAGAACCGATGATCGTCAACATGGGCGCGCAGACGCTCGAAGAAATCATGGCCGAAAAGACGGTGCCCGAGGGCATACTGGACGAATGCCGGAACCTCGGCGCTGCCTTTTCCGAGGGGCTTTCACTGGGCATTTTTTGACGGGCCTAGTGGTTACAGTCTCGAAGTTGGCAAAACGGACTCGACGAACGCTCTGAATTGAGGCCTATTATTTCCCGCATCCCTTTGAAGCGCGGAGATTCAGGAACTGTCCGGCATGCACGAAAACGCTTTGGACAGGGCAGGGATCCTGATCCTGTTTGCGAAGGGAACCAGACCCGATCTGGCGGACGTGGCGAGCCTGCTCGACAAAGCAGATTCCGGAATTCCCGCGCATGTGACGCATCGTCCCGATCCAGCGGAAGGTTGGTTGGAGGTGCTGGCGAGCGGGCTGACGTTCGATCTGCGCGGCCTTTCGCCGTCAGCGCCTTTTCCGTGTGACGCCATGCCCCATGTCTACGGCTTTGAAGAGGGGCAGGCGCTCAATGATCTGGAAGCCGTGCAGCTGGTCGCGTCGGGCCACATCGCTGCGGGGGCTGGTTTGCAGCCGGTGGTCCGCATGCTGGTCAATCTCGCGGCCAATCTGGTGCTGAACTTGCCGGCAACGGCTGTTGCCTGGCCGCCGGCACGCACGATGATGGAGCCGCGCTACTTCTCGCGGACCGCCTTCAACTGGCTTTCCGGCGGTGTCTTTCCGGCGCTGGGCCTGACGGCGCTGGAGACGGGCGCGAATGGCAGCGTCACAAGCGCGGGCCTTGCGCACTTTATCGGCCAGGAATTGCAACTCGAAGCGCGCGATGGCGAAAGCCGTGTCGATGCAGTGAAACTGGCCATCCGGCTGGTCGACTATCTCGTTCGCCAAGGCCCGCTGATCGACCGGCAGACAATCGATCTGGGGGAGGGGCCTTTACTCGCCGAACCCTCGCCGGTGGGCAAGCGCGTGTGGATCTGGCGCGAGGAGGCTTGAGCGGCTGCGTGCGGCGAGGGACCATCTGCCGTTCCATGCGGTCAATCGCAGCGGACATCCCGGCCACGATGCGGGGCTTCAGCGCCATCACCTGTTGCCTCGCCAGCTCCTGACAATCGCTGCTTTCGCCCGGATGTTTTCAGCGACCGGAGAACAGAATCGTCGGTTCGATGATTTTCGCGAGAACGGCCTTCTGCTGCCATGCCGTGAGCCCGTGGCACTGCGGATGGGCATGCCGCTTCATCGCGGGCCGCATCGCCATTACAGCGCGCTGGTGATCGAGCGCGTCGGGCAGATCGAACTCGGCTGGTCGCGCAGGCGCTTGTGTGACGATGAGGGCGCCGCCGCCCATGTCCGCTGGCGGCTCGGTTTGCTGCAAGGTGCGCTGCGGCGGTTCCTGCTGGAAGATCGCCGTCGGCGGATCGTGCTCAACCGCAAGGACCCGCTGCAGGCGGTGCCGGATTTTTCGGATCTGGATGCCGTTGCCGAAGCGCTATGGGGCGCGACGGAACCGGAGCGCAAACCGGAAAGCGTGGCTTAGGCTGCGCCGATGCGGCCGAGCAGTTCGGTCTTAGCGGCCTCATACTGCGTCAGCAGAGCATCAACGCGATCGGCAACGGATTCGACAGCTTCGATGGCGCCGATGCCCTGGCCCGCACCCCAGATGTCCTTCCAGGCCTTGGCTTCCATGTTGCCGCCCGAACCGAAGTTCATCTGGCTCTTGTCGCCTTCAGGCAGGTTGTCAGGGTCCATGCCGGCCGCGACGATCGAGCCGCGCAGGTAGTTGCCGTGCACGCCGGTGAACAGGTTCGAATAGACGATGTCCGAAGCGCTGCTCTTCACGATCTCCTGCTTGTAGGCATCGACGGCGTTGGCTTCGGTCGTCGCGATCCAGGGCGTGCCGATATAGGCAAAGTCGGCCCCCATCGCCTGTGCGCTCAGGATCGAGCGGCCACAGGCGATCGAACCCGACAGGGCGACCGGCCCATCGAACCAGCTGCGGATTTCCTGCATGAGTGCAAAGGGCGATTGCGATCCGGCGTGCCCGCCGGCACCCGCTGCCACCGCGATCAGGCCGTCCGCGCCTTTCTCGACTGCCTTGTGGGCAAAGGCATTGTCGATGACGTCATGCATGACGATGCCACCCCAGCCGTGCACGGCCGCATTGACCTCTTCATTCGCCCCCAGCGAGGTAATGACGAGGGGGACCTTCCATTTCTCGAGCGTCTTGAGGTCTTCCTCGAGCCGGTTGTTGGTCCGGTGCACGATCATGTTGACGGCGAACGGCGCTTTGCAGTCAACAGTCTCTTCACTGATGCGGTGGAGCCACTCGTCGAGCTGGCTGGCCGGGCGGGCATTCAGCGCAGGGAAGCTGCCGACGATCCCGGAGCGCACTTGCGCGATCACCAGGTCCGGGTTGGACACGATGAACATCGGGGCGGCAATCACGGGAAGGCGCAAATGCTCGAAAGGCGCAGGCAAGGTCATGTCGGATCCGTTTAATCGAACGATTAAACCGGCGCATATCGTTGCATCGCTCGCCTGTCGAGGGGCAACGCTCCGGCGTTGGCGGTTCGCATCCTGTCAGAAAGGGGCGTGACCTCGGTTTCTCATCATGTAATAGGCAGCACTGTCGATTAGTACAGTGCCTGCCCCGCAGGCCGCTTGAGAGGATTTAGCCATGTCAGACCAGGCTTCCGAAATTCCGTTCGATTGCTCGGACATCGATCAGTACCTTGGGACGGTCATCGATTCCTCGCCGCTGCGCGAGCCGCTGGGCAACAACGATATCCGCCGCTGGGTGCAGGCGATGCACTATCCCAACCTGGTTCACTACGACCCGGCCTATGCCGCCGAAAGCCGCTGGGGCAAGCTGGTGGCACCGCAGAGCTTCCCCATCGTGATGGACGACAGCCACGGCACGTCGTCGTCCTGCATGGGCGGTATCAAGGAATCGCACCTGCTCTTCGGCGGTGACGAGTTCTGGCACTACGGCCCGCGCGTGTTCGGTGGGGACACGATCACCAACGAACGCATTCCATACGATTACACGATCAAGGAAACCGGGTTCGGCCCGACCTGCTTCCAGCGGGGCGACAACTACTACCGCAACCAGCACGGCGAACTGATCACCAAGCAGCGCTCCACCGCGATCCGCTACCGCGCGGCCGCAGGCGGCGAGCGCGTCGATACGTCCGAGTTCGAGGAACCGGAATGGACCGACGAGGAGATCGAGAAGCTGGAGGAGCGCAAGTTCCAGTGGATCCAGATGCTCCACGAACTCGGCCACAAGGAACGCTGGTGGGATGACGTCAACGTCGGCGACCAGCTGCCCGAGCGCGTGTTTGGTCCGCACACCGTTGCCAGCTTCACGACCGAGTGGCGTTCGTACCTCTTCACGATCTGGGGCACGCTCGATCGCCGCACCATCGACCTCGAGGCGCTCGGCTTCACCAAGGAAATGGCCGGGCATGAGAACGATCCGGTGATGGAACGTATCAACCCCGAACTGACCGATGGCGCCTATTACGGCCCGTCGCGCGGCCACCTGTTCCCCAAATATGCCCGCAAGATCGGCATGCCGCGCGCGTATGGCTACGGTGCGTCGATGGGTGCCTGGGTGACCGATTACCTCTCCGGCTGGGCGGGCGAGTACGGCATGGTCGTCCACTCCACCGCCAACTACCGCGGCCCGGCGCTTTCGGGCGACATCACCATCCAGACCGCCGAAGTGGTCGACAAGATGGTGGACGAGGAGGGCCGTCACCTCGTGCAGGTCAAGCACCTCATGCAGAACCAGAAGGGCGTGAAGATGTGCGTCGGTGTGGCCGAGATCGAGTTGCCCAAGAAACCGGACTGATCATCCGTCGAACCCAAGCGAACGGAAAGGGCGCCCACGTGGCGCCCTTTCTTTTGCGCGTCAGTGCAGGAGCCTGATCAGCGCGCCGCCTCAGGCAGACAGCGATGCCCTGCTCGATCTGATCGGCACGTTCGTAAACGAAAAGGGCTCGGACATTTGGTCCGAGCCCTTCGCTATACGTTGATGAGCTGCCTCAGGCCGTGGCGGCGTTGGCCGCGCTCAGCACAGCGCGAACGCTCGCCGTGGCGACGTCTTCGTCGATACCCACGCCCCAGATCGTGCGGCCATCGGGCAGGGCGCATTCGACATAGGCGGCTGCGCGCGCGTCCGAGCTTTTGCCCATTGAGTGCTCCGCATAGTCGCGCACTTCCAGCTCGACGCCGAAGCTGTCCTTGAGCGTGGCGACAACCGAGGAGATCAGGCCATTGCCTTTGCCGGAAACGGTCTTCTCCTGACCATCAACGCCGATCTTGCCGGCGAAGACGCGGGTGCCATCGGCGCTCTTGGCTTCCTCCCAGTCGATCAACTGGTAGTGCTGCGGTTCGTCGAGGCGGTAGGCCTTGCGGAAGACTTCCCAGATGTCGCTCGCCTGCAGTTCGCGGCCGAGTTCGTCGGCCAGGTTCTGCACGTGCTTGGAGAAGTGCGCCTGCATGCGCTTGGGCAGCTTGAGGCCCTGATCCTGCTCGATGACCCAGGCAAAACCGCCCTTGCCCGACTGCGAGTTGACCCGGATCACCGCTTCGTAGTTGCGGCCCAGATCGGCGGGGTCGATCGGCAGGTAGGGCACCGACCAGAGCTGGTCGTTGCGTGTTTCCTGCGCGGTGAAGCCCTTCTTGATCGCATCCTGATGGCTGCCGGAAAAGGCCGTAAAGACCAGTTCGCCGCCATAGGGATGGCGCTCGGGCACCTTGAGCTGGTTGCAGTACTCAACGGTCTGGATGACTTCGTCGATGTCCGAAAAATCCAGTTTCGGATCAACGCCTTGTGTGTACATGTTGAGAGCGACTGTAACCAGGCAGCAGTTGCCGGTGCGCTCGCCGTTGCCGAACAGGCAGCCTTCCACGCGGTCGGCGCCGGCCATCAGGCCCAGTTCCGCCGCGGCAACGCCGGTACCCCGGTCGTTATGCGTGTGCAGGCTGATCACCGCACTCTCGCGGTTGGGCAGGTTTCGGCAAAAATACTCAATCTGGTCGGCGTAGATGTTGGGCGTTGCCGCCTCGACTGTCGCCGGCAGGTTCAGGATGATCGGGTCTTCCGGCGTCGGCTGCAGCACGTTCATCACCGCTTCGCAGCACTCGATCGAGAAATCGAGTTCGGCGGTGGAGAACGTCTCGGGCGAGTATTCCACGTGCCACTTGGTCTGCGGGTACTTCGCGATCTGGTCGCGGATGATCTTGGCGCCGTTCTCGGCAATGCCCCGGATTTCCGACTGCTCCATGCCGAACACGACATTGCGCCACAGCGGCGAAACAGCGTTGTAGACATGGACGATGGCGGCATGCACGCCGGCCAGGCTCTCGAACGACTTTTCGATCAGGTCCTGCCGCGACTGCGTCAGCACCTGCACCAGCACGTCTTCGGGAATGTTGCCGGAATCGACCAGCCCGCGGATGAAATCGAACTCGGTCGCGCCGGCGCTCGGGAAACCGACTTCGATTTCCTTGAGGCCGACATTCACCAGCAGGTCGAAGAAGCGCTTTTTCTTCTCCGCACCCATCGGGTCGATCAGCGCCTGGTTGCCGTCGCGCAGATCGGTGGAGAGCCAGCGCGGGGCCTTGGTTATGACCTGCGAAGGCCATTGGCGGTTCGGCAAGTCGATTTGCGGGAACGGTCTGTACTTGACCGAGGGGTCTTTCAGCATGGTCATTGGTGTGTCTCGCTCGGGAATTCGTCTTCTACTGAGCCCGTTGGATTCGGGCATCGTTACTTGGGTCCCCTTGGGCGCCGAGCGCGCCGCAGGAGCAACGCGTCACCTCACGCCCAAGGGCGGGTAAGTCGCAGGAGAAGGCCGAGACGGAGTGTCATGCATGTGCCTATGGGCACTGACTGGCGTCCTGTAAAGGGGGAACGCCGCCGGTCCGACGCGATATCGCGGTTTTGGCCGGGGCGGCAAATGCGCGAGCCTGCCGCGGCCATGGCCTTGCCGACGCGATCACCGCGCGCCTAGGCTTCGTACAATGACTGACATTCGCCCCCTGACGCTCGCCATTCCCGACACGCAGATCGAGGACCTCAAGCGCCGCATCGCCATGACGCGCTGGCCCGAAGCGGAGACCGTCGACGACTGGTCGCAGGGTACGCCGCTCGAAGCTCTCAAAGCGCTCGTCGCCTATTGGATGGATGACTACGACTGGCGTCGTTGCGAGGCGCGGCTCAATGGGTTCGGGCAGTATCTCACGGAAATCGACGGGCTCGATATCCACTTCCTCCACGTCCGCTCGCCGCATGTCGAAGCCGTACCGCTAATCCTTACACACGGTTGGCCGGGTTCGGTTATCGAGTTCATGGAAGTGATCGGGCCGCTGACCGATCCAGTCGCGCATGGCGGCAAGGCCGAGGAGGCCTTCCATGTCGTGGTGCCGTCGCTTCCCGGCTACGGCTTTTCCGGCAAGCCTCCGGCAAACGGGTGGGGCGTGGAGAAGATCGGGCGGGTGTGGGCGGAACTTATGCGCCGGCTCGGCTATACCCGCTGGTTCGCGCAGGGCGGGGACTGGGGCGCGATCATCACGACAACCATGGGCGGACAGGCGCCCGAGGGCCTGGCCGGCATCCACACCAACATGCCCGTCGCGCGCCCGACGCGTGAGGATTACGCCGAACCGAGTGCTGAAGTGGAAGCGGCGAAGGTTGCTGGTGAGAAGTACAAGACATTCGATTCCGGCTATTCTGCGATCCAGTCCACGCGGCCGCAGACCATTGGCTATGCCCTGGTCGACAGCCCTGTCGCGCTGGCGGGCTGGATCTACGAGAAGATGTGGTCGTGGACCGACAACAAGGGCTCGCCGCTCGATGCGCTGTCGATGGATGCGATCCTCGACAATGTGATGCTCTACTGGCTGCCGGCCAACGGCGCATCGGCAGCGCGGCTCTATTGGGAAAGCTTCGGCGCGATCGGGAAATCGGGACCGGTGATGTTGCCGGCAGGCGTCTCCACCTTTCCGCGCGAGATCACCAAGGCCCCGCGCAAATGGGCCGAACGCATCCTGCAGAACCTCGTCTACTGGAACGACGCTCCGCGCGGAGGGCACTTCGCGGCATGGGAGCAGCCGCAGATTTTCGTCGAGGAAGTGCGCAAGTGCTTCGCGCTGATGCGCTGATCAGGTGCAGCGGAACCCGGTGATCGTGCCGCTTTCGTCGACGTCGATATTCAGCCGCTGCGGGCGGTAGTCCATCGTCACGACGGTACCGGGGCGGATGACGCGAACCGGATTGTCCCCGCGCCATTCGCGAATGGAGGCGATCGTGGAATCGCTGGCAGGCTGTCCGACATAGGAACCGAGCATGTCCGCACCGCAGATGGGTTTCAGGTCCGGCGCGGGAGGCATGGTCGCCGGTTTTTCGCCACCGACTGTCGTGCATGCCGCGAGGGCCATGAGGGCGGTACCGGCTACTGCGGGCATGAGAGGAAGGCGTCTCTTCACAGCGAAGTCCTTTCGGTTGCCTTGTCTCGCATCCTTATCGCACCGCGACTGCGAGACCCAGCATCATATTCACTCTGTCGTGGATCGCAGCGATGCCGTTTCGAGCTTGGTGTCTTCCATGTCATGGGATGTTAGCCGTTCCGGCGCGGCAGTTGCCGCCAGCGAGGTGGCCACTTTGGCTTCCGCTTCCTTGGCCGGCAGCGGCGCGCTTACGGTGAAGGCAATGGCGAATGCGCCAGCCGAAGGCAGCGCGCAGGCTGCAGCAAGTAAACCTCTCATAAAAAACGAACTCCCGAACCTGACATTGCAAAAGCAACGGCAAGTCCGGGAGATTGTTCCAAACATGCGGGACCGGAAAGGGTCCGGTCCGGTGCAGATCAGTTCTTGGTCTTGTCGACCAGGGCGTTGGCGCCGATCCAGGGCATCATCGCGCGCAGCTTGGCACCGGTTTCCTCGATCGGGTGACGCTTGGCGAGGCCGCGGGCAGCCTTCAACTCGGGCTGGCCGGCGCGGTTGTCCATCACGAAGTCCTTCACGAAGCGGCCCGACTGGATGTCGGCCAGAACGCGCTTCATTTCCTTCTTGGTCTCTTCGGTGATGATGCGCGGGCCGGTCTTGATGTCGCCGTATTCGGCGGTGTTCGAGATCGAGTAGCGCATGTTGGCGATGCCGCCTTCATACATCAGGTCGACGATCAGCTTGAGCTCGTGGAGGCACTCGAAGTAGGCCATTTCCGGCGCGTAACCGGCTTCCACCAGCGTTTCGAAGCCGGCCTGGACCAGCGCGGTGGCGCCGCCGCAGAGCACCGCCTGCTCGCCGAACAGGTCGGTTTCGCATTCCTCGCGGAAGTTGGTCTCGATGATGCCCGAACGGCCGCCGCCGACGCCCGAGGCGTAGGCAAGAGCGATGTCGTGAGCATTACCGGTGGTGTCCTGCGCGATGGCAACGAGGCAGGGCACGCCGCCGCCACGCTGGTATTCGCTGCGCACGGTGTGGCCCGGTCCCTTCGGCGCGATCATGATCACGTCGATGTCGGAGCGGGCTTCGATCAGGCCGAAGTGAATGTTGAGGCCGTGGGCGAAGGCGAGCGCCGCGCCGGGCTTCATGTTGGCGTGCAGGTCGTCGGCGTAGATCGCGGCCTGATGCTCGTCGGGCGCGAGGATCATGAGGATGTCGGCCCACTTGGCGGCTTCGGCGTTCGAAAGCACCTTGAAGCCGGCGGCTTCGGCCTTCTTGGCGGTGGCCGAACCTTCACGCAGCGCGATGGCGACTTCCTTGACGCCGCTGTCGCGCAGGTTCTGCGCGTGGGCGTGGCCCTGGCTGCCGTAACCGAGCACGGCAATCTTCTTGCCCGTCATCAGATTGATGTCGCAATCGGCGTCGTAATAGACCTTCATCGTACTGTCCTTTCGGCGGCCCGCCATCTCTCCGGGCCTGTTGTATCGGTGCGCCATGGCGCGGGGGTCGGATAGGCTTCCCTAGCGGGGCAAGCCACAAATCAAAATGTCAGGCTTCCTCGGCACCGCGGATCATGCCGACGACGCCGGTACGGCCGACTTCGACGAGGCCCAACTCGCGCATGATCGCCACGAAGGTGTCGATCTTGTCGGGGGCACCGGTCAGTTCGAAAATGAAGCTGGACGTACTGGTGTCGACCGGCTTGGCGCGGAACACATCGGCGATGCGCAGCGCCTCGACGCGCTTTTCGCCCATGCCGGCAACCTTGATCAGAGCCAGTTCGCGTTGGACGAAAGGGCCTGATTCGGTGAGGTCGACGACCTTGTGTACGGGAACCAGCCGTTCGAGCTGGGCGTGGATCTGGTCGATCTGGCTCGGTGGGCCATGAGTAACGATGGTGATCCGGCTCACCGCGTGGTTCTCGGTGATGTCGGCCACGGTCAGGCTATCGATGTTGTAGCCGCGCGCGGTGAACAGGCCCGCGATCTTGGCGAGAATGCCGGCCTCGTTGTCGACCGTCACAGTCAGGACGTGGCGCTCTTCGGCCTCGTGCTTGATATGCATCATGTCAGTCATGTTCCTAGGGAAACCCGGCGCTCAGACGAGCGCCTTGGCCTCGTCATCCATCGTGCCGGCAACGGTGTCGCCGTAGAGGATCATTTCGGTGTGCGCCGCGCCCGAGGGGATCATCGGGAAGCAGTTGGCTTCGTTGTGCACGCAGCAATCGACGATCACCGGGCCGGGATAGTCGATCATCGCCTGGATGCCGGCATCGAGTTCGCTCTCCTTGGCGATGCGGATGCCCTTCCAGCCATAGGCCTCGGCCAGCTTCACGAAGTCGGGCAGGCTGTCCGAATAGGAATTCGAATAGCGGCTTTCGTAGGTCAGTTCCTGCCACTGGCGGACCATGCCCATCCACTCGTTGTTGAGGATGAAGATCTTCACCGGCAGGCGGTATTGCGTCGCGGTGCCCAGCTCCTGGATGTTCATCTGGATGGAGGCATCGCCAGCCACGTCGATGACGAGGCTGTCCGGATTGCCGAGCTGCGCGCCGATGGCGGCAGGCAGACCATAGCCCATGGTGCCCAGACCGCCCGAAGTCAGCCACTTGTTGGGGCTGAAGAAGTGGAAGTGCTGGGCGGCCCACATCTGGTGCTGACCCACCTCGGTCGAGATGATCGGATCCTTGTCCTTGGTCAGTTCGAACAGGCGCTCGATCGCGAGCTGCGGCATGATCGCATCGGCATTGGCCGGGAAGGAGAGGCTCTTGCGTTCGCGCCAGGTGTCGATGCGGCCCTTCCAGCCGGTGAGGTCCTGCGCCTTGCGATCGCCCCAGACGTCAAGGATCTGCTCGAGAACCTGCGCGCAGTCGCCGATGATCGGCAGGTCGACCGGAACCGTCTTGTTGATCGAAGACCGGTCGATGTCGATGTGGATCTTCCTCGAATTGGGCGCGAAGGCGTCGAGGCGGCCGGTTACGCGGTCATCGAAGCGCGCGCCGACGCAGACGATCAGGTCCGACTGGTTCATCGCCATGTTGGCTTCGTAGGTGCCGTGCATGCCGAGCATGCCGAGCCAGTCGGGATTGTCCGCGGGGAACGCGCCGAGGCCCATCAGCGTCGAGGTGACGGGCGCACCGGTCTTCTTCTGCAATTCGCGCAGCAACGCCGTTGCTCTCGGGCCGGAGTTGATAACGCCGCCGCCGGTATAGAGGATCGGTGCGCGGGCGCCCGCGATCATCTCGACGGCCTGCTCGATCTCCTCGCTCGCACCCTGCGTGCGAGGGGCATAGCGCTGACGGCGCTGGGGCGGCGCGTCGCTCCAGGCGGCCATGGCGATCTGCACATCCTTGGGAATGTCGATCAGGACCGGGCCGGGACGGCCGGTGGTGGCGATCTGGAACGCCTCGTCAACGACCGCGGCGAGGTCGGCCGGGTCCTTCACGAGATAATTGTGCTTGGTGCAGTGGCGCGAGATGCCGACCGTATCGGCTTCCTGGAACGCGTCAGACCCGATCAGGGCGGTGGGGACCTGCCCGGTAATGACCACCAGCGGAATGGAATCGAGGAAAGCGTCGGCAATGCCGGTCATGGCATTGGTCGCGCCCGGGCCCGAGGTGACGAGAACGACGCCGGGCTTGCCGGTTGAACGCGCATAACCTTCGGCGGCATGGGCCGCGCCGGCCTCGTGGCGGACGAGAATGTGGCGAATGCGCTCCTCTCCGAAGAGGGCATCGTAGATCGGCAGTACGGCGCCGCCCGGATAGCCGAATACGAACTCGACTCCCTGCTTGGCCAGACTTTCGACCAGGATGTTCGCGCCGCTGCGCTCTTCACTCACAACCCATTCCTTTTCGACTCGATGCCAGACCCGCCAATCGGGGAGCATCCGAAAGCGCGCACCCATACTCTGGTAACCTCCGGAAACAAGGTTTTCCGGGGGCTTTCGCGCTCCAATGAAACCGACCCGACACGACTATGGGCCGTGCCGGGTCATCCTCTCCTCCCTGCATAACTTCCCATCAGCAGGTGAGTGCGCCTCTAAGGAAACGTATGTGTTACGTCAACCCAAAATGGCGATATAAAATTGCTGTAATATTTCCAATTTCGAAACTTTCAAACTCAACTCTGGGCCATTCTTCCGGGGGCTGATGGCGAAGCCAGGTGTATTGCCGCTTGGCGTAATTGCGCGTTGCCTGCGCGCCGCGCGCCATGGCTTCGTCGAGCGGACAGGTGCCTCTTACGACTCCGGCGAGTTCGGGAACGCCGATGGCGCGCATGACCGGAAGGTCCGGATCGAGCCCCCGCGCCAGCAGGGCTTCGACCTCGGCGAGGGCGCCGCGTTCGACCATCCGGGCAAACCGGAGGTCGCAGCGCGCATAGAGCGCTTGTCGCTCCGGCAGCAGGATGGCCGGATATAGCGTCACGGACTTGCCGATCCCGCCCGTGGTGTGCTGCTGCCAATAGGCGAGGGGGCGCCCGGTCGCGCGGACGACTTCGAGGGCGCGGGAAATGCGCGCCGTATCGGCAGGAGCGAGCCGCGCGGCGCGCTCCGGGTCCTCCGTCTGCAAGGCGGCATAGGCCTTCTCGACCGGCATCGCGCGAACTTCGTCACGAACTGTCGCGTCGATAGCCGGTACGGGGGCGATGCCGTCGAGCAGGGTGCGGATATAGAGGCCGGTCCCGCCAACCAGGATCGGCACGGCGCCATCGGCGTGGATATCGGCGATGGTCGCGCGCGCCGTTCTGGCCCAGTCCGCGGCGGAGCATGCCTCGGCGCCGTCCCAGGCGCCGAAGAGGCGATGCTCGATGCCGTCCATCTCTTCTTCGGTCGGGCGTGCGCTCAGGATCGTGAGGTCGGCATAGACCTGCGAACTGTCGGCATTGACGATGACCGCCCGGCGCCCGCGCCGTCCCAGTTCCTGCGCCAGTGCGACGGCACAATCGCTCTTGCCGCTGGCGGTCGGCCCTGCGATGAGCGCCAGCGGCGGCCGGCCTCCGGTTGCAGTATCATAAGACGTATCAAGGGAATTCGCAGTGCTCATTGCCCGGCTGATAGCAGAACCGGATCATCTTTCGACCAATCTCGAAGCCGCCCGGGCGGAGATGGAAAAGGTCGGTGTGCGCATTGCCTCTGCGGCCATGCTCGATTTCTGCGGACAGACGATGGAGATCGATTCTCCCGACGATGACGCCGCGGCCCTGCGCGCCGGTCTCGATGCGCACTTCGCGCCGAGCGACGGGCTGGTCTGCGCCGAAGAGCCGGTCGTGCCGCGCGTGTTCATCTCGGACATGGACTCGACGATGATCGGGCAGGAGTGCATCGACGAGCTGGCCGATTTCGCCGGGATCAAGGAACGGATTGCCGCCATCACCGAACGTGCGATGCAGGGCGAACTCGATTTCGAACAGGCGCTGCGCGAACGCGTGGGGCTTCTCGAAGGGCTTTCGACCGATGCCATCGATCAGTGCCTTGCCGAGCGGATCCGTCCGGTCTCGGGTGCGAAGGTGCTGGTGGAAACGCTAAAGGCTATGGGATGCCGCACGGTGCTGGTTACCGGCGGATTCCATCACTTCGCCGATCCGGTGGCCGCACAGCTCGGCTTCGAGCATGTAGTCGGCAATCGTCTCGGCGTGGCCGACGGCAAGCTGACCGGGGGCTTGGCCGGCCCGGTGGTCGACAGCTCGGTCAAGAAGGCCACGCTGCTGGAAGAGATGGCCGCAGCCGGGGAGGGCGCGACGAGCCTCGCCACCGGTGACGGCGCCAACGACATCCCGATGCTGGAAGCCGCCACATACGGCATCGCCTACCGCGCCAAACCCAAGGCCCGCGCCGCGTCAAACGGCTGGATCGACCGGGGCGACCTGGCGAGCGTGCTCCGGCTGCTCGGTATCCCTGAAAAGGACTGGATACGCTAACCACGCCTACCGAGCGTTAACTTCCCCGGTCCTCCCTGTTTTGCGAAGCAAAATGGGGAGGGGGCCGCCCGCCCTTCGGCTGGCCGCCAGGCCGGCCGCTCAGGGCGAACTGCCCAAAGGGCGGCGGGTGGTGTGGAGCGGCTAGGCTTCCATCCAGTCTTTGAAGAACGCCTCGTTGGCCTCGCGCAGCGCCAAGAGGTCGACATCAAAGCCGCCATCGCGGGTTTCGGTGATGGCCCAACCGCCGACCGACCCGATGCAGACTGCATTCGGAATTTCCACTCCCTTGGGAGCAGTGACGACGTAGCGTGCCTGATCTTCGCCAAAGGCCTCGGCAGCAGAAGCAATGGTTTCCAGGAGCGCGCCGCGATTGCCGGCGAGCGCCATTTCCGCGATCGCGACAAGCAGGCCGCCGTCGCTAATGTCGTGGACAGCATTGACGGTGCCGTCGGCAATCAGTTTCCGGATCATTGCGCCGTTCGCTGCCTCTGCCTTGAGGTCGACGGGCGGCGGACTGCCGCCTTCTCGCCCAGCGATCTCGCGCAACCACAGCGACTGGCCAAGATGCGTTCCCTTGCCGCCGACCAGCCAGATGCCGTCGGTTTCCTGCTTGAACGCGATGGTCGCCATCTTGCTGTGATCAGTCAAAATACCGACGCCGCCGATGGCGGGCGTGGGCAGGATCGCAGAGCCGCCGCCGGTCGCCTTCGATTCGTTGTAGAGCGAGACGTTGCCGCTCACGATCGGGTAATCCAGCGCCCGGCAGGCATCGCCCATGCCGTGCAGGCAGCCGACGATCTGCGCCATGATCTGCGGGCGCTGCGGGTTGGCGAAGTTGAGGCAGTTGGTGATCGCCAGCGGCAGACCGCCGACCGCGCTGATGTTGCGGTAGGTCTCGGCGACGGCCTGCTTGCCGCCTTCGTAGGGATCGGCATAGCAATAGCGCGGCGTGCAGTCTGTACTGATCGCCAGCGCCTTCTGCGTGCCGTGAACGCGCACGACGGCCGCGTCGCCGCCCGACTTCTGCATGGTATCCGCGCCGACCTGGCTGTCGTATTGTTCCCAGATCCACTTGCGCGAGGCGAGGTCGGGGCAGCCCATCAGCTTGAGCAGGTCCGCGCCGATATCGGTGCTCTCGGGCACATCGCCGAGTGCGGGCACAGCGGCCCAGGCCTTGTATTCCTCGGGCGTCACATAGGGACGCTCGTATTCGGGCGCATCGTCGGCCAGCGGGCCGAGCGGAATGTCGCAGACGACCTCGCCGTCGAATTCGAGCACCATGTGGCCGGTGTCGGTCACTTCGCCGATGACCGCGAAGTCGAGTTCCCACTTCTTGAAGATGGCTTCGGCCATGGCTTCCTTGCCGGGCTTGAGCACCATGAGCATGCGCTCCTGGCTCTCGCTCAGCATCATTTCGTAGGGCGTCATTGCCTCTTCACGGCAGGGCACCTTGTTCATGTCGAGCCGGATGCCGGCGCCGCCCTTGCTGGCCATTTCGACCGACGAGGACGTCAGGCCCGCCGCGCCCATGTCCTGAATCGCAACAATGGCGTCGGTCGCCATCAATTCGAGGCAGGCCTCGATCAGCAGCTTTTCAGTGAAGGGGTCGCCCACCTGCACGGTCGGGCGCTTCTCTTCCGAGTTCTCGTCGAAGTCGGCCGAGGCCATGGTGGCGCCGTGGATGCCGTCGCGTCCGGTCTTCGAGCCGACATAGACGATCGGGTTCCCGAGGCCGGTGGCCGCGCAGTAGAAGATCTTGTCCGTATCGGCGACGCCCACGGTCATCGCGTTGACGAGGATGTTGCCGTCGTAGGCCTTGTGGAAATTGGTCTCGCCGCCCACGGTCGGCACGCCCACGCAGTTGCCGTAGCCGCCGATGCCCGAGACGACGCCCTGCACGAGGTGCTTCATCTTGGGATGATCCGGGCGGCCGAAACGCAGCGCGTTCATGTTAGCGACCGGACGCGCGCCCATCGTGAAGACGTCGCGCAGAATGCCGCCGACCCCGGTCGCCGCGCCCTGATAGGGCTCGATGTAGCTGGGGTGGTTGTGGCTCTCCATCTTGAAGATGGCGGCCTGGCCATCACCGATGTCGATCACGCCCGCATTCTCGCCGGGGCCGCAAATGACCCACGGCGCCTCGGTCGGAAGCTGCTTGAGGTGGAATCGGCTCGACTTGTAAGAGCAATGCTCGGACCACATCACCGAAAAGATGCCGAGCTCGACCAGATTGGGCTCACGGCCCAATGCACTGAGCACGCGCTCGTATTCTTCGGGGCTGAGGCCATGCGCCTCGACGACGTCAGGGGTGATTCCGCTCATGGCTTGGCCCTTAGCCATGTCCTCACGCCTAGGCTAGCCCGCTCCGGCACCTCCATGGCACTGCCCCCCTGAATTCTCTGGCTCTACCTTGACCGTGACGGGCGAGACCGCCATTGCATGGCCCATGGCCGGAGAGATGGAAGAGATCGAGAACCTGAGCTTCGAGGACGCCCTGCGCGCGCTCGAAACCATCGTGCGACAGCTCGAAAGTGGCGATGTGCCCCTGGAGGATTCGATTTCACTTTACGAGAAGGGCGACAAGCTGCGCCAGCATTGCCAGAAGCGGCTCGATGCCGCGCAGGCGCGGATCGAGCGGATCGTGACGGGGCCGGACGGCGCGCCCACCGGCACGCAGCCGTTCGACGCAGCGGATCGCTGAGCCGTGGGCGCCACCGGCGTGAAGGATGCGGTCCTCGCTGAAGGGCTCGTTCGCATCGCGGAGGAGGTCGACGCCATGTTCGATGCTCTTCTGCCCGTTCCCTCCGATGCCCGGGCCCGTCTGATCGAGGCGATGCGTTATGCGGCCATAGGCGGCGGCAAGCGGCTTCGGCCGCTGCTGCTGGCATCGGTTGCAGAGATGTACGGGGTGCAGCGCAATGCCGCGATACGGGCGGGCGTCGCGATCGAGGCGATCCACGTCTATTCGCTGATCCATGACGATCTGCCCTGCATGGACGACGACGCCATGCGCCACGGCAAGCCGACACTGCACCTTGCTTACGACGAGGCGACTGCCGTGCTTGCTGGCGATTCGCTCCATGCTTTCGCATTCGAGGTACTGGCCGACCCGGCGACGAGCGCGGATCCCTTTACGCGCATCGAACTGGTGCAGACGCTTGGGCATGCGAGCGGTGCTCAGGGCATGGCGGGCGGCCAGATGATGGACCTGGTGGCCGAAAACAGCGATTTCGACTTACAGACCGTGACGCGGCTGCAGCAGCTCAAGACCGGGGCGCTACTTGGCGCCGCGGTGGAAATGGGCGCAGTTCTTGGCCGCGTATCGCCGGAAGGGCGTACCCACCTGCGTGGTTATGCGCGCGACATCGGCCTTGCCTTCCAGATTGTCGACGATCTGATCGACCACGAAGGCGATGCCGAAGTTGCCGGCAAGGCCGTGGGCAAGGATGCCGAGGCCGGCAAGCAGACCTTCGTTTCGCTGCTGGGCGCGGACCGGGCCCGGGAACAGGCGCGCATGCTGGTTGAACAGGCCGTCGAGCATCTCGCCCAGCATGGACGCGAGGCCGATCTGCTGCGCGCAGTGGCGCACTATATCGTGGAAAGGGATCACTGATGGCGGGCTTGGAAGCAGGTGGCGAGCGCATCGGTGTCTATCCCGGCACTTTCGATCCGATCACGCTGGGCCATGCCGACATCATCCGGCGCGGGGCCAAGCTGGTGGACAAGCTGATCATTGGCGTAACCACCAATCCCTCGAAGAACCCGCTGTTCACGCCCGAAGAGCGCATGGCCATGGTCGAGCGGGAAGTCGCCGCGCTCGGCATCGACAATGTCGAGGTCGTGGGGTTCAACGCGCTGCTGATGAAGTTTGCGCAGAAGCAGGGTGCCTCCGTGATCCTGCGCGGTCTGCGTGCGGTCGCGGACTTCGAATACGAATATCAGATGGCCGGGATGAACCAGCAGCTCAATCCGAACATCGAGACCGTTTTCCTGATGGCCGATGTCAGCCTGCAGCCGATCGCTTCCAAACTCGTGAAGGAAATCGCGATGTTCGGCGGCGATATCGCGAAGTTCGTCAGCCCCGCCGTTCGCGAGGACGTGGTGGCGCGCATCGAAGCCAACGGTCTCCAGGGGGACTACTGAGAACCGTCCCCGCCCAATTCATTCATTGTGCCGACAGCGGCCGCGCTCTATCGCGCCATGCCATGGATCGGATCAGCCTGTGAGTAATCGATGAAGTTTCGCTTGCCCCTTACCGCCTTGATGCTGGGCGCTGCGCTTGCCGCCACGCCGGTACTTGCCAAGAAGACGGCCGAGCCCGTTACGCCGGCTCCGGCCGCGCTGCCGACCTTTGTCGATCCCGACGTGACGCAAGATCCGGACAATGTGCTGTTGCTCGACCTGTCGGATGGCGGGCGCGTGGCCATTCGCCTGATGCCGCAATGGGCGCCGCACCATGTCGAGCGGATCAAGACCCTCACCAGGCAGGGCTTCTATAACGGCATCATCTTCCACCGCGTGATCGATGGCTTCATGGCCCAGACGGGCGACCCGACGGGCACCGGGCAGGGCGGTTCCGATCTTCCGGATCTGGAGGCCGAGTTCAATTCGATGCCTCACATGCGCGGCTCGGTCTCGATGGCGCGCACCAACGATCCGAACAGCGCCAACAGCCAGTTCTTCATCGTGTTCTATCCGCGCTTTGCGCTCGACCGGAAGTACACCGTGTTCGGCCGGGTGATCGGCGGGATGCAGTACGTCGACAAGATCCAGCGCGGCGAGCCGCCCGAGAACCCGACCCGCATCCTGCAGGCTTCGCTGGCCTCGCAGCACAAGGGGCTGCCGACAGCTGCTACCCCGGCGCCTGCGGCCATAACCGTGGATCAGCTCAGCAATTCGGTCTCGGACTGACCGATCGCAGTAAAGGGATGACGAGCGGCATATTCGTTCCGTGCATCCCCTGCTTGCCGATGGACAGCCCTTGGTCTAGCGCGCGCCACCATGCGTGTAGACCTCTTCGATTTCGACCTTCCGCAAGAGCGGATCGCCCTGCGTCCGGCGCGGCCGCGCGATGCCGCGCGCATGCTTGTAGTCGAAGGAGGCGCGCCTTTCGCGGATCGTCACGTGCGGGATCTCCCGGTGCTGCTCCGGCAGGGGGACGTGCTGGTGTTCAACGACACGCGCGTCATTCCTGCCCAGCTTGAGGGACGGCGCGGCGAAGCCCGGATCGGCGCGACCTTGCACAAGCGCATCGACCTGCGCCGCTGGCAGGCCTTCGTGCGCAACGCCAAGCGCCTGAAGACCGGCGACCGGATCGCGTTTCCCGCCGATGTCCATGCTCTTGCCGAGGAACGCCATGCGGACGGAAGCTGGACGCTGTTCTTCGAGGGTGATGAGCCCGTCGAGGTCCTGCTCGAGCGTGCCGGTCGCATGCCGCTGCCGCCCTACATCGCCGGCAAGCGCGAGACCGACGAGGCCGACGCCAGCGACTACCAGACCATGTTCGCGCGCGAGAAGGGCGCTGTCGCGGCCCCGACGGCGGCACTGCACTTTACGCCCGAATTGGTGGAGCGGCTCGATGCCGCCGGCATCGCTCGCGAAACGCTGACGCTGCACGTGGGCGCGGGTACGTTCCTGCCGGTGAAGGCGGACGACACCGGCGATCATCGGATGCACGCGGAATGGGGCCGTATCGATGCTGCGACCGCAGACCGCCTCAATGCCGCACGCGCAGCCGGTGGGCGCGTGATCGCGGTCGGCACCACTTCGCTGCGCCTGCTTGAAAGCGCTGCGGGCGAGGACAACGTTATCCGGCCCTTCGAAGGCGATACCTCGATCTTCATCACGCCCGGATACCGCTTCAAGGCCATCGATGGCTTGATGACGAATTTTCACTTGCCAAAGTCCACATTGTTCATGCTTGTCAGTGCCTTGATGGGGCTGGACAAGATGCAGGCGGTATATGCCCATGCCATTGCCGAGGAATACCGGTTCTATTCCTACGGTGATTCAAGCCTGTTGATTCCGTGAACAGGGAAATCCATGAAGCGTGCCTTCCTTTTTGTTGCTGCCTTGCTGATGACGGGTGCCACAACCGCACAAGCAGAAACGTCCGATTCGTCCAATCAAGCCCCGGCTGCTTCAGTGACCCATCTGACGGCGGCAGAAGAGCAGGACCTGTCGAGCAAGCTGGGCCAGTGCTTTGCACTGAAGTCGACGGGTGAGGATCGGTTGACCCTCGCGGGCTGGTTCGTCGCTGCACTTGCATCTGCCCCGCAAATTGCCGGTGTCGCAAAGGTTGAAAGCGCAACCAAGGACAAGTTCGATCGACAGGTGGCGGCGCTGTTTACGCGTTTGATGACGAAAGACTGTGTCGAATATGCACGTCCGCTTTTCCGGGCCCGAAGCAATGCGGGTGTGCGTGCGGCCGGCGAAACGCTGGGACGGTTGGCCATGCAGGAACTGATGGGCGATCCGAATGCTGCCGCTCAAATGATGGGCGGGTATCTATCCTATTTGCACGAAGAAGATTTTGCTGCCGTGGTAAAATGATAATTTCCCAGGAGCCTGGCTGAATTCGCTGCTGTCGCTCTTGGCATGGGACGGCCTGCATCCCATGCTAGGGGTATGCAGCCCATTCTGGAAATCAGCCGTCTGACCAAAACATATTCAGGCGGCTTCACCGCGCTCAAAGGCGTCGATCTTACCATCAACAAAGGCGAAATCTTCGCACTGCTCGGCCCCAACGGGGCGGGCAAGACGACGCTGATCGGCGCCGTCTGCGGGCTCGTCAGGCCGACTTCCGGCACGATCCACGCTTTCGGCGAGGACATGGCCTCCAATTGGCGCAGCCTGCGGGCGCGCATCGGCCTGGTGCCGCAGGAGCTGGCGACCGACATGTTCGAGCCTGTCCGCCGCGCCGTCAGCGATTCTCGCGGGCTCTTCGGCCTTGCTCCCGATGCCGGAAAGATCGAGGAAATCCTGCGCGCGCTCAGTCTGTGGGACAAGCGTGACGCCCAGATCCGTACGCTCTCGGGCGGAATGAAGCGCCGCGTGCTGATTGCCAAGGCGCTTGCCCATGATCCCGAACTGCTGTTCCTCGATGAGCCGACAGCCGGTGTCGATGTGGAACTGCGGCGCGACATGTGGCGGCAGATCGCCCTGTTGCGCGAGCGGGGCACCACGGTGATCCTCACCACGCACTATCTCGAGGAAGCCGAGGAAATGGCCGACCGCGTGGGGATCATCAACAAGGGGGAGATCCTGATGGTCGATGAAAAGGCCGCGATGATGGAGCGCCTTGGCCGTACGGAAGCCCTGATCTCGCTGGCGCAGCCCTTGAACGAAATTCCAGAGGCCTTGTCCGCCTTTCCGGTCACGCTGGCCGAGGACGGCCGGGTGCTGTGCTATCGCGGCGATGGCGGCGGAGAAGGGGGTGGTGCCGGCACCACCGAAGTGGCCCAGCTCACCAAGGCGCTGATCGCGGCGGGCATCGACTACACCGCCATCGACATCCACGAATCGAGCCTCGAAGACATCTTCGTCAATCTGCTGGAAGGAGGCGCGGCATGAGCCTGTTCAACGCGCGCAGCGCCTGGACCATCTACAAGCGCGAACTGCTCCGCGCTTTCCGTACGGCCTTGCAGTCGATCCTCGCGCCTGTGCTGACCACCACGCTCTACTTCGTCGTGTTCGGCGCCGCGATCGGGGGGCAGATGCAGGGCGGCATGGGCGGCGTGAACTACGGGGCCTTCATCGTGCCCGGCCTGCTGTTGCTGACCATCCTTGGCGAGAGCACCTCGAACGCCAGCTTCGGTATCTACATGCCGCGCTTTACGGGAGCGATCTACGAGCTGCTTTCGGCCCCGGTCGGTGTATCGGAGACGCTGGTCGGCTTCGTCGGGGCGGCGGCGACGAAGTCGCTTATCCTCGCGACTATCATTCTGGTCACTGCCAGCTTCTTCGTGGACTATTCGATAGCCCATCCGGTCTACGCCTTCGGCTACATCCTGCTTGTCTCTGCCAGCTTCTCGCTCTTCGGCTTCATCCTCGGCATCTGGGCCGACAACTTCGAGAAGCTGTCCATTGTACCCATGCTGATCCTGATGCCGCTGACGTTCCTGGGCGGGACATTCTATTCGATCCAGGTTCTGCCCGAGCCGTGGCGCTCGGTGGCGATGGCTAACCCCGTCGTCTATCTCGTGAACGGACTGCGCTGGACCTTCTATGGTCAATCCGATTTCCCGATCGGGCTTTCGCTAGGGCTGACTCTGCTTTTCCTCGCATTTTGCGTGGGTTTGATCGCCTGGATCTTCAAGACCGGCTGGCGCTTGCGCGCCTGACTGGGTAACACCATCGCATGACGAAGCGTCCCCCGGTCCTCGCCATTTTCATTCTGTCCGCGCTAGCCGCACCGGCCCAGGCTCAGGCCCCCGACGAACCGGTGGTCTCTGAGGTCGAGGAACCGGTCGGGCCGCTTCGTGTGGAAGCGCCGCCTTTCATCGATCCCGTCCCGTTCATCGCTGCAGAACCGCCAAGCCTGTCCAGGCCGGTGAAGGCGATGATCGAGGAAGCCATACGCCGCGACGATTCGGAAATGCTGGCTGCCGTCGTGAAGGTCGCTCTGGCCACGCAGCCCTACGACAAGGCCGAGATCCGCGCGATGCAGCGCGCCTATCTCGACCGCAAGGCGCAGGCCCTCGCGCAGCGTACCAGGGAGGAGACGGAGCGCATTCGCAATTCCGGCGTGCTTGAACTGTGGGCGGGCCAGCTGGAACTCGGAGCCTTCCGGTCGACGGGCAATACCAGCAACTTCGGCTTCACCGGCGCCCTCAAGCTCGATCGCAAGGGGATCGACTGGGAGCACACCGTCCTCCTCAACGCCGATTATCAGAAGGATTCGGGCAAGATTACGCGTGAGAAGTACGGTGCCAGCTATCAGCCGCGCTACACGTTGCGCGACGGGTTCTTCACCTATGGCCGGCTCCAGTACGAAAAGAACCGTATCCAGGGCATTGACGATCGCTATTCGCTGTCCGGCGGTCTGGGCTACCGGGTCCTGAAACGCCGGAACATGAACCTGTCGGTCGAAGCGGGCCCGGCGGTTCGACACACGGACTTCGTCACCGATCCGACGGAAACGACGTGGTCGGTACTGACTTCGTTCGATTTCGACTGGAAAGTGAACGGAACGCTCAAGCTGACGCAGACCGCCTCGAGCTACGTGGGATCGGACGACAGCACCTTCACCTCGCTGACCGGGCTCGAAGTCGGGGTGGCGAAGGGACTGAAGACCAGGATGTCCTATTCCATCGCCCACGAAACCTCGCCGCCGATCGGCGCGCTCAAGACCGACACGATTTCACGGTTCTCGCTGGTCTACGGCTTCTGATTTCTCTAACGGGCGGTCCATGAATCCCCGTTTCGACTTTCAGATCCACGCGACCGACGGCAAGGCGCGTACCGGAACCATTCGCATGCGGCGCGGCGAGATCCGCACCCCCGCCTTCATGCCGGTGGGCACAGCAGGCACCGTCAAGGCCATGAAGCCGCAGGATGTACGCGCCACCGGCGCCGACATCATCCTGGGCAATACCTATCACCTGATGCTCCGCCCCGGAGCCGAACGCGTCGCGCGGCTGGGCGGGCTGCACAAGTTCATGAACTGGGATCGCCCGATCCTCACCGACAGCGGTGGCTATCAGGTGATGAGCCTGTCCGACCTGCGCAAGATCACCGAGGAAGGCGTGACCTTCGCCAGCCATATCGATGGCTCGCGCCACCACCTGACGCCCGAGCGGTCGATGGAGATCCAGCGCCTGCTCGGCTCGGACATCGTCATGTGCTTCGACGAGTGTCCGAAGATCGACCAGCCCCGCGACGTGATCGCCCGGTCAATGGAAATGTCGATGCGATGGGCCAAACGCAGCCGCGACGGTTTCGATAGTGGCGGCGAACATGCGGACGCTTCAGCGCTGTTCGGTATTCAGCAGGGCGCCCTCGACCAAGGCTTGCGCAAGACCTCCGCCGATGCACTGACCGACATCGGCTTCGACGGCTACGCCATCGGCGGGCTCGCCGTGGGCGAGGGACAGGAGGCGATGTTCGCCACGCTCGATTTCGCGCCCGGCCAGTTGCCGGTGGACCGGCCGCGCTACCTGATGGGCGTCGGCAAGCCCGACGACCTCGTGGGGGCCGTCGAGCGCGGCGTCGACATGTTCGACTGCGTGCTGCCAACCCGCTCTGGCCGCAACGGCCAGGCCTTCACCTGGAACGGCCCGCTCAACATGCGCAACGCCCGCCATGCCGAAGACACGGGCCCGATCGACGAGCGCTGCGCGTGCCCGACCTGCGGGACCTATAGCCGGGCCTATATCCACCACCTGATCCGCTCTGGCGAGATCCTCGGCGCCATGCTGCTGACTGAACATAACATCTCGTTCTACCAGCAACTGATGCAGGGCATGCGCGACGCCATTGCCGAGCAACGGTTTGCTGCCTTTGCTGCGGATTTTCGCAGGGATTATCTGCGCTAGCGCGAGGACGAAACAAGAAGGGGCCTGCGTCGCAGACCCCTTCGGAATGTCCGTTTTCCCGGATGCGTCAGGCTGCGACAGGCTGTCGCTGCATGGCATGGACGTCGGCTGCATGAAGCGTCTGCCCGCCGATACCCCAGTCGCCCTGTTCGACTTCCACAATCCGCACCCAGGTGACGCCGCGAAGGGCTTCGCCTTCGATGGACACCATGGTGTCCGTCACCTTGGTGATGATTTCCTGCTTCTGTTCCGGGGTGAAAACGTCCTTGATCACGTCGATGGTTACGAGCGGCATTGATAGTCTCCTCTGTTTTTGCGGTGCCGGGCGTCCGGCGCTGAGGAGACATTTGCGCGAATATGGTCCCTAAGTTTAGTTCACCGTTTGAAGGAGAGCGCTACAGAAGTTGTAGTAACGCACTACAAAAAGTGTGATGTTGTGGGCAGCAATACAAAATGGGGAAGCGGGAAATGCAGTACGGCCAGTTCTGTCCGATTGCCAAGGCTACGGAAATCCTTGGAGAAAAGTGGACGTTCCTGATTTTGCGCGAACTCGTCATGGGCGGTCGTCGCTTCAACGAGCTGCAACGTGGTCTTGGTGACATTTCTCCGGCGCTGCTGACGGCCCGCCTTAAATCGTTTGAAGAACAGGGGCTGGTGGTCAGGCGAAAGATTTACGGGCAACGCTCCTACGAATACTGGCCGACCAAGGCATGCACCGAATTGCTCCCCGTGCTCTCTGCGCTCGGCCAGTGGGGGCTGCTCTATGCCCGGCACAACACCATCGATGCGGACCTCGATGTCGAACTGCTCATGCTCTATCTGGAACGCAGCGTCGATCCCACCGAGATGATCGGCGACCGGAGCATCATCCAATTCAAGTTTCGCGATCTCAAGCAACAGCAGGACTGGTGGCTGCTGATCAACGACTGCAACGTTGATCTGTGCATCACAGACCCGGGCAAGGACGTCGACGTCTATTTCACCTGTACGGTGCGCACGATGCACGGCGTTTGGATGGGGGACCGATCCTATCGGGAGGCGATCGGATCAGGCGATCTCGTCGTGCAGGGAGAACCGGGTTTGCTGAAGAACATTGGCAACTGGCTGAAGCCCAGCGTGTTTGCAGAAGCTCCACGCGCGCCACTGCCGCAGGGTATTGGGGCGATGGCTGCCGGGTGATTGCATTCCGGGGTGGCGATGAAGAGGGCGCTCTTGATGTTGTTGCGCTCAGAACCCCGTAACTTCGGCGTCCATCATCCACGATGAAATTGCTGTAACCCTTTCTACGAGCTTGAATTTCAGAATTTGGCCCCACTAGGATGGACTATGCATAACAGGGGCAATTCATGACAATTTCGATCAGGGCCATGGCTTTCAGTCTCGCCGTGGCTGGTATGGCATCCGCGGTATCAGGGGCCGATTCGGACGATATGGCGGCGCGCTTCGGCGCACTCGAAAGTGCACGGCAGATCAGCATGTCGCCGTCCGGAAATCGCATCGCGATCGTTTCGCCTGTCGGCTCGGGAAGCGGTGTATCCGTTATCGATCTGGCATCGGGAAAACCCCCGATCAGGGTGCTGCACGAAAACGACAGTGACCAGGACATCTCGAACTGTTCATGGCCGACCGATGATCGCCTGATTTGCCGGGTCTTCATCCAGGGCACCGACCGGGAAGGGTACAAGTACACATTTAGCCGCATGATGGTCTTCGATCACGACGGTGGCCATGCCAAGGTTCTAACCGATACGGGGGGTATACGCTCGCTTGGGTTTACCTGGAGCGGTGGCGGGGTCATCGACTGGAATGGCGGAAAGCCAGGCACCATTCTGATGCAGCGCGAGTACGTGCCGGAAAGCACGGCTGGCACCCGTATTGCCAGCAAGCTGGAGGGGGTCGGGGTTGAACGTGTCGACGTGAACAGCCTTGGTAGGGTCAATGTTGAGCGACCGCGCACTGATTCGTCACAGTTCATTTCCGACGGCCGCGGACACGTCCGCATAATGGGCGCCTCGAAGCACGACAACTTCGGGTACCAGCAGGGCAAAGTCGAGTTCTACTATCGCAAGCCCGACGACGACAGTGAATGGCTGGAACTGTCGACTGTAACCGATGCAGCGGATGGCTCGTGGACGGGATTCAATCCCGTCTCTGTCGATCCTGATCAGAACGTTGTCTATGGCTTCGACGATAACGAGGCTGGACGCCGGGCGGTCTACAGCGTCAAGCTCGACGGCACCAGGCAGCGTAAACTGATCCTGGGCCGTGATGATGCGGATATCGATCATCTCATCAGCATCGGCCGTAGTGAGCGGGTCATCGGTGCCAGCTATGCAACCGACAAGCGGTTTGCAGAGTATTTCGATCCTGAACTGGGGAAGCTGGCGTCCGCACTGGTCAAGGCACTGCCCGGCTTCGCGCAGATCGACTGGGTCGATGCCAGCGAGGATGAGAACAAGCTGGTGTTGCTGGCGTCGAGCGACGTGAAGCCGGGAACATTCTACCTGTTCGACAAGACCACCCATCGCTTGGACGAGGTCATGCCGCTTCGTCCTCAACTGGCAGACGTACCGCTGGCAACCATGAAGCCCGTCACGTTCCCCGCATCGGACGGCACGCAGATACCCGGCTACCTCACTTTACCGGTAGGTTCCGACGGGAAAAATCTTCCCGCCATCGTGATGCCGCATGGCGGTCCCTCGTCGCGCGACGAGTGGGGCTTCGACTGGCTGGTGCAGTTCTTCGCTGCGCGTGGCTATGCTGTACTCCAGCCAAATTACCGGGGATCATCCGGGTATGGTGCGGACTGGTACAAGAAGAACGGTTTTCAGTCCTGGCGTACGGCCATTGGCGACATCGATGATGCGGGGCGCTGGCTGGTCTCCGAAGGTATCGCCCAACCAGACAAGCTCGCGATCATCGGCTGGTCGTATGGCGGCTATGCGGCACTGCAATCCGGAGTCACGGAGCCGGGGCTTTACAAGGCGATCGTGGCCGTTGCGCCTGTTACCGATCTCGAAGAGCTGCGGGAAGAGAGCAAGCACTACGTGGATGAAAAGCTAACCAGTGCGTTCATCGGCGAGGGGCCGCATATCGAAGCCGGATCACCGGCCCGTCACGCGGACAAGATTACCGTACCGGTTCTGCTTTTCCATGGCGAAGAGGATCGCAATGTGGATGTCGAAGAATCGCGGCTCATGGACAAACGACTGAAGGAAGCCGGCAAGTCCGTGGAGTACATCGAGTTTCCGGAACTGGCTCACAGCCTGGTCAGTGCCGATGCACGGACGACGCTGCTCTCGAAGAGCGATGCCTTCCTGCGGAAAACGCTCGGTATCAAGTGATCCGGAAGATCAGGCGGTCAGTTCGAGCTGGCCGCCAGTTTTTACCGCCTGCCTCTTCTCGCAAACCTCGAGCTCGGTGTGCACATAGGCCACGAAGCGGCCCGTGCGCGTGTCGAGGTAGCCGGCGCCGATTTCGCACGCGTGCTGCTGCGCGGTTTCGAGGTCGGGGTACCATTTTCCGGCGCGGTGAGGGGTGACGAAACGATAGCTTGTCATGGTGCTTGCCTAATGCCCGCCGACTGCGTCGGTTCCCTGACAAACATCAAGAATCATGTAATTTTCTGCGACGCTTAACACGAAAAGGGCGGCCCCGAAGGACCGCCCTTTCCTGAATACCGTAAGGTACCGAAATCAGCGCGAGTAGAACTCGACCACCAGGTTCGGTTCCATCTTCACCGGGTAGGGCACTTCGTCGAGCGTCGGAACGCGAACGAAGGTCACCTTGTCGGTGCCGTCGGTGGCAACGTAGTCGGGGATCTCGCGCTCGGGCAGGGCCTGGGCTTCGATCACCAGCGCCATTTCCTTGGCCTTGTCGCCGAGGCTGATGACGTCACCGATCTTGATGCGGCGCGAGGCGATGTTGCACTTCACGCCGTTGACGCGGATGTGGCCGTGCGAAACGATCTGACGGGCAGCGAAAATGGTCGGCGCGAACTTGGCACGGTACACGACCATGTCGAGGCGCTGTTCGAGCAGGCCGATCAGGTTCTGGCCGGTGTCGCCCTTCATGGACGAGGCTTCCTGGTAGGTGCGCTTGAACTGCTTCTCGGTCACGTCGCCGTAGTAGCCCTTGAGCTTCTGCTTGGCGCGCAGCTGGATGCCGTAGTCCGAAAGCTTGCCCTTGCGGCGCTGGCCGTGCTGGCCCGGGCCGTAGCTGCGGCGGTTCACCGAGCTCTTGGGACGGCCCCAGATGTTCTCGCCCATGCGGCGGTCGAGTTTGTACTTGGCGCTCTTGCGCTTCGACATAAGATGTCTTTCCGTTCTGCTTGCCGCGCTATCACCTTGATGCGCGATCCCTAGTTTCCCGGGGCGCACCATCCAGCCCTGTTTCGCTGGATGCGGCCGCCGCTTCACCGGGGTGCGGGGCCGAAGGAACGATCCTGTCGATAAAGGCAGGCGTCCTGTGAAGGGCTGCCCCTTACGGTGTGGAGCGCAGGAGTCAAGCAGGAATCCCCGGAGCAGGCGGTTCAGGCGCTGCCCGGCAGGCCTGCAAGTTCCGGCACAGAAGCGAGATCAATGTCCCAAGCCGCTCTGTCGGCGCAGCAGATATGGGCGTCGGGACGCCGATCCAGCGGTGTGTCTATACACCCGGCGGGCACCAGCACAGCCGCTCCATCCATTTGCGTGCCGGGCAAGCCCGACCCACAGGTTGGGCAGAAGCTGCGTTGGTGACGCGTGCCGGGAAGCTGATAAGTCCGGACCCGGTCTTCGCCCGTAAGCCAGATCAGCGCCGCCGAAGTGGCGAACAGATTGGCAGCATGCGCCGATCCGGTGTCTTTGCGGCAGCGTGCGCAGTGGCACAGGAAAAAGCCGTCGCAGTCACCCAAAAGCGTGAAGGTTATGGCGCCGCAGAGGCAAGAGCCGTCTATCGATTGGCTTGTGTCGTCTTTGGCCACGTCTTCCCTCTTCGCGTCGGGCAACAGCGATCTCAGCCCCGAGGACGCTTTTCCTTCTCCAGCGTCGAGAGAACGCCGCGCAAGGTGCGGACTTCGAGATGATTCCAGCCGGGTTTGGTCAGCAGATTGCGCAAGGTCAGGCGGTTGGCCTCGGCGCGGGTTTCAGGCCAGAAGTAGTTCTTCTCTTCCAGCATGCGCTCGAAGTGGCCGATCAGGCCTTCCAGTTCCTGCTGCGGGGCAGGGGGGAGCAGGTCTTCGGCGGTAGGCTGTGCCAGATCCGCATGCTTGCTCCATTCATAGGCGCACAGGATCACGGCCTGGGCAAGATTGAGCGATGCGAACTCCGGATTGATCGGTACGGTCAGGATGGCGCGGGCCAGTGCAACGTCCTCGGTCTCCAGCCCCGATCGTTCGGGCCCGAAAACGTAGGCGGAGCGGCTCGCAGTGGTCTGGCTCGCCGTGTGGATCTCGCGTGCGGCTTCCTCCGGCGTGACGACCGGCTTGGTCACACCGCGCTTGCGCACGGTCGTGGCATAGACGTGCGAGCAGTCGGCAACGGCTTCAGCAAGGCTCTCGAAGACCTGCGCCTTTTCCAGCACCACGTCGGCGCCCGATGCGGCAGGGCCTGCCGAGGGATTGGGCCAGCCGTCGCGCGGGGTGACGAGGCGCATTTCAGTGAGCCCGAAGTTGAGCATCGCGCGGGCCGCCTTGCCGATATTCTCGCCTAGCTGCGGCCGGACGAGGACGATGACGGGCGTGTTTTCAGTCATTGCCGATCTCGTTCGCGGCCACGTCCTGTAATGTACCTGCGAACTCCTCGAAGTCCTTGGCCTCGTTGAAGGAGCGGTAGACGCTGGCAAAGCGGATGTAGGCGACGGAATCGAGCTGGCGTAGCCCGTCCATCACCATTTCGCCGATCGCCAGCGAGGACACTTCCGCCTCGCCACTGGTTTCGACCTGGCGCTGCACGCCGGAGACGAGCTGGTCGATCTTCTCCCGGTCGATCCCGCGCTTGCGGCAGGCGAGCGTTACCGACTGCTCGATCTTCGCACGGTCGAACGGTTCGCGGGCATCATTGCTTTTCACCACGGTAATCTCGCGCAGTTGCACGCGTTCGAAGGTGGTGAAGCGGGCGCCGCAGCTGGTGCATTGGCGCCGCCGCCGGATCGCGGTGTTATCCTCGGTCGGGCGGCTATCCTTAACCTGCGTATCGTCGTTGGCGCAGAACGGACAGCGCATTCAGGCAATCACTCTCTTGAAAAAGGTGCGGCCTCAGTCGGGCCGCACGCGTTTGTAGAACTTGTAGCCCGCGCCGGCAGCCAGACCCAGCCCGACCGACACGACCGGCAGCATTGCCCCGGCTACAGCCCCCAACGCGCCCCATGCCAGCACCGGCTTGGTCGAAGGATGGCGCATGCCATCCTGCAGCATTCCAGCAAGTTCCTGGCGCGCGTCGTAGATGAAGTCACCAGTGTCGTTGGGGCGGCGGGGGTCGGTCATGATGTTAGTCCTCGTAGATCGGGAATCGGTCACACAAGGCTTCAACGCGCGAGCGCACATTCTGCTCCACCTGGGCGTCGCCGGATTCGCCGCACTTGGCGAGACCGTCGAGCACGTCGGCGACCATGTTGCCGATCTCGCGGAATTCTTCCGGGCCGAAACCGCGAGTGGTGCCGGCGGGCGATCCGACGCGGATGCCGCTGGTCTTCATCGGCGGCAGCGGGTCGAAGGGAATACCGTTCTTGTTGCAGGTGATGCCGGCACGCTCAAGCGCCTCGTCGGCGTCCTTGCCGGTCACGCCCAGCGGCGAGAGGTCGATCAGTGCGAGGTGCGTATCGGTGCCGCCCGAAACGATCGCGGCGCCACGGTCCTTGAGGGTGTCGGCAAGAACCTTGGCGTTCTCGATCACCTTGGCAGCGTAGTCCTTGAACTCGGGACGCAGCGCTTCGCCGAAGGCAACGGCCTTGGCCGCGACGACGTGCATCAGCGGGCCGCCCTGCAGGCCGGGGAACACCGCCGAGTTGATCTTCTTGGCCAGCTTTTCATCGTTGGTCAGGATCATGCCGCCGCGCGGACCGCGCAGGGTTTTGTGCGTGGTGGTGGTGGCGATGTGCGCGTGCGGGAAAGGCGAGGGGTGCACGCCCGCGGCGACGAGGCCGGCAAAGTGCGCCATGTCGACCTGGAACAGCGCGCCGACGCTGTCGGCGATTTCGCGCATGCGCTTGAAGTCGATCACGCGCGGATAGGCGGAGCCGCCGGCGATGATCAGCTTGGGCTGGTGTTCCTTGGCCAGCGCCTCGACCTCGTCGTAGTCGATCAGGTGCGTGTCCTTGGTCACACCGTACTGAACGGCATTGAACCACTTGCCCGACAGCGCCGCGCGGGCGCCGTGGGTGAGGTGGCCGCCGGCATCGAGGCTCATGCCCATGATGGTCTCGCCCGGCTTGACCGTTGCGAGCAGCACCGCACCGTTGGCCTGCGCGCCCGAGTGGGGCTGGACGTTGGCGAATTCGCAGCCGAACAGCTCCTTGGCGCGTTCGATGGCGAGCGTCTCGACTTCGTCGGACGGCTCGCAGCCCTGGTAGTAGCGCTTGCCGGGATAACCTTCGGCATACTTGTTGGTGAGCACCGAACCCTGCGCTTCGAGCACGGCCTTGGAGACGATGTTTTCGGACGCGATCAGCTCGATCTGCTTGCGCTCGCGCTTCATCTCGTGGCCGATGGCCTTGGCAACGGCGGGGTCGCTCTGCGCGATCGTTTCGGTGAAGAAGCCGGCGGAACGGATGGCGGTTTCAACGGTCATGTGCGGGGACCTCTTCGGATCAGAATGCGGGGTTGGTGAGCTTTTCGACGCGGCCGGCGTGGCGGCCTCCGCCGAACTCGGTGGAAAGGAACGCATCGAGGCAAGCCTTGGCCATGTCGACGCCGGTGAGGCGCGCACCCATGGCGATGCAGTTCGCATTGTTGTGCTCGCGGGCGAGCGCGGCCGAAAGCGGCTCTGAGACGAGCGCGCAGCGGCAATCGGGATTGCGGTTCACGGCCATCGAGATGCCGATGCCCGAACCGCACAGCGCCACGCCGTACTCGGCGGTGCCGTCGGCCACGACCGAGGCGAGCTTGTAGCCGTAGTCGGGATAGTCGACCCGGTCGGCGGTCTCGGGGCCGAGATCGGCGACTTCATGGCCGTTTTCGATGAGATATTCGCGCAGTTCGGCCTTGAGGTCGACGGCGGCGTGATCGGAGACAATGGCAATGCGCATGGAAAGGGGGCCTGTCCTTATGCGGGAGTCGTTTGCGCTCCCCTTAGTCATGACTGCGCCGCAAAGCGAGTCCCGGCAGGGGCGCTATTCAGCGTTCGGTGGCGGGGCGGCGTAAGTTTTCAAACTTTGTCCAAAGCGGCCATGGCGTGTTTCTGCGAAGTCGCCATTTTTCAAAGCCCTGGGGCAGCGATATCGTTACGCTGCAAAGGCAGTTTTTCGACGGCGAGGATGGACGGTTCAAAGAACAGGGCAGACAGATGCCGCGCGCAGTTTGGCAGGTGGAAGGGGAGTAGGAAAATATTTGGGCGGATTCGCTGCCTTTCGCGAGTCATCCGGGTTGCTCATTGATACGTGGAAATCACGTTGGATCGGACAACAAGCGATCCTCCAGCAGCCGACGAAATATCCTCCTGTACAGGTAAGAAATACGCGATACATCCGTCGGGTATGAGGATATCCAACTTCAAGTGCGCAGCGTTTATCGCGCTGGTTGCTATGCTCCCTGCAGCTCCTGCGGGTGCGCAAGATCCATTTCCCCTCATTGATCCAGCGACTTTCTCGCTGCCGTCTGTGACGCTGCCTTCTGATCCGGTGGAGCGTGAGAAGGTGCTTGGGGACGGCTACAAGTTCTTTTATTTTCACAAGTCGGGAGTGAGTTTCGACAAGGCCTATGCCGATTTGCGGGAATGCCGCGCGCATCTGACAAGGACGAGCGCGATATTGCTGCCTGATTTTATTCCCTTCGGAGAAGAAAGCAGCAAGCCGGTGGCCTCGACGACGAGCCCCTATGGCCTGGTGGGCGCGGCAATGGCGGCAATCATCCTGCCCAAGCTTGATCGCGGACTGGAGAACAACAAGCTGCGCCGCTGCATGGGGACGCGAGGATATGCGCGTTATGCGCTGTCCGAAGAGACATGGAAAACGATCAACACCGGAGAGGAGGACCAGGTTGTCGCCATGCAGGCAAAAATTGCTGCCGGGCCGCGTCCCGATCAATCGGAGGTGGTTCGATGAAGAGTGTATCGATTGTCTCTGTCGCGCTTGGGGCGCTCGCATTAATGCTGACGCATTCCACCCCGTTAGCTGCCCGTGAACCGGATGGTGTAGCGGTGCATGCGACGGCACCGACCGTGCTCGACCCAGCCAAGGCCTATTTGCTCTATCGCGCCAGTACGGCCAAATCAGGCATGTTTGCGATAACTCATGTCATGGGCCGAATTCCTTCGGACGATGAGATGGTCGCCTTTCTTGCAGCGCGGCAGCAGGCCTATGAGAAAGAACTGCCCAATCTTCGCAAGAAGGCGAAGAACGGACCGGTGCCAACCGTCGAGAATTTCGGGTTCAGTTATGACGGCCCGTCCAACGCCTTCGCACTGCCTGTGAAAGATTTTGCCGAAGACGGCGAAATGCGCACCTATCTCGTGGAAGTTCCACCAGGTACGTACGTTTTCTATGGCACAGCGGTTGGCACGCGAGCGCTGACGAATTGCAATTGCTTGGGTACAGTCAAGTTCGCTGCGCAGCCCGGAGTGGTGACGTTCCTTGGTTCGCTCTATGCGGACAAGGTGCATAAGCCATCGCCCGTTCCCAATCTCGAAGACAACCTGGGCGAGCAGATGTTCCAGTATTCATTCATTCTTGGCGCGGCAGTGGTGCCGGCCGATTTGGATACAGTCGTGCCTCAGGTCGCCGCTGGATTGCCACTGGCACGCGCCGAATATCATGCCGTCGGTCCATTCCTCCAGCCCGGGGCAAGCTGGATCAACCGGTTGGCGCCGGTTCCGGGTGTGTTGAGCTATTCGGAAGGCAAGGTTGTGGATGTTCGTACCGGAAAAGTGCTCGAATAACGGCATTTTCAGTAAGTGCTTCGTCTGCAGTGTTCGAAGCCGCAGACCTTCGGCAGAAGGATTCGTTTCGAGTTTGCTCCAGGGCAAAGACAAAAAAAGCCCCGCCGGAGCGGGGCTTTTCTCTTACTGGTCCAGGAAGGATCGCATCTTGCGGCTGCGGCTCGGGTGCTTGAGCTTGCGCAGCGCCTTGGCCTCGATCTGGCGAATACGTTCGCGCGTCACCGAGAACTGCTGGCCGACTTCCTCCAGCGTGTGATCGGTGTTCATGCCGATGCCGAAGCGCATGCGCAGCACGCGTTCCTCGCGCGGGGTGAGCGAGGCGAGGACGCGGGTGACCGTTTCCTTGAGGTTTGCCTGGATCGCCGCATCGACCGGGATGATCGCGTTCTTGTCCTCGATGAAATCGCCCAGGTGCGAATCTTCCTCGTCGCCGATCGGCGTTTCGAGGGAGATCGGCTCCTTGGCGATCTTCATCACCTTGCGGACCTTTTCGAGCGGCATCGAGAGGCGTTCGGCCATTTCCTCGGGCGTGGGCTCGCGGCCCTGCTCGTGGAGGAACTGGCGGCTGGTGCGCACCAGCTTGTTGATCGTCTCGATCATGTGGACCGGGATACGGATCGTGCGCGCCTGGTCAGCGATCGAGCGGGTGATGGCCTGACGGATCCACCACGTCGCGTAAGTGCTGAACTTGTAGCCGCGGCGGTACTCGAACTTGTCGACCGCCTTCATCAGGCCGATGTTGCCTTCCTGAATGAGGTCGAGGAACTGCAAACCGCGGTTGGTGTACTTCTTGGCGATGGAAATCACGAGGCGCAGGTTCGCCTCGACCATTTCCTTCTTGGCGATACGTGCCTCGCGCTCGGCCTTCTGCACCATGTTGACGATGCGGCGAAATTCGGGGAGCGCCATGCCGGTCGCAGCTGCGATGTCGGCCACTTCGGCGCGGATGCGCTCGACCGAATCGCCTTCGTTATCGGCGAAGGCGGCCCACTTCTTGTCCTTCTTGGACATTTCGGGAAGCCAGCTGTCGTCGAGTTCGCGGCCGATATACGTCGAGAGGAAGTCCGTGCGCTTCACCTTGTGGCGCTCGGCCAGACGCAGCATCTGGCCGCCCAGCGCGGTCAGGCGGCGATTGTAGGCGTAGAGGTTGTCGACCAGGTATTCGATCTTGGTCGCGTGGAACTGCACCGATTCCACCTGCGCGGTCAGTTCCTCGCGCAGCTGCTGGTACTTGTCTTCCTTGGCCGCCGGGAAGTCGATCCCGAGACCCAGCGCCTCGAGCCGCTCGGTCTGGAGCTTCTCGAAGGTCTGGAACAGCTCGGTGATGGTCGCGAACTTCTCGAGCGCCTCGGGCTTGAGCGCGGCTTCCATCTGGGCGAGCGAGAGAGTGTTGTCCTCCTCGTCGTCCTCTTCCTTGCGGCGCGAGGAACCTTCCTCGCCGTCTTCGCCGTCCTCGGAGGTTTCTTCCTCCTCGTCGTCATCGTCTTCCTTGTAGGAAGGGCCGGCGGTGGCTTCGCTGATCTCGCCGTCGTCGTCGCCGTCATCGTCGTCGTTGAGATTTTCCGGTGCGGGCTCCTTCGAGAGCATGGCGTCGAGATCGAGGATCTCGCGCAGCTGCATCTCGCCGTTGTTCAGCGCTTCCGACCACTGGATGATGGCGTGGAAGGTGAGCGGGCTCTCGCACAGGCCCAGGATCATCATGTCCCGGCCGGCCTCGATCCGCTTGGCGATGGCGATTTCGCCCTCGCGGCTGAGCAGCTCGACCGCGCCCATTTCGCGCAGGTACATGCGCACCGGGTCGTCGGTGCGCTCGATCGTTTCCTTTTTCTTCGTTTCGACCACGGGCTTGGGTGCCGTGTTCGAATCGTCGGTGTCGATTTCCTCGGGACCGTCGTTGTCTTCCTGCGCGTCCTCGTCGTTCTCGACGATGTTCACGCCCATTTCCGAGATCGCGGCCATGATGTCCTCGATCTGCTCGGAAGACATCTGGTCCTGCGGCAGGGCCTCGTTGAGCTCGTCATAGGTGATCACGCCGCGGCGCTTGGCGCGGGCGATCAGCTTCTTGATCGAGGCTTCATTGAGATCGATCAGCGGTGCATCGTTGCCGTCGGTGGTGTCGCCGCTGGTATTGTCGTTTTTGCTCATTCTTCCGCCGTTAACTCGTGCTGCCCCGCGCAGATCATAAGGCGCGCAGATCGTACAACCCCAATTATACAATTCGCGTTAGGGCGCATCTCTGCTCGCCATTTGCCTTAGGCGCTTGTCAAATTCCAGCTTTCTCTTGAGCAGACGTTGCTGTTCGGCAAAAGACTCGTCCGACAGCTCGCTTTCGAACCGTGTCGTCGCCTGTGCCAGCGCAGCTTCCAGAACCGGACGCTCCACCAAGAGATCGATGGCTTGAGAGAGTTCCACTGCCGCCTGCTCTGCAGTCGCGTCGGGGGCAAGAAAGCCGAAGCGCAGCCCCGAATATTCAGCGGTTCCGGGAACTTCCAGACCATTTGCGCTCAATATGGTGGCAAGGTCCTCGCTTTCAAGCGCCTGCGTTGCGTCGCAACATTCGATCAGTGCGAAGAAGCGCGGATCGAGCCCCGGCGTGCGGGCCAGAGCCTCGGCGTGGCGGCCGATCTGCGCGGGCCATCGCATGAGCCCTGCCAGCACCGCAGCGGTCAGCGCATCGCGTAAACCGGTGCCGGCATAGCGGGCGGTCAGGCGGCTGATCGATTCGGGCGAGGAGGGCGCCGGGGCAGGGCGTCCGGGTTGCCATCGACCGCCGCCCTGCCGGGGCTGGAAAGGCTGCCGCTGCCCGCCCTGCCAGCGGTTCTCGCGCTTGGGGAAGGCGAATTCGGAATAGCGGTCCTGCAACTCGCGGCGATAGAGGCTGGCGATGTCCGGGTGCTGGATCGATTCGACATGTGCCATGAGCCGTGCCTTCAGTCCGGCCTTGTCCTCGGGCGTGTTCAGTGGCTGGGCATCGCGTTCGACTTCCCACAGGACCTCGATCAGGCTTTTCGCCTCACCAAGAACATCTTCCATGGCCTTGGGGCCCTTGGCCTTGATCAGGTCGTCAGGGTCCATGCCTTCGGGCAGGCGTACGATGCGCAGCGAGTGGGCAGGGCGCAGCAGGGGCAGGGCGCGGGTGATCGCCCGCATCGCGGCGCGCTGGCCGGCGGCATCGCCGTCGAAGCACAGGACCGGGCGCTCGACATGGCGCCATAACAGTTCGATCTGGTGCTCGGTGAGCGCGGTGCCGAGCGGGGCGACGCATTCGGCAATTCCCGCGGCGGCCAGCGCGATCACGTCCATGTAGCCTTCGACCACCACCATCCGGCCCGACTGGCGCGCGGCAGGCGCGGCGCGGTGCAGGTTGTAGAGCGTCCGGCCCTTGTCGAAGAGCGGGGTGTCGGGCGAATTCAGGTATTTCGGCGCATCGGTCTTGTCCTTGGCGAGGATGCGTCCGCCGAATGCGATCACGCGTCCGCGCGTATCCTCGATCGGCAGCATCAGGCGGCCACGGAACCGGTCGTAGGGATCGCGCCCCTCGACCTCGATGCGCAGGCCCGCCTCGATCAGCATGGCCTGCGGGAAGCGCGAGAGCGCCTCCTTCATCGCCTGCCGCCCCTCGGGGGCATAGCCGAACCCGAAGCGCTGCACGGTATGCGCATCGAAGCCGCGCGTGGCGAGATAGGCCCGCGCCGCTTCGCCTTCGGGGGCGGTGAGGTTGTGCGCGAACCACTCCTGTGCGGCGGCCATGACGTCGTGCAGCGTGTCGCGCTTTTCCGCCGCCTTGGCTGCACGCGGATCGGGCGCGGGCACGTCCATGCCCGCCTCGGCCGCGAGTTCCTTGACCGCGTCCATGAAGGCGAGGCCCTGATGGTCGGTCATCCAGCGGATCGCATCGCCATGCGCACCGCAGCCGAAGCAGTTTCCGGTCAGGATGTTGTCGTCGATCGCAAAGGCATGTTCATCGGGCACTTCGGCGCAATAGACATTCTCCACCCGCTCGCTGGGCGAAACGGATACGACTTGCCAGCGCAGGCGCTCGAACTTTTTCGCTGCGGCCATGTGGCGCTGCCGGGCTTCATCGAGAAGGAAGAAGTCCGGCCGTAAACTCGATCCGACAAAGTGAATGCGGTGGATATCGGATATCCGTCCGCCGATTCCCTTGCGCGTCTGGGTTGTGCGGCCGAACGTGCCGATCCCGAGCGTTGCAGCCAGATCGCGAATGGCTTCCAGGTGATCGGCATTGGCGCAGTTCAGCATCACCGTGCCGTCTTTCGCGACATGACCGTCTGCGGCGAAGTATCCGGCGAGGAACCCCAGCAAATACGGTTCTGGCAGGGTGCAGTCGGGCAAGGCTTTCATGTGCCCGAATGCGCGGCCTCCATAGACGCGAATGAAGGGCTCGCCGTTGTCGCGAATGTGACTGGACTGCATCGATTCGGGAAACCACGGCGCAAGCTGCGCATCTTTGGCTCCGTGCAGGTTTACCGACCCGTAGTGCTCCTTGAGCAGGGTTCCGTCCCCGAAAACGATGCCGTGTCGGATACCTTCCGCATCGAGTGTCCAGTCTTTGCGCTGGGCTGGAAATGCTGCTTCCAGCCGATGGCCGGGCCTAAGTTGTGCCGTAGTGACCGCGCTTTTTCTGCCTCTGACGAACCACCGGTGGCCGTCGGTGGCGTACAGCGTTTTGCGCTGGCCGTTGCGCGAAAGCGCGATCCGCCAGAGCCGTTGCCGACCGTAGTCACGAAATGGAGCCTCGATCCACTTGCCGTTGCGGCTGAGTATGCGAGTCGTCGTTCCGGCGAGTTCCCGAATGGGAAGACGTCCCTGATCTGTGATGACCAGGGTTTCGCCAGCGAGGCAATGATAAAACCCCTTTTCGTCGTTGACGGTAAAGCTAGGACTCTTCTCGTTATGGAACGGGCAGCACGCTTTGTACTCGCGCCCCGCCTTCTGCAGGCGCGTCGAGCGACCGATCAGCGTTGAGAGCGTGATACGGGAGCGGAGTTGATCGAGCCATTGTGGCGTTAGCACGGGACGTGCCGCCTTTCGCTTTCGGTCAGGCCAGGGCTGCCTTCACCCAGCCGCTGGCCTTGCCCATGTCGAGCTGGGCGCCGTGGCGTTCCTTGAGCAGGCCCATGACCTTGCCCATGTCCTTCATGCCTGCAGCCCCGGTTTCGGCCTTGATCGATTCGATTGCGGCCTTGGTTTCCTCTTCCGACATCTGCGCAGGCAGGAATTCCTCGATCACCACGAGTTCCGCCTTTTCGGCTTCGGCACGCTCCGGGCGGCCGCCTTCTTCGTAGAGCTTGATCGATTCGCGGCGCTGTTTGACCATCTTCTGCAGCACGTCGATCACCATCGCGTCGTCGTCCGGCGTTTCGGTGGCGGTGCGCAATTCGATGTCGCGGTCCTTCAGTTTGGCGAGGATGAGGCGCACGGCGCCGAGGCGGGGCTTGTCACCCGATTTCATGGCGGAAACCTGTGCGGCCTTGATCGAATCGCGGATCATTGTTCTTCTGTCGTCCTGATGAGTGTGAAAACGTGGCTGCGTAAAAGTTAGCAAGCCGCGTGGCAAATTGCACCCTCGTGCCTTGACGCCCTGCATAACCGTCTCTAGCGCGTGGGACTTAGCACTCATCGTCAGAAACGCCGTTAACGGAGCGACCCACCATGGCCGACGCCGCACCTTCGCCTGCGCCCAAACCGGAAGGAGCGACGGGCGTTATCGTCCTGAGCGACGGACACGTGATCTGGGGGCGCGGTTTCGGCGCCGTCGGGGAAGCCGTGGGCGAGGTTTGCTTCAACACCTCGATGACCGGATATCAGGAAGTGATGACCGATCCGTCCTATGCGGGACAGATCGTGACCTTCACCTTCCCGCATATCGGCAACGTCGGCGTGAACGAGGAAGACCTTGAGTCCAAGGTCGACAGCGCCGTCGGCTGCATCGTGCGCGAGGACGTGACGCCCTCGTCCAACTTCCGTGCACGCGGTGAGTTCGGCGACTGGATGGCGGACAAGGGCAAGGTCGGTCTCGCCGGGATCGATACCCGCGCGCTGACGCGCCGCATCCGCAAGCTCGGCGCGCCCAATGCCGTGATCGCCTATAATCCCGAAGGCGCATTCGACATTCCCGCGCTGGTCAAGAAGGCGCAGGACTGGCCCGGCCTCGAAGGCATGGATCTGGCCAAGATCGTCAGCCGCGAAATCCAGGAGGCCTGGGAAGGCTCCACTTGGACGCTCGGGGCCGGCTACGGTCGCTCGCCGCGCGATGCTCGCCCGCACGTGGTCGCGATCGATTACGGCGCCAAGGACAACATCTTCCGCAATCTGGTGAAGGCCGGCGCGCGGGTGACGGTGGTTCCGGCCGAAGTCACCCTGGAAGAGGTTCTCGCGCTCGAACCCGATGGCGTGTTCCTGTCGAACGGCCCCGGCGATCCGGCCGCGACCGGAAAATACGCCGTGCCGGTGATTCAGGCGCTGCTGGAAAAGGACATACCGATCTTCGGTATCTGCCTTGGCCACCAGATGCTCGGTCTGGCCGCCGGCGCGAAGACCGCCAAGATGTTCCAGGGCCATCGCGGCGCCAACCACCCGGTGAAGCGCATGGCCGACGGCGTGGTCGAGATCACCTCGATGAACCACGGCTTCGCGGTCGACAACAAGACGCTGCCCGATGCGGTCGAGGAGACCCACGTCTCGCTGTTCGACGGCACCAATTGCGGCATAGCGCTCAAGAACAAGCGCGCTTTCGGTGTGCAGTACCACCCGGAAGCGAGCCCTGGCCCGCAGGACAGTTTCTACCTGTTCGAAAAGTTCGTCGGGATGCTCGCTTGAAGCAGGCTGCGGCCTTGCTTCTGGCACCCTGCGGCCTCGTGGCGGCGTGCAATCAGGCACCGCCGCCCAAGCCCGCGTTGCTGAGCGAGGCCGAGATCGCGACGGTTGCGGGGAGGTGCGGCGTTGCCGCGGGGACGATCACGGTGGAGCAGGACAAGCTGCGCTTCGACCCACCCAAGGGGATGGCACAATCGAGGCAGGCCTGCGTTCTGGCTGAACTGCGCGCCCGACTGCCTCGCGTGAGCATCGCCTATCCGGCCGAGATCAAGAGACAAACAAGGAAAGAGAACAGACCATGAGTGATCTTATCGACCACATGATCGCCTATTACATTGCCGGTCCTGCCAACGATCTCAACATCGCGACGCGCTGGTACCCCTATGGCGAACTGACTCTCATCATCGAGGACAAGTTCCAGATCGCCCACCGCAAGTTCGGCATGAAAGTGCGCAGCCAGTCCAAGGCGGCCGCCAAGCAGTTCCTCGATTCGATGATTGCCAAGGGCGCATGGTCGACCACCGAGAACGAATTCGGCGGCAAGATGCACCAGTTCCAGGCCGACGTCTTCCGCGCCGAGATCAAGGAGCGGCAGGCCACCAACCCGATCATCGCCAAGGCCAATGCCGAAGGTCCCGAGTACTGGGAAAAGGCATTCGGCGAACTGGTGGCCTGAAGCCTCCGGCACGCGATACCTTACAGACACTAGAATCCAGGATAGCCCTCTACCATGCCCAAGCGCACAGACATCTCCTCGATCCTCGTCATCGGTGCCGGTCCGATCATCATCGGCCAGGCCTGCGAGTTCGACTATTCGGGGACCCAGGCGATCAAGGCGCTCAAGGAAGAGGGCTATCGGGTCATTCTGGTGAACTCCAACCCCGCCACGATCATGACCGACCCGGACATGGCCGACGCGACGTATGTCGAGCCGATCACGCCCGAGGTGGTGGAGAAGATCATCATCAAGGAGCGGCCCGACGCACTGCTGCCGACGATGGGCGGGCAGACCGCACTCAACTGTGCGCTGGATCTGTTCGAGGCGGGCATCCTCGACAAGTACGGCGTGCAGATGATCGGCGCCAATGCCGATGCCATCGACAAGGCTGAAAACCGCCAGCGCTTCCGTGAGGCGATGGACAAGATCGGCCTCGAGAGCGCCGCCTCGGGCGTCGCGCACTCGCTGGAAGAGGCTCATGCCGTGCTCGAACGCACCGGTCTTCCGGCGATCATCCGCCCCAGCTTCACGCTGGGCGGCACTGGCGGCGGCGTGGCCTACAACAAGAACGAGTTCGAGCGCATCGTGCGCGAAGGTCTCGATGCCAGCCCGAAGAACGAAGTCCTCATCGAGGAATCGCTGCTCGGCTGGAAGGAATACGAGATGGAAGTCGTGCGCGACAAGCACGACAACTGCATCATCATCTGCGCCATCGAGAACGTCGATCCGATGGGCGTGCACACCGGCGATTCGATCACCGTCGCGCCGGCGCTGACGCTGACCGACAAGGAATACCAGATCATGCGCACCGCCTCGCTCGAGGTGCTGCGTGAGATCGGCGTGGAAACCGGCGGCTCGAACGTGCAGTTCGCCGTGAACCCGGAAAACGGTCGACTGATCGTCATCGAGATGAACCCGCGCGTCTCGCGCTCTTCGGCTCTGGCTTCGAAGGCGACCGGCTTCCCGATCGCACGCGTCGCCGCCAAGCTGGCCGTGGGCTACACGCTCGACGAGATCACCAACGAGATTACCGGCGCGACCCCGGCCGCGTTCGAACCGACCATCGACTACGTCGTCACCAAGATCCCGCGCTTTGCCTTCGAGAAGTTCAAGGGCGCGAAGGCGGAACTGAGCACGGCGATGAAGTCCGTGGGCGAGGTCATGGCGATCGGCCGCAACATCAAGGAATCGCTGCAGAAGGCGCTGCGCGGTCTGGAAACCGATCTCGACGGCTTCAACACCGTGCCGTCGCTGGAAGGGGCAGGGCGCGACACGATTACCGCAGCGCTTTCGAAGGCTACTCCGGAGCGTCTGCTCAACGTGGCCCAGGCCATGCGCGAGGGCTTCACCGTGGATGAGATCCACGCGATCACGTTCTACGACAAGTGGTTCCTGCGCCACATCGAAGAGATCATCGCCGAGGAAGCGAAGATCATGCAGGACGGCCTGCCCATCGACGCGCAGGGCCTGCGCCGGGTGAAGGCGATGGGCTTCTCCGACAAGCGCCTCGCCACGCTTGCGGTGCGCTCTGTACATGTCGCCGGAGGTCTCGCCGAGACGCAGGCGAAGCGCTCGGGACTGCTGCACGATGCCCTGCGCGCCATGGCCGGCGCCACCAGCGAGGACGAAGTGCGCGCGCTGCGCCACAAGCTGGGCGTCTATCCGGTGTTCAAGCGCATCGATTCCTGCGCCGCGGAGTTCGAGGCGATCACGCCCTACATGTACTCGACCTACGAGGCGCCGTTCTTCGGCGAGCCCGAGGACGAGGCGATGCCGTCCGACCGCAGGAAAATCGTCATCCTCGGTGGCGGCCCGAACCGTATCGGGCAGGGCATCGAGTTCGACTACTGCTGCGTCCATGCCTGCTTCGCGCTGTCCGAGGCCGGCTACGAGACGATCATGGTCAACTGCAACCCCGAGACCGTCTCGACCGACTACGACACCTCCGACCGTCTCTACTTCGAGCCGCTGACTGCCGAGGACGTGCTGGAAATCCTGCGCGTCGAGCAGGAGAACGGCGAACTGGTGGGCGTGATCGTGCAGTTCGGCGGGCAGACCCCGCTCAAGCTTGCCGCCGCGCTCGAAAAGGCGAACATTCCGATCCTGGGCACCACGCCCGATGCAATCGACCTTGCCGAAGATCGCGAGCGCTTTGCCGCGCTGGTCGACAAGCTGAACCTCAAACAGCCGGCCAATGGCATGGCCCGCAGCCGCGACGAGGCTGTCGCGATTGCCAACCGCATCGGCTATCCGGTGCTGACGCGTCCCAGCTACGTGCTCGGCGGTCGCGCGATGGAGATCGTCGACAGCGAGCAGCAGCTCGACAACTACATCGCCACGGCCGTTCATGTCTCGAACGACAGCCCGGTCCTGATCGATCAGTACCTGCGCGATGCCATCGAGTGCGACGTCGATGCCCTGTGCGACGGCGAGCAGGTCGTCGTGGCCGGTGTGATGCAGCACATCGAGGAAGCCGGCGTCCACTCGGGCGACAGCGCCTGCACCATTCCGGCTTACAGCCTGCCGCCCGAAATCATCGAGGAGATGGAACGTCAGGCCGAGGCGCTGGCCATGGGTCTGGGCGTGCGCGGCCTGATGAACGTGCAGTTCGCGGTGAAGGACGGCGAGGTCTATCTGATCGAAGTGAACCCGCGCGCATCGCGTACGGTGCCCTTCGTCGCCAAGGCCATCGGCCAGCCAGTCGCCAAGATCGCGGCGCGCGTCATGGCGGGCGAGAAGCTGACCGAGTTCCCGCCGTTCAAGCGCGATCTGGACTACATGGCCGTGAAGGAAGCCGTGTTCCCCTTCGCGCGCTTCCCCGGCGTCGATCCGGTGCTGAGCCCGGAGATGAAGTCGACCGGCGAAGTCATGGGCATCGATACCGATTACCCGCGCGCCTTCGCCAAGGCCCAGCTTGGCGCCGGCATGCGCCTGCCGACCGAAGGCACCGCCTTCGTTTCGGTCAAGGAAAGCGACAAGCCGCTGATCGTGCCGGCCGTGCGCAAGCTGCTCGACAACGGCTTCCGCATTATCGCTACGTCGGGCACGCAGAAGTATCTCGCCGACGCCGGCCTCGCCGTCGAACTGGTGAACAAGGTGGCTGAAGGGCGCCCGCACATCGTCGACAAGATCGAGGACGGTGAAGTGAACCTGATCTTCAACACCACCGAGGGTTGGCAGAGCCTGCAGGACTCCAAATCGATCCGCGCATCGGCGATCACGGCGAAGGTTTCGATCTTCACCACGGCCGCCACGAGCGTAGCGGCAAGCGAGGCTATCGACGTTATTCGTGGCAGCCAACTTGAAGTGCGCTCGTTGCAGGATTATTATAGCTGAAATCGATCTTGCCTCCCCACATCGCTGCAGATCGGCTCGCCCCCCTGAGGGACGGGGCAGCCGAGTAGTCTCAGCAAGGGGGGCAACAGGAGGAAGATAAGAGAATGGCCAGTATCGAAAAGCTGCCGATGCTCGCGGAAGGCTACGAAAGGCTGACGGCCGAGCTGAAGGCGCTGCGTGAGGAACGGCCGCGTATCGTCGACGCCATCGAGGAAGCGCGTGCGCACGGCGACCTTTCCGAAAACGCGGAATACCACGCCGCCAAGGAACGCCAGGGGCAGGTCGAGGCGACGATCGCGGATCTCGAGGACCGGGTCAGCCGCGCGCAGATCATCGATCCCACGTCGCTGTCGGGCGACAAGGTGATTTTCGGCGCCACTGTCACGTTGCTCGACGATGACGAGAAGCCGGTGCGCTACCAGATCGTCGGTCCCTACGAGGCCGACGCCAAGGCAGGCCGCATCAGCTACAACTCGCCGCTCGGCAAGGCGCTGATCGGGCGCAAGGTCGACGACGAGATCGAGGTGACCGTGCCGTCGGGCGACAAGTTCTACCTCGTTCGGAAGATCGAGTTCATCTGATTTCACGCGGCCTGCCGGGCCGCGTCGTCAGGCAAAAAAGAAGAGGGCCGGAACGCGCTGTTCCGGCCCTCTTCTGTTGTTCAGCGGTCAGGTCTGCCGCGTGCTTACTCTTCCGGAAGTTCGGGCTCGAGCAGGCGGTGGAGGTGGACGATCACGTACTTCATTTCCGCATCGTCGACCGTGCGCTGTGCTGCCGACTTCCAGGCATCCTGGGCGGACGCGAAGTCGGGAAACACGCCGACCAGATCGAGCTTCTCGAGGTCGACGAATTCAAGGCTGCGCGGGTCCTTGACCCGGCCGCCCATTACAAGATGAAGCTTTTGCATGGGAGAGGGCCGCTTTCCTGATTGGGAGGAGGAGCGGCCCCTATAATTTTAGGCAGGGTCAAGAGCAAGAGGAGATCGCTTCTGCGATCTCGCCCTTCTGCAATGTTGAAAAGCATTAGCAATAAGCTGGGCGATCAGCCTTTGACCCGCTTCTTCAGATCCTCTGCGGCATCGGCAAGGTCATGCGACTTTTCCGAGGCTGCCTCGCCGATTTTGGCGGCTTTTTCGGCTGCGGCGTCGCCCAGCTTGCTGGCGCGGGTGGCAGTGGCGCGCCCGAATGCGCTGGCTGCGGCAAGGGCGGCCAGCCCGTACTTTTCGAGGCGCTTCACGGCAACTTCGCCGGCCTGCTCTGCCTTCTTGCCGAGAATGCCGGCCTGTTCACGGGCATCGCTGCCGAGTTCGTGCGCCTTTTCGCCGGCATTGCGGCCGAACATCATGGTGGCCGCGCCGGCGGCTTCGGCCACACCCATGGCCTTGTCGATCACCTTGCCGCTGGTCTTGCGCGGCAGCAGGGCCGCGGCGGCCACACCAGCGGTAACGGCACCGGCGACCGTTATGTAGGGGTGCTTCTTCACGAATGAGACGACCTTCTCGGAAGGGCGCTGTTTCGCGGGCTTTGCCGGCAGCGTGACGACGTTGTTGGAGTGCTGCGGCGTTTCGGTCGGTGTTGTCGGATCAGTATCAGTCACTGCCCAGCTCCTTCACTTTGTCTACGGCCGGCTCGAGCATTTTCTCGATCCAGGCGATAATCGGGTTTCGCAATAACCAAAGCGCCAGCGCGGCGATGGTTCCCCCGATCACGCCGGGGTTCGCTTCGGCCACGGCAACGGCTTCGTCGAACATGTCCTTGGCCTGTTCCTTCGCCTCGTCGAGGATGCGGCCGGTCAGGCCGCGTTCCTCGATGTCGGCCTTGAGTGCGCCATAGTGCTCGTCGAACACGGACCGGGCCGCATCGCGCGCGGCGCGGTCGGCCATGACCTGTGCTGCCAGCTTGTTCATGAGCTTCCCTTGCCGTCCGAGATGACGGCCATCATCTGCTTGAGCTTCGATCGGGCGGCGAGCGCGCAGAGGGCGGCAAACAGCAGCAGTCCCAGAGTTACCGCTGCCATTGCCCCCCATAGCCCGAGGACCGGGCCAAGCGCGATCACCGTGCCGGTGACGAGTGCCATCACTGCAAAGAAGACAACGACCGCCGCCACCACCAGCAGGGCGACGATGGTCTTTGCCTGTGATCCTGCATAAGCCGCACGCGACTTCTGAAATGCAAGCTCGGCCTGCGCTAGGGTCTTGGCCTCATCGGCAAGCTGGCGCAGGTCTTCGGCAAGGCTGGGGTCCTCGCCCTCGTCGGGAAAGGGAGCCAAGGCTTCACTGGAATGTTGCATCGTGTCCGTCGATGGGTTCCGTACGATTCTACTTGCCCTTGAAGATGCGGCCGAGAACGAAACCGGCGGCCACGGCCATGCCTACCGCCATGCCCGGGCTTGTGCGTACGAATTGCTTGGCGTCTTCGCCGAGTTCATCGAGAGTCTTCTCATCGAGCTTGGTCGCTGCGCTCTGCATCGACTTGGAAGCGGTACGGGCATAGTCGCCGTACTTCTTGCCGACCTTGTCGTCGATGAGCGAGACGTTTTCGTCGATCGCCTTGGAAAGGCCGACAATCGCCTTGCTCGTGCGGGCCTTGCCCTCGTTGGCGTATTCGGTCGCCTTGACCTTGGCGTCGGCGGCGAAAGCATTGGCCTTGCCCTTGGCCTCTTCCGAACGGGACTTCGCTTCTTCCGACAGGTCGCCGGTCGTTTTGTTCAGCTTGCCGCGATACTCCTCGGCCAGCGCCTGCGCTCCGGCCTTGGCTTCTTCCACGGCCTTGGCGAAGTGATTCTTGGCGTTTTCAGTGCCGGCGGTTTCAGTACTGTCAGACGTAGGAACAGTGGGTTCGACCATGGCGTTTTCCTTCCTGTTTTGTCCTTGCGGGACGAACTACCTTATAGGTGGTGTGCACACAGAGTAACACAAGTTACCCGATATTGCTGCAACGCAACTTGTCAGTTCGGGTTCCCCCGCTTAATGCGCCGGAAAGTGGCGCAAGTCGGCGCCGGCAGGAGGAGACCCGCTCAAATGACCGCAATCATCGACATTCACGGCCGCGAAATTCTGGACAGCCGCGGCAACCCCACTGTCGAGGTGGACGTGTTGCTCGAGGATGGCAGCTTCGGCCGCGCAGCGGTTCCCTCCGGGGCTTCGACCGGCGCGCACGAGGCCGTCGAACTGCGGGACGGCGACAAGAGCCGCTACATGGGCAAGGGGGTGCTAAAGGCCGTCGACGCCGTGAACACCGAGATCGCCGAGGCCCTGGTCGGCATGGACGCCGAAGACCAGCGCGACCTCGACCTGTCGATGATCGCTCTCGACGGCACCGAAAACAAAGGCCGTCTGGGCGCCAACGCCATTCTCGGCACCAGCATGGCCGTCGCCAAGGCCGCTGCCAATGCCCGCGGCCTGCCGCTCTATTCCTATATCGGCGGCGTCTCGGCCCACGTTCTGCCGGTACCGATGATGAACATCATCAACGGCGGCGAGCATGCCGACAATCCCATCGACTTCCAGGAATTCATGATCATGCCGGTCGGCGCGGACTCGATTGCCGAGGCTGTTCGCTGGGGCTCGGAAGTGTTCCACACGCTCAAGAAGGGTCTGTCCGAAAAGGGCCTTGCCACTGCCGTGGGTGACGAAGGCGGCTTCGCGCCGAACCTCGCCAGCACGCGCGACGCGCTCGACTTCATCATGGCCTCGATCGAGAAGGCCGGCTTCAAGGTCGGCAGCGACATCCAGATCGCGCTGGACTGCGCCTCGACCGAGTTCTTCAAGAACGGCAAGTACGAGATCAGCGGCGAGGGCCTTTCGCTCGAACCCGCCGCTTTTGCCGACTATCTTGACGACCTTTGCGATGCCTATCCGATCATCTCGATCGAGGACGGCATGAGCGAGGACGACTTCGAAGGCTGGAAGGCGCTGACCGATAAGATCGGCGACAAGGTTCAGCTGGTGGGCGACGACCTTTTCGTCACCAATCCACGGCGCCTAACCATGGGCATCGAGCAGGGTCTCGCCAACTCGCTGCTGGTCAAGGTCAATCAGATCGGTTCGCTCACCGAGACGCTCGAAGCGGTCTCGATTGCCAACCGCGCCGGCTACACCGCCGTCATGTCGCACCGTTCGGGTGAGACCGAAGACGCGACCATTGCCGACCTCGCGGTTGCGACCAACTGCGGCCAGATCAAGACCGGCTCGCTCGCGCGCTCCGACCGTCTTGCCAAGTACAACCAGCTCATCCGTATCGAGGAAGAGCTGGGCAAGGCAGCCCACTACGCCGGTGCTGCCGCGTTCGGCCGCCTCAGCGTCTGAGCCTTTCATTCGACAACAACCCGCTCCCGCGATGGGGCGGGTTGTAGTCAACATTGTCGATTAGTCATTTCGTGGTTATGCTCCCGGCTCGGTAAACCGGGGCAAGACCATGGAAGCGAAGACCAAACGCCGGGTGAGGGACCCTGCGGCAACGCGCGAGACGATTCTCGAAGCGGCCAGTAACCTGCTGGCAAAGGACGGGGTCGAAGGGGTCAGTCTCTCGGCCGTGGCCCATCTCGCGGCGGTCAATCGCGGCACGGCCTACCAGCATTTCGAAACGCGCGAGAAGCTGATCGAGGCTACCATTCAGTGGGTTTCGGACAAGCTGTTCCGCGCGGTCTTCGGCGATCCTTCGACGCTGGGCGAGCGTCAGGTGGAGCGGGTCGACGTCGCCGCGCTGACTGACCGGCTTTGCGATTTCGCCATGGAGAACCCGGACATCTGCCGGGTCTGGCTGCAGCAGGTGCTCGCCTCTCCCGATCCCAGCCAGGATCCGTTCTGGCGCGAGTACTGCGGCTCGCTGCGGCGCTTTGCCGGAACCGATCTGGCCGAGCCGGGTATCGATTCCGAAGTGCTCTCGGTCGTCAATCTCGCCGGGGTATTCTTCTGGCCTATTTTGGCGCGTGCCCATGCGGCCGAGGACGCGCAGCGCACGGAGCTGGCGCGCCGCTTCAGTCACGAAATTCTGCGCCTGTCGATGTATGGCACGATGAAGGCGGAGGCCTTCCCGGGCGTTGCAGAGCGCCTGCGCAAGGAAGCCGCCGAAGCGAATGCCCGCTAGTACACTTCGCCTCGGCGATGCCCGGCTGCATCGCCATTGACGCGAAGCGACAGTTCCCTTTTCAGCAAGGGGTGAAGTATCAAGGTCGGGCCACTGCAACGGGCGGTCCGTCGCACGCATGATCGAAAGGCGCGCCGCGCCGAGAGGAAGGGAGTTCTCCATGTTTTCCGCTATCGTGATCGACAAGACCGACGACGGGCAGACCGTTACCCTGCAGCAGCTCGACGAAAGCGCACTGCCCGAAGGTGACGTGACCATCGACGTCGCGTTCTCGACTCTCAACTTCAAGGACGGCCTTGCCATCACCGGCAGCTCGCCGGTCGTGCGCAAGTTCCCGATGGTTCCGGGTATCGACCTTGTCGGTACCGTCACCGAGAGCGGCAATTCCGAGTGGAAGGCCGGCGACACCGTCGTCCTCAACGGCTGGGGTGTGGGCGAAGTCCACTGGGGCGGTCTGGCGCAGAAGGCGAAGCTCAAGGGCGAGTGGCTGGTGCCGCTGCCGAGCGCGTTCACCCCGGCGCAGGCCATGGCCATCGGCACTGCTGGCTATACCGCCGCACTCTGCGTCGATGCCCTGATTGATGCCGGTGTTACCCCGGATCAGGGTGAAGTGCTCGTCACCGGTGCCACCGGCGGCGTCGGTTCGGTTGCCATTGCGCTGCTCAAGAAGCTGGGCTTCTCGGTTGCCGCGCTGACCGGCAAGGCTTCGGAAGCCGACTACCTCAAGTCGCTGGGCGCCGAGACCATTATTGAGCGCTCCGAAATGTCCGAGAAGGGCAAGCCGCTCCAGAAGGAGCGCTGGGCTGGCGTCGTCGACACGGCCGGCAGCTTCACCCTTGCCAATGCCTGCGCCCAGACCAAATACGGCGGCGCCGTCGCGGCTTGCGGCCTGGCCCAGGGCATGGACCTGCCTGCCACCGTCATGCCATTCATCCTGCGCGGCGTTTCGCTGCTCGGCATCGACTCGGTGATGGCGCCGAAGGCCAAGCGCCTGAAGGCCTGGGACCGTCTCGCCAAGGATCTCGATCCGGCGGTGCTCGACACCATCGGCCAGACCATCGGTCTCGGCGATGCCATCGATGCGGCCAAGAAGTTCATGTCGGGTGAGGTCAAGGGCCGCTACATCGTCGACGTGAACGCCTGATCGGGCAAACCGAAAAGCGCCCGGCAGCCGCGATCTGCGGTGCCGGGCGTTTCCGCTTACGACAAACGGGAACGGGACAGGATTGATGACAGCGAAGGTCGAAGTGGTGGACGGCATGTCCGTGGTGCGCGGTATTCCGCTTGCCGAGGAACCGGGCATTGGGGCCCTCACGCTGGCCGGCCTGATCCGCGAGGTTTGCGACGCGCACGGCCCGAACGAGGCGCTCGTGCTGCATCTCGACGGCCAGGAGATCCGCTGGACCTATTCCGAGCTGTGGGACAAGTGCATGGCCGTGGCCCGTGCGCTGGTCGCCTGCGGTGTCGGCAAGGGCACGCGCGTCGGTGTGATCGCCACCAACCGTCCCGAATTCCTTTCAAACGTTTTCGGTGCCGCACTGGCCGGCGCCGTGCCGACGCCGATCAGCACGTTTTTCACCCCGACCGAACTGGACGAGGTCCTGACCGCTGCGGGCGTTTCCGTCCTGCTGGCCGAGCACAAGGTGCTCAAGAAGGACTTCGGCACCATCCTGACCGAGCTTGAGCCCGCGCTTGCGAGCAGCGCCCCCGGCGCCTTCGCTTCGACCCGTTATCCGTTCCTGACCCATGTCGCCTTTATCGACAGCGACGAAGGCAAGGGGGCTATCGAAGGCACCGCGGCATTCCTCGATCGCGGGGAAGCGGTGGACCCGGCGATCGTCGATGCCCGCGCCGCGCAGGTCGCGCCGGCCGATCCGGGCATCCTGCTGTTCAGCTCGGGTTCGACCGGCAAGGTCAAGGGCATCCTCTCGGCCAATCGCGGTGCCTGCCTGCAGGCCTGGCGCTGGCCGCAGTGGTACCGCTTCGAGGAACCGCCGCGGACATGGTCGGCCAACGGCTTCTTCTGGTCGGGCAACTTCTGTCAGGGCATGGGCGCCACGCTCGCCGCCGGTGGTGCGCTCATCCTGCAGCGCTGGTTCGATGCCGAAGAGGCGCTCACGCTCATGGACCGCGAGAAGGCGACGATGCCGGTGGCCTGGCCGCACCAGTGGGCTCAGCTCGAAGCGGCGTCGAACTATGAGAATGTGGACCTCTCCAGCCTTAAGTACGTCGACATGTACACGCCGCTGGCGCGCCACAAGACGGTGAGTTCCACGTGGCGTCAGCCAGAGTGGGCCTATGGCAACACCGAGACGTTCACGCTCATCACCACCTATCCCGCGAATACGCCGCAGGAAGAGCATCGCGACAGTAACGGTGTGCCCACGGCGGGCTCGATCATCAAGATCGTCGAGCCGCTGACCGGAGCGACCGTGCCGATCGGCGAACGCGGCGAGATTGCCGTGAAGGGCCCGACCTTGATGATGGGCTACATCGGCATTCCGCTTTCGGAATCGGTCGACGACGAAGGCTTCCTGCGCACCAGCGACGGTGGGTACATCGACGAAGATGGCCGTCTGTTCTGGGAAGGCCGCCTCAACGACATCATCAAGACCGGCGGCGCCAATGTCTCCCCGCTGGAGATCGACGCGGTGATCCGCGAATGCCCCGGCGTGAAGATCTCGCAGACCGTCGGCGTGCCCGACGAACTGCTGGGCGAACTGGTCGTGTCCTGCATCGTGCCGCACGAGGGTGCGGAGCTCGATGAAGCGACGATCCGCACGTACGCCAAGGAAAAGCTCGCCAGCTACAAGCTGCCGCGCCGCGTACTCTTCGTTGCGGAAGACGATCTGGAGACGACGGGCAGTTCCAAGATCAAGACCGCCGACTTGCGCAAGCTGGCGGCCGAAAGGCTCAAGGAAATGGATGCCGCCGCCGGCTGAACGGCGGGGCCATGGGAGAGATCATGACCCAAACTCCGGACTTCGCCGACTGGCTGGCGATCTGCAACCTCAAGGCCGCCTATTGCCGGCTGCTCGATACCAAGGACTGGGAAGCTTGGCGCCAGCTCTTCACCGAAGACTGCGTGGTCGATACGCGTCCGAGCGGCGGGACGCTGGAAGAAGGGCGTGACGGCTTCGTCGACATGGTCTCGCAGTCGCTGGCCGATGCCAAGACGGCGCACCAGATCCACTCGCCGCAGATTACGGTGGATGGCGACCGCGCCGACGTGGTCTGGGCGATGCAGGACCGGGTGGTGAAAGACAGCTTCGCGCTGACCGGCTATGGCCACTACCACGAGACCTGCGTGCGCACCGCCGATGGCTGGAAGATCGCGCATCAGACCCTCACGCGCCTGATCGTCGAGATGGACGGCAAGCCCGCCTGAGGCCTGTCCGTTTCGCGCTATCGCCTGCAATAGCGCGAAATTTGCTGGTCAATAGTAAGCAAGCCTACTAATCCTGTGGCGATGGAACGCAGGGTGGGTACGGTGCTCGCTCAAGTCGCGCGGCTTATGCGGCGCGCCTTCGACGAACGCGCAAGAGAGATTGGCGTCACGCGCCCGCAATGGCAGGTGCTCAGCGTGCTGTTGCGGCACGAGGGCATCAAGCAGGGCGGCCTCGCCGAGATACTCGAGGTCGAGCCGATCACGGCCGGGCGCATGATCGACCGGATGCAGGATGCCAAGCTCGTCGAACGCAAGACCGATCCGGCGGATCGCCGGGCATGGCGGCTGTTTCTGACGCCGCGCGGCCGCGAGATCATCGACCGGCTGCAACCGCTCGCCAGGGAAACCACCGAAAAGACGCTGAAAGGCATCTCGGAGGACGACCAGGCGGACCTGCTGCGCACGCTGGATACGATGCTGGAAAACCTCACCGGAAGGCCTGCTTCGTCGGCGTCCTGGGAGGATTGAGGCGCATCGCACCGGCGCGCCTTGACGCAGGGCCTGCGAACTATCGCGACCGCGATAGGCAGGACCTTGCCGAGGAGCTATCTAGTCTGGAAACCAAACCCGCGCTTTTTTGAACGGCATGTCGCCGTCGCGCTGGAATTTGGATTTTGGGAGGAACTGTGGGCAAGACAATCGTCATCACCGGTGCCGGTGCGGGCATGGGCAAGGCTCTCGCGACGCGTTTTGCCAGCGAAGGTGAAACCGTGATCCTGCTGGGCCGGACCTTCTCGAAAGTCCAGGCCCTGGCTGATGAACTCGGTGCTCCGGCCATGGCGGTCGAGTGCGATGTGGGCAGCGCCGACTCCGTCCGCGCCGCCTTCGCGAAGATCGCCGAAGTTCACCCCAAGATCGACGTGCTCATTAACAACGCTGCGATCTACGAGCCGTTTACCGTCGCAGAAGCGACCGACCAGCAGATCGACGGCATTATCGCCACCAATCTCAATGGCCCGATCTACTGCTGCCGCGCCGCCATCCCGATGATGGAGGCCGGTGCGCAGATCATCAACGTGGGCAGCGAATCGATCGCCGTACCTTTCGTGATGCTCTCGCTCTACCAGACGTCCAAGGCCGGCCTCGAGATGTTCAGCAACGCGCTAGAAGCCGAACTCGAGGAGTCGGGCATTCGCGTGACCGTGGTCCGTGCCGGCCCGATGTACGACGAGAGCAAGGAAGCCCCGAACTGGGACCGCGATGCGGCGATGCGCTTCCACATGGGCTGTACCAAGAACGGGCTCGACCTGCGCACTCGTCCGGTCTCGCACTCCTCGTCGGTGACGGGCGTGTTCCGCGCCGTGCTGGACCTGCCGCCGGATGTGAAGCTGTCCCATGTCACCATCGGCGCCCGCAAGCCCTGAGCGCCATTCGATACCCGATCTGATTTCGACACTTGCCAAGGATCAACCTATGACCACCCTTCCAGATGCCAAGCTCTACATCGACGGCAAGCTGTGCGATGCAACCGGCGGCGGTACTTTCGACGTCATCAGCCCGTGGACCGGCGGGTCCGTAGGCAAGGCGGCCGATGCCACGGCCGAGGACGTCGATGCGGCGATTGCCGCTGCGCGCAAGGCCTTCGACACCACCGACTGGTCGACCAACACCGAAAAGCGCGTGGCGCTGGTGAAGAAGTACCGCGAGCTGTTCGAGAAGAACCGCGCGCGTCTCGGCGAACTGGCCGTGCATGAAGCAGGCGCCGCGCTCGGTGCTGTGAACCGCGCCCACGTCGACATGGCCCTCGACGGCTGGGACGACTACATGGTCGTGTTCGACAAGATCGAATGGGAACTCGACTACGGCGAAAAGCCCGCCTTCGGCATGATCCACAAGCGCCTCGGCCTGCGTGAAGCGGTCGGGGTCGTCGGGGCGATCACCCCGTGGAACGTGCCGCTCTACGTCAACATCGGCAAGGTCGTTGCCGCGCTGCTGGCCGGCTGCACCGTCATCCTCAAGCCCGCTCCCGACACGCCGGGTATGGGCGCGATCTTCGGCGAGCTGGCCAAGGAAGCGGGCTTCCCCGATGGCGTCATCAACGTGGTGTTCGGTGCCGATCCGGCGCTCGCCGGTGAAATGCTCGTGACCGATCCGCGCGTCGACCTGATCTCGTTCACCGGCTCGACCGGCGTCGGCAAGCGCATCATGGAGCAGGGCGCCGCTTCGCTGAAGCGCGTGTTCCTCGAACTGGGCGGCAAGTCGGCCAAGATCGTGCTCGACGATGCGCCGAACTTCCAGATGGACGTCGCCATGTCGATGCTGGTGTTCCACGCCGGCCAGGGCTGCGCGGTGCACTCGCGCCTGCTCGTCCCGAAGAGCCGCTACGAGGAAGCCAAGGCTATCCTCAAGGGCGCCTATGGCCAGTTCGGCGACAACTGGGGCGAAGTCGACAACCCGGCGCACATCATGGGGCCGGTCGTCTCCAAGCGTCAGATGGAGCGCGTGAAGAGCTACATCGATCTCGGCCAGGAAGAGGGCGCGACGCTGCTCGTCGGCGGCAACATCCGTCCCGACAAGGGCAACGGCTTCTTCGTCGAGCCGACCTGCTTCGTCGACGTTACCAACGACATGCGCATCGCCCAGGAAGAGATCTTCGGTCCGGTCCTGGTGGTCATCCCCTACGAGGACGATGAAGATGCCATCCGCATCGCCAACGAAAGCTCCTACGGCCTTTCGGGCGGCGTTTCGGGCAGCCACGACCGTGCGATGAACATCGCGCGCCGTGTGAAGACCGGTTCGATGAGCGTCAACAACGGCATGTGCATTGCCGGCGACATTCCCTTCGGCGGGTTCAAGGCCAGCGGCATGGGCCGCGAATGGGGTGTCGAGGGTATCGAGGAATACACCGACATCAAGATGCTGGCGTGGCCCGTCGGCCAGGCGGAACCGGCCTGATAAAAAACAAGACGATGGGAGGGCAGGCCGAACCGGGCTTGTCCTCCCTGAGATATTGGGGGAAGGGTGTGGCGATGAATCCGGAATCGCCCAGTTTGGCGCGCCTGCCCGCGCAACTAGCTGCTGCCGTGACTGATGCCTGCGCATCGGTAAGTCACAATCTGAACGGGCAAAAGCTCGGGAAAAAGGGCAGGGTCACGCGCGAGCGGATCCTGGCGGCGGCGATTGAGTTGATCGATTCACCGGATGAGCCGGTGACGCTCAGTTCAGTCGCCCGGCGAGCGTCGCTGGGTATGACGTCGCTGTATAACTACTTCACCGACCTGACCGAACTGCTGCTGGCTGTGCTGGAGCCGGTGATGGCGACATCGGAATCGGCCTATCTGCATCTGCTGCGGGAACGCTGGCCGGATGAGGAACTGTTCGATTGCTGTTACCGTTTTGTCCGGGCGTATCACGATTTTTGGCTCCGCCATTCGCGGCTGTTGCACATGCGCAATGCGCTTTCCGACCAACGCGATGCGAGGATGCTGTCTCACAGGATCGACACCACGCGGCCAATCATATCGCTGCTGGTGAGCCAGATGGGTATGGAAACGCCGCTCGACGGCGCCGATACCTCGATGGCAACGATGGTTATGATCGGAGTCGAGCGATCGATCACGATCGCCACCGATCCCGATCTGCGCCGGGAGGTCGGCATGGAAGGTGTAAGTCCCGACAGATTCCTGGTGCCCGGTGCCCGGCTGATGGAACTGGCCATTCGCGACGGACGTTCAGGATCGCGTTACCTTTCACACTGACACCATTACCCTATCTTCGGGACATCAAAAAAAGCCCGGCCGGTCGAACCGTGCCGGGCTTTTTTGCCGAATAAGTAATGGAGCAGGTGCCTACTTGCTCTTGCCGCCTACGCCCTTGAGATAGGCTTCCATACCCTTGATGTAGTCGGGGTTCAGCATGAGCCCGCTGTTGGCCATGCGCTCGACATGACGCGCGGAATCGCGGCCGACTTCGGCGCAGAGATCGATCGCGACTTTGGCGGCGCCCATCTGCTCACCGTTCTGCTTCGCCAGGTGGCGGCAGAACTCGAGAACGTCCTCGTCGAACGTCTCGTCCTCGTAGACCTGGTGAACGAGGCCCATGGTGAAGGCCATGTCGGCCGGAGCCGGCTTGTTGGCCATGATCAGCCAGCGGGCCCAGTGCGGGCCGCACAGACGCGTCAGGCGCGAGACGCCGCCCGATGCCGGGAGTACGCCGAACAGGCCTTCCGGGAAGGCATAGCCGGCACTCTTCGCGGCAAGGCGGAAGTCGCACGAGAGCGACATTTCGAGGCCGCCGCCCACGCACATGGCCTGGTGGGCGACGACGATCGGCTTTTCCACGTGCTCCATCTCGTCCCACAACTGCTGCATGTTGTTGAGGTTGAGACGGTGGTTTTCGCGGATCTTGCTGGCCGAGTTGCTGGCGACGTTGACTTCCGAAATGATGTTCCGGTTGCCGCCGCGCAGGTCCGCGCCCGAGCTGAAGTAGCGCCCGGTCGAACGGATCAGCATGACCTTGAGCTCGGGCGTGTCGCGCAGACGCAGCACGGCGTCGGTCAGCAGGTCCATCATCTCGCGGCTGATGGCGTTGAGCTTGTCCGGCCGGTTCAGCGTACAGATGATGACACCCTGTTCCGACGTATCGTCGACGAGCAGGTGCGGTGCTTCCTGTTCAGACATCGTTTCCCCCTCCTCAGTTGCGCGAGCGCGGCAGGCCAAGGCCCTTTTCGGCGATCATCGAGCGGTGCACCTGGCTGGTGCCGCCGTAGATGGTCGTGCCGTGGGCATGGCGATAGGCGAGGTTGATGGCATCGGCCGCACCCTTGCGCTTCGAGAGCGAATGCGGGGCGGTGAGATCGAGCAGGTCGCGCGAATCCGTGATGAACAGCTCGGACGAGAACATCTTCGCCATCGGGCCGTAGGCGCCGTTGCCCTTGCCGTGAACCTGAGTCCAGTTGGCACGGTAGGCGATCATTTCCGAAGCGAGCACGTTGGCATAAGTGCGGGCAAGCCGCTCCTGCGCCTTGGGCTTCTCGATCAGCTTGCCGCCGCCGGCGACCTTGATCTCGCCGCAGAGTTCGACGGCGTCTTCCAGCAGCGCGCGCTGCACCTTGGCGAAGCCGCCGCCGTGCTCGAGCTCGAGGCTCGCGGCCATCGTGCGGCCACCGCCGTTGATCGCGCCGAGGCGCCACGTGTCGGGGATGCGCACGTTGTCGTAGAACGTGACGTTGGTGCGCTCATCCATGAAGGTGTGCACGGCCTGCACGGTCACACCCTCGGCCTTGAGCGGGACGATGAACATCGTCAGGCCCTTGTGCTTGGGGGCATCCGGATCGGTGCGGCACAGCATCAGCACGTAGTCGGTCAGGTTGGCGCCGCTGGTCCACATCTTGGTACCGTCGATCAGCCAGGAACCGTCTTCCTGCTGCGTGGCCTTGCACTTGGCGGCGAAGACGTCCGAGCCGCAGCCGGGCTCGGAGTAGCCGAGCGAGCAAATGGCATCGCCGGACATGACCTTCGACAGGACGTCCCGCTTGAGCTCGTCGGTGCCGAAGCGCTCGATGATGAGCGCAACCATCTGGGCGACGCCGGCGACCGGGTTGGTCCAGCCTTCTTCCTCGAACGCGTCGCGCGCGGCTGTCACCGCATAGGGATCAAGACCGCGTCCACCGACATCCTTGGGGAGTTGCAGGTAGGCGAGATTCGCCTCGACCAGCTGCTTGTGGATGACCGGGTTGTGGCCTTCCCACGAGAAGTGGAACTTCTCGCGCTGTTCGTCGGTGACGTTCTTGGCGAAGAACTCGCGGATTTCCTGCTGGATCGCACGGGCATCCTCACCCAGATCGAATTCGATCTCGAGATCGCCCACGTCGGGCAGGCTGGCGGTTTCGCCGGCGTAGAGACGGCGGCCGGCTTCGGTGAGCCAGTCTTCCGGGTCGCCTGCGACCAGCGGCCAGGCCTTGGCGCGCAGGTTGTAGAGGTGAATGTCGTGTTCGGTGGTAAGGCCAATGCCGCCAAAGGTCTGCACGGCATGGCGCACCGTACGGCCGGCAGCGCCTGCAGCGTACCAGATGGCGAGCGAAATCTGTGCGCCGGCTTCAGCCTGTCCATCGGCGATCGAGCGCATGGCCCGCCAGGCGAGGAACTTGGAGGAGTCGATTTCGCAGATCAGGTCGGCCATCGGATGCGACAGCGCCTGGAAGGTGCCGATGAATACGCCGAAAGCCTTGCGTTCGCCGGCATATTCGGCCGCCATCATCAGGGCAGCGCGGCTGAGGCCGGACAGCGCCACCGCCATCAGCAGCTTCCATTCCTCAAGGCCGCTCGCGAAAGCGGCGAGGGCATCGTCGCCGCTGGCGAGGACGGTCGAGGGCAGGGCGCCGAGGTCCAGTTCGGCGATGGGCGTGGTCGCGAGATTGGGCTCTGCCACACGCGCCTCTTCCGGCACGGAAACGAGCACGATGTCGTTACCCTTGCGCGCGACGACAGCTTCGGCAACCAGACCGCCGGCGATCCACTGTTTGGGGAACTCGGCGACGTCGTGCATTGCGATGGAGACGACCGATGCGCCGGCAATGGCATTTTCAAGCAATTCGTCCTGACCGCCGAAACGCGCCAGCAGGCTGGTGGCAACCAGCGCTTCGGCGAGCGGACCGGAGACGAGCGTCCGGCCGGCTTCTTCCATCAGGACACAAGCATCGAGCAGGCCGAGTCCCATGCCGCCGGCTTCTTCGGATACGCGCATGGCGAATGCGCCGAGTTCGGCGAGACCGGCCCAGAGTTCGGGATCGAAGCCGCCGCTTTCCTGGGCCTTGCGAACCCGGGCGGTGCTTGAGTTGTCGTCAAGGAAGCGCGCAAAGGTGTCGCGCATCATTTCCTGTTCGTCGGTCAGGTCGAAATTCATCGCAGGCTATCCCAAGGCTTATTGTTGTCGGTCGGCTTCTCTCGGCGATCAAGACGCCTTCATTGGTCCTGACCATAGACATCGGGACCGTTCAATCACCACCTCTATGCAATCGCTCGCGCGATGGCTCGCGGCGCATATGGTTTGGCAGGCCGGTGAGCGTTACCCTCCGCCAACTCAGCCATGCTGCAGCTGACTTCACGTCCGCTGCAATGTGCTCAAATCGACGGGAGAAAGCCTTACCCGGTAGATGGGCCAGGGCGTGCCAGCGGATCACCTTTTCAAGCGTGACCGGCGCGCGGGGTCCCGATCCGGCCGGCATAGAGATGAACGCGCGCGTCGCAGACGATATCACCACCTTGCCCGGTTACCGGCGCGTTCTGCGCATCGAGCCGGAACAGGGCAGTGTGCTCGCCATGCTGGAAGACGACCTCCATTGCATGGCCGTTCGTCTGCGACATGACGGGAAATGCGTCACCGCGGTCGAACCGCTGATGGAGCGTGTGCCGTGGACCATTTGTCCGGGCGCTGCCGAAGTCCTTGTGAAGACCTTTACCGGCACCGCGCTCAAGGATGTGACGGCACGGCGCGAAAAGCAGGCGAACTGCACCCATCTTCACGATCTCGCGATAATCGCCGCGGCCCATGCGCTGGACGAAGCGTCGATCGATTACCATATCTTTGTAAGCGACCCGCGCGATGCGGATGGCGAGCCCGAGCGCAGGCTGGAAATCCGGCGCAACGGGCACCTGATGCACAGCTGGGTCGAACGAGGCGGGAATTTCGTCGCGCCGTCAGACCTTGCGGGCCTCAGCGCGCTTACCATGCGCGACTGGATCGCATCGCTGGAAGGCGCGGAGCAGGAAGCCGCACGGCTGTTGCAGTGGGGCTCGCTGGTCGCGCATGGCCGCACGATGACGGACGAACAGCGCCGGTCTTCCCTGGGGGTGCGGCCGAGCTGTTTCACGATGCAGCCCGAACGCGTGGAGCACGCGCGCATGGCGAACGGAATTCACGATTTCAGTGCAGGCGGGCGCGAACCGCTCGAAGGCCTGCGAGACGAGTTCGAGGCCGCGCATGGTCCTTGATGAACAACGCCCCCTCAATGCATTCCAATAGGGAGAAGCCGCATGGAAATGAATGATATGGTGATCATCAGCGTCGATGATCACATCAGCGAACCGCCCGACATGTTCAAGAACCACCTCTCCGGCAAGCTGCTCGAAACGGCGCCGAAGCTGGTGAAGGACGACAACGGCAAGGACGTATGGGTCTATCAGGGCCAGAGCTTCGCTTCGGTCGCGCTGAACGCCGTGGTGGGCCGTCCTTTCGAGGAATACGGCATGGAGCCGACCTCGCTCGACCAGCTTCGCGACGGCGTCTACATGGTCGACGAGCGCGTCAAGGACATGGACGTCAACGGCATTGCCGCCTCGCTCAACTTCGGCTCGGTCTTCGACTTCGCCGGTGGCCGTCTGCACCGCGTGCCCGACCGCGAACTCGCCGTCCACCACGTCTCGGCCTACAACGACTGGCACATCGACGAATGGTGCGCCGCGCATCCGGGCCGTTTCATTCCCTGCGCGATCCTGCCGACCTGGAACATGGAAGCGACGATCGCCGAACTGAAGCGCGTGTCGGCCAAGGGCTGCCACACGGTATCGATCAGCGAGAACCCGACCTGCCAGGGCCTGCCTTCGATCCACAACGCGTACTGGGATCCCTTCTACAAGGCGATCAACGAACTCGACATGACGATCTGCCTGCACATCGGCGGCGGCAACCCGGCTCCGCATGCGTCGATGGAAACGCCGATCGAGGCGTGGATTTCGACGATGCCGATGTCGATCGCCTACGCCGCGTCGGACTGGCTGAACCTCAAGGCGCTGCATGACTATCCCGACATGCGCATCGCGCTTTCGGAAGGTTCGATCGGCTGGGTACCGTACTTCATGGAGCGTGCCGACTTTTCGAACTCGCGCCACAAGTACTGGACGCACTCGCTGTTCCAGAACACCAAGCCGAGCGACATGTTCAAGAAGCACTTCCTGAACTGCTTCATCGACGATGCCTTCGGCCTCGATAACGTCGAATACATCGGTGAGGACAACATCGCCTACGAGTGCGACTATCCGCACTCCGACACGCTGTGGCCGGAAGTGCCCGAGCGCCTGTGGCCGACGATCAAGCACCTCACCGATGCGCAGATCGACAAGATCACGCACGGCAATGCCATGCGCTGGTTCCGCTTCGATCCGTTCAAGCACATTCCGAAGGAAGAGCTGACCGTCGGTGCGCTGCGCAAGAAGGCCGAGGAAGAAGGCGTCGACACCACGCCCAAGTCCTCGCTGGGCGAGCGCCCGCTGGCCGAAGGCGAAGTGCGTCCCGTCACCTCGGGCGATATCATGAAGATGTTCAGCCGCCACGAGGAAACCGAGGCGAAGGAAGAAGCCTGATCGCCATCGGCGGCAGCGCCTGAAACGTCAGAGGCCCCGCGAGTTGACTCGCGGGGCCTCTTCCGTTGGGAGCTGTAAAAACGGGGGCGGGTGCCGCGTCCCGCTTGCCTGGCGCCGGCTCAGGCCGCGTTGGCGTTCGGGAAGGTTTCGACGTTCGTGGTCATTTCCGGGTCCGGCAGGCATTTGCGCATCGCGTCGCTGAGGCACTGGAAGAGGGCTTCCGGATTGACCTTGTCGTCCTTGCCATAGACCACGCTGACGACCAGCGGATGACCTTCGGGCTGACGCGGCAGCAGGCCGCACAGCGCGTCGGCGCCGGTGCTGAAGCCGGTCGGACCGAACACATGGCGCGGCTCGCGGCAGGCATCGATGCGGGCCATCATGTCGCCGAAGTTGAACTTGGCGGCTTCTTCCGCTTCCGCGTTGAGGCGGCGGACCATGCCTTCGCAGCGCTGGCGGGCAATGGTCGAAAGCATCAGCCAGCCGGCCGCGCTCTGCACCAGCGGCTCCTTCACGCCGCCGGCGAGTTCGCGGGTGGCAGCCATGGCGCGCGGGCCGTGGCGCCAGCTGACGATCTGGGCGTCGAGTCCGACCATCGAGAGCAGCGCGACCGAAAGGCCGGTCTGCGCGACCAGGCGGTCCATCAGGCGCACGATGCGACCGTCGCGGACCAGCTCGGGCTGCCCGGAGGTGCCAAGCAGCGCGGCGCGCGGCGTGAGGCTATAGGCGCGGGAATAGGGGTCCTTGTGAAGAAGGCCCAGCTCGACAAGACTGGAAAGCAGTTCAGACGTGCTCGACTGCGGTCGGTTGTACCGACGCACAATATCCATGACCGTCGCTTCCTTATGGGTGTCGTCGAAGTACTCGAGCACTTCGATCACCCTGCGCGCGATCTTTGCCTTGTTCGATGATGTAGTCTTGCCAGCCATGAGGTCTCTCCTCCCTCCGATTGGATGTGAAACTCGCTTTTACCCCCGAGTCGATCTTGCTGCCTTTTTCCGAGTCGGGCTCGAAAAAATGAGCGTCGCTCGTTTTTTGCTCAGCTGGGTTAGCATCAACAGACCTGTTGATCAAGACGTCCGGGTGTATACCGAACGGAAAAACTTGCATCTGGAAGCACTGTGATGTGTGTTTTCACGAGAACGCTAGTCCCGCTGCCAATAGTTTCGAGCGGGAACTCGGGGGGTGGTCAACTTCGATCCGGCAGGCCATGGCATACGCGCGATGAATGACAGGTCTGCGGGAGTCACAAAAAAGTCATGGTTTGCGCGGCGCTCACAGTCCCGGCAGCAGAACTGGCAAGAGAGGCTGCGCAGTGGCGCGAACCCGTGGCGTTCATCGATTTGCACCGTGAAGCGGCAGACGTGCCGAACTTTTCGTTGCCACCCTGTCCGGTCATTGGAGTCGGGCGCCGCGATCATCCGCTCGCGGCCCGTTTGGATACGATAGTTGAAAGTTCATTCGACTCCGAGGCACTGGAACAGGCCGCAAGGTCCCAGCCGCTCGCCGCAGCCACGGTAGCGCAGCTCCTGCGGCTGCTTCCGTCCTTGTCGCTGGAGCAGGGTCTGATCGCGGAGTCTCTGGCCTATGCCGTGCTACAGGGAAGCGAAGCGCATCGCACTTGGGTGGCAGCCAGGCCGTCGGCGGAGATCTTGCCGGAAGGCCAGGTGCTTCTCGAACGCGTGGAAGACGATCTGGCGATCACGCTGGACCGGCCGGAAGCCGGAAATGCCATCGACCGCCCCATGCGCGACGGGCTTCACGAAGCCTTTGCGCTGGCCAACGCCGATCTCTCGATTGCGCGCGTGGTGCTACGCGCAAAGGGCAAGGCGTTCAGCCTCGGTGCGGACCTTGGAGAATTCGGCACGACCACGGACCCGGCAAGGGCCCATGCCATCCGCATGCTGACTTTGCCGGCACGCGAGGCGGTACGCTGCGCCGATCGTTTCGAGGTCGAGATCGACGGCGCCTGTATCGGGGCCGGACTGGAACTGGCGGCCTTTGCGCGGAAGGTGCGGGCTTCGCGCCGGTCATGGTTCCAGCTTCCCGAACTGGCGATGGGCATCCTGCCGGGCGCGGGTGGCTGCGTGTCTTTGACCCACCGTATCGGACGGCAGCGTGCGCTGCTGCTGATCCTGTCGGGCAAGCGGATCGGCGCCCGGCAGGCGCTAGACTGGGGGCTGATCGACGCGCTGATGGACGAGGCACCCTGAAATCCACGTTCCGGCGACGTCCTCACTCAACAGGCGCTCGCGAGCCTCGGCCCAGGGACGATCGAGCAGACAGAGGTCGGCAGTCTCACCCGGCGCGATCGTGCGCTGGCAGGCAAGGTCGCACGGATCGGCGAAGTAGAGCTCCAGCGCTTCTTCGGGTGTGAGCGTTTCCTCCGGGCCTATGGTCGCGCCCGTGGCCGTACGCCGATCAACCGCCGAGGCCATGGCGAGCCAGGGATCGGCGCTGCCATAGGGCGCATCGCTGCCTCCGGCCATGACGAGACCGGCATCGCGCAGGCTGCGCAGGCGGTAGAGATCGCTGTGATGCCGGGGCTCGACATCGGCCAGGTAACGGTCGCCGCGCTCGCGGATGAAGTGCGGTTGCACGCACGTCTGGAGATCGAGAGCGGCCATGCGCGCGACAAGATCGGGCGAAGCGACCGATACGTGTTCGATCCGGTCGCCGGGCAGGGTGCCGCTCTCCTCTAGCAAGGCCAGCGCGAAGACCAGTTCGACTTCGGTCACGCAGTGCACGGCCAGTGCTCGGCCTTGCGCTTGTCCGGCTTTCACGAATGCGACGGCTTCGTCGAAGTCGGGGAGGGCGGCCTCATGCAGATGCAGCTTGAGCGGGCCCAGGCGCCAGCCGGCCGGTTCGGCTTCGGCAAGCGCCAGCGATCCCGCGAGTACGAGCGATTGCTTGAGCGTGCCGCTCTCGCGTTGCTGCGCGAAATGAGCGGCCATCACCGGATCGTTGCGCGGCGACATATCGGTCGCGCCGGTCACGCCGAAGGCTGCCAGTTCGCGCCTGACCTCGCCGAGATCGGGCGGCGTGCTGCCGAGCGCCTGTTGCAGCCAGGCATCCTCATCGAAAAGGCGCCCGGTGAAACGACCGTCGCGGCGTTCAAGGCCGGGGGGCGCTTCTACGCGCGCAAGCAGTTCGTCGAGCGCCAATGAGTTCAGAAGCCACATGCGTCCGGTGCGGTGCTGTAGGCGTAGCGGCCGGTGGGCGATCAGCGCATCGAGCGCGGGGGCATCGGGCAAGCGGTCTCCCGTCACGCTTTCGTGAAAGCCGATGCCTCTGATCCATCCCGAGCCGGGGTGGTTGAGCGCGCGGCGCAGGCCTTCGATGTCGGTGACCTCGGGCGGGCCGCAGGCGACTGATGCCTTGCGTGCGGCAAGTCCGGCGAGATGGATATGGTGGTCGTGCAGGCCCGGAAGCAGCGCACCGCCACGGGCGTCGATCACCGGCTCGTCCGGGCGCGGTTCCAGATGGCCGAGTTCGGCGATGCTGGAACGCGAGATGCGCACGTCGCACCGGCCTGACTTCCAGACTTCGGCGTTGCGGATCAGCACCGGACCAGTTCCGGCAGATAGCGTGCCGTGTCCGCGCCGATCTCGCGCACTTCCGCTTGCAGCGGGCGTCGCTGAACCAACGGGAAGGGTGCACCGGCCGATGTGCCCCACGCCCGAAGTTCGGCATCGATGGCCGCGCGGTCGTGCTGGCGTTCCTCGGCCAGGGCCATGGCGGAAATGGCGCTCATCGACAGCCCGATGCGCTGGGCCACGCCGCTGCGCAAGGCCGCCAGTCCCTCGCGTGCGGCGGTGATGCCGGTCAGCGGATCGGCTATGGCATCGCCGACGTAGCCCATCTCGCCGGTCAGCGCTGCCATGGCGCGCGACAGGCCGCCTGCGACGCCGCAGTCATTGCCGATGCCGACCCAGTTCGCGGCGTCTCCGGTTGCGCCGTGGCCGGTTATGGAGAGCCACACCAGGCCGGGCACGTCCCGCACCAGAGCATCGGCATCCACACCGAGATGGCGCAGCGCGCGGGGGCGGGAGGATTCGATCACCACGTCCGCGCGGCGGATGAGGGCAATCAGAGCCGCCTTTTCGGTCTCATCGGTCAGGTCGACGAGCACATTGGCCTTGCCCTGATTTATCAGATCGAAGGTCGTGGGGTCGTCGCGCCGGATGAGGTCGGGACGCGAGAGGCTTTCGACTTTCACGACTTCCATGCCCGCTTGCCAGAACAGGTGTCCGGCGAGCGGTCCGGCCCAGATGGCCGACAGGTCCAAGACCAGCGGCCGGTGGCTGGTAGGGCGTTCCCTATGCGGGCCGCGTGCCAGGACTTCGATGGGCGGTGCTGCGGGTTTCTCGTCCGCCGAGGCTACGGGCAGGCCGAGCGCGCGCCCGGTCTCGACCAGCCTCGCGCAGTCGTGCCGCGCCACTGCGGCGGCAATGGCATCGGCGTTGCGGATATCGAGATCGGGATCGCCGAAGAGGGCGGGAAGCAGTTCGCGGTCGATGTCGCGGATCAGGGTGAGGGCGAACCAGCCCCCGTCGCGGGTCGGCATCAGGCGGCTGCCGCCGAGCCCGGCCGAGACCGGACCGCTGATCCGGTACCCGCCGTTGGAGCCGCGCTCGCCCATCAGCGAGGCGCCATCAAGTGCGCAAAGGGCAGGGACCTGATGATCCCTGCCCATGGCTTTCAATTGCCTGTCGGCCCAGCGCCCCAGAGGGATTGCCGGGCCGGAAGGTGTCTCAGGTGTCCGCAAGGACTTCCTTGACCTTCCGCCGCAGCAACTTGCCCATCTCGTTATAGGGCAGCTCTTCCACGAAGGCGATTTTCTCGGGCACGCGCGAGGAGCGCAGGCGCGAGCGGATCATCGACTTGATTTCGTCTTCGCCCGGCGTCTCGTGCCCTTCGCGGGTGACGATGGCAACGCCCACGGCCTCGCCCCATTCCACGGATGCAACCGCGCAGGCGCAGGCATCGGCGATGGCCGGATGCGTGAGCAGAACGTCCTCGATTTCACCCGGCGACATGTTCTCGCCGCCGCGCACGATCACGTCGTCGGCACGGCCGGAGAGGAACAGATAGCCGTGCTCGTCCATGTAACCCGCATCGCGGGTCGGGAACCAGCCCTCGGCATCGAGCGCGCTCTTTTCCTTGTACTCGCCCGAAACCTGTTCGCCGCGCACATAGATCTCGCCGGGCTCGTTGGGGCCGAGCACTTCCCCATTCTCGCCGCGGATCTGCATTTCCACGGTCGGGATCGGTTGACCCAGAGAGGTGAGGCGCGCGCGCACCTTCGGATCGTCCGAAGCCAGCGCCTCGCGGTGATCGTCGGGGCCGAGCAGCGCGACGGTGGAGCTCGTTTCGGTCAGGCCATAGGCATTGGTGAAACCGGCGGAGGGGAAGCGTTCGAGCGCCTTGTGGATCACTTCCAGCGGCATCTTGCCGCCGCCGTAGGCGATTGCGCGCAGGCTTTCGGTGTTGGCGGTCACGCCCTTTTCCATGGCATCGACGATACGCGCCAGCATGGTCGGGACGACGAAGGCATTGGTGACCGTTTCGGTCTCGACCAGGCCGAGCCAGCCTTCGGGCGTGAAGTTGGGCAGCATCACGATCTTGCGCAGCGAGTAGATCGAGCTGAGCAGCGCCGAGATACCGGCGATGTGATAGGGCGGCACCACCACCAGCGCGGCATCGGCTTCGTCAGCGGACGCGAATTCCACCGTGCCGAGGATGTAACCGAGCAGGTTGGAGTGGCGCAGGATCGCGGCCTTCGGCGCGGCGGTGGTGCCGCTGGTGAAGAGCTGGATCGCGATGCCTTCGCCCGGATCGTATTCGCGCGATTCCGGCTCGGGCACGGTTTCCTGCGCCTTGAGCGTGAATTCCTCGCGCGAGAAGATCGTGTGGCCCTGATCGCCCGCGACGCGCATGATGCGTTCTTCATCGCCCACGACCAGTGCCGGCGAGACGCGATCAAGCAGTGCTGCGAGGTCGGCATCGGGCAGACGGTAGTTGAGCGGGCAATAGGGCACCCCGGCCAGGGCCGCGCCGAACACCGCGATTACCGCCGCTTCGCTGCTCTCGTCGAGCAGGGCGACGTATTCCGCCTCGCTTTCCTGAATCAGTTCGAAGGCACCGCGTGCGGCGTCGAGCAGGTCTCCATAAGTCCAGCGCTTGCCGTCGCAGACGAGACCGACGCGGTCGGGCGCGGCTTCCGCCGCCATTTCGAGTAGAAGGGCGATGTTCATCGGTTAATGCGGCCTTGGCTCGGGTGTTTTGTCGCGTGGCTCAGTCGGAAGCGGGAAGCGGCTTGGCGTCCTTGACGACCAGCGCAACACCATCGACCGAGAGCGAGCCCTTGCCGGGCTTCACGCAGAGCAGCTCGTACTTGCCGTCGGCATCGACATAGCGCTTGCCCATCAGCGTACCGGCCGAGAAATCGGCGGAGAGCGGCGCGGCTTCGGCGGGCTTGGCTTCGCCCATCGGCGCACCGCCGCATTCGATCTGACCGTCGGCGCAGCGGATGACCATGACTTCGGTGTCGCAGGCGGCACTCTTCAGACGGGTTCCAGGCTTCATTTCAAGTTCCTTCGTATCGGGTTATCTGTTGCGAATATATTGCATGCGGCACCTGCTCCGCATCATGCAATAGCACCGTGTGCCTTTAGGCTTTCGATGTCGTCCCATTCAAGGCCGAGCTCGAGCAATACCGTCTCAGTATGTTCTGATGGCTGTGGAGCACGAGGCGTTGCGAACGCCTGGTGATCGAACTGCACGGGGCTGCGCACGATGCGCATCGGATCGGAGCCGTCGATCGGTTCGACTTCCATGAACGTGTCGTTGGCCTGCGCCTGCGGATCGTCGCCGAGGTCGAGCAGGGTCTGGACCGCCGCCCACTGGCCGCGCATCGTCTGCAGGCGTTCGCACCAGTAGGCAAAGGTCTGCGCGCCAATGGATGCGGTGATCACTTCGCTGGCCGCGGCGCTGTTTTCCATGAGCGAAAGGGCATTGGCAAAGCGGGGATCGTCCGCCGCTTCGGGAATGCCGAGATGCTCGAAGGTGTCGCGGATGTAGGGGTCCGGGACCATGATGAAGAGGCTGATGACGCGCCCGTCCGAGGTCTTGTAGTGGCCCAGGAAGGGATTGACGGCCGCGCCGCCGGCCTGCGGCTTGCTCACCCGCATCATCTTGCCGGTGTGCAGATAAGGAGCGACGACCTGACCCATCGACCACATAGCGCTGTTGAACAGCGAAACGTCGATCTCGGAGGTCTCGCCGGTCTGCGCGCGGTTGTAGAGCGCGGCGGCAATGCCCCCGGCCAGATACATGCCGCTGATGGAATCGCCCATGCCGCCCACGCCCATGGTCAGCGGGACGTCGAATTCCTGCGGGGTCAGCGCGTGGCCAAGGCCGGAATGGATCCAGAAGGCAGTGGCGTCGAAAGCGCCGCGATCACGCGATGGGCCCTTGTCGCCATAGCCGCTGCCGCGGGCATAGATGATATCGGGATTCGCGGCGCGGATGTGCTCCACGTCGATCTTCAGCTTCTGGCGTGCGGAAGGCAGGTAGTTGGTGAGAAAGACGTCGGCGGTCTTCGCCAGCTCGTAGATGAGCTTCTGGCCTTCCTCGGTCGCGACGTCGATGCCGATGGAGCGCTTGCCCCGGTTGGGGTGCTCGATCATCGGATTGACGACCGGGTCGAGCTTGGCGCCGGCGATCGAAAGCATGCCGCGCTGCGCATCGCCGCGCACGGGATGCTCGACCTTGATGACGTCTGCGCCCCAGTCGGCCAGCACGGCACCGGCAGCAGGGACGAAGACGAACTGTGCCACTTCCAGCACTCTTACGCCCTTCATCACCTGCTTCATGCCGGTCTATCCTCTTGTACGCTTAAGTGAGGGCAGGGACCGCGATCAGGCGATCGCACCCTTGGCCTTCCATTCCTCGATCTTGTCCCACTCGACGCCCATTTCCATGAGCACGATCTCGGTGTGTTCGGACGCCTGCGGCGAGCGGGTGGTCTCGACCGGTTCGCCATTCCACTGCACGGGGCCGCGCACCAGCTTGAGCGGATCGCCGCCGTCAGCCGCCTCGACTTCGACGATCATGTCGTTGGCGAGGGCCTGCTCGTCTGTAAGCAGGTCGGCAAAGCTCTGGATCGGTGCCCACTGGCCGGAGAACGTCTTGAGGTGCTGGCGCCAGTATTCGAACGGCTGGGCCGCGAAAGCCTTTACCAGGATGTCGCTGGCGGCTCCGGCATTCTCGAACAGGGCGCGCGGTTCGGAGAAGCGTGGATCGTCTGCCGCTTCGGGAACACCAACATGCTCGAACAGGCTCTTGATGTGGCCCGTGGGAGAAATCGTGCACAGGTTGATCGTGCCGCCATCCGAAGTCTGGTAGTTGCCCATGAAGGGATTACGCGCCGCGCCGCCCGAACCGGGCATCGGGTTGCGGGTGAGAATGCCGGTTTCGGCCACCTGCGCGATCAGGGCACCCGACGCCCAGGCGGCCGTGCTGAGCAGCGAGACGTCTAATTCGGAAGTTTCACCGGTCTTTTCGCGGTGATAAAGTGCTGCGGAAATGCCGCCCGCGATGAACATACCGCCGATGGAATCACCGAAAGCGGGAATGCCCTGCGAGAGCGGGCCCGGCAGTTCTTCCGGCGTCATCGAATAGGCGACGCCGCTGCGCGACCAGAAACAGGTTCCGTCGAAGCCGCCGACGAGCCGTTCGGGGCCCTTGTTGCCGAGCGCCGAGCCACGCGCATAGATAATGTTCGGATTGACGGCGCGGATGTGCTCGACGTCGAACTTGTTCTTCTGGCGCACCTGCGGAAGGTAGTTGGTCAGGAAGACATCGCACTGCTTGGCGAGTTCGTAGAGAACTTCCTGGCCTTCCGGGGTCGACAGATCGATGCCGACGGAGCGCTTGCCGCGGTTGGGGTGTTCGAACAGCGTGTGGCGCTGCGGGTCGAGCGTCACGCCGCCCATATTGAGGAAGCCACGCTGCGTGTCGCCGCGCACCGGGTGTTCGATCTTGATCACGTCCGCGCCCCAGTCCGCGAGGATCGCGCCGGCGGCCGGAGTGAAAGTGAACTGCGCTACTTCCAGGACGCGCACGCCCTCCATGACCTTTGTCGACATCTGCTGCCAGTCCCTGTTGTGTTCTTGCAAATCAGCGGCTCTCGAAACCCGCTTTCAGGGCATTTTCGAGTTCGCCCCGGTTTGCGCGTAATCCATTGGCGGATCAACCTCATAGCCCATCGTGCAGACGATTATCCGAAGGGTGATTCGGCGCTGCAACAAGATAATTGTGCGATGCAGCGTGGAATTTAGGGTATTTAAAACAATTAGTTAATGAAAGTTGAGGAAATCGAGTTTGCACTTGCGTCATTTGCAATTGACTTTTCCGAAGAGAACTCCTAACCTAGGTTAGTAAGTTAAGAAAACCACATTCCGCATTCTGGAGTTACACATGATCAAGTTTGCCCCTCTCGCCGCCCTTGCCACTGTCGCGACCCTGGCCGTTGTGCCGACCACCGTGTTCGCCGAGACGACCCAGGCTGTCCGTGAAGTCACCGAAGAAGCTGCTGCTCCGGTTGAACTCAACGCTGGCATGATGCTGTACGCTTCGAATGGCTACCGCATTGCGCCGATCTACCGCGTGAACGCCGAAGGCAACCCGCAGGTCATCATGAACGGTCGTCTGGTCACCGTTCCGGTTTCGACTGTCAGCGAAGTCGAAGGCAAGGTCGTGACCTCGCTTTCGAAGAAGGAAATCGCTCGCGCCAAGTAAGCGCGAAACGAGCTCTCAAGAAGGAAGGGCGGTGCCGCGAGGTGCCGCCCTTTCTCTTTGTGCGTGGTCTGTTGGCGAGATCGCGTTCCGCCGCAGCGAAGCCCGAAGGCTTAGCCGCGGCTGACGTTCTCGTAGATACGTTCCATGAAGCTCAGCAGCTTCTCGATTTCCTCGTCCGAGAAGCCGGCGAACATGCGCTGTTCGCTTTCCGAGGCAATCGCGCCGAGCTTTTCGAGCAAGGGGCCCGCCTTATCGGTCAGATAGACGGCCCGCGCACGGCGGTCGTCGCGCCGGTCGCGGCGTTCGAGCAGGCCGTCAGCGCACAGCCGGTCGATCAGGCGACCTGCCGAGGCTTCGGACATCTCGAGGTATTCGGCGATCGTGCGCTGCGTGGAACCCGGATAGCGGGCGACGATCGCGATCATCGCCCACTGTGAACGGGTGACGCCGAGCGTAGTCACCTTGCGGTCGAAGTTGTTGCGCTGCAACCGCGAGATGACGGTCATCCGCAGGCCGACCTGCCGCTTGGGGCTTTCGGCACGGACGTCGAAAGGATCCTTCTTGCATCCTTCGGTCGTCTTGTTTTCTGCGTCGGTCGCCACGCGCTGCTCCTGCTTAGCTATCGTTCAGACGCGCTCGATGATGATGGCGGGCGCCATGCCGCCGGCGGCGCACATGGTGATCAGGCCATAGCGGCCACCCGTACGCTCCAGTTCGTCCAGAGCCGTACCTATCAGCATGGCGCCGGTGCCGGCAATGGGGTGCCCAAGAGCGATCGAGCCGCCGTTGGGGTTTACCTTGGCGCGATCGAGGTCGAGGTCGCGGATGAACTTCTCGACGACGACGGCGAACGCCTCGTTGATTTCCCAGACGTCGATATCGTCCTTGGTCAGGCCGGCCTTTTCGAGCACCTTCTTGGCGGCCGGGACCGGACCGTTGAGCATCAGCGTCGGGCAGTCGCCGATCTCGGCCATGGCAACGATGCGGGCACGCGGCTTGAGGCCGTGCTTCTCGGCATAGTCCTTCGAAGCGAGCAGGATCGCCGACGCGCCGTCGACAACGCCCGAGGAAATGCCGACGTGGTGGATCGGCTTGATCTCGACGTCGGGATAGACCTGGTTGATAAGCTCGACATAGGTCTTGCCGCCTTTGACCGAGGGCATGTTGTAGAACATTTCGAACGCCGGCTTGAGCTGGGCGAGGCTTTCCGTGGTCGTTTCCGGACGCGGGTATTCCTCGTGATCGAGGATCACGTTGCCCTCGTCGTCCTTCACCGTGATGGTGGACTTGTCGAAGCGGCCTTCCTTGATCGCCACGTCGGCGCGGCGCTGGCTTTCGGCGCCCCAGGCTTCGAGTTCCTCGCGGGTGATGCCTTCCATCGCAGCGATCGCGTCTGCGCACACGCCCTGGTTCGACTGCGGATGCTTGGCCTGCAGGCGAGGGTTGCCGGCACCCATGCCGGCGCTGCCGAGACCGGCTTCGCGCATCTTCATGCCGTAGGCGTTGGCGTAGGACAGCATGTCCATGCCGCCCGATACCATCAGGTCGGACATGCCCGACATGATCATCGCCGAAGCGAGGCTGGTCGAGGTGATGCTCGAGCCGCAGAAGCGGTTCAGCGTCACGCCGCCGGCCTTGACGTCGTAACCGGCATCGAGCGCCGCCATGCGGCCGATGTCGCCGGCCTGCAGGCCGAGCGCGGCGGACACGCCCCAGATCACGTCGTCGACGTCTGCAGTGTCGAGATTGTTGCGTTCCTTGAGGGCCGAGAGCACCGCTGCGGACAGGTGTTCCGGGTGCATTTCCGAGAGCGCGCCCTTGCCCATCTTGCCGATACCGCGCGGGGTCCGGACAGCGTCGATGATATAGGCTTCGGTCACGATTGGTCTCCTCAAATTCCGGTGCGCGCGCGGCGCCGTTTCCGGGGTCATGCGTGGGCGTCTGGGGAAATGCAATCGGTGGCCGCCGCCCTATCGCGGAGGCGATTGCTTTCACAGGTTAGTATATTGGGATGGGAACAGATTGCGTCAATCGATCGTCTTAGCGATGCGCCAGCTTGACGCATGCCGTGCGTGCGGCAAGACCGAATTCAAATAACAGGCGCAGGGGAATACGAAGCGATGGCCGGCAGTGAACACGCCGACAGGAACGATGCCGGAGGCGCCTTCGCGCCTCTGAAGGAGCCGGTCTTCCGCCGGATCTGGTCGGCCAGTCTCTTTTCCAATTTCGGGCAGCTTTTCCTCGGCGTGGGCGCGGCTTGGGAAATGACCCGCCTGTCCGACGAGCCCAGCATGGTGGCGCTGGTGCAGACGGCGATGATGGTGCCGTTGATGCTGGTCACCCTGCCTGCAGGTGCCATCGCGGACATGTTCGACCGGCGTCGGATCGCCATGACTGGGCTGGGTTTCAGTGCCGTGTGCGCGGCCATACTGGCGATGATCTCGCACTTCGATCTGGTCACGCCCTGGCTGCTGCTGGGCTTTTGCGTGCTGATCGGCGGCGGTGTCGCCCTGTTCTCGCCGTCCTGGCAGGCCTCGATCCCCGAGCAGGTCTCGCGCGCGCACTTGCCCGCGGCGGTCGCGCTCGGCACGATCAGCTACAACGTGGCGCGCAGCTTCGGGCCCGCGCTCGGCGGTCTGATCGTGGTGATATACGGCGCCAAAGCCGTCTTCGGCATGACGGCGGTGCTCTATCTGCCCCTGCTGACGGCCTTCTTCCTCTGGCGGCGCAAGCACATTCCGTCGCGCCTGCCGCCCGAACGCATCGACCGTGCGATTATCGGCGGTGCCCGCTACGCGCTTCACGCCCCCGCGATCCGCACCGCCCTTATGCGCGTGCTGGTTTTCGGTCTTTCGACCGCGACGGCATCGGCTCTGGCGCCGCTGATCGCCAAGGACCTGCTTGACGGCGATGCCGCGACCTTCGGCATCCTGCTGGGTGCGCAGGGGGTCGGCGCCGTGACCGGGGCGCTGTTCGTGAGTGCAATCCGCGAGCGCATCTCGACCGAGTGGGCGGTGCGGGTCTTCGCGATCGCGTCGGGCGTCGCACTCGTCGCGATTGGCTTCAGCCACTCGCTGGTGCTCACGTGCGCGGCCTTTCTGGTGGTCGGGGCAGGCAACATCCTGACCATCGCCATGCTCAACGTGACCGTCCAGCTTTCCGCGCCGCGCTGGGTGACGGCGCGGGCGCTCTCGCTGTTTTCCTCGGCGATTACCGCGGGTATCGGCATCGGAGCCTGGGGCTGGGGCGTTGTGGCGGGCGAGTACAGCGTTGCCGTGGCGGTGATCGCGTCGGGCATTGCCGTCGCCGCATCCTCGCTGCTCGGCTTCATTCTGCCGATCGGCAAGGACCAGACGTTCGACAACGATTCCATCGAGATCGGGTACGAGCCCGAGGTCAGCCTGGGCCTGACCATGCGGTCCGGGCCGGTCGTGGTCGAGGTGGACTACGACGTCGACCCCGATCGTGCGCGCGACTTCTATGGCGTGATGATGAAGATGCAGGGGATGCGTAAGCGCATCGGCGCCTTTCAATGGTCCATTGCCCGCGACATTGCCGATCCCGCCTTGTGGACCGAGCGCTACCACTGCCCCACCTGGGGCGATTACCTGCGCATGCGCGATCGCTATACCCAGGCCGACTTCGCGATTCAGGAAGAGGCTGACGGCTTCAACCGCTCCGGCAGCAAGAGCCGCGTGCGGCGGCGCCTTGAGCGGCCGTTCGGTTCCGTGCGCTGGAAGGCCGATTCCTACGATCCGAAGCAGGAAACGATCGGTTTCATTACGCCCTGACGAGGGTGCGGCGCTGCGTCGGTGACCTCTGTTGCAACAATGGCGCAGATGCGAATATTTTGACACCTGTCCAGGTTTTCTCTGGAAATGTGTCAGCCTTCCGATTAGGTCTGTTTCCAAGAATATCTTGGGAGGGATACTACGATGATGGGAAGGACATCTGCGTCCATTTTTGGCCTGCTTGGACTGGCTGTACTGACGCCGACGCAAGCTTTCGCACAGGACAGCGACGATAGCGCATCGAACAGCGGCGTCATTATCGTGACCGCGCAGCGCCGTGCGGAAGCGCAGGTCGACGTGCCGATTTCGATCACCAACCTGAGCAGCGATGCGCTGAGGACTGCGAGCGTCGAACAGCTGGCCGACATCGGCAAGGTTACGCCGGCTCTGCGCTTCGACTTCGCTGGCGGTTTCTTCCAGCCGACCATTCGCGGCATCGGCACGGCGGTGGCCACCTCGGGCGGCGGCGGCAACGTCGGCATTTATGTCGACGGCTTCTATTCGCCAAACCCGCTGGCCGCCGACTTCGACCTGATCAGCGTCGAGAGCATTCAGGTGCTGAAGGGGCCGCAGGGCACGCTATTCGGCCGCAACACCACTGGCGGCGCCATCCTGGTCTCGACCCGCGAGCCCTCGATGCTCGAGAACTCGTTCCAGGGGCGTGTCAGCTATGGCCGCTACAACGAGTTCAAGGCCGAGCAGTTCTCGAACTTCGTCATCTCCGACCGTGTCGCATTGAGCGTCGAGAGCCAGTACCGCCGTGGCGACGGTTGGCAGCACGACATCTCGAACAACAACAAGCGTGTCGGCGACTACGAGAACTGGTCGGTGCGTCTCGGCCTGAAGGCGGAGCTTTCGGACAATGTGGAAGTCCTTCTGCGCTACAAGCATGGCAATGTCGACGATCCCTCGCCGCTGCTGACCTCGTCCTACTACAGCGACGAGTTCGGCCTCGGTGCCCCGTTCGGTGGCGTACCCGGCACCTTCACGACGGCCAAGAACAAGATCGCATCGGGCTCGCAGCCGGAGTTCTTCCGTTCGAACTCCGACGTCTTGCAGGGCACTATCAAGGCCGATCTGGGCTTTGCCGATCTCACCTCCTACTCGCAGTACCGCAACGAGAAGGTCGATTCCTCGCTTGAGCTCGACTATTCCGGCATGGATATCTTCCAGCTGGGCCTGCCCAACAACAACGAGACCTGGAGCCAGGAATTCCTCCTGACCTCCAAGGCCGGAACGCCACTGCAGTGGACGGCAGGTCTGTTCTATTTCCAGAACACCGACCAGTACATCACGCTGATCGACACGACCCCCGGTTCGCGCATCCGCCTCGGTGGATCGAGCACCACGGTGAAGAGCTATGCCGCCTTCATCGATGCGACCTACGAGGTCACGCCGCGGCTCTTCGTGACCGGCGGTCTGCGCTACTCGAAGGACTCGGTGGACGACGCGTACTTCAACACGCGGTTCCTGGCGCCGACGACCATCACGCTGCCGGATGGGTCGACCTGCAACTCCACCGATGGCCGCATCTACATCAAGGATTGCGATCCCTCGGCGGTCGACTACGCCAAGGGCGGTCGCGTCACGCCGCGTGTGGTCATCCGCTACAAGCCGACCGACCAGACCAGCATCTATGCGTCCTATACCAAGGGCTACAAGGCTGCGATCATCGACGTGGGCGGCTCGTGCCAGAATGCCCCTTACGAATGTACTCGCGTGAAGCCCGAAACGATCAATGCCTTCGAAGTCGGCGCGAAGTACGAAACCTACGGTCTCTCGCTGGAAGCGGCCGCCTTCTACTACGACTACAAGGACCTGCAGGTCTCGATCTACGAGGCGGGTACCGCGCGTATCGTCAATGCGGCCAAGTCCGAGATCTACGGTCTTGAAGGCTCGGCGCGCTTCAAGCCGGCAGAGGGGCTGGAACTGTCGGCAGGTGCCTCGTGGGTCCATGCTCGCTACAAGGACTTCAATAACGCGCCGATTTACACGGCATGTTCGGACTTCGGGACGGAGTTCTTCCTCGCCAACTGCGCGCCCAACGGTGTGACCTTTCTTGTGACGGGCCAGGATCTGAACAATGTCACCATGCAGCGCACGCCCGAATTCACCGGGTTCCTCGCTGCGCGTTACGCGACCGAAGTCGGCGGGGGCGAACTCGCGCTCTCGGGCAACCTCTCGTATTCGTCCAGCTTCCACTTCGGGCCTTCGGGCATCCAGTTCAAGCAGGGTGGCTATGAGACCCTCTCGCTGCGCGCGCAGTGGACCGCGCCGAGCGAGAACTGGTACCTCGCGGCCTACGGCAACAACGTGACCAACAGCCGCTACCTCACCCAGGTGCAGTACTCGAACTTCGGTATCGGTTCGAACTGGTCGAAGCCGGTGACATATGGCGTCGAGATCGGCCTCAACTACTGATGCGAATGGCGGGCAGGCGTTCCCACGCGGGGATTGCCCGTTTGCCTGCCTGCTGACCTAATGCGATCACGGCGGCGCCGCTCCGGAATGTTCCGGGGCGGCGCTAAGCGTTCAATTGATGGGAGAGACTATGATGCCGGAAGGCAAGACCTGGCGCGTCGTGCAGTGGGCCACGGGCAATGTCGGAAGCCGCGCGCTGCGCATGGTGATCGAACACCCGCGCATGGAACTGGCCGGTCTGTGGGTCAGTTCGCCCGACAAAGTCGGCAAGGACGCCGGCGAGCTGTGCGGCCTGGCCGAGACCGGCATCAAGGCGACCAATTCGGTCGACGAGATCGTCGCGCTCGATGCCGACTGCGTGCTCTTCATGCCGCAGGGCACCGACTACGACGCGCTCTGCGCGCTGCTGGCTTCGGGCAAGAACGTCGTCACGACCCGCGGCGACTTCCACTATCCGCCGATGATGGACGCGGCCAAGCGCGCCCGGATCGAGGAGGCCTGCGCCAAGGGGGGCACCTCGATCTATTCCACCGGATCCAGCCCGGGCTTCGTGACCGAGGCTCTGGCGATTCCGCTGCTGTCGCTGCAGCGTGAACACGGGTTGCTGACGATCGACGAATATGCCGACGTCTCGAGCCGCAACTCGCCCGACATGCTCTTCCAGATCATGGGCTTTGCCGCGCCGATGGCTCCGTTCGACCAGCGCCGCGCCGAGCATCTCAAGGGCGATTTCGGCAGCTCGCTGTCGCAGGTGGCCGAAGCCATCGGTCTGCCTGCGGACGAGATCGAGGCGTTCGGTGAACTCTCGGCGACGACGGGCGATCTCCATATCGCGGCGGGCAAGGTTCCTGCGGGCACGGTCGGCGCCATGCGCACGACGATCACCTGCAAGCACAAGGGCCGGCCGGTGCTGCGCTTCCGGGCCAACTGGTACGTCACCACCGAGATCGAGCACGAATGGGACCTGCGCGAATCCGGGTGGCGCATCACCACCGAAGGCGACACGCCGGTGAAGGTCGACATTACCTTCCCGGTCTCCGAAGAAGACTATGCCGCCTACACGCCGGGCCTGACCGCGCACCGTCCGATCAACGCGATCCCGGCGGTCTGCGCAGCCGAGCCCGGCATCCGCACGACCGTGGAGCTCGGGCAGATCATTCCGCTCTATTCCTGAGCCGCGGTGCCCTCAGCTGGCGTGGCCTGGTCGCCGCCGAGCACACGATAGAGCGTGATGCGATTGGCGGCGGCCTGCAGGCGCACAGCCACTTCGCTGCGGCGTGCGGTGTAGAGGCTGCGCTGCGCGTCGAGATTGTCGAGCGAGCTGGCGATACCCTGCTTGTAGGTCGCCTCGGTCAGGCGGGCGGTGTCTTGCGCGGCATCGGTATTGGCCTTGGCCGCGCGTAGCCGCTCGGCAAGCGTGCCCTGATCGGCCAGCGCGTCGGAGACTTCGCGAAAGGCGGTCTGGATCGCCTTTTCGTAGGTCGCGAGTGCCGCATCGCGCTGCGCCTTCGCCACGTTCACATTGGCGGAACGGCCGCCCGCGTTGAAGATCGACCAGCTCGCATCGGCGCCGAGGGTGTTCGAGAAGGAAGCGCTGTCGAACAGAGACGACAGGGAATCGCTGGCAAAACCGAGCAGTCCGGTCAGCGAGATCGACGGGAACAGCTCCGCCCGCGCGACCCCGATATCCGCATTCGCGGCGCGAAGGTCGTATTCCGCAGACACCACATCGGGCCGCCGCAGCAGAACGTTCGAGCTGGTGCCTGCCGGTAGTGCCGCCAATCCGTCGTTCACCTGCTGGATGCCCTCAGGCAGCAGCGCACGGTCGAATTCGGCGCCCACCAGCAACCGGATCGCATTCACGTCCTGCGCCAGTGCCGTCTTCTGCGCGGCGACGTCGCCGTTTGCCGTTTCGAGGATCTGCCGGGCCTGGCTCACGTCGCTGCGCGGCGCGATCCCTCCCTTCAGGCGGGCCTCAGTGAGACGAACGCTGTCCTGCGCATTGGCGACGGTGGACTCGGCAATCGCCAGCAGGTCCTTGTCGGCAGCATAAGTCGCCCAGGCCAGCGCCAGATCGGCAACGAGGCCAAGGCGCACCGTGCGCGCTGCCGCTTCGGTGGACAGGGCCCGGTCGCGCTGGGCGGCCGTGGCGTTGGCCAGCTTGCCGAACAGGTCGAGCTCGAAGCTGGAAACGCCCGCCTGCACCTGCGAGGTCCACAGGTTGCCGAAAGCGACAGCGCCGCCGCCCCGGTCCATGCGGGTCTCGGACGCGGTGACATCGACGGCGGGGAACTGGTTGGACCGCACGACGCGGATCTGCGCGCGCGCTGCTGCGACATTGGCGGCAGCGGTGCGAATGTCGCGGTTGTTGACGAGCGCCTGTTGGACCAGCGCCTGCAGTCGGGGATCGCGGAAGATCTCGGTATAGGAGACTTGCGGAAGGGCCGCTTCGCTTTGCGCCGAATAAGTATCGCCCACGGGCCAGGACGCGGGGACCGGCGGGGCAGGAGCCATGTACTTCGGTGCCATCGAGCAGGCGCCGAGGGCGATGGCGGGAAGCAGGCCCGCCGTCAGTCGCAGGATCATCTTCTGCCTCATGCCGCGTCTCCCGAAGCCTGGCTGCGGTCGCGCAGACGCTGCTTTGCAGCGGCGACACCGTCGCGCACGCTACGCCGGACGAGCACGAAGAACAGCGGGATGTAGAAGATCGCGAGCACCGTTGCGGTCAGCATGCCGCCAGCCACGGCGGTGCCGATGGCGATACGGCTGTTGGCACCCGCGCCGGTGGCAAGCGCCAGCGGCAACACGCCGAAGATGAAAGCGAAGCTGGTCATCAGGATCGGGCGCAGACGGATGCGTGCGGCTTCAAGCGCGGCGTCGATCACGCGCTTGCCTTGCCGTTCTGCCTGCTCGGCGAATTCGATCATCAGGATCGCGTTCTTGGCGGCGAGGCCCATCGTGGTGAGCAGGCCGATCTGCAGATAGACGTCGTTCTGCAGCCCGCGCAGCGTCACGAATGCGATGGCGCCGAGCAGGCCGAGCGGGATCACGAGGATGACCGCGATCGGGATCGACCAGCTCTCGTAAAGCGCGGCGAGGCAGAGGAACACGACGAGCAGCGAGAGCGCATAGAGCGCCGGTGCTTGCCCGGACGAGAGCCGCTCCTGATAGGAGGAACCCGACCAGGCGACGCTGACGCCCGGAATCTGGGTGGCCAGATCCTCCATCACGTTCATGGCGGTGCCCGAGCTGACGCCCGGCGCCGCGCTGCCCGAGAATTCGTAGGCGGGAAGCGCGTTGAAGCGCGAGGTCGAGCTGGGCGCGGTCGACCAGCTTACGTTCGAGAAGGCGGAGAAGGGGGCCATCTGTCCGCCGGTGCCGCGCACGAACCACTGCGACAGGTCTTCCGGCTTGGCGCGGAACGGTGCGTCGCCCTGTACATAGACGCGCTTCACGCGCCCCTTGTCGATGAAGTCGTTGACGTAAGTGCCGCCCCACGCGGTCGACAGCGTGGCATTCACGTCACTGGCGCGAAGGCCGAAGGCGGTGAGCGCACGGGTGTCGGTATCGATCTTGAGGGTCGATACATCGGGAAGGTCGCTCAGGCGCACGCCGGTAAGCTGATCGCTCTGCATGGCCTGCGCGAGCAGCTTGTCGCGCGCTTCCTCGAACTCTTCGCGGCTCATGCCGGTGCGGTTCTGGAGCTGCATTTCGAAGCCGGACGATGTGCCCAGACCGCGGATCGCGCCGGGGACGAGGGCGAAGACCTGCGCGTTGCGGAAGTTCTGGAAGGCCCCCATGGCGCGTTGCACGATGGCGTCGGCGGAATCGCCCGGATCGGTACGCTCTTCCCAGTCCTTGAGCCGGATGAAGGCCTGGCCGGTGTTCTGGCCGCTGGCGCCGAAGCCCGCGCCAGAGATCGTGAACATGCCCGAGACGTTGTCCTTCTCGTGGTTCACGAAATACTTCTCGATCTCTTGCTGCACTTCCTCGGTCTGCTCACGCGGGGTGCCTGCAGGCAGGCGCCATTGCACCATGACCAGCCCCTGGTCCTCGTTGGGCAGGAAGCCGGTGGGCAGGCGCTCGAACAGGTAGAGTGTGCCCGCGCAGATCACCGCGAAGATACCGAGCCAGCGCCATTTGCGCGCAACGATATGTTCGATCCCGCGCACATAGGCACCCGTGCCGCGTTCGAATGTGCTGTTGAAGCCGGTGTGAAACTTCTCCCACCCGCGCGCGAGCCATGGCAGGCGGCGTTCGAGGAAGGACGGCACCTTCTCTTCATCCGGCGTCTTGGGCTTGAGCAGCGAAGCGGTGAGGGCGGGGCTAAGGATCAGCGCGACCAGCACCGAAAGGACCATCGCCGAGATGATCGTCAGCGAGAACTGGCGGTAGATCACGCCCGTCGATCCGCCGAAGAATGCCATCGGCAGGAACACGGCCGAGAGCACAAGTGCGATCGCGATCAGTGCGACCTGGATTTCCTCCATCGACTTGATCGTTGCTTCGCGCGCCGACATGCCGGGGTTCTCTTCCAGCAGGCGCTCCACGTTTTCGACGACCACGATGGCATCGTCGACCAGCAGGCCGATGGCCAGCACCAGTCCGAACAGCGTCAGCGTGTTGACCGAGAATCCCATGACATAGAGGATGGCGAACGTACCCAGCAGCACGACCGGAACCGCGATGGCCGGGATCAGCGTTGCCCGCCAGCTCTGCAGGAAGACAAACATCACGATCACGACCAGGACGATGGCCTCGAACAGCGCCTTTTCGACTTCGGAAACCGAGAGCTTGATGAAATCGGTGGAGTCGCTGCCGTAGGTGAATTCGAGCCCGTCCGGCATGGTGGTGGAGAGTTCCTCCATCTTGGCCTTGACCGCCTCGGCCGTCGCCAGGGCGTCGGCGCCGGGAGAGAGCGAAACCGAGACGCCGGCCCCTGGGTGGCCATTGAAGCGGCTGATGGCGCTGTAGTTCTCGGCGCCGATCTCGACTCTGGCGACATCGCCGACAGTCACCACCGATCCGTCCGAGTTGGTCTTGAGCACGATGCTGCGGAACTCGTCGGCCGTCTGCATGCGTGACCCGGCGGTGACGATGGCGTTGATCGGCTGGTCTCCGGGAGCGGGCAGGCCGCCCAATTCGCCGGCGGCGACTTCGGTGTTCTGGGCCTGAATGGCTGAGATCACGTCGCTCGGCATCAGTGCCACGGCGGCCAGCTTGTTCGGGTTGAGCCAGATACGCATCGCGTGCGGCGCGCCGAACACGTTGACTTCGCCTACGCCCTCGACGCGCGAGAGCGGGTCCTGGATGTTCGAGCTCAGGTAGTCCGAAACGTCCTGGTTCGATCGTGTATCCGTGCCGTCGTAGACCGCGACGAGCAGAAGCTGGTCGGGGTTCGATTTGGTGACGCGCACGCCCTGGTTCTGCACCGACTGCGGCAGGCGCGAGATCGCCGACTGCACCTTGTTCTGGACCTGCACTTGCGCGATGTCCGGATCGGTGCCCTTGGTGAAGACCGCGCTGATCGTCGCCTGGCCACGGTTGGTCGACTGCGAGCTGAAGTAGAGCAGACCGTCGATGCCGGTAAGCTGCTGCTCGATGATCTGGGTGACGCTGTTTTCGATCGTTTCGGCCGAGGCGCCGGGATAGGTCGCGCGGATATTGACCTGCGTGGGGGCAATGTCCGGGTACTGCTCGTTCGGCAGGAACTCGAGCGCACCGATACCGGCGAGCATCACGACGATGGCAAGGACCCATGCGAAGATGGGCCGATCGATGAAGATACGCGACATGCCGGGCTCAGGCGCCCTTGCCGGAGCCGGCAGCCTGCGGCGGCGCGATCTTCTGCGGGGTCGAGGCCGGCGTCGGCTTCACCTCGGTGCCCTGACGCAGCCCGTTCAGGCCCTGTACGATGACCTTGTCGCCCTTCTTAAGACCCGCCGTGACGACGGAACTGTCTTCATAGGTCCGGTCGGCCGTGACCTTGCGGCGCGCCGCTTTGTTGTCCTTGTCGACGACCATGACATAGGCGCTGCCGTCGAAGTCGCGCTGGACGGACGTGGGCGGAACGAGAATGGCGTTGGGATCGGTCGCCTGATCGAACACCGCGGTCACGAACATGCCGGGGAGCAGCAGTCCGTCGGGGTTGGGGAAGCGGGCGCGCAGTGTCACCGTGCCGGTGTCTTGGTCTACCGTGACTTCGGAGAACTCTACGGTGCCGGGCAGTTCGTATTGCGAGCCGTCGTCCATCTTGAGGTGCACGGTCGTGTCGCCGGGCTTCACGCCACCGGCCGCCAGCTTGCGGCGCAGCGACGTCAGCTCGGCAGCGGACTGCTGCATGTCGACATAGATCGGATCGGTGCGCTGGATCAGCGCCAGCGGGTCAGCCTGGCTCGCGCTCGCCAGCGCGCCTACGGTCGCCAGCGAGCGACCGATGCGGCCGCTGATCGGTGCGGGCACGGTCGTGAAGCGCAGATTGATCTTCGCCGTGTCGAGCGTCGCGGCCATTTGCTGCACGGTGGCCTTGGCGACACGGGCCTCGGCCAGAGCGTCGGTATAGTCCTGCTTGGCAATGGCTTCCATTTCGGCGAGCGGCTTGAAGCGCTCTGCCTTCGCGCTTGCAGCATCGGCGGTGGCCCTGGCGCTGGCGAGGTTGGCCCTGGCCTGATTGACAGCTGCTTCGTAAAGGCTGGGGTCGATCTGGAACAGCGGCTGGCCGGCACGCACATAGCTGCCCTGCGTAAAGTACCGCTTGCGGATTACCCCCGTTACCTGCGGGCGTACCTGCGATGTCTCATAGGCTACCGTTCGCCCGCTCAGCGTGGCGGGAAGCGGCACTGTGCTGGGTGTTGCGACGATGTAGCCGACGGTTGCCGTCGGGCGTCCGCCAGCGCCCTGGGGCTCGTTCGAGCAACCGCCAAGAGCCGTCAGGGCCAGCAGGCCGAGCGTCAGACTTGCGTGCTTCACCAGGGGAAGCTTTGGGGGCAAGAGGTAAACCAATTAGTACACCTTTTTGAAGACGTGCGGGCTCTATTGATAGATTTTGCCCTGTCTGCAAGCGTGCATTTCGCACTTGCGACATTTTGCGACCAATTATCAATTACCCTCGCACAACCGCCAGTTGCGGTCCATCGGCTACGAAAAACGCCCCGGGCAACAAGTGCCCGGGGCGCCCGCGGCTGTGGCCTTGAGGCGATGCGCACAGGGTGCGCATCGGCGACCCGCAAGGGCTTCAGCGTTGTTCGCTCTGCCAGTTCTCCGCGCGGACGAACGGCAGGTCGGAAGGCGACAGCATGCCGCGTCCCAGAATGTGATCGGCACCTTTCTCGGCGAGCATGATGGTCGGCGCGTTCAGGTTGCCGGTGGTGATGGCGGGCATGGCCGAGCTGTCGACGACGCGCAGACCTTCAAGCCCGCGCACCCGCAGTTCGGGGTCGAGCACGGCCATCGGGTCGCCGTTTGCACCCATCCTGCAGGTGCACGAGGGGTGGTAGGCACTCTCCACCTTCCGCGCGAGGAAGGTGTCGATCTGTTCGTCGGTCACGACATCGGCGCCCGGTTGGATCTCCTTGCCGGTGTACGGCTTGAGCGCATCCTGCGCGAAGATCTCGCGGGTCAGGCGCACGCAGGCGCGCATTTCAGCCCAGTCGTCGGGATGGCTCATGTAGTTGAAGCGGATCGCGGGCGCTTCGTGCGGATCGGCCGAGCGCAGGGTGACATTGCCCCGGCTTTTGGAGCGCATGGGGCCGACATGCGCCTGATAGCCATGCCGATCGGCCATGCTCGATCCGTCGTAGGCGACCGCGAGCGGCAGGAAATGGTACTGGATGTCGGGGTAGGGCACTCCGGCGCGCGAGCGGATGAAGCCGCAGCTCTCGAAGTGGTTGGTGGCGCCGAGCCCGTCCCTGAAGGCCAGCCAGCGCGCGCCGATGAGCGCCTTGGCGAGCGGGTTCATCGCCGAATAGAGCGTGATCGGCTGCGGGCATTCCATCTGCAGATAGAACTCGAGGTGGTCCTGCAGATTCTCGCCCACGCCGGGCAGGTCGTGCAGTACCTCGATCCCGTGGGCCTGCAGTTCGGCAGCCGGGCCGAGGCCCGAGCGCTTGAGCAGCGCGGGAGAATTGATCGGTCCGCTCGCGACGATCACTTCGCGGCGTGCCCGCACTTCATGCCGCTTGCCGCCCCGGTCGTAGCGCACCCCGACGGCGCGGCGGCCTTCGAAGAGAATGCGCTCGGCCAGCGCGTGCGTTTCCACCTTGAGGTTGGGGCGCTTCATCGCCGGCTTGAGATAGGCGTTGGCGGTGCTCCATCGGCGGCCCTTGTGGACGGTCATGTCCATCCGGCCGAAGCCTTCCTGCTGCGCGGCGTTGTAGTCGTCGGTCACGGGGTAGCCGGCTTGACGCGCGGCCTCGACGAAGGCCCAGTAGAGCGGGTTCTTCAGCCGGCCATACTGCGTATGCAGCGGGCCCTCGTCGCCGCGATAGGCATCGCCGCCCTCGGCGCGCGTTTCGGCCCGGCGGAAGTAGGGGAGGACATGCGCATAGTCCCAGCCCGCCGCGCCCTGTTTCTGCCAGCCTTCGAAGTCCATCGGATTGCCGCGGACATAGACCATGCCGTTGATAGAAGAGGAGCCGCCCAGCACCTTGCCGCGCGGCGTGTGCATGCGGCGCCCGCCCAGATGCTCTTCGGGCTCGGAATAATAGCGCCAGTCGTACTTCGCGCTGTTCATCGGGATCGAGAGCGCGCTCGGCATCTGGATGAAGACCGAGCGGTCAGACCCGCCGAACTCCAGCACCAGCACGCTGGTCTTTCCATCTGCACTCAGGCGGTCGGCCAGTACGCAGCCTGCGGATCCTGCGCCCACGATCACGTAGTCGAATGCGGCGCTCATCGCCGGTCTCCGCGTGCAGTGCGGTCAGTAGGGCGCATCGACGTCCCCCTTGGCGACATAGACGCTCTTGATCCGGGTGTAGTGCTCGATTGCCGCCAGCCCGTTCTCGCGGCCGATACCGGATTGCTTGTAGCCGCCGAAGGGCAGCTCGATGGGGGTCACGTTGTAGTCGTTGATCCAGCAAGTTCCGGCCTGCAGCGCGGCTATCACGCCATGCGCGCGCATCAGGTCGCGGGTGAAGACACCAGCGGCCAGGCCGAACTCGGTGGCATTGGCCCGGGCGATCACTTCGTCCTCGCTGTCAAACGGCAGGACCAGCATGACCGGGCCGAACACCTCGTCGCGGACGATGGCGGCGCAGTCGTCTTCCGCCTGGAAGATCGTCGGTTCGACATAGAAGCCGTGATCGTAGGTCCCGCCGGTCAGCCGCTTTCCGCCCATGACCAGCTTCACGCCTTCGCGCTTCGCCCGGTCGATGTGGCCCATCACCAGATCGCGCTGCGTTGCGCTCACCAGCGGACCGATCTGCGTTTCGGGATCGAAGGGATCGCCGATCCGCAGCTTGGCAGTGCGGGCGGTCAGCTTGTCCATGAAGGCCTTGAGCACGCTGCGCTGAACGAAGACGCGCGTGCCGTTCGAGCAGACCTGCCCGGTCGAATAGAAGTTCGCCATCATCGCGCCGCTCACGGCATTGTCGAGATCGGCATCCTCGAACACGATCAATGGGGACTTGCCGCCGAGTTCCAGTGTAGTCGGCTTGAGCCCGCGCGCGGCCTCGCCCATCACGAGCTTGCCGGTGGGGACCGAGCCGGTGAGCGAGACCTTGGCGATGTCCGGATGCGAAATCAGCGCGCGGCCAGTCTCGCCATAGCCTTGCGCCACCTGGAACACGCCTTCGGGAAGGCCGGCCTCGCGGAAGATCGCTTCCAGTTCGATGGCGGTCATCGGCGTCTGCTCGGCGGGCTTGAAGATCAGTGCATTGCCGCAGGCGAGGGCAGGGGCGGCCTTCCAGCAGGCTATCTGCATCGGATAGTTCCACGCGCCGATGCCCGCACAGATGCCGAGCGGCTCGCGCCGGGTGTAGCCGAAGGCCGCCGCGCCGAGGTCGAGGAACTGCCCCGCGACCGTGGCCGCGACGCCGCCGTAGTATTCGAGACAGTCCGCGCCCGAGATGATGTCGACCGCTTTCGTTTCCATCACCGGCTTGCCGGTGTTGCGCGTCTCGATCTCGGCAAGCGCGTCGTTGCGGTCGCGCAGGATGTCGCTGGTGCGGCGCAGGACCCGGCCGCGCTCGGTGCCGCTCAGAGCCGCCCATTCGGCCTGTCCCGCCTTGGCCTTCTCTACCATGCGGTCGATTTCCGGGGCGGTCGTCACGGGGATTTCGGCAATGGTCTCGCCCGTCGCCGGGTTTACCGGACGCACACGCGCAGGCGCTTTTTGCGGGGCGACGGTGCCGCGGGCGAGCGAGTCGTCGACCACACGGGTCAGCATCTCGCGCAGGGATTCCGGATCGATCTCCGCCCAATTCGACAGCGCCCCGCGTAGCCACGCACCGTCGATCATCGCGGCGATCACGGCTGCCGTCTTGCGGGCCTCTTCGCGCGAATGGAAGGCACGCAGTGCATGTGTGAGGTTGGAGATCATCCGGCTCTGATAGGCCCGTTGGACCCGGCAAAGGGCGGGGTGCCGCAATGCCTGTCCCCAGAAGGCCAGCCATGCCGTGCAGGTGCGGGCGTCGATTTCCTCGCGCGAGAGGCTGCCGTCGATCACCGCCTGCACCCGCTCGCGCGGCGTCTCGGCATTCAGCATGCGCATGCGGACGGCCTCGGCATGACGGAAGGCCAGAGCGCGGAAGGTGGCTTCCAGCAGGCCGTTCTTGTCCTTGAAGTAATGCGCGACGAGCCCGGAGGAAACGCCCGCGCGCCCGGCGATCCCGGCCAGTGTTGTGCCTGCAAAACCGGCTTCGGCAAGGCTGTCGATGGTCATCTCGATCAGCTGGAGGCCGCGGCCGTCAAGCCTTGACGGCTGGCCCGATGTAGCGGACGTTACGGTCAAGACGCACCTTTGAATCGCTGTTCAATCGTAATGGCGTCCGGCTAGCCCCAAACCTCATGATTGCGCAAGAGGTAAGGAATAAGGCCTTGAACCCTGATTGATCATTCGTTCAATAGGGCCCTCACCAAGTCCTCGGGGTGCCAAGCCCGCCAGCAGAAATCGCGGAAAAGGGAATCCATGGGTCGGATCGCAAAGCACTTGATGATGGCATTGCTCCTGTTTCTGGGAGCGGCGCCGGCACATGCGGCAAGCGATCCGCCATCCTGCAAGACCGTCCACCTCGCGGATGTCGGCTGGACCGACGTGACCGCGACGACTGGTATGCTCGCGCGTGTCCTGCGCGGGCTCGGCTACGATCCCGAAGTGCGGGTGCTGTCGATCCCGGTCACCTTCAACGGCATGGCACGAAAGGATATCGACGTCTTTCTGGGCAACTGGATCCCGGCGCAGGACAGCGCGATCAAGCCCTATCTCGATGACGGCTCGATCGAGCGGGTGCGCATCAATCTGGGCAATGCGCGTTATACCCTCGCCGTGCCGAAGTATCTCCACGACGAGGGGCTGACCGACTTCGCGGACATATCCAAGTTCGCGGGGCCCCTCAATCACAAGATCTACGGCATCGAACCGGGCAACGACGGCAATGCCCACGTGCTCAAGATGATCGCCGAGAACGAGTTCGGTCTCGGCGATTTCACGCTGGTGGAAAGCAGCGAACAGGGCATGCTGGCGCAAGTCGAGCGCGCCGTGAAGGAACAGCGCCCGATCGTCTTCCTCGGCTGGCAGCCGCACCCGATGAATACGCGCTTCAACATGGCGTATCTCTCCGGCGGAGATGACGTTTTCGGGCCGAACTTCGGCGGTGCCAAAGTCTATACGACCGTGCGTAAGGGATACCTGCAGCAATGCCCGAACGTGGGGAAGCTGCTCGAAAACCTCGCCTTTACCGTGGATGACGAAAACGCGCTCATGGCCGGGGTCATGGCGAACGGCGATGCCGAACGCACGGCGCAAGACTGGCTCGCGGAGCACCCCGAGCGCCTGCAGACATGGCTGGACGGCGTCACCACCATCGACGGCGCGCCGGCGGTGCAGGCCCTGAGCGACGACTTCGCGCCTGCTGCGACCGGAAGCATCGTAACGCGGCACAAGATCCCGGTCGGTCAGTGGATGACCGATATCGTCGAGTGGACCAAGGCCAACGGCGGAATTCTCGATATCATTTCACGCGCGGTCAGCACCGGTGTGACGGGTCTGACAAAGGGCATGCAGACGATCCCGCCGCTGGTTTTCGTTGCGCTCGCCACGGTGCTGACGTGGTTCCTGCGCCGCTCCGTCGGGCTGACGGTCTTCGTGCCGCTGGCGCTGCTTTTCATCATCAACCAGGGGTACTGGGCGGCCACGATCGAGACGCTGGCGCTGGTCGTCTTCGCGGCGGCGACCGCGACTGTGATCGGGGTGCCTATAGGCATCTGGGCGGGACATCGGCCACGTGCCTATGAATACCTGCGCTCGGTACTCGACCTCATGCAGACGCTGCCCACTTTCGTCTATCTGATCCCGACGCTGGTGATCTTTGGTCTGGGCGTCGTTCCGGGGCTGATCTCGACGATCATTTTCTCGCTGCCCGCGCCGATCCGCCTGACTCAGCTCGGCATCGCATCGGTGCCGCGGCCGCTGATCGAGGCTGGTGAAGCCTTCGGCGCCACCAGGCGGCAGCTTCTCTTCAAGGTCGAACTGCCCTCGGCGGCGGAATCGATCCTGGCGGGCATTACCCAGTGCATCATGCTCAGTCTGTCGATGGTGGTCATCGCCGCGCTGGTCGGCGCCGGCGGGCTCGGCGTTCCGGTGGTGCGCGCGCTCAATACCGTGCAGGTGGGCATGGGCTTCGAAGCCGGCTTCGCCATCGTGCTGCTGGCGATCATTCTCGACCGCGTGACGCGGCGCGACAGCAAGGGAGACGTCTGATGAGCGTGGCGATCGAATTCCGCGACGTCGATATCTTCTTCGGCCAGGGGCGCGGGCGCAAGCGGCAGGCCGGTCTGGACCGTGCCATCGAACTGGCCGGGCAGGGGCTCGACCGAAGCGAGATCTGCAACCGGACCGACGTGGTGCTGGGCGTGCACGGCGCCAGCCTCTCGGTGGAGCGCGGGCAAATTTCGGTGCTTATGGGCCTCTCGGGGTCGGGTAAGTCGACTCTGCTGCGCGCGGCCAACGGTCTCAACGAAGTGACGCGCGGGCAGGTGCTGATCCATACCGAGGACGGCGTGCTCGACCTGGCCGAGCGCGATCCTGCCGTCCTGCGCGACGTGCGCCGCCACCGCGTCGCCATGGTGTTTCAGCAGTTTGCATTGCTCCCCTGGCGCACCGTGCGCGAAAACGTGGGGCTGGGCCTCGAACTGCGCGGTGAAAGCAAGGCCGATGTCGACCGCAAGGTGGACGAGCAGCTTGAACTTGTCGGTCTGGGCGACTGGGGCGACAGCTACGCCAGCGAGCTTTCGGGCGGCATGCAGCAGCGCGTCGGTCTGGCGCGCGCCTTTGCCACCGATGCCGATATCCTGCTGATGGATGAGCCGTTCTCGGCGCTCGACCCGCTCATTCGCGCCAAGCTGCAGGACGACCTGCTGGACCTGCAACGGGCGGTGCAGAAGACGATCCTGTTCGTCAGTCACGACCTCGACGAGGCTTTCAAGATCGGCGACCAGATCACGCTTCTGGAAGGGGGGCGGATCGTCCAGAGCGGTTCCCGGCAGGATATCCTGACCAACCCCGCGACCCCCTATGTGACCAGCTTCCTCGAGCATATGAACCCGCTGCATGTCATGACCGGAGATACGGTGATGCATGCGGTAGAAGACCTCTCCACCGAAAACGGTGCGCTGCTGCTGGACGAGGCAGGCCGCTACCGCCTGGAAGGCGACCGGGTCGCGCTCGATGATGAATGGATGCCCGTCACCGATATCGCCGAGCCGGAAGGGCAGGAGGACTACCCTGACGGAGTCGTGCAGGTTCCCTCCACCACCCCGGTCCGCACGCTGATGCGTATCGCCGCGCAGACCGACAATCCGGTGCTGCTGACCCGCGACGGCGAATTGGCCGGGGTCACCAGCGGGCAGGAAATCCTCGAGCGCCTGAGCGAGACCGGGCCTACCGACGATGATTCCGGGGATGCGGACGGGCAGGCCGGCAAAGAACCGGCTCAGGCGCCGCCTGAATGAACCGTGCCGCGCGGGCCAGACGACAAACGCACAGGCCGACGCCAACTGGAAAGCAGCGTACATCCCATCAAAACGGGAGAGGCAATTGATCCGGATGCATCGAAGCAGGCGCCTTTGGTCTGCCATAGTGATCGCTGGCATCTCTGCCTGCAGTTCCGGCGAACCTGTAGCCGAACCCACGAGTTATAGGATCGAGAAGGCAGATCTCACTGCCGCCGAACCAGACGACATTTGCCGGACGAAGGACGCCGCTTTTCTGCGCAACCTGCTCCTGCGCATTACGGGCGCTTTGCCCCCGGGGACCAGCAGCTTTGAATTCGTCGACTTCAATGTCCCCAGCATGCCGGAAGGCAAAGGCATGCAAGCAACCGTACGGTTTCGTGCCGCGCCACCCGGAGGCAAACCAAAAACAATGTACGCCACCGGCGCCTTCGACCCGAAAGATTGTCGGGTTGGCCACCTGATCGGTGGTCCGGGGGAAGGCTCTGACAATCCGGATGCTAAAACAACGTTCGAGGAAGCCGGATCGAAGCCGTGAACCCGCGCGCTAACAAATGCGCCGCTTGGTCTGCTTATGGACTATCCTGGAAAAAGGATGGTGCCCGGGGACGGAGTCGAACCGCCGACACTGCGATTTTCAGTCGCATGCTCTACCAACTGAGCTACCCGGGCATCGCGTCGACCTGAGGTCCGTGGGGACCGCCGAGCGGCTGGTTGCGGGCCTATGGCGAAGCACAGGCGCCTTGGCAACCCCCTAATCGAAGGGAAATTTCAATCCTCCTGTGGATTGTCGTCGAAGCTGGGCGGACCGGGCAGGGCGTAGCCGTCGTCGAGCCACTTGAGCAGATCGCGGTCGCGGCAGCGTTTCGAGCAGAACGGTGTGAATTCCGTTTTGCGGGGCTTGCGGCAGATGGGACATTTGCGTTCGGACTTGGTCATTGCTCGACCGCCTGCGCGAATCCGCCGATGAGTTCAAGGGCGGGGTTTTCTTCCCAGCGGATCGTTCGCCCGGTACGTCGGGCCAGTTCGCTTTCCCAAGCGCCAGAAACAGCGGCGCGCACGGCGGGATGCGCGGTGAGCAGCAGCACGCCGGGTTCGCGCACATGCTGCGCCCGGCGCAGCAGTAGGCGCGCGGCGGCCCCCGCCGGATCACTGCGCACCCGTTGCAGGATCGAAGGCCGTTCGAGCCGCGCGACAAGCTGCACGAAGCCGAAGCCGTTCATCGCCGTGCGCTGGTGAGGCCAGTGGTCCAGCGCTTCTGCCAGCGCCTCGTCGACGGCGCGGCGATCGTCCTTGCGCTCCGGAGTCGGGAAGTCGATGCCGATCGAACCGGCGAGGTCGAACTGGCCGATGGCGCGGGCAATCGCCGGGACGGCAGCCAGCGCCAGCGCTTTCGGAGGCAAGGCGCCGTCGATGTCGATCAGCGTCATCGCCGGCGTCGGCGAGACGACAAGCGAGCCGCCATCGAAGGCGACGACGCCATCGAGTGCTTCGGCGATCAGATCGGGCCAGGGATCATCGGGAAATCGGGTCACAGTGCGCACAGGCAGACCTTCCGAGCGCAGCGCCTCGGCCAGCAACGGCGCCGGCCGCAGGGGCTTGTCGCAGGCGCGGGTCTGCGCGCGCTTGTAGCGGCCCGTCTCGGCCATGGCGGAGCGGGTGACTTCCACGCGCAGTGCAGCGCCCTCGCTGGCGGAGGCCGGCAGGCCATCGACCAGTGCTTCCTCTCCCGAAGCAAAGCGGACCGTGCCGCGCGACGCTCCGCTGCGGCGTGAGATCAGCACGGCATCGGCGATTTCGCCTGCGACGAGCCTGCCCGGCCATTGCAGGCGCGCGGCCAGCAGCTCTCCGCCTTCGGTCAGGATCGCGCGGCTTTCGCCGATCCCTTCTTCGACGAGCCACTCAGGCAATCGGGAAACCTGCCGATTTGAGAAGGGCGCGCGTTTCGAACAGCGGCAGGCCGACGACGGCGGAATGGCTGCCGGAGATCCACGCGATCAGGCCCTCGGCGCTGCCCTGAATGGCATAGCCGCCAGCCTTGCCGTCCCATTCGCCGCTGGCAATGTACGCGTCCACTTCCTCTCGCGAGAGCGGTTTGAAACGCACGACCGTTTCGCACAGGCGCTCGCGCAGCGTACCGTCGGGCGCGCGCAAGGCGACGGCGGACAGCACGCGGTGGCGGCGGCCGGAGAGCAGATCGAGGCACTGTCGGGCCGTGGCTTCGTCCTCGGCCTTGGGCAGGATGCGGCGGCCGCAGGCGACGACGGTATCGCCGGCCAGCACGAAGGCATCGGCAGAGGGCACGGCCAGCGCCTTTTCGCGCGCCATGCGGCGGGCGTAGTCGCGCGGGACTTCGCGCGGGGCCGGGGTTTCGTCGATGTCGGCAGCTTCGATGGCGTCAGGCGCCACGCCGAGGCGCGCGATCAGTTCGCGGCGGCGCGGACTGGCCGAGGCCAGGATCAGGCGAGGGGCGGAACTGTGGACGGACATGTCCACCTGCAGGGCTTCAGTACTGACCGGGGCCACCGCGACCAGGCATGAAGCGATAGGTGATGCGGCCCTTGGTGAGATCGTAGGGCGTCAGTTCGACCAGAACTTCGTCACCGACCAGCACGCGAATGCGGTTCTTGCGCATCTTGCCTGCGGTGTGGCCGAGGATTTCGTGGCCGTTTTCCAGTTCGACGCGGAACATGGCGTTGGGCAGTAATTCCACCACCCGTCCGCGCATCTCAAGGAGTTCTTCTTTCGCCATTGGCGATCACTGTCCGTTGTTCTGTCGGGTCATCGCGGCGCGACATAGCCACAGCGGCGCGAAAAGGGAAGACTCGGCGGTTCCGCGTTCTGCAAGTTACTTGCGACAAAATGTTACCTGACGTCGGATTGCCCACGGCACCCAAGCGAGGCATCAGCGTTGAAGGGAAGGGATTTGCTTTAGTCTTGGCGGAGATTCCGATTGCGTTCCTTGCCCCTTCTGAGCCTGGCGACCTGCCTGTGCTTGCCTGTACCTGCCTTTGCTGAAGAGCCTTCCGCTCCCGCGACGATCAACGACGGTGACGACGATCCGCTGGAGGTACACGGCGACGAGATCCTCGTGCTGGCCCCGCGCATCCGCGGTCAACTCGATGTGCCGCAAAAGCCGGTCGAAGTCCTCGAGGAAGAAGATATCCAGGCATACGGCGCGAATTCTATAGAAGAACTGCTCGCGGCGATCTCTCCGCAGACGAACAGTGGCCGGGGGCGTGGCAGTAGCAGGCCGATCATGCTGATCAACGGCCAGCGGATCACCAGTTGGCGCGAGATGCGCCGGATGCCGCCCGAAGCGATCCGCCGCGTGGAGATTCTGCCCGAGGAAGTGGCGCTGCGTTTCGGCTATCCCGCCAATCAGCGGGTGGTGAACCTCATCCTCAAGGAACAGTTCGCGGCAGTTACCGGAGCGGGTGAATACAATCGCCCCACGCGTGGCGGCTACGACAACTACGAGCTGGAAACCGGGCTGTTCAATGTGTCCGGTCCGCGGCGCTACAACTTCTCGGCGAAGATCGTCCAGACGACGATGCTGACCGAGGATGAACGCAATGTGCGCCAGGAAGAATCCTCGAGGCCCGATGTCGCGGGCGACCCCGATCCGGCGCGGTACCGCAGCCTTGCGTCCTCCGACTACGATCTCTCGTTCGAAGGGACGATGACGCAGGGCCTGGGCGAGAACGGGCTCAACGGTTCGATCACCGCCAGCGGCGGATACAATCACACGCAGCAGACCTCGCTCTCCGGCCTCGATACCGTACTGTTGACCGATGGCGGCGAAAGCGCGCTGCGCACGTTACCCGATCCGCTCACCACCCGCGTGATTACCGATGCCTTCGAGGGTGGGCTCGGCTTCAGCAAGTTCCTGGGCGACTGGGAGTTCAGCGCGACATTGGACGGGAGTTACACCGACACGTCCACGCAGGTCGACCGACGTCGTGACACCTCGGGCCTGCAGGCGGCGGTCGATGCCGGAGATCTCACGATAGCGGGCGCGCTCCCGTTCGTACCCGGTGCAGGTGTCGATACCGCACAGAACCGCTCGCTCGCACTCACCAGCCTCGCCACGCTTGTCGGCACACCGTTCCGCATGCCTGCGGGCGATGCCAGCCTGACGGTGAAGGCCGGATACGACTTCACGAACACGCGCAGCGAAGATACCCGCAGCACGCTCGGAACGATCAAGCTCACACGCGGCGATGTGCAGGGCGGTATGAACCTGGCGCTGCCCCTCACGAGCAGGGACGAGGATGTGCTGGGTGCCATCGGCGACCTGACGCTGAACCTGAGCGGCGGGCTCAACCACCTTTCCGACTTCGGCACGCTTACCGACTGGAGCGCCGGGCTGACCTGGTCGCCTACCGAAAAGCTGTCTTTGCAGGCAAGCTATCTCGTCAACGAAGCCGCGCCATCGCTTTCGCAGCTCGGCGCACCGACCGTGTTCAACTACAACGTGCCGGTCTACGACTTCGCCAACGGCACGACCGCGCTGGTGACGACGATCAGCGGCGGCAATCCGGGACTGGTCAAGGAAAAGCAGCGCGACATCAAGCTGTCGGCGACATGGCAGTTGCCCTTCTTCGACCGTGCCAACCTGCTGGTGGAGTACTTCCGCAACCGGTCGGACAATGTCACGGAATCGTTCCCGCTGTTCACGCCTGCCGTCGAGGCTGCCTTTCCCGATCGCGTGACCCGCGATGCGGCAGGCAACCTGATCGCGCTCGATCGCCGCGCCGTGACGTACGACCGGGTGTCCAACTCGCGGGTACGCTGGGGCTTCAATGTGTCCGGCAACATCGGCGGCAACGACCGCTCTTCGGGAAGCCGGTCTGCAGACGGTAGCGGGGGGCGTAGCGGTTCGGCGCCGGCATCCGCGCAGCCCGCCGCAGGCACGCAGGGTCCGCCGCCTGCTGCGGGCAGCCGGCCGGGCTTCGATCCCTCGCGCTTCGAGGCGCTGCGCAAGCAGCTCTGCACCGGCGACGCCGCGCCAGACCCGGCGACCTTGCCCGAGCGCCTGCGAGAACGGCTCACGGGTTCCGACGGCAAGATCGATCCCGAACGGCTTGCCCAGTTCAAGGCCCGGGTCTGCTCTGCAGACGGCGCTGCGCCGGGCGGTGGCGGTTTCGATCCGGAGCGCTTTGCCCGCATTCGTGCGGTTGTCTGTGTCGAGGGGGCGCCGGACCTTTCCGCACTGCCTGAACAACTGGCCGAGCGTTTGCGCGGACCGGACGGACAAATCGATCAGACGCGTCTGGCTTCGCTGCGGGAGCGGTTGTGCAAGGCCGATGGCGCGCCAGGAGGCCAATCGGGCCAGCAGACGGCCAGCCGCGAGCGCTCTTCGAGTGGTCCGCCGCCGATGTTCGGACGCGGGGAGCGTGGTGGTCGCTGGAACCTTTCGGTCTATCACACCTGGCGCTTCACCGACACGGTGCGGATCGCGCAGGGCGCGCCCGTGCTCGATGAACTGGACGGGGATGCACTCGCGGCAGGCGGCGTCCCGCGCCACGCCATCGAGGCCTCCGGCGGTCTGTTCGCCAATGGTTACGGCCTGCGGATGAATGCCGAGTGGGAAGCGCCCGCGAACGTCAACGGTACGGGCCTGCCGGGCAGTTCGGACTTGCGTTTCGGCAGCACCTTCATGGTCGACCTGCGGCTGTTCGCCGATCTCGGCCGCAACGAGGATCTGGTGGCGAAAGTGCCGTTCCTGAAGGGCACCCGCGTCGCGTTCACTGTCGATAACCTCTTCGATTCCCGCCAGAAGGTTACCGACGAGAACGGCGTGGTGCCGATTGCCTATCAGGCCGCCTACCGTCAGCCGCAGGGCCGCGTCGTGGGCATCGATATCCGCAAGATGTTCTGAGGATGATCGCGGCGCGGGACTACCGAACCCGCGCCGCATGTCCTATCTGCACGGGCATGGCGCGTACTCCTGCCGGCACTCCAGACCACCCCAAGGGCCTCGAACGCTTCAACGAGGAGCGGGCGACCTATACCGTGCGCGGGTCGGACAAGCCCGATCTGCAGGCCGGGGCCGAAGTGATCCGCGACACCGTGCGCACGCTGCCGACGCGGCCCGGCGTCTACCGCATGCAGGACGCCCGCGGCGATGTGCTCTACGTCGGCAAGGCGCGGGTGCTGCGCAATCGCGTGGCCAACTACGTGCAGTGGGACAAGCTGCCGATGCGGCTGCAGCGCATGGTCAGCCAGACGCGGTCGATGACCATCGTCACCACCAATTCGGAAGCCGAGGCGCTGCTGCTCGAAGCGCAGCTTATCAAGCGCTTCCGGCCGCCGTACAACGTCCTGCTGCGCGACGACAAATCGTTCCCCTTCATCCTGCTGCGGGCGGACAACGACTTTCCGCGCATCATGAAGCACCGCGGCGCGCGCAAGGCCAAGGGCAACTACTACGGCCCCTTCGCCAGCGCCGGATCGGTGAACACCACGATCAACGCGCTGCAGAAGTTGTTCCTGCTGCGCAGCTGCACCGACAGCTTCTTCTCGCGGCGCGATCGGCCCTGCCTGCTCTACCAGATCAAGCGGTGTTCGGCGCCCTGCGTCGACCGCATTGACAAGGCGGGCTACGCCGAACTGGTGCAGGAGGCGAAAGACTTCCTCGGCGGCAAGTCGAGCGCGGTACAGCGCAAGATCGAGGCGCAGATGGCCGAGGCCGCCGAAGCGCTCGACTTCGAACGCGCTGCCATGCTGCGCGACCGTCTGCGCGCGGCGACCTTCATTCAGGGTAGCCAGGCGATCAATGCCGAGGGTCTCGACAATGCCGACATCTTCGCGATGGCGGCCAAGGGCGGGCATATCGGCGTCCAGGCCTTCTTCATTCGCGGCGGGCAGAACTGGGGCCACCGCGCGTTCTTTCCCACACACACCGAAGGCCTGAGCGAAGAAGACGTGCTGCAGAGCTTCCTCACCCAGTTCTACGAGGAAGTGCCGCCCGCGCGCACCATCCTCGTCGACCGCGACTTGCCCGAGCGCGAATTGCTGGCCGAGGCCTTCCGCGAGGGGGCAGGGGGCAAGGTCGAGATTTCTGTCCCCCAGCGCGGTTCGCGCAAGCGCCTGATGGAGCAGGCCGCGCGCAATGCCGTGGAAGCTCTGGAGCGCCGCCTGGCGGAACGCGGCACGCAGGCCAAGGTCATGCGCGAGATGGCCGAGTTTCTCGAACTGCCCGAAGTACCGCAGCGGATCGAGGTCTACGACAACTCGCATATCCAGGGCAGCAAGGCGCTGGGGGCGATGGTGGTTGCGGGGCCCGAAGGCTTCGTCAAGAACCAGTACCGCAAGTTCAACATCAAGACCGCGCGCACCGACGACGACTTCGGCATGATGCGCGAGGTGATGACCCGCCGCTTCGGCCGCGCGCAGGAGGAAGACCCCGAGCGTGAAAGCGGCACTTGGCCCGACCTCGTGCTGATCGACGGCGGCAAGGGTCAGATGAACGCGGTTAAGGATGCGCTGGAAGAGCTGGGCATCGAGGACGTACCGCTCATCGCCATCGCCAAGGGGCCGCACCATGGCCGCGAGGGGCGCGAAGTGTTCCACTTCCCCGACGGGCGGGAAAAGATGCTGCCGGTCAATTCACCGCTGCTGTTCCACCTCCAGCGCCTGCGCGACGAAGTCCACCGCTATGCCATCGGCGCGCACCGCGCCAAGCGCAGCCGTGCGATCACCGCAAGCCCGCTCGACGAAATCCCCGGCATCGGCCCGGCCCGCAAGCGCGCGCTGCTGCTGCACTTCGGGACTGCGGGAAAAGTCCGTGCGGCCAGTCTGGCAGACCTGCAACGCGCGCCGGGCGTCAGCGCGGCGGTGGCGCAGACGATCTACGATTTCTACCACCCGGGTGGGTAGAGGCCGCGGGAGATCGTTCGGCCCTTTTGCAGAATATCCATCTTACGTCGCGCCCGCGAAGGCGGGGGTGCCGCTTTCTTTCGCATGCCAAGAAGCAGAAGCGGGATTCCCGCCTACGCGGGGATGACGAGGAATGGGGGTTGGTCAGAGACGGGCGGTGAAAGCCCTAGACCTCTGTAGTGGCAGGACTGCGTGCCGTCTCCGCCCGCACGAACTGGCTGAACGCCGCGCGGCGCAGCATGCCGCCGATGGCGATCGAGAGACGGCCCACGCCCCGCTTTTCGCGCCAGATGCGGTCGATCATCGGGTGATCCGCCGCCGCGCAGCTGTCGCTCCAGACAATGTCCGGCCGGTCCAGCACGGCAAGGTTCTCGCGTTGCAGCAGCACGCCGGGCGAGAAACGTGCGTATTCTTCATCGAACGCGGTCTTGTAGGAATAGGCGCCCGGCGGCGTCAGGAACGTCGCCAGCATCGCCAGCGGCTTGTCGTCGAGCCAGAGCGCCAAACGTTCGAGTTTGCCGCGTTCGGCGGCGCCGGCGAGGCTTTCGCGGAACAGGGTCGTCGTACTTTCGTCGCTGGCGAGCGAGGAGCCGGCCTCGCCTTTCCAGCCCGCCGCTTCCAGCGCCAGGAAGCGGTCGCACCAGTCCTCGATGTCGTCGGCGTCTGTGCGGCGCTCGAAACGGACTTCGCCGAGGTCGGCAAGGCGGTTGGCCTGCCGGCGCAGTTCCTTGCGCTTCTTGCCGCTCATCGAGGCTTCGAGGTAGGCCTCGGGCGAGAGGCTGGAACAGAGCATCGCGCGCGCTTCGTGGTGGACGATTTCCACCTGCCGCCCGTCGCAGGCGACGACGCCCTCCAGCGCGGCGTGTAGCGGTCCCCCCAGCACGACACCGCGCAAGTGCATGAACAGTGCCGTTCCCGGTTCGTCGTCGGCCCAGCGCAGTACAGCCTGCCAGAACGGAACCTCGCAGCCGTGCGCCACCAGCGGGACGCCGCAGAAGCTGTTGGCGTGCAGCCAGCTGGAGAGGTGCGGTACCGGCCAGCGGTAGTACTTTGGCGCCCGGATCATCGGCAGCAGCCCCGCCAGTTCGCCATCCCGCTCGAAGCGAAGCACCGTGACCTCCTCGGTCTCGGGCATGGCGCGCAGCGAAGGCAAGAGATACCAGCTTTCGAAGAAGGGATTGGGTTCGCTGGCCCGATCGGCAAGCCGGTCCCAGGCTAACACCTCATCTTCCATGTCGCGCCAGGGCACGCAATCGAGCCGGTAGGACGGGGGACGCACGGCTTCCGCTTCGGGATCGACTACCGAAGAAGGAACCTCGTAATCCTGAGCCTTGCTCGCCACGGTGCGGAATATCCGGTTTGGGGGCTGGAAATCTTCACGATCACGCTACGCGTTAACCATCAAGGAATTGCTAACGTGGGGAGATCGCCGGACGAGGGCACAAAAAAGGCCCCGCCGGGCGCGCCGGCGGGGCCGTTGTAAAGGTTAAGCCGTCAGGCTCGTATCAACCCGCCGCCATGGCTGCGAGCAGCAGCAGGGCGACGATATTGGTGATCTTGATCATTGGGTTCACCGCCGGGCCGGCGGTATCCTTGTAGGGATCGCCGACGGTATCGCCGGTCACCGCGGCCTTGTGGGCTTCGGAGCCCTTGCCGCCATGGTTGCCGTCCTCTATGTACTTCTTGGCGTTGTCCCACGCGCCGCCGCCCGAGGTCATCGAGAGCGCGACGAACAGGCCGCCGACGATCACGCCGAGGAGCAGAGCGCCGAGAGCGGCAAAGCCGTTCTCCGAACCGGCCACCCACGAGATCACGAAGTACACCACGATGGGCGCCAGCACCGGTAGCAGCGAAGGAATGATCATCTCCTTGATCGCGGCCTTGGTGACGAGGTCCACTGTCCGGGCATAGTCCGGCTTGGAGGTGCCCGCCATGATGCCGGGATCGGCGGCGAACTGGTCGCGGACATCGATTACGACGTCACCGGCGGCGCGCCCCACGGCGGTCATGCCCATTGCAGCGAACAGGTATGGAAGCAGCGCCCCCAGCAGCAGGCCGACGATCACGTAGGGGTTCTCGAGGCTGAAGTTCACGGTCAGCGTCGGGAAGAATTCGCGAAGGTCGGTGGTGTAGGCGGCGAAGAGCACCAGTGCGGCGAGACCGGCCGAGCCGATGGCGTAACCCTTGGTCACGGCCTTGGTGGTGTTGCCCACGGCATCGAGCGCGTCGGTCTTCTCGCGGACCGCATCGTCGAGACCGGCCATTTCGGCAATCCCGCCGGCATTGTCGGTGACTGGTCCATAGGCGTCGAGCGCAACCACCATGCCCGCGAGTGCCAGCATGGCCGTGGCGGCATAGGCGATGCCCAGAAGCCCGGCGAGCTGGTAGGCGATGACGATGCCGGCAACGATCACCAGCGTCGGCAGCGCCGTCGCTTCCATGGCGATGGCAAGCCCCTGGATCACGTTGGTGCCGTGACCGGTAACCGAAGCCTTGGCGATCGACCTCACCGGACGGAACTGGGTGCCGGTGTAGTACTCGGTGATCCAGATGATCAGCCCGGTGATGGCAAGGCCCAGCAGCGCACAGTAGAACAGCACGCGGCCATTGAAGTCGGTATCGGCGATCGGCGTTTCCATGCTGCCCAGCGCGTAGCTGATCGCCCACCAGATGGCGGGGATCGACAGCACTGCGGTGACAAGGAAGCCCTTGTACATGGCGCCCATGATGTTGTTCGATTTGCCAAGGCGGACGAAATAGGTGCCGATGATCGAGGTAACGATGCACACGCCGCCGATCAGCAGCGGGAGCGCCATAATCGCCATCAGGTTGTCCGCGCCCTTCAGCAGGAGCGCGGTCAGGACCATGGTGGCACCGACGGTCACGACGTAAGTCTCGAAAAGGTCGGCGGCCATGCCCGCGCAGTCGCCGACGTTGTCGCCCACATTGTCGGCGATTACCGCCGGGTTGCGGGGGTCGTCCTCGGGAATGCCGGCCTCGACCTTGCCGACGAGGTCGGCGCCGACGTCGGCGGCCTTGGTGAAGATGCCGCCGCCAAGACGCGCGAAGATCGAGATAAGCGAGGCGCCGAAGGCGAGGGCGGTCAGGCCCTCCACCACGGTGCGGTCTTCACCGCCCACGGTATGGCCTGCAGGGCCGGTGAGGTACCAGTAGAACACCGCGATCGCGAGGAGTGCGAGCCCAGCCACGAGCATGCCGGTGATGGCACCGGCGCGGAAAGCGAGCGTCAGGCCCTGCTGCAACCCGGTCTGCGCAGCAGCCGCAGTACGCACGTTGGAGCGCACCGAGATGTTCATGCCGATGAAGCCGGCCACGCCCGAAAGGATCGCTCCGATGACGAAGCCGATGGCTGAGACCCAGGTCAGGGTCACGGCGATAATGATCGCCACGACCACGCCGACCACGGCGATGGTGGAATATTGCCGCTTCAGATAGGCCTGAGCGCCTTCCTGAATGGCTCCTGCGATTTCCTGCATTTTTTCGTTGCCGGCTGGCGAGCCGAGCACCTGTCTGCTGGTGACGAAGCCATAGACGATGGCCAGAAGTCCCAGGACAATTGCGATCGTGACTAGATCCACGTAACGCCCCCTTCCCAATGTTTTTCGCTATTTCGACGGGTTTTCCCGCTCGAAGTCGAAAGGGCTATAGACAAGCAATATGACTGGCAAGCGGCTTAACTGCGTTTTTCGCCGGTGAGCCTTGCGCCTCGTTAAATTCGCCTGTCCGGAGCGGGTTCAGTGCTGGTAGCCGAGCTGGTCGGGGAGGGGGACGGGCACGCCCTTGTGAGAGACGCTGAGCCCCGTTCCTGCGGAAACGCCGCCGACGGCGTGGACCTCACATCCCAGCGCCGCTGCGGTTTCCCTGATCTGCGCGGTATGTTGGGGCGGGGCGGTGAACAGCAGGCAGTAATCGTCCCCCGCCGTCATGGCCGCGAGCCGCGCCGGCAATTCGTCTCCGGCGATGGCCCGGAAGGCTTCGGACAGCGGGACGGAGTCGGCGCCGATGATCATGGCGACGCCGCTGGCATCGGCCATGCGCTGCCCGTCGACGAGCAGGCCATCCGAAATGTCCATCATAGCGGAAACCAAGGGCGCCAGTGCAGGCCCTAGCGGCGTGTCGGGAGAGGGCCGGCGATAGCGCGTTGCGAGCCATTCCGCCGCTTGGCCTTCGGCTTCCTGCCCCGTCAGGACGGACAGGCCCAGCCCGGAATCCCCGATCGTGCCGCTGACCCAGATGCGGTCGCCCGCTTGCGCTCCGCCGCGCGACGGCACGGGGCCCTTGGTTCGGCCGAGCGCCGTCAGCGAAAAGCTGCGCGGCGCACCCGCGGGCATGCGGACTGTGTCTCCCCCCAGCAGAGGCAGGCGGAAGTGCGCGGAGGCCGCCGCCAGCCCGGCGACGAAGGCCTCGTCCCAGCTCTCCTCGCCCAGCGCATGCGAATAGAGGCAGCCCAGCGGCTCCGCGCCCTTGGCCGAGACGTCCGAGGCATTCACCGCCACCAGCTTCCAGGCAATGTCCTTGGGTGGATCACCGGGGAGGAAATGGACGCTCTCGACCATGGTATCGAGCGTCAGCACCAGCTTCTCGCCGCCGATCTCCAGCACCGCCGCATCGTCCATCAGACCGCGCGCCTCAGGGGTTCCGGCCAGCGCGCGAAGGGCAGCGATGAGGGCGAGTTCGGTGGTCACCTCGCCCTCATGCAGGTCTATCCCGTTCGTGTCGAGCGAAGCTGCTGGCAGGTGCTCAGCGAACCGCCTTGGCCACCGCGTCCAGCACGCCGTTGACGAACTTCGCCTCGCGCGGCTGGAAGAAGGCGTGGGCGACGTCGACGTATTCGCTGATCGCGGCAGCAGTCGGCACGTCGGCGCGGGCCATGAGTTCGTAGGAGCCGGCGCGCAGGATCTGCAGCATGGTCTTGTCGAGGCGCTTGAGCGACCAGCCCTGCGCCAGCTTGCGGCCGAGCAGGTCGTCGATGTCCTCGCGGCGGGCGAGGGCGCCTTTCACCACGTCGTCGAAGAACGCGACTTCGGCGGAGAGGTACTGCTCGTCGTCGATCACCGCGCCGAGGCGGTGGCGGTGGAATTCGTCGAGCAGGCTGGCAAGTGGAGTGCCTTCCATCTCGTGCTGGTAGAGTGCCTGAACGGCGGCGAGGCGGGCGGCGGTGCGCGCCTTCTTGGATGTGGTCATTGGCCGAGCCTTACGGAAATGGAGCGCGCGTGCGCGGGAAGCCCTTCCGCATCGGCAAGGGCTACGGCGGCGGGGCCGATGGCCTCCAGCGCCGCCTGGTCGAGCTGGATGAAGCTGGTGCGCTTCATGAAATCGAGAACCGAGAGCCCCGAGGAGAACCGCGCGCGGCGCCCGGTGGGCAGCACGTGGTTGGGGCCGGCGACGTAATCGCCCACCGCTTCGGGAGTCATGCGGCCGAGGAACACCGAACCGGCGTGGCGGATCTGCCGCATCAGCGCTTCGGGATCGTCGGTGGCGATCTCGACGTGTTCGGCGGCAAGCTGGTTGGCGAGCGCGGGCGCTTCATCGAACGCGGCTACATCGATGATCACGCCGTTGTCGTCCCAGCTCTTGCTGGCGGTTTCCTGCGTCGCAAGCGCGGCAAGTTCGGTTTCTACCGCAGCGGCCACCGCGTCGGCAAAGGCCGCATCGTCGGTGATGAGGATCGACTGCGAGGTCGGATCATGCTCGGCCTGGCTGAGCAGGTCGGCGGCGACCTTGCTCGGTTCGTTCTTTGCGTCGGCGATCACGAGGATCTCGCTCGGGCCTGCCACCATGTCGATGCCGACGACGCCGTAGAGCTGGCGCTTGGCCTCGGCGACCCAGGCATTGCCGGGGCCGGTGATGACATCGACCGGCGCGATCCGTCCGGTGCCATAGGCGAGCGCGCCGACGGCATGGGCCCCGCCTACGCGCCAGACTTCATCGACGCCCGCGAGATGCGCGGCGGCGAGCACCAGCGGGTTGACTTCGCCTTTGGGAGTCGGCGTAACGACGACGAGCCGTTCGACGCCCGCGACCTTGGCGGGAATGGCGTTCATCAGCAGCGAGGAGGGATAGGCGGCCCGTCCGCCGGGCACATAGAGCCCCGCTGCATCGACCGGATGCCAGGTCGCGCCGAGGCGCACGCCGGTATCATCGGTATAGTCGCGGTTCTCGGGAAGCTGCGCGGCGTGATAGGCGCGGATACGCTCGGCCGCGAGCTCAAGGGCTTCGCGCAGCGACGGATCGAGCGCGTCGAAGGCCTTGCGGCACGCCTCGGCATCGATGTTCCAGCCGCTCGTGTCGAGATCGTGGCCGTCGAACTTCGCGGTCAGCTCCGCCAGTGCCGCATCGCCGCGGGCGCGCACGTCCTGAAGGATCGCCGCGACATCGGCGGCGACATCGACCGCGCTTTCGCGCCGGTCCGCCACCACGCGGGCAAAGGCCTCGGCAAAGCCGGGCGCCCTGGAGGAAAGGCGCAGCATCAGGCCGCCGCTTTCTCGCTCACCAGCGCGCGGAAAGCCTCGACCAGCGCGCCCACGCGCTCGTCGGTCTTGAGCGCGGCGCGGTTGACGATGAGGCGCGCGGAAATGTCGAGAATGCGGCTCGTTTCGACGAGGCCGTTTTCCTTGAGCGTGCGCCCGGTGGATACGAGATCGACGATCCGGCTCGACAGTCCGAGCGAGGGTGCCAGTTCCATCGCGCCGTTGAGCTTCACCACCTCGGCCTGCACGCCCAGTTTCTCGAAGTGGCGGCGGGTGAGGTTGGGATACTTGCTGGCGATCCGTAGGTGCGAGGGCAGGGCGCCGCCCTCTTCGCCCACCGGCTCGGCCACCGACAGGCGGCAGTGCCCGATGTCGAGATCGACCGGCGCGTAAAGGTCGGAGTAGTTGAACTCCTCGACCACGTCAGAGCCGACAATGCCGACCTGCGCGGCACCATGCGCCACAAAAGTCGCGACGTCGAACGCACGCACGCGGATCAGGCGCATGTCGCTGTTCTCGCAGTCGAACGACAGTGCGCGAGACTTCTTGTCGTGGAACTCCGCCTCGGGCACGACCCCTGCACGCGCCATGAGTGGCAGCGCTTCGTCGAGGATACGGCCCTTGGGCACGGCGAATGTCAGCGGTTTCGGCATGGTGCGCGCATTTAGGGCGCATGCAGCGAAAGGGCAACCGGCGATGAGACGCCTGCAAGTGGAAGGCGGTAGCGGCCTTATTCGCCGGGCGCGCGGGCCTTGATGGCGATGGCGTGGACGCGCTCGCCGGGGATGTCGCCCAGCGCGCCGTTGACCATGCGCTGGCGCTGCAGGCGCGAGACGCCGGCGAACTTCGCGCTTTCGATGACGATGGTGAAGTGCGATTCGCCGCTGCCGTCATCGCCCATGTGGCCGCTGTGGCTGGCGGAATCGTTGATGATATCGAGCTGCGTGGGCTCCAGCGCGGCTGTTAGCAGTTGCCGCATTTCCTGCGCGAGTGGTCCGGTCATGGCTTCCATTTAGCGATGCTATGCCCCATCTTGAAGCCGGTGAGACATCAAAGATTTCATGGCAGGTACGAATCCGGCGGCCGCGAGTGCAGTTGGCCGGGATGTGAAGAGGCGGGCGAGTTCCGGGCTCCGGGCGGGCGGCCGTCCGGGTTCGACGGGCCGGGGGACTACCGCTGGTTCTGTCTGGAGCACGTGCGCGAGTTCAATTCGGGTTACGACTATTTCGAGGGCATGGAGGCCGAAGAAATCTTCCGCGCCCAGTCGCCGCTGCATGGCTGGGAAACCGAGACGCGCGCGTTCCGGCACGACGCGGGGGTGGACGGAACGCCGAACTGGGCGAACTTCTCCGATCCGCTGGATGCGATCAGTTCGCGCGCCCGTGCCCATGTGAAGCGCCAACAGGCGGACATGCGCGCGCAGAACCGCTTCTCTCCAAATGAACGCCGCGCGCTCGAAGTGCTTGGACTGGAATCCGACGTCGACCGCAAGACCTTGCGCGCCCGCTACACGCGGTTGCTGCGCCAGTATCATCCCGATCACAACGGCGGCGATCACAGTCACTCCTCGCGGTTGCAGACGGTGGTGGAAGCCTATCAGCTGCTGCGTAAAGCGGCTGCACTGGCCTGAACTCGGCGCTTGCGGCGCTGCGCGATCGCTGCCTAAAGTCTCAAGCCGCGCAAGGCAGAGGTTCCGCACATCTGCTCCATACGGTTTTGTCGATTGACCAGCGGGTGCACCGCCCGGTTCGAGGAGTTTGCATGAGGAATTTGAGGATCACCGGCGCGGCTCTGGCGTTGACGATGGCCATGGTGGCGGGCTCCCCGGTAATGGCTGGCGATGACCCGGCGCCCGCAGAGCAAGGGCACGCCGCAGAAGCCTCGCCCTTCGTCCCGGCGGATTTTGAGGTTCCGACGCTGGTGGAAGCCGAGAGCTTCAAACTCGTGCCGCTGGGCCCGGACCTGGTGAAGATCGATTTCGACGCATATATGTCTTCGATCGAACATCTTCAGAAGACCTTCAGCCGCAGCACGTCGTGGCCGCACGAAGGGATCTCGGATGCGGATGCCATGAAGGACATGGAGAACGAGCAGGCCCGCTTTCAAAAGCGCTCGTCGTTCGCCTACGCAGTCCTGCCCCCGGATGGCCTTCGCGAGCGCGGGTGCATCTATGTCTATCCGAGCAATGTCGACGGGTACGATGCCGTCGTCAGGATGTGGGTTACCAAGGCCGAATATGACGCCGGCTTCGAAGACGAACTGTACAATTTTGCGACCAACTGGATCGAAACCGAATGGCCGTTCGAGAAGGTCGCCTATCCCGGCCACTCGGTGGACTGGGAAACCTGGGATGCGCTTGTCGAAGCCGGCAAGGCCGGGGAAGCGGCTCCGGAGGACGAGGGCTGAGAGCAGCGCTTCGGTACGGTGGCTTCAGCCGCTGCGCAGGGCTTTCCAGCGTGCGGCGCCATCCTCGCCGTAGATCCGCACGACGTCCTTGCCCGAATAGTAGCCGGGAAACTGTTCCGATCCTGCGGGGAACATGACCCAGGGCTGTTTGCTTTCGATATAGATGTGGACGTCGGGCGGACAGGCATCGGGATCGTCGAGCGTTCCCACACGGACGAAAGCGGCTTTCTCGCCAGCGCCGGCGAAATGGCTCCATAGCGCGACCTGACACCGGGGGCAGCGAAACACCGCCTGCCCCTTGCCGCTGGCCGAGGGCGTGTCGATCCGTTCGGGTGTCCCTGCGACCACGGTGACGTGGCTCGTCTCGATCAGCGCATTGAGAGCGAAGGCGGTGCCGGATTCGCGTTGGCACCAGCGGCAATGGCAGCAATGTACGACGATCGGCCCGGCAGTGAGCCGGTAGTGAACCTCGCCGCAGGCGCAGCGCCCCTGTGCGGTCATGGTGCTTCGCCTTCACAGATTTTAGCGAGTTGGGCCGCGCAAATCGTCCATCCCTCGATGAAGCCCATTTCCTCGTGCTGTTTGCGGGTGTCCTCGCTCCAATGACGCGCGCGGGCCGTATAGCGCGTGCCTGCGCCTTCCGGCTCGATTTCCCATATGCCAATCATGAAGGGCCCCGAGGGCTGGAAATCTTCGGTTATGGCATCGGTGGTGACGAAACGGCGGCCTTCCTCATAGGCGAGATAGATGCCGTTCTGCGGCATTTCCTCGCCATCCGGTCCGTAGAACGTCATGTTGCAGGCGCCGCCCGCGTGCCGGTCTTGCCGGTCCACTTCCGCCCGCCAAGGGCGCGGACACCTCCATTCATTTTGTCGTTCGGTGAGGACTTCCCACACCTTGGAGGGAGGGGCATCGATATAGCGGGTTACCGAAAGCTCGTTGAGCTGGGGGCCATCGGTCACAGCGTCTCTCCTTCAATCGCGGCCGGGATCGCCCAGAGGGAAGTACTGTCGGTATGGCCGGGCGCCGTCCACGCAAAGTGCCACGGCGGGCTGGCGCAGCAGGTGCTTGCGCCAGCGACGCAGCCGGGGGCGGTCTTCCGGAATAGGATGCACCCAGTCGGCGTAGAACAGCGCCGGCGCGGCGGCGCATTCGATCAGGGTGATCTGATCGCCCGCCGGGTAGAACTGCAGCCAGCCTTCCAGCCAGGCATAGGCCCTGTCCAGCCTGGCGCGGGCCTCCGCGATGCGGTCTGCGGCCGGAGTCTGCGCGTCGCGCAGGTACTCGTCGACCACGGCCTGCATCGGCCCCATGACGTAGTTGTCGAACACCCGGTCGAGCATGCGTATGCCGATCGCCGCGTCGGGTTCGGACGGGATCAGCATTTCGCCGGGAGCGTGGTGCTGCGAGAGGTATTCGATGATCGTCGTGGCTTCAAACAGCAGGTTCTCGCCGTCGCGCAGAACCGGAAACTTGGCCAGCGGCCCGGCCGACTGTACGACCTCAAGGTTGTCGGGATGATCGGCGTCGACCATCCGGAACTCGAAATCGACCTCGGCCGCATGGAGCGCGATGAGCACCTTCCAGGTGTACGAGGAAAAGGGGTGGCCAAACAGTTCCAGGCTCAAGCAGTTTCTCCCTTTCGCGCCGCCTCTATCGCAGCGATGTCTATTTTTCGCATTGTCATCATGGCCTCCATCGCGCGGCGGGCAGCCTCCCGGTCTGGATCGGAGAGCGCCTGCGTCAATGCACGTGGCGTGATCTGCCACGATAGCCCCCATTTGTCTTTGCACCAGCCGCACGCGCTTTCTGTGCCGCCGTTCTCGACGATGGCGCTCCAGTAGCAGTCGGTCTCCTCTTGCGTGTCGGTGGCGATCTGGAAGGAGAAGGCTTCCGAATGCGGGAATTGCGGGCCGCCGTTGAGGCCAAAGCAGTCGATTCCCATCAGCGTGAATTCCACCGTGAGAACGTCGCCTTCACTGCCATCGGAATAGTCCGTTGGCGAGCGTTCGACATGGGTCACGCGCGTGTCGGGAAATGTAGCGGCGTAGAATTCGGCCGCCTCCAGCGCCGTGCCATCGTACCATAGGCAGATGCGGGCCCTGGCTTCGGTGTTCGGCGCGGTCACTTCTTCATCTCCGCAATGAGGGCATTGTCGATGGCCTTGGCCGCCTTGTAGGCCGGGCGAGCCTGACAGTGTTCGGCATAGCCGACGAAGGAGGGCAGCGGCGGCATGATCCCGAAGTTGAGACCCCAGTCCACGGCGCTGCCGACATAGACGTCGGCCATGGTAAACCGGTTTCCGCAGACCCACTTCGAGACCGAAAAGTGGCTGTCGAGCGCCTTCATCGTCCGTTCGAAGCTGCCCCAGCCGGCCATGCCTTCCTGTTCCGCCGCGGGTTCGAACTTGAAGTTCCGCGACGTGATGGCCTGTTCGACGGGGCCGGCGGCGAAGAATGTCCACCGGTAGTAATCGGCCATTTCCGCATCGTTGGGCAGCAGGCCGGCTTCGGGATGCATCTCGGCCAGGTAGAGGCAGATCGCCGCTGCCTCGGTGACGACCCTGTCCCCGTCCTCCGCATGGTGGACCAGCGTGGGCACCTTGCCCATCGGGTTGGCGGCCAGGAAAGCGGCAGGCTTGTCCTGCCACTGGACAATGACCGCATCATAGTCTGCCCCAGCCTCGTGAAGAGCCCAGCGGGCAATCTGTCCGCGCGACATCGGATTGGTGTAGAACGTATAGTCGGCCATCACCCAGTATCCTCGATTATTTCAATGATTGGAACATTAAGCGAACAAATGTAGGCGTCAATCCGCTTGTGCCGGTTCGAGCCGCGGCCCGACCAAGCCGAAGAAGGCGCCCTGAGGATCGAAGGCGTGAACGCTCCATTCGCCTCCAGGGATCTGGTTGGGCTCGCCCATGACGTTGCCGCCGCCAGCCCTGGCTGTGGAGACGGCGCGGTCAATGTCGTCGACGCCAAAGTAGAAAGTCCAGCCGCCGACGGGCATCGAATCCGGCTTCTTCATCACGGCGCCGATGCCGATCCCGTCCGCCTGCAGAAAGCGGTAGTCGCCCATGTGGCCCATCGGCATTGCGCCTTCCTGCGTCCAGCCGAAGTGCCTGCTGTAGAACGCGAGGGCTGCGTCGTCGTCGGGCGTGACCAGTTCGTTCCAGCGCACGGTCTGCGGCCGATCCACCGAGAAGACGTCGCTGGTGGCATCGGGATCGTGCGCGGGCGGCACCGGCGTCATCGCGTAGAAAGGCACACCCTGCGGGTCGGTGACGAGCGCGAAGCTGCCGACCGCGATGGTCATTTTCGGCATCATTACGCCGCCCCCATCCGCGACGATCGCCTCGACCGTCGCGTCCAGGTCGGGCGTATGGATGTACCCGAACCATCCCGGCCGCGCGCCACCGGCCAGCATCTCGTCGGTCAGCGCGAGCATACCGCCCGCGCTGCCGCCGTCGCTTCGGATGATGTGGCGGTACTCGATACCCTGCGGCGCCTGCGGGCCCTCTGCGGTGACCTGCCAGCCCACGACATCGCCGTAGAAGGCGCTGGCTGCGTCGGGATCGGTGGTCATCAGTTCGTACCAGATGAAGCTGCCTGCCGGATTGGTCATGGCCACTCTCCCAGGGCAACGACGGGTTGAAAGCCGCCGAAGATCATGCGCTTGCCGTCGAACGGCACCGGATTCTGCTCCTGATCGAAACGCGGATCGTTCTCCATGAGGTCCATAAGCGCGGCCATCTGCGCGTCGCGCGTGGCCTTGTCGGGCCATTCGATCCAGCTGAAGCAGACCGTCTCGTCGTCCTTCGCCTCGACGGCGCGGAAGAAGTCGGTCTGCTTGCCATGCTGGACCTCGTCGCCCCAGCATTCCCAGACCCGCTTGGCCCCGTATTCCAGGAAAATGGGGTCGATCTCGCGGGCATAGGCAATGAAGCGGTCCTTGTTGGCTGTAGGGACCGGGATCAAGAAGCCTTCGATATAAGACATGGTACGTCTCCTGCTCAGACGGGCTCGCGGTATCCCGCCATCTGATCGGCCAGCGCGCGCTGAAAAGCGGGTCGGGCCTCGCCCCGGGCCTTGAAGGCGGCGAGGGCGGGGAAGCCGTCCAGCAGGTCGGTGTGATTCACATTGCGCAGCACCGATGTCATCATGATGTCGGCAATGGTGAAGGGGCCGGCGAACCACTCCCGCTCGCCCAGCGCCTTCTCGGTGCTCTCGAGCCTGGCGCGCGCCAGTTCGAGCATCGCCGGACGGGCTTCCCTGGCCCAGGGCTGGCCGGCGAGGAAGAAGTCGAGATTGACGATCTGCATCAGCGAGGGCTCGACGCTGTTGAGCGCCGCGATGGTCCAGGTGATCGCCGACCAGCGGATGCCGGGATCGCGGGGCAGCAGGCGCTCGTCCTGCTCGCCCAGATAGAGCAGGATCGCGCCGCTTTCGAACAGGCGCATGTCGCCGTCGGCGAAGGCGGGCACCTGGGCATAGGGCTGCCAGTCGCGGTAGCCCTCGGGCTTGGGCTTGAAGGCATCGAGGTTCTGCACCGCATAGTCGCGCCCGATTTCCTCCAGCGCCCAGCGCACGCGCAGATCGCGGACCATGCCCTTGGCGAAAGCGGGCACATTGTCGAAGGCGCTGATCACGGTCTCGGCGGTATCGGTCATCGGCATGGTCGTCTCTCCATCGGCGTCGCTGCGAATCGATCTTGCCTGACGGTGGCACTTGGGTTACAAAAAGCAACGATGAAGTTGCAAAAAGAAACCAAAGCGGGTCGAGACGTTCAGGGAACACCCAAAGTCCACGGCAAGTGGTATGGCGATGCCTGCGCCGCCGCCTTCGGCATGGAGCTGATCGGTGAGCGCTGGACGCTGCTCGTCATCCGCGAGCTGATGCTGGGCGGCCGCCGTTTCAGCGACATCCGCGCCAGCCTGCCCAACCTTTCCGCCAAGACGCTGACCGAGCGGCTGGAGACGCTGCAGGAGCTGGGCCTGGTCGAGCGCGCGCACTTGCCGCCGCCGGTCTCGGCGCAGGTCTATCAGCTCACCGAGTGGGGCCGCGGGCTGGAAAAGGTGCTGCAGGAACTGGGCCGCTGGGCCCTGCGCGCGCCGTTCCACGATCCCACCCTGCCGCTCACGCCCACCTCGCTCATGCTCTCGATGCGCACGCTGCTCGATCACCGCAAGATTGGTGACATGGAGCTGTGGGTCGCCTTCGACGTGGGTGAGGATCACTTCGCCGGACGCCTGCGCCACGACGGGCTCAGCATCCATCCCGTCGGCGATACCATGCTCTCGCCCGACCTGCGTTTCAGCGCGGGCAGCGCCTCGGACTTCCTGCCCGTGTTCTACGGCAAGAAGACGCCCGAGGAAGCGGGCAACCGGCTGGCCATCGGCGGCGACGCGGATCTGGCGCGGCGGTTCATCGACCTGTTCGCACTGCCGGAAAAGGTGGAGATGAAGGCTGCGGGGTGAACTAGGCGGCGTGGACAAATTCCTCGTGGTCACGGCCGGAGGCAAAACCCGTCAATTCAAGAAGGCGAGGTGCAGGACTATGTCGATAGTTCCAGCCGAGCCGACGCGGAAGTGGCGGGTTTTGGTCCGGCCCCGCAGGGGTTGGCGTCAGATTGGCCCTGGCAGCGTTGTTCCGGCTTGAAAGAGGCCTGCTCTGTCTGCGCCTTCGCGCCTCACCAGGGCCAATCTGACGCCAACCGTGATCCGCGAGGAATTTGTCCACGCCGCCTAGAAGCTTGCCCATTACCCTTATTCGTCATTGCGAGGAGGCGAAGCCGACGCAGCAATCCAGAGCGAGCGCAAACCGCCCTGGATTGCTTCACCCCGCGGGCTCGCAATGACGAAGGTATAGCGTGCGGAAAGGACGAAGGCCGGACACCACCCCTTCCTTTTCGGACAGGTCCGCCGCTAATCCGGCCAAAGCTTATTGCGGTGCAGCGCCGCGTCCTTTAGGCGGGTGGCGATATGGCTGAATCTGCGAACATCATGACCGACACCCGCGACTCCACTGTACTGGCTGCTCCCGACACCGAAGTCGACGTGCGCGAAACCTTCGGGATCGACATCGATATGAAGGTGCCCGCTTTCTCGAAGGCGGACGAGCGCGTGCCCGACCTCGACGCGACCTACGTGTTCGATCCGGACACCACGTTGGCGATCCTCGCGGGCTTTGCCTTCAACCGCCGCGTGATGGTGCAGGGCTACCACGGCACCGGCAAGTCGACCCATATCGAGCAGGTCGCCGCCCGCCTCAACTGGCCGTGCATCCGTATCAACCTCGATGCGCACATCAGCCGTATCGACCTGATCGGCCGCGACGCCATCGTCCTGCGCGATGGGTTGCAGGTCACCGAGTTCCGCGAAGGCCTGCTGCCGTGGGCGCTGCAGCACCCGGTCGCGCTGGTGTTCGACGAATACGACGCCGGCCGGCCCGACGTGATGTTCGTGATCCAGCGCATTCTGGAGACCGAGGGCAAGCTGACCCTGCTCGACCAGAACCGCGTGATCCGCCCGGACAAGCACTTCCGCCTCTTCGCCACCGCCAACACGGTGGGCCTCGGCGATACCTCGGGCCTCTATCACGGCACCCAGCAGATCAACCAGGGCCAGATGGACCGCTGGAATCTGGTGGTCGGCCTCAACTACCTTCCGGCCGAGACCGAGATCGCCATCGTCACCGCCAAGGTGCCGCAGGTCGATGCCGGAACCATCGCCAACATGGTCAAGGTCGCCGACTTCTCGCGTCAGGGCTTCATGAACGGCGACATCTCGACCGTGATGAGCCCGCGCACGGTGATCACCTGGGCGCAGAACGCGGCGATCTTCAAGGACGTCGGCTTCGCCTTCCGCCTCTCGTTCCTCAACAAGTGCGACGAGACCGAGCGCATGCTGGTGGCCGAATACTACCAGCGGGTCTTCGGGACGGAGCTGCCGGAGAGTGTGGTGGGCAAGGCTTGAGGGGGGGCAGACTTTCAAGCGACCGCAATAGGCCGGTTGCGGAAGGGCAGCTCACAGAGGCATAGCTTCAGAAAGCCGCCAGTCAGCTTTCTACACGCGATTCCTTCGGCGCCGTTGAAAGCGGTCCTTAAGCAGTCGATCATTTCTGGCCACCCTGTGGGTTATCCGGCTTCCCGTAAGTGGACATTTATCGAAGGTGTCCAAATCGCCAACTAATCCGTCCTACCGACAAGACTCCAGCCAAAAGTAATCATCCACCGGCTTGAACAACCCTGGCACCGCGCGGAACGCGCTGCACTGTATGGGGTACTCAAGTTTGCAAATATGGTCGTCATCGGCTTGACGCCACCCTCACTGCAGGCATCGATGTCGAGGCTGCACAAAGGTTCCTGACTAGCATGCGCTTGATTGGACCGCGACTTTGTGCGAGCGAACAGTGCGCGAGAGCAATGCTGAAGATTGCTTGGGCATGCCTGTTGGGCCTCGGGGGAATGCATGCGAACTATGAGACTGGCAGTGATGCTGATGCTGGCGGCAACGGCGATGCCAGCGTCGGCGGAGCATTGGACAACGGTTCCTTCGAAGCTTCGCGATGCGACTGCGCCATTGCCTGTTGCCGTTCATCTCGTGCAAGATAAGCTACTGATCGGGCCGGACCCCGGGGCTGGGATGACCCCCAACAATTATGGGTTGATCGGTGCCCTGTTGATAGGAGCGCTGGAAGACGGCCAGTCGAAACGCGGGCGAGCGGAGGTGCTGCCTCTACTGCAGGCGCTGGGCGACTTCGATGGCGCCAAACCCCTTATGGCTGGTGTCTCGAGCGGTTTGGCAGAACAACCATGGATTCAGCTCGTGTCGCAGTCCTCGCTGCGCGACGGCAGTATTGCGGCCAAAGATGCGCTGCTCGAAACGGTCGATACTAATTACCTGATCGATATCGATTGCCGATATAATGTTGGAGAGAGCTTCCAGGCAATCTTTGGCATCTGTTCGGTGAGGGTAGCCGACAAGCGGACTGTTGGGAATCAGCCGGGCGATCGCTGGAAGGACGGAAAGCTCGCTTTTAGCAAGTCTGCGGAAGTGGAAGTGGCGCTCGATACGTCTGTATTCACGGTGCCCTTGCCTCATTGTTATGGGCAGCTGCGTCGGTCGACCTGCCGAGCGAAATGGATGGACAACAGCGCTGCTCTCATGCGTCAGGAGTTGACCGTAGCACTTAACCGATTGGGTCGCCTTGCTGTCAGAGCGCTCAGCCTCAGCGCCGCCGAGGCGGATATCAAGGAAAAGTTAAAGACCAAGGGGGTGATGCTGTCGATGCCCTATCATTCCGGTGCACTGCTGGATGGCGGCGAGAATATCATAGACGTGGGGCGCAGGTCCGACTTCATGAAAGGGGCTAAGCAGGCTGTCCTGAAAACCGACAGCGACGGGGCGTCGATTATCGAAGTTTCCGGCAGCCTTTACGATAGAAGGGTGATAGCAGCACCGTGATGTATTAATCCGCACAAGCTGCGGATTAAGCATACCAATTTTGGGTCGGGGGAGGAAGAAATCCTTCGATTTGCAATAGTTTACGCGGTTCGATGTAGACCTACACAAGCTCCCTTCGGCCAGAGCTATTTGCACCCGCTCGTACCAATAAGCGTCAGCCTTTAATCAGCCAATCTAGGCTTCTGGCCGATTGGGTCGGCAGGCGAAACCGGACGGGCGGCTTCCTGGATCGTCAAATCGATCCTCGAACGGCCAACTAGGGCGCAAAGTTGCCATCAAGAGTAACTGCATTTCCCGATACACTCACACTTTCCTCCCCCTTGATGGGGGAGGGATACGCAGGCTTGTGCCCGCGAAGCGGGTGCTAGCCGCAGTTGGGCGGGGGTGAGGTCCCGGCGCCGCGCTTCATCACCCCCTTCCAACTGCGCCTAGGTTCGCTGCGCTCTCCAAGGCTTCGTATCCTTCCCCCATCAAGGGGGAAGGGGTGGAGGCGAATTTCCGCATTTTCCTACACACTCCCGCCTGCGGTACCCTCGCCGCATGCCTCACACCCATAACCCCCGTCCGTTCCGCCGTTCCAACGCCGAGTACCGCTGGAGCCGGCTCCGCATCCATGCCTTCCTGCGCGCGCTGGCGGTGACGGGGTCGGTCGCGGCGGCGTCGCGCGCCGTGGGGGTGAGCCGGCAGTCGGCCTATCGCCTGCGCCGGCGGCTCGGCGCGGGCTTTGCGGAGGTCTGGGACGAGGGGCTGCGCCTCGGCGCGCAGATGCGGCGGGGCGGGCTGGTCTACGACGCGCAAGGTGACAGGTGGGTGCCGCAAGGTGACACTTTCGCGCGCCAAGGTGACACCGGAGGCGCAAGGTGACACGTTTTCCCCTGGACCGTGTCACGCGTGTCAACCGGACTGTCACCTTGTGACCGTCGAGGGTTCACGCGGAGGCGCGGAGACGCGGAGGAATGGGGCTTGCGGCGCAGCCGCTTTCCTTGCGGGCCTCGCGGCTGACGAAAGCTCCGGGAAGGGCAAGGCGCCTGCGGCGCGGCGGGACCTCTTCGCGCCTTCGCGCCTCCGCGCCTCCGCGTGAACCCTTCCGCCATTGCGTCTGGCAATGCGCCGTCTGCCAGTCGCAGGCGTCGGGTGCCTCGTCCGGGCCATGCTGTTTTTCCGGCACTGCCCAATTTGTCAAAGTCGACGGCCCCTAGACCTACGGCGAATTACACCCTAGGCCTTCACCGTCTGGCTTGCGGAAGTTCCGGCTTGCCTCGGTGCCAAGGGGGAGAACATCTATTCTTGTTAAATCCTTGGCCGGTCCCATGCGGATCGCACGGAGACATTCACAGGCATGAATCTAGCCTATTCGGTAGCTGGTCTTCTGGTCGGAATTCTTGTCGGTCTGACCGGAGTCGGCGGCGGTTCGCTGATGGCGCCGATCCTGATCCTGTTTTTCGGGTTCAATCCGGCCGTCGCCATCGGCACGGACTTGTGGTTTGCCGCCATTACCAAGAGCGTGGGCGGGCTGATCCATCGCCGCGTCGGCTCGCCGGACTGGCAAGTGATCCGCCGTCTGGCGCTGGGCTCGGTCCCGGCGGCCGTCGTCACATTGGTCTGGCTGAAGGTATTCCACCAGGGTCGGCTCGATGCCGACGTGCTTTTCATCCTGCTGGGCATTGCGCTGCTGCTGACTGCCGCGGTGATGCCCTTCAAGGACAAGTTGCGCTCGCCGCTCATCGAACTGCGCCGCAAGCTGGGCCCCAGCCTGCGGCGGCGCCAGTTCTGGTGTACGGTGGTCTCCGGAGCAGCCGTGGGGGCTCTGGTTACCATCACCTCGATCGGCGCCGGGGCACTGGTCGCGGTGCTCCTGATGATGCTCTACCCGCTGCGCCTCGATACGCGCACGGTCGTGAGTACCGACATTCTCCATGCCATCCCGCTGGCCCTCGTCGCCGCGATTGGGCAGTCGTGGCTGGGCAACGTCGACATGTCGCTGCTGGCGATGCTGCTGCTCGGCTCGATCCCGGGAATCATCATCGGCTCGCTCATCGCCGGGAAGATCGACGAGCGCCTGATCCGCTACATCCTCGCCGCGATGCTGGCCATTTCGGGTTTCAAGCTTCTCACCGCCTGATCGCGATCACCCTTCGGGATAGACTGCGCATACAAAGTAGAGCCCGTCGGGCGGGGCGTTGAGGCCGAGGGCCTGCCGGTCGCGGGCTTCGAGGGCTTCGGCCACCTGCTCCTCGCGCCAGCGGCCCATGCCGACCATCGCGAGGCAGCCGACCATCGAGCGGACCTGATGGTGCAGGAAACTGCGCGCCTCGGCCTCGATCAGCACCTGCTCGCCCTTGCGCCACACGTCGAGCCGGTCGAGCGTCTTCAGGGGGCTCTTCGCTTGGCAGTGGGCCGAGCGGAACGTGGTGAAGTCGTGCAGCCCGACCAGCGCCTGCGCGGCGCGGTGCATGGCCTCGGCATCGAGCGGGCGGGAGACCAGCCAGGCCTTCCCCCGCTCCAGCGTCAGCGGCGCGCGGCGGTTGACGATGCGGTAGATATAGGCGCGCCCGGTGCAGGAAAAGCGGGCGTGCCAGTCGTCCGCCACTTGCTCGCAGGCGGTCACCGCGACCGGATTCGGCCGCATCCGCGCATTGAGCGCTTCCATCAGGCGGAAGGGGGTGAAGGCCTTGACGATGTCGATATGGGCACGCATGGCGAGGGCATGGACGCCGGTGTCGGTGCGCCCGGCAGCATGCATCGTTACTGCCTCTCCGGTGATGGCACGGGCCGCGTCCTCGACCGTCTGCTGCACCGAGGGTCCGTGCGCCTGCCGCTGCAGGCCCATGAAGGGCGCGCCGTCGAATTCGAGGGTGAGGGCAAAGCGGGTCATTTCGCCACGCCGATACAGGACTGGCGCAGCGGTGCAAATGGCTTGGCGCATGGGCGGGGGGATGGCACCATGCGATCTTCGAGGAAGAGGAGCCGAGATTATGGCTGAGAATGAACGGGCGGAAACCGAGCGCCCGCGTTTCGAGATTTTCAGGGGCGCCGATGCGACGCCGCTCGAGGAATGCGACTGCATGACCAACGACAGCGAGACGCCCAACCTGATCGCCATGCAGCCCAAGTTCGCAGAGGCCATGACGGTGCGCGGCGAATATGCCGACGTTCCCTACCGCCGCGAGGGCATGAGCCTCGCTCGGCTGTGGGTGAAGAGCGGTTTCCCGCTGCCGTTGCACACGCACGACTGCGATTGCCTCTACTACGTCGTCGCCGGATCGATCCGCATGGGCACCGAGACGCTGGTGGCCGGGGACGGGTTCTTCGTCGGCAGCGAAGTGCCCTATGCCTACACCGCCGGGCCCGAAGGCGCCGAAGTGCTGGAATTTCGCGGCACCGACAGCTTCAACATCCGCGTCAAGGACAAGCCCATGGGCGCCTGGGAGAAATACGTCGACCAGCTCCGCGACGGCGGCACACGCTGGGCGGATGAACCCCCGCCCGTGCGCAAGATGCCGGAGAAGGTCTGAGGGGCTTCCCCCTCCGTCAGCCCTGACGGGCTGCCCCCTCCCCAAGACAAGCTCGGGGAGGGGGACTATCCGCATAGCGGATGGTGGAGGGGGATTTACCCCAGCTTCGTCCCCGCAGGAACGGGCTTGCCGCGCAGCAGGTCGGCGGCGTCCATCGCGGGTTTGCCGGCGCGCTGGATGCGGGTGACGCGGATCGCGCCGGTCCCGCAGGCGACGGTGAGAACATCGTCGAGCGCCGTGCCGGGTACGCCCGATCCCTCGGCAAGATCGGCGGCGAGCACCTTGTAGCGCTCGCCGTCGAGTTCGAAGAAGGCGCCGGGCGCGGGCATGAAGGCGCGAACCTGTCGCTCGACCTGCTCGGCGGGCTGCGCGAAGTCGATCCGGGCTTCGGCCTTGTCGATCTTCTTCGCGTAAGTCACCCCGTCCTCGGGCTGGGCAACCGGGCGGTGGATCGCCAGATCGCGCAGCGTGCCGACAAGAAGCTGCGCACCTTTCTCGGCCAGCTCCGCGGTCAGCTCGCCGGCGGTCTTGCGGTCGATGGTGGTGCGCAAAGTGGCGAGCATCGGGCCGGTATCGAGCCCGGCCTCCATCTGCATGATGGTGACGCCGGTGGTCGGATCGCCCGCGAGGATCGCCCTCTGGATCGGCGCCGCCCCGCGCCAGCGCGGCAGGATCGAGGCGTGGATGTTGAGGCACCCGCGTGCAGGTGCATCGAGGATCGCCTGCGGCAGGATCAGCCCGTAAGCGGCGACGACGGCGATGTCGGCCTCCAGCGCGGCGAAGGCGGCCTGTTCCTCGGCGCCCTTGAGCGAAACCGGATGGCGCACCGCGATCCCGCGCAGTTCGGCTTCCTTGTGGACGGGCGAGGGGGTCAGTTCCTTGCCGCGCCGGCCACCGGGGCGCGGGGGCTGGGTATAGGCGGCCACGATCTCGTGCCCGGCCTCGACCAGGGCGACCAGCGCCGGCACCGCGAAATCGGGCGTTCCCATGAAGATGATGCGCATATGTGGGGAAATCTCCGGGTCTCTTTCGCTTGTGCCCGCAAGGCCCTATCGGTCAAGCTATGGCATCGCAAGAGATCGAGACGCTTACCGTCGCCCTGTCGCGCCTTCCCGGCCTGGGGCCGCGCTCCGCCCGCCGCGCCGTGCTCTGGCTGATCAAGCGGCGCGAGACGGCGCTGGTGCAGCTGCTCGATGCGCTGGCGAAAGTGCGCGATACGCTGGTCGAGTGCGATACCTGTGGGAACGTCGATACCACCAACCCCTGCGGCATCTGCACCGATCCGCGCCGCGATGCCCGCTCGATCTGCGTCGTCGAGGAAGTGGCCGACCTCTGGGCGCTCGACCGCGCCAAGCTCTTCACCGGGCGCTATCATGTGCTCGGCGGCAGGCTCTCGGCGCTCGACGGCGTGCGGCCGGAGGACCTGACGATCGATCGCCTGCTCCACCGCATCGAGGAAGGCGGGATCGATGAAGTCCTGCTCGCCATGAACGCGACGCTCGAGGGGCAGACGACCGCGCACTACATCGCCGAGAGGCTGGAGAACTATCCGGTTCGCGTTACTCAGCTCGCGCACGGCCTGCCGGTCGGCGGCGAGCTGGACTATCTCGACGAGGGCACGCTCGCCCAGGCGATCAGGGCGCGCCGTCCTCTGGGGTGACGGTGGTTGCCGCTGGGAGGGCCGCGTCCTCTTCGGTGGTCGCAGGCTGATCGGACGGCGCTTCCGGAGCGACAGGCTCGACCGCCTCGCCCGGCTTCACACCCGCTTCGATGAGCCAGTAGGCAATGCCATCGGCGGCTGCCTGCATCCCCGCCTTGTTGAGATGCCATTGCAGTCCCTGCTTACCATCGTAGCCTTGCGGCGCGCCGATCATCCACGGCTCGGGATCGCACGGCGTATGGTTGGCGGAGGCAAGGTTCATCTCGACCACCAGCGCGCCGTTGGCGATGGCAACCCGGTCGGTCATCTCCGCCAGACGCTGGCCAATGGCACGGATAATGGCGGCGTGCTCTTCGCTGACCGGCGTTGCCGCGCAGAGCGATCCGGCAGGTGGCAGCGGTGAGAGGTACTGGACGAATACGACCCTCGCTTGCGGCGCTACGTCGCGGATTCGCTGAACTATGGCATTGAGCTGGGCTTCGTCGCGGGCATAGTCTGCCTCGGTCGGAATCCGGACGGGCGCGCAGGACTTCGGCTTAGCGCCGGACAAGGCCACGGCCTTGGCATTGAAGGCGCAAGTCGCCGAAAACAGGTTGCCGACGTAGGACAGGTCGTTGCCGCCAATGGTAATCGTCACCAGCCGCGTTTCCGGTGTGACGCTGGCGACCTGCGCCGGGACTTCATTCCACGGACCGAGCACATGGTCGGTTTTCGCGCCCGAGCAGCTACGGTCGATAAGCACCATGCCGAACCGCTCGGCCAGTAGCGTGGGATAGTTATTCAGGCTCTGACCGCAGCGGGCCGGCGCACCGGGTTTGGCAGGGGGTAGCAAGGGGCCTGCCGCGTAAGACGAGCCCATAGCAACGTACTGTGCGCCTTCCAGCGTGTCCTCGACCGCTTCGGCTTGGGCCTTGTCCGTACCAGCCATGGCGGGCGTCAGCGGCAAAATGGAGGCTGCCGCCGACAGGGCAGCCGCAACGGCAATCCGCTTCATCACTTCACCCAGTCCAGACCGATTTCTTCGTAAATGTCGCGCGCTTCGGCCCAGTTCTCCTCAACCTTCACGTGCAGGAAGAGATGAACCTTCTGGCCGAGGATTTCGGCGAGTTCCTTGCGGGCCGCTTCCCCGATCGCGCGGATCTTCGCCCCGCGCTTGCCTAGCACGATGGCCTTCTGGCTGTCGCGTGCAACGACGATCTGCTGGCGGACTTCGACTGAGCCGTCTTTCCGCTGCGTGTAGCTCTCGGGACGTACCGCGGTGTCATAAGGCAGTTCGTCGTGGAGTTGCTGGTAGAGCTGTTCGCGCGTGATCTCGCAGGCGAGCAGGCGTTCCGAAGCATCCGAGACCTGCTCCTCGGGATAGTGCCAGGGGCCTTCTGGCATCAGGTCGGCAAGGCGCTGCTTCAGTTCGGGAACGCCGTCGCCGGAGAGGGCCGAGACGAAGAACACTTCGTCGAAGGCGGCCTTGCCGGTCAGGTCTTCGGCCAGCGCGAGCAGCGGTTCCTTGGCACTGGCGTCCACCTTGTTGAGGACGAGCAGCTTACGCTCCGAACGGTCTTTCAGCGTTTCCAGCAGCGGTTCGAGTTCATGGCGTCTCTGCTTCACGGCATCGACGACAAGCAGGATGGCATCGGCCTCCTGAGCCCCTTCCCAAGCGGCGGCGACCATCGCCCGGTCGAGCCGGCGACGGGGCGCGAAGATGCCGGGCGTGTCGGCGAGGATGATCTGCACGTCGTCCTTCAGCGCGATGCCCATCAGCCGGGCGCGTGTGGTCTGCGCCTTGGCCGAGGTGATGGCGACCTTCTGGCCGACAAGAGCGTTGACGAGCGTGGACTTGCCCGCATTGGGCGCGCCGATCACGGCGACCAGACCGCATTTTTCGGTCATTGAGACAGTGTTCCTTTGAATTTCGTGCGTGGCGGTGGTCGAACACACCCTGCGCACGCGCTATTTGGGGCAACAGCCGGCGCGTTGCAATTGCAAAGCCGTTTGCCTGCGTCTGACGTCAGCAATTACCCGAATTTGCGCATGAACTCTTCTGCGGCCTGCGTTTCGGCATCCTGCTTTGAATTGGCGGTTGCCTGTGCCGAGCCGACATTGTGGACCGAGACCTCGACGGTGAAGCGCGAGGCATGGTCCGGACCGCTGCGTTCGACAAGGCGGTACTCGGGCATGCGGCGGCGATTGCCGGCGGCCCATTCCTGCAGCGCCGACTTGGGGTGCTTGCGCTTGCCCGTCTTGCCGGCGAGCGTGTCGGTCCAAAGGCTTCGGACCATGTCGCGCGCGGCCGGAAAGCCGTTCTCGATGAAGCAGGCCCCGATCAGTGCTTCCATCACGTCGCCCAGGATGTTGTCTGAATCGAGCCCACCATCGTCGCGGGCCTGTTTGCCCAACCGCATGTGCGGCCCGAGTCCGATATCGCGGGCGATCCGCGCGCAAGTGGCGCGGCTGACGAGCGCGTTGAGCCGCTGCGAGAGACGCCCTTCGGCCTCTTCGCTGTTCTGATAAAGCCATTCAGCGACCGACAGTCCGAGAACCCGGTCGCCGAGGAATTCCAGTCTCTCGTAGTTACGCTTTTCGCCGGTCGAGCCGTGCGTCAGGGCTGCAATCCACAGCGCCTCGTCCTTGGGCTCGCAGCCGGAATGCTGGATTATAAAAGCGCGGGTGTCACCATCAAGCATAGGCATGGCGAAGTCAGATCGTGCTCCCGATCCGGTTCCAGCGTGCAGCGGTGAACCAGGTCCAGGGCTTCAGCCATTCGGCCGAACCGTCGGTAGAGAACATCATCACTGCGGCCTTGCCCACGAGGTTCTTTTGCGGGACGATCCCGATGCCGCCGCCCTCGACGGCAGGAAAGCGGCTGTCCATCGAGTTGTCGCGATTGTCGCCCATCACGAACATGTGTCCCTCGGGCACGATGAAGGTCTGGGTGTTGTCGGCATCGACGCCCCAGGGATTGTTCGCATCCGACGGCCCGAAGTCGAGCACGTTGTAGCTCTTGCCGCCGGGCAGCGTTTCGCGGAACTGCGGATAGTGGCAGAAGGCCTTGCCGTTGACGTCCATCTTCTGGAAGCGGGGGGCATAGCAGTGGGTGTTCGGGGAAACCGGCACCACGAAATCGCCAATGCGCTTCTTGGGGATGGGCTTGCCGTTCAACCAGACCTGACCGCTCTTCACCTGCACTTCATCGCCCGGCAGACCGATCACGCGCTTGATGTAATCGACGTGGTTGCCCGGCGGCGCCTTGAAAATGACGACGTCGCCGCGGTCGGGCTGGTTGGCGAGGATGCGGCCCGGGATCAGAGGTACGCTGAAGGGCAGCGAATACTTGGAATAGCCGTAGGACCACTTGGTGGCGAATAGATAGTCGCCGTCGAGCAGGCGGGGCAGCATGGACTCGCTGGGAATGTTGAACGGCGAGATGATGAAACTGCGCAGCGCCAGCACACCCAGCACCAGCCAAAGGAGGAAGGAGAAGAAGTTCTCGTCCTTCTTCACGGGCGCTTTCGGCTTGTCGCCAGTCTTTTGGGGCGCTGGATTTTTGGTTTCCGCGTCGGCGGCGCTGGGAGTCTCGCTCATGCGCGAACCCTTGTTGCCAGCAGGGCGATACGTCAAGAGCGTTACCTGCCAAGTAGAGGGCCAGATCGATTATGGCACAAACTCGCGCTTGGATTTCGCGGATGCAGCACCCATAAGACCTCCGATCAGGGCCAGTGAGGAGTGATGCATGAGCGATGCGGTGTGGAACAAGCTGAAGGATCTCGACAAGCCGACTCTCGCGCAATTGTTCGCTGCCGATCCCGACCGCCTAGACACATTTGCGACGCCCTTCGAACTCGGTGACGAGGAGAGCTCTTGTTCGATCCGTTTCGACTGGTCGAAGACGCATCTCGACGCCGCTCACGTGGCCGCTTTCGAGGAACTCGCCGAAGCCATGAACTTCGCCGGTCGCCGGGCAGCGCTGTTTGCCGGAGAGGTCGTCAACGTGACTGAGGCGCGCGCCGCCGAGCACACCGCCCAGCGCGGTGTCGGCAAGGAGGAGAGCGTCGCTCTGGCCGCCGAGAACCATCACCGCATGGCGGCGATTGTCGAGGCCATTCATCGCGGCGCGATGGGCGATGTGAAGCATCTGATCCATGTCGGCATCGGCGGCTCTGCGCTTGGCCCCGCTCTCGCGGTAGATGCATTGGCCCGCGACGGAGCGATGGTCGATGTGCATGTCGTTTCCAATATCGATGGTTGCGCCCTCGAAGAGGCTTTCGAGGCATGCGATCCCGCGACGACCATGCTGGCGGTTGCGTCCAAGACTTTCACGACCATTGAAACCATGACCAACGCCGAAAGCGCGATCGCATGGCTTCGCGAGAACGGTGTGGATGATCCCTACGGTCGGGTCGTGGCGCTTACGGCCTCGCCCGAAAAGGCAATGGAATGGGGCGTCGACGAGACCCGGATACTGCCGTTCTCCGAAAGCGTCGGCGGGCGCTATTCGCTGTGGTCCTCGATCGGCTTTCCTGTGGCCATGGCCCTGGGCTGTCCCGACTTCGCGGAGTTCCTCGCCGGGGCCGCCGCGATGGACGAGCATTTCCGCGATGCCGAGGGTATGGCCAATCTGCCGCTGCGGGCTGCCTTCGCGGACCAGTATTACACGCGCCTGCGCGGCTGCCAGACGCGGGCGGTATTCGCCTATGACGAACGTCTGGCGATGCTGCCCGACTATTTGCAGCAACTCGAAATGGAATCGAACGGCAAGAGCGTGAAGGTCGACGGCTCGCCAGTGGACGGACCGACCGCGCCGATCACCTGGGGCGGCGTCGGGACCGATGCCCAACACGCCGTGTTCCAGCTGCTCCATCAGGGCACGACGCTGGTGCCGGTGGACTTCATCGCAGCTATCGCGCCGGGGCACGATCTGGCACCGCTGCATCACCGCATCCTGCTTTCCAACTGCTTCGCTCAGGGTGCGGCGCTGATGGCGGGCAAGGAAAGCGACGACCCGGCCCGCGCCTATCCGGGCGACCGTCCCTCGGCCACTATTCTGTTGGATGAAGTCAGTCCGGCGACTTTCGGTGCCCTGATTGCCTTCCATGAACACCGCACCTTTGCCAACGCGGTGCTGATGGGCATCAATCCCTTCGACCAGTTCGGTGTCGAACTCGGCAAGGAAATCGCCAAACAGATCGAGAAGGGCGGTACGACTTTCGATCCTTCGACGGAGGCTTTGCTGGAGCTTGCAGGGATCGACTGAGGTCCGGCCTTCGCATCGGCTCTCGTCGGCGTCGCCTTCCCGCAGGGGCAGCCTTTCAGAAAGCGGCAATATTTGCGCGCTTAAATGGGAGGCCAGGACACGATAAGAAGCAGTCCGTCGCGGATAGGTTCAGGGGAACCAGCGGGCGGCACTGCGGGGGTACGGGGCATGGCGGTCGCATCGAAAACTCTCCGCAACGCGTTCGTGGCAAGCGCGCTGGCACTGGCGCTTTCTGCGTGCGGAGGCGGTGGCGGTGGAGGCGTGAACTCCGCGCCCAGCCCAACACCGTCCCCAACGCCGACGCCTTCGCCCACTCCGACGCCGACCCCGTCTCCGCCCGCCGGATACGTCATCGTGCCGGAAAACCAGCAGCCCAAGCGTTCGGCCGAAGACGACACCGAATTCAGGCGGAACTACATCTCGTTCGAATACGTGAATGCACTTTATGCGCTCGACAACGGCTGGACCGGGCAGGGCGTAAAGGTTGCAGTTCTCGATGACGGGGTGAAGGAAGTCCCCGAACTCGCAGGCAAGATCTCCAGCCTGAGCCGCGACTACGGCACGGTGACCGAAAACGGCGTGACCACCCGCCGCAATGTCATCGGCGATGACTATTCCGATCATGGGACCATGGTTGCGGGGGTGCTTGCGGCGTCCAACAACGGTACCGGCGTTCAGGGCATCGCTCCCGGCGTCGAAATCGTTGCCTTGCGGATCAGCGAGATCAATCTCGACGAGACCAACCCCGACGATCAGGAGACGCTGGGGATCGGCCTTGCCGATGCCATCGACTATGCCGGAAGCCTCGGTATCAAGGTGATCAATGCCTCAATCGCCAAGCTCGATGCTGCCAAGCCGAGTGCGGGCTGGGCACAGGCGGTCGCGAGCTATCAGAAGACTGGCGGGCTTTTCGTCAATGCAGCGGGGAACGAGAGCGCGGATGAGGCCGTCGGCTATCTCGATCTCAATTCCAGCAATTCGAAGAGCTGGCTTTTCGTGGTGGCTTTGGCGGGCACGCAGACCAGCTACCAGTTGGCAGGCTATTCCAATGCGTGCGGTGCCGCCGCGATGAACAATTGCGTCGCCGCCATGGGGACCAATGCCACGCAGGACGTCGATGGGTCGCTCGTCATGTTCAGCGGCACCAGCTCCGCGACGCCGCAGGTCAGCGGCCTTGCCGCGCTGATCCTGAGCAAGTGGCCGCAGCTTTCCGGGATCGAGGCCGGGCAGGTCATCGTCAACACCGCCCGCGACATCGGCGCGAAGGGCGTCGACCCCGTGTACGGTCACGGCCTGATCGATGTGCAGGCGGCCCTCTCGCCAGTGAAACCCACTTTGTCCAACGGTGCGACCCAGACTTCGGCGACAGGCTCCGTCATGGTCGTTCCGACCGCTATCGGCAGTGCTGGTTTCGCGGCCAAGGCGCTGGGCGACGTGACGGTGCTCGATGCCTATGGGCGGGACTTCAAGGGCGATCTTTCCGGGCTTGTCGTCAAGCCCGGCACCGATAGCGCATGGCTGGATCGCCGGGTGCAGGTGCAGGCCCACGCCGGCTCCGCGTTCATCGGTACACCGGACTTGCAGGCCAGTGCGGGTTTCACGCATCTGCGTACCGGGCCGGGTGAAGACGAAGTGCGCACGATGCTTACCAATGGCCGTGTGGCCGTGCGCAGCGGAAAGGCGTGGTTCACCGCTTCACTCAGTTCGAGCGACTCGGTGGCGGACGAGTTCATGGGTCTGGCGCCGAGTTCCGATGCCGTCTTCGCCTATTCGCCTGTCGCCAATCTCGCGATCGGGGCGCGCTATCCGCTGGCGGGCGGTTGGCTCGGCGTCGAGACTGTCGGGGGCAGGACCGATTACGGTTCCGCCAAGGGCGCGGTCGTATCGTGGCGAAAGGCAGGGCTGCGTTTCAAGGCGGGCATGCTGGATGAGAACAACGTCGTGTTCGGTACGCCGACCGGTTCGGGCGCCTTGCGCTTTGGAGACGGGGCGAGGACCGTTTTTCTCGAAGCCTCGCACGACGTCGCGCTCGGAAAGTGGAAGCTGGGGGGCTACGCCAGTCTCGGCGCAACCCGGCTCAAGCTTGCCGACGATACGCTGCTGACCGATGCGGGAACGATGCTGACCAACCGCTTCGGCCTTACCGCAAGCCGGAATGCTCTCGGTGGCCAAATGAGCTTCGGGCTTGTGCAGCCGCTCACGGTCGTATCCGGCAGCGGAACCTACACTGTCGGCTCGAGCTATGATCTCGCCAGCCGTTCCCTGCTCTTCACCAATCGCCGGGTCGACTTTTCCGGTCGGATCGATCCGCTCCTGACCTTGGGGTACGCCCGTGGCGGGTCGAATTCGCTGGTGCACTTCGGGCTGGCCAGCAACGCCGATGCAAGCGACGTGCGTGCATTGGGGATCTGGCGCGTGACATTGCCGTGATGGATCGCTGAAAATCCCGTCGCCGGTTGGCAATCCGGCAGCACATGCCCCATATGCGCCCGCGATCCGCATTTAGGCGCGCAACAGGAGCATCTGCATGGCCGAATACGACTACGACCTTATCACCATCGGGGCCGGATCGGGCGGTGTGCGCGCCAGTCGTGTGGCGGCGGCCCACGGTGCCAGAGTAGCGGTGGCAGAAGAGCATCGGGTCGGCGGCACCTGCGTGATCCGGGGCTGCGTGCCCAAGAAGATGCTCATCTACGGCGCCCACTTTGCCGAGGATCTCGAGGACGCCAAGCATTTCGGCTGGGACATCCCTGAATGCACGTTCGACTGGGTCAAGCTGCGCGACAATGTGCTCGGCGACGTCGACCGGCTCAACGGGCTCTACACCAAGACGCTGGAGAGCCACGAAGTCGAGATTTTCCATGAGCGTGCGACGATTACCGGACCGCACGAAATCACCCTGTCGAGCGGCGAGAAGAAGACGGCCAAGGTCATCCTGATTGCAACGGGCGCGCGTCCGCATGTACCCAGTTTTCCGGGTCACGAGCTGGGCATCACCTCGAACGAGGCCTTTCACCTCGACGCTATCCCGAAGCGTGTTCTGATCGCAGGCGCAGGCTACATTGCCAATGAGTTTGCCGGCATCTTCAACGAGTTCGGGGCCAAGGTGACGCTGATCAACCGTTCCGACCAGCTTCTGCGTGGCTATGACGAGAGCGTGCGCGATCGCCTGCTGCAGATCTCGTTGATGAAGGGTATCGATTTCCGGTTCAATGCCGAGTTCATCAAGATCGAGGAGAACGAAGACGGTTCTCTGACCGCGCACATGACCAATCACGAACCGCTCGAAGTGGACTGCGTGATGTTTGCTACCGGCCGCGTGCCCAATGTCGAGGGCCTTGGTCTCGAGGACGTGGGCGTCGAAGTCGACGAAAAGGGCGCGATCAAGGTCGACGAGTACTCCAAGAGCAGCGTCGATCACATCTATGCCGTGGGCGATGTGACCAACCGCGTCCAGCTCACGCCGGTTGCGATCCGCGAGGGGCAAGCCTTTGCCGACACCGTCTTCGGCGACAAGCCGACCACAGTCGATTACGGCTGCATCCCCTCGGCCGTGTTCAGTCATCCGCCGATTGCCGCGGTGGGTATGACCGAGGCCGAAGCGACCAACACGCTGGGTTCGATCAAGGTCTATACCAGCGACTTCCGGCCGATGAAGAATGTCGTTGCGCATCGCAACGAACGCGCCCTCTACAAGATGATCTGCGATGCCGCGACCGACCGTGTCGTCGGCATGCACATGATCGGGCCGGAGAGCCCCGAGATCATGCAGGCAGCGGCCATTGCCGTGAAAGCTGGCCTCACCAAGGCGGACTTCGACGCAACCGTCGCTATTCACCCGACGATGTCGGAGGAACTCGTCCTGCTGAAGTGACGGAACAGGCGCAGGGGTTGCATGCGCGGGCGAGGGGGCTATGCCCCCGCCATGCGTTATCTACGATGGCTGTCCGCGGTTCTCCTCGCCCTCCTTTCGACACCGGTGCTCGCGCATGGCGGGCACGTGCATGAAGACGTCAACCCCTGGACGCTCTGGCAACTCTCGCCGGAAATCCTGCTGGGCCTTGTCATTGCCGGGCTGATCTACTGGCGCGGGAGCCGCCACGGCCTGGTCGACGAGCGTTGGCGCATCGCTGCGTTCTTCGGTGGACTTGTGGCGCTTTTCGTGGCGCTGATTTCGCCGGTTGAGCGCCTCGCGGACCATATTTTCGCGGTCCATCAGGTCGAACACATGCTGCTGCGAACCGTGGCGCCGATGCTGATCTTCTTGTCGCGGCCGCAAGCGGCCATGGTGCGTGGCCTGCCGAATGGGGTTTGCAAGTTTTTCGCGGGCACCGGCTGGCTGCGAGGGCTTGTCGACTTTCTGCGCCACCCGGTCGTCGCGACCTTGCTGTTCCTGTTCGCCAGCTACTTCTGGATGCTGCCGCATTTCCACGACATGGCGATCCTCGACGAGCCGATCCATTACATGTGGCACATCAGCCTGCTGGCGACAGGACTGATCTTCTTCTCGGTGATCTTCGACCGGCGCACCGCTCCGCAGGGGCCGGGGCTGGGTGCACGGCTGGGCATGTTCGTCTTTGCCGCGCTGGGCAACATCGTGCTGGGTGCATTCCTGACATTCAAGACGGTGCCGCTCTACGACGCCTACTTGGCTTTCGGACATATGTGGCATGTCTCGATGCTGACCGACGAGCAGACCGGCGGCATCATTATGTGGATTCCGGGCACCATGATGTTCGCGGTTAGCGCCATTCTGGTCATCCACCGCTGGGGCAGCGAGGAACACCGCGTTGTCACCCGGCGTCTGCGCACCGGGCGGGATATGGCGGTTGCGAGTTCGGGCGCCAATCGGACTTTGGCTTTGGGTCTGGCCGGTTTCGCGTTGCTGATGCTGGCGATCGTCTTCAGCGTCGTCTCGCTGATCGATCATCCGCATGACAAGGCCCGCGATTTCGGGCTTTCCGGTCAGATTCCGGGCTAGAGCGTTTCCGGCCCCGGGCGATCTATCGGTGGGGCGAAGTGGGCCTAACCGGGGCTGCGATTTGTTTTAATCGTGCGATTAAAACTATTGACCTGAGCGCTTCGACCTGCCTTAGCAAACCCAGCATTTCCAAGCTGGAACCACTGCGGACAAGGGAAGCCGGATGTCAGCCAATATCGCCGAAATGGAAAGCCGTCGTGCAGCCGCCAAGATGGGCGGCGGTCAGCGGCGCATCGATGGTCAGCACGCCAAGGGTAAGCTCACTGCGCGCGAGCGCCTTGAGGTTCTGCTGGACGAAGACAGCTTCGAAGAGATGGATCTCTACGTCGAACACGACTGCGTCGATTTCGGCATGCAGGACCAGAAGATCCCGGGTGACGGTGTTGTTACCGGTTCGGGCACGATCAACGGCCGTCTCGTCTACGTCTTTTCGCAGGACTTCACGGTTTTCGGCGGTTCGCTGTCGGCTCGCCACGCGCAGAAGATCTGCAAGGTCATGGACGCGGCGATGAAGGTCGGCGCCCCGGTCATCGGTCTCAACGACTCCGGCGGCGCGCGCATTCAGGAAGGCGTCGCTTCGCTTGGCGGTTATGCCGACGTTTTCCAGCGCAACGTCACGGCTTCGGGCGTGATCCCGCAGCTCTCGCTGATCATGGGCCCCTGCGCGGGCGGTGCCGTGTATTCGCCGGCGATGACCGACTTCATCTTCATGGTGAAGGACAGCTCGTACATGTTCGTGACTGGTCCCGACGTTGTGAAGACCGTCACCAACGAAGTCGTGACCCAGGAAGAGCTGGGCGGCGCGATCACGCACTCCAGCAAGACTTCGGTTTCCGACCTGGCGCTGGAAAACGACATCGAGGCGCTGCTGGCAGCGCGCGACTTTATCGATTTTCTACCGGCCTCGAACCGTGACGAAGTCCCCGAGCGTCCCTGCGCCGATCCGTGGGATCGCGCCGAGGAAAGTCTCGACACGATCATCCCGCCATCGGCGAACCAGCCGTACGATATGCAGGAAGTGATCCGCAAGACGCTCGACGAGGGTGAATTCTTCGAGATCCAGCCGCTTCATGCTGGCAACATCCTGTGCGGCTTTGGCCGCGTCGAAGGTCGTACTGTCGGTATTGTCGCCAACCAGCCGATGGTTCTGGCGGGCGTGCTTGACATCGACTCCTCGAAGAAGGCCGCGCGTTTCGTGCGTTTCTGCGACGCCTTCAACATCCCGATCATCACCTTCGTGGACGTTCCGGGCTTCCTTCCCGGCACCGATCAGGAACACAACGGCATCATCAAGCATGGCGCCAAGCTGCTCTTCGCCTTTGCCGAAGCGACGGTGCCGAAGATCACCGTGATTACCCGCAAGGCCTATGGCGGCGCTTACGACGTGATGAGCTCGAAGCACCTGCGCGGTGATCTCAACTACGCCTGGCCGACCGCTGAAATCGCAGTGATGGGCGCCAAGGGCGCGGTGGAGATCATTTTCCGCGGTCTCGACGCGGACGGCATCGCCGCCAGGACCAAGGAATACGAGGACCGCTTCGCCAACCCGTTCGTGGCGGCGAGCCGCGGCTACATCGACGAAGTGATCTACCCGCATTCGACCCGTCGTCGCATCGCTCTGGGCCTTCGCAAGCTGCGCAACAAGCAGCTCGAGAACCCTTGGAAGAAGCACGATAACATTCCGCTGTAACGCAAGCGGGGCACAGTCGCCGCAATCGGCGGGAAGTGTCCCTTTTGCGAGTATCGCGATCGGGTACGGACCTGCACAGGTCCTCCCCGATCGAAACTGAACTAGGGATTGGAAGTCAGGTCATGGAAGACATCTACATCGTCAGCGGCGTGCGCACGGCAGTCGGCGACTTCGGTGGTTCGCTCAAGAGCTTCGCGCCTTCGGAGCTGGGCGGCATGGTCGCAACCGAGGCGCTTAAGCGCGCGGGTGTCGAGCCCGAAGCGGTCGAGCACATCGTGATCGGCCAGGTCATGCCCAACAGCGCCCGCGATGAGATGCTCAGCCGCGTGATCGGTATCAATGCCGGTGTGCCGTTGTCGACACCAGCGCTGACGCTCAACCGCCTGTGCGGCTCGGGCGTTCAGGCGATTGTCTCGTCCGCGCAGATGATGAAGCTGGGCGAGGCCAAGATCACGCTCGCCGGCGGTGCAGAGTCGATGTCGAACGTGCCCTATCATGACCATGGTACGCGCTGGGGCAAGAAGATGGGCCCGAACGTGCAGGAAGACGCCCTGACGCTCGGTCTTTCCGACGCCATCGGCGGGTATCACATGGGCATCACCGCGGAGAACGTCGCCGAACGTCATCAGGTGACGCGCGAGGACATGGACAAGCTGTCGGTTACCAGCCACCAGCGCGCCAGCCGCGCCATCGCCGAAGGTCGCTTCAAGGAGCAGATCCTTCCGGTCGAGGTGAAGTCGCGCAAGGGCGTCGTGGTGTTCGACACCGACGAGCACGTGAAGGCCGACACCACCATGGAAGTGCTGGGCAAGATGAAGCCCGCCTTCAAGAAGGACGGCTCGGTCACCGCCGGCAACGCCTCGGGCATCAACGACGGTGCTGCTGCAGTCGTGCTGGCGACCGGCAGCGAAGTCGAAAGCCGCGGCCTGAAGCCGATGGCAAAGATCGTTGCTTGGGGCCACGCGGGCGTCGAGCCCGACTACATGGGCGAAGGCCCGATCAAGGCCGTGCCGATCGCGCTGGAACGTGCTGGCCTCTCGCTCGATCAGATGGACGTGATCGAATCCAACGAAGCCTTCGCCGCCCAGGCCGCTGCCTGCGCCAAGGTGCTCGGCTTCGATCCGGAGAAGGTGAACCCCAACGGTTCGGGCGTGTCCATCGGCCACCCCGTCGGCGCGACCGGCTGTATGCTCACCATCAAGTGCATGTACGAGCTGAAGCGCATCGGCGGTAAGTATGGTCTCATCACCATGTGCATCGGTGGTGGCCAGGGCATCGCCATGATCATCGAGAATGTGGAGTAATCTGCCATGAAACTCGGCCGCATGAACCATATCGGCGTTGCTACGCCCGACCTAGACGCTTCCATCGCTTTCTACCGCGACGTGATGGGCGCCACGGACATTACCGAGCCTTTCGTGCTCGACAGCCAGAAGGTGCGTGTATGCTTCGTCAACACGCCGGGTGAGAACGGTACGGCAGGCACGCAGGTCGAACTGCTCCAGCCCACCGAGGCGGACTCGGCGGTCGGCAAGTGGCTGGAAAAGAACCCCTTGGGCGGCCAGCACCACGTTTGCTACGAAGTGCCGGACATCAACGAGGCCAAGGCCTGGTTCGAGAGCCAGGGCAAGCGCGTGCTGGGCGAACCCCGCATCGGTGCTCACGGCACCATGATCTTCTTTGTCCACCCCAAGGACATGGGCGGACAGCTGACCGAGATCATGGAAACGCCCAAGGAAGCCCACTGATATTGACGAAAGGCGCCCTCGGACAGGGAAGGGCGCCCGACTGAGGAAACCGACTATGGCAGACATCAACGACTGGAAGGCGCTTGCCGACAAGGAGGTCAAGGGCCGGGACCTGACCTGGAACACGCCTGAAGGCATCGCGGTCAAGCCGCTCTACACCGCGGAGGACGTCACCACCGATCCGGGCCTGCCCGGTTTCGCGCCGTTCACCCGCGGCGTTAAGGCGTCGATGTATGCCGGTCGGCCCTGGACGATCCGCCAGTATGCCGGTTTCTCGACCGCTGAAGAATCCAACGCTTTCTACCGCCGCAACCTCGCCGCCGGTCAGAAGGGTCTGTCGGTGGCTTTCGACCTTGCCACGCACCGCGGCTACGACTCCGATCACCCGCGCGTGGTCGGTGACGTCGGCATGGCGGGCGTCGCCATCGATTCGGTCGAGGACATGAAGATTCTCTTCGACGGCATTCCGCTCGACGAGATGTCGGTTTCGATGACGATGAACGGTGCGGTCATCCCGTGCCTGGCGTTCTACATTATCGCCGCCGAAGAGCAGGGCGTCAGCCCCGAAAAGCTGACCGGGACCATCCAGAACGACATCCTCAAGGAGTTCATGGTCCGCAACACCTACATCTACCCGCCCGAGCCCTCGATGCGGATCATTTCGGACATCTTCGCATATACCGCGGATAACATGCCGAAATTCAACAGCATTTCAATTTCCGGCTACCACATGCAGGAAGCCGGTGCGACGCAGGTGCAGGAACTCGCCTTCACCATTGCCGACGGCATGGAATACGTGAAGTACGGCGTCGCCTCGGGCCTCGATATCGACAGGTTCGCCGGCCGTCTGTCGTTCTTCTTCGCTATCGGCATGAACTTCTTCATGGAAATCGCCAAGCTGCGCGCCGCGCGTACGCTGTGGCACCGTGCGATGACCCAGCTCGGCGCCCAGTCCGAGCGTTCGAAGATGCTGCGCACCCACTGCCAGACCTCGGGCGTGTCGCTGCAGGAGCAGGATCCCTACAACAACGTCATGCGCACCACGATCGAGGCAATGGCGGCGATGCTGGGCGGCACCCAGTCGCTGCACACCAATGCCCTCGACGAGGCGATCGCGCTGCCGACCGACTTCTCGGCCCGCATCGCGCGTAACACTCAGATCGTCATCCAGGAAGAGACCGGCATGTGCAATGTCGTCGATCCGCTGGGTGGCTCGTACTACATCGAGGCGCTGACCAAGGAACTGGTCGACAAGGCCTGGGAAATCATCGAGCGCGTCGAGAACGAAGGTGGCATGGCCAAGGCGGTTGCCGCTGGCTGGCCCAAGGCGATGATCGAGGAAGCGGCTGCTGGCCGTCAGGCCCGCGTCGACCGCGGCGAGGATGTGATCGTCGGCGTCAACAAGTATCGCCGCGACCAGGAAGACCCGATCGAGACGCTCGAGGTGGACAACCACAAGGTCCGCGAAGCGCAGATCGCGCGCATCAAGCGCACCCGCGAGGGCCGCGACGAAGCCAAGTGCCAGGCCGCGCTCAAGGCGCTGACCGAAGGCGCGAAGGGCAAGGGCAACCTGCTCGCACTCGCCGTCGATGCCGCTCGCGAGCGTGCGACCCTCGGCGAGATTTCGGATGCCATGGAAACCGCATTCGGCCGCTATGGCACGATGCCGACCCCGGTTAAGGGCATTTACGGTTCGGCCTACGCCGGGGACAGCCGCTATCAGCAGGTGCTCGATGGCGTCGAAGCCGTCACTACCCGCCTTGGCCGTGCGCCCAAGCTGTTCGTTGCCAAGATGGGCCAGGACGGCCACGACCGCGGCGCCAACGTCATTGCCTCCGCCTTCGGCGACATGGGCTTCGACGTTGTTACCGGACCGCTGTTCCAGACGCCCGAAGAAGCCTGCAAGATGGCGGTTGAGAACGGTGTCGATGCCGTGGGTGCCAGCTCGCTGGCGGCCGGTCACAAGACGCTCATCCCCGAACTGATCGGCCATCTCAAGGATGCCGGCCGCGCCGACATCAAGGTCGTTGCCGGCGGCGTGATCCCGCAGCAGGACTACGATTTCCTCAAGCGCGCTGGCGTCCAGGGCATCTACGGTCCCGGCTCGAACGTGGTGGAATGCGCTGCTGACGTCCTGCGTCTCCTCGGCCACAACATGCCGCCTGCCGACGATGCTCTGGAAGCCGCTGAATAATCAGGACTGGAGGTACGCGGCACGATGTCATTGGGCTTCTCGGTAGAGGACCTGCTTCCCAGCGCACGGGTTTCCGGCCCGCTGCGCATGGGGCTGGTCAAGCTCGCCGAGAACGCGTGGCTCGATCCGCAGCCTGACCTTGCCGCGCGCAAGGCAGGCTTCGATGCCCATCCCGAAAGCGTGATGGTGCTGCCCGAAGCCGAAGCCGGAATTTCGGAGCTGGCCGAGCTGCTGGGCGTTGATGGCGGTCTTGAAGCCTGTGCCCGTTCGGTATGGGAAGATCTCTGCGTGATGGTGCAGGACGCGCCCGGCGAGCCGTTCCGTCTCGGTGCCGGCGCGGTTGCCTTTCCGACCGACTGGCGCCTGTCCGAGAAAATGGGAAAGCCGGTGCATCAGGTGCACGAGCCGATCCATGGCTATGCCGACAAGCTCGCATCGCCTGTCGACAAGTTCATGGACGGGTTGCAGTCGTTCAACATCTTCGGCCGCACCAATGCCTTCGTCGTCGCTTCGGACGACATGCGCTACATGCCCGAAGTGTCGCCGGCCGAGCGCTTCGCACATGTGACGGCGGAAAACGCGGGTGAGACTCTATTCGCGCGCTGTGAGCGCGAGGCCTTGCGGCGGCTGCCGAAGTCGCGGGCCATCGTCTTTACCATCGGCATCTATCGCACGCCTCTCGGCATGCTCAGTGACGAGGGCGTTGCGCGCATCGCGCAATCGGTAGAAGGGTTCATGGACGGCGAACTGGAACGCCGCGCTGGTCCACATTATGCTCCCGCGCTGCTCGGCTATGCAGCAGGTCGCGCCCGGGCGCAGGCCGCTTGAGGAGGGGATGCAATGACACAGGCACTTGAAACGCTCGCGATCCATGGTGGTGCGGAACCCGATCCCACCACCAAGGCGCGCATTACGCCGATCTACCAGACCGCGAGCTACGTGTTCGACGATGCCGATCACGCCGCCCGTCTGTTCGGCCTGCAGGAATTCGGCAACATCTACACGCGGATCATGAATCCGACCTGCGATGTGCTGGAAAAGAAGATCACCGCGCTGGAGGGTGGCGTTGGCGCGCTGGCAGTGGCCTCGGGCCATGCCGCGCAGTTCCTCGCCTTCCACACCCTGATGGAGCCGGGCTGCAATATCGTGGCAGCTTCGCGTCTCTACGGTGGCTCGCTCAACCAGATCGGTCACAGCTTCAAGAAGTTCGGTTGGGACTCCAAGTTCGTTGACGCCAGCGATCCGGCCAACATCGCGGCCGCTATCGACGAGAACACGCGCTGCGTCTTCATTGAAAGCCTAGCCAATCCGGGCGGCATCGTCATGGATATCGCGGCGATCGCCAAGATTGCCCACGATGCGGGCGTGCCGCTGATTGTCGACAACACGATGGCCACCCCGATGCTGTGCCGTCCGTTCGACCATGGTGCGGACATCGCCGTCTATTCCTGCACCAAGTTCTTGAACGGCCATGGTAATTCGGTGGGCGGTCTGATCGTCGATTCCGGAAAGTTCGACTGGGCGGCAAGCGGCAAGTTCCCCACTCTGACCGAGCCGAATTCGTCCTATCATGGCGTTGTCCTCAACGACGCGCTGGCGCCAATTGGTCCGATTGCATTCATTATCGCCTGCCGCGTGCTCGGCCTGCGCGACCTCGGTCCTGCCATGGCCCCGATGAACGCGTTCCTGACGCTGACCGGTATGGAAACGCTGGCCCTGCGCATGGAGCGCCACTGCGCCAACGCGCTGGAACTGGCGACGTGGCTGCAGGATCATCCGAAGGTGAAATGGGTGTCCTATGCCGGTCTTCCCGGCGATGCCTACAACGGCCTTGCCCAGACCTATCTCGGCGGCAAGGGCGGTGCGGTTTTCACGTTTGGCGTGAAGGGCGGCATGGAAGCGGGCGTGAAGCTCGTTTCGAGCGTCAAGCTGTTCAGCCACCTCGCCAACATCGGCGACACCCGCTCGCTCATCATCCACCCGGCATCGACCACCCATAGCCAGCTCGAGCCACATGAACTCGAAACTGCCGGCGCGGCGCCCGACGTGGTGCGCCTCTCCATTGGCATCGAGCATATCGACGATATCAAGGCTGACCTTGCACAGGCCCTGGAGCAAATCTGACCTTATGACTGAAGCCCCCCAGACAGAAACCCGTAACGACTGGACGCGCGAGGAAATCGCGGCGCTGTTTGACCTGCCGTTTACCGAGCTGGTCTTCCGCGCTGCCGAGGTTCACCGCGCGAACCATGCGGCCAATGAAGTGCAGCTCTCCACGCTGCTGTCGATCAAGACCGGCGGCTGCGCAGAGGACTGCGGCTATTGTTCGCAGTCGGTGAAGGCGGATTCGGGGGTCAAGGCGACTAAGCTGATGGATGTGCAGGCCGTGCTGCAGCGCGCGGCGCAGGCGGCCGATCAGGGATCCACCCGCTTCTGCATGGGCGCCGCCTGGCGTAATCCCAAGGACCGCGACATGCCCGCCATCATCGAGATGGTGAAGGGCGTGCGCGAGATGGGCATGGAAACCTGCATGACGCTCGGCATGCTGACGCCGCAGCAGGCCGACATGCTCAAGGAAGCCGGGCTCGATTACTACAACCACAATATCGACACCTCGCCCGAGCGCTACGATCAGGTGATCACCACGCGCACGATGGAGGACCGTCTCGACACGCTTTCCGAAGTGCGCCGCGCCGGGATCAACGTCTGCTCGGGCGGCATCGTCGGCATGGGCGAGACGCGCGAGGACCGCGTGGGCTTCGTCCACACGCTGGCGACGCTGCCCGACCATCCGCAGTCGGTGCCGGTCAACGCGCTGGTCCCGGTCAAGGGCACGGTGCTGGGCGACATGCTCGCCGACACACCGCTCGCCAAGATCGACGACGTGGAATTCGTGCGCACCGTGGCAGTCGCGCGCATCACCATGCCCCACTCGATGGTGCGCCTCTCGGCGGGGCGCGAGTCCATGTCCGAGATGACCCAGGCGATGTGCTTCATGGCGGGCGCGAACTCGATCTTCACCGGCGACAAGCTGCTGACCGCGCCCAACGCGGGCGACGACACCGATGCGGCGATGTTTGCGCGGCTCGGCATCAAGCCGATGGCCATCAGCGAAACACAGGCGCAGGTGGAAGCCTCGCGCATGCCCAAGGGCTGCGTGAAGCTGGAGGCTGCCGAATAGTGCGCCTTCCGGCTCTCCCTGTTTTGCTGGCGATGACCGCATCCGCTTGGACCGCAGCCTCCGCTGCGGCTCCGGCGACCGACGATGTGCGTCCTATCACCATTGGTGAGACGCATATGCTCGCCTACGGGGAGGGCGACATCAGGGAGGTCAATGTCTATCTGCCGGAGGGTTATGCACAGACGGACGGTCGTTACCCGGTGCTCTACCTCATAGACGGAGGTCTGTCGCAGGACTTCCTGCACGTGACCGGGACGAGTGCTCTCAACGCGCTTTGGGGACGTTCCAAGCCGGCTATTGTTGTCGGCATTGAGACAAAGGATCGTCGCGCCGAACTGATCGGTACGCCCGGCAATGCAGCGCAACGGAAGCAGTTTCCTACCGCTGGCAAGTCGGCTGAGTTTCGCGCTTTCCTGCATGACGCGGTCAAGCCGATGATCGAGGCCGACTATCGTACCAATGGCGAAGACGCGGTCATGGGGGAATCGCTGGCCGGACTGTTCATTGCCGAAACCTGGCTTGTCGAACCGACATTGTTCGATCGCTATGCAGCGATCGACGCCAGCCTGTGGTGGGATGAGCAGTCTTTGGCGAGGTCCGCTGCAAGGAGTGTGGCGGACGGCAAAGATCGCGGACCGATCTACCTTACCTATTCCAACGAAGGGCCCGAGACCGAGCAGGGCGCAGAGCTATTCGCGGCAGCTGCCGGCGACAAGGCCTGCCTCGTTCCGCGCACGGACCTGACCCACGCCACGGCCTATCACGTACTCACGCCGCAGGCGCTCCAGTTTCTTTTTCCGACCGCTAACACGCATGACCCCGATTGGGGCTTCGAGGTGACATGTTCAAAAAAATCCTGATTGCAAACCGGGGCGAGATCGCCTGCCGCGTCATCAAGACCGCTCGCCGCATGGGCATCCAGACGGTGGCCGTCTATTCGGACGCCGACGCCATGGCGCCCTTCGTGCAGATGGCCGACGAGGCCGTCCACATCGGTCCGCCGCCGGCCTCGGAATCCTACCTGATCGCCGACAAGATCATCGCCGCCTGCAAGCAGACCGGCGCAGAGGCGGTACACCCGGGCTATGGCTTCCTTTCCGAGCGCACCTCGTTCGCCGAGGCGCTGGCGGCAGAGGGTATCGAGTTCATCGGCCCACCCGTGAATGCGATTGCCGCGATGGGTGACAAGATCGAGTCCAAGAAGCTCGCCAAGGAAGCCGGCGTCAACGTCGTGCCGGGCTACGTCGGCGAGATCGAGGACACCGAACACGCTGTGCGCATCTCGAACGAGATCGGCTATCCGGTGATGATGAAGGCTTCGGCCGGCGGTGGCGGCAAGGGCATGCGCCTTGCCTATTCCGAGCAGGACGTGCGCGAAGGCTTCGAGGCGACCAAGCGCGAAGGCCTCAACTCCTTCGGCGATGATCGTGTTTTCATTGAGAAATTCATTCTCAACCCGCGCCACATCGAGATCCAGATCCTCGGCGACAAACACGGCAACATCCTGTACCTGAACGAGCGCGAATGCTCGATTCAGCGCCGCCACCAGAAGGTGGTCGAGGAAGCGCCGTCCCCCTTCGTTACGCCGAAAATGCGCAAGGCCATGGGCGAGCAGTGCGTCGCGTTGTCGAAGGCCGTGGGCTATTATTCGGCGGGTACGGTGGAACTGATCGTCTCGGGCGCCGACCCGACGGGCGAGAGCTTCTACTTCCTGGAAATGAACACCCGTCTGCAGGTGGAGCACCCGGTCACCGAAGCGATCACCGGCGTCGACCTTGTCGAGCAGATGATCCGCGTTGCCGCCGGCCAGAAACTGGAAATGACGCAGAACGACGTTAAGATCGATGGCTGGGCCATCGAGAACCGCGTCTATGCCGAAGATCCCTATCGCGGCTTCCTGCCCTCGACCGGTCGCCTCGTGCGCTACAACCCGCCGGTGGAAGGCTGGACCGACGATGGCGCCGAGAATGGCCGCCGCGGCGTCGACGGCATCCGTGTCGACGACGGCGTCTATGAAGGCGGCCAGGTTTCGATGTTCTACGACCCGATGATCGCCAAGCTGGTGACCTGGGGCGAGACGCGCGACGAAGCGGCGGACAAGCAGATTGCGGCGCTCGATGCCTTCGAGATCGAGGGGCTCGGTCACAACATCGACTTCGTTTCTGCCATCATGCAGCACCCGCGCTTCCGCTCCGGCGAACTGACCACGGGCTTCATCGCTGAAGAGTATCCGGAAGGCTTCCACGGCGCTCCGGCATCGGATGACCTCAAGGTCAAGCTTGCCGCGATCGGCGCCTTCGTCGCCACGGCACGGTCGGATCGTTCGCGTCGTGTCGACGGTCAACTCGCGACGCCGCTCGATCCGCCGTCGGAATGGACGGTGACGATCGACAAGGAGGCTTTCGAAGTCGTGATCGGCGAAGAAACCGTCGTCGTGAATGGCGCCGAAGTCGAACTGGCGCTGGAGTATACGCCGGGTGACCGCTTCATCGACGCCGAAGTCGATGGCGAGGACATCACGATCAAGATCGAGCCTACGCGCCTCGGCTTCAAGATGACGACGCGCGGTGCGATCCACCAGATCGGCTGCCTGCCGACGCGCGTGGCTTCGTTGTCGCAGCACATGATCGAAAAGATCCCGCCGGATCTTTCGAAGTACCTCATCTGCCCGATGCCCGGCCTGCTCGTTTCGCTGAATGTTGCCGAAGGCGACAAGGTCGAGTCCGGGCAGCCGCTGGCCGTGATCGAGGCGATGAAGATGGAAAACATCCTGCGCGCCGAAAAGTCGGGCGTGGTGAAGTCGGTCAACGCCAAGGCCGGTGACAGCCTTGCCGTGGACGCGGTTATTCTCGAGCTGGAGTAACCGTTGCATCTCGATCACGATCCCGCCGCGTCCGCCGGTGCCGAGATTGCGTTTGACGACTTCCTGAAAGTCGACATTCGCGTGGGCACCGTCGTCGCGGCGGAAGTCTACGAAGGCGCGCGTAAGCCGAGCTACAAGCTGCGGATCGATTTCGGTCCGGGTATCGGCGAAAAGAAGAGCGTCGGGCAAGTCGCGGCGCTCTATACGCCTGAGGATCTGGTCGGTCGGCAGGTGGCTGCGGTAGTGAACTTCCCGAAGCGTCAGATCGGCAAGGCGCTGTCCGAAGTGCTCACGCTGGGCTTCGCTGATGAGGAAGGTCGTGTGACGCTGTTCTCGCCGGACAAGGCTGTGCCCAACGGATCGCGGCTGTTCTGATGACCGGGTTTGGCGGGCTACTGGCCGAGGCGGAGTCCCTGGACGATGGCCTTGCGCTGACCGTGCCCGAAACCTGGCACCAAGGGCGCACGGCCTACGGCGGATTTTCCTCGGCACTGGCTCTTGCTGCTGCCTGCAAGGTGGGTGGTGATGGCTTGCCGCCGCTGCGCTCGGCGCAGATGGCGATGATAGCGCCGGTGAGCGGACGCGTCGAGGCGCGTGCCCGGATCGAACGGGCAGGGCGCAATGCCACTTGGGTCGCAGCGGAAATTCATGGAGAGAAAGGCCTCGCCTTCAGCGCCAGCTTTGTCTTCATGGGCGCCGTCGACAGCGGCCTCCACATCAACGACCGGCCCGTGCCCAAGGGTCTCGTTGCCTGTTATGCTACGCGAGAGGTGTCATACACCCGGCACACCCCGGCTTTCCTTGCCAACAATTTCGAGACCCGCCACGCACTGCCGCCACGCGACGGCAAGCGCCCCGAGATGTGCCGCTGGGTGCGCGCCACCGAGCGGCGAGGTCTCGACGCGATGGTCGAGATGCTGCTCGTAGGCGATGCCCTGCCGCCCGGCGTCATGCCCATGCTCAATGCGGTCGTGCCGGTTTCCACCATGCACTGGCAGGTCAATCTGCTGACGCCGGCTCCGACCACACAGGATGGGTGGTGGTTGCTGCGTACCGTCGGCGATTATGCCGAACAGGGCTGCTCCAGCCAGCGCATGGCGATCTGGAACACGCAGGGCGAGCCGGTCATGGCCGGCATGCAGTCCATCGCGATTTTCGGCTAATTTGAGAACTCCAATGCCATTGGTGTCGAGCGAAGTCGCCACCAATGGAAAGGGGGCTAGCCGGAGGCCGTATCCGGCTGTCCCATAAGCCGGTCGGCCAGAAACAGCTTGAAGGCACCGAAGCCGACGAGGGCGATCACGGCCGAGGCTACGTGCAGCAGCCAGAACTGCGGTGTCGGCATCGTCTCGAACAGCGTGCCGATCTTGCCCACGGCAAGGTTCGCACCGAAGAACGACAGGTAATAAATCCCTATGATCGAGGCGTTGAGCGCGCGCGGCGCCAGTCGTGTAAACAGCGCCAGGCTGACCGGCAGGAGATGCGCGAAGCCGATCGAGTTCACGAGGTGGAACATCACCGGCCAGAACAGCCCGATCTTGCCAGACCCTTGGGTGGTAGCTGCCGTGTAGAGGCACAGCCCGCCGCCAATGATGAAGACGCAGCCGATGAGCATCTTGCCCAGCTCGTCCGGCTCCTTGCCGGTACGTCCGCCGATCCAGGCCCAGAAGGCAGCGACAGCAACCAGCATCGAGAAGCTGAGCGTTGCGTCGATCGTGATCATCCAGCTGGTCGGCAGCGTCGTGCCGAAAAAGGTGAGCTGGAATTGCTGATCGGCCCAGACGAGATAGGCGTTGAAGATTTCCTGATTGGTCAGGAGCGAGACGGCCATGATCGGCACCAGCACCAGCACGGCCAGTACGCGAGGGCCGTCTCCGGGCTGAAACTTGGCACGCGGCTCTGCCGATTTTTCCGGCTTGCCGCTGTCGGCAGGCAACCACGGACGAGCGAAGATATACAGGAATAGGCCCAGCACCATGACCACGCCGGCGCAGCCGAAGCCCCAGTGCCAGCCTACTTTTTCGCCCAGAGTGCCAGAGACGAGCGGGGCTGCAATCACCGAGACGTTGATAAAGATGTAGAAGATCTGGAACGCCATTGCGCGGCGGTTGTCGTTGGGGCCGTAGAGCTCGCCGACCTGGCTGGCGATGTTGCCTTTGAACAAACCGACGCCGACGACGAGCGAGATCAGCGCGAAGAGGAAAGCGCTCTCGAAGGCCATCAGGAAGTGGCCCAGCGACATGATGAGCGCACCGGCAATCAGCGCGGCGCGGCGGCCAAGCAGGAGGTCGGCCAGTATGCCGCCGAGGATCGGTGTCAGGTAGACCGTGGCTGTATAGACGCCGAAGATTTCAGAGGCGAGCGGCTGTCCTTCCAGCCCCGGAAAGATGTGGGTCTTGAGCCAGGCAAGGCCGATCACGCTTTCCTGCCGTCCGGGCAGCAGGAGGTACTTCACCATGTAGAGCGTCAGCAGCGTCTGCATGGAATAATACGAGAAGCGCTCGCACGCCTCGACCATGCCGAGAAAGCCTAAACCCTTGGGATGTCCGAGAAAAGCACGGTCGTCGTGCACGGCTTCCTCGGGGAAGTCGAGTTCCGGCGTGGCTTCGGCGGCTGTCATGGCGACCCTCGTATTATTGTTGTCTTGTCGCGCAACTTAGACACGCCATTCGGCAATGTCACGCCGGAAGGACCCCAATTCGGGAAGGCCTGACGTCAGTCGTCAACGTGCTCGGGTTTGCCCTTGCGGTCGCTTTCGGCGAAGTCCTTGAGCTGCTGCTCGGACATGGAATCGTACATGTCCCGCGCGGCGCCCTGAAGATCGCTCTTCTTCGTTTCGCCGCGCTTGGCGGACAGGGCTGCTCCCGCGGCTTTCTGTTGGGCTTTGGACTTGGCTGGCATGATTTTCTCCTTTCACGGAGAAAATGCATCCGCCGCCCAGGCGGTTCCGGATCGGCCTGTTGAGCGGAGGGCGTCAGGCGGTTTCGCGCGCGAGTTCCTGGTTAAGGAATGCGGCTACGTCGTCCAGAGACACCTCCTTGTCGAGGTAAGTCTTGCCGATGCCGTGCAGCAGGAGGAAGGGCAGCGTTCCCGCATCCATCTTCTTGTCGTGCAGCATGTGCCTGGCGAGTCCGCTGCCGTCGCAATCCAGCCCGAGAGCCGGCAGCGAGGCAGGCAGTCCGACTTCATCGATATGCTGCGCCACGCGTTCGGCGCTGGCCCGTGGCATGAGTCCCTTGCGCGCCGAATAGCGCACGGCCAGCACCATGCCGAGCGCGACGGCTTCGCCATGGAGCAGGCGGTTGGAAAAGCCGGTCTCGGCCTCCAGCGCATGGCCGAAGGTATGGCCGAGATTGAGCAGGGCCCGCTTGCCGGTGGTTTCGAATTCGTCCTCGGCGACAATGCGCGCCTTGGCTGCTACCGAATGCGAAACGGCGTATTCGCGCAGCGCGCTGTCGCCGGCGATGAGCGCGGAACCATTACGTTCGCACCAGGCGAAGAAATCGGCATCGTCGATGAGGCCATACTTCACGACTTCGGCATAACCGGCGAGCAGTTCGCGTTCGGGCAGCGTTTCAAGCGCGGACAGATCGGCCAGCACCAGCGAGGGCTGGTGAAAGGCCCCGACAAGATTCTTGCCCGCGGGCGTGTTGATGGCGGTCTTTCCGCCCACGCTGGAATCGACTTGTGCGAGCAGCGTCGTGGGCACCTGGATGAACTTGCACCCTCGCTTGAGCACGGAGGCGCAAAACCCGGTGAGATCGCCGATGACGCCGCCGCCCAGCGCGATAATGTGATCTCCCCGCTCGACTTCCAGCGCCAGCAGCCAGTTTACCGTGGCGGCGAGTTCATCCCATGACTTGGTCTGTTCGCCCGGGGGCAGGATGCGCCAGTGCGGTTCATGGCCGTTGTCGCGCAGGCTCTTTTCGATGACGTCGCCCCACGCGGCATGGACGTTGCTGTCGGTGACGATGGGCACGCCGCGTTTGCGGAGGCGGCCGCGGCAATGCGGCACGAGTTCGGCGAGAAGGCCTGCGCCCACGCGAACTTCGTAGGGGCGACCGGCGATATCGACGGGGATCACAGCCATTGCGAAATTCCCTGGAGGACTTTGTTGATGGTCTGAACATGCGGCCCGCTGCCACTGACCACATGGATCGGGGCTTGCGCATAGAGAGGCGCGCGTTCGTTGCGCAGGCGCGTCAGGATCTCGCGCGGGTCGCCTTCCTTGAGCAGGGGGCGGTTGTCCTTGCGCGCGGTGCGTTCGACCAGCGTGTCGATCTCGCTGTCGAGCCAGACGGTGATCGCCTTGTCCAAAATGAGCGCCCGGGTTTCCGGATTGCAGAATGCGCCGCCGCCCGTGGCGATGACGATGTTGCAGCCGGGCTCTTCGGTGCTTTCGCTGATTAACCGCGCAATCACGCGGCGCTCACCATCGCGAAAATAGTCTTCCCCGAAATCCTCGAAGATTTCGGGGATGGTCATCTGCGCGGAATGTTCGATTTCCTCGTCCGCGTCGACGAAAGCGCAGCCCAGCAAGCCCGCGAGCCGTTTGCCGACGCTGGACTTGCCTACGCCCATCATGCCCACGAGCACGATGGGGCGGTCCAGCTGCCGCGCCAGACCCGCGATTTCCTGAGCGGAAAAGTGGGTTTGTTGAACGTCCATTGCTCCACTGCCTATAGTTGCGCTAGGTCGCAGCGCAAGCACAGGTAAAGGAAGGCGAGTGACGATCCAAATGCGCGGGCGAGGGGTGTTGATAGCGATCGCCGTGGCAGTTCCGATTTCCGCCATTGCCCTGTGCACGTATGCGTGGGTCGACGCCGGGCGTCGTCCGGTGCACGACATTACGATTTCCGTTCCCGTGCCGGAGTTGCCGCGATGAGGGCTGCCTATCTGCTTGCCGGTGCTGCGCTGGTTCTGACGTCCGCATGGGCGGTGGCGCAGGATGCGCCAGAGTCTCTCCTGCCCAAGATGTTCGAGGACGCACCCACCTCGACGCCAACGCCTACTCAGCGACCGGCTCCCTCGCGGCCTGCAGCGACGCCGACGTCATCCTCGAGCGCGTCAAGCAGCGGCTCGGTGTCCACACCGGTCGTTCAAGCGCTTCCGGATCAGGCTGCCGATGCCGATGAGCAACCGGCCTCCAGTGGCGGTCAGGACGTGCTCAAGCGTGTTCCCAGTCTCCAGGAACTGGCGAAGATGACGCCGGAGGACTTCGAAGCGCTGTTCGGCAGCCAGGTCGTTTTCGACATGCCGCCGCAGGCGCGTCGCTCGATGGAACGGGCAGGTCTTCTCGATCAGAGCGAGGGTGGTCTTGCTGCAGACTCGCTTGCGGGTCAGAGCGCGCAACTGGTCGATCTCGTGCTCTCGGGCAACAAGGGAACGCTGGTTTCGCGCTGGGGCCATATCCTGATGCGCCGCGCCCTGCTGTCGCGTTTGCAGGCGCCGCAGGGAATGACGCCGCAGGACTTTCTTGCCCTGCGTGTGGGTCTGCTGTTGCGCATGGGGGAAACCGATGCGGCGAGGGCCTTGCTGCAGGACGTCGACATAGCCGACTACACCCCCGCCGTGGGCAATGTAGCGCTCGGCGTTTACGAGAAGACCGCCGATTTCACCGGGCTTTGCCCGATCATGGCAACGCAAGGCTCCTTGCGCGACGATTCGCACTGGGAGACGGCCAAGACCATCTGTGAAGCCTTCCGGGGCAACAGCCGCGCCGCGCTTTCCCAGCTCGATCGTGACGTTTCGCGCGGCTCCATGCCCAAGATCGATCTGCTTTTGGCGCAGAAGTACGCCGGGGCCGCCGGCAAGACGCGGCGCGCCGTGACCATCGAGTGGGATAACGTCGATGCCCTGACGCCATGGCGCTACGGTCTGGCGATTGGTGTCGGCGTAGAGCCGCCCAAGCGCCTTGTGGATACCGCAGGCTCCGAATACAGCTACGTCACTGCGCTGGCGCCCATGGTCGGTCTCGAGCGCCGCGCAACCGCGGCGGATCGGGCAGGGGCATCGGGTGTGCTGTCGAATGCCGCCATGGTCGATCTCTATGCGCAGATCTATTCCGATGCGGAAGTGAGCGGCGACTGGCAGGAGCGCGCGGAGAGCCTGCGCAACGCCTATACCCTGAGCGACAGTGAAGCGCGGCTTTCGGCCATGCAGTCGCTGTGGGACGGGGCGGGCGATGCTTCGGCCCGCTATGGGCGGCAAGTGCTGACAGCGGCCGCCGCTGCGCGCATGCCGGCAAGCGAGGACCTGGCTGACGAAGCGGCACCGCTCATCGCTTCGATGCTGTCGGCAGGGTACGACGCCAATGCAGTACGTTGGTCTTCGGTCGTCCCGGCAGGTAGCCAGAGCTGGGGCATGCTCGTTCTGGCCGCTCCGGGCCGCACGAACCCTGTTTCCACTTCGTCGCTCGACACATTCATCGATGCGGACGAAAGCGCGGACAAGCGCAAGTCCTCTTTCCTGGTGGCCGGGCTTGCCGGGCTCGAGCGTTTGGGGCCGAGCGAATTCGAGCGCTACTCTAACGACATGTCGCTGGGCCTCGGGGCGGATACCCGCTGGACCCGGGCAATCGACAGCGCAGCGGAGCGGGGCGATAGCGCAAGTGTGGTCCTGCTGGCAGGGTTCGGCATGCAGGGAACGAACTGGCATCGCATGACGCCGCGTTATCTCTATCATATCGTTTCCGCTCTGCGCCGTGTCGGCTTCGAAGCCGAAGCGCGCATGATTGCGGCGGAAGCCGTCGCCAGAGCCTGAGCGGGCCGTGGCGGGAGACGATCTCCCCGAACGCTTTCTGGCGATGCTGGCGGTCGAGCGGGGCGCTGCGGCCAATACTCTCGCAGCCTATAGACGTGATCTGGAATCGGCTAGGGAAGCGATCGGCGATCTGGCTTCGGCCGATGGATCGGCGCTGGCATCGCTGGGAGAGGCATGGAGCAGCCTTGCTGCTTCCAGCCTCGCCCGCAAGTGTTCAGCCTTGCGCCAGTTTTACGGCTTTCTCGTTGATGAAGGCGTGCGCGAAGACGATCCTTCGGGCTTCCTGCCGAAGCCGCGCACGCGCAGACCTCTGCCGCGCTTGCTGAGCCACGAAGATGTCGAGCGGCTTCTGGCGCTTGCCGAAGCGGAGGCTGAAAGTGAAAGGCCCGATGCCGTCCGGCTGCTCTGCCTGCTGGAACTCCTCTACGGTTCCGGATTGCGGGCCACTGAACTGGTGTCGCTTCCCGTGTCGTCGGTTCCGCACGACGCACCTTTTCTGCATGTGACGGGAAAGGGGGGGCAGCAGAGAATGGTCCCGGTGAGTACGCGGGCGCGTAAGGCCCTGTCGCGCTGGTTGACCTTTAGGCGCCCGCACGCTTCGAAGTTCCTGTTTCCATCGCGCGGGGCAAGCGGGCATCTCACACGAGTGCGTCTGTTCCAGCTGCTGCGCGACCTTGCAGCGCGCGCCGATATCGATCCCGCGCGCATATCGCCGCATGTGCTGCGCCATGCCTTCGCGACGCATCTGCTTGAAGGCGGCGCGGACCTGCGCGTGCTGCAAATGCTGCTTGGCCATGCCGACATTGCGACGACCCAGATCTACACGCATGTCGATAGCGCGCGGCTCGTTGCACTGGTGAACGCCCGGCACCCGCTCGCCAATAAGGGGAACTAGGCGCAGGGTTCATCGTTTTGTGCCGGAAGGCGATGCGCGCGGCGCATCACGATAGGGGAAGGTTATGTTCAAGTTAGGCGGCCGGAACGGGCTGAAGTTGATAACGGCCGGTTCGGTTACGGCATTCGCGTTTATGCTGCAGGGCTGCGTGCCGGCGGCTTCGGGTGGAGGCGTGGCTTCGAGCGGCGATGCCTCGACACCTGCGACGATCAGCCAGGCTGACAAAGCGGAAGGCGCCAAGGCCCATCCGCAATTGTTGCAGGAATTCGGTGGTGCCGTGACGGGATCCCAGGCGGCCTATGTCGAGAAAGTCGGCAAGGGCATCGCCATGCAGTCCGGGCTCGGCAATGCGCGCAGCGACTTTACGGTGACCTTGCTGAATTCGTCGGTGAACAATGCCTTCGCGATTCCGGGCGGCTACGTCTACGTGACGCGGCAGCTGACCGCGCTGATGAACAACGAGGCGCAGCTTGCCGCCGTTCTGGGGCACGAAGTCGGCCACGTTGCTGCACGGCACTCGGCCAAGCGGCAACAAGCGGCGTCGCGCAATCAGCTGCTTGGCGCACTTGGCTCGATTCTCTCCGGTGTATTGCTGGGCGACAGTGCCTTCGGGCGCCTTGGGCAGCAGGTCTTTTCGCAGGGATCGCAAATGCTTACGCTCAAGTATTCGCGTTCGCAGGAGCTTGAGGCGGACGATCTCGGTATCGCCTATCTGCAGCGAGCCGGCTACGATCCGCGCGCCATGTCGACGGTGCTGGAAAGCCTTGCCCGGCAGAACGCGCTCGAGGCCCAGCTGCGTGGAACGAGCAATCAGGTCCCGGAATGGGCCTCGACCCACCCCGATCCGGCTTCGCGTGTGCGCGATGCCTTGGCCAAGGCAGGCGCCAATGCCACGGGCATCACCAATCGAGACGGGTTCCTGACCAACATCGATGGGCTGATCTACGGTGACGATCCGAAACAGGGCATTATCGACGGCAGCAATTTCACGCACCCGGTGCTGCGTCTGTCGTTCCAGGCGCCGGACGGTTATTACATGGTCAACGGAACGCAGGCCGTGTCGATAAATGGTGGATCGGGTAAGGCGCAATTCTCTGGCGGCAACCTCTCGGGCAGCCTCGATGCCTACATCGATACGGTTTTCGCCAGTCTCACCGATTCGAATCAGACGCGAATCACGCCGGCGAATATCGAAAAGGCGGCCGTGAATGGCATTCCCGCAGCCTATGGCGTGGCGCGGGTGCAGGCTTCGAACGGCCCTGTCGATGTGACTGTGTTCGCTTACGACTTCGGTGGCGGGAAGGCCTACCACTTCGTCACGATCACGCAGGCGGGGCAGGCCGGCGTGTTCAATCCGATGTTCAAGAGCTTCCAGCGCATCTCAGCGGCGCAGGCGGGAAGTGTCAAACCGCGTATGCTGGATGTCGTGACTGTAAAGCCGGGCGACACCGTTCAGAGCCTTGCCGGGCGCATGGCCTATTCCGACGCGAAGCTGGAGCGCTTCCTGGTGCTCAATGGCCTGCAGTCCAATTCGACGCTTCAGGCCGGACAGAAAATCAAGATTATCAGCTACTAAGGTCAATACTGCTGACGGTTTGCAGCGCCGCTGGCACAAACGAAAAAGGGCGGCAGGTTTCCCTGCCGCCCTAATCCGTTCAACTCGAATGGTTCGATTAGTTGGTCGAAGCCATGGTCGAGGAGGTCTTCTCGAAGGTCGAGGTCAGCTGCGAGCCCATGCCCTGCATGGCGGCGATCGCGGCGACGGCGATGAGAGCGGCGATGAGGCCGTATTCGATAGCGGTGGCGCCTTCTTCATTGCGGCGCAGCTTGGCGAGAAACTTCATGATGTGTCTCCTGATGATGCAGTCGTATGTACCCGTTCCGCTGCGCCTCAAGCTGTCTGCTGCGCTTCGGACGTTCTGAGGATTAGGTGAGAAATCTTGAAAAAGGCTTAAATCCGCGGCCGACTTATTTGCCGTTGATTGCATTTGACGACTTTGTGGAAATATCGTCCCACATGCCGATGGTTTCGGTCGCAAGACCCTCAATGGCGAGGAAGACGACAAGAACAATCATGCCGAGAATAATACCGTATTCGACAGACGAGGTCCCTCGAACATTACGAATAATATTGGAAAGGCGTCGAAAGCTTGTCATGGGCACCCTTCATGCGTCCCGCGATCGTCTCGGGGTCTCACAGCGGCGTTAATTAGTCTTTAACAGGATCATCTGAACTGGAAGAAATTCTGACACCCTTGCTCGTTACTGCTGTCGCCCTTGTCGATGAGGACGAAAAAGTTCTCATGCAGCAGCGGCATTTCGCGGCGGTGCATGGCGGCCTCTGGGAATTCCCGGGGGGTAAGGTTGAGTCGGGCGAGACTCCCGAGATCGCTGCGGTGCGCGAACTCGAGGAAGAGCTGGCCTTGCGTGTCCTGCCGGAAACGCTTGAGCCCGTCGGCTTTGCGAGCGGATATACTGCACCGCCGTCGGGCGGAGGTCGGGACCAGCAGCGTCCGCTTGTAATTCTTCTTTACGCTTGCCGCACATGGCAGGGCATTCCACGCGTGCAGGAAGCAGAAGCCGTTGAATGGCTCTATCCGGAAAAGATTGCCGGTCTGGCCATGCCGCCGCTGGATTATCCGCTTGCAGAAGCCCTTAATCGGTATCTTCGCGGACATTCCTCGGGCGATAAGGCGATATAGACGTTGACCGGACTCGAATCCCTTTCTAAAGGCGCACCTCCAACGCGCCCGTAGCTCAGCTGGATAGAGCATCAGACTACGAATCTGAGGGTCGGACGTTCGAATCGTTCCGGGCGCGCCACATCTCTCCCCGAACGAAGAAGGCCCGGTCAGCGCGACCGGGCCTTCTTCGTTCGGGACTGTCCCTTCTCGATCGCCGTCAGGCCTGCTTGGCGCGGCGCGGTTCGCTCTGGAGGGCGAAACCGTGCGAGAGGCCGTGATAGAGCTTCTCGCGGCACACCAGCTTGCTGACGGCGTCGGCAATGATGGCCGTTGCGAACAGCGGCAGGATCATGCCTCTGCTCGCCGTAGTCTCCATGAGGATGATCACGGCGGTGAGCGGCGCGCGCACGACGCCCACGAAGTATCCCGTCATGCCCAGAAGGATCACGGCCGACATGGGATCGTCGGGAAAGCAGTACGTGAGGAGTTGCCCCACACCCGCGCCGACGGAAAGCGAGGGCGCGAAAATGCCGCCGGGAGCGCCGGACACGGCAGTCGCAGCCGTTACCAGCAGTTTGGCCGGTCCGAACCACGGTGAAGCGCCCTGCTGGCCCTCGACCATCTGTTTGGTGACTTCGTAGCCGGTGCCCCATGTCGACCCGCCGGATATCACGCCGGCGACCGCTACGATGATCCCGCAGATGAGCGCGAGGAGAACCGGGCGCTGGCGGAAGAAGACGAACCAGCGTTGACCGCTTCGGGCGAACGCCAGCAACGTGCGTGAGAAGAGCCCGCCCAGAGCGCCGCCGATGATCCCGGCAACCGGAGCAACGATGACTACCGAACTGACGTTCAGCGTCTCGTGCATCACGCCGAAATAGATGTAGTCGCCCGACAGGCCGAGGCTGACGAGGCCGGAGATGACCACGGCGCCCATGACGAGCACGGCAACGCGTTGTTCAAAGGCCGCAGCGAGTTCCTCGATCGCAAAGGCCACACCGGCGAGCGGCGTGTTGAATGCGGCCGCAACACCGGCCGCACCGCCGGCAATCAGCACGCCTGCCGTCATCGGGACCCGAAAGATCTTGTGGCAGGTGATCATGATCGCGGCGGCGACCTGAACCGTCGGTCCTTCGCGGCCCACGGACCCGCCCGCGAGCAGCATGGCCAGCGTCAGCAGGAGCTTGACGATGGCCGTCGGCATCGACAGCAGCTTGGTATAGGCGAGATCGAGATCGCGTCCGGCCGCCATCACCTGGGGAATGCCGGAACCGCGTGCATCGGGAGACCAGCGGTTGGTGATCCACACGACGGCCACGAAGATGGCTGGAGTGAGCACCAGTGGAAGGTAGCGGTTCTGTTCCTGAAACTGGTTGAAGATTTCCTGCGACTTGTCGCCCAGCCACGCAAAGACGATGGCTATCAGACCCAGAGAGATCGCCCCGATCGCCGTCGCCGCGCGGCGCCGCGCGAGGTCCATGGAGTTGTCGAAGCCTGGGACGGCGTGAAGAAATTCGCGGATTCTCTCCTGGGAGGTCAAGGCGGTGTCGCTCGCTGGGCTGGGTGTGAAAACGCGCCGAAGCGCGCAGGGTGCTTTTGCGGGCTCTATTGCGCCAAGCGCACAGACAAGAGCAAGGGTTTTCCCCGAAAAATCGCGCTTTCTCGGGAAAGGGGCGCGAGCGCTTGGGCCCAAGTCGCTCTCAGGCATGAAAAAGGGCCGGAGCGAGTGGTCGCTCCGGCCCTTCGGTCAGTCGTCCAGGACGGATGTCTCTGGATTATTCGCCGGCAGTTTCTTCCGTGGCGGCTGCCTCGCCTTCCGCCGGTGCAGCGGCTTCGGCACCAGCTTCTGCAGAGGCGCTTGCCTGGGTCTGCTGAGCGAAGGCTTCGGCAGTCATGCCGAGCGTGAGAGCGTCGTTCACGAGGCCGAGGTACGACTTCTTCAGGATGACCGCGTTGCCATCGCTGAGCTGCACGGTGACGTCGTCGCCTTCGATCTTGGAGATCGTGCCGAGGACGATACCGTCGCTGCTCTTGATCGGAGCGTCAACGACCATGGCTGCTTCCTTCGCAGCGCCGGTTTCGGCCTTGGCGCCGTTAACGGCAGCTTCGAGCTGAGCCTTGGTCATACCGATGGTCAGGCCCTTTTCGCGCATTGCGAAAGCGCTCGGTGGCAGGCCGGCGCGCGCCGTGCCCGTGCTGACGGTGATCACACCGTTCGCGACGGATTCAACCGTACCAACTTCGTTGCCTTCGGGGCCGTAAACCTTGGCTCCCACCGTCGGGGCGACAGCCGCGCTGGCTGCATCCTGCGCCGTGGCGGCGACAGGAGCCAGGCTCGCTGCGACAATCGCGGCGGCGATGAGGGATTTCTTCATGTTGTACTCCTCTTCGGTGCGGGACCAGTTGGCGATCCCGGATAGCCCCCGACCCTGTGGGGGCACGAAACACGGTCCGGAAGCTGTGCCCGGACGGCTGACCCGGCCCGGTGGACCGAGGAACGTTCGCCGGCGTCGAGGCGCGCGCAAGGGCGAACGGCTAGGGTGCATTATTTACACCACTAAAACCGAATGGCCGCTGAACGGTTGCAGATCAATTGCGAAATGACAGTTTTCCGTGCCAAATCGCGAAAAGGAGAGGGTCGGACCGCCGCTTCAGGTGATCTTCGTGCGCCGATAGCTCTCATCGTCGGGGAAGCGTCCGCCCGGATCGACCATGATCCCGAGCATGCCCTGCGACCAGTCGGCAGAGTCCGGATACTGCCGGAACCAGTCGGTTACGACGAGGCGTTTGGCGATGCGCCACTCGTCATCCCGCTTTTCGAAGGTGTCGAGATAGCGCCCCGCGCCGATGACGTCGGACTTGCCGCCTTCCGGCACGTTTATGCGGTGGATGCCGTAGAAATAGCTTTCCACCTCGGCAGTGTCGCCATTGATGGCGGTCAGGACATTGCCGATCAGGTGCATGGTCTGGTCCATCGATCCCATGATGGGAAAGGCCCAGGCGATGAACTCTTCGGTATTGCCGGTGAAACCCATGTGGTCGTCGACGCAGTCCGGCCAGTAGGCGGAACGGACCATGTCGGCATCGAGCCGGTCCACGCCGCGCGAATAGCGATAGAGGCATTCGCGGATCGCTTCCCGGTCGGCAAGCTCCTCCATGATCTTGGAAACTTTCGTGGACATGTCCTTCTCCCGCATCGTCCCGTGCAATTATCTGTAAGGATTGTGGCTCGTGGCCTGGGGTGCAATGGCTGGATCCCGGCTGACATCTGGAGGCAAGAGGGACAGCCGAGCGAGGCTCCAGCCGGTCGCAGGGAACAACCTCGCGGCTTCGAGGCTTGATCCCCCGAAGTGACTGCTCCAGCAAGGTAGATGATGGAAGAACAAGGTGTCGCAGAAGCCGAGTGTGAAGAGGAGGCTCGGCCTTCGGTCTGGCGCTATGTCATGGCGAATCGCGCGCACTTGTGCATCGATGCGGCCGACTATTTCGCCATTATGCGCAGGGCTATGTTCCGTGCGCGCCAGCGCATCTTCCTGATCGGGTGGGACTTCGATTCTCGCATCATGCTGCCTGCAGGGCGGCGCTGGTGGCAGAAGGGGCGCAAGTACAGATTCCCTGCTCGCCTTGGGTCCTACATTTTGTGGCTGGTCAAGAAGCACCCTCAGATCGAAGTGCGGTTGCTGAAATGGAACTTCGCCCTCGTGAAGTACCTGTTCCGCGGGACGATGCTGTTCGATCTCATGCGCTGGGTCGTGCGCAAGCAGATCGATTTCAAGTTTGATTCGGCACACCCGGTTGGTTGCAGCCATCACCAGAAGATCGTGGTTCTGGATGACGTCATGGCTGCATGCGGCGGCATCGACATGACGACGGATCGTTGGGATACTTCCGAGCATCTGCCGAAAGATCCGCGTCGGCGGCGACCGGGTGGACGGCTTTACGATCCCTGGCACGACGTGACCATGGTGATGGAGGGGGATGTCGCGGTTGCCCTTGGCGAACTCGGCCGGGAGCGTTGGCAGCTGGCCGGCGGCGAGAAAATGGAGCCGTGCAAGCCGCAACCCGCAAGTCCGTGGCCGGAAGATCTCGATGCCGATTTCAGGAATGTTGAAATCGGTATTGCCCGCACGAGCGCCCGATACGAGGACACGCCCCAGATCTGCGAGATCGAGCAGTTGTTCATCGAGCAGATCCGACGGGCGCGCCATTTCATCTATGCCGAAACGCAGTATTTCGCATCGCGGGCCATCGCCGAAGTCATATGCGAAAGGCTGTGTGAGCCCGATCCTCCGGAATTCGTGATCGTGAACCCGCTGACCGCGGATGGCTGGCTGGAGCAGATTGCGATGGACTCGGCGCGGGTCGAACTTGTCGAAACGTTGCAGGAAGCCGATCGGCAGGGCCGGTTCCATATCTATCACCCCGTGGCGTCGGACGGGACACCGATCTACGTCCATGCCAAGCTGATGATCGTCGATGACGAGATCCTGCGGGTGGGCTCCGCCAACATGAACAACCGGTCGATGGGACTGGACAGCGAGTGCGACGTCTTCATCGACGCGGCACGACCTGCCAATGGGCATGTGGTGCCCACGATCCGCAGGCTGCGCCTGCGGCTTCTCGCTGAACATTGCGGCGCAGAGCAGGAGGAGGTCGAAGCGGGGATCGAGACCCACGGGTCCATGGCCGCGATGATCGATTCGTTGTCCATGTCGGGCAAGCGCCTCGAACGGTTACCCTTGAAACATCTGTCCGAAGCTGAAAGAGCCCTTGGCACTAGCGGAGTGCTCGATCCGGAACGCCCCGGCGAAATGTTCGAGCCAATCGAAACACGCGGGTTGTTCCGGCGTAAGGGACAATTGATGCGTATGCGCCTGATGCGAAGATTGAAAAGGAGTTTCAAGGGATGAGCAGTCTGGTCGGCCCCGACGAAGACAACCCGCTCGGAAAGCCGGAAGTCCCGGAGGACGTGCAGGATGCTATCCGCACCCTGATCCGCTGGGCAGGCGATGACCCAACCCGTGAGGGCCTGATCGACACGCCCAAGCGCGTCGCTCGGGCTTGGCTGGAATATTGCCAGGGCTACCAGGAGGAGCCTTCGATCCACCTCTCGCGCGTGTTCGAGGAAGTGGGCGGCTACGACGAGGTGGTCCTGCTCAAGGACATTCCGTTCCAGTCGCACTGCGAGCACCATATGGCTCCGATCATCGGCAAGGCCGCGATCGCCTATCTGCCGCGCGACCATGTCGTGGGGATTTCAAAGCTGGCCCGCGTGCTGCACGGCTATGCCCGTCGGCTGCAGATCCAGGAGCGGCTGACGGCCGAGGTGGCGCAGTGCATCTGGGACAACCTGAAGCCGCACGGCGTTGCCGTAGTGATCGAGGCAAGCCACGCCTGCATGACCGCTCGCGGCGTGCGCACCCCCGGTGTCGGCATGATCACCAGCCGCATGATGGGGACGTTCCTCGAAGACGATCGCTCGCGCAAGGAAGTGCTCAGCCTGATGGGCTATTGATCCCAACGAAAAAGCGCCGGGGTTGAGCCCCGGCGCCTTCTTTGATCGCCTTGCCCGCAAGACACTTTCGGGCAAGCGCGATTTCAGGCCCCGCGTGGAACCGGAACGAGTGCACCGGTGACGGCACGCGCTTCGTTCGAGGCGAGGAACGCGATTACATCGGCAATGGCGTCGGGCTTGGTCCACTGCGAGAAATCGGCATCGGGCATGTCCGCGCGGTTGGTCGGGGTGTCGATAATGGTGGGCAGAACAGCATTCACCGTCACACTCGTGCCCGCCAGTTCCTCGGCCAGCGCTTCCGTCAGGCGGTGCACACCGGACTTCGACGCAGCATAGGCGCCCATGCCCATGCCGGCCTTTACGGCAGCCCCGGCCCCCATGTTGACGATGCGGCCGGCGTCGGACTTCTTCAGTTCGCTCAGCGCGGCCTTGGTGATGGTGGCGGCGGTCATGAGGTTCATCGAGTGCATGCGCGCCCATTCACTGACCGAACCATCCTCCAGCGTTTCCCAGGTGAAGCCGCCGGCAATGTTGACGAGCGTATCGATCCCGCCATGCGCGGCCACCACCTTTTCGAGCGCGGCCTTGGTCGCCTCTTCATTGGTCAGGTCGACGCCGCCGATGTCCAGCGCGCCTTCGATTGGGGTCTTGGCTTCGGGCGCAAAATCGATGCGAGCCACTTTGGCGCCGGCGGCAGCGAACTTTTCCGCCACCGCCTGACCCAGAACTCCGAAACCACCTGTGACGATAACCGAACGTGCCATGAAAACTCCTTGCTTTGCGACTGAGGCTAACTTGGGCCGGGCAGGGGAGCAAGCAGGCCTGTCGGTCCAACGCCCTGCCGATACCGGCCACGAAAAAGGGGCGGCCGTCCTTCCGGAAGGCCGCCCCTTGGCTAATCCGCAGATTACCTATCAGAGCTGGTTGAGCATGTACTCGGCCGAGCTCACTTCGAAGGTGCCGGGCTCTTCGACATTGAGCTGTTCGACAACGCCGTCGTTTACGACCATCGAGAAGCGCTGGCCGCGCGTGCCCATGCCGAAGCCCGAACCGTCCATTACCAGGTCCACGGCCTTGGCGAGGTCGGCATTGCCGTCGGCCAGCATGGTGACGTCCGACGAACCGGAAGCCTTGCCCCATGCGCCCATGACGAAGGCGTCGTTGACGGCGGTGCAGACGATTTCGTCGATGCCCTTGGCCTTCAGATCGCCCGCCTTGTCGACGAAGCCTGGCAGGTGCTTGGCCGAGCAGGTCGGCGTGAACGCGCCCGGGACCGAGAAGAGTGCGACTTTCTTGCCTGCAAAGTAGTCGGCGGTCTGGACCGGTTCGGGTCCGCTTTCGCCAGCCTTCATCAGTTTGACGTCAGGCAGCTTGTCTCCAACGGCGATGGTCATGGAATGCATCCTTTTTCTGCAAGTGAATCGCAACGCGGGCAGATATAGGACGCCCGCGCCATAGGACAACGTCCCCTGTTGGTGAATCCGGTTGGGAGTGCGTCTCCAAGACAGAGAGCGTCAGAGGGTAGGGACCTGGCCCGCATGGCGAAATCGTGTTGCGGGAGTGCAAACGCTTCTTTGAAAAATCATATAAAGATATCTTTATATTTGCTTCGATGCCCGGGAATGAGTAGGGATCGCGCATCCCGGTGCCGCTGGAAGTCGGATCTACGCGTGCGGCGCCTAACCTTTGAACCACCCAGGAGTTTGCGCCCGTGGCCACTGCCAAGACCGACGCACAAGATTACGCCATCGCTGACATCTCGCTTGCCGAATACGGCTTTGATGAGATTGCTATCGCGGAAACCGAGATGCCGGGCCTGATGGCTCTGCGCGAAGAGTTCGGCGAATCGAAGCCGCTCAAGGGCGCGCGCATTACCGGTTCACTGCATATGACGATTCAGACGGCAGTGCTGATCGAAACGCTGGTTGCGCTCGGCGCCGAAGTGCGCTGGGCCACGTGCAACATCTTCTCCACCCAGGATCACGCGGCTGCCGCCATCGCGGCGAAGGGCATCCCGGTCTATGCAATCAAGGGTGAAAGCCTCTCGGACTACTGGGACTATGTCGGCAAGATCTTCGACTGGTCGACCGAAGAAAATCCGGATCTTACCGCCAACATGATCCTTGACGACGGCGGCGACGCCACCATGTTCGCGCTGTGGGGCGCGCGCGTGGAGGCAGGCGAAGAGCTGTTCGAACCCTCCAATGCCGAGGAAATCGAATTCGTCCGTGCCCTCAAGGCCTTCCTCAAGGCCAAGCCTGGCTACCTCTCGCGCTCGGTCAACGCCATCAAGGGCGTGTCCGAAGAGACCACCACCGGCGTGCACCGCCTCTACCACCTCGCCAAGGACGGCAAGCTGCCATTCCCGGCCATCAACGTGAACGACTCGGTGACCAAATCGAAGTTCGACAACCTCTATGGCTGCCGCGAATCGCTGGTCGATGCGGTGCGCCGCGCCACCGACGTCATGCTTTCGGGCAAGGTCGCCTGTGTCGCCGGCTTCGGTGACGTCGGCAAGGGGTCGGCCGCCTCGCTGCGCCAGGCCGGTGCTCGCGTCATGGTCACCGAAATCGATCCGATCTGTGCCCTGCAAGCCGCCATGGAAGGCTACGAAGTCGTCACCATGGAAGAAGCCGTGAAGCGCTGCGACATCTTCTGCACGGCGACCGGCAACGAAGGCGTCATCACCGGCGAGCATATGGAGCAGATGAAGGACAAGGCCATCGTCTGCAACATCGGCCACTTCGACTCCGAGATCCAGATTTCGGCGCTCGACAACTATAATTGGAAGGAAATCAAGGCCGGTACCGACCTCGTGACCTTCCCGGACGGCAAGCAGATCATCATTCTGGCCAAGGGGCGCCTGGTGAACCTGGGTTGCGCCACCGGCCACCCCAGCTTCGTCATGTCCTCCAGCTTCACCAACCAGACGCTGGCGCAGATCGAGCTGTTCACCAAGTCCGACGAGTACGAAAACCGCGTTTACGTGCTTCCCAAGCACCTCGACGAAAAGGTCGCGGCGCTGCACCTCGACAAGCTTGGCGTGAAGCTGACCAAGCTTTCCGAAAAGCAGGCCAAATACATCGGTGTGCCGCAGGCTGGTCCGTTCAAGCCTGATCACTACCGTTACTGATCCGACAGATCGGGGGATTGCGCCTTCAGGGTGCGATCCCCCCATTGTCATAGTGCGTTCGCGGCACCATAGCCGAAGGCGATGGAGCTGAACCGTTTCCTGCCCTTGCTGATCGGCCTGCTGCTTGGTGCCTGGACACTGGTAGCTGCCTGGGCCGTACTTGCAGCACGCGCGCGGGACCAGCGCACGGCAAGCCAGCTCAAATCCGCCCGCCGCCTTGCCCACATGGTCGAGGAATCGCCGGCGCTTCCCTTGCTGGTTCGCTCCGATGGCCGAATCGAAGCCAGCCCGCGTCTTGCGCAATGGCTCGGCCTCGATGCCATGCCCCAGTATCTGTCCGAACTCGACGGGGGCGGACGGGGGCTGCCCAAAGACAAGCTCGATGAACTGACCGAGGCGGTGCGCCGCTGCCAGAAGACGGCAGCGCCTTTCCGCATGGTCGTGACGCCTGAAGGCTCGACCCGCAGCCTTGCACTGCGCGGCCATCTGGCCGATCCGCAGGTCTCGCCGGGCGGCGCGGCTCTGGTCTGGATTTTCGATTTCAGCGACAGCGAGAGCGAACTCAATCGGCTGCGCGAGGAAGCGGCCCGGGCGCGCGGCGATTTCCATGCGCTCGTCTCGCTGATCGAAGCTGCGCCGATGCCGATGTGGTTCCGCCGTGCTGATGGCGAACTGCAGCTCGTGAACTCCGCCTACGTCGCCGCTGTCGGCGCCAAGAGCGCAGAGGCTGTCGTCGCAAGCGGTGTAGAACTGATCGAGACGGTCGACGGTGTGGCGCCTGCACAAGTTGCGCAGCAGGCGGTGACGGGAGGAACACCGATCGAGCGCATTGTTCATGCGACGATTGACGGTCAGCGGCGTGCCTTGCGTGTCAGCGATCTCCCGCTGGGCGAGGATGGCATCGCGGGGTACGCGGTGGACATCGAGGACATGGAAGAGCTGTCCCGTTCGTTCCGCGCTTTCCGCGATGCGCAGCGCGCATTGCTCGACCAGCTCTCCGCCGGCGTGGCGCAGTTCGATGACAAGAAGCGGCTGGCGTTTGCCAACCAGCCATTCCAGCGCCTTTTCCGGCTATCGACGCGGTCCATGACGGATCCACCGGCGTTCGAGCGCCTGCTCGATGCCGCGCGCGATGCCGGCCGTGTTCCCGAAGTTCGCGACTTCCCGGCCTGGCGCCGCGAAAGGGCGGCCTGGTTCGCTTCGGGCCACACCCAAGAGGAAGCCTGGTCGCTGGCTGACGGCACGCACTTGCGCATCGTGGCGCAGCCGATCCCCGATGGCGGTCTGCTGCTGATTGTCGAAGACCGCACCGAACAGCTGCGTCTCTCCGCCATGCGCGACACCTTGCTGCGCACCCGTACGGCGACATTCGACAGCCTGTTCGAGTCGATTGCAGTCTTTGCGCCGGATGGGCGGATGCAGCTCTGGAACCGGCGTTTCGCTGCCGACTGGGGCCTCGACAGCGAATTCCTCGACACGCACCCCCATGTCGAGACGCTGCTGAAGAAGATTTCCTCGCGCCTCAAGAAACCGGTCGAGGCGGAAACCGTCGGCAATGTCGTGCGCGCGGCAACGCTCGACCGCACTCAGAAAGGCGGCCGGATCGCCTTGGCTGACGGACGGATACTCGAGTTCGCGGGCGTTCCACTGCCGGACGGAAACGGCTTGCTCGCCGTGCTCGACATTACGGACTCGCAGAAGGCTGAGGATGCCCTGCGCGAGAGCAATGCTGCGCTGATCGAGGCCGATGCCATCAAGACGCGCTTCCTTGCCAACATGAGCTACGAACTGCGCAATCCGCTCAATTCCATCGGCGGGTTTGCGGAAATGCTCGAACATGGGCTCGGCGGGGACCTTACTGATTCCGGCAAGGATTACGTCGGTTCGATCCTCCAAGCCTCGGCCCAGCTTGGCGAGCATATTGATAGCCTGCTCGACCTGTCGCAAAGCGAAGCGGGCATGCTTCCGCTCAAGAAGGAAGACATCGACGTCATGCCGTTCCTGCGCGGTGTGGCGGAAGAGCGGGCGGCGCGGCTCGAGAAGGCCGGGCTGACGATGGACCTGCGGGCCGATGGTCTGCTGCGCTCGCTTTCGGCCGATCGCCGCCGTCTGGCCCGAGCGGTCGGGCACATCGTCGACAATGCCATCACCGCAAGCGAGAAGGGCGGACGCATTCTCGTCAAGGTCTCGCGGCGCAAGGCCGGCGGTGCCGACCGAATCCGCATTCTCATCCAGGATCGGGGCAAGGGCATGGACGGCCGCAGTCTGGCCCGCGCCATGGAAGGCATGAAGGTGAGCGCCGACGGCAAGACCATGGAGCGCCGCCGTGGGCTCGGGCTGCCGCTGGCCCGGCAGCTTGTCGAGGCACATGGCGGGACATTGCGTCTGGAATCGGAGCCCGGCCAGGGCACCAGAGCGATTATCGAGCTGCCATGACCATCGATCTGCCCGATCTGCAGGCGATGGATCGTCTGGGGCGCACCATCGCCTCGAACTTGCGCCCAGGCGATGTCGTCGCTCTCACGGGCGGACTCGGCGCAGGCAAGACCACGCTGGCCCGGGCGATCATTGCGGCGCTCGGGCACGAAGGCGAAGTTCCATCTCCCAGCTTTTCCATTGTCGAACTCTATGATCCGCCTGCTGTCCGGATACCTCTGGTCCATGCGGACTTCTATCGGTTGAACGATCCGGGAGAGGCGGAAGAGATCGGTCTTGATGATTACCGGGCAAGGGCGGCGATGATCGCCGAGTGGCCCGATCATGCGGGGGGCTTTGCCGATGAGGGGGGGTGCCTCTCGATTACGCTCGATGTTGTCGGCAATGGACGTATCGCCATTGTCGAAGGTGGTTCGGATTGGCTAGGGCGAATGCCACAATGACATCGACTCAATCCGACCTACCCGCCGATCTCGAAACCTTTCTAGCCAAGGCAGGCTGGGAGGGCGCGACCGTCGAACCCTTGCCGGGTGACGCCTCGTTCCGCCGCTACTTCCGCATCCGCAAGGGCGAGGACAAGGCGGCGATGCTGATGGACGCGCCGCCGCCTAACGAGGACCCGGTGCCTTTCCTCCGCGCGGCGCGATGGCTCGATGCCAATGGCATGCGCGCCCCGCGGATATTCGCAGACGATCCAGAGCGCGGATTGGTCCTGTTGGAAGACTTCGGCGCCGCGCGCATGCGCGATTATCTTGATCAGTGGCCGAGCGATGAAGAGGCGGTCTACAAGGGCGCGGTCGATGCGCTTGTAGCGCTGCACGATCTGCCGCCGGGGCCGTTCCTCGATTACTCGCTGCACGAGTATCAGCGCGAGGCCCGGCTTTTCATCGACTGGTACTGTACGGCGCAGAACCTCTACGTCGATGCGTCAGGCTTCACGTCGGCCTGGGAATCGGTGTTCAGGGAATTGCTGCCCAATCAGCGTCCGGGCGTAACGGTGCTGCGCGACTATCATGCCGAGAACATCATGCTGCTCGGTGCGCTGGAGAAGCAGGGCCTGCTCGATTTTCAGGACGCGCTGGTCGGCCACCCAGCCTACGATCTCGTATCGCTGCTGCAGGATGCCCGCCGCGATGTTTCCCCCGAAATCGAGAGCCGGATGTTCGACCGCTACGTGCGGGCGATGGGCGTCGACAAGGATGTTTTTCTCGCCGACTACGCGCGCCTGGGCGCGCAGCGGAATGCCAAGATCGTCGGCATCTTCGTGCGGCTCTGGCGGCGCGACAACAAGCCGCGTTACCTCGACCTGATCCCGCGTGTATGGGCGCTGCTCGAACGTGATCTCGCGCATCCGGCGCTGGCGCCGGTCGCCGCGTGGTTCGATGCGAACATACCCGCCGAGCTGCGTTCGGCGCATGGGGGACAGTTCCAGGCATGACCGGAAAACCTCTCGCCAGCGACACCGCGATGATCCTGGCCGCAGGGCTGGGCAAGCGCATGCGTCCGCTCACTGCGAGCCAGCCCAAGCCGCTGGTGCGCGTTGCCGGCAAGTCGCTGATCGATCACGCGCTCGACAAGCTGGAGAGCGCCGGCATCGGGAATGCGGTTGTGAACGTCCACTATCTCGCCGATGCATTGGAAGGCCACTGCAATGTCCGCAGCAGGGCGCCGAAGGTCCGTGTTTCGGATGAACGCGAGCAGCTGCTAGAAACGGGCGGCGGTATGGTGAAGGCTGCGCCAATGCTGCCCGATCCGTTTTTCTGCCTCAACAGCGACAATATCTGGGTCGATGGGCCCAATGACGTGTTCAATGAACTGTCGCAGGCGTGGGATCCGGAGCGCATGGATGCGCTCCTGCTGCTCGTCCCCCATCCGCGGGCGATGAATTATCGCGGCGAAGGCGACTTTCATCTCGATCCCGAAGGCCGGATCACACGCCGCAAACGGGGCTATGTTGCCCCCTTCATCTACTCGGGCATCCAGCTCGTTTCGCACCGTTTGCTGCGCGATGCTCCGGTAGGGCCTTTCTCGACCAACGTGCTGTGGACCCGTGCGATCGAGGAAGACCGCCTCTTTGGCATCTCGCATATGGGATTGTGGTTCGAGGTCGGCGAACCGGCGGCGATCAAGCCGACGGAGGAATGGCTGACCCGTGCCTGAAAGGGCAGGGCCCAATCTATACTCCATTGCCGCTCACCGCGGTTTTGCCGATGCCCTCGTGGCGGGCCTTGTCCCGCGCTACGCGGAACCGGACCTCGGCCTTGCTCGCCTGACACTCCTGCTGCCGAGCCGCCGGACGGTGCGCACGGTGACCGAAGCCTTCGTGCGGCATTCCGGCGGCGATACATCGCAGGGCATGCTGCTGCCGCGCATGGCGGTCGTCGGCGATCTCGATCTCGACGAAATGCTGGGGCCGCTGCTCGATCCGTTGGGTGCTGCCGATATACCGCCTGCGGCCGATCCGACACGCCGCTGGCTGCGCTTGGCCCATTACCTGCGCGAAGTCGAAGGCGACAAGGCGGGGAAAGGCGCGGCCTTGCTGCGCCGGGCATGGGAAATCGGCCGCACCATGGACCGGTTGCTGGTCGAAGGCATCGCGCCGATCGATCTGATGTCCGAAGAAGTTGTCGGGATCGTCGGCGATCTGGCCGGGCACTGGAGTGAAAACACCCGCACCTTCCTGATGGTGCAGCAATACTGGATCGCCGAACTGACCGAACGCGGCGAGATCGACGCGCCCGAACGCCGCAACCGCCTGTTCGAGCATGCCGCCCGGCGCTGGCGGGATGAACCGCCCGCCCATCCGATCGTTGCGGCCGGCGTCACCAGTGCTTCCCCGTCGCTCGCGCGTCTGCTGCGGGTGGTGAGCGAATTGGAGCGCGGCAGCGTGATCCTGCCGGACCTCGATCTGGCCCTCGCGCCCGAGGTGTGGGAGGAACTGGGCACTGCCGGCGCCCCGGCCGAGAAGGACGATCCGCCGTTCGGCAGGCAGGACGCCGTGACGCATCCGCAGTACCATCTCAAACTGCTGCTCAACCGCATGGGCATTGCGCGCGATGAAGTGCAGCCCTGGCACCGCTCGGGTCTGTCCGCAGCACCGCCGGTGCGCAGCAAGGCGATCTCGAACCTGTTCCTGCCGCCCAAGGCCTCTGCCATCTGGGCCGATCTCAAGCCTGAGCATCGCCGCCTTTCCAATGTGCGGCTGATGGAAGCGACTCATCCCGGCGAGGAAGCGCAGGCCATAGCCGTCTTGATCCGTGAGGCGCTGGAGGTGCCTGAACGGCGCGTAGCGCTGGTTACGCCGGATCGCGGGCTGGCCGCGCGCGTCGTCGCCCACTTGCAACGCTGGGACATCGAAGCGGACGATACGGCGGGTCAACCGCTGCCACAGACTGCAGCGGGGCGTTTGTTTCTGCTGCTCGCGGAAGTCATGGCCGAGCAGGCCGCACCCGTACCGCTCATCGCGCTGCTTGTGCATCCGCTGGCGGGAAGCGGTGAGGGCAGGGCGCGCTGGCTTGAGAATGCCCGCAAGCTGGATCTGGCATTGCGCGGTCCGAGACCCGGCGCGGGCTTGGCACCGCTCAAGAAGATTGCTGCGGAGCATAAGCTTGGCGAATGGTGGGCCGAGGTCGAAGCGATCCTGGCACCGCTCTTTACACTGAGCGATGGTGAACCTTTGGCGGCGATGCTCGGCGCGCTGTCCGAAGCGGCCGAAGCGCTGTGCGGTGAAGCGATATGGACCGGCCCGGATGGCCGCGCGCTCGGCACCTTCATCGAGGAGGTTCGCGAAGCGGCCGATGCAGCGGGCACCTTGCTCGATCCTCGCGAACTGCATGCCGTGCTGCGCGATGCCATGGATCGCAGCTCCGTGCGTCCCCCCTGGGGCGGTCACCCGCGCGTGGCCATCTACGGTCTGCTGGAAGCACGCATGAGCCGCGCTGATCTCGTCATATGCGCGGGTCTTGCAGAGGGCGTTTGGCCGGCTACGCCTTCGCAGGACTCTTTGTTGCCGCCCGCTGTGCTGCGCGCGCTCGGGGTGCCGGGGGCGGATTTCCGCATCGGGCTCGCCGCGCACGATCTGGCCGCGGCATTGGGCGCGCCCGAAGTCGTCCTGAGCTGGGCGCAACGGGACGAGGGCGGGCCCGTCATTCCCTCACGCTTCGTACTGCGCGTGAAGGCCATGCTCGGCGATCAAGTTGCCCGACATGAGGAGAAGCGCGCGCGGGATCTTGCACGCAAGCTTGACGATGCGCCTTCGGTGCCCGCGCATCCGCGCCCGCAGCCGCTGCCATCTGCCGAGCAGCGCAAGGTCGAGGTCTCCGTCACTGGACTGGACCGGCTGCGCGGCGATCCCTACCAGTTCTATGCCAATGCGATCCTGCATCTGCGGTCTCTAGACAGCCTCGATGCCGAGCCGACCCCGGCCTGGCAGGGCATCGCCGTCCACGCCATCCTCGAACGCTGGCACAAGGCTGGTGAGCCCGCACGCGGTTTGCACGCCATCGCTGAGCAAGTGCTGGATGAGATGAGCGCGCACCCGCTGATGCGCGCCTTGTGGCGGCCGCGCTTGCTCAAGGGGCTCGACTGGATAGACGAGGCGATCGCTGCGCAAAAGGAAGAGGGCCGCAAGGTTGTTGCCGTCGAGCAATGGGGCGGCATGCATTATCGGGGCGTGCGCATCCACGGCCGCGCCGACCGCATCGACCGGCTGCCCGATGGGAGCCTTGCGGTCGTCGACTACAAGACCGGAACCCCGCCCTCTTCGCGCAGGGTGGAAGAAGGATTTGCCCTGCAACTGGGACTGATCGGAATGATCGCCGAGAACGGCGGTTTTGAGGGCATTGATGGTGAGGCTGCCGGTTTCGAGTATTGGTCGCTGGCCAAGAACAAGGACCAGATCGGCTATGTTGCGACGCCGCTGAAGATCGGAAACAAGCGCAGCGGTATCGATCCGGAAGAATTTCTGCCCAAGACCGAGTTCTTCCTCAACGACGCGCTTGACCGCTGGATTCTCGGAACCGAGCCCTTCACCGCGCGGCTCAATCCCGAACTCGGTAGCTACGCCGATTACGATCAGGTCATGCGTCTCGATGAGTGGCTGACATCGCTCGGCGACATCGGCGCGGAGGATGCAGAATGAGCGGCTCTGCGACCGTCCATCCTCTTCATGGCAACCAGATGCGGGCCGTCGATCCGCAGGAGACCGTGTGGCTCTCCGCGTCCGCCGGCACCGGAAAGACGCAGGTGCTGTCATCGCGCGTGCTGCGCCTGCTGCTGCAGCCGGGCGTCGAGCCGTCGCAGATCCTGTGCCTTACCTTCACCAAGGCCGGTGCGACCGAAATGGCGGCGCGCATCAACGGAACGCTGGCGGAATGGGTACGGTTGAGCGAGACCGACTTGTTCGCTCGCCTCGATGCCATCGGCGCGCCGACCGACCCGGATACGCTGGCCCATGCGCGCACGTTGTTCGCGGCCGTGCTCGATTGCCCAGGCGGAGGTCTGCGGATCGATACGATCCATGCCTTTTCGCAATGGCTGCTCGCGACCTTCCCGCTGGAGGCCGATCTCATCCCCGGCAGCCGGCCGATGGAGGATCGCGAGCGTGTGCTGCTCGCGCGGCAGGTGCTGGCGGATTTGCTGCTCCATGCCGAAAGCGATCCGATGGGCGATCCGCAATTGCTGCGCGCCGTCGAAGAACTGTCGGTGCGCCATGGACCCGATGCGGTCGTTGGCTTCCTCCTGCGCTGCGCCTCCGCGCGGGAAGCGTGGATCGGTCCAGGAAGCTGGCAGGCAGGCGACATGCGCGCCAATGTGATGCGTCTACTCGGCTTGCCCAGCGATGCCGATGCGGATTGGGTGGCGGCGATGTGCGATGATGCGCAGTTCGACGTGCAGTCGCTGCGCCGCTGCATGGAAGTGAACCATGAGTGGGGCACCAAGACCGGGCTTGGGGCGGTCGATGCGATCAGCGAATGGCTGCTCGGCGATGCGGCGCAGCGGATGGCGGGCATCGATGCGCTCGTCAGTGTCTTCGTAACGCAGAAGGGGCTGCCGAAGTCGAGCGCGTCGCAGGAAAAAATCGATCCTGCTTATCCCGATTATGCTGCACGCGTGATCGAATGCCTCGCCAACGTGCGCGCGGCTTCTGCACTCTTGGCACTGGCTGACAGGCTCGTGCCCGCCCTGCGGCTCGGCCGTGCCTTCGCTCTTGCGTGGGACGAGGCCAAGCAGCGCGAAGGGCTGATCGATTTCGACGACCAGATCCGCCGCGCAGCAGATCTGCTCGGCAACAAGGCGCAGGCCGACTGGATCCGCTACAAGCTGGATCGGCGCTTCGATCATATTCTCGTCGACGAGGCGCAGGATACCAATGCTGCGCAATGGGACATCATCTTCGCCATGGCCGAGGAGTTCTGGGCTGGCCTCGGTCAGCGCGGCGATGTGATGCGCACGCTCTTCGTCGTAGGCGATTACAAACAGGCGATCTTCCGCTTTCAGGGCACCAGCCCGGAAAACTTCCGCCGCGCGGCCGACCGCGTGCGCCGCGAGATGCTGCTGGCTGCCGAGAACGTAGAAATGCTGCGCAGCAATCTGCGTGCGCGCAAGCTTATCGAGCTTGGCCTCGACCGCAGTTTCCGCACCGCGCAGCATGTGCTCGATTTCGTCGATCGGGCGATTGCCGGAATCGGGCCAGAGAACTTCGGCCTCGATCACAAACCGGACCGGCACGAGGGTCAGGAGCGCCCCGGCTATGTCGCCTTGTGGCAGCCCATCCGAGACGCGTCTGATGAGGACGGTGAGGACGAGCAGGAAGAGGGCACAGCCCAGACCTGGCTCTCACGGCCTGACCGCCGCATGGCCGACAACATCGCCCGGCAGGTGAAGGCATGGCTCGATCCTTTGGGCCCCGGTTTCACGCTGGTGAAGGGCAGGCCGCGCCGGGCGACGGCGGGCGACATCATGGTACTGGTGCGTCAGCGCAAGGAACTCGCGGGCCTTATCGTCGCGCGGCTGCATGCTGCGGGCGTGCCCGTTGCCGGCGTCGATCGCTTGCGCCTCGGCGCACCGCTGGCGGTGAAGGATCTGGTCGCTGCCTTGCGCTTTGCGGCGCAGCCGCTCGACGACCTCAATCTGGCCGGGCTGCTGGTTTCCCCGCTGGTGGGCTGGAGCCAGGAGCAATTGCTGCAGCATGGCTATCGCGACAAGCATACGCGGCTGTGGGATCACTTGCGCCGCTCGCGCGAGCCCGAGGTGGCCGCGGTGCTGGAGCAACTGGGCGAACTGCTGGCGCGCGCCGACTACGAGCCGCCACAGGATCTGCTGCACTGGATACTGGTCGGGCCCTGGGAGGGACGGCGACGGCTTGTCGCCCGGCTTGGCACCGAGGCCAACGACCCCATCGACGAACTGATCAACGCGGCCAGGGCCTACGTCGCCACCGACACGCCCAGTCTGGCCGGATTTCTTGCGTGGTTCGAGGCTGGCGATGGCGAGTTGAAGCGCGAGGCGGACAATGCGGCGGGCCTCGTGCGGGTGATGACGGTGCACGGCTCCAAGGGGCTGCAGGCGCCGATCGTCATTCTGGCCGATGCCACGGGTAATCCCGAAAGTGCGCGCGAGCGCGGGCTCGATCTGCCTGATCCGGCCAACGATAAACGGGCTATCCCGCTCCCCCCACTTTCGAAAGACGAAAAACAGGGGCGCCTCGCCGAAGCCATCGAGGCGAACAAGGAGGCCGATGAGGAGGAACACTGGCGCCTGCTCTATGTCGCGATGACTCGCGCCGAGGAAGCCTTGTTCGTGGGCGGCGCTCTCGGCCGCCGTGACAAGGACGGACCTCCGCCAAAGAGCTGGTATGCGCGGCTGCGCGAGTTGTTCCCGCCCGAAGGCGAAGTGCCCGATCCGATCTGGGGTGCGCGCTGCGAGCATGGCGCGATGTCACCTTCGCTTCCTGTCGCGGCCGCAGCGCCCGAACTGCCACTGCGAGAGCCACTGCCGGCCTGGCTGGAACGCGCGCCGCCAGCAGAGCCGCGTCCGCCACGTCCGCTCGCGCCGTCGGCATTGGGTGAGGACGATGCCCCCGATCCGCCGTTCCCGCCGGGCTCTGGCCGAGATGCGGCGCGTCGCGGGACGCTGATTCACAGGTTGCTTGAGCGATTGCCAGACCTTGCACCCGACAGTCGTTCCGACGCGGGGCACGCATGGCTAGTGCGCAATGCCCCCGATCTTTCAGAAACCGAGCGGGACGGGCTGATGGATATGGCGCTGGGCGTGCTCGAGAATCCGGATTGGGCAGAGCTGTTTCGTCCGGATAGTCTCGCGGAAGTTCCGGTTGCGGCGGTGGTTGGCGGGCAAGTCGTTGCCGGCACTATCGACCGTCTGGTGATCGAGCCGGGCCGGGTGCGAATTATCGACTACAAGACGTCGCGACGCCCCCCGGAATCGCTTGAGCATGTGCCCCGGGGCGTACTGCGCCAGATGGCGGCTTATGCGGCGGCTCTGGAAAGGACTTTCCCGGGGCGTTCGATAGAAGTGGCGCTTCTCTACACCACGGCGCCCCGCCTCATTCCCGTTCCGGCCGATGTGCTGAGCGCCCACAAGCCGGACTTCACAGGCATTGAGTAATGCTTTTCACCGTGGGCGTTGCGCCGGCGGCTTTCGTCTCTAGATTGTTACCTCATCAGACCCCGAGGAGTTTTTTCCATGTCCACCATTGCTGTCACCGATGCCAGCTTCGAAGCCGACGTTCTGAATGCCGACAAGCCCGTTCTCGTCGATTTCTGGGCGGACTGGTGCGGCCCGTGCAAGATGATCGGCCCGGCTCTCGAGGAAATCAGTGAGGAACTGGCTGAAAAGGTGACCATCGCGAAGATGGACATCATGGCCAACACCGACATTCCCGGCCAGATCGGCGTGAAGTCGATCCCGCTCATGGTACTGTTCAAGGACGGCAAGCCCGTAGCCCAGAAGCTCGGCGCGGCCCCCAAGAATGCTCTCAAGGGTTGGCTCGAAGGCGAACTTTGATCGCCTGACCTTCGATTTCCAGGAATAACAGAGGCCCTTCCTGCCATGTGGCGGGGAGGGCCTCTGTTTTCCGGATGCCGCTATTGGCTGCCGAGCACAGCCAGTCGTTCGGCCAAATCGTCGAACAGGGCGGCTGACGATGCTCCGATCATGCCGCGGCGTTCGAATTCATCGACGCGGTAGGCCGAGCCATCAGGGCGGACGCAGTGTCCGCCGGCTTCGTTGAGAAACAGCGCACCGGCTGCGTGGTCCCACGGCAGGGTGCGTTCGAATACGGAAACATCGTTGGTGCCCAGAACCAGGCGGGGGTACTGCTCGGCGGCGCAGCGAGGAATGTCGACCAGACGATAGTGCGGAGCAATGTGCTCGCGGATCTGCGCGCGCCGGCTTTCTTCCAGAAATATGAGAGAAATGGCCGCGACCGGCCTGGTCTCGCCACTGGGCTTTGCTGCAACGCGCTCGCCATCTATCCAGGCGCCAGAGCCGAGACCGGCGTGGCAGAACCGGCCTGTCAGACAATCGAGTATCCATCCGCCCAGCGTTTCGCCCTTGTCCGCCAGTGTCACGAGGACGCCGAAAGGGGGCTTGCCGGCGGCAAAGTTGTTAGTGCCGTCCAGCGGATCGACGATCCAGCACAGGCGGTCCTTCAGCTGGTCGAGGACTCCGCCGTCCGCAAACGTGGCTTCTTCGCCAACGACAGCGGCTTCCGGAAGCAGCTTGGAGAGACGGTCTGTCAGAAGCTCTTCGCTCTTCCGGTCTGCGACCGTGACAACGTCGTCGGGTGCCTTTGCATCGATCTGCGCGGTCGTCAGCGATTGGTAGTGCGGCAGGATGGCCTGCTCGCTCGCTTCCCGCATGATCGCTTCGACGGCCGTTGTCAGGGCGGGCGTAATCATGTGAGCGGGATCATCACTTGCGAAGCATATCCGGGACGTCCGCGTATGCGGTCGTACCAGTTGGCGATTGCCGGAAAGTCCGGCTTGTCGAACGGCAGGCTGAACCAGGTATAGGCGTAGACGCCCATGGGAATGTCCCCGACACCGAACTGGCCGCCAGACAGCCAGGGTTTTTCCTGAAGATAGCGTTCCATGACGGACAGATGTCTGGCGCAGGCGATGACGCCTTGCTCGATCGCTGACATATCCCAGTTTTCACGCGGTGTCCGTGCGAAGCTGAGAAACGGTACGCGCTGCGCTTCGGCGTAGGCTGCTTGCCAGTCCATCCAGCGGTCGGCCAGGGCACGGTCGATAGGATCGGCAGCAAACCAGCGTTCTCCGCCGTACTCGGCGGCCATGTACCGCAGGATTGCGTTCGATTCCCACAGGACGACCTTGCCATCCTCGATAGTGGGGATCAGGCGGTTGGGGTTCTTGGCGAGATACTCGTCGGTAAATCCGAACTGCCCGCCGATATCGCGGCGCTCGTAAGCGAGACCCAGTTCCTCCGCAAACCACACCACTTTCTTGACGTTGTGGGAGTTCAGGCGGCCCCAGATCGTGAAGAACGGCTTGGCCATCGGTTTAGCTGCGGTAGTCGGCGTTGATCGAGATGTAGCCGTGCGTCAGGTCGCAGGTCCACACGGTGGCTATACCGTCGCCAAGACCCAGATCGACTTCGATCGTCACGTCCTGTCCCTTGAGGTGTGCAGCGACTGGCGCTTCGTCGTAGTCCGGCACGGGCATGCCCTCCAGCGCGGCCCATATCCCGCCGAAACCGATCGAGAGCTTGTCACGGTCGGCGGGTTCGCCTGCCTTGCCCACGGCCATGACTACGCGGCCCCAGTTGGCATCCTCGCCGGCAATGGCGGTTTTCACCAGCGGCGAATTGGCGATGGCCATGCCGACCTTGCGCGCGCTCTCGTCCGAGACGGCGCCGCTGACGGTCACGGCGATGAACTTGGAGGCGCCTTCACCGTCGCGCACGACGAGGTGGGCCAGTTGGGCGCATACCTCATGGATGGCAGCATAGAAGGCATCCGCGCCGGGGCTTTCGAACGAAGTGAGCGGGGCGTTGCCGGCCTTGCCGGTGGCGAAGGCCAGTACCGTGTCGCTCGTCGAGGTGTCCGAATCGACGGTGATGCAAGAAAATGTGCTGCGGTTCGCTGCCGAGAGGCATTTCTGCAGGAATGCGGGATCCACTGCGGCATCGGTGAACAGATAGCCTAGCATCGTCGCCATATCCGGCGCGATCATGCCGGAACCCTTGATTATGGCGCTGATGGTGATTTTCGTGTCGCCGATCATCGCCGTGGCCGTCGCGCCTTTTGCGAATGTGTCCGTGGTTGCGATGGTGTTGGCAGCGTCTTTCCAGGAACAAGGCTCTGCTGTTAGCGCTTTTTCCACGCCCTCACGCGCCTTGTCCTTGGGTAGCGGCACACCGATGACGCCGGTGGACGAGACAAAGACCTGTTCTTTGGCGCAGCCAAGGTGGGCCGCGACCTGATCCATGATCTGCTCGACCGCCTCGCGTCCGCGATAGCCGGTAAAGGCATTCGAATTGCCGGCGTTCACGACAAGCGCCCGCGCCTGACCCTGCCTGATATTTTCGCGGCCGAGTTCGACTTCGCTCGAACAGCACAGATTCTTCGTGAAGATCCCGGCGACGGCGGTGCCTTCTTCGAAAGTGACATAGGTGAGGTCGCAGCGGCCCCAGTCCTTGTAACCTGCACGTACGACATGCGGCGTGACCCCGTCGATTTGCGGCAGGTCTGGAAAAGGCGTTGCGAGCGGCGATACCGGGTAAGTCATGCCCACGCGGGTAACGCAAGACTGTGACAGGTCAAGCACTAGCGAGACAGCCGGCGGGTAGCGCCGATTCATCCGTAAATTCGGTCAGAGTGCGCGGGGCAGTAGACTAATGGCCCGCACGTCCTTATCTGCACGCCATGGCCAATCGCCTGCTCCTGACCCTCCTTGCCCTGTTGACGGGGTTTTCCGCGCAAGTCGGCCCGGCCGAGGCGCGTGCGTCGCAGGTTGCCAGCATGCAAGTGGCGATGCTGGGCGAGGTTGCGTCAGCCAAGGCACCGCGTGCACCGGTCGCGCTGGCACGCTTGCCGGAACCGGGCCTTCTCAATACGCGCCGCCATGCGCCGGCCCGCACAGCCGAGCCGGTTGTCGTTTCGGTTGTACCGGTGCTGCCGGGAATAGACCGCGCTCGCGAATAGCGGGTAAATCTCCAGGTTTTCCGCTCCTTTTGAGCGTGCTCGATGCGTCCGGCAAAAGTCGATGACGCATCTTCGAAATTTACCATACATCTTCGAATAACAGGGATTCCCGCCATGCTCGGCGCCATCGTCAAATCCATTTTCGGTTCTTCCAACGACCGCTACGTCAAGTCGCTCGACAAGATCGTGCAGCAGATCAATGCCTTCGAATCCACGCTTGAAGCCTTGAACGATCAGGAACTGGCGGCACAGACCGTCAAGTTTCGCGAGCAGCTCGCGAACGGCTCTAGTCTTGACGACATCCTGCCCGAAGCCTTCGCCACGGTGCGCGAAGCCTCCAAGCGCGTGTTCGGCATGCGCCACTTCGATGTGCAGATGATCGGTGGCATCGTGCTTCACCGCGGTGAGATCGCCGAGATGCGCACCGGTGAGGGCAAGACGCTTGTCGCCACCACCGCTACTTACCTCAACGCGCTTGAAGGCAAAGGCGTGCACATCGTTACGGTGAACGACTACCTTGCCCGCCGTGACGCGGAGTGGATGGGTCAGGTTCACCAGTTCCTGGGGCTCACCGTCGGCGTGATTGTGCCCAACCTCAACGAGTTCGAACGCCGCGAGGCCTATGCCGCCGACATCACCTACGGCACCAACAACGAGTTCGGCTTCGACTATCTGCGCGACAACATGAAGCACGAGCGCAGCCAGATGGTGCAGCGCCCCTTCAACTTTGCGATCGTCGACGAAGTCGACTCGATCCTTATCGACGAGGCGCGTACCCCGCTCATCATCTCGGGTCCGACGGACGACAAGTCGGAACTGTACATCTCGGTCGACGCGGTCGTGAAGCAGTTTGATCCCGAAGACTATGAGACCGACGAGAAGCAGAAGAGCGTCATGCTGACCGAGGACGGCGTGGAAAAGGCCGAGCGCATGCTCGAAGCCGCGGGCCTGCTGGAGGGTTCCAACCTCTACGACGTCGAGAATACGCAGGTGGTCCACCACCTCGACCAGGCACTCAAGGCCGTGGTCATGTTCAAGCGTGACACGGACTACGTTGTGAAGGACGGCAAGATCGTCATCATCGACGAATTTACCGGCCGCATGATGGATGGCCGCCGCTGGTCTAACGGTCTGCACCAGGCGGTCGAGGCCAAGGAAGGCGTGAAGATCGAGCCGGAGAACCAGACGCTCGCCTCGATTACGTTCCAGAACTACTTCCGTATGTACCCCAAGCTTTCGGGCATGACCGGTACGGCCGCGACCGAGGCCGCGGAATTCTACGACATCTACAAGATGAACGTGGTCACCATCCCGACCAACTTGCCGATCCAGCGCATCGACGAGGAAGACGAGTTCTACAAGAACACGCTGGACAAGTTTGGTGCCATCGCCAAGCTCATCCGCGAGAAGAACGAGAAGGGCCAGCCGGTCCTTGTCGGCACCGTTTCGATCGAGAAGTCGGAACTGCTTTCGGACTTCCTCAACAAGGAAGGTGTGAAGCACTCGGTGCTCAACGCCCGCTTCCACGAAAGTGAAGCGCACATTGTGGCACAGGCGGGCCGTCTGGGGGCAGTGACCGTCGCCACCAACATGGCCGGCCGCGGCACCGACATCCAACTCGGCGGCAACTTCGAGTTCCGGACAGACGACGAACTGCGCGACATGCCCGAAGGGCCCGAGCGCGAGGAAGCCATCGCCCGGATCAAGATGGAAGTGGCCGAAGAAAAGCAGAAGGTGCTCGATGCGGGCGGCCTTTGCGTGATCGGCACCGAGCGGCACGAAAGCCGCCGCATCGACAACCAGCTTCGTGGCCGTTCGGGCCGTCAGGGCGATCCGGGCCTGTCGAAGTTCTACCTCTGCCTGGAGGATGACCTCCTGCGCATCTTTGGGCCGGACACCCTGTTCTCGAAGATGATGAATTCGAACCTTCAGGACGGCGAGGCGATCGGTTCCAAGTGGCTTTCCAAGGCCATCGAGACCGCGCAGAAGAAGGTCGAAGCGCGCAACTACGAAGTCCGCAAGCAGGTTGTCGAATACGACGACGTGATGAACGACCAGCGCAAGGTGATCTACGAGCAGCGCGCGGATATCATGGACGCCGAGGCGGTCGATGATGTGGTGGTCGACATGCGCCATGATACGATCAACGCACTGGTGGCAGATGCCTGCCCGCAAGGTTCCTACCCCGAGCACTGGGATGTCGAGGGCCTGAAGGAAAGAGTCAGGGACGTGCTCGCGATCGATCCGCCGATCGAGACCTGGGTCGACGAAGACGGTATCGATCCGGAAATCGTCGAACAGCGCATTACCGAAATGGCCGATGCGCACATGAACGAGAAGATGGGCAAGGACGATCCGTCGATCTGGCGTCAGGTCGAAAAATCGATCCTGCTCGATAGGCTGGACCACTACTGGAAGGAGCACCTCGCCACGCTCGACGCCCTGCGTCAGGTTGTGTTCCTGCGCGCCTATGCGCAGCGCACGCCGATCAACGAGTACAAGCAGGAGGCGTTCAGCCTGTTCGAACGCATGCTGGAAGGCATTCGTGAGGACGTGACGCGCATCCTGGCCGTCAGCGAGCTGCGCATGCCCGAGCCTGCTGCCCTTCCGGATCTGCCGGACTTCCTTACCGGCCACATCGATCCGTTTACGGGGCTCGACAACTCCAATGATGGTGACGGTTCGGCTGCACAGGCGGCGCTGTTCGGTTCGTTGGCGGGAAGCCCCGAGGCCGGAGCGAGCCCGGGCGGCACGGGTGAGAACCCCTATGCTGACCTGCCGATCAGCCGCAACGCGCCTTGTCCGTGTGGTTCGGGCAACAAGTACAAGCACTGCCACGGCGCTCTCGTCTGACCACTGGCGATTGCTTGGATAGGCAATGGCATCCTGCCTGATACGGCGGATGCCGCGCTTCGCCTTGGCACTTTGAAAACCCGTCGATAGCCTCTTCCCCAACAACAACGGGGGAGAGGTTCGGGCATGCATGCTGACGAAACCGCAAGCACGGGCAGCGAAATGCCTGGCGGGCCGGCGACGCGCGGGCGGACAGTCACCATTGTATGGCTGGCACTGATTGCAGCGACGGTAGTCGGCTGGCTGGTGTCGGGGCATGACGGGGCGGGCGCCCACCCGGTCCGCATCGCGACGATACTGGGTTTGGCCGCGATCAAAATCTATCTTGTCATAGCGCTGTTCATGGGCTTGCGCTCTGCAGGTATCGGATGGCGTCTTGGTGCCGTAACTTGGAATGTCGGAACATTCGCCGCTGTCGGACTGGTGATTGCGGGATGGCCCTCGTGAGTCCGCCAGTCGATCTTGCGCGCATCGCCCGCATACGGCAGAGCCAACTGATTGCGCTCAATAGCCTGTTCCCCTTCATGGCGGTGTTCTTTCTCGGCTGGGCGGTGCTGGGGCATCTGATCCCGCCGCCGTCACCCTCTCTGGGCGGTGAAGAGATGGCACGCTTTCTGCTGGGGAGCAGGGACCGGCTGATAGCCTGCATGATGCTCTCGATGATGAGCATCGCCTTCTTGATGCCCTTCAGCGCCGCGATTATCGGGCAGATCGCGCGGATCGAGGCGGAGGGGCCGCGCGTCTGGACTTATGCGGCCCTGATGGCAGCGGCGGGCAACGTCGTTTCCTTTACCTTTCCGCTCATGTTTCTCGGCGTGGCGCTGTTCCGGCCGGACCGTTCGCCCGATCTTGTCCTGCTCGCCAGCGACCTTGGCTTTCTGCCGTTTCTCGGCATGGCCTGCCCCTACATCGCCTTTCCCATCTGCGTGGCGATCGCAGGGCTTCTCGACACCTCTTCCGAACCGGCTTTCCCGCGCTGGTACTGCTGGTTCTCGATCGCTTCGACCATCGCGATCTTGCCCGCGCCCATGCTGATGTTCTTTCACGATGGCTGGTTCGCCTGGAATAACCTGTTCGGGTGGTGGCTGCCGTTCTCCGACGTTTTCGGCTGGATGATGGTGACCTGGTGGCTGGTGCGCCGCGCGATCAATGCCCAGGCAGCCGCAGCAAAGACGGAGGCAGCGGCATGAGGACCAGCGAGACACGACACTTGCCGGGGGAAACCGGACTGTGGGTCTTCATCTTCATGGATCTGGCCCTGTTCGCACTCTTCTTCGTGCTCAGCGCGATCGACCGGGTGCACAACCCGCAAGTCTTCCACGAAGGACGGCAAGGCTTGCTGGTTGGCGTGGGCCTGATCAATACACTGGTGCTGCTGACGGGCTCATGGGCCGTTGCCATGGGGACACGAGTCGTTCCGCGTGGCCGTTTCGCTGCGCCCTGGATATACGGCGCTGCTTTCTCAGGCCTCGTGTTCCTTGCGCTTAAGACCGTGGAATATGTCCATGCTGCACAGGCCGGGTACGCGGTGTCGGCAGATGTCTTCCGCACCTGGTATTTTTTCCTCACCGCATACCATGGGTTTCACGTTGCTGCAGGCATGCTGCTGCTTACCGTGGTGGCGAATCATATGCGGAGAGAGACTGCGGCGGACGAGCGGCTGATCGAAGCAGCCGGATGCTACTGGCACCTCGTCGATCTGCTCTGGATCGGAATCTTCGCGGTGATCTACTTGCTGTGAAGCAAGGATCGACGGCCGCAAACCCAATTGTTGTGGTGGAGGAAAAAATTGGCTCCCCGAGTAGTTCTATACGAACCCCAGATTTCTGCGGGTTTGAGTAAGGTTCACCCTCTTGTGCGACTCACGGTAGTCTGCGGCGTCCTAGACAAAAGGGTTCACCTACTTTCCCTACGTTTGCTTCGATACTGTGGAGTCTACGTCCCGGACTTGTGGGGGGGGCTGGCTGCAGAGAGTCTCGATGCGCGGACTTGGTGCTGTTGTTCCCTTTTAAGCTTTGAAGGACTGCCTTACATATAGGAGGCATAAAGGGGTGTTCATGGCCATATATAATCTATTTTCCAAACGGCAGGCGGACGCCGCCAATTCGGGCATTTCAGACGTATATCAATATGATGAAATACCGCAGAACCTTCGTGTTCAGGTTGGACAGATTAGTACTGAAGCCATAGGACAATATGGTTCATATGCCGGATCCTACACTAATATAATTGAGGACAACGACGTTTGGCATAATATTGAGCGCATATATCTTCGCGAAAAGGGTTTGGATAGGATCTCGCATGAAGATTTTTCTGGGGCACGTATTCTTGCTTACATGCGCAAATGCGCAACGCTCGACTGGTTGGACTTTCTTGAGTTGATTGCGATCGGCATCGAAATCATGGCTGGAGAGCGGTATAGGTATAAGCGCCAGACGTGGCAGGTGTCGATGCAAGGTCAAAAGGCAATCGACGAAATTAACTACCGTTTGCTTCAGGCTGGTGTCGGGTATCAGTTGGAAGGCACGCGGCTGATCCGAGTGGACAGCCAATATGTGCACGCTGAAGTGGTGAAGCCTGCGCTCTCATTGTTGTCCGGCCAGGGGTTCGAAGGGCCGAGGCAGGAGTTCCTAGAAGCTCATCAGCATTATCGGGCTAGCGAATTTCGACAAGCAGTGGCGATGGCCGCGAATGCGGTTGAGAGTACGTTCAAATCGATCTTTGATCAAAAAGGCTGGACTTATCAGAAGGGCGCTCGCATCTCTGACTTGGTAAAAGTTGCAAAGGCTAACGGTCTGTGGCCAGTCTATCTAGACGGAAGCTTTGATCAACTTGTTGCGACATTGCAGAGCGGCCTGCCTAAGATAAGAGACAATGATGCCTCTCATGGGCAAGGCTCTACTCCGAAGAATGTGCCGGGTTATATTGCCGCGTATGCGCTTCACCTCGCCGCAAGCAAAATCGTTTTTATAGCTGAGGCATCAAAGTGTATGGCACGTAGCGAATGAAGGATCGGAACTGGTTGGGCGGAGCCTGAATTAGGCATCACTAGATGATGCCTGACTTTCCTCGCCATCTCATCCAGCCTTCTCCAGCTTATCAGCCACGGGTAGAACGTGGCTGCATGCTAAGTCGCACAGATGGTAATGGTAGCTGGTTTCCTCAGTTAGAGCGTCGGAACCAACGTGCGAACAAAGCTTAAACAATGTTGGAAAAAGGAGGGGTCTGTAAGGTTCACCTTTTAGGTGAACCTTATGAAAAAACGCCTAACCCATTGGTTTTGCGCGCTTTTTTGTAAAAGTGGCTCCCCGAGTAGGATTCGAACCTACGGCCATTCGATTAACAGTCGAATGCTCTACCGCTGAGCTATCGGGGAGCAGCCCTGCAGTGTCTCCACCGCGGGGCAGGGGTGCGCCTATAAGCGGCTCGTTTCGCCTTGGCAAGCCCGAGCTGGAGGAATTTTCGTACAAAATCATTCCGTCGTGCAGACGGCGCGGGTCAGACCTGGAATTGCTCGGCAAAGATGCGTTCTTCGAGCGTGAAGCCGGGGTCGAACAGCAGGGTCAATTCGCGCTCCGCCGTCGCCGCGATCCGTACGGTGGCGACATCGCGCACTTCCTTCTGGTCGGCGACGGCAGCGACAGGCCGTTTGCCGGGTTCGCGGATGCGGAATTCCACTTCCGCGCTTTCGGGCAGGATCGCGCCTTTCCAGCGGCGCGGGCGGAAAGGGCTGAGCGGCGTCATGGCCAGCATGCGGCAGCCCAGCGGGAGAATCGGTCCGTTTGCGGAGAGGTTGTAGGCCGTCGAGCCGACAGGCGTGGCAAGAAGAATACCGTCACCGGCCAGTTCCTCCATGCGCACGCGTCCGTTGATGCGCACTTCGAGCTTCGCGGTCTGGCGGGTTTCGCGCAGCAACGAGACCTCGTTGATGGCGTAGTAGCTGAACTCCTCGCCGTTCTGATTGGTCGCGTGCATGCAGAGCGGACGAACCGGGACCCGGTGCGCTTCGGCAATGCGCTGTGCCACCGGGACGTGGTCCTGCTGGCCGTTCATCAGAAAACCCACGGTTCCCAGATTCATGCCATAGACGGGCTTCAGGAATTCCCAGTCGAGCATTTCGTGCAAAACGTGCAGCAAAAAGCCGTCGCCGCCCAGCACCACAAGTACGTCGGCTTCCTGCGGTGAAACCCAGTCGTGCGAATCCCGCAGCGACTGGGCACCGGCTTGCGCCTTGGCGCTGTCCGATACGATCAGTGCAAGCTTCAGATCGTCGATCATCAAGTCCCCCGGTCGCCTTCGACCATATCGGGGGTGGCTGTCGAATTTTGAACGCTTTGGCAAGGGCTTTGGGCTAAGGGCTTTCCATGGGTGTATCGCAACAGGATCGAACTCAGAGCCATTCTACGCGGCTCGAAGACCGGCTGACGGGCATTCCCGGTGTGGATTCTGTGCACGAGCGGATAGCGGCATGGCGGTCGGATCCGGCGATCGTACCGCGCCATGCCCATGTTCACGCTATGCTGTTCAGCCTGCGCAGGCTGGAGGCGATCAACATTGCCTACGGGGAAGCGGCGGGCGACGGTGCGCTGGAGGAAGTCGCTAGCCGCATCCAGCATTTCGCATCCGAAGAGCTGGATGGCCCCTGGCAGCTGGCTCGGGCCGGCGGCGGCAGCTTTTTGCTTGTGGCTAACGAGGCTTGCAGCCGCGAGCGCTGGCAACTCGTGGCCGATCAGTTGGCCGATCTCATTTCGCGTCCCATTGCCGTTCCGACCGGCGTTTTGCGCTTGTCGCCCCGCGTGGCGCTCATCAGGGCGCTGACGGACGAGAGCGTGGACTCGATGCTGGATCGCCTCGGACACGCACTGCAGGAAGCCAGCGAGCAGCAGGGGCAACGTCTGGCCTGGGCAGATGGGGAAGTGACGCCGCCGGGGCATTCCAGCGCGCAGCTGGAAGCGGACCTGCTCGGTGCCATCGACCGCGACGAGATCGAAGTCCTGTTCCAGCCGCAGTTCAACCTCGAGGATGACAGCCTCACCGGCGCCGAGGCGCTTGCGCGCTGGAACCACCCGGAGCTCGGCCGGATCGGGGCGGGCGCGCTCTTTTCGATAGCAGAACGCGCTGATCACATCGGTCCGCTTTCGCGCCACATTGCCGCCAAGGCCTTGGCAGCGGCGAGCGAATGGCCGGGAGACTTGCGTCTCTCGATCAACGTCACGCCCGCCGATCTCGCGTTCGGCAGCTACGTGCGCCAAATGCTCGACCTGATACGCGAGAGCGGCTTTCCGCTGCGCCGACTGACGCTGGAAGTTACCGAGCAGGCGCTGATCAGCGATATCGCCATGGCCGCAGACATGATGGCCGAATTCTCCGCGCAGGGTATTCGCATCGCGCTCGACGATTTCGGGGCGGGGTTCTGCAACTTCCGCTATCTGAAGGTGCTGCCGATGCACTACCTCAAACTCGATCGCTCGATGATCGAGGGGGTGACTACAGACAAGCGTGACGTTGCCGTGCTGCGCGCCATCGTCGCAATGGCCGAGGCACTCGACCTGAAGGTGATCGCCGAGGGCATCGAAGAGGAAGCCCAGCGTGTTGTCGCCAAGCGGGAAGGTTGTGGCTTCTATCAAGGCTTTCTGCGAGCGCAGCCGATGAGCGCGGCGCTGTTCCAGAAACTGGCCGGCTCCGAGGCGTGACGCAGACCGAAGGTTAGGAAAAGGGCCGGAAGGTTTCCCTCTCCGGCCCTGTTTCGATCAGTTTTCGCCCTGCGCGTAGAAGCGCTCGAGATCGAGGCGCATCTGGTGCAACGCTTCGGGGTTCAGGTAGATCATGTGCCCGGCAGGGTAGTACGTGAACTGGAGGTTGGGCTGCAGCTTGGGCTCGAGCATCATGTGCTTGAGGTCCCGCTCGGTCGAGTGGAACGGCGTGGCCATGTCGTAGTAGCCGTTGAGCGACAACACGCGCAGGTGCGGATTGGTGCGCATCGCGGCGCTGAGGTCGACGGTTACGTCGGCGACATTCTGGTTGCGACCCCAGCCACGCTGCGGCGATTCGTGCGACCAGTCCCATTTGAAATCGGCACCTTCGCGCGCGCTCAGGCGGTAGTGCATGTCGGTGCGATAACCGAAGGTGTTGGTCAGCCGATCGAGGAAGCTGCCGACGTAGGCGCCGGTGATCGCGGTGCTTGATACGTCGTAGTCGGGCCCTTCGCCAGCGGCATCGGGGTCGATGCCGAGATAGCGCCCATCGAAGCGCCCCACCGTCTCGCGCTGATCGCGCAGCAGCTCCTTGCGGAACCGGTTGAGGTCGACGCGCAGGTTGGCCTTCTTGATGAATTCCACCGACAGACCGGTGAAGCGGCTCAGCTGCCGGGCTACGGCGTCCTCTTCCGCCGGCGTGATGTCCTGCCCCTTGCCCAGAGCCGCCGCGTAGGCGCCATTGGCGAACTGGCGAGACTGTTCGACGAAAGTCGCCAGATCGGCCGGACGGTCGGGGACCTTGTTGTGATACCAGGCGACCGCCGCGAAGGTCGGCAGATAACCGACATAGATATTGTCGAAGCCAGACTGGCGGATGCCGTAGTTCATGATCGAGGACAGCAGCATCACGCCGTTGAGCGCCATGCCGCGATCCTCGAGCTGGTATGCGAGGGCGCCCGAACGGGTCGTGCCGTAGCTTTCACCGAAGATGTACTTGGGATCGCCCCAGCGGCCGTTCTTGTTGACGTAGCGGAAGATCGCCTTGGCAAAGGCATCGACGTCCTGATCGACTCCGTAGAAGGTCGAGGGCTTTGTGTCTCCCAGCGGACGCGAGTAACCGGCGCCGACGGCATCGATGAAGACCATGTCGGTGCTGCCGATCAGGCTGTCTGGATTGGGCGCGACGTTGAACGGGGCGGGCTTCACGGAGACGGGGTCGGTCGTCTGCACGCGCATCGGGGCGAAGCTGCCCATGCGCAGCCACAGGCTCGCCGATCCGGGGCCACCGTTGTAGAAGAACGTCAGCGGACGATGCTTACCCGGCGCGGTATAGGCGGTGTAGAAGACGCTCGCGGTGGGCTTGCCGCTGTCGTCGCGGATGGTGAGCGTTCCGGCAGTCGCGGTGTAGGCGATCGAACGGCCATCGACCGTGACCGAGCCCTTGGTCGACTTGGAGACTTCCTCGACCGGCGCGCTGGCCCAGTTGTCGGCCACGGTCTTGGCAGTCTGCTTGGCGTGTTCCTTAGCCGCAGTGGCGGCATCATCATCGGGCTTTTGCGCGAGAGCCGGTTGCGAAAGCACAAGCAGCGAAACAACGGCAAGCGTCGCTGGGAGTTTCATCGATTATCCTTTGTATCGTCGGGGGATGCGAACCGGCGCGAATGTTTAACGGTCCATCGCCCGGCGGCAAGAGGATATGTCTTCTCTGAGAGCCTCAGCTACCGGCCTTTCGCGCGACTGAGGCCAGCCCCTTGGTGAGCTGGACCAGCCCGTTGAGCCGCGCCTTGGGATCGCCCCAGGCGCGCGACAGGACCAGCTTGCTGTCCGGCCGCAGCTTGACCGTACCCTGCAGTCGCTCGGCATAGGCGATGAGGCCTGCGGGGTTGGGGAAGCTGTCGTTGTGGAAGCTTACCAGTGTGCCGCGCGCGCCCACGTCGATCTTGGCAATGTGGGCCTCGACGGCCTGCCGCTTGATCTCGATGAGCTTGATGAGATTAGTCGTGGACTGCGGCAGCGGGCCGAAACGATCGATCATCTCGGCGGAAAGCGCCTCGATTTCCTGCTGGCTGTCCGCATCGTTGAGACGGCGATAGAGCGCCATGCGCACAGCGAGATCCGGCACATAGTCGTCCGGGATCATGATCGGCGCATCGACGGTGATCTGAGGGGAAAGGCCCGAAGTGTCCTTCTCCAGCCCGACACCGCCTGCGCGTGCAGCCATGATCGCGTCTTCGAGCATCGACTGGTAGAGTTCGAAGCCGACCTCGCGGATATGGCCCGATTGCTCGTCACCCAGCAGGTTGCCCGCGCCGCGGATGTCGAGGTCGTGGCTGGCGAGCTGGAAGCCGGCGCCCAGGCTGTCGAGATCGCCCAGAACCTTGAGGCGCTTTTCAGCGACTTCCGACAGGGCCGTGTCGGCCGGCGTCGTCAGGTACGCATAGGCGCGCAGCTTGGAGCGGCCCACGCGCCCGCGCAACTGGTAGAGCTGGGCAAGGCCGAAGCGGTCGGCGCGGTGGATGATGATCGTGTTGGCGCGCGGAATGTCGAGGCCACTTTCGACGATGGTGGTGGAGAGCAGCACCTCGTACTTGCCCTCATAGAAGGCGCTCATGCGCTCTTCCACTTCGCCCGCGCTCATCTGACCGTGCGCGGTAATGCAGTTAACTTCCGGGACGTGGGTGCGCAGCCACTCTTCGATCTCGGGCATGTCCGAAATGCGCGGCACGACGATGAAGCTCTGCCCGCCGCGATGGTGTTCGCGCAACAGGGCCTCGCGCGTCACCATGTCGTCCCATTCCATCACGTAGGTGCGCACCGCGAGACGGTCGACCGGCGGGGTCTGGATGGTGGAGAGTTCGCGCAGGCCCGACATCGCCATCTGCAGCGTGCGGGGGATCGGCGTGGCGGTGAGCGTCAGCACATGCACATCGGCGCGCAGTTGCTTGAGCTTTTCCTTGTGGTTTACGCCGAAGCGCTGTTCCTCGTCGACGATGACGAGACCAAGGCGCTTGAACTGCACGGTTTTCGAGAGAATCGCGTGCGTACCGCAGACGACATCGACGGTACCGCTCGCCAGTCCTTCGCGCGTGGTACGCGCTTCCTTCTCGGGCACGAGGCGCGAGAGGCGGCCTACATTGAGCGGGAAACCGGCAAAGCGCTCGGCAAACCCGGAATAGTGCTGGCGGGCGAGCAGGGTGGTCGGCGCCACGACGGCGACCTGCTGCCCGGCCATGGCGGCGACGAAAGCGGCGCGCAGAGCGACCTCGGTCTTGCCGAAGCCGACATCGCCGCAGACGAGACGGTCCATCGGCTTGCCTTCGGAAAGATCGTTCAGCACGTCCTCGATGGCGCGGTCCTGATCGTCGGTTTCCTGCCAGGGGAAGCGGTCGACAAACTGGTCGTAGGCGGAGCCTTCGGGCACCATGACCGGCGCCTTGCGCAGCGCGCGTTCGGCGGCCGTCTTCATCAGCTCACCGGCGATCTCGCGTATGCGTTCCTTCAGGCGCGCACGGCGCTTCTGCCAGGCCTCGCCGCCCAGCTTGTCGAGCATGACGCCGTCGCTCTCGCTACCATAGCGCGAGAGCACGTCGAGGTTCTCGACCGGGATGTAGAGCTTGTCGCCGCCCGCGTAGGTCAGCATCACGCAGTCGTGCGGGGACTGACCGACCGGGATCGACTGCAGACCTTCGTAGCGGCCGATGCCGTGATCCATGTGGACGATCAGGTCGCCCGGCGTCAGCGCCGAGAGTTCGGCGAGGAAGGCGTCGGAATCCTTGCGCTTCTTCTTGCGCCGCACGAGGCGGTCGCCGAGGATGTCCTGCTCGGTGACGACTTCCAGCGCATCGTTGCTAAAGCCGGTTTCGAGCGGCAGCACCAGCGCGGCGGAGCGGCCCTGCACGGCCAGCCCCAGGGCTTCCTGCCAGGTTTCGGTCAGGCGCGGTTCCGGTCCCTGAGCCTCGCCCAGAATGGAAGCGAGACGCGCACGGCTGCCGGTGGAATAGGCGGCAAGGATTGCCTTGCGCCCACTCTTCCCAACCGCCTGCAGATGCTTGGCGGCGGCTTCGTAGGCATTGTCGCCTCGCGCGCGTTCCGGCGCGAAGTCGCGGGCATTGCGAAAGCCGAAGTCAACGACTTTGCCGCTCTCGGGCTGGGCGAAGGGATCGGCGCGATGGACGGGAAAGCCCGACAGCGCCTGCGTCAGTTCCTCGGCGCCCAGATAGAGGGCATCGGTTGCCAGAGGACGATAACTGCCGGCCTTCTGGCCCGAGGTGTCGAGGCGGGCCTTGTGGTAATCTGCGATATCGCCAAGCCGCTCGTCGGTGGCGGCGATTGCTGCGGTGTCGGCGACGATCAGATCGTCGTCGGCCAGATGGTCGAACAGCGTGACAAGCCGGTCTTCGAAAAGTGGCAGCCAGTGCTCCATGCCCGCCAGCCGGCGCCCGTCGCTGACGGCCTGATAAAGCGGATCACCCGTGGCATTGGCGCCGAACATCTCGCGATAGCGGCTGCGGAAGCGCTTGACCGTAGCGTCGTCGAGCAGGGCTTCGCCGGCGGGCAACAGAAGGTAGTCATCGACGGTCCCGGTCGAGCGCTGCGTGCTCGTATCGAACAGCCGCAGTGTTTCGAGTTCGTCGCCGAAGAAGTCGAGCCGCAGGCCGGCATCGAGCCCGGCGGGCACGATATCGAAGATCGAGCCGCGCACGGCGAACTCGCCCGCATCGATAGCGGTGTCGGAACGCTGATAGCCCTGCCGTCGTAACAGCGCGATCAGGCTTTCGTGGCCGATCTCCATTCCCGGCTTGAGGAGACGCACCGATTCCCGAATGCGAAAGGGCGTCAGCACACGCTGCAGCAGGGCATTGGCCGTCGTGACCAGCAGCTGCGGGCCCTTGCGCTTGGCCTGCAATCGGTAAAGCGCGGCAAGCCGGCGCCCGCTGACCGATAGCGCCGGGCTGGCGCGGTCGTAGGGCAGGCAGTCCCATGCGGGGAATTCCAGCACGTCCAGCTCGGGCGCGAAAAACTTCGCCGCTTCGGCAATAGCGCTCATTGCCGCTTCGTTGTCGGCGATGAATACGGCGCGGCCTTTGGCGGCGCGGGCGAGGTCGGCCATGACGAGTGGCTGCGCCCCGCGCGTCACCGAGGCCAGGGTCAGGGGCGCGGTGGCCGAGAGAATGCGTTGAAAGTCTGCCATGTCAGGATGGGCGCGAGATAACGGCTTGAGTGGGAATTTCAATCATCTTGAGAGTTGCGTGCGCCGCTGCCTCTGGGCCATCACCGTGGCAAGCAGACGAGGTGCGGTAAATGACGGTGACAGATCTGAGCGGAAAGCGGGCTTTGGTCACGGGCGCATCGAGAGCCATGCTGGCGAGGCTATTCCCGTCGACGGCGGGCATTTGCTCAGCCCGCTGTAGATCCGAAGGTCAGCGCGGAATTTCGACGTAGTCGAGCTTCATCATGCGCTCGATCAGCGGGCCGCGGTATTCCTCAGGGATGGATTGGGTGCCAAGCGCCCAGGCCATGATATCGACATCCTCTTCCTCGATCATCTTTTCGAACAGGTCGAGGTCGGCTTCGGACCAATCGGCGTGGAAGCGGTCGAAGAAGCAGCCGATCATGTAGTCGGCCTCGCGCGTGCCGCGATGCCATGCGCGGAACTTCAAACGGGCCAAGCGGGGCGAAAGATCAGACATACCGGCGCCGTTACGACACGGCGCCGGTATCGGCAAGGTGCTCTATGATCCGTCAGGCGTGCAGCATCTGCACGATGTCTTCGGTTGGGCGGCCGGTCATGGTCTTGGGCACTTCGCCCAGCAGCACGTTTTCCAGCTGCTTGTGATAGTGGCGGCGCATTTCCCCAAGCGAGCGCGGATCGGCGACGATCACCAGCTTATCAATCCGGTGGGCCAGAACCTCCCCATTCAGCCACTCGGCAACCGCAGTCACATGGGCTGCTTCCTCGAGCTTGCCGATCTTGTCCTTGGGCGCACCCGTCTGGAATCGTGATATCTTGTCATGGTCCTTGGCACCGGCGCTGTAGTTGGTGCCATTAAGATCGGGCACGTCCATCGCGGCGAGCTTGGGGGACGTTTCCATGCCGGAATTGCGATAGAGCTCGAAGTTCTCTCCATCGACGATCGCGAACACTGTTCCGTGCGGCAAGAGCATGGATTTCTCCTCTTATTGATTGATCCATGTTTCCAACGAAACTTGCATGCGCCGGTTCCGCATTCACTGGTGAAACGATGTGCTCCCGCGCTAAGGGGTGGCCATGAGGCCAGAAGCGCTCAATCCCCTGTTCGTGGAAGTGGACGTGCTCGACGGAGTCGGGCCCAAGTTGCGCCGTCCGCTCGAAAAGCTCGGCCTCGCCCGGATCAAGGACCTAACCTACCACCTGCCCGACCGTTTCGTGGAGCGGCGCGCGGTTTCGAATCTCGATGAAGCCGGGGTGGGGGAGAACGTCGTCGTGGCCTTGACCGTGCGCGAACATCGCGCGGCGGCGGGCAGGGGGCCGTTCCGGGTCGTCGCCGAAGACGACATCGGGAACCATTGCACGCTCATCTATTTCGGGCGGGCGTCCTACACGGCGAAGAAGCAATTGGCCTTGGGCGAGCGGCGCTGGGTTGCGGGAAGGCTGGACCAGTACGGGCAGGCCTTGCAGATCGTCCATCCCGAGCATGTCTCCGAAAGTACGTCCGCCCCGCTCGCACAGCTGCGCGAAGCCGTCTATCCCCTGTCCGAAGGGCTGACGCAGGGACGTATCGCCGGACTTGTGCAGCAGGCGCTCAAAGGCCTGCCCGAGCTTCCCGAATGGATCGAGCCGGGGCTGCTGGACCGTATGCAGTGGCCCGCCTGGCGCGAAGCGCTGCAAGAGGCGCACAAGGCTGCTCATGCCGCCGCTCGCGACCGACTGGCCTATGATGAACTTCTGGCCAATGCGCTGGCGCTGATGCTCGTGCGCCAAAGCAATCGGGCGCAGCGCGGCAGCCCTCTTTCCGGCAATGGCTCGCTGCGGACGAAGCTACGGCTTCCCTTCGCGCTAACCGGTGCCCAGAAGCGCTCCATTGCCGAGATTGAGGGCGACCTCGGCCAATCCGCGCCGATGCTGCGTTTGCTGCAGGGCGATGTGGGGGCCGGCAAGACGGTGGTCGCGCTTTCGGCGATGCTGATCGCTGTCGAAGCGGGTGCGCAGGCAGCGCTGTTGGCACCCACGGAAATTCTTGCTCGGCAGCACTTCGAAACGCTCCGCAAGATGCTGGAAGGCACCGGCGTCGAGATTGCGCTGCTCACCGGTCGGGACAAGGGCAGGGCGCGGGAATCGATCCTGATGGGCCTGCTCGACGGATCGATCGACATTGTCGTCGGCACGCATGCTATATTTCAGGACTCTGTAGAGTATCGGAATCTGGCGCTGGTCGTGATCGACGAGCAGCATCGTTTCGGCGTCGGACAGCGCCTGATGCTGGCGCGCAAGGGTCGGCGCACGCCGCATACGCTGGCGATGACCGCCACGCCGATCCCGCGCACGCTCACCTTGGCCCAGTACGGCGAGATGGACGTCTCCCGCCTCGACGAACTGCCCCCGGGGCGACAGGCTATAGATACGCGCGTCGTTTCGGTCGAGCGGATCGCGGATGTGGCCGGTGCACTGGCCCGGCACTTCGAGACCGGACAGCAGGCCTACTGGGTCTGTCCTATGGTCCGCGAAAACGAGACCGACGACATCGCTGCAGCCGAAGCGCGTTTCGCGGTGCTCAAGGAGCGCTTCGGCGAGGATGTCGTTCTCGTTCATGGTCAGCTCCGACCCGAGGCAAAGGACGCCGCGATGGAGCAATTCGCTTCGGGTAGGGCTCGGCTTCTGGTCGCCACTACCGTGATCGAAGTAGGCGTCGATGTTCCCAATGCCACGCTCATGGTGATCGAGCAGGCAGAGCGGTTCGGTCTTGCCCAGTTGCACCAGCTGCGAGGCCGCGTCGGACGAGGCAGCGAGAAGTCCACCTGCCTTTTGCTGCGCGGAAATTCGCTGTCGGAAACGGCGCGCCAGCGGCTCGCTCTGATGCGCGAGACACAGGATGGTTTTCGTCTCGCCGAGGAAGATCTCGAACTGCGCGGCGGCGGCGAATTGCTGGGGACACGGCAATCGGGGGATACGCCATTCCGCATTGCCAGTCTGGAGCAGATACAGAAGCTCCTGCCGCTCGCCCATGACGATGCCCGGCTATTGATGGAGCGCGACGGCGGCTTGTCGGGCAAGCGCGGCGAAGCTGCGCGGCAGCTCCTTTATCTCTTCGAGCGCGACTGGGGTGTGCAGCTGCTTCGCGGCGGCTGACGATTTTCCGCCACCAACGAACGCCGCAAAGAGAAAAGGCGGAGGACCTTTCGATCCCCCGCCTCTTCGCATGCGGCAGTTGCCGTGTGCTGCTATCAGCGCGAGCCGAAAGCGTAACGCACGTTGATACCGAATTCACGCGGCGCGGTGGTGGTCACCGAGTTGTACGTGCTGGTGTAGGTCGTCGCGGCACCACCTGCGGCGATGTTGCGGTACGACGTGAACAGCGGATCGCCACGCGTGAGCGTCTTGGTCGTGTCGAGCACGTTCTTGGCGAACAGCGAGATCGCCCAAGCGCCGTCAAATGCCCGAATACCGGCGTAGAGGTTGAGCAGGCCGTAGGAATCCACGTCGTCGTAGATGTTTGTCGGGTCCACGCGCGAATTGCCGTTGAAGTTCACGAGACCGCGAACATAGCCTTCCACGTCATCGGAGACCGGCACACGGTATTCCGAACGGAGTGTGGCGCTGAACGGAGCCTGGAAGCCCGAACGCTGCGAGACGTTGCAGGCTGACAGATTGTTGCTGCCCACGGCGGCCTGAAGTTCTTCGAGGGAGGGTGCCGAGACGGTCGAATCGGGCACGCCATCACCGTTAAGGTCATTACACGGGATGGTGCCGTCCTTGATCTTGCCGATCGAGTAGCTGGCAGTGATACCGACGTCCCAGTTGTTCGTGACTGCTACGGACAGGTCGCCTTCGATGCCGTTCACTTCCACCGGCACGGCGCCGACGAAATTGAACTGAGCTACCTCCTGAAAAACATCGCCGGTCGTCCGGTCAACTGCAGTGTTCACATAGTACACGCCCTGGTTGGGGACGCGGTAGGGGTAGTTCTTGAACTTCTGGTGGTAGGCCGTCAGATTCAAGTTGGCGCGTCCGCCCAGTAGCGTGCTCTTCAGACCGATTTCGTAGGATTTCGAAGTTTCGGCCGGCAAGTTCACGAAGCTCTGTTCGAGGGCCGACGGGGCACGGTTGAAGTCACCGACGACGTTGAGACCCGGGCGCCAGGAGCTGCCCGTGCTTGCATAGATCATCAGGTCCGGAGTGAAGTTGTGCTTCACCGAGGCGCTGTAGATCCACTTCTTTGCACTCTGGCCGGTCGAAGCAATCGGTGTGCCGCCGACAACCAGGCCGTTGGTATCGTTGTAGTCGATATGACGCAGGCCACCCGCGATTTCCGTGTCGTCGCTGATGTGAGCCGTGATGTTTCCGAAGAAAGACTGCTCATGCGAACCGCCGGTGCGATCGATCTCGGTGATGATGGTGTCATCAAGCCGCGGATCCAGGGCCGATGCGAGAAGGCCGCGATTGGGGACGAACGGATTGGGCATGCCGAGGATGGTCGGGCTCTGCAGCTCGGTCGGGGTGTCGTTCTTGTAGTCGAAGAAGCCGACCACATAGTCGATCATCCCAAACAGGCGAGCATCGTTCTGCAGCCGGATTTCGTGCGACGTCGATTTGATGTGCGAGTAGTTGTAACGGAAGAAATCGCCGTCGAAATAGTTGCCCTTGTCCATGTTTTCTGCCCCAGAAATCTTCTGGGTGTAGTGCTGGCCCTGGTAGATGAGGACCTGACCCAAAGCGGAAACTTCGGAGCGCCAGTTGTAGATGTCATAGACCTGGCGGGTGTCGAGGCCGTGCTCCATGTTGGAGAGGCGGTCGGATGAGGAGATGTAGACGGGGCTTTCCGGCGCGTCGGGATTCACTTCGCTGAACGAGGCAACCTGAGTGTACGAGCGGGCCTCGCGGTCGAGACGCTGGTACATGCCTTCCAGCTTGAGCCAGTCGGTGGGCTGGACCAGTGCGGAAATGCGGCCGCTCTTGGTGCGGGAGAAGGGATCCTTGACCGGGTAGATCGAACGAACACGGTCACCTTCGTTTTCATCCCACACGCCGGCAACGCGAATGGCGGCGATGCCTTCGACAATCGGAATGTTCAGACCGCCCTTGAAGTTCAGCGTGCCGATGTCGTTGGCGGTCATGTCGCCGAAGCCGCCGAGTTCATAGAGATCGGGCTTCTTGGCAGTGACCGTAATCGAGCCGGACGGGGATGCACGGCCGCGCAGGGTGCCCTGCGGTCCACGCTGCACTTCGATCATGCCGATGTCGTACATCTGCTGGAGGATGACGCCGGCCGTGATCGGGGCATCGTTGAAATAGAACTCGACGGTCGGGTTGTTGCCGCTCGCGCTCACGTCGAAGTTGACGCCGCGCAGCTTGGCGCCGCCGCCAACGCCATTGGATTCGGTGTCCAGTTGCAGACCCGGAACGATCGACGCAACATCGTTGAAGCTACGCAGGTTCAGCTTGTCGACGTCGTCGGCAGAGACGGTGTCGATCACGGCGGGAACGTCCTGAACGTCCTCGGCGCGGCGGCGGGTCTGAACGATGATGACGTTTTCGGTGAACGACGTATCGGCTTCGGCTTCCGGCGCGGTGTCCTGTGCGAAGGCAGGCGTCGAAAGGCCGGCCACGCTCGCAGAGCACAGCAGCAGGCTGGAAATAAGGCGCATAATCTCTCCCATGAGGTAGTGCAGGGTTGCTTGTTGCGCGCAGGAACTGAAGATCGTTCAGTTTTAAGTCAACGCGCGTGCGAAAAGATTACGTAGGAGCGATAGACTGTGACATCGCGGCAACGGGCGCGGAAAAAATGAACCGGATTCACTTTCGAATTGCTCGAAAATTGGCGATTCCGGGCGCGAGGCCGCTGTGGCGCGAATGTCAGGCATGATCGCCAGTGATGAGTTCACAGCCGATCGCGTGTGAACGCCCCCGATTCGGCAGCAATCTCCTCGCTTGCCGAAGCTCTTGCCGGTTCGATTTTTGTGGAAGCCAGAACGGATCAAGGCACCGGGCACATGGTGTGCCGGCGGTGCCGTTGAGTATAGATCCGATGTGGTGAAATGGTCGGGGAGAGAGGATTCGAACCTCCGGCCCCTGCCTCCCGAAGACAGTGCTCTACCAGGCTGAGCTACTCCCCGACCGATCGTGCCGCGCGAAAGCGGCCCGAGGCAGGAGCGCGCCTATAGAGAGCGATTCTTGCGGTGGCAAGGGCCGATTGTGCAAATCATGCGGCCTGGCGGGAAGAGGTATGCGAAGCGCGGCCGGAACCGCCGGCCGGCTCCTGGGAAAGCTTGAAATGGGCCACAATCTGACCGAGCGTGATCGCCTCGTTGGAGAGGTGGCGCGCAGCGGCAGTGCCTTGCTCGACCATCGCCGCATTTTGCTGGGTGGCCGAGTCCAGGCGCGCGATGCGTTCGTTGACATGGCCGATTTCCTGGGCCTGTTCACGCGAAACACTCGCGATCGTCTCGATCGTTTCGTTGATCTGGGCAATGCCCGACACGATCGTCGACAATGACTCGCCCGACTCGCCTACCAGTTTCACCCCGCGGGCAACCTGGCTGGCAGAGGTTTCGATGAGCGCCTTGATCTCGTTGGCGGCATCGGCGGACCGCTGGGCCAACGCCCGCACCTCGGTGGCAACGACGGCAAAACCCTTTCCTGCCTCGCCCGCGCGGGCTGCTTCGACGCCTGCATTGAGAGCGAGCAGGTTGGTCTGGAAGGCGATCCCGTCGATCAGCGTGATGATCTGACTGATCTGGTCCGCCGATTGCTCGATTTCGCCCATCGCCTGCACGGCGGTCTCTACAACAGAACTGCCGTTGACGGCATCCTGCCGCGCACGGGCGACGTTTCCTTGCAGCTCCTGCGCGCTCGTAGCGTTGGCCTGGACCTTGGAATTGAGCTGGCGCAGGGTCGCTGCGATATCTTCCAGTGTGGCAGCCTGCTGTTCGGTGCGCATGGCCAGATCTTCCGTGGCACTGCGGATTTCGCTCGATCCGTTTTCAATCTGCAAGGAAGCGCCGGTCACGTTGCGGACGATGTCCTCAAGGTCGGCGACAGCTGAGTTGAGATGGGTGCGCAGCTTTTCGTAGCTGGCAGGAAAGGCTTCCGTAAGCCGCAGCGAGAGATCGCCTTTGGCCAGCGAACCGAGGGCCGTACCGATCTTCTCGATGACCAGGTTCTGCTGCTCGGCCGTGCGGCTTCGCTCGCGCTGGGCTTCTTCTTCGACCTGCTGACGTTCTTCCTGGGCCGCAGCCTGGTCCAGCACCAGCTTTTCCACGTTGCGCGCGATGATGATCAGGACAGTCGTCTCGATCACTACGACAACCGCATGAAAAACAACGCGCTCCAAGTCCGAACCGTTGGGAAACACGATCGAGGGGGCAGCGAAGTTGGTGGTCAGGTGATGGACTGCGGTAACGCCCGCTGCCACGAGGATGGGGCGCCAGTCCGCCATGATCGTGAGCATCGCGATTGCCGCGAAAAAGATCATGTGGATGTCGAGCATCCATTGCCCGCCGGCCCACTGCCAAAGGAGGATGGCTGGATAGAGCGGCAGTGCCAGCCCGATAGCCATCCGGGTCTGGGCATCGTATACGCCGCGAACGACCTGAAATGTCGGGACCGCCGTAATGAAACCTGCAACGGCCACCGGCATGAAGCCCGTATCGGCAAGGAAAGTGCATAAGCCAATCACGGCCACGCACACCCAGCTCACGTAAATCAGGACGAGGGCGCCCTTGCGGCGCAATTCATTCAGGCCGTTCATGATGTTTTAGCCGTTTCTGTTTCAGGACCACCACAGAGAAATTCCGGTACGGAGATCAGCAGGGCTCCGCTAGAATAAGCGGAAAGGGCATCTTTGCTCGCGTTCACGCGAATGATGAAAGCCCCGTCGTAAGGGCCCGGAGCAAGAAGGCGCGCACCATTCTGCCGGGACCAGGCCACGGCATTTGCCGTGTCGCTGCCATCGAGAGGCAGATAGAGCGCCGTACCGCCGTGAGCGGGAGAGAGAGCAAAAGCCAATGCTATAACGGCTACGACTCCCTGAAGCGCCAACGGACTTGGCAGCAGGCGCTTCAGCGTGGTGGAAATCTTGAGGGGCATTCGGCGATTATCGCTCGGAACCCGCTTCAACCGGGCAAAATTGGCATTAGGGAATATCACCAAGGTCGTGGAGTAAATTGGGCAACCTTCTTTTCCTCGCCCGCTGCTGCGGTTAGGTCGATGGAGGAACCGACAAGGAGCCGAGACCGTCGATGACTGCCCCGCATTTCGAACACCAGTACCTCGATCTGCTTCGCAAGGTCTGGGAGCAGGGCGATGAACGGCGTGACCGCACCGGTGTCGGCACACGATCGCTGTTTGGCCCCACCATGCGTTTCGATCTCTCGGATGAGGCAATCCCTTTGCTGACGACCAAGCGGGTCGCCTGGAAGACGGCCGCGCGGGAAATGCTCTGGTTCCTAACCGGCGATACCAACATCCGCGAACTCGTGCGTCAGAAAGTGCATATCTGGACCGACTGGCCCCTTGATCGCTATCGGCGCGAAACGGGCGAGGACATTGATCGCGACAGCTTCGAGGCCCGCATTCTCGAAGACGATGCCTTTGCGGCACAATGGGGCGATCTTGGCCCGGTTTACGGCAAACAGTGGGTGAACTGGGATACGTATGAACTGGTCGGTGATGGGCTGTTCAGGCGCGGCGAGCCGGTTAACCAGATCGCGCAGCTCGTGCAGGATATTCGCACTAACCCGACGTCGCGGCGGTTGCTGTTTACCGGATGGAACGTCGCTGAACTGGGCGGGATGGCGCTGCCGCCCTGTCACATGACCTATCAGTACCATGTTGCCGGCGGGCGACTGTCCGGCATGCTCTGGCAGCGGTCCTGCGACCTGGGCCTGGGATTCGCCTTCAACGCCTTCTCGGCGGCAATGCTGCTACGCATGCTGGCGCAGCAATGCGACCTCGAGCCGGGCGAACTCGTCTGGAGCGCGGGCGACGCGCACGTCTATCTCAATCACGAGCATCTGGTGCATGAGCAACTTGCGCGTGAACCGCGCGGCCACCCGGTGCTGAAGCTGACGCGCAAACCGGTATCGATCTTCGACTATCGTATCGAGGATTTCGAGGTTCACGACTACGAACCCCATAAGCACATCGCTGCCCCCGTAGCGGTCTGAACAGATATTGAGGCGCCAACATCCGGCGCTGCGCGGCTTGACATCCCGTAATGTCGGATACAGCCCGGGCGCACTTCTGCGCAGCGAAAGGGCTTGTTCGTGACATTCGACGTAACCACCCGCAATCATGGCCATGTCGGCGAGATCCATTTCTCCGCGCCGCCCCATAACTTTGCCTCGTCGGGGATGCTTTGCGCCCTGGCCGATGCGATCGATGTGATGGATGCGGACATCGACACGCGCTGCATTCTGCTGACCGCCGAAGGCAAGGTGTTTTGCGGCGGGGCCAATCTTGCCGGTGCCGATGAAGTGCAGGGCGCCGAGGGCATGAATGAAATCGCCCTGTTCTATCAGAACGCGGCGCGGATCATGAAGCGCAAGAAGCCGATGATAGCAGTGGTGCAAGGCGCGGCGATCGGCGCCGGTCTGGGGCTGGCGCTCGCGGCGGACTTCCGGATCGCATCACCTGCCGCACGGTTTTCCGCGAACTTCGTGAAGCTGGGATTCCACCCCGGCTTTGCCATTACCCACACGCTGCCGCGCATCGTCGGGACGCAGAAGGCCTCGTGGATGATGCTGAGCGGCAACCGCATCAAGGCAGAAGAGGCATTCGAATGGGGGCTGGCGGATCGGGTGGCCCCGGCAGAGAGCCTGGAAGCCGACGCGCTGGCCATGGCGGAAGAGATCGCCTGCAACGCGCCGCTTGCGCTTGTCGCCATTCGTTCGACGCTGACGGGTGACCTGCCCGCGAAAGTGGTGGAAGCCATGGAGCACGAACACGCTGAGCAGACCGCGCTCAAGGGGACTGCGGACTATGCCGAAGGGGTGGCTGCCGTGTTCGAGCGGCGCGCAGCGAACTTTACCGGAAGATAGGCGTTGCTTCGGTGGAGGGTCTGCTTCCGCTGTGCATCACGCGCGATTGACATTGCGGGAGTGCGTAATAATATGACCTCACCGTAGAATTTTGATGCTCAAGGTTCTTGCGGCCCGACCATGACGGGAGAGCATGAAAATGGCCGAAGGTCCGGTTAGATCAGGTAAGCCGCGGGGTAATCTGCCGCCGCTGGAATTCTATGTCCCCGAACCCCGGTACCGGCCGGGCGACGTCGTGGATTATTCGCATCTCGAGATACCGGAAGCGGGCACTGCGCGCCGTCCGGACGAGGCGTGTGAGGCAAACGAAACCTGGCCGCTCACGACCGATCTGATTCGTGTTCTCGATGAGAACGACCAGGCCGTCGGCCCGTGGGATCCCAAGCTCGATCCTGAGACTCTGCGCGGCATGCTGCGCACAATGGCGCTCACGCGCGCCTTCGACGACCGCATGTATCGCGGGCAGAGGCAGGGCAAGACCAGCTTCTACATGAAGTCGACCGGCGAAGAGGCGATTTCAGTGGCCTGTGCTTTCGCTCTGGCCGACGACGACATGGTCTTCCCCAGCTATCGCCAGCAGGGTATCCTGATTTCGCGCGGCTATCCGCTCGTCGAGATGATCAACCAGATCTACTCGAACCGTGCGGACCGCCTGAAAGGACGGCAGCTGCCGATCATGTATTCGGCGAAGGACTACGGCTTCTTCACGATCTCGGGCAATCTTGCCACGCAATTCCCGCAGGCTGTGGGCTGGTCGATGGCCAGTGCGATCAAGGGCGATACCCGCATCGCCACCAGCTTCATCGGCGAAGGATCGAGCGCGGAAGGCGATTTCCACGCCGCGATGACCTTTGCTGCGGTTTATAACGCGCCGGTCGTCCTCAACGTCGTCAACAATCAGTGGGCGATTTCGAGCTTTTCGGGCTTTGCCGGATCCGAGCGCACGACCTTCGCAGCGCGTGCCAACGGCTATGGCATTGCCGGGCTCCGGGTAGATGGCAACGACGCGCTTGCCGTCTACGCCGCGATGGACTGGGCGGCCAACCGCGCGCGGGCAAACAAGGGACCCACGCTTATCGAGCATTTCACCTACCGCGCCGAAGGCCATTCGACCTCCGACGACCCGAGCGCCTACCGCTCGGCGCGTGAGGCGGAGGAATGGCCGCTGGGCGATCCGGTGATGCGCCTGAAGAACCACCTTATCGGGCTCGGCGAATGGTCCGATGAGCAGCACGCGGAAATGGACAAGGCGCTTGCCGAGGAAGTCCGTACGGCAACCAAGGAGGCCGAGAAGAACGGCATCCTCGGCCATGGTCTGCATCATCCGTTCCACACGATGTTCGAGGACGTTTTCGAAGACCTGCCCTGGAATCTTCGCGAACAGGCCGATCAGGCGATCAGCGAACGACGAACCAAGTTTCCAGAGTGGAAGGAGTAGGGGGCATGCTGGAAGAGGACGCGGTCAGCCTCCACGAGGCCCCGACCCGGCAGATGAACATGATCGAGGCGATCAACGACGCGCTCGATGTCATGATGGGCCATGACCCCGACGTCGTCGTGCTCGGTGAGGACGTGGGCTATTTCGGCGGGGTGTTTCGCGCCACCGCCGGGTTGCAGAAGAAATACGGGAAGAACCGCGTGTTCGATTCCCCGATCAACGAGTGCGGCATCATCGGTGCCGCGGTGGGCATGGCAGCCTATGGCTTGCGCCCGGTGCCGGAGATCCAGTTCGCCGACTATATCTATCCCGGGCTAGACCAGTTGATCTCCGAAGCGGCGCGCATGCGGTATCGTTCGGCCGGGCAGTTCACATCCCCGCTGACGGTGCGCTCGCCTTTCGGCGGCGGCATTTTCGGTGGTCAGACGCATAGCCAGAGCCCCGAAGCGCTGTTCACGCATGTTGCAGGCCTGAAGACAGTGATCCCCTCGACCCCGCACGATGCCAAGGGCCTGCTGATCGCCGCAATCGAAGACAACGATCCGGTGATCTTCTTCGAGCCCAAGCGCATCTACAACGGCCCCTTCGACGGCAATTACGACAGCCCGTCCAAGACGTGGAAGTCGCATTCGGGCGGCAAGGTGCCCGAGGGGTACTATTCTATCCCGCTCGGCAAGGCGCGCACCGTGCGCGAAGGCTCGGCCATGACCGTGCTGGTCTACGGAACGATGGTACACGTGGCCGAGGCGGTGCTGGCGCAAAAGGGCGTCGATGCCGAGATCATCGACCTGCGCACGCTTGTCCCGCTCGACATCGATGCTGTGGAAAAGTCCGTGGAAAAGACCGGGAAATGTCTGGTGATACACGAGGCGACCAAGACTTCCGGCTTCGGCGCGGAACTGGTTTCGCTCGTGCAGGAGCGTTGCTTCTATCACCTGGAAGCGCCGATCGAGCGCGTGACCGGCTTCGACACGCCGTACCCGCACAGCCTTGAATGGGCTTATTTCCCCGGTCCCGTCCGCATTGGCGAGGCGGTGGACCGGCTGATGAAGGATTGATCCAATGGGTCGCTATACATTCCGCCTTCCCGACATCGGTGAAGGCATCGCCGAGGCCGAGATTGTCGCCTGGCACGTGAAGGTTGGGGATACCGTCGAGGAAGACGGCCGCCTGGCCGACATGATGACCGACAAGGCAACTGTCGAAATGGAAAGCCCCGTCGCCGGCAAGGTGATCGAAGTCGGCGGCGATGCCGGCGACGTTATCGCCATCGGCTCGCCCCTGGTGGTGATCGAAGTCGAAGGTGCCGGCAACGAGAAGGATGCCGGTGGTCCCGCTCCCAAGGACGAAGAGGTCGAGGAGCGGATTGAGGCGGAAAACCCCGATGCGGGTGACGTTGATCGTGTCGCGGCTGCCGCTCCCGAGACGGCCCTGGCTCCCAAGCCTGCGCCTGCACCGGAGCCATCGCCCGAACCTGCGGCCAAGCCGAAGGCAGAGACCGCTCCGGCGGCGACAGGTACCAAGGCTCCGGCTGCCCGGGCTGCCGCCGGACAGTCCAAGGTCATGGCCAGTCCGGCGGTGCGCAAGCGTGCGCAGGACCTCGGCATTGATCTTGGTGAGGTCCGTCCCGCCGAAGATGGCCGTGTCCGTCACGCCGACCTCGATGCGTTCCTGGCCTACAACTCCGCCGGCGGCTTCCAGCCTGCCGGGCAGAAGGGGTGGGATGAGCAGGTCCGCGTCATCGGCCTGCGTCGCCGCATTGCCGAGAACATGGCCGCCTCGAAGCGCAACATCCCGCACTTCGCCTATGTCGAGGAATACGACGTCACGGCGCTCGAAGAGCTACGCGCGCAACTCAATGAAGGGCGGGGCGACCGCCCCAAGCTGACGATGCTGCCGTTCCTGATTTCGGCAATCTGCAAGCTCATGCCGAAATATCCGATGCTCAATGCGCACTACGACGACGAAGCCGGTGTCGTGACGCGCTATGGCTCGGTCCATCTCGGCATGGCGGCGCAGACGCCGGCAGGACTGATGGTTCCGGTGATCCGCGATGCACAGGATCGCAACCTCTGGCAGCTGGCCACCGAAATCTCGCGTCTGGCCAACGCTGCGCGCGACGGATCGGCGAAGTCGGCGGAGCTTTCCGGATCGACGATTACCGTCACCTCGCTCGGCCCGATGGGCGGTGTGGTGACAACACCGGTCATCAATCGTCCCGAAGTGGCGATCATCGGCCCCAACCGTATCGTCGAGCGCCCGATGTTCGTGCGCGATGCGAGCGGCGCCGAACGCGTCGAAAAGCGCAAGCTGATGAACATCTCGATGAGCTGCGACCACCGCGTCGTCGACGGATGGGATGCTGCCAGCTTTGCGCAGGATCTCAGGAAGCTGATCGAAGCGCCTGCGCTGATCCTTGCGGGCTGAGCGCAGGATCTAGCGGACCGTTCCGGCGTAGACGATTTCGCCGCGTCCCCGTGCAGCGCTGCTGGCGGGGATACGCCATCGAACGTGGGTGACGTCTTCAGGCGTTGCGTCACGCGTGCCTATGCGCAGATTTTCCAGATGGCCCCAGGTTCGCCCGCCATCGACCGAGACTTCCTGGAAGTCCGAGGCGCTTTCTTCATAGGCCAGGGATGCGGGCAAGGGGTTGGTAATCACGAAGCCGCCGTCACCGCCCATTCGGTACCAGCGCACGACAGTCACCACACGATCGCCGCGGGCCAGCCTGCTGGCCGGTTCGAGCCGGCGGCTCGTATCGGGCGCGATTCGTTCAACGAAGACGGCACTGTCGGTCGCGACGACCGGAGCGGCCCGGGCCGGGCCGTTGAATGCGCCTGCGAGGGCGATGGCAGAGACGAAGAGCGCTTTGCGGTTCCAAGGCACGATATCGGGTTCCTGTCAGCCCGGTTGCGGACCAGATGGAACATGCCGCGGGTTCGCGAAAATATGGTTAATTCAGAGGCCAGCGCACAGTGCTGGAACGGTGCGACACAAAAAATCGTCCACCCCTAGGCAAGGCAGTTGACAGGCCCCCATGGCTGTCTTAGTGGCGCGGCTCCCAAGCGGACGCACCGCAAAGTACGCGGGTGTAGCTCAGTTGGTTAGAGTGTCGGCCTGTCACGCCGAAGGTCGCGGGTTCGAGTCCCGTCACTCGCGCCACTTGGGAACTCTACCGGGAAACCGGAAGAGATGCGGATGATCAGGCGCGACTTGATCGAGATATAGCTGCGCGGGTGTAGCTCAGTTGGTTAGAGTGTCGGCCTGTCACGCCGAAGGTCGCGGGTTCGAGTCCCGTCACTCGCGCCACTTCTCACGAAGTGGCTGCCGCAGCAAACAAAACGAGGCCGGGGAAACCCGGCCTTTTTTATTGGCTGCGATGGGGGTCTGATGCGTTCAGCCCCAGCGGCCCGTTTCCATCCAGATCAGGAACCGCCGCAAGGGGAGGATCCAGACAATGCCGAGCACGACGTAGACGGGCGTCTGGGCAAGCGCATTCCACTCGCCGATCAGCGGCGGGACGAATGTGGCGACGGCTATGCCATAGAAAGCCAGCGCGACGACCAGCAGCAGGACGCCGATCGGTATCCGCCATGTCGGGGCCTCGCGCATGTCACATCTGTCCTTCGTAGATACGTGTCGGTGTCACCACGGCCGCGAGGTGGCGATCATGGTCTTCGTGCGGCAGCTCCTCGGCGATCTGGCAGTCCCATGCAAGCCCGATTGCAGGAACGTCGGGATGGGCATCCAGCCAGCGGTCATAATGACCGCCGCCCTGGCCGAGCCTCCGGCCGCTTGGCGTGAATGCCAGCAACGGCACCACGAGGAACTGCGGAACCACCGGACCATCGCCTTCTGGCGGTTGAAGAGCACCCCAAGGGCCCTGCAGCAGGGCGTCCTCATCCCAGGGATTGTCCCATAGACGGAATTCCATCGGCGCATCGCGTTCGCCAAACCAGGGAAGAGCGATCGGATGCCCGTTCTCGGAGAGCCAGCGCGCCCACCCATGCGTCGGGGCTTCGGAGCCCACGGCATGATAGAGGCCCACGGTTGCGTCGGATGGTATCATGCCGGTCACGGGTCCCGGCGGGCGATTGAGAACGAGTGCCCGCAGGCTCTCCGGCAAGGCCGCGACATGCGCCGCGCGGGCCTCGCGAAAGGCCTTGCGCAAGGTCTTCTTGTGGTCGGCGGGATGCCTTGGGGGTGACGGGTCCACCATGGGTCGTTTTCCTAGAAAGTCGGCAGGACAACGCATTTCTGCGGGTTTGCAGGGTGAAATCGTTCCAAAAATGCTAGAAATTTGGCGAAAAGTTGGAACGATAATCCTATCATATTAAGCGCTATGCCTACACGTCTTTGGGGCGGTCAATTTGCGGAGGCAAAATAATGTTGAAGCGCATTCTCTCGGCAGCGCTAACCGTTGGATCTCAATGCCCGACTGGCGCATCTGCATCTGATCAAGGGCCAACAGCGCGGGAAACCTACATCGGCTGCAGCCTATTTTTGAGGAACGACGATGTTCCAAAGAACGACGCTCAATACAGGCCTTACTCGGCGGCTCAATGTGTGGGAACTGCGCTCGTCGCAATGGGATATTCGAGCCGCATGAAGCCAGGCAATCAATGGCAATATTGTATCCCATCAAACCCGCGGACTGATGCAAATTTGGCCAGCGAGATGGCTGCTGTGTACGTTGAATATTTCGAAAAGGCCGGTGTTTGGAAGCCGAATGAGCAAGGGCTCACATCAATGCTCTATGCTCTCAGGATTGCTTGGCCGTGCAAGAATGGGGCGCAGCATTAGCACCACTGTGCAGCGAGAAGTTAGCGACATACTACAATATGCCCTGTAGGAAAATGACACCGTTCGAACAGGCTAAGAGTTTCAAGTAGTTGAGACGATCGTTCCAAAAAGCCCAGTTCAAACAGGTTTGAATGTTGGAACAATCTGCCTAAGTCGTTGAAAAGGTGACGGAATCCACCATGGGTCGGTTGCCTAGAAATCCTCTGACGCCTCAACGTCAGGTGGGAGCCATATACGTCGGACCACGGTCCGGGCAGGGACAGCCCCCTTGGATTGCTTATAGCCTCAGGGATGTTCGAACGGCTCGTGCCGGGCAGATCCCGTCCAGTGCTATCTAGGCGTTCACGGGGCGTCCCTCAAGGACGTCCGCAAGATTTTCAATGCGTGTGGCAATCTGGCCGAGCCGATCCTCGAAATCGGCAGGCAGGGCTATATCGGCAGCGCGGCTTTTCAGCTCATGCACGTCGTCCGCGAGGAGAAGCGCAGCATAGAGCAGCATGCGGGTTTCGGTCTGCCCGCCCATGCCAGCGGTGGTGACCTTTTCCTCGATCAGTGCGGCCAGCTTGCCGATGTGCGCTTCCTCGCCGTCCGCGCAGGCGACGGTGAAGTTGCGGCCGCCGATGGACAGTGTGACATTGCTCATCGCCGCAGCCCGGCGATCAGCGTGTCGAGATTTTCCAGAGAGCGCGAAACGGAGGACTTGAGGCGCTCGTGCCGCTGGCGAAGATCCGCCGCTTCGCGCGAGGCGGCTTCGGCACGCGTCAGGGCGGCTTCGATCCTTTCAATCGCATTCACGATCGATGCATCCTCCATGACACCATCGCTAACTCATTATCGCCACGAGGCAAGTATTTGGCCAAGGTTGTTCACAATCTCGTGAAGAGATGGACAGGTCGCAGCACAGGCAACGACTGTCGTGAATTCGGGCGCTGAACTTGACGGGAAGGCCCCTCTCCCTAAAGGGGGGCGCAAATCTTCGAATCATCCTGCAATTTCCCGTTTTCCGGAGCTACCCCATGACCCTTTCCCCCGACCGTTTTGCGCCGATGGCCAATGCCATCCGGGCGCTGTCGATGGATGCGGTTCAGGCGGCTAACAGCGGTCACCCCGGCATGCCGATGGGCATGGCCGACGTGGCGACCGTTCTTTTCGCCAAGTTCCTCAAGTTCGATCCCGCCGATCCGCAGTGGGCCGACCGCGACCGCTTCGTTCTGTCCGCCGGTCACGGCTCGATGCTGATCTACTCGCTCCTGCACCTCACGGGCTACGCAAGCCCGACGATGGACGACATCCGCAACTTCCGTAAGCTCGGCAGCCCCTGCGCCGGCCACCCGGAGAACTTCCTGATTCCGGGCGTGGAATGCACCACCGGCCCGCTCGGTCAGGGCCTTGCGATGGCCGTCGGCATGGCGATGGCGGAGCGCCAGCTCAATGCGACGTTCGGCAACGATCTGGTCGACCACAACACCTGGGTCATCGCGGGTGACGGCTGCCTTATGGAAGGCATCAACCACGAGGCGATCGGCCTTGCCGGCAACCTGAAGCTCGGCAAGCTCAAGGTTCTGTGGGACGACAACAAGATCACCATCGACGGCGACACCTCGCTTTCGACTTCCGAAGACATTCCGGCCCGCTATCGCGCTGCCGGTTGGGACGTGTTCGATTGCGACGGTCACGACTACGCCGATATCGAACGGGCGCTGTCCGAAGCTGCTGCGTCCGACAAGCCGTCGCTCGTTGCCTGCCGCACCGTGATCGGCAAGGGCGCGCCGAACAAGCAGGGCGGTCACGACGTCCATGGTGCTGCGCTCGGCACGGACGAAGTCGCGGCCGCGCGCGAATATCTGGGCTGGACCTCCGAGCCGTTCGAAATCCCGTCCGCAGTGCTCGCTGACTGGCGTTCGCTCGGTGAGTCTGGTGCGAAGCTGCACGCGGCCTGGGAAGAGCGCCTCGCCGTCAGTGCGCACGCGGCCGAGTTCAAGCGCCGTATGGCGGGCGAACTTCCCAACGGCGATGCCATCCGCAAGGCGCTGACCGAATGGGTCGAAGGGGATGCCACGGTCGCGACCCGCAAGGCTTCCGAGAACTGGCTGAACGTCCTCGCGCCTGTCGTGCCCGAGATGATCGGCGGTTCGGCTGACCTTACCGGTTCGAACAATACCAAGGCAAAGTGTCAGGCCCCGTTCACGGATGACGATTACTCGGGCCGCTACGTCTATTACGGCATCCGCGAATTCGGCATGGCCGCCGCGATGAACGGCATGGCGCTGCACGGCGGCGTGATCCCCTACGGCGGCACCTTCCTGATCTTCTCGGACTACTGCCGCAACGCGATCCGCATGGCGGCGCTGCAGCAGACCCGGTCGATCTACGTCATGACGCACGATTCCATCGGTCTTGGTGAAGACGGCCCGACTCACCAGCCGGTCGAGCAGGTAATGAGCCTGCGCCTGATCCCGAACCTCAACGTGTTCCGTCCGGCCGATGCTGTCGAGACGGCCGAGTGCTGGAATCTGGCACTGGAATCGGCAGAGACGCCTTCGGTTCTCGCGCTGACGCGTCAGAACCTGCCGCAGCTTCGCAAGTCGGGCGACATGCTCTCGGCCCACGGAGCCTATGTGCTGCGTAGCGCCGAGGCGGACCGCAAGGTCATCCTCATTGCCACCGGTTCGGAAGTGGAACTGGCCTGCAAGGTTCGCGACGTACTGGAAGGCCAGGGCATTGGTGCCGACGTCGTTTCCATGCCGTGCATGGAGCTGTTCGAAGCGCAGGATGAAGCCTACAAGCACGAAGTTCTGCCGCACGATCCGGCGCTGCTGCGCGTGTCGATCGAAGCCGGCGCGACGATGGGCTGGGAGCGCTACACCGCGCTCAGCCGCAACGGCGGACTGAATATCGGTCTGGATCGCTTTGGGGCATCGGCTCCGGCGAAAGACCTTTTTGCCCGCTTCGGCTTTACGGCTGAAGTAATTGTGCCCAAGATTTTGGACAAGCTAAGCGCCTAAGGAGGAGTATTTATGGCGACCAAGGTTGCGATCAACGGTTTCGGACGTATTGGGCGGCTTGTCGCTCGCGCCATTCTGGAACGCCCCGACTGCGGACTCGAACTGGTCTCGATCAACGACCTGGCCGACACCAAGTCGAACGCTCTTCTCTTCTCCTACGACAGCACCCATGGCCGTTTCCCGGGCACGGTCGAGGCCGGCGAAGGCAAGATCACGGTCAACGGCAAGGACATCGTCGTCACTGCCGAGCGTGATCCCGGCAAGCTGCCGCACAAGGAACTCGGCATCGACATCGTGCTCGAGTGCACCGGCTTCTTCCAGTCGAAGGAAGCATCCGAGCCGCATCTGGCCGCTGGTGCCAAGCGCGTGCTGATCTCGGCTCCGGCTACCGGCGTCGACAACACGATCGTGTTCGGCGTGAACCACGAAACGCTGACCGGCGACCAGATCGTCGTATCGAATGCGTCGTGCACCACCAATTGCCTGGCGCCGCTCGCCAAGGTCTGCAACGACACCGTCGGCATCGAACGTGGCTTCATGACCACGATCCACTCGTACACCAACGATCAGCGCATGCTCGACCAGATCCACAGCGACCTGCGCCGCGCCCGTGCCGGTGCCGCCAACATGATCCCGACCACCACTGGCGCTGCCCGTGCGGTTGGCCTCGTGCTGCCCGAACTGAAGGGCAAGCTGGACGGTTCGTCGGTCCGCGTGCCGACGCCGAACGTCAGCCTGGTCGACCTGTGCTTCGTGCCGAAGCGCGACACCACCAAGGAAGAGATCAACGCTGCCCTCAAGGCTGCCTCGGAAGGCGCCATGAAGGGCGTTCTGGCCTACACCGAAGAGCCGCTGGTCTCCTCGGACTTCAACCACTACCCCGCGAGCTCGACCGTCGACAGCCTCGAAACGGCCGTCATGGAAGGCAAGTTCGTCCGTGTCGTTTCCTGGTACGACAACGAGTGGGGCTTCTCCAACCGCATGCTCGACACTGCGGGTGCGATGGCGAAGTTCCTCTGAAAGTGAACTCGGCGACGGGCACACTCCAGGGCATCGCGCGGCGATCGAAATCGCGCGCTGCCATGGAGGAATTGCAGTCCGTCGCCGTCACTGCCGCCGCGGGAGTCCAAGGGGACTTTCGCGGCGTCGTGCGTCAGGGCGCCGTGAAACCGCCGCGCCGGCAGGTCTCGATCATCGAGGCGGAAAGCTGGGAAGCGGCGACGCAGGAAACCGGAGGTTCGCAAGGCGATGCCCTGCCGTGGCATTCACGGCGCGCGAATCTGTGTGTTTCGGGGCTTCGGCTTCCGCGTGAGCCGGGGGCGATTGTCGCCATCGGCGCTACCTGCCGCATCGAAATAACCATGGAATGCGATCCATGCAGCCGCATGGACGAAATCAGGCCCGGACTGACGGCCGCCCTGACGCCGGACTGGCGCGGGGGCGTGCTCGGCCGGGTGGTGCAGGACGGCGAGATTGCCGTCGGCGACGAAGTGAGGATCGAGAGATGAGTTCTTTCAAGACCCTGGATGACCTTGGCGACGTGACCGGCAAGGTGGCGCTGGTGCGTGTCGACCTCAACCTGCCGATGAAGGACGGATCTGTCACCGACGATACGCGCATTCGCGCGGCGGTGCCGACGATCGTCGACCTGACCGAGAAGGGCGCCAAGGTCCTGCTGCTGGCGCACTTCGGCCGCCCCAAGGGCGAGCGCGTCTCGACCATGTCGCTTTCGATGGTGGTCGGCGCGGTCGAGAAGGTGCTCGGCAAGGAAGTGATGTTCGTGCCCGAGATCGCCGGCCCCGTGGTCGAGCAGTCGGTCGGCATCCTGCGCGCCGGCGACGTCGCGATCCTCGAGAACACCCGCTTCTGGAAGGGCGAGGAAAAGAACGATCCGGAACTGGCCAAGGCTATCGCCGCCAATGCCGATTTCTACGTCAACGACGCCTTTTCCGCCGCGCACCGCGCGCATGCGACGACTGAAGGCCTGGCCAAGCTGCTTCCCGCCTATGCGGGCCGGTCGATGGAAACCGAACTCACCGCGCTCGACAAGGCGCTCGGCAATCCGGTCAAGCCAGTTGCGGCTGTTGTCGGCGGTGCAAAGGTTTCCTCGAAGCTGGACGTGCTCAAGCACCTGGTGACGCAGGTCGATCACCTGATCATCGGCGGCGGAATGGCCAACACCTTCCTCGCTGCAAAAGGTGTGGATGTGGGCAAGTCGCTGTGCGAGCACGATCTGACCGGCACGGCGAACGAGATTCTCGCCGCTGCGGACAGTTCCGGCTGCACCGTGCACCTGCCTTACGACGTCGTGGTCTCGAAGGAATTTGCGGCCAATCCGCCGTCGCTGCGTACATGCAACGTGCATGAAGTCGCTGCCGACGAGATGATCCTCGATGCCGGTCCGGCGGCAACCGAAGCGCTGGGCGATGTGCTCAAGACCTGCCGTACGCTCGTGTGGAACGGCCCGCTCGGTGCGTTCGAGATGGTCCCGTTCGACGCCGCCACCGTGGCCCTTGCCAAGACGGCTGCTGCGCTGACTATCGAAGGCACGCTGGTCTCGGTGGCCGGCGGCGGCGATACCGTTGCGGCACTCAACCATGCCGGTGTTGCGAAGGACTTCAGCTATATTTCCACCGCTGGTGGTGCCTTCCTCGAATGGATGGAAGGCAAGGAACTGCCCGGCGTGGCGGCGCTTCTCGTCTAGGCGGCCCGACCTGCGGCGCTGCCGGGCAGAAGGATCAGGGGCATGAGCGAAACCGGGACAGCCACGGACCGAGCGGGCGTATCGACGCCTGTCCGGTCGGTGCCCGGTCGCTACGTCACGCTGGACGGGATGCGCGGCATTGCTGCGCTTGCCGTCGCGCTTTTCCACTTCGACTTCATCCGCGCACCGCATGGGTACATAGCCGTCGATTTCTTCTTCGCGCTGTCGGGTTTCGTGCTCTGGCAGGCTTACTACACCCGATGGAAGGAACGTAGCTACGGAACGCTCGCGTTCATGCGGCAACGCGCGATCCGACTCTATCCACTGTTCCTGCTGGGCATAATCCTGTGCACCCTCACCGCGCTTGGCAAGCTGGCCGGTGAGGGGTGGAATTCCGCGGTTGCGCACAAGATACTCTACAGTCTGCCCACCAACCTGCTGATGCTGCCGTCCCCGGTCGCGCAGGCGCTGTTTCCGATAAACCTGCCTGCCTGGACGCTGTTCTTCGAGCTACTGGCAAGTCTGGCCATGGTGACGGTCATGTTCCGGCTGCCGAAATGGGGGCTGATCGGTATCTGCCTCATCAGTGCCGCGCTGCTCGTGCCGGTCATCCTCGAACGTCAGAACGCCAACATTGGTGCGTTGTGGCGTGAATGGCCGACCGCGCTTGCGCGGACGATGTTCTCGTTCTCGCTTGGGGCAGTGATTGCCCGCCTCCCGCAACCGGCGGATCGTCCTCGTGGTTGGGCTGGTGCACTGCTGCTGCTTGCGGCGGCCTACCTGCTCGGTCTCTTCGTAGGATTTGGGATGGGGATCAGCATTCCGGTCAAGACCCCGGAAGTGGGGCTGTACGATCTCGCGTGCATCTTGGTGCTGTGGCCCATCCTGTTGATTTTGGGAGCACGTTTCGAGGTTCCGGCGATGCTCGCGCCGCCGGCCCGGTTCCTCGGGGACGTGTCGTTTGCGCTCTATGCGGTCCACTGGGCACTGATCGATCCGTTCAAGTGGCTGAAGAACGATGTGGGCGTGCCAGCGTTATTGAGCGCAGTGCTTTACATCGGGACGGGCCTGATACTGTCGTGGTGCGCGGTAAAATGGTTCGACGAACCGGTGCGGCGGCGACTTTCCGCTTATTTTCATCGCACCCGCAAGTCATCGTTGGCGGCTAGTACCGCCTGATCGCACAGGCAGCGTAACTTGTCCTTGCCGCAGTTGCGAAATACGCATTGCGGCGGTAACGGTGATCTAAAGTTTTTCGACGTTCAGGAGGAGTAACATGCAGTACACGGATATGGCGGGGAAGATGGCCGAAGGTAACGGCTTTATCGCGGCCCTCGACCAGAGCGGCGGTTCCACGCCGAAGGCGCTCAAGGGTTACGGCATTGAAGACGATGCCTGGTCGACCGAAGAAGAAATGTTCGGCCTGATTCACGAGATGCGCAGCCGCATCATCTCCTCCCCCGTGTTCACCGGCGAAAAGGTCATCGGTGCGATCCTGTTCGAACGCACCATGGACGGCCAGGTGGGCGGCGTGCCGACCCCATCGGCGCTTATCGCCAAGGGCATCGTTCCCTTCATCAAGATCGACAAGGGTCTGGAAGACGAAGCCAACGGCGTGCAGATGATGAAGCCGATGCCGACGCTCGACGCCCTGCTTGAGCGTTCGAAGGCTCTCGGCGTGTTCGGCACCAAGGAACGCTCGGTGATCAACTCGGCCAATGCCGAAGGTATTGCTGCTATCGTCAAGCAGCAGTTCGAAGTCGGCAAGCAGGTAATCAGCCACGGCATGATGCCGATGATCGAGCCGGAAGTGAACATCAAGAGCGAAACCCGCGCCGACTGCGACAAGATCCTCCTCGCCGAAATCCTCAAGAACCTCGACGAGCTGCCCGAAGGCCAGCAGGTCATGCTCAAGCTGTCGCTGCCGGTAGTTCCGGGCACGTTCGACCCGCTCGTCGAGCACCCGAAGGTGCTGCGCGTCGTCGCGCTGTCGGGCGGCTATTCGCGCAAGGAAGCCTGCGTCGAACTGGCGAAGAACAAGGGCATCATCGCCAGCTTCAGCCGCGCGCTGCTCAACGATCTGCGCGCGCAGATGAGCGATGCCGAATTTAATGCCTCGCTCGCCGAAGCGATCGACGACATCTACAAGGGTTCGACCCAGAAGGCCGAAGCCGCCGCAACGGCCTGATCGCTTCGACCCATCGTTCAAGACGCGAAGGCGGTGCCCTGCGGGCGCCGCCTTTTCGTTTGTGGGCAAGGCAAAGTTCGTAAAGTTTGTCCACTTCGACCATGGCGAAGTCTTAATCTAATTTCGGTGTTTCAAAGCTTTACGGCCCGATGGTGCATGCGGGCATGAAGTTTGGGAACCAACGATGGGAAAGAGCCGCGCAGAGGTGCCTGGTGCGAATGTGCCATGGTTCGTCCGGGTAGGAAATCGGCGCTCGCCCTCTTGCAACTGCGGCCGCAGGCAGAGAGGCTGCGCATGCCCGTCCCGCCATCCGGAAGGTTGCCATGACCATTGAAACCAGGATCGCTGCACTGATCGGCTTGCCGGTATCGTCGCTGTCACGCAGGCACGGAGGTGATCTCTCGACAGTTTACCGGGTAACGCTGACCGATGGCGAAACGGTGGTGGTCAAGGAGAGCGACCGGGCGGAGACGGAAGCCGCCATGCTGCGTGCGGTCCGCGGATCCGGAGCACCTGCGCCCGAAGTCCTGGCCGTGGAACGCGATCTGCTGGTTATGGAGAACATGCCGGCGGCAGGCCGCCCTGGATCGGCATGGACCGATCTGGCGCAGGTCCTCGAACGTCTCCATGCCTGCCACGGCGAGAGCTATGGCTGGCCGGAGGATTATGCCTTCGGCGGCGTGGAGATCGCCAACGCGTCGCACCGCGACTGGCCGACCTTCTGGGCCGAACGTCGCCTGCTGTGCCACGTTCCGTATCTTTCAGCCGCTCTTACTCGGAGAATCGAGGCTCTGAGCCGGACATTGCCGGAGAGATTGCCTGCCGATCCTATTCCGTCGTTGCTGCACGGCGACTTGTGGGGCGGAAACATTCTGGTGAGTGGCGATGTCATTTCAGCGCTGATCGACCCGGCGTGCTACCATGGCCACCGCGAAGTCGATCTTGCGATGCTCACCCTGTTCGATCATCCGCCCGCCCGGTTCTTTGAGATGCTGGATCTCGAACCGGGGTGGAAGGAACGGCAGGCTTTGTATCGGCTCTGGTCGTGGCTTGTGCATCTGCGGCTATTCGGCGATGGCTATCGCTCGGCGGTAGAGGGCTGTCTGGTGGAGTTGGGTGTATAAACGGGTTCCTTTTCAGCCAAAAACGTCCGCTGCTATGATCGCGTTGGCTTCGTTCTCGGTGAGGAACAGGCATAGTTCATCGAAGTAGATGAAGCGTTGCAGGACGTTCGGCGCTACTTCCACCCAAGTGTCGAAGCTTGGTGGTTTGGCGCTCAGATCAAATTCCGCCGTGATAATCGAAATCGCTTCATTCGTGGCGCGACCTATAATGTCTGCGCCTGCGACGAAGAACGAACATGTGAAATTCGCACCGCAAATGCCTTCATCAACAATCGTTATGGTGCAATCTCCATCCAGAGATTCGTAGTCGCGGCCAAAGGCCGCCTCATCATCCCTCTCTACCAACACGAACTTGCGATTGAATGCCTCCCAATCCGGTGGCGGTTGGTTCAATGTCAATCCTGCCACCCGAGAGCACGGAATCCACCAATCGTGTTCTGGCATTTGTGAACGCCTCATTGTGGCACCGGCCAAAGCTAAAACCCGCCCATGAACCGGAACCCGAAACGATAGTCGGCCGGATCGATGGCGCCGGCATTCACGGTCGTAACCTTGTCCGGGCGCACTTCGACCAGTTCCAGCGAACCATCGGCGACCTGAATCGGTTCGCCCGAGGTGATCTCCATCGACTTGCGGCGCAGTCCGATGTGGCCGCTGATGCGTAGGCGGACCTGTCCGGCCCAGATACAGCGGGCATTCATAGGGCAGCGGCTGTCTTCCAGCACTTCCTTCGGTGTAACCTTCAGGCCGTCCACTGAAACCGTCTCGTTGAGGGCGGCGAAGGTCAGCGGTGCGTTCGCAGGCGGCGGAGGCACTTGGGGCGGCGGTACAGGGGAAGGGAGCGCAGGGGCCGGGTGTGGAGCGGGTGGGGGTGTCTCCGCCGGGATGACCGTGCAGCCGGTAAGTCCGGCCACGACGACAATGGCAAGTGATGCGCGAATTTTCATGTCCCTTCCTTACCCGGTCGCGCTTGAACGGCTCCGGAACGCCTGACGCGACAGAGCGCTTCCAACCGGCCCGATTGCGCTCTAAAGCGCAGCCATGACCGATGAGACCGCCGACACCGAAATAGCGCGCGAACCGACTGCGCTCTACCTGATTTCTCCGCTCGACGTGGGCGGAGAATTTCCGCAGCGCCTTGCCCGCGCGCTCGATGCCGCGCCGGTCGCGGCCTTCCAGTTTCGCGTCAAGGACATGGACCAGCACGAAGCGGCGCGACTGGCGGAGCCTCTGCAGGCGATCTGCGCCGAGCGCGAGGTCGCCTTCATCGTCAACGATTCGATCAGTCTGGCCAAGCGTCTCGGTGCGGACGGCGTGCACCTGGGGCAGAAAGACGGCACTGTGGAGGAAGCGCGCAAGGCGCTTGGCCGCGATGCGCAGATCGGTGTGACCTGCCACAACAGCCGTCACCTCGCCATGGAAGCGGGCGAGGCCGGGGCCGACTACGTGGCCTTCGGCGCCTTCTTCCCGACGACGACCAAGGATACCAGGTACTCCGCCGGGCTCGATCTGCTCGAATGGTGGCAGGCGCTGTTCGAAATTCCCTGCGTCGCGATTGGCGGGATAACGCCCGACAACTGTGCAGAGCTGGTGAAAGCGGGCGCGGATTTCCTCGCTGTCAGCGGTGCGGTCTGGAACGGTGACGAAGCAGAGGCCGTCAGGGCGTTCCATGCCGCGATGGAAGCTGCCCTCTAGGTTTCGGCGAGCAGTTTCCGGGCTGCGGCGATCACCGGTGCAAGCCGATCGACCGGGGCGATGCCTGCGCGGGCCTTTGCCATTTCGGGGACTTCCAGGCCGATCGTGATCTCGGGTGGAAGGGCTTTCACGAAGTCCGCTAGTGGAAGGTCTCCGGCTCCGGGCGCCAAACGTTCCTCGCGCGCTTCCAGGCCATAGTCGTCGGTTGCAGCGGGCATCGGAACATCGCAGATCTGGACATGGCCGATCTTCGCCGGGTCGGCCGCGACGAGTTCTCCGAGCGTGCTGCCTCCCCGGAAGAAATGCATGGCGTCAACCAGCACTTGCGCATTGTCGGCACCACAAGCGTCAACGTAGGCGAGCGCTTCGGCGAAGGACGCGGGCGGCATCAGCGGCAGGAACTCTACCGTCGTGCGCAGGCCGCGTTCTCCGGCCATCCTGGCGAAGGTACCGAAGGTCAGCGGCGATGCGGCCATGCTCACGGCATTGACCACAGGCGCGCCGAGGTCTGCGAAGAGATCGAGCATGGGGGCGAATGTAGACAGGTCCATGTCGTCGCGAACGAGGAAACCTTCACCAAGAGCCACACGGACGCCGGTATCCGCGAGGGCGGCCTTGGTCTCGCGCACGAGAGCCTTGTCTTCCAGCAGGCTCCATGCCGGATAGCCATGCGGATTGGCGGTGATCGGCTGCGGCGCAAGCCCGATAGCAGCGACGCCCAGATCGCGCGTGAGGCGGATGAACTCCACCGGAGGCATGCCGAGCATGCAGATGAATTCGATAGCGAGCCTGTCTGGCGTGGTCTGCATGAGAGGGGCCTAGGTTTCCTTGGGTGTTTCAACCGGCGGTAGAAAGACCGGGTACGGGCCCAGCCGGGTTACCAGTATTGTGGCGATTACGGAAAGCGCCAGGCCGATCATCAAAAACAAGCTGTAGCTGTCACTGGAATCGCGAATGTGCCCGGCGAGGATCGGCCCGATGCCCGATCCCAGCCCCATGCCGCTGGAGGCGATACCGTAGATCTTGCCGAAGTGGCGGACGCCGGCATAGCGAGTGATCAGATAGGTGCCGATGGTAACGCAGGCGCTGCTGCTGAGGCCCGCCAGAACCACGCCGAAGGTGAGCCCTGACTGCGATCCGGTAGCTTGCAGAAGCACGATCAACGCAAGCGCCAGCAGCACGAAGCACCCGAAGGGCAGCAGCGCGCTCGAGGTGCGGTCGGCCAGAAAGCCTGTGACGATCTGGCCGGCCAGGGCCGAAACACCGATCAGGGCAATGACCCCGGCCGCGGACGACCGGGCGACGCCGGAGTCGGTCAGGAAAGGAAAGAGGTGCATCGAAAGCCCACTCATCACGAGGCTGTAGAGCGTCATGGCCAGAATGATCCGCCATACCGGCAGGCTGCGGATCGCTTCGCTGAAGGTCAGCCCGAACTCGGCAGGCTTGTCGTCCGGCTCCGAGCCGCCGGATGTCTGCGGAGCGTTTCGGCGCTCGCGGAACAGGACCAAGGCTACGATGAACGCCACGCCGGGCCAGCCGATACCTATTGCCGCGAACGCAGTCCGCCAGTCGAAGGCGGCGACGAGCTTCTGGGTCAGGACCGGCGCCGCCGTCTGGGTCAAGGACAGGCCGAGCATCACGACCGCTAGGGCAAGGCCACGGCTGACATGGAAGTTTGCGGACAGTGCGCGGTTCCAGACGGTCGTGCGGATTAGCAGCTGCGAGAACGAGTAGGCGACCCAGCAGGCGATGTAGAGCGCGAACCAGCCGGTCATCAGCGAGAAGGCCGCGAACGCCAGCCCGTTCAGCACCAGACCCGGCAGAACGAGCCGACGCGATCCGAAGCGGTCTGCCAGAGCACCGGCGAAGGGCGCAAGCGGGGTGGTGATGAGCGCGAAGACGGTCATGCCGAGCGAGATTTCCGCGCGGGTCCAGCTGAAAGCCTGCTCCAGCGGCCCCATGTAGATGCCCAGCGTCACCGCGGGAATGGCGATGACCGACATGCCCAGGAAGCTGGAGAGGGCTAGGCCCCAGTTCGCGCGCCATTCGCCCGCGGCGGATCCCGGCGATGCTGCCGTTCGGTCGGTCATGCTCTCTCCCCAATAGCGGGGGCCGCCGCGTGTCTTCGCCGCCGCTGGCCCCGGTGTTTCGGTCAATCCTGTTCGGGTCGTGTAAACTCCGGATATGGGCCGAGGCCGACGAAGAGCGTGGCGCACAGGAGCATGACCGGCGCCGCGATCATTTCCAATATGTCATAGCTGCCAGTGAGGTCGTGCACCGCGCCTGCGAACATCGGGCCCAGCGCGGTGCCGGCCATCATCATCGAGCTGATCGTGCCGAAAATCGCGCCGAAGTTGCGCAGGCCGGCATAGCGCGAGATGAGATAGGTCGAGATCTGGAGGCCCGCGCCCGAGGCAAAGCCGATGCACATTGCGCCGATCAGGAGCGGCGTGGCACCGCCGATGAGACCGATGAGCAGGAAATGCCCGAAAGCGCCGATGGCAAAACCGCTGAAGGGGATCAGGCTACCCTGAACCCGGTCGAGCAGCCAGCCGACTCCGAGCTTGCCGATCAGCCCGGCCAGGCCCGCCGTCGCGGCGATCTCGACCGCAGTGTCCATGCTAATGCCGGTCTCGGAGACGATCCGCACGAGGTGAACCGACACGCCCGAACCGACCGAGGCCATGAGCAGGTTGGCCAGCGCGATGCGGATCACGCGGCTGTCGCGTGTCGCTTCCTTGATGGTGAGGCCGGGCAGGATGATTGCCGGCTTCTGCTCCGAACCCGGGGCCTCTCTTGCTTTTCGGGCATGGGCGTCGAAGTAGAACGGGATCAGCAGCACGAGCGCCACGCCGGCCCAGCCCAGACCGAGCCAGATATAGGCCTCACGCCAGCCGAACGCGTTGATGAGCTTGTTGGCAGCAAGCGGGGCCAGCGTCTGGCCGAGCGCCGATCCGCTCAGCACAACGGCGAGGGCAAGGCTGCGGGCATGGGTGAAAACGCTGGAAATGCCGGCGCTCCAGACCGTCGATTTGATGGCCAGCGCGAAGATGCCGTAAATGACATAGAGCGCGATCCACTGGACGATCGACCCGTTGAGCAGGCTGAAGGCGGCAAAGGCCAGTCCCGCCAGGACCATGCCGATGATGCCCAGCTTGCGGGTGCCGAACTTGTCGACCGCCATGCCGATGAAAGGGCCGCCCAGCATGGAGATTCCGGCGAACACGGTCAGACCCGAGGACAGTGCCGTGCGGCTCCACCCGAACTCCGCTTCCAGAGGCCCGATGAAGGTGCTCAGTGAGTAGGTAAGGACCGTGTAGAACGACATCCCGACCATCGCCGCGAGTACCGTAGGCCAATACCTGCGCCACTCTTCGAGCGCGGTTGTCGGTTCGTTCATCTGGCAGCCCCTCCCAAGGCTTTCAGCGGGATCAGAAGTCGATCTTGGAGATCACTTTTTCGCCGAATTCGCGGGCGAGATCGCAGTACTCGCTGCGGCTATCCGCATAGACTGTGGCGCCCGAAGCATCGATGCCGATCGACTTGAGATGCGCGAAGTGGTCGAGCGCTTCCTGCGCGCTCCAGCCCTTCTTGATCGAGTAGGTGGATGAGGCGATGACCTTGGGCGGAACCTCGCGGCCGACCTTGGCGCAGTGCTCCTGCATGTAGGCGATCGCGCCCTTCACATCGTCGTCGTCTTCCATGGCTGCGGTGCGTGCGGTGTCGGTAACGGTCTTGGGGACGAAGAAGGGGTGCCATGCATCGCCCAGTTCCACCGTACGCCGCAGCGCGCGCTTGGAATTGCCGCCGACCAGCAGCGGCGGATGCGGGGTCTGTGCCGGGGTCGGGCGCACGCGGTTGCCGAGCGCGGTGTAGCCGGTGCCTTCGAAAGTGAAATCCTCGCCGGTCCAGGCCAGCTTCATCGCCTTGATGTATTCGTCCATCAGGTCGTTGCGGGTATCGAAATCGACACCCAGCGCCTTGTACTCGGCCTTCATGTAGCCTGCGCCCATGCCGAGGATCACGCGCCCGCCGGTGAAATGGTCGAGCGAGGAGACCGCGCGCGCGGTGATGAACGGGTTTCGATAGGGCAGGACGATGATGTTGGTCTGCAGCCGCAGCTTGGTAGTCACTGCACCCAGCATCGAGAGCATCACGAACGGATCCTGCGCGTAGTGGCCGCCGTTGTCGAGCCAGCGCGCGGAAGGAACCGGGTGATCTGTTACCGAACCGGCGTAGAACCCCGCGTCTTCCACGGCGCGCGCAATTTCGTGGAGCGCCTGCATGGAGACGAATTCGTCGGCCTGTTCCACATGGTCGAAGGGCAGGCTGGTACTGAGTGTAAAGGTCATGGTTCTGCTCTGTCTTGATCCGGGGGAGGTCAGTCGATCACTTCGGGGGGAAGGATCCAGGTTTCGTTGCGATCGCGCACCCAGCCGCTGGAGGCCCAGGAGCCGCCATCGACGGGAATGATCGTGCCATTGACGTAGCTGGCCATCGGCGAGGCGAGGAACACGGCGACACGGCCGCACTCCTCATCGATACCCGCGCGACCGGCAGGGATGCGGCGGCGCACGGAATCGATCTGCGCTTCGGTGGGCTGGTGCCATGTGCTTTCGTCCACCGGGCCCGCCCATTGCCCGCGCGTGCCGGGTGTCACGGTATAGTCCGGGGCGATAGTGTTCACGCGAATGCCGTATTCGCCGAATTCGAGCGCCAGCGTGCGGGTCATGTTGTTGATGCCCGCCTTGCACGCGGCATAGACGGCATAGCCCGGCGCGGCGCGCGATCCCTCAATGCTGGTCACATTGATGATCGAACCGCCACGGCCACCCTCGATCATCACCGGCACCGCGGCCTGCGTGGCGACGATATTGCTGACGAGGTTGATGTCGATGTGGCGGCGCCAGTTCTTTTCCTTGAGATCCAGGAAGTTGCGGCGCGTCACGCCGCCGGCGTTGTTCACGAGGATGTCGAGCCGGCCGAATGTGTCCGCTGCGGCCGCGACGGCATTCTGCAGCGCTTCGACGTCCATCACGTTGCCGGGAATACACAGCGCCTTGCGTCCGCGTGCCTCGACCATCTCTTTCACCTGATCGCAGCGCTCCGGGATCGCCTCGATAATGGCGACATCCGCGCCCATGTCGGCCATGCACAGCGCGGTCGCGCGGCCGATGCCACCACCGCCGCCGGTCACGAAGGCCACCTGGCCTGTCAGGTCGATATCGCTTGCCTGCAAAATGCTCTCTCCGCCATTTCGTGCCGTTTTCGGCATCGCTTGCAGCATGGGCTGCTAGTGCTCGATTGTATACACCTGTCCAGCATCAACCAGATCGGAAGGCTCGTCTATATCTTTCTCCAGCCCCGTGCTGAGGATCGTCTCCACGTTGAGGCCCAGCCTTTCCGCCTCTTCGCGGTGATGGGCCGCACTGTCGGTGCCGTAGCGGAAGCGAAAGCCTGCCGCCTCGGGCAAGGGTAGAGAGAGGGCGTTCGTACCCGTTCCATGCCTGTCTGGGGCGATGGCGATAGACCGATGCGGGGCCTCAGCCAGCAAATCCAGATCCAGCGGTGTGAGACAAGGCAAGTCTGCGGCGATCACGATCAGCCGGTCAGGTCGCTCCTGAGCGCATGCGATCTCGCCCAGCGCGTGTGCCAAGGCGTCGTTGAGCCCGTTGCCCGGATCGCCGATCAGCGGGATACCTCGATCCAGCCCATGCCGCGAAGGGCCAACGAGCACCGTGCGCGAGACCATCCTGGCCTCGTCGGCTGTGCTGACGACATGGCGCAACATCGCGTCGACCAGGGCGTCCCGCTCCGGCGCGGACAACTTGCCGGCAAGGCGCGACTTGCCCTGACCACTGCCCTTGATGGGGATCAGGGCCCAGATGGTGGGCGTTGCACTCATGGAATAGCGGGGGCTTCCGTGAGATTGGTGAAGCGGATGCCGGCGCCATCGGCCTTGTAGGTCTTGTTCATGTAGATGAGGATCGAGGTCAGCGCTTCGGCCGCAGCCGAGTTGCCCAGCGAGCCGCCGGAAAGCCCGCGCAGACCCATGCCGGGGCACAGGTCGACAACGGTTTTGCGAGCCTCGATGTCGTCGCTGAAGACCAGCACGTCGCAGTCGATGGCATGGTCGCTGTCGAGGTGGTGGGCCGAGACATTGTGGAACGCCGTCACCAGTTTAACGTCGGGTCCGAGGTGCGCGCGGGCCTGCATGGCGGCGCTGCCTTCGGAAGGAAGCTGCACGCGCATGACCTTGGGCGGCACCAGTGGCACGGTGGTATCGACAACCACGGCATCGCCGACCTTGTCCTTTATGAGAGCCAGCGTATCGCCCTGCGAGGAATGGGGAACGGTGACGATCACCACGTCCTTGCCGCTGGCGGCATCGGCATTGGCGGCATAGCCCGCAGCGCCGAGTTCCTCGGCCGTCACCTGGGCCTTTTCGGCCGAGCGCGAACCGATCGTCACGTCGTGACCGGCCTTTACGAGACGGCGTGCAATGCCCTTGCCCAGTGCGCCGGTTCCGCCGATGACCGCTATCGATGCCATTTGATCTTCTCTCCTGCGAATTCTTGTTCGTTACGGTTGTCGTTGGCAGTGCGGTCGACCTAGAGAAAGTCCCCACGAGGAGACTGGCGGCTTACCCGCCGAGAGAAGGGCCCTGAATGAACAGCATCCCTGCGATCACCGTGCGTCCGCTTGCCGGATTGCCCATGTTCGCCCCCGGAATGTCGATTGTGCAAGCGATTTGCAGCAAGCTGGCTGACGAAGGCGATGGCTTACGCGACGGCGATATCTGCGTGATTGCCCAGAAGATCGTCTCGAAGGTCGAGGGCAGGGCGGTCAGTCTGAGTGCAATCACGTCCGGCGAAGCGGCGCGCGACCTTGCCGGGCGGACCGAACGCGAACCCGCCATGGCGCAGGCGATCCTCGACGAAAGCGCCGAGATTATGCGGGCCACACCAGCGGCGATCATTGCCCGGCATCGCACCGGGCACGTGCTTGCCAATGCCGGGATCGATGCGTCGAATATCGAAGGCGGCGACGAAGAGAACGTCCTGCTCTGGCCTCGGGATCCGGATGCGTCGGCCCGAACCATCCGCGCCGAACTGCGCACAGTCAGCGGCGCCTGCATTGGCGTCGTCATTGCGGATTCGATGGGCCGGGCCTGGCGGATCGGGACAGTCGGCACGGCCATTGGTTGCGCCGGGCTGACGGTGCTCGAGGATCGACGCGGCAAGGGGGTGGACCTCTATGGACGCACCTTGCAGGCGACCGTGATCGCCGTGGCGGACTCGATTGCCGCCATGGGAGCACTGGCCATGGGCGAGGGTGCGGAAGGAACTCCGGTGGCATTGGTGCGGGGGGCCGAACGCTGGGTCAGCGATGAAGACGGTGCGGGCGCGGTGAGCGGACTTCGGCCGGTAGAACAGGATATGTTTCGATGAGTGGAAAGCACGTGCTGGCCCTTTCAGGCGGCGTTGGTGGGGCAAAGCTGGCAGCAGGTCTCGCGGCTGTTCTACCACCGGAGGACCTCACCATCGTCGTCAATACGGGCGACGATTTCGAGCACCTCGACCTGACGATCTGTCCGGACATCGACTCCGTGACCTATGCGCTGGCGGGGCTCAACGACACCGAGCGGGGCTGGGGGGTGAAGGACGAGACATGGCAGGCGATGGCCATGCTCAAGGCCTTGGGCGAGGCGGACTGGTTCAATCTCGGCGACCGCGATCTGGGCATGCATCTGGCCCGTTCCTGGCGCTTGCGTACGGGGGAAAGCCTGTCGGACGTGACCGCGCGGCTGACCCGCGCGCTCGGGATCGCGCATGCGATAGTTCCGATGAGCGATGCGCCTTTGCGCACGCAGGTGTGCACCAGTGAAGGCTGGTTGGACTTCCAGCGCTACTTCGTCGCCGAACAGTGCCGCCCGGTAGCGACGGGCATCCGGTTCGAGGGTGTGCCGGGCACGATGCCGTCGCCGGCATTCGCAGCGGCTCTGGCGCGCGAGGATCTCGCTGCAATTGTCGTCTGCCCCTCGAATCCTTACCTCAGCGTAGATCCGATCCTTTCCGTCGATGGCGTTCGCGAGGCGCTGGAAGCGCGCAAGGTGCCGCTCGTTGCGGTATCGCCGCTGGTAGGCGGCGCGGCCCTGAAGGGCCCGCTCGCCAAGCTGCTGGGAGAACTCGGACAGCCGGTATCGAACCGCGCGATTGCCGATCACTACGGCGATCTGCTCGATCACCTGATCATCGACGAGGCAGACGCGGCCGATGCCGAGGGGTTGCGTGCCAGCGGCCTTTCGGTCACGATAACGGAAACAGTCATGTGCGATGCCGAGGTTCGGGAGCGGCTTGCGCGCGTAGCACTGTCCGCAGCCCGTATCGAAACAGGATGACTATGGCTCGCGACGACGGCGCTTTGATTACACGACTCTTGTCCACACCGCTTGAAGACCTGCTTGCCGAAGCCCGCGCGCGTCGCGATGCGCGTCTCGGTCCCGGCACGCCCGCGCGAATGACCTATTCGCCCAAGGTCTTCATTCCGCTCACGCGGCTGTGCACCGATGTGTGCCACTACTGCACGTTCGCCACGACGCCCTCGCGGCTCGAAGCGCCGTACATGTCCGAGGAGGAAGTGCTGGAAGTGGCCCGCGCCGGTGCGACGGCAGGCTGCAAGGAAGCGCTGTTCACGCTCGGCGATGCGCCTGAGCGCCGCTACGACGCTGCGCGCGAATGGCTGGCCGATCATGGCTTTGCGCGCACCATCGATTACGTTCGCCACTGCGCCGAGCTGGTGCTGAAGGAAACCGGCCTGCTCCCGCATGTGAACGCTGGCATCCTCGAGGAAGAGGACTATCGCATGCTGCGCCCGGTTGCGGCGTCGGTGGGGCTGATGCTGGAAAGCACATCCGAGCGGCTGCTTGAAAAGGGCATGTGCCACCACGGTTCGCCGGACAAGGTCCCGGCGGTGCGTCTGGCCTCGCTGGCGGCGGCGGGCCGCGCCCGCGTACCGACGACCAGCGGCGTGCTGATCGGGATTGGCGAAACACCCGAGGAGCGCATCGAGGCGCTGCTGGCGCTGCGCGACCTGCATGAGGCCCATGGTCACTTGCAGGAAGTGATCGTCCAGAACTTCTGCCCCAAGCCCGGTACCAAGATGTCCGGCGCGGCGGAAGCGGGCGAGGCGGATTTCCTGCGCACTATCGCTGCCGCGCGCATCGTCCTGCCGGATGCCGTGTCGGTGCAGGCCCCGCCCAACCTCAACGACGAGCGGCTTGCCGAACTGATCGATGCCGGGATCGACGACTGGGGCGGAATTTCGCCCGTGACGCTCGACCATGTTAACCCCGAAGCGCCCTGGCCCGAAGTGGAACGGCTCGAAGCGATATGCGCCCATGCCGGCCTGCCGCTGGTCGAACGCCTGACGATCTACCCGCGCTATATCGGCGCTGCCGGCAGCGAATGGCTCGATCCGGTCATCCGCCCGGCCGTGCTAAAGCTTGCCGATGCCGAAGGGCTTGGTCGCGACAGCCACTGGAGTCCAGGTATGGCCGACGGCGCACCGGGGACCGTGCACAAGCCGCTGGGGCGCCGCTACGAGGGACCGGTCGCCTCTCGCATCCATCGCATTCTCGACCGCGCTGCCGATGGTGCATCGCTGAACGAAGACGAAATCGTCACGCTCTTTGCCACGCGCGGTGCTGCAGCGCAGGCGGTGGTGGAGGCTGCGGACACCTTGCGCGCCGAGGTCAGCGGCAATGACGTCACCTACGTCGTCAATCGCAACATCAACTACACCAACATCTGCACTCACGCCTGCTCGTTCTGCGCCTTCTCGAAGACCAGCATCAAGGCCGGTTTCCGCGACAAGCCATACAATCTCGATCTAGACGAGATCGCCGGCCGTGCTCGCGAGGCGGTGCAGCGTGGGGCTACGGAAGTTTGCCTGCAGGGCGGCATCCATCCCAGCTATACCGGTGAGACCTATCTTTCGATCCTGCGTGCAGTGAAGGAGGAATGCCCGGAGCTGCATGTCCACGCCTTCTCGCCGCTGGAAGTGAGCCAGGGCGCCCGCACGCTCGACATGCCGGTCTCCGACTACCTGGCAAAGCTGCGCGATGCCGGGCTGGGTTCGCTGCCCGGAACGGCGGCGGAGATCCTGTGCGACGATATCCGCGCCCAGATATGTCCGGACAAGCTGACGACGCAGGAATGGCTCGATGTCGTGGGCAGTGCCCACCGCGTCGGTCTTCCCACCACCTCGACGATCATGTTCGGTCACCTCGAAGGGATAGAGCATTGGGCCCGGCATCTGCTGGCGCTGCGCAACCTCCAGCTCGATACCGGTGGAATTACTGAATTCGTGCCCTTGCCGCTGGTCCACATGGAAGCGCCGTTCTACCGGCGCGGACAAAGCCGCAAGGGCCCGACCTGGCGTGAAGCGGTACTGATGCACGCGGTGGCGCGTCTGGCGCTCAACGGCGCGATCGATTCGATCCAGTGTTCGTGGGTCAAGCTCGGCATGGACGGTGCGGCTGCCGTGCTGGCTGCCGGTGCCAACGACCTTGGCGGTGTGCTGATGAACGAAAGCATCAGCCGTGCTGCAGGCGCTTCGCATGGGCAGGAAGTGGGCGTTGATGAACTGCGCAAGGCCGCCGAAAGCGTCGGGCGCAGATTAAAGCAGCGTACCACGCTTTATGGCGACGTGGCCGGATCGATGCTGACGGACGAGGTCGCCTGAGGTTCAGGCGGCGATCAGCCCCATGCCGATGCCGCGCACGGCGGCCGATGTGCGGTCGGTGACGTCCAGCTTGTCGTAAATGCGGCGCAGGTAAGTATCGACGGTGCCAACTGAAATTCCGAGAATATCGGCGATCACGCTGTTGCTCTTGCCGCGGGCTACCCAGTCGAGAACTTCGCGCTCGCGTCCGGACAGAGGGCGGTCATCGGCCTGATCGCCGGCCTTGAATTCGCAGATCCGCAAATGCGCGGCCTGTGCGGCAAGGTTCATCTCCCGCAACGCATCCGTATCGGTCAGAGCATGCTCAGTCATCCTGCCTATGCCGACATAGCCGTCGCGGCCATTAGGCCCGTAACAGGGCAAGGTGAAGCCATCCCCGATTTCAAGATCGCGCATCAATTGCAGAAACCCGCGTTCTTCCGGCGTAGCGTCCACGGACGCCCAGGCCTCGGTCCAGCGTACGGGAATGCCTAAAGCCATGGCCGTGCGCGGGACAATGTCGAGTCGCTGGAAATTGGCCGACAGATAGGCCTCCACCACTTCGCGACTCAGGCCGTGGTGAACCGGTTCCATCAGCGCGCGCGGGGCGTTGCCCCTGGAGCCGGGAGCTGCCGAAAAATAGAAGCAGGCGGCAAAACCCCGCACTTTGAAGTAGGCGGGCATCAGCTTGAGAAGTTCGGGTAAACTTTTGCTGCGCAGTATTTTGTCCATTATCGCGGGCATCAGGCCATCCCGCAAAATAGAGCGCGCCGGCAGATTCGCCGATTATGCCGGAGCGGTCGATTCTGTTCCGTTTTTTTGCTTGAAGGCAGCAAGATTTAGTCCCGCCTCTCCCTTTGAAGATGCGCAACTATACTCCAAAATTACGGTCCCGTAACGCAAGAATTAATCATTCGAATAGCGACCGCGAGATTGTCCAGTCAAATCGTTCCAGATCGACGCTGAAATGTGTCCCGTGGGTGCGTGACTCGTCTGCAATTGGTCGCCGCCCTATCTGCATCGGGTTGCATCGCAGCAGGCGTCGTCTCCTCCTCCCTCCGACGCTTGCCGAGCTCTCGGGTCGCACCAGGAGCTGTGCACGCACTAGACGGCTACAGTGCCTGAACGACCTGTCAGTCCTGCACCAGGGCTGACAGGTCAACAGCCGTTAAACGCCCCTTACATCGCGCGGATCTGCTGCCACATGGCTTCTGGCATCCAGGTATATTCGATATAGTGCCCGAAGACCTTGCGGGCATCGAGGTAAAGGAACTTGAGCCCGTTCGGGTCCTCACCGGTCAGATCGCGTTCCATGGCGACGGGGAATTCCTGTTCGTCGACGCGCGCGCGGAAATCTTCCCAGTCGTCGATGCGGAAGCAGATATGGTGGAAGCGCAGCGGGCCGCCATTCGACAGGCAGTTGGCATATATGCCCACTTCGTCGATTTCGTTCTCGATCAGCTCGTACTGAAGATCGCCGATCCAGATGAAGCAGATGCGGCCCTTCTGGCGCTTCGGGCCTTCGGGCGTCTGCACGGTCTGGTCGACCGGAATGATGATCGGTTCCTTGGTCATTCCGCGCCCGCGGAACAGCGCGATTCCGGCTTCGAGATCGTCGCAGATATAGGCGTTCTGGTAATGCATGCCTTCGAGCATGAGTTCTCTCCCTGGCGCCTTGAGTGGCCGTCATTCCCGCGTGGACGGGGATCCCGCTTCGTTTCGACGCCGAGGAGAAGCGGGGCCCCGTCTGCGCGGGGGCGACGCGGATGGGTGTAGCTCAGCCTTCGCGCGCGACGTCGTAGCGCGAGAGGTAGCGTTCGAAGAGCGGCTCCAGATCGGCCTTGCTGAGGCCGTACTGGTCCAGCTTGTATTCGTGCTTGCCGAACTTGTTCTGCGGGTTGTCATCCACCCACTTCTGGATGCCGGCCTCGGCTTCGCTGGTCCATTCGTCGCCCAGCTTGGCGTAAAGCTTCTTCGTCTCGCCTACCGGGTCCTCGACGAGGTCGGCGTAGTGCACGTCGATGATCTTGTCCTCGCCGAACTTGTCACGGAAATCCATGATGCGGTTGGCGTGTTCGGCGGCCTGCCAGGGGTAGTCTTCCTTGAGCCACTCGGTGTCGATCTTGCCCATGTGCGCCATGTGGCTGAGCGAGATGATCGAGCACAGCGAGCCGGTCGCAGTGAAGGGATCGCGGTGCGTCCAGACCACGCGGGCGTCGGGATAGACCTTGAAGATCGTTTCCAGCCACAGGGCGTGGCTCGGCTTCTTCACGTTCCAGACGCCGCCTGCGTTCTGCTGCAGCACCTGCAGGAACTTCTTGTGGTACTCGTAGGCGCTGGTCATGTCGCACGAGAAGATGAAATCCTTGTAAAGCGGCAGCTTGCCCTTGGACTCGATCATCAGCGTCTTGAAGTCGTGCGCCATGAAGAACACGCATTCGTTGGGGTAGATGGCCGAACCGCGATAGTACTTGCCCATCTCCGGATTGGCTTCGAGCATCGCCTTTTCCTGCGCGAGACGGCCCTGCGCGCGGGGATCGTTGATCAGCATGTCGGTCGAGGAGACTGGCGGCACCGGATCGTCGATTTCCCAGGTCAGCGGCGAGCGACGGGCCGGGTCGGCGGCGAGCAGGTTCGACATCAGCGTGGTGCCGGTGCGCGGCACGCCCATGACGAAGACGGGCTTCTCGACCGGGCGATCCAGAAGTTCCGGATTTTCAGCAAGATACTTCGAAACCTTCAGGCGTCCGCGCAAGTAGTGCAGCGTGTCGTTTCGCGCGCGACCAGCGCCGCCCTCGCTCATCCAGCCCTTTTCGATGCCTTCGTTGAAGGACTGGATGAAGACGTCGAGGCCTTCGCGGTAGGTGTCGTTGTCGAAGGCATCGATGCCTGTTTCCTTCATCGCCTGTTCGATGAGGGCGTCGGCGACCAGTAGCTCGGTCATGGGTTTCCTATCCTCTGTCCCGTTGGGTTGTGCTGACGGGCTGCAATGCACAGCGCCGTGTTGGGGCAGAGATAACGCCTGCGGACAGTACATTGGCAATGCACCTGTCCCGATAATTCCAGCCGGACTATCGAATTCAGGTCAATTCCCGGCAGTAGCGAGCGGTGCATCCAGCACTCGCACCTGCCTTTGTCGGAACGTGCTGGGGCTGGTACCCACGGCGCGGCGAAAAGCGAAGGTGAAGCTCGACGGAGACGCGAAGCCCATGGCGAAGGCGATGGATTTCACGCTCTCGCCCTCCATCAACAGCCGCTTGGCGGCTTCCATCCGGCGCTGCTCCATGTAGTCGCCGATCGAGCAAGCGCGGCTGACGCGAAACCCACGGGTCAATTGCCGCACCGACAGCGAGCAGAGATCGGCCAGTTCCTGCAACGAGGGGGGGGCAAGGCTTTCATCGAGCCGCTCGTCGATCAGCCGCAAGCGCCATCCGGCAAGGCCGCCGGTCACCGGGCGCTCAGCCACTTCGTAGCAATAGCGGCCGAGTTCGATGGCCAGTTCCGCACCGAGCAGTTCGAGCATCTTGGTGGCGGCGAGGCCTGGGTGTCGAATTTCGGCCGTGATCCGGAAGAGCAGGGCGCGCACTTGTGCGCTCGAGATGTCGAGCGTCGCGGCGAGGTGCTGGTCGTCCCATTCGAGATCTCGTCCGACGACATCATGAAGCAGTGCCGCCTCCAGCGTGCAGATCAGCGAGGCTTGCCGCCCGGTCCCGCCTTTCACGTAGAGTTCTTCGCCCGGCGGCAGCAGGAAGATGTCGCCGAGGCGCTCGAAACGATGCGGACCCCAGCGCTTGGGATAGCCGGCGCGCGATTCGAGCGGGCGCGGGGTGAGGCACATGTTAATGTGGTACCCCTCGGCCATCTGGTGCAGGGTCGCGGTGGGCTCCGGAATGCCGAAACGTACGATCTGCGCGACAATGCCGGGTGCGCGCAGTTCGGAATCGACTTCCATGGTCGGTAGCAGCGCCTGGCTTTCAGGCATCGATGCACTCCACGTCGCGGGCCGTTTGCCACTGGCCGGAAATATGTCCCTGATGGGATGATTGGGCTGGATTTCTATAGTCGCTGCCCTTGATAGGCAAGCCGTGCCCGCCGAAACCTTAGGCCATAACCGCGCCACCGGTGGCGCATGTTTCGGGATCGAGGAGATACGACGATGGCCAAGGGCCTTTTCGACTGCACGGGCAAGGTAACGGTAGTGACCGGCGGCAACGGCGGCATCGGCTTCGGCTTTGCCATGGGCACGGCCAAGATGGGCGGCGACATCGCCATCTGGGCGCGGAACGCGGAAAAAAGCGCCAAGGCCAAGGCCGAGCTGGAAGCCGCGGGTGCGGGCAAGGTGATCGCTTATCAGGTCGACGTTTCCGAGGAAGAGAACATCGCCGAAGGCTACAACAAGGTGATGGAAGACTTCGGCCGGGTCGACTGCGTCTTCGCCAACTCGGGCGCATCGCCGCGCTACAATTCGGTCTTCGATATGCCGACCGAGCATTGGTACGATTTCCAGAAGACCGCGCTGCACGGTGCTTTCTTCACTCTGCGCGAAGGCGCGAGGCTGATGAAGGAACGCGCGGAAGCCGGCGACAAGGGTGGTAGCCTCGTGGCTTGCGGTTCGCTCTCGCTGTTCCAGGGCCTCCCGGGCAAGATGGAATATGCGGCATCGAAGTGCGCTGTGGCCGCCACGATCCGCTGCCTTGCCGTCGAGCTCGCGCCGCTCGGCATTCGCGCCAACGTCGTCGCGCCGGGCCTGATCATCACCCCGATGATGGGTGAGGGCGCCCGCGCTGAAGGTGTGGCGGCGCACTTCGCGCCGACCATTCCGATGCAGCGATGCGGCCGTCCCGAGGACTTCGAGGGCATCGGCGCCTACCTGTGCTCTGACGCCAGCTCGTTCATGACCGGTGAGACGGTCACGATCGACGGCGGCTACATGGTCCGCCCGTAATCGCAACATAATCGGGGGGCGAGGAGAGAAGCGATGGAACTGCTCAAGATTCACGGTGTCGGCGATGTCCGGCTCGATTCCTACCAGCGTCCGGCGGCGGGACCGAAGGACGTTGTCGTCAAGATGAAGTCGGTCGGTATCTGCGGATCGGACCTGTCCTACATCAAGATGGGCGGCATTCCGCCAGGCGCCGAGACCGCGCTGGGCCATGAGGGCGCCGGTGAGGTCATGGAAGTCGGAGCAGAGGTCGAGGGCATTTCCGTCGGTTCTCCTGTCATCGTCAATCCGATGATGACGCCGAGCAACATTGGCTCGGGCGGCCCGGAAGGGGCCTTCACGCAGGAACTGCTGGTGCGCGAAGCCCGTCTGGGCGATTCCATTCTGCCTATCCCCGAAGGCATTTCCTACGACGTCGCCGCCATGTGCGAGCCGCTGGCCGTGGCCATGCACGGCGTCAATCGTGCCGAAGTAAAGCCCGGTGACAAGGTGGTGGTCTTCGGCTGCGGTCCGATCGGGCTTGGCATGCTGCTGTGGCTGATCGATCGCGGGATCACCGATGTCGTCGCGCTTGACCTCTCGGAAGAGCGTCTCGAACGCGCCCGTGCGCTTGGCGTGCAGGCCGCGCTCGATCCGACCAAGGTGGACTTGCGCGCCGAACTGGCGAAGCTGCACGGCGAAGTGCCGAGCTACGGCCGCGTCGGTGTCGGCACCGATGCCTACATCGACGCGGCGGGTGCGCCGAATATCCTCACCGACGTGATCATGATGGCCAAGTTCCATGCGCGCATGGTCATCACCGCCGCCTACATGAAGCCGCTCGAATTCCCGGTCGGCCGCATGCTGACGAGCGAAATGACGATCACCACGGCCGTCGGCTATCCCACCGAAATGCCCGAGGTGATTGCGGCCATGCCGCGCCTCAAGGACAAGATTGCGGCGATGATCAGCCACAAGCTCCCGTTCAAGGATGTGATGAAGGGCCTCGAAATCGCGGCAACGCCTTCGTCGGCCAAGGTCATGATCGAGATGGAGGACTGACCATGGCGGAAACCAAGGAAGCGCCGGCGAACGGCGACGGTCCAAAGCTGGCCGGCCTCGTGCGCTCGGGCGACGAGCAGACCGACGCCATCGCCGTCACCGACTTCATCTTCCAGGCCAACGACATCTCGAACGCCTACCTCGTGACCACGAGCGAAGGCGACGTGATGATCAACACCGGCTTCATGGATAATGCCGAGCGTACCAGGCGCCTGCTGGCGCCGCATCGCACCGGCCCGCTGGCCTTCATCGTGCTGACGCAGAGCCATGCCGACCACTATGGCGGCCTGCCCGAGTTCCTCGAGGAAGGCACGCAGGTCATCGGCGGTCCCGGATTCGACGAGGCCGTGGGAGACATGATGGGGCTGCAGCCCTTCTTCGGGCCGCGAAGCGGGAAGCTCTGGGGATCGACGCTCAAGCGCGGCGGCACGCCCAAGCCGCCGCCGGACGTGAAGCCCGACATCCTCGTCGATCGCAAGCTGACGCTGGATCTGGGCGGACGAACCTTCGAGATTATCTCGACGCCGGAAGGCGAGACGATCGACGCGCTTACCGTATGGATGCCGAAGGAAAAGATCGCCTTCACCGGCAACGTCTTCGGCCCGGTCTGGCTGTCGATGCCCTTCCTCAACACCCTGCGCGGCGACAAGCCCCGCCTGGTGCGGAACTATCTCAAGTCGCTCGAAACGATCCGCGATCTTGGCGCCGAGATCGTCATCACCGGCCACGGCGATGCCATCGTCGGCAAGGATCGCATCAAGGCCGATCTCGACAAGCTGCACGCAGCGGTCAGCTACGTTCGCGATTACACGTTCGAGGGGATGAACGCGGGCAAGGACGTCCACACGTTGATGCGAGAGTTCGCCTGGCCCGAGGGGCTGGAAATCGGCGAGTTCCACGGCAAGGCAAGCTGGGCGGTTAAGTCGATCTGGCGCGAATATGCCGGCTGGCTGCACTACGAGGACGGTACCACCGCACTCTACGGCGTTCCGCGTTCGAGCGTGGACGCCGATCTGGCTGAGTTGGCAGGCGGGGCTGAAAAGCTCGCTGAAAGGGCGCAAGCCAAGCTCGACGCAGGCAAGCCACTCGAAGCGATCCATCTCGTCGATGTCGCGCTGGGGGCCGAACCCGGCAATGTTCCCGCACTCAAGGTGCGTAAGGCCGCGAACGAGGTACTGCTGAAGGAATGCGGCGGCAAGAATCTTAGCGAAACCATGTGGTTGCGCTCGGAAATCGCTGAATGTGAAAAGCTGCTGGGGGAAGGGGCCTGAGGGCTCCTTTTTCCTATACTTTTACACGTAAGTAGAGGTCTCCGCGCACTCATCGCTTGCAAGGTCTCGGCTCTCACCTATTCTTAACCCTTTCCGGCCAGATACTCGTAAGGAATTGGTATCGAATTGGTCAGACCGAGTGCGACACACAGGCAGGCTCGTACCGCACGAAGATATTGCGCAGGGGGACCAGAACTTTCTGCGCAATGAGCGGTCATTTACGCGCAAGGTCGCGCTCCGGATGGTCGCTTTTGCGTTCTGTGCAGCGGCTATTGTAGCCATATTCTCGTTCTATTCTGCCGAACGAGAGGCCCAGCGCGCTCTTCTCGTCGAGTGGCGAACCCAGATCGAACAGCGTGGCCGATACGAAAGCCAACGGTTTCTACGTGCCGAAGCGTTGACGGATCGCTTCACGCGCCGCTTCCTGGACAGCTACACCGACCCCAACGTCTTTCCCTCACCGGATTTCGAGGCTTATTACCAGCACATGCTCGATGGCACCGTGCGGCTGCGTTCGAAATACTATTCAGGCTATCGGGATCGCAATGGGCTGACGCACAGTGGCGTCTCGGGGTTCGTCGCGCGCAACCGGCCGGAGCTTACTCCCGAACTGAAACGGCGTTTGGTCATCACCTATCAAACGGTCGCCGAATTCGGGCCGGCGGCATCGGGCGAATTCATGAACGTCCACGCCAGCCTGCCCGAAAACGCCTTGATCATAAACTGGCCCGGACAACCTTGGGGGCTCGATGCCGACAGCGATCTGGACATGACCGCGCTTTCGGTCATAGGCGCCACGCTGCCTTCGCAAAACCCGCAGAGGAAACCGATCTGGACCGGCCTCTATTTCGACGCCACGGCGTCCAAATGGGCCATAACCTTTCAACGGCCGGTGGATTGGAAAGGGCGGCACCTCATCAACCCCAGCGTGGATGTGGGCCTAACGGAACTGATCGGTGATGTGGTCGATGATCGACCGGACGGGATCTACGACCTCATTCTCTCGCATGACGGTAAGCTGATTGCCCACCCTGCCGGTCTGGATGATCGGAACAAGAAGGCAGGGCAGATCAGCGTCGAGCAATTCGGCAACCCCGCCGTCACCAGTATTTATCGCCAGCTGGCCAATGCCGAACAACGCGCTGATGGTGTCGGCAGGGTGACCTACGCCCCGGAACTGGACGCCTATGTCGCCAGTGTCGGTCTGGAAGGTCCGAAGTGGTGGCTGGTGACGGTCTATCCCAAGTCAGTCGTCCAGGCCCGCGCGCTGCGCTCCGCCGGCCTTGCGCTCGTTCTCATCGCCGCACTGTTCGGAGCTTTCATCCTCACGGTGGTACTGGTTCTGCGTGCCAGCGTCTCGAAGCCGATCCGCCAGATGACCGAAGCATCCCACCGCCTTGCCGACGGCGACTACACGGCGGTTGCCAATGGCAGCGTGCCGATCCCGACCAAGCGGAATGACGAGATCGGGATGCTGGCACGTTCCTTCCAGTTCATGGCAGGGCAGGTGGACAGTATCATGAACCGCCTGGAACATCTCGTCACCGAGAGGACCATCGAACTCGAACTCGCGAACCAGCAATTGGCCGAACGCAGCCTGCGAGACGGATTGACCGGCGCGTTCAATCGCCGGGCCTTCGATCAGGATCTGGAAAAGGCATTGGACGCCGTCGAAAAGAACGGCGTCACCGTTTCTCTTGCCTTGTTCGACGTCGACTTCTTCAAGGCTTACAATGATCACTATGGCCATGTCGCGGGAGACAAGGCGTTGGAGCGGATCGTTGCCTGTATCGGCGATTCTCTGCCTGGTGCTAAGGTCTATCGCTACGGTGGCGAAGAGATTGCGGCGATCATTCCGTGTCGAGCCGGGCGCGAGGCCGCAGAGAAGGTCCGGCAGGCTGTGCGCGATGTCGAAGGCCTTGCGATTGCGCATGCCGAGAGCGCGTTCGGTCGATTGACCGCCAGTGCCGGGGCGATGTTGCTCGACGATGCCTCGCGAAGCCGTTCGGAAGTGTTGGAGCGTGTCGATCAGGCCTTGTACGCAGCCAAGGAAGCCGGCCGCAATCGCAGCGTCTGGTCTGAGAAATGACTTGAACTTTCGGTCTGCTGAACCGGCTGAGGAGGCCTAGGCCATAACCGCCACGCTATCGCTCACCAGTCGAACCAGTTCTGCCTGTCCGCGTACGCCAAGCTTGGCATAGAGGCGCTTCGAGTAATTGCGCGCGGTCTCCAGCGTCAGGCCCATGTGTTCGGCCGCTTCTGCGATCGACTGTCCCTCGTTGAGCGCAACAGCAAGCTCTGCTTCGCGCCTCGGCAGATCGAACAGGCGGGCCAGGCGATCAACGCTCTCTGACGTGCGCGTGTTGGGCAGGCGGCAGAGCACCAGCATCGAGCGTCGCGGCATATCTGTCGTGGCGGAAAGCAGCGCCTCGAGGCGGGGGTGTTCGTTAAGCAGGAGAGGGCGGGGCGGCCCCGGTTCGTCGCTGGTAAAATCAATGGCGGCGGCCAAGAGATCTCGTTCGATCTGGACGCCAAGATCACGCAGGCGTTCGCCGATCCGAGGGTGGTAGCCCAGCGTTTTCTCCAACCAGGTCTCAAGCCGTGGATCGATCGACAGAAGTCGCGCCTCACGGTCCATGACCATCCACGCCGTGGCCGAGCGCGCTAGCCCCTGAACGCTTACACTTGCGCGTACACGGTGCCGTTCCAGTTCGACATGGGCGCGCAGGGCCTCTTCAACATAAGGCGCGAGGTTGGAGAGCAGAGCGCTGTCTGCCGCTGTGCAGGGCTTTGCGCGTGCCATCACGAGCCACGCGCTGACATCCTCGATATCGGGCAATCGCACGACCCGCTCGTCCGCTATGCCGAGCTGTTTCATTCGCTGGGCGCGGTCGGCGCGATAGACCGGATCGTGGTCGAAGAACTCGGAAATCGCATAGACGCGGCCCGGTCGGAGCGCGTCGTAATGGAAGCGGTCGAGGGCATGGATATCGAGTGAATCGGCGTTTAGCGCGCGTGCTCGCAAGTCGATTCCGGCGTGAAAAGTGCTCACTTCGGCGTGCGGTCCGGAGCCCACGCGCTGGATCAGAGCAACATATTCCGCGTCGGTGCGACGCCTAACTCTTTCAAGAAACGTTGAAAATGCTGATTTCTCCGACAATCCGCGGAAGAGGGGGAGCAGCAAATCCGTTTCGTCTCGACTGGTTAGCGCCATTGCCCTCCCATATGGGAGGTTTTTGTAAAAGTCATCCCTGCAAGAAGATTCGCAACCCGCAAAGGGGCCAACCCAACAAAGGGAAGCTCGATGAAAACCCTGACGCACCTAGAGAGGCTGGAAGCTGAAAGCATCCACATTATCCGGGAAGTCGTTGCCGAAGCCGAACGGCCGGTGATGCTCTACTCGGTCGGCAAGGACAGCGCCGTTATGCTGCACCTCGCCCGCAAGGCATTCTATCCTTCGCCGCCGCCGTTTCCGCTGCTCCACGTTGATACGACGTGGAAGTTCAAGGCGATGTACGAACTGCGCGACAAGATGGCCGAGATGTCGGGCATGGATCTGCTCGTCTATCACAACCCGGAAGCGCAGGAGAAAGGCATCAATCCTTTCGAGCACGGCTCGCTGCACACCGACATGTGGAAGACCGAGGGTCTGAAGCAGGCGCTCGACAAGTACGGGTTCGACGCTGCGTTCGGCGGTGCCCGCCGCGACGAGGAAAAGAGCCGCGCCAAGGAGCGCATCTTTTCGTTCCGCACGCAGTCGCATGGCTGGGATCCGAAGAATCAACGTCCTGAGCTGTGGAACATCTACAACGCGAAGAAGGCCAAGGGCGAATCGATCCGCGTCTTCCCGATCTCGAACTGGACCGAGCTCGACGTGTGGCAGTACATCCACCTCAACGACATTCCGATCGTGCCGCTATATTTTTCGGACAAGCGCCCGACCTTCGAATGGGAAGGCGGCCTTTTCATGGCCGACGACATGGATCGGATCGAGAAGATCCTGGGCTACCGTCCCGAGACGAAAGAACGTTCCATCCGCTTCCGCACGCTCGGCTGCTTCCCGCTGACGGGTGCTGTTGAGAGCGAAGCCAAGACGCTTCCCGAAGTGATCCAGGAAACGCTGCTGACCACGACGTCAGAGCGGCAGGGCCGTGTGATCGACAAGGACGCCGGCGGTGCCGGCATGGAAGTCAAAAAGCAGCAGGGGTACTTCTGATGGCCGATACCGACATCAAGACCGAGAATGACGGCGAACCGAAGTACGTCGTCGACAGCCTCATCGCCGAGGATATCGACGAGTACCTGAAGCAGCACGAACACAAAACGATGCTGCGCTTCATCACCTGTGGCAGCGTCGACGACGGCAAGTCCACGCTGATCGGCCGTCTGCTCTACGATTCGAAGATGATCTTCGAAGATCAGCTCGACGCGCTGAGCGCCGATTCCAAGAAGGTCGGCACGCAGGGCCAGGAAATCGACTTCGCGCTGCTGGTCGATGGCCTCGCCGCCGAACGCGAGCAGGGCATCACCATCGATGTGGCCTATCGCTTCTTCAACACCGAGAAGCGCAAGTTCATCGTCGCCGACTGTCCGGGCCATGAGCAGTACACCCGCAACATGGTGACCGGCGCGTCGAGCGCCGACCTCGCAGTGATCCTGATCGACGCGCGCAAGGGCGTGCTCGTCCAGACTCGCCGTCACAGCTACATCTGCCACCTGCTGGGTGTGAAGAACATCGTCCTGGCCGTGAACAAGATGGATCTTGTCGACTACAAGCAGGAAGTCTTCGACAAGATCGTTGCCGACTATACCGAGTTCGCCAATTCGATCGGGATCGAGAGCTTCGCCGCGATGCCGATTTCCGGCTTCAAAGGCGACAACATCACCACGCCTTCGGACAACACGCCTTGGTACAAGGGTCCGACGCTGGTCGATCATCTCGAAACGGTGGAAGTGCTCAGTTCGGCCGATGCCGAAAAGCCGTTCCGCATGCCAGTGCAGTGGGTGAACCGTCCGAACCTCGACTTCCGCGGGTTCTCCGGCCTGGTTGCGACGGGCGAAGTAAAGCCGGGCGACCAGATCCGCGTTCTGCCCTCGGGCAAGACCAGCACCGTCAGCAAGATCGTCACGTTCGACGGCGAATTGGAACAGGCCGTGGCCGGCCAGTCGGTGACCGTCTGTTTCGAGGACGAAATCGACTGTTCGCGTGGTTCCGTCATTTCGGTGGCCGACAATCCGCCGCAGACCGCCGACCAGTTCGAAGCGACTATCGTGTGGATGGCCGACGATGCCATGGTGGCTGGTCGTGCGTACTGGCTCAAGCTCGGCACCCAGATGGTGTCGGCGACGGTCCAGGAACCGAAGTACGAAGTCAACGTCAACACCATGGAGCATCTCGCGGCCAAGACGCTGGAACTGAACTCCATCGGCGTGGCCGAGATTTCGACTGACAAGCAGGTCGTGTTCGAGCCTTATGGCGAGAACCGCGCGCTTGGCGGGTTCATCCTGATCGACAAGATGACCAACGCCACGGTCGCGGCCGGCATGCTGAACTTCAGCCTTCGCCGTTCGCAGAACGTCCACTGGCAGGCGCTCGACATCGGTCGCAAGCAGCACGCCGCGCTCAAGAACCAGGCGCCGGCGGTCCTGTGGTTCACGGGCCTGTCGGGTTCGGGCAAGTCGACCATCGCCAATCTCGTCGAGAAGAAGCTGCACCGGATGAACCGGCACACCTTCCTGCTCGATGGCGACAACGTGCGGCACGGTCTCAACAAGGACCTGGGCTTCACCGAGAGCGACCGCATCGAGAACATCCGCCGCGTCGGCGAAGTCTCGAAGCTGATGACCGATGCGGGCCTGATCGTGATCACCGCCTTTATCTCGCCGTTCCAGGCGGATCGCGAGATGGTGCGTTCGATGCTGCCCGAAGGCGAGTTCTTCGAGGTGTTCATCGACACGCCGCTGAAGGTCGCCGAATCGCGCGATGTGAAGGGCCTCTACAAAAAGGCGCGTGCGGGTGAACTGAAGAACTTCACCGGCATCGATAGCCCCTACGAGGCACCACGCAGCCCCGAGATCCGCATCGACACGACCAAGCTGTCGCCGGAAGAAGCCGCGACCCTCATCGTCGACACCCTGCTGGGAGACGCCTGATGAGCATGTCGGACGGTGATCTCGCAGCGCATCTCGCGGACCAGGCAGGCAAGATCCTGCTTCAGGTCCGCGCCTCGGGCATGTTCGAGGGAAAGTCGCTCGGCAAGGCCGGGGACCAGACCGCGAACCAGTTCCTCGTTCACGCGCTGCGTCAGCAGCGCGCCGAGGACGGCCTTCTTTCCGAAGAAGAGAAGGATAATGCGGACCGCCTCGAGAAGGAGCGCGTCTGGATCGTCGATCCGGTCGACGGCACCCGCGAATATGGCGAGGAACGCACCGACTGGGCGGTCCACGTTGGCATGGCTGTGAACGGTGCGCCTGACCTTGGCGCCGTGGCACTCCCGGGTCTCGATGTGGTGCTGCGTTCTGACCAGCCGGGCGAGATCCCGGCTGCGCCGGAAAAGCTGCGCATGGTCGTCAGCCGCACCCGCCCTGCCAAGGAAGCCACCGGCGTTTGCGAAGCGATCGGCGGCGAACTGGTGCCGATGGGGTCGGCCGGGGCCAAGGCCATGGCGATCCTGCGTGGCGAAGCGGACATCTACCTCCACTCAGGCGGTCAGTACGAGTGGGACAGCATGGCGCCCGCGGCCGTGGCGTTGGGGTGGGGGCTCCATGCCTCGCGCATCGACGGCAGTCCGCTCGTCTATAACCAGCAGGACGTCTACATGCCCGACCTGCTGATTTGCCGGAAAGAGCACGCGGACATGGTGCTCGAGAAAGTCAGGGCCTTTCTCTGAGTGCTGCGGATGACCGGTGCCGGGGGCACCGGTCATCCGCCCGCCTCCGCAATTCGGGTGTCGGTCCTCTGCTCCGGGGTAGAAGAGGGGGCCGGCGCCCATTTTGATTCCTAGCGTGCCGCAGCGGCGTGCGGGGGGGCATCGTCCATCAGCACGACGGAACGGGATGCGGAGGCGAAATATTCCAGCATGGCATCGTAACCACGCGCGCTGAGCTTGACGTAGACCCTTCTGGCATCACCGGGATCCGCTTCGCGTACCAGCAGTTCCTGCCGTTCCAGAACAGCGATCCAGCGTAGCGCCGTTGTGGAGGGAACAGCTGCACCGATGCACGCACTCGTGACCGAAACGCGGCGGCGCATCTTGGCCGCAATGAACAGGTCGAGCAGAATATCCCAAGCCGGTTCGCCGAACAGATCTTCGGACTTGAAGATCTTCGTGCGCCGGCGGCGATCATCGTAGGTCTGCCGCGCGAGCTCGCACCACATCGGGTGGTCCTTCGTTACTGCGGACCGACCTCCGCCGGCAATGCCAACTTCGTTCAGACTGGGTAGAGCAGGTGTTGTCTCACCAATTTCCAGCTCGCGCGCCATGGCCAGAAGTTCATTGGCAATACCGATAAGGCGGACAGCCTTTGCCCGATTCTTCAATGACTGGTCCGCATTATCCATCAAGTGGGCTCACCAGTGTCAGGCTGCAAAATTCTCGAAAAGACAATCTTGCAGAAATTACTAGATCGCGGGACAGGGAGAGCAGAGAGTACCTGAAGATTGAGAAATCAGGTCAATACTTGTTTGCCCCATTGCCGCCAACACCAGAAATACTGACATTCCTTGAGTAAGGCGTCTTGGCAAGCTTACTCCGTATCGGAGATTGTTCTCGGGATATCGAATGTCCGGCAAAGGCTGTCGATGGCGGCATCAAGATGCGCTGCAGAGACGAGCGCACCGATTTCTTCCATCGTCCGAAGTCTTCCCTCAAGGTCTTTAGCCAACGATTTCGCAATCGCGATCTTGTCCACTTATGTTCTCCGTAAGGCGCGTCCGGAAACGCACCCGGCTCTTTTCGAGCCCGTTCTTGCGACCCTTGAATCGGCTTCTCGAAGCCGTCCAATATGTCCACTCCGGAGCAATTATCCGTGTTGCTCCCGGTAATGGTGCCAGCCGCCTAAACGATCAGAAGGAAACTGAAATCGATTTATTCGAACTGTCCAAATTGTGAACAAATTGCAAGCGAACAATAGCTGGGAGAACATTGCAAAGTGATTTCACGCTGTTACCGCGTATTACGGCTAGCAATATCACCTAAGTAAAGATGCTTATCTACTTCGCGGCGTTGAGGCGTTGCACGTGCTCCGGTGCAAGCTCCAAACAGGCGGCGGCTGCAAGATCGGCAACCTGGGCCGGGGTCGTGGCGCTTGCCAGCGGGGCGGCAATGCCCGGTTGGCTGTTGAGCCACGCCAGCGCGACGTGCGTGCAGGCCACACCAAGCTCATCTGACACCTCGCGCAGAACCTTCAGGACGTCCCAGCCGCCGTTCGCGACAGCCTGATCGAGAGAAAAGGCGCGGCTCGAATCCGCCCAGTCTTCCGCCTTGCGGTACTTCCCGGTGAGGAAGCCTGAAGCGAGGCCGTAATAGGGCAGGACGGCTATCTCTCGCTGAACGCAGAGTTCCTGCAACGCGCCTTCATAGTCCTGCCGGTCGACAAGGTTGTAGAGCGGCTGCATCACCGTGAACCCGCACGCCTTCATGCTGGCGGCCAGGTCGGTAACTTCGCCGAGCCGCTCGGTCGTATAGTTGGAGGCCCCAAGCTCTCGCGCCTTGCCCGAACGGAAGGCTTCGTCATAGGCGCTCACGACTTCTTCCAGCGGCGTCGTTCGGTCATCGCGGTGGGCGTAGTAGAGGTCGACGTAATCGGTGCGCAGGCGTTCGAGCGAGCCTTCCAGCGCGGCGGCGACAGCCTCAGGCTTGAGTGCGCCCGGAGGGCCGCCTTGACCGGTCTTGGTGCCTATCCGCATGTCCGCGCGCACGCCGCGGCTCTCGAGCCATTCGCCGATCAGCGCTTCGGATTCGCCGCCCTTGTTTCCCGGCACCCAGTTCGAATAGCCTTCGGCGGTGTCAATCATGCGCCCGCCTGCCTCGTAGAAGGCATCGAGCACGGCAAAACTGCCATCCCTGTCGATCGTCCAGCCGAAAACGTTGCCGCCCAGCACGAGCGGAATGCCAGCAAGGGCTGGATGATCTCCAGAAATGTCAGCCATCAAATCTCTCTCTCAGTTCCAGCAGGGCAATAGCGGCCTTGGCCGCTTCGCCGCCTTTGTCCTTCTGCCCGGGATCGGCGCGCACGAGCGCCTGGGCTTCGTTCTCTACGGTAAGGATGCCATTGCCGATGGCAATGCCGTCCATGGTCAGCGCCATGATCCCGCGGGCACTTTCCCCTGCCACGATCTCGAAGTGATAGGTCTCGCCGCGAATGACGACGCCGATGGCGACATAGCCTTCGTACTGGCCCGAGGCATCGGCAAGCGAGATCGCGCCGGGGATTTCCAGTGCGCCGGGCACGGTGATGACGTCGACCGTGTGGCCGGCTGCGATCAGGGCCGCCTTGGCCCCGGAGATCAGCATGTCGTTGAGGTGGTCGTAGAACCGGGCTTCGACGATCAGGAAACGGGCCATGTCAGTTTTCTCCCTTGGCCTCGGCGGCCGTGATGCGGCGTTCGCCGACGATGTTCAGGCCATAGCCTTCCAGCGCCACCAGCGAATGGTGAGTGTTGGTAAGGAGGATCATGTCATGAATGCCTAGCTCGGCGAGGATCTGGGCGCCGACACCATAGTCGCGCAGTTCCTCCAGGTCCGGATTTTCTCCGGCCCGGACTTTCTGCTTGATGTCTATGGCGCGGGACATCAGGCGGTTCATCGGGCGGTTTATCACGACGATAGCGCCCGTTCCTTCCTCCGCAATGATCTCCATCGAGCGCTGCAGCAGATCAGAGCGGTCGTTCTGCTGTTCGCCGAGAATGTCGGAAAAGATCGATAGTGTGTGCATCCGCACGAGTGTGGGCTTCGCCGGATCGACGCGGCCCTTGATGATCGCGATCGTTTCGTCGCCGGTCGCCTTGTTGAAATAGGTGCGGGCAGTCCACTGGCCGCCGTATCGGCTTTCGAAGGTAAGTTCGGCCCTCTTTTCCACCATGCGGTCGTGTTTGCGGCGGTAGGCAATGAGGTCGCGGATCGTGCCGATCTTCAGGTCGTGCATGCGCGCGAAGCTGATCAGGTCGTCCATCCGGGCCATGGTGCCGTCGTCCCGCATGATCTCACAGATCACGCCGGAGGGATTAAGGCCGGCGAGCCGTGATATGTCGACGGCCGCCTCGGTATGCCCGGCCCGGACGAGCACGCCACCATCGCGGGCGCGCAGGGGGAAGACGTGGCCAGGGGTGACGATGTCTGCCTTCGACTTGCTGCCATCAATGGCCACAGAGATGGTTCGCGCCCGGTCCCCGGCCGAGATGCCGGTGGTGACACCTTCACGGGCCTCAATCGAGACGGTGAAGGCGGTTTCGTGCCGGGTGCCGTTGTGCTGGCTCATCAGGTCGAGGCCGAGCTGGTCCACCCGTTCACTGGTCAGTGTGAGACAGATCAGGCCGCGTCCATGCGTCGCCATGAAGTTTACGGCGGCGGGAGTCGCCATCTGCGCCGGAATGACGAGATCCCCCTCGTTTTCGCGGTCCTCGTCGTCGACAAGGATGAACATCCGGCCATTGCGGGCCTCGTCGATGATTTCCTCGATCGGGACGAGCACTTCGCGGTCGTCGTTCGAGAACAGCACGCGCTCCAGCTTGCCGAGCGTTTCGGCGGTCGGGTTCCAGTCGGTATCGGTGCAGTCGCGCAAGGTGTTGGCGTGCAGGCCTGCAGCGCGGGCGAGGCCGGCTTTGCTCATGCCGCCCTCGGATACGAGCTGGCGGACTTTTTCGATCACATTTCTGGACATAGGAATGACTCGCTCACATCAAGATGTGATCCCCATATGAGATAATCACATCGCAATGCAACCGCTGTCTGCCTCTGTGTGGACAAGCGAAAGGCCGGATCTTTCGACCCGGCCTCGCATTCCATTCTCTCAAAAAAGGGATGGTTCAGCCGCCCTGCTTCTGGCCACCCATCATCTTGGTTATGTCCACCTGACCGGTGGCGAGACCGCCCATGAAGCCGCCATCGACCGGCATGACGATGCCGTTGACCACGCCGGCGAGATCCGAGTTGATCAGGACCAGCGGGCCAGCCTGCTCTTCCGGGGTGGTGTAGCGGCCGAGCGGTTCGGCAGCGGCATCGACGACTTCCTTGCCCGAGGTCTCGTGGAAGGTCTTCATCATCGGCGTCTGCGTCGGCGAGGGCAGTGAGCAGTTGATGCGAATGCCCTTCTTGATGAGCTGGGCGCCCATGAATTGGGTCCAGACGATCACGGCTTCCTTGGAGAAAGCATAACCTTCGGAAACCTGGTCCATGTTGGCTTCGCACCATTCAAGGCCGCCCTGGAAGCCCTTGGTCATCATGAGCTGCATATGGGTGGGGATGCGTCGGCTCCAGCCGAGGCCGCCGGTCGAGGCGATCGAAACGATCGCGCCCTTGTCGCCCATCAGCGGAATGACCTGTTCGGTGAGGTGACGGGTGCCGAGGAAGTTGACCTTCATCACGTCCATCGGCGGGAAGCCGCCGCCGCCAGGCAGACCCGCGCAGTTGAACAGCGCATCCACCTTGCCGCCGACACCGGCCACGGCCGCTTCGATGGTCGCCGGATCGCGAAGGTCGATCTGGGTGAAGGACGCCATCGGCACCGAGCTTTCCTTGAAGTCGAAGCCGTGGACTTCTGCGCCCAGGTCCACGAGCAGCTTGGCCGTGGCTTCGCCCATGCCGGAGAAGCAGCCGCTGACGATTACGCGCTTACCCTTGTAGCCCAGAACATCACTCATTTTTCGGTCCTTCCTCTCTCGGGGCGCGGCGCGTGGCGACCGGACCCAAATTCATGGTGCGGTAGCTAGGCTGTGACCGGCGTTCTCTTCAACCGCCTTGAGGGCTGATCGCTGGCACGATGACCCTTGTCAGAGCTTGGCCGAAGGGGCCGTATCGTCCTTCTCCCGCTTGCCCAGCGCTTCGCGTGCCTTGGCCCGGATATAGGCGTGAAGCTGGCGAATCTGGTCTTCCGTCAGGTTCTCGAAACGCGGCATGCCGCGTGACATCAGAGGCCCTGATTGCAGCAAGGCGCGGAAGCTGTCGAGATCAAGTGCAATGGCCGATTCCCGCAAGTCGGGCCCGGGCGTGCCGGTCGCCTGCAGGCCGACACCGTGGCACGCGGCGCACTGGACCGACAGCGCCCGGCCGGCAAGCACGTCGTCCTCGTCGAGCGTGAGAGCGGGATCGTCGAGCGCGTGGACCGTGAAGTCCGGCGGCGGCGAGGGCGGCAGCGACTTGTCGCCGCCGATGGCGAAGGTGAGCAGGCGGCGGGGCTGCAGGCCGTACTTGTAGCCCATGTCCATGAAGTGGCCGTAGGCCGCCGTCGTACCGCCATAGCCCACGAGGACGGAGACGTACTGCTTGCCGTCACGGCTATAGCTCATCGGCGCGCCGATGATGCCGAGACCCGCGTTGAACTTCCAGAGTTCCTTGCCGCTCTTCGCGTCGTATGCCTTGAAGTAACCCGTGGCCGTGCCCTGGAACACGACGCCCCCGGCGGTGGCAAGAGTGCCGCCGTTCCACAGCCCCTTGTGCTGAACGCGCCAGACTTCCTTTTGCGCCACCGGATCCCAGGCGACGAGATAGCCGTGGCCATCGCCGGGCTTTTCGGTGATCGGCTCGAGCATCAAGCCCATGACGTTGAAGGCGTTTTCCGATCCGCCCTTGCGCGAGAAGCGGGCACCGATCTGCTGCTGGGGAATGTACACCAGCCCGGTCTTCGGGCTGTAGCTCATCGCCTGCCAGTTATGGCCGCCGATGGTGCCCGGCCACATCTTGGTCAGGCCTGTTTCATAGCGAATCTGCGGCGCCTCGATCGGGCGACCGGTCTTCATGTCTATGCCTTTGGCCCAGGTGATGAGCGTGGTCTTGCCCGGCTCGTTCACGAGCTTTCCGGTCTTGCGGTCGAGTACATAGAAGAAGCCGTTGGTGGGCGCGTGCATCAGCACCTTGCGCAGCTTTCCGTCGATGGTCAGAGTGGCAATCTGGATATTGGGCGTGGACTTGTAGTCCCAGGAATCGCGCGGATTTTCCTGATAGTGCCAGATGTACTTGCCGGTATCGGCATCGAGCGCGACGATCGAGGTGGTGAAGAGGTTGTCGCCCTTGCTGTCCGGATCGCGGATGTCGGGATCGTAGGGGCCTGCGTTACCGACACCGATATAGATCCGGTTGAGTTCCGGATCGTAGGTCATTCCATTCCAGACGGTGCCGCCACCGCCGCCCGCCTTGAGGTGGTCGGGACCCCATGTCTTGGCGGCAAGTTCCATGGCCGGCTTACCTGCGTTTTCCTCGTCGGTGCCGGGGGTCGTGTAGAAGCGCCAGAGCAGCTTGCCGGTCTCGGCATCGAAAGCCGTCACGAAGCCGCGCGCACCGAAGTCGGCGCCGCCATTGCCGATGATGACCTTGCCGTTCATCACCCGCGGCGCGCCGGTGGAGATGTTGAGCGCGCCTTCGGGGATCGATTCAGAAACCCACAGCTCCTTGCCCGTCTTGGCATCGAGGGCGAAGAGCCGCCCATCGAGCGAGGCCGCGAAGACCTTGCCATCTTCATAGGCCATGCCGCGGTTGGCGCCGAAGGAGAAGTGCATGGCTGCCGGATCGTGCTTCCACGTCTCCGGATCGTAGGTCCACAGGACCTTGCCGGTTGTCGCATCGACCGCATAGGCCTTGGCATAGCTACCGGTGAAGTAGATCACGCCATCGACTTCAAGCGGCGTGGCCTCGAGCGTGACTTCGCCGGGAAGGTCCAGTGCCCAGGCAAGGCCCAGCTTGTCGATGTTGCCGGTGCCGATCTGGTCGAGGCGGGAATAGCTGGTCTCGTCGAAGCCGCCGCCAACGGCGGTCCAGTCCGCGGCGCCACCGACCTCGACGCCCACGCCGCCAGTGCCGTCCGCCTTTGCCGTGCATCCGCTGAGCGTGCTGGCCAGCACCAGCGCCGAGGCTGCCATGACCGGCCCGAACTTGCGCTTCATCCCGCTTCCCTTCCCACGTGTTTTGCCCATTGTCTAAGGCGTTTTGAGCCTTTGTAAATCGTATCTCGCCCGCTCGCATTGCCGGCTTGTGCTTGCTAGGGCGGATGCTGGAACACAACGGAGGAAGGTTCTCAGGTGGCGGAACGGCAGACAGGCACGCGCAGAAAGAACGGGGATCGCCGTCAGGTCATCCTCGATGCGGCGGCGCGGCGCTTTGCCGAATTCGGCTTCGAGGCCACGACCGTTCGCCAGATCGCCGATGACGTGAATATCCTCTCGGGCAGCCTCTATCATCACTTCGCAACGAAGGAAGAGATGCTGGCCGAAGTGGTCCGCGATGCCGTACTGGACCAGCGCGAAAGAGCGCTGCGCATCGCTGGCTCGGCTCACGATGCCGAGACCAAATTCGTGACCCTGATCCGCGAGGAACTGACGGCGCTGGCCGAGCGGATCGAGGCCTACGCGATCATCTTCAACGAGCGGAAATTCTTCCGGCGCAGCCCTGATTTCCTCGACCTGATGAAGGCGCGCAAGGAGAGCTTCGAGGCGTGGCGCAACGTGCTGGAGCAGGGCGTTCGCGAAGGCCTGTTCCATGCCGGTATCGACAGCTACCTGACGATCTCGACGATCATGCGCATGCTCAACAGCGGTGCAGACTGGTACCGCCATGAAGACGGGTCCCCGCTCGATGCGATGGCGGACTATTCGCTGGAAGCGCTGACCGAGTTCTACGCCGGCTTCGTCCTGCGTTCGGTGCGTTCGGCAGAACGGGCTGCCGAGCCCATTCCGTCCTCGGTCGTGGTAGCATGACAGACCCGGTTCCCGACCTCTATCGCCGACCGGCGCGGGCGGCACGGATCGCGCTGATTGCAGAGAGCTACGAGAGGCTGCTGGGCTTTTCCTTGATCGATTCTGCCGACGATGTGGTCGCTGCACTCTGGGCCTCGCCCAAGGCCATTGTTGCCCATGGCACAGAAGCGGATCCGATCTTTTTCTTCGGGAATGCTGCGGCGCTGACGGCTTTCGAGGCCGATACCGACGCTTTCGTTCGTATGCCCTCGCGGCTCTCGGCTGAAGCGCCCTTACGCGAGGAACGCCAGGCCCTGCTCGATCGGGTGACGGCAAACGGCTTCATCGACGACTATGCCGGTGTGCGTATTAGTGCGAAGGGCAGGCGTTTCCGGATCGGGCCGGCCGTCGTGTGGAACCTTATCGATGCGAAAGGGCATCGGCACGGTCAGGCAGCGTGCTTCGCGCCGTGATAAGCGCCGCATGAGCAAGGCCGATCCCCGTGTGGTCGAGGCCGTCATGGTTCAGGTTCGGGCGGCGCTTGGCGAGAAGAACCACAGGCCTGTCGTCATCGGGCTATGCGGGGCGCAGGGTTCGGGAAAGACGACGCTGGCCCGCGCAGTTCTGGATGCGTGTGGCCTGGAAGAATTGCGCACAGCCGCCCTTTCGATCGATGACCTCTACCTTACCAGGGCAGAGCGCGAGGGTCTGGCAAGGAACGTTCATCCTCTGCTGGCCACGCGCGGAGTGCCGGGTACCCATTACGTGTTGCTCGGTCTCTCGCTCGTCGATGCTTTGCAAGACGGTAAGGCTGCGGCGCTCCCGCGCTTCGACAAGGGCCGTGATGACAGGGCGCCTGCGGACACCTGGGCGCCCGCGCCGGCTGATTGCGATGTCCTGCTGTTCGAGGGCTGGTGCGTGGGTGCAAGGCCCCAGCCGGAACAGGATCTGGTTGAACCGATCAATGCGCTGGAGGCAGAAGAGGACGCGGGCGGTGATTGGCGCCGATACGTCAATGCTGCGCTGGCGGGAGCCTATCAGGACCTGTTCGCACGGATCGATCGCCTTGTTCTGCTTGCGGCGCCCGGTTTCGAAGTCGTGTATGGCTGGCGACTGGAGCAGGAGCGTGACCTCGGGGCCAGGGCGGACGCGAACGCCAAGGTCATGGATGAGGCCGCTCTTGCGCGTTTCATTGCGCACTACGAGCGGCTGACGCGCTACATCCTGTACGAAATGCCCGACCGTGCCGATCTGGTCGTGAGCCTGGATGCCGACCGGTATCCTGTCGAAATCCAGCAACGTCGCTGAGTTCAGTTCCCGTCCGCATGCTTGCGTTCGGCTTCGGCTCGCTGCGTCTTCAGCTTTTGCAGTGCGCGCAGGGACGGGACTGTATTGTCCACACGGTCGGCAAGGATGGCTCCGCGTTCGCCAGGCGGACGAGCCGGCCCCACCGTCGTGTCGTGAAAGGTCTGTCGTTCGATCTCGGCATTGAGCAGCGCCCCGACAAGAACGCCGTAAGCCGACAGGAACAGCCACATCAGGAATACCACGATGGCCGACAGCGAGCCGTACATCGCGTTGTAGTCGGAGATGTAGGCGACGTAGAGCGAGAACCCGAACGAGATCAGCATCCAGAGCACGGTCGCCATGAGGGCTCCGGGAGCAAGCCAACGCCACTTGGCCGGCCGCCTGTCCGGACCATAGCGCATGATGAGCGCAAAGCCGCCGCTACCGAGCGCAATTGCCGCGACCCAGGTGAGACTTTTGAACAGGGTCTGGGTAGCGGAACCGAGATAGACGCTGGTTTGCGTCTGCAACCAGGCAAAGACGCCGCCGGAAAGGACACCGGTGAGCGCGATCAGGATCGCCGCCAAAGTCAGGGCAGCGGCGCGCAGCGAAAGCGCGATGGTGCCGCGTGTCTCGCGTTCTTCATAGATGACGTTGAGAGCGCTGATCATGCCGCTGGCAGCCCGCATCGCGCCGAAGATCGCGAAGAAGAAGGCGATCAATAGGGCAAGACCGGTCACGCCCGAACTCGTCGATACGATCTGGATAAGTTGTGCTTCCAGCACGTGGGCGGCGTCGGCCGGGAGAACCTGCGCCAGACTTTCCATCTGTTTGCGGACCGTCTCGACATTGCCAACCAGACCGTAAATCATCACGGTCGACGCAATGAGCGGAGTGATGGCAAGAAAGGTATAGAAGGCGAGCCCCGCCGCGAGCAGCCCCAGTTCATGAAAGCCGATCATGACCCACACGCGTTTCAGGACTTTGTACCAGGCTGCGCGGGGCATACTCCATGGCGCGGTTGCCGAAGCGCCGGGAGGCAGGTCTGTTGGCGGCGATTCGCTTTCCGTCATGCCTGTAAATCTGCGCGGGAACTTTCGCTGTTGCAATGCGATAGGCATGTTCGGGAGAATTTCTCTATCCCGGTGCGAGAGAAGAAGGGGTGATTCGTCGCGTTGATCATGGTTGGGCTAATCGATCACCCGAAACGTTGTTCCCCGCGCCTTCGTTGCGGGGCAGGGCTTGTTGCTCTTTCTCTTGCTATGGTTATCGGCGTTTCGCCGGTTTTTGCGCAAGAAACTCCTGACCAGCAGCAGGACGCACAGTCTGACACGCAAGATGCCGCGCCTGAGATGCAGATCCCTTCCCCTCCGGCCGATGCCAACCTGCCGGAGGTAGATCCGGTCATAACCGAGCGTGAATTCGAGCGGCTGGTTCCGGCGCTCGACGCTGCGGACGATGCCGAACTCGACATGCCATTGGAGTCGATCGAGGCTTTCGAACGCCGGCTGGCGCAGGAACAGTCCGATGCCAAGCCCCAAGAAGGGCAGGCCGCACCGCTCGATACACCCGCGCTGGCCGATCAGGACGCGGCCGAGGAAATCGGTGATGCGCCTGTGCGCGATACCGAACTCGTTGCGCCGCTTCCTTCGCTTGATCAGTTCGAAGTCACGCCCGTGGAGTTCGCCGAAGATACGACCGATGAGGAGCAGCTGGAAGTTGCCTACAAGGTCGATGTCGAGGGGCTGGATGCGGCGGACAAGGAAACCAATGCCAGCCTGAAGGGCCAGTTCAATTCCCTGTCCGCGCTGAAGAATGGGGACGGCAAGGCGGCTAATGCAGCCATGGTCCGCGCCCGTCTGGACGAAGACGAGCAGCTTTTGAAGACCATCCTCGAATCAGAGGGCTGGTATTCGCCGGAGATACGCAGTCGGATCGTTCCTTCGCGCGACGAGAAAAGCAACGAACTCACAGCCTGGCTCTCGGTAACGCCGGGTAAGCGGTATGTGTTTTCCGATATCGTCATCCAGGCTGATCCCACCGAACCGCCCGACCTGATTTCGGACAATCTGGCGCTCAAGACCGGCGAGCCCATTGTCGCCGAGCGCGTGCAGGGCGCCGAGGCACAGATTGCTGTCGCTCTTCCGGAAAACGGCTATCCTTTCGCTACGGTAGGCAATCGCGACATCCTGCTCGATCGCGACACGGGGGAGGGCGTTTACACGCTGCCGGTGGACATCGGGCCGCGCGGGCGCTTCGACGGTTTTACGACGGACGGCGACCTGGCGTTCGACGCCAATCACATTCGCGTCCTCTCGCGCTTCAAGCGCGGCGAGCTTTATGACAGCCGCAAGGTTGATGATCTTCGCAAGGCGCTTGTTGCCACCAATCTGTTCAAGGCTGTTTCCGTCGAACCCAAGCGCAGCGGCGAAACCGCGGGCGAGAACAGCGAATATGTAACGCTGCATGTTCATCAGGAAGCCGGGCCGCCGCGCACGATTGCCGGTTCGCTTGGATATGCGGCGGGCGAGGGGTTTACGGCTGAAGCGACCTGGACCCACCGGAACATGTTCCCGCCCGAAGGCGCACTGATCGGGCATGCCATTGCCGGTACTCAGCAACAGGGCGCGGGTGTGACGTTCCGCCGCTCCAACGCAGGCAAGCGCGACCGCACCTTCGAAATGAAGGCGGAGGCCTTTCACAATAACTACGACGCCTACAGCGCATATACCGGCCGTCTTGCGGCGCGCATCAGCCGCGATTCAACGCCGATCTGGCAGAAGCGCTACACTTATGCCTACGGTGTGGAACTGCTCGCGACCGCCGAGACGGACTACGACGCCGAAACCGGCGATCGCAAGCGCAACACTTACTACATTGCCGGTGTGAACGGGCAGCTTGGCTTCGATACCACCGACGACCTGCTAAATCCCACCGAAGGTTTCCGACTGACCGCGCTGGTCCAGCCCGAAGCGACGGTAAACCAGGGCTTCAATCCCTATGTCCGCGCTCGCATCGACGGTTCGACCTATTACGCGGTAAGCGACAGCCTTGTGCTCGCCGGTCGGATCCGCCTTGGCACGATCCAGGGCGTCGGTCTCTACGATATTGCCCCGTCGCGGCGGCTCTACGCCGGTGGTGGCGGGTCGGTTCGCGGATATGCCTATCAGGGGCTTGGCGAGCAGGCGCCGGACGGAAAGCCGGTCGGCGGACGTAGCTTGAACGAGGCATCGGTGGAGGCGCGCTACCGGTTCGGTAACTACGGCGTGGTGGCCTTCGTTGATGCGGGGCAGGCCTATAGCGAAACCATGCCGCAGTTCTCGGACTTGCGGTACGGCGTCGGTCTGGGCGGACGCTTCTATACCAATTTCGGGCCCATCCGTCTCGACGTGGCAACGCCCGTCAATCGCAGGCCCGGCGAAGCGCGCATAAATGTCTACGTCTCGATCGGGCAGGCGTTCTGATGGCGCAGGAGGACGAGATCGAAACCGGCGGCCAGCCCGAGGTGACCGAAGAAGCCGAGGCTAGGCCCACGCTGGGTCAGCGGTTCCGCAAGCGTGCCCTGAAAACCTTGCTGGTCGGCGTGCTCGGACTCTTCGCGCTCATTGTCGCAGTTGTTTTCGGCATCGATACCGGGCCGGGGCACCGCTTCGTCGCCAACCAGATTGGCGGGCTCAAGTTCGAAAACGGCATGCGCATCTCGGTGGGGCGGATCGATGGATCGCTCTACGGCCAGTTCACCCTGCATGACCTCTCCGTGCGCGATCCGAAGGGCGAATTCCTGTTCTCGCCGGAGATCCACATCGACTGGCGGCCTTTCGCCTATCTGAGCAATCACGTCGACGTTCGCAGTGCCACCGCCCAGCGCATGATCCTGCGCCGGACGCCGGCCTTCAAGGAAACTCCGCCGAGCGAAGGGCCGCTTCTGCCCGATCTCGATATCGATGTGGGCCAACTTAGGATCGACCGCTTCATTGTCGAACCGCCGGTTTCGGGCAAGTTGCGCGTCGTGACGATTGATGGCCGTACGCACATCGCCGACGGTCGGGCGCAAGTCTATGCCAAGGGCGGAACTTTGGCTGTTCAGGACAAGGAAGGCGGAGACAGGTTCGACCTGACGCTGGACGCCGTGCCGGCAAAGAACCGGCTGGATATCGACCTGGATCTCCACGCCCCCACCGGTGGTCTTATTGCAGCGCTGGGCGGTCTGACGCAGCCGCTCGACCTCACCATCAAAGGCAAGGGCGACTGGGCGCGATGGAACGGCGCGCTGAATGCGGACCTTGGCGAGGGTGAACTCGCGCGGCTGGATCTGGCGGCCCGTGATGGCACCTTCGCGATCGAGGGGCCGACACGCATCGCGCGCCTGCTGAGCGGATCGACTGCCAGCCTGCTCGGACCGGTCACCAATTTCGATCTGAAGGCCGCGCTCGATCAGAGACGCGCTGCGCTTTCCGGCATGATCTCCAGCGATGCGTTCAACCTGACGCCCAACGGCACGGTGGACCTCGCGAACAACAGCTTCGACCAGCTTGTGCTCGACTTCGTGTTGCTCAAGCCTTCCGCGATTGCACCCAATCTGAGCGGGGCTGGAGTTCGGGCTCAGCTCAGCCTGGACGGCGCCTTTTCCACGCCCGCCGTCGACTACGAGATTAACGCCAAGCGCCTCGTTATGAACGACATGGGGCTGCAGAACCTCTCCGCCGCTGGCGCAGCCAAGGTCGATTCCGGCCGCATTCTCATCCCCGTCTCTGCAAGGGTCAGCCGCATTACCGGCCTGGATAGCGTTGCCGGCGGTTCGCTGACCGACGTTAAGCTGAGCGGCGATGTCGCTATAGACGGCGCGCGGGTCCTTTCGGACAACATGCGGATCAGATCGAACCGGATCGATGCCGGTGTGGTCCTCGTCGCCGACGTGAGCAAGGGGCTCTACACCGGTGCCATCGATGGACGCATAGACAATTATCGTATGGCCAGTGTCGGTGTCTTCAACATCAGCACCAACATGGACCTGCGCAGCGAAGGTCAGGGTTTCGCGCTTCAGGGCAATGTGAAGGCGCAATCGACCAAGCTGCTCAACGAGAACCTGCAGAACTATCTTGGCGGGAATTTCGCAGCATCGTCGAACGTGCGTTACGGTTCGGACGGTGTGGTCCGCTTCTCCGATCTGCGTCTGAACGCGCCCGACCTGCGTGTGGTCGGCGGGCAGGGCAGCTGGTCTCCCGGCGGACGGATAGCCCTGACGGCGGACGGTACTTCGGACCGCTATGGAGCCATTGGCATACGCGTGACCGGTACGCTGTCCGATCCCGATGCGCACCTGACGGCGGAACGCCCCGATCTGGGCATTGGTCTCGCCAACCTCGATGCGCGGGTTACCGGGGCAAGCGGCGGCTACAACTTCGTGGCCACGGGCGATACCGACTACGGGCCCCTACAGGCGGACGTAACTCTGGGAATGGGCGAGCGGACCTCGCTGCAGATCAACAATGCCGACCTTTCAGGCGTCAAGTTTGCCGGAAAGCTGGACCAGACAGCTGCCGGGCCCTTCGCCGGCCAGTTGACGGCGAACGGCAATGGCGTGGGCGGCATTTTGAAGCTTGACGCGCAAGGCCGGTATCAGGCGGTCGATGTCAACCTGCGTGCCAAGAACTCCGTGTTCGACGGCCCGGCGCAGCTTGCCATCGGTTCTGCCATCATTGACGGGCGCGCGGTGCTTTACGATCAACCTCTGGTCGTCGCCGATGCACAACTATCCGAAACCAGCTTGGGCGGGTTCGATCTGGCTGCAGCCCGCGTTCAGGTCGATTACCGCGATGGGCGCGGCAAGGCCAAGGCCGTGATCGAAGGGGTCAGCGGCGTACCGTTCCGGCTCGGCGTCAATGCCGACCTGACTCCCGAGATCTGGCGTGTGGCGCTGCGGGGTCGGGTGCGCGGTCAGACGATCAAGACGCTCAGTCCCGCCCGTATCGTTCCGAAGGACCAGGGCTATGAACTGATGCCGACGGCGATCTCGGTTGGTGGCGGCACTGTGAAGCTGGCAGGCAATTACGGCGCGGGCATGAAGTTGCAGAGCCGGCTCGAAGGCGTCGACATGGGGCTGATCAATGCATTTGCCCCCGGTTACGGCATCGGTGGCACGGCGAATGGCAGCCTCGACTTTGAACAGACGAGCCCGGCCGCCTTTCCGCGGGCCGATGCGCGCATGACCTTCAAGAACTTCACCCGCACCAGTGCGACCACGGTGAGCCAGCCGGTGGACGTCAACTTCGTCGGCAAGTTGCTGGCCGACGGGGGTGAGGCGCGTGCTGTCATTCGCCGCAGAGGTTCCGTGATCGGTCGTCTCGTAGCGTCGCTGCGGCCTTTGCCTCCGGGCAAGGGCGCGTGGACCACCCGCTTGCTCGAAGCACCGCTGGGCGGAGGCATTCGCTATAATGGGCCTGCCGACACGCTGTTTTCCTTCGCAGGGCTGGCAGGCCAGACTCTCAAGGGTTCGATTGGCCTGGCGGCGGACTTTTCCTGCCGCGTCTCCGATCCATGTCTGAACGGTGTCGTAAAGGGCCAGAGCCTTACCTACGAGAACCAGACCTACGGCACCAAGCTGACCAACATGAACTTCGCCGGCACCTTCGACGGCAACTCACTTCAGCTCGATACGCTGACCGCGAAAGCCGGTGGCGGTACGGTGGATGCCAGCGGCAAGGTCAGCCTGGCTGCCGATGCCGGCTATCCGATGAATATCTCGGTCAAGCTCGACGATGCCCGCCTTGCCAAGAGCGACGGCATTTCGGCAACGGCAACAGGCAATCTCAATCTGACCAAGGCGGCGGGGGAGGCAGCCCTGCTCAGCGGTAACCTGCGGCTGCCGGAAACGCGCTACAAGATCGTGCGCGAAGGTGCCGCGCAGGTGCCGCGCCTGACGGGTGTGCGTTTCAAGGAGCGCAAGCAGCTCGCGCGCGTGACCGGCGATGAGCCGGCGCCGCAAATGTCCAGCGTGTTTGCCAAGGTGCGCCTCGATCTCGACTTGCGTGCGCCCGAGAAACTGTACGTTTCCGGTATGGGCCTCGAGTCTGAATGGAGCGCACGGTTCCACCTTGGCGGAACGAGCGCGGCGCCGAGCCTGACCGGACAGGTCGAACTCGTGCGGGGTACGCTGGGCTTCGCAGGCCGGTCGTTCAATCTCGACGACGGCCTGATCTCCTTCAATGGTGGTCAGACGATCAATCCCACCGTGGCCATCACGGCGACCGATTCCATCGACGATGTCGACGTGAGTGTGAACGTTTCGGGCCGGGCTTACAGTCCACAGGTCGGCTTCAGTTCCTCGCCAGCGTTGCCGGATGATGAAGTGCTCTCGCGCATCCTGTTCGGCAGCTCGATTGCGAACCTCTCGGCCATTCAGGCCGTGCAGCTCGCCAGTTCGCTGAACTCGCTGCGCGGCTCGGGAGGCGGACTTAATCCGCTTGGCAAGTTGCGCTCGGCGGCGGGAATAGACCGTTTGCGCATCCTTGGAGCCGACGAAGCCACCGGCCGAGGGACCTCGCTCGCAGCAGGGCAGTACCTCACGGACGACATCTACGTCGAACTGATCACAGATGCTCGCGGCTTCACCGCCACGCAGCTCGAGGTTAGCATCACCAAGTGGCTCTCGGTGCTCAGCCAGGCCGGCGGTTCGGGCGTCAACAGTGTGAACCTGCAGATCAAGAAGGACTATTGAGGATGAAGCGGGCAATCCTGCTCGCCATGACGCTCGCGCTCCCGCTTTGTGCGTGCAAGCGCGAGCCGACGTTCGACGAGCGCTACGACGCCGCGAGCGAGAAGATCAGCGAGACCGCGGAAGAGATCGACGCGCGGCTTGAAGCGACCGACGTACCGCAGCCCCGAGCCAGCGACGCAGCGCCCTGATCGGCATTCCGTTTGTGATGTAGTGAGCGAGGTGGTGGACGCACTAGGGCTCGAACCTAGGACCCGCTGATTAAGAGAAGGGAATTTCGAAGTGAAATTTCTATTTTAAACAGGCATCTAGCTGCGTCTTTGCACTTTCGAACTTAACATTGAGTAACACCGAGAACCAACGATCCCCAAGAGGTCACGGCACAATTTCACGTCCACCTAGGACCCGCTGACGTTCACGGCACAAGTTGGGATTCCATGGAAGGTGTGCTTCCAGTTTGATTTTGAAACTGTCACCTTTTGCTCATGCCCAGTTGATCGGCCAGCGTGGCGGCGGTGACGATGCGGCTTGATCCATGACGTTCAAGCGCGAGTAGATCGTCCTTGTTTCCAGTGACGAGCCAATCGGCGTTCCCGGCTTCGCATAGACCAAGGAGAAAATCATCCCGGGGATCGGGCGAACGCCTTACGTAGGGCAGGTCGGCGGGCATGTCCGCCACCAGCCCGATCTGGTTTACCAAACGTCCTACCTCGGCGGGGCGGACCAGGGCGCGTATCTTGTCTCGCCGGGAGACATCCCGGATCTCATCGATTTGGACCGCATGGCTGACGAGCACAAACCGGCGATCCAGCCATGCTTCTATGAGGCGGGCAGGAATACCGTTGGGGGATATGAGCCCGCTCAACAGCACATTTGTATCGAGAATGACGCGCACCTGCTAGTGACGGTCCTGTGCCCAGAAAGACTGTCGAGCGGCGCCGACCTCTTCATCGATCAGCCGTTCCAATTCGTCCGGATCAGCATCCGCATTGCGAGCCTGAATATCCCGGACAGTTTCCCGCAGCACTTCTCGATTGACCGCATCTTCAACGAACCGCGACATATCACCCTTCTTGCCTCCGCGCGTGGCAAGCAAAGTGCGAAGCGCAATGTCCGTTTCCCGCGATACTTTCAAACTCCACCGAGCCAGTTCGCCCATAAGCCACCTATGCGTTTATGTGTCTAAACGCATATATCAACCTGCGGATGCTTTTCAAGGGTATCGAGGCAATCCTCGTTGACTACGTAGATCAACATTGAACTAGGGCGCGGATGGCGTACGTGTATATTTCTGTAAAAGGATACACATCGTGCGCACCGATATCGTCATCGATGATGACCTCATGGCAAAGGCGCTTCGCGCCACTGGCCTCAAAACCAAGCGAGAAGTCGTGGAAGGCGGATTGCGGGTGCTCTTGAAACTTCGCTCGCAAGCGCAAATCCGCAATGCTCGTGGCAAGCTTGCCTGGGAAGGTGATCTGGACGCCATGCGATCCGACGCATGATCCTCGTCGATTCGAGTGCTTGGATCGATTTTTCAGAGGTACACCTTCTCCGGAAACCGACCGGCTGGACGTGTTGCTGGGCGCTGAGCCCTTGCGGATCGGCGATCTTACGCGGCTTGACGCAATGTAAAATCGCACCAGCGCAATGCTGGCGGCCAATGTCGAGCCGTATGCAGTCACACGGGCGAATTGTGCCTCAAGCCGTGACGCGTTCCCTTCTTCCCGGAAGTCCCCGCAGCTCAGACCGCGCCTGCCGGACGATCTGCCAACCGCCACTGACACCGAGACCAGCCAGGATCGCGGCAACGGCGATGTCGGGCCAGGCCGTGCCCGTGCCGAACACGCCGAGCGCGGCGGCGACCACGGCCACATTGCCGATCGCATCGTTGCGTGAGCAGATCCAGACGGACCTGCGATTGGCGTCGCCGTCTCGGTGCCGCCACAGCATGACGGCACAGGCGCAATTGGCAATGAGCGCTAGCACGCCGATAATGCCCATCGTCTCAGCTCGGGGAAGCGTGCCGGCAAGCGCCATCCATACGGTGCTTCCGAGAATCCAAAGGCCGAGCAGGAGCAGCGAGGCGCCCTTGAGCCATGCGGCGCGCGCGCGCCATTGGAGCGCCATGCCGGCAACGCCCAGACTGATCGAATAGTTGGCCGCATCCCCGAGAAAGTCGAGCGCGTCGGCCTTGAGCGATGCCGAATGCGCTGCGACGCCGGCCATCATCTCGACGCCGAACATACCGGCATTGATAGCCAGCACGATCCACAGCACCCGCCGCCATGCCTTGTCCTTGGTCAGTGCAGTCGTTTCACAACCGCCGCAGCATCCGCCTGCCATATCCGTCACCTCGATTCTGTCGATGTGATCGCCTATATACACCCTGTAGTAACTACAGGGTCAAGGGCATGGCGTTCACGATTGGCGAACTGGGCAAGGCGACGGGCACCAAGGTCGAGACGATCCGTTATTATGAGCGGATCGGATTGCTTGCGAAGCCCGAACGGACTTCTGGGAACTATCGTTCCTATGGCAAGACCGAACTGGGTCGGCTCTCATTCATCCGCCGTGCACGCGATCTCGGCTTCCCGCTCGACCAGGTGCGAGCGCTGCTGTCACTGTCGGATGATCGGACACGCGACTGCGCCACGATCGATGCCTTGGCCCGCAATCACCTTGCCGAGGTCGAGCGCAAGATCGCTGATCTGACTGCGCTTCGGAGCCAGCTGTCCGCATTACTCGACTCCTGCAAGGGCGGCACGATCGGGGATTGCCGGATCATCGAGGCGCTCGCACCGCCTGCCACTTCAGTAAAGGCCCTGTGAACCTCACACCGTTCGCCTATCTCGGCGCAGCCTTGGCCGAGATCGCAGGATGCTTCTCCTTCTGGGCATGGCTGCGGCTCGGCAAGTCACCTTTTTGGCTTGTCCCAGGGATGATCTCGCTGGCCTTGTTCGCGTGGCTGCTGACTCTGGTCGACAGCGATGCGGCGGGACGTACCTATGCTGCCTATGGCGGCGTCTATATTGCTGCCTCACTGGGCTGGCTGTGGGCGATTGAAGGGTTTCGCCCCGATAGATGGGATATTACCGGCGCCTCGATCTGTCTTGTTGGAGCGGACATTATCCTGCTTGGTCCCCGTTCGATTTGAACTGCCGAGCCGGGTAAGTTCCCAGCGGCGTCGATCAGATGCATAACAATTTGGCTAAAGCTGATTGGGTGCAGAAGCAATTTTCCAGCCTATTACGGAACGCGGAGAGCAAAGCCGGGACTGCATACGCGACCCCGGCTTCATGCCGCTATTCAGCGGCGTTCCGTCGGTTCAGGCGCCAGTCCTACGCGTGCCGCTCGGCTCGCCCCGACTGGCCGGAGCGTATAGGCCGAGAGGATGATGCCGAAGGCCGCGATCGAAAGCAGCATCACCGCGATAAAAGGGCCGCGCGCTTCTCCCATGAGCTATGCGGGCCACAGGATCCTGAGTGTCAGCAGCCCAAGCTCGCCCCATCGCCACGGCGCTTTGTCGGCCTTCAGAGTCCAGGCCCGGCGAAGCATCCACGTTCCGGCAGCGGTTCCGCCGAGAATACCCCCTATCGCGGCGAGGAATGCAGCGCCCGTCAAAAGCCGGCGTCCAGTATCAAGCCAACGCTGCGCGGTGCTCCGATGATGGCGAAGTTGGTGCGGTTATTGACGTATTGATTGTACTTTTCATCAAACAGGTTGTTGGCGAACAGCGACATGCTCCAATGGTCGGCATTGTAACCGATCTTCGCGTTGACCAGCGTCTGGGCACCGACACGGCTACACATCATGCGCACCAACATCGTCATCGATGACGATCTCGTGGCTCGAGCGTTTCACGCCACCGGTCTCAAAACGAAGCAGGAAGTAGTGGATTACGGATTTCCGGCACTGTTGAAGCTTCGCTCGCATGCGCAAATCCGCAATTCTCGTGGCAAGCTAGCCTTGAAAGGTGATTTGGACGCCATGCGATCCGACACATGATCCTGGTCGATTCGAGCGACAGGATCGACTTTTCAAGGGATTGCTTCTCTCGAAGCCAAGCTGCAGCATTTTTGGAGCGAGCGCCACACCGACGGGTCTCAGTAGAGGTTATCTTTATAGTCCTTCTCCAGCCCCTTCTTCACAAGGCTGGTCACGCCCGGCACGGACAGGCTGCCTCGGGCGAGAGCGGCGCCAATCCCGCTTGCCTTGTTGAGCTTGATATGTCCCATGAACAGCCTGGCCGGATCGATATCGGTCTCTTTCTGGGCAGGCCACAGGCGGGCTCGTTCCAGCGTCGCACTGGCGCGCACCTCGATCACGCTCGCCTCAACTTGGATTGCGAGCAGGGGTGTTTTCTCTTTTACGCGAAACAGCACTCTCTTCTCCTTGTCGGTGGTGAGTTGCGCCTTGCCTCGCACGATAGCGACATGATCGGCACCCGGGACCAGAAGCGCCGCGGCCACACTGGGCTGTTCGATAATATTGCGGAAGCTGTCGACGCGCTTGTTGCCGGGACGGTCGGCGAACCAGAGCGTGTCGCCGTCGAGCCGAGCCATGCAGCCGGCAGGATCGCCCTTGGGGCTCAAATCGGCGCGTCCATCCATCCCCATCGTTGCCAGCGCCATGAACCGGCTGGTAGCAATTAATGCCGCCGGATCGCCCGGTGCGTCAACCATAGGCTGAGCCGACCACAGTTCGGAGCGGATGAGTGCCTTGGCGCAATGTCCGTAACATTGCTCGACCGCGATACGAATTTCGCCAGAATCGGCGCTCGATACCTTGCCGTTGATGCGCAGCGTTTCCCTGATGCCCGGGATCAGGAACAAGGAACCAAAGGCCGCACCGGGCTGCGCAAGCCCGGGATCGTCGAGAGACGATAGAGGGATACGCAATTCGCGCGCATCACCACGGGCAAAGCCGCACGCACCACCCCCAAGGGTAATTCTGACGCCCGCATCGCTTCCAAACCCCGCAAACATCAGCGGCGAGGCCGCGATCCATCGCAACGCGCCGTCGTCGAGATGGTCGATGACCTTGAGATGCATCGCGCCGGGTGTCTTGCCGATCACATTTTCTAGCGCGGCAACTGTATCGATATGAGAAGCCGTTTCGACGGGACTGTTGCTCACTTTGCGCTCCATCCGCGCCAGGCGGCCACAATCACGACAAGAGTGAGGCCGAGCGTCGCCCAAGACAGCAGGTCGTACCAGCCATTGCCGACCAGCGCCGCGATAAGGCCGACCGCGTTGGCAAGCGCCATCAGCAACGGCCAGCGGAAGATTTGCCAACCATTGTTGCGTGTGCTCTGCCGCGCTTTCATTCCGCCGGCTCCGCCAGGCCGCCGCTGTTCAGTTCCGCAATACGCTTTTCGATCGGCACACGCCGACGCCCGAGCCACAGGTAAAGGCCGGTCACGAGGACGACGATGGCTGCGATGTCGAGCAGCGCCCAAATGATCTTGAGCGGCAATCCGCCATAATCGCCGAAATGCAGCGGGACAGAGAGAAACAGGGTCTGCACATACCAGGGCATGTCGCGCACGTCGGTGAGCTCACCTGTCTCGGCATCGACCATGGCCGGATTGATAAGGCGCTCGGTAAGCGGGGTGTCGCCTGCGAGCGCGACCATATAGTGATGTGTGGTGCTGAACTGCGTGCCCGGCCAGGAGACGAAACTGACCTTGGCGTCAGGTACGGCATTTCTGACGGTGGCGACCGCAGCATCGACGGAAGCGAGCTTCTCGGGCGGTTGTGCATCCTTGTAGGGAGCGGCCATCTCCGCGAGTTGGTCCATCTGCCAGATCGCCTGGATCGGCACGGTCATCGTGATGATGAAGCCGGTCAGCCCCACCACGGTGACCCAGCCAAGCGTGACGATGCCCACCATATTATGCGTGTCGAGCCATTTGACGCGCTTGCTTCGGTCCTTGCGGACGGTGCCGAAGGAAAGCCTGCGCATGAAGGGTGCGTAGACAACGACTCCCGAAATGACAGCCACGAGAAAGACCAGCCCGACGACGCCAAGGAAAAGCTGGCCGGGAATCCCCATCAGCAGATGGGCGTGGAGATCCAGAAGGAACGCCATCACGCCCTCATCGAAAGGCGGTGCATTCAGATGTTCGCCACTACGTGCATCGTAGAGGTAGAGCTTGCCGGTATCGTCCCCCGCCGTGAGGGTCGGTCCTACCGCAGCGTAAATGATCGGTTCTTCCTCGTCATAGCTGATGAAGATATTGTGCCAACCGGGATGCTTGCCCACCGCATCGGCCGCGACGGCATCGAGGCTGGCCGTGCCCTCCGTCTGTTCCGACAGCACCGGAGCCCTGGTCAGTTCGTCGATTTCATGATGGAAGATGAGCGGGAGGCCGGTGATGCAGAACATCAGCAGGAAGGCGGTGCACACGATGCTGGTCCATTTGTGGACCAGATACCATCGCCTGATGCCGGTTTGCGAAAGTGCCATCGACCCTTTCCTAGAAGCTGAATTCGATGCCGCCGGTCACCTGGCGAGGCCGCGTTATCTGCGCGTTGTCCTGCGCGAACGTGGCACCGGGTGTTATCAGCGTGGCGTCGGTCGTGTCGAACAGGTTGGTGGCGGCGAGGAACAGCCGTGCCGGTCCCGCCTGCCAGGCGATCTGCGCGTTGGCGAGGACATAGGGATCGGTCTTGCCGCGCGCGTTGTTGAACACATCCGAATAGTAGGAATCGGTATAGCGGACATCGAACGACAGCGAGAGCTGTTCGACCGGCCTGGCCACTAGCCCGGCATTGAGCGTGAACGCGGGTGAGCGGGCAAGTTCATTACCCTCGACCGCCGGTTCCACGTAGCGATTGACCTTGGTCTTGAGCAGACCGGCATTGGCAAACAATTCCAGGCTGTCGAGCGGACGATAGCGCGTTTCGATCTCCGCTCCATATGTCGTGGCGCGTTCGGCATTGCGGATCACGGTCGCGAAAATCGCCGGATCGGGATTGAGATCGAAGGGCAGTTGCAGGCCCTTATAGCTGTTGAAGAAGACATTGGTTCTCAGATCGAGCCGGCCTCCGGCAAGCGTGGCCCGCGCGAATCCCTCGACATTGGTGACCGTCTCCTTGTCGTAGACATAGCTGGGGAAGGGCGGTTCGAAACTGAACCCGGCGCCACCGGCATTGTAGCCACGCCCCACGGTCGCACCGACGGTTACGGCATCGCTCGCCTTCAGCGTCACGGTCAGGCGCGGCAGGAAGGCCTCGAACGTCCGATGAAAGTCGATGGCGAATGGCCCGCCACCGCCTGCGCGCTCGCGCTTCTCGGATTCGTAACGGGCTCCCAACGTTACATCGACTGAGGAGCTGGCCCTGAACAGCAGTTCGCCGAAAACGGCATTGGTCCGGGTGCTGTCATCGAACAGGCTGTTGAAGAGGTCGATCTCTTCATCCTGCTCGGCACGATAGAGAAGGCCGGCAATGAAACCGGACAGGCGTTCGCCCGAAGACCCGAAGCGCAGGCGCGGTTCGATGCTCCATTCAGTTCCATCGATAAGCGCGTTGCCTTCGAACAAGGGGGAGAAGCGCTGGACGCGAAAGTCCGTCGCCGTCCCCAGGACGACCAGCGACAGGCCATCGGCAATCCGAACGTCCGTATCGATGATGGCTACATTAGCCCGCGTCCGGAAACGCGGCATCGGCGGGAAGGCCGGCATATGCTCGCTAAAGGGCCGCAATACCTGGCCGGCTTGCGGGCCATAGGCGTCGCTGTGCGAAAGCGTAATCAGCGCACGCGCGTCGGGAGAAGGGGTGAAAAGCAGCTTGCCGCGGAACGCCAGGGAGCGCTTGAGTGACGGGTTCTCGATGTCCTTGAGTTCGTCGGACAATCCCGCCTGACGCGCGGTATAGGGTGTGTAGTCGACGAAGAAATCCTCGGTGCGCCAGTCCGCCGCGAGGCGAAATGCCAGCACATCGGATGCCAACGGGCCGCCAAGAGCCCCCGAAACCTGTCGGATATCATTCTCGCCGACGACACCGCGAACCTTTCCGCTCCATTCAAAGCTGGGATCGGCCGTCTTGACTGCGACCACACCACCGATTGCGTTGCGGCCCTGGAGCGTGGATTGCGGGCCTCGATAGACCTCTACCTGCTGCGCGTCCCACAAGAGGCCATCGACATAGATCGACTCGTTGAAGCTCAACGGGCGATTGTCGATCTGGAAGACGACGCGCGGGCGGGTGCCGCCGAAAAAGGCATCGCCGCCGATCGCCGGGCCGGTTCCATCGATGCCGCGAACGGCAGGACCGATACCGCCGGAGTCGATTGCGACCACATTGGGTATGCGGGCAAGCACGTCCCCGGTGCTGTAGGTTCCCGCCAGCGTTTCAATGTCATCCTGCGTTGCGACCTGGACGCTGGCCGCCGTGTCGTCCAAGCTGCGATCGGTCCGCTCCGCCGTGATAACAATCACGTCTGAACGATATGGACTGTCTTCTGCTCTGACAGCCTGTGCCTGCACAATGATCAGCAATCCCGCCCCGACCGCCAACCTGACTTTGTTCGACATATTCGATCAGCCCCTATTTCTCCGGCGCGTGGCGCCGATGGAAAAATCAGGCCATCTCAATTGCGTCTATCTGCCATGAGCCGTTGTACCGGCCACGCACCCATGACCACGCAATAGGGCAGCTCCATATTGCGATTGCCTCTTATTAGCGATTGTTCTGGCCGTCTGCCACTCAATGGACTATTGCGGAATATTGTAAGTCTATTGCGAAAACGGAGTCGGAGACACATGCGGTTCGAGCTAGGGAAGAGCGTCAGCTAGACGATGGGTAAACTGCTGCCGATCATCGAAGGCCACTTTTCCATAGGCGATCTGCTTCGCGAAGCAGCGGAGCGCTCGATCGAGTTGGGGTACGTTACCGAAACCATCCCCGAGATCGATGCGCCTGCCATGTCGGGCATGATTCTCGCCGAGGAAGTCCAGCCCGGTTTGCTCGTCTCCGGTTTCGACCTCACCTATACTGCGGAATGCCGCCTCGATGCGAAAGTGGAGCGCTCGGTCTGCTGCGCTGTCCTGCTTGAAGGTTCGGGGGAGCCGCTCGAAGTGCAGGGCCATCCGCCGGTGACGCATGAAATCGAGCATGTGGTCATCTTTGGCTTTGGCGAAACAAAGATTTGCACTCGCCCATGGCACAGGGGGCAGCATGCAAAGGTGTTCAGCGTTACCCTGGAGCCCCGTTTCTTCGAGCGCTTCGGTGACATGGTTGCCGATGACGGGATCGCTATTCTCGAACGATACATCGAGCCCGGAGTGCACAGCGCGTCATTGCCATGGTCGCGCAGAATCGTCGATCAGGCTCACGAGGGGCTGGTCGCCCCTTATGGTGGGTCATTGCGGTCACTCTTTCGGGAATCGCAGGCGTTGCGCTTCACGCTCGAAGTCGCCGCGCTGTTGCAGGAAGAAGAGCAACTGATCCGGAAGATCGGACGTCGGCAATATGATCGCGTTCGCCACGCCCGGGAATTACTGGACCGGTCACTCGTCGAACCGCCCAAACTGCTCGATCTGGCCCGCGAACTCGGCGTCAACGTCTCGACATTGCAGGCCAATTTCAAGGCGGCGTTCGGCACGACGATCTTTGGTTATGTGCGCAGCCGTAGGCTGGAGATGGCACGGATACTCATCCACGATCACGGGCTTGGCATCGCCGAGGCCGGTTACAGGGTCGGCTTCACCAATGCTGCGGCATTCACTGTCGCCTATCGCCGCCACTATGGACACCCGCCCTCGGCAAGACGGTGAAATCTGTCTCCTGCGCTCAGCGTAAGGCGTCTTGGGCATGGGCATTTGAGGAAATCACCAACCCCATCATGATCCGTGTCGAGCAGATGGCGCAATCGAGGGCCGAGGCTGCGCCTTCGGAGCAATCTATGCAGGCGCGACGCGGCGTCGATCCATCGATCATTCCAAGTAGCAGATGTTCGTCACCCGACAGTGCCGCGGCGCCACCGACAACGAGTCGACGTCCGAGCGCGTCTTCGCATAGGTGCATCAGGCTATCGAACACCGGGGCGAGCATCTCGTAATTACGGGACGCCAGGATATTAGAGCGGTTTTCGACCGTTCTGAATCGGCATGGGATTCCCTTTGGTCACGATTTCTGATTCAGA
>NZ_BMLK01000003.1 GCF_014645195.1 Novosphingobium indicum | reverse complement strand
GTTGACCCTGACGGTACCGAGCAATTTTAATTGAGACAAGGGGAGCGGGTACCGTCAATCCGTCCGACGGATGCGAAGGCTACCCACCGATTGTCTTCGAATGTTGTCAGGAATAAATTATTTTTTATCAGCTAGTTGCGTCGCATCCTGGCGTATCACTGGCCCCCTCTGGAGGGCTCAGAATCATTCCCACTCGATCGTGCCGGGCGGCTTCGACGTATAATCGTAGACGACGCGGTTGATGCCTTTGACCTCGTTGATAATGCGGGTCGCGACGCGGCTCAGGAAGGCTGCGTCGAAAGGATAGATGTCCGCGGTCATGCCATCGGTGGAGGTAACCGCGCGCAGGCCGCAGACGCTGTCGTAGGTGCGGCCGTCGCCCATCACGCCGACGGTCTTGACCGGTAGCAGCACCGCAAAGGCCTGCCAGATCGCGTCGTAGAGACCGGCGTTGCGGATTTCCTCGAGATAGATCGCATCGGCCTTGCGCAGGATATCGCAGCGCTCGCGGCTGACTTCGCCGGGGATGCGGATGGCAAGGCCCGGCCCCGGGAACGGATGGCGGCCGACGAAGACGTCGGGCAGACCCAGTTCGCGGCCGAGTTCGCGGACTTCGTCCTTGAACAGTTCGCGCAGCGGCTCGACCAGCTTCATGTCCATCCGCTCGGGCAGACCGCCGACGTTGTGGTGGCTCTTGATCGTCACCGAAGGACCGCCGGTGAAGGACACCGATTCGATCACGTCGGGGTACAGCGTGCCCTGGGCGAGGAATTCGGCGCCGCCGATCTTCTTGGCCTCGTCCTCGAACACGTCGATGAAGGTCTTGCCGATGAACTTGCGCTTCTTTTCCGGATCGGTCTCGCCCTCGAGGCCCTTCAGGAATAGCGTCGAGGCGTCCACGTGGACCAGCGGAATGTTGTAATGGCCGCGGAACAGCGAGACGACCTGTTCGGCCTCGCCCATGCGCATCAGGCCGTGGTCGACGAAGACGCAGGTGAGCTGGTCGCCGATGGCCTCGTGGATCAGCACCGCGGCAACGGCGGAATCGACACCGCCCGAAAGACCGCAGATCACGCGCTTGTCGCCGACCTGCTCGCGGATCTCGTCGATCTTGGTCTTGCGGAACTCGGCCATGGTCCAGTCGCCGGAGAGGCCGCAGACGTGGCGCACGAAGTTCTTGAGTAGCTTGCCGCCATCGGGCGTGTGCACCACTTCGGGGTGGAACTGCATCGCGTAGATGCGCTTCTCGTCGTTGGCGATCACCGCAAAGGGCGCGCCGGGGCTGGACGCGACGGGGCGGAAGCCTTCTGCGAGCTGCGAGACCTTGTCGCCATGGCTCATCCAGACCTGGTGCTTTTCGCCGACCTGCCAAAGGCCGTCGAACAGCGCGCACTCGTCCTCGATCTCGATGAAGGCGCGGCCGAACTCGCCGGCATCGCCCAGCAAGACTTCGCCGCCCAGCTGGTGCATCAGCGACTGCTGGCCGTAGCAGATGCCCAGCATCGGGCGGCCGCTTTCGAGAATCACGTCGGGAATACGCGGGCCGTTCTCGTCCAGGACGGAGGCTGGCGAGCCGGACAGGATGATGCCTACCGGGTCCATGCGCTTGAACGCTTCTTCCGAGGCGTTGAACGGCGCAATTTCGGAATAGACGCCGGCTTCGCGCACGCGGCGCGCGATCAACTGGGTTACCTGGCTGCCAAAGTCGACGATCAGGACCGATTCAGATGTCTGGATGCTCATGGCAGGCCCCTAATCGCGCGCGCGAAGCCTGTCCAGATGGGTGCGAATGCGCTTCCCCCGGATGCAGGAAAAGGCGCCCGCGATTGCAAAATATGCAAGTAATATTGTTGCTTTTGAATTTGCGATAATTGCCCGCGTACCTATCTCGCTCCTGCCACCCGAGCGACCATGGTCGCCGGGCGTGAGGTAAAACAAAAAAAAGAATGTTTGCAGGAGCATAACAATGACCATCGTCGAACGCACGTTCGGACTGGCCGCGGCGCTTGGCGTCAGCGCGCTGGCTTTTGCACTCACCCTCGCCTGAACGAGGCTGATGCGCAGCATGCAATTGTGTCCCTAACGCAGCATGCGTGACCAAGGGCGGCCCGAAACGGCCGCCCTTTTTCATTTCCGGAAGGCCTGCAACGGCCGCTCACGAGACGCCTTCTCTTTTCCCTTGCAAATATTACTAACCTAGGTTATATTAAACAAGGTTAGGGGATGAGATGATTCGCCCCTGTTGAGATTGGAGTTTGAGCTATGACCCTCACGGAAAAATCGATCGGTTTCGCCGCAGCCCTTGGCGCTTTCGCCATGGCCTTCGCGATCACGCTGGCCTGACACGGCCTTCGGAAACACAACCGGACACAACCAAAAAGGGCGGCCCGAAACGGCCGCCCTTTTCGTTGCCGTGGAAACCGCCGCTCAGCTCGCCAGCGTTTTCACCAGATCGTAGAGGTAGTCGCGCGCCGTGTAGAGCGCGCGCGCCTCGATACGTTCGTTGAGGCCGTGCGTGCCGTTGCCGTCCGGATCGGTCCACACACTCGGCACCCCGTAAACGGGAATGCCGACCGCGCCGATATAGACCCCGTCGGTCGCCCCGGTCGACATCGAAGGGATGACCGGCACGCCCGGGAAGTACTTCTCCGCCAGCTTCTCAACCGGCTTCACGATCTTGGGATCGAGCGGCGGCGGCGAGGCGATCGGCTTGTCCTTCACCTTGGGCTCGATGGTGATGTTCGGATCGTCGATGACCTCCGCCAGCACGGCTTTGGTTTCCTCCGCCGTGCGCCCCGGGAACATGCGGCAATTGACGTTGGCCTCGGCCCGCTGCGGCAGGGCGTTGAGCGCGTGCCCGGCATCGACCAGCGTGGCGACGCAGCTCGTGCGGAGCATCGAGTGCAGCATCTTGTCCTTGTCGACGATGGCGAGCGCCGCCTTGTCGTCCGGATTGGCGACGAGCGCCTGCATCGCCGCGCCCGTCTCGCCGCCGCGCATCTTGCCTGCCTTGGTGAAATAGGCGCGGGTGGTGTCGGTGAACTGCACGGGGAAGTCGTAAATGCCGATCTTGAGTAGCGCGGCGGACAGTTCGTAGATCGCATTCTCGGGCACCGGCTGCGAGCTGTGCCCGCCCGGGTTGGTCGCCGTCAGCGTGAAGTCCTGATAGGCCTTCTCACCCACCTGCAGCGTCTGCACGAGCAGGTGTCCCATGCCGTCGGTCTTGCCGCCGCCGCCTTCGTTGAGCGCGAATTCGGCATCGATCAGGTCGCGCTTGTTCTGCGCCAGCCATTCGGCGCCGTTGAACGCACCGCTGGTCTCCTCGCCGCAGGTGAGCGCCAGCTTGATCGTGCGCTTCGGTTTGTAACCGGCCTCGGCGAAGCGGATCAGCGCATCGGTCCAGATCGAGGCCATCGCCTTGTCGTCGACGGTACCGCGGGCATAATAGTACCCGTCCTCTTCCACGAGCGTGAAGGGATCGCGCTCCCAGTCCTCACGCTTGGCTTCGACCACGTCGATATGCGCCAGCAGCAGCATCGGCTTCACGCTGGCATCGGTGCCCGGATAGATCGCGACGAGCCCGCCGTCCCTGGGATGCTCCGGCGTGGAAAACAGAATGAGCTGATCGTCCGTCATCCCCGCCGCCTTGAGCCGGGCCGCCATCTTCGCCGCGGCTTCAGTGCAGCTGCCATGGGTGACGGTCGTATTGGTCTCGACCAGTTCCTTGTAAAGCCCGAAGAACGCCTTCTGATCCGGGCGCAGTTCGGGCACGGTCCCGCCCGGCATTGCCTGCGCCATCCCGGTCAACAGCCCTGAAACCGCGACCGCCCCCGCGGCCAATCCGATCAAACTCTTGCGCATGCCCGTCTCCTGTTTTTTGCGACCCTGAACCGTGCCGGATTGAAGCACATCCGCCAGCGAAGGCAACTGCCGATTGCAGCTGGAACGCCGCAGTGCCCTGCTCTGTGGAAAAGCCCGGCCGCGATGCCGCTTTTGCTTGGGTTTGACGGGCGTAAACCCTATATGCTGGTCATGGCTAAAGAACCCGAAAACGGCAAGAACTCCAACACCTACGGCGCAGAATCGATCAAGGTCCTCAAAGGCCTCGACGCCGTCCGCAAACGCCCCGGCATGTACATCGGCGATACCGATGACGGATCGGGCCTGCACCACATGGTGTTCGAGGTTTCGGACAACGCCATCGACGAGGCGCTTGCAGGGCACTGCGACCTCGTTCTCATCGAACTCAATCCGGACGGTTCGGTCAGTGTCGAGGACAACGGCCGCGGCATTCCCACCGACATCCACAAGGAAGAAGGCGTCTCGGCGGCCGAGGTCATCATGACCCAGCTCCACGCAGGCGGCAAGTTCGAGAACACCAGCGACGACAACGCCTACAAGGTCTCGGGCGGTCTGCACGGGGTGGGCGTTTCGGTGGTGAACGCGCTGTCCGAATGGCTGGAACTGATCGTCTGGCGCGACGGCAAGGAGCACTGGATGCGCTTCGAGCATGGCGATGCGGTTTCTCCGCTCGTGGTGCGCGGCGATGCGCCAAAGGCCGACCAGAACCCGGATGACAACGGTTTCAAGAAGGGCACGCGCGTGACCTTCCTGGCCTCGCACGACACGTTCAAGAACGTCACCGAGTTCGATTTCGACAAGCTCGAGCACCGCTATCGCGAACTCGCCTTCCTCAACTCGGGCGTGCGCATCCTGCTGCGCGACAAGCGGCACGAGGAAGTGGCCGAGCACGATCTGTATTACGAAGGCGGCATCGGCGCCTTCGTGCAGTTCCTCGACCGCAACAAGCAGGCGATGATGCCGGACCCGATCGCGATCACCGCCGACAAGGACGGGATCGGCATCGAGGTCGCGCTGGAGTGGAACGATTCGTACTACGAAAACGTCCTGTGCTTCACCAACAACATTCCGCAGCGCGACGGCGGTACCCACCTCGCCGCCTTCCGTGCCGCGCTGACCCGCACATTGAACGGCTACGCCGAGCGCTCCGGCCTGCTCAAGAAGGAAAAGGTCTCGCTGTCGGGCGACGACATGCGCGAGGGCCTGACCGCGATCGTCTCGGTCAAGCTGCCCGACCCGAAGTTCTCCTCGCAGACCAAGGACAAGCTGGTCAGCTCCGAAGTGCGCCAGCCGCTCGAATCGCTGATGAGCGACAAGATGACCGACTGGCTGGAAGAGAACCCGGCCACCGCCAAGGCCATCATCCAGAAGGTGATCGACGCGGCCGCCGCGCGCGAGGCCGCGCGCCGCGCGCGTGAACTGACCCGCCGCAAGGGCGCGATGGACATCGCCTCGCTCCCCGGCAAGCTGGCGGACTGTCAGGAACGCGATCCCAGCAAGTCCGAACTGTTCCTGGTCGAGGGCGATTCGGCAGGCGGTTCGGCCAAGCAGGGCCGCGACCGGCACTATCAGGCGATCCTGCCGCTCAAGGGCAAGATCCTCAACGTCGAGCGCGCGCGCTTCGACCGCATCATTTCCTCGAAGGAAGTCGGCACGCTGATCCAGGCCATGGGCACCGGCATCCGCGACGACTTCAATCTGGAAAAGCTGCGCTACCACAAAGTCGTCATCATGACCGACGCCGACGTCGACGGTGCCCACATCCGCACGCTGCTACTGACGTTCTTCCACCGCCAGATGCCCGAGATCATCCGTGCCGGGCACCTATTCATCGCCCAGCCGCCGCTGTTCAAGGTCGCCAAGGGCCGCAGCGAGGTCTACCTCAAGGACCAGGCCGCGCTCGACCGCTATCTGGTCGAAGGCGGGCTCAACGGGCGCGTGCTGGAGACCGCCGGCGGCGCGCGCAGCGGGCCCGATCTCGCCGCGCTGGTCGAACATGCGATCCGCATGCGCAACCTCATGGCCTTCGTGCCCCGCCGCTACGATCCGGTGATCATCGAGGCTCTGGCGCTGGCCGGCGCGCTGGCTCCGGACCTTTCCGCGGCTGATCGCCATGCCGCGCTCGACAAGACGACGCTGTGGCTCGACCGCGCCGACAGCGAGGCCAAGTGGTCCGTCGGCATGACCGACGACGGCAATGTCGAGGTCGAGCGCCTGTGGCGCGGCGTCACCGATCACCACAAGGTCGAAGCTGCCTTCCTCACCAGCGCCGAGGCACGCAAGCTCGCCCGCCTCGCCGCCGAGAATGCCGATGTCTACGAGGGGACCGCCCGCCTCGTGCGCGCAGGTACCGAAACCACCGAGCCAGAAGCGGAAAGCGACGAGGGTGAGGAAGTCGCAGCCACCCGCCCCTCTGCCGAAGCCGGTTCGATTACCCGGCCCAGCCAGCTGTTCGAACAAGTGATCGCTGCAGGGCGCAAGGGCCTGTCGATCCAGCGCTACAAGGGTCTTGGCGAAATGAACGCCGAGCAGCTTTGGGAAACCACGCTCGATCCGGAAAACCGCGCGCTGCTGCAGGTGAAGGTGGAAGACGCCGACGTGACCGACGAGATCTTCACCCGCCTGATGGGCGACATCGTCGAACCGCGCCGCGACTTCATCCAGGAAAACGCGCTCAACGTGGCGAACCTGGACGTCTGATTTCCGGCGCCAGACCACGGTCCCATTGCGGAATTTTAACGGCTGACACGAAGCTTTGCCGACAATAGACTTGCCCCGTTTTCATGCACTTGGCGTGAACGGGGCAAAGGGATAGCGAATGGATTCTGGCAACAGCGCGGACCGGTCTGGTCTGGCCAAGGTCTTCTGCAATCAAAAGACACTTGGGCTGGCGCTGACTGCTCTGGCATTGGGTTTCGCCCCCCAGGCCATGGCACGCAAGATGCCGGACAATTCCCTCGTTCAGGTCTTGCAGGCGGCCCAGCAAGCCTACGAAGCCGATGACTGTCCGGGCACTCTCGATCTGGTGACCCCCATCATCGAAAGCAGCGGCTTCGATGCGCTGGCCGCATCGGCGCGACGGCCCTTTCTTGCCATGAGCGCCGTCTGCGAAGCGAGCGCCGGCAATACCGAGAGGGCTACCTCACGCGGGCGGGCGTTGACCGAACTCCCCGGAGCACCGGCCGAAATCTGGAACCTGCGCTTCGCCATCGACATGCAGCTGGGGGCATACGAGGACGCTGTCGCAACCCTGGAGGGCGTGCAAGCGCGCGATCCCTCCATGCTGGTCGTCGGGCGCGACCTGTTCGACGAACAGTGGATGTTCATTCTCAACCAGAGGCTCGCCAAGCAGGACAAAGACAGCGACGTGCGCAAACGCTACCTCGCGCTCATCTCCCGCGAGGACTTCGCACCAGCAAGGACGCAGCTGGGGTATGATTGGATGCGCTATGCCCACGCGGCCATACTCGCCCGCGCCGGCGACGCGGAAGGCGCAAAGTCGGTTCTGGCAAGGCTGCGCAATGCAAAAGCGCTTCGGGATGCCAGCCTCGATACCGATTTGCGCGCCCTGATCCCCGCCGACTTCGATCTTCGCGCTGCGGTGGAGAACGAGATCTCGGTGCTCAAGGAGATCGAGCGCGAGAAACCTTCGCTGCTTTCAGTCACGATCGCCATTGCCGATGCCCAGCAGATGCTCGGTGAAGGTGCAAAGTCGCTCGCGACACTGGAAGCGGCCAGGCCTTACGGAATTCTCGAGAAGCAGTTTTCCGACCGCGATGACCAGATCAACTGGTGGTGGGACAGCCTCGCCCAAGCCTACACCATGCTCGGTCGCTACGACGATGCGCAGGCCGCCTATCGCCAGGCCATCGCCGAAGGAGAAGACGGAGTAACCGGCCGCAACGTGAGCCAGGTTCTGAACGTTACCTTCATCCAGCGAAAATTCGGGGACAACAAGGCCGTGCTCGAAACGCTGGAGACGATAGACATAGAGGCTGACGACTATGCCAGCCCCTATGGCAAGATGACCTATCATCTGGCGCATGGCTGCGCGTCGTGGGCGCTCGATCACAAAGCGGCGGCGGCGAAGGACATCGCCTGGGCCGAGGCACACGAGGATGTATCCAGCAGATCGCTCACGCAGCTCTATCTGTGCACAGGCAATGAGGATGCGGCCGCAGCATTGCTGATCAGGCGACTGGACGATTCCGATGACCGCACGAAGGCTCTGGTGGATTTGAGCTACTACCAGCCTACCCCAGAGACGATGCCCGTCGACCCCGAAGATGCCGTGCTCGCGCGGGTACGGGACCGGGACGATGTGCAGGCGGCGATCGAGCGGGCCGGAGGCTTGCGACACTTCAACATACCAAGCCTATAATCCCGGTTCTCGAACAGGCGATGTCGTGGCAGGATCGCGGCCATGACCCGCCACATCGGATCGACTCCAACCACCGCCGACTTCGAGGCGCTTGCCCATGCCGCCTTCGCGCGCATTCCAGAGCCGTTCGCGGAGCATCTCGACGGGATCACGGTGCATGTTCAGGAATTTGCCGACGCCGAAACGCTGGCCGCGGTCGGCTTGCAGGATCCCTTCCAGCTGACCGGGCTCTATCACGGCCGGCCGATGAGCGAGGAATCGGTCTGGATTTCCGGGCAGTTCCCCCCGCGTATCACGCTCTACCGCCAGCCGCTTCTGGCCGAATGGCGCGCCACCGGTGTGCAGCTGGACGATCTCGTGACCCACGTCGTCATCCATGAAGTCGGCCATCACTTCGGGCTGTCGGATGAAGAGATGCACGCGCTCGAACAAGGCGGGCCCTAGAAACGGCACCACGGCGTGGACAATTTGGTCGCTGGAGCGTCATGTTCCGATGCGATAGAGCGGCTCCATGATTGCCAAGGCCCTGACTCGCTCCGCCCCCCTCGCCGCCCTATCCCTGCTCGCCGCCTGCGCCACGCCGCAAGCGGCGCACCGCGCCTCGGCGCCGCCCGCGCATGCCGTTAACGTGAGCATCATCGCCATCAATGACTTCCACGGCGCGCTCGAACCGCCCAAGGCCGCCGTCGCCGCGCCCGATGGCAAGGGCGGGACGGTCCCGGTTCCGGCGGGCGGTGCCGCCTGGCTGGCCTCCGCCGTCGACAAGCTCAAGGCCGGGCACCGCAACCATGTCGTGGTCGCCGCCGGCGATCTCACCAGCGCATCGCAGCTCGCGTCCTCGCTCCATCTCGACGAGCCCGCCGTAGGCGTGATGAACCGCATCGGGCTCGATTTCAACGCGGTGGGCAACCACGAGTTCGACCGTGGGTGGAAGGAACTGCAGCGCCTTCAGAACGGCGGGTGCGAGAAGAACACACGCCTCCAGCCGTGCCAGCTGGAACAGTTCCAGGGCGCGAAGTACAAGTACCTGTCCGCCAGCACCTACAAGCCCGACGGCAGCACGCTGTTTCCCGCGACCGGCCTCAAGAGCTTCGGGCGCGGCGCCAACAAGGTCACTGTCGGTTTCATCGGCCTCTCGCTCCAGGACGTACCGATGCTGGTCTCGCCCGATGAGGTCAAAGGCCTGACCTTCGGCGACGAGGCCGAGGCCATCAACCGCGAAGTCCCCAAGCTCAAGGCGGAAGGCGCCGATGCCGTCGTCGTCCTGATCCACCAGGGCGGCGTGACCAAGCCCGGCAAACCGGACAGCTGCGAGGACCTTGTCGGCGGCATCACGCCGATCCTCGACAAGCTCAAGCCCGGCGTCGACCTAGTCGTCTCTGGCCATACCCACTGGCAGTACGTGTGCCACTACGGCCAGAGCGGTGACGGATCGCAGATCCTGCTGACCAGTGCGGGCGTCTACGGCAAGCTGGTGACCGACATCACGCTGACCATCGATCCGGCCAAGAACCGCGTCATCGCCAAGAAGGCGCACAACGTGATCGTGCAGTCGGTCGGCTATACCAGTGGCCGCGGTGATGTGCCCAACACGCGCCTCTACCCGCGGTTCCGCGCGGACAGGAACGTGGCGAAGTACGTCGCGGCCTATGTGGAGGATGCGAAGGACCTCATCGCGCGTCCGGTCGGCAAGATCTCCGGCCCCGCCGCCAAACCTTCTAGCGAGAGCCTGCAGGGCGGCACGCTGGGCAACCTGATCGCCGATGCCCAGCTCGCCGCGAGCAGGAAGGCGGGCGCGCAGATCGCCTTCACCAACCCCTTCGGCATTCGCGCCCCGCTCGACCCGTCGCCGGACGGCACGGTGACCTTCGGCCAGATCTATGCGGTCCAGCCGTTCAACAACGACCTCGTGACGATGACGCTGAACGGCTCGCAGATCTATGACGTGATCGAAGAAGGGCTCGACGATGACGGCGTGAAGCAAGTGCTCGCGCCTTCGGGCGGGCTCCAGTTCAGCTACGACATGAGCCGCCCCTCGGGCAGCCGCCTCGTCTCGCTGACGCTGAACGGGGAGATGGTCGACCCGACGACCGATTACCGCGTGACCGTGGTGAACTTCCTAGCCGAGGGCGGCGACGGCTTCTCCACGTTCAAGCAGGGCACCGACAGGGTGCGCGGCATGATCGACAACGAAGCCTTCCAGCAATGGATCGCGGCCGTGCCGGTGCGCAAGGTTCCCGAGGAAGAGCGCACCGTGAAAGTGGGCGGCTAACCTTCGGCAAATATTCCCTGTCGCGAAGCGATGGGAAAGAGGACCGCTCGCGCAGCGAGGGGTGGAGGGGTAGAAAACCCCGCCGTCAGCGACTGCGCCGCTGCCACCTCCCCATTCCGCATGCGGAACAGGGAGGATCAGCAGCCATCACCCGAACAGCCAGTGCCCTAGCAGCCGCTCGAAGGGGAAAGTGAAGAACCCCGCGATCAGCAGGGCGCCGATGATCAGACCGCGCACAGTCCGGCGGTGGCGCGAAACGTTGTGACTGCGCGCGGCGAGGAGGAGCACGGGAACCAGCACGATCGTCAGGATCGACAGCGCGTGGATGTAGCTGAACTGTCCGGGGTTGATCAGCCGGACGAACAGGCTGTCGATCGCGGTCAGGAACATGGCGCCGGCCCAGACATAGCCAAGCTGGCGATGCGCCCGCGTCCCCCGCGCACGCCAGAGCAGTACCGGTGTCAGCACCAGCGCCACGGCTATGGTGGCCAGGTGTATCCAGACGATGGCGGGAATTTGGCTCCATTCGCTTCTGCCGCGCAGCACCGCCGCGATCACGAAGCCGAGCATGACGAGCGCAAGGCCGCCGAGCGATTTCTCCAGCCTGTCGGGGGCCAGAGACGGCGTTCTGGACGCCATCAGAAACCGGCGCCGTCGGGCCAGTCGGGCGAAGCCAGCCCCATCACCTTGAACAAAGCCCCCATCTGTCCCTCCGCGATCAGCCGATCCTTGGCCGACTGTATAGCAGCTGCATGTTGCGGTGCGAAAGCGGCAAGGTTCTCGGCGCGGGTCTCTATGCCGAGTTCGCGCAGGAACCGGCCCTGCGTGACGGTGCCGAGATGCCGCGCGCCCCGCGAAAGCGCGGAATTGGCCATGGCCGCGAAGTCGACGTGGCAGGTCAGGTCCGCCTCCCCCGGCGTGGCGAACGGATCGACCTTGGTGTGCGCCCGCAGTGCCTGCAGGGTCGAGCCGGTGCGCATGTGGACGTGCCCGTAATCGATGAACAGCGCTGCGCCGCCCTGATCGACGAGCCGCCCGGCGATCTCGTAAACGACCGCCGAAGCCCCGGGGCAAGTCTCGAGCAGCGTCCCTTCGGGCTGCGCCTTCAGCTCGGCGGGGACAGCCGCATCCATCGGCTTGTCGCCGGCGACGGGCAGGAAGCGTCCGTCCTGATGCCCTACCATGCGCTCGCGCCAGCCCTGCGCGGTCATGACCAGTTGGCGAACCGGCAGCGCGTCGAGGAACTCGTTGGCGACCACCAGCATCGGTCCGTACAGCGGCAGGCTCGAGACGTCGTGATGCCAGTAGGCCTGCGGCACGGCGGCGAGCTGGATGTCCTTGAGCGCGGTCGAACTTTCCACGAAGTGGACCTTGGGCTCAAGCCCGTAGCGCTTCATCGCCCGCAAGGCATCGCGCGCCAATGTGCCGCGGCCCGGTCCCAGCTCGACGTAGTGCACGTCTTCGTCGCGGCCCGCGCGGATCCAGATGTCGGCGAGCCACAGGCCGATCAGTTCGCCGAACATCTGGCTGATTTCGGGCGCAGTGATGAAGTCGCCGCCGCTGCCCAGCGGGTCCTTGCCGGCATAATACCGGGCGTTGGATTCACCGATGTAGTGTGACAGCGAAATCGGCCCGTAATTGGCGATCAGCCGCTGGAAAATGGCCGAGAGCGGTTCGGCGCCCTGTTCCATCAGGCAGCCGCGGCGCTCGGTGGCCGGCCGCTGGCGAGCGCCGGTTTCATCAGCGCGCGCAGCACGAAGACCAGGCCCAGCGCGATCAGCGGGATCGTCAGCCACTGGCCCATCGAAAGGCCGGTGTTGCGCGCGAACTCGGCAAGCTGGGCATCGGGTTGACGGTAGAACTCGACGATGAAGCGCGCGCAGCCGATGCCGACCGTGAACACGCCAACGAGAAGACCGGGCCGGAACCGCGCACGCGTCTTCCAGAACAGCAGGAGCATGATCACGATCATCAGCAGGCCTTCGAGCCCGGCCTCGTAGAGCTGGCTGGGGTGACGCGGCAGCGGGCCGCCATCGGGGAAGACCATCGCCCAGGGCACGCTGGCGTCGGTGACGCGGCCCCACAGCTCGCCGTTCACGAAGTTGGCGAGCCGCCCGAACATCATGCCGAACGGCACGCAGACGGCGATGTAGTCCGCCACGCGCAGGAAGTTCAGGCCGCCGCGCCAGGAAACCCAGGCGAGGGCCAGAAGTACGCCGATGAGACCGCCGTGGAAGCTCATGCCGCCATGCCAGAGCTGGAGCAGCTCGGTCGGGTGCAGCCACATGCTGGGCACGTTCGAGCTGCCACCGGTATAGAAGGTCGCATAACCCAGACGGCCGCCCAGGATGATGCCGAGCGTGCAGTAGAAGAACAGGTCGTCGGCATGGCGCTGCGCCATCGGCGCGCCGGGTGCCTTGATCATGCGCGTGAGGTGCCAGTACCCCAGCACGATGCCGGCAAGGTAGGCCAGCGAGTACCAGCGCAGTTCGAAACTGCCGATCTTGAACAGGTAGTTCGAGAGATGCAGGTCCACCCAGTAGATGGGCTTGTGCACTTGGGCCGCGGCCGCTGCGGCCAGAGGTATCAGGGACAAGTTTTCGACCTCGCTGGCTTTTCGTTGGAGCCCGGCTGTTCCCGCGGCTCGATTATCGGCGCCTTCTGGCATAGCCTGCTGCGCGATGGTAGCCGCGTTTTTTGTCCGATGCCGTGCTTTGTGCAGCGCTTCGCCGAAGGCCGCGATCCGCGATGATCGCCTTGCCTGCCTTTCAATAGCCATGGCGACCGTCTAGAAGCCGCGAGCCATGAACAGCGTGATCCGTATTCCCTCGCCCCGCAGCGTGATCGACCGTCGCGATCTCGTCGAACGCATCGAGACCGTCGTCGCCGAACACGGCAGCAGCAAGGGACGCAAGCATATCGTCGATCTGCTGCGCGATGCGCAGGATGCGGGCCGTCTCGAGATTGCGCGCCGCCTGATCGACAAGCCTTCGGCCGGACACGAAGTGGCCGAAGCACAGGCCTTCCTGACCGACCAGCTGGTCCGCGTGATCCACGATCACGTCGTCGCCCATGTCTATCCGGTCAGCAACCGCTCCAAGGGCGAACGGCTGACGGTCATGGCGGTGGGCGGCTATGGCCGCGGTGAGATGGCGCCGCATTCCGACGTCGACATTGCCTTCCTCACCCCGATCAAGAACACGCCCTGGTGCGAGCAGGTGATCGAGGCAATGCTCTACTTCATGTGGGACCTCGGCATGAAGGTCGGCCATTCGAGCCGCTCGCTCGACGACATGGTCCGCATGTCGAAGTCCGACCTCACGATCCGCACCGCCATGCTCGAAGGACGCTATGTCTGGGGCGATCAGGACCTCTACGAGGAAGCCCGCGACCGCTTCTGGAAGGACGTCGTTTCCGGGACCGAGCGCCAGTTCGTCGCCGAAAAGCTGGCCGAGCGCGAAGAACGGCACAAGCGCATGGGCGACAGCCGTTATGTCGTCGAACCCAATGTGAAGGAAGGCAAGGGAAGCCTGCGCGACCTGCACACGCTCTACTGGATCGGCAAGTACATCCACAAGGTGCGCGACCCTTCGGAGCTGGTCTCGGTCGGCCTGCTCACGCGCAAGGAATACCTCGCGTTCCGCCGCGCCGAGAACTTCTTCTGGGCCGTGCGCTGCCACCTGCACACGATCACCAAGCGCGCCGAGGACCGCCTCACCTTCGACATGCAGCGCGAAGTGGCCGCGCGGATGAATTTCTCCGACCGCCCGGGCAAGAGTGCGGTCGAACGGTTCATGCAGATGTTCTTCCTGCAGGCGAAAGTGGTGGGCAACCTTACCGGCGTCTTCCTCGCCCAGCTCGACGAGCAGTTCGCGAAGAAGCAGCCGCGCGGTCTTCTGGCCGGCTTCCGGGCGCGCGAACGCGTGATCAAGGGCTACAAGGTCTTCGGCGGCCGCATCAAGGCGCCGTCGGACGACTGGTTCAAGAGCGACCCGGTCCGCATGATCGAGATCTTCGTGATTGCCGACAAGGAAGGGCTGGAGATTCATCCGGAGACCATGCGGCTGATCTCGCGCGATGCGGTTCTCATCAAGAAACACGTCCGCAACGACAAGCGCGCCAACGACCTGTTCATGGATCTGCTGACCAGCCGCAACAATCCCGAGATGACGCTGCGTTGGTTCAACGAGGCGGGCGTGTTCGGCCGCTTCGTGACCGAATTCGGGCGCGTGAACGCCCAGATGCAGTTCGACATGTATCACCACTATACGGTGGACGAACATACGATCCGCGCCATCGGCCTGCTGTCGAAGATCGAGAAGGGAGAGTTCGAACAGGACCACCCGCTTGCACATATCATCGTCCACAAGGTGCGCTCGCGCCGCGCGCTCTATGCCTCGGTGCTGCTGCACGACATCGCCAAGGGGCGCGGCGGCGATCACTCGGTGCTCGGCGCCGAAATCGCGCTCAAGCTATGCCCGCGCTTCGGACTGGACGAGGAAGAGACCGAACTGGTTTCCTGGCTGGTCCGCTCGCACCTCCTGCTGTCTGCCACGGCCTTCAAGCGCGACCTGTCGGACAGCAAGACGATTGCGGACTTCGTGAAGGTCGTGCAGTCGCTCGACCGGCTGCGCCAGCTGACGCTGCTCACCATCGTCGACATCCGCGCGGTGGGGCCGGGAACCTGGAACTCGTGGAAGCGACAGCTCATCGGCGAACTCTACGCCGCGTCCGAGGAGCGGCTGCGTCTGGGCCATGCCGAGTTCGGTCGCGAAAAGCGCGTTGCCGCCAAGAAGGCCGCCGTCGCCGCGATCAGCCCCGAATACGAAGCGCTGGTGGCCAAGGTCGGCACCAAGTTCGTCGATGCCTACTGGATCGCCGAAAGCGACGACGTCATCGCCAAGAACCTCGCCCAGCTCGAAGCGGCCGAGGAACTGGGCCATCCGCTCTCGATCCACGCCGAATATCAGCCGATCCACGGCGCGACGCTCGTCACGGTTATCGCCTCCGACCATCCCGGCCTGTTCTACCGCATCGCCGGCGGCATCCACTTGGCCGGCGGCAACATCATCGACGCGCGCATCCACACCACCCGCACGGGGCGCGCGGTCGACAACTTCCTCGTGCAGGACCCGCTCGAGCGGCCCTTCATGGAGGAAGCCCAGCTTGAACGGCTGCGGACCTCGATCGAGAATGCTCTCGCCAACCGGATCAAGATCCTGCCCCAGCTGGTGGCCAAGCCCGATGCGCGCCCGCGCGCCGATGCCTTCGACGTGCGTCCGCGGGTGCTGTTCGACAACAAGGCCTCCAACCGCTTCACCGTCGTGGAAGTCAACGCGCGCGACCGCCCGGCGCTGCTCAACCGGCTGGCCCACGCGCTGTTTGAATCGCGGCTGATGGTTCATTCGGCGCATATCGCCACCTATGGCGAGCGCGCGGCGGACACGTTCTACGTCACCGACCTGCTGGGCGAGAAGCTGACCTCCACCAGCCGTCTCAAGACTCTGGAACGGCGTCTGCTCGAAGCCACCAGCGAGCAGACGGTGGAAGAGGTCGCAGCCTGATACGAAGCCATAGATTGTAATCGTTGAAAGGAACCGCGCGCGACCCCATGTGTTGCATTGCAGCATGCTCAGTGCCACCCCCCTCCCCACTGTGCAGGATCCCGCGATGAACGCTCCTCAATCCGACCGTCCCGCCAACGCGCAATGCGTCCTTGTCCTCCAGGGCGGCGGCGCGCTCGGGGCGTACCAGGCAGGAGTCTATGAGGCGCTGTCAGAGCATGGGCTGGAGCCCGACTGGGTCGCGGGTATCTCCATCGGCGCAGTCAATGCCGCGATCATCGCCGGCAATGCCCCGCAGGACCGTGTCGCCGCGCTTCGCCGTTTTTGGGAGCTCTCGTCGCGCGAACTTCAGTACCGGCTGGACGAGCCCATCGGCTTCGCGCGCCGGACGTTCAACGAAATATCGGCGCTTTATGCCGCGAGTGTGGGCATCCCCGGCTTCTTCAATCCGCGCTTTCCGATGCCGCTGCCTGAATGGCCAGCCGAGCTCGGACAACTGAGCTTCTACGACACCACGCCGCTGCGCAATACGCTGCTCGATCTCGTCGACTTCGACCGGATCAACCGGGGCGTCACCCGCTTCAGCGTCGGCGCGGTCAATATGCTCACCGGCAATTTCGCCTATTTCGACAACACCCGGCGCAAGATCGGCCCCGAACACGTGATGGCGAGCGGGGCCCTGCCCCCGGGCTTTCCGCCGGTGGAGATCGACGGCGAATGGTACTGGGACGGCGGCCTGGTCTCGAACACGCCGCTACAATACGTGCTCGACAACCGCTCTTCCTGCGAGATGACGGCGTTTCAGGTGGACCTGTTCTCCTCGCGCGGGATCGTGCCGCGAACGCTGGCCGACGTCGATCAGCGTGTGAAGGACATCCGCTATTCCAGCCGCACGCGTCTCGGCACCGATCTCTCGCGCAAGATGCAGCAGATGTGCGCCGCCGCGCGCCGTCTTTCGCACAAGATCCCCGAAGAGCTGCGCGACGATCCCGACCTGGCCGCGCTGCTCGACCACCACGCCGAGGGTGCAGTGGCGATCATGCATCTGATCAACCGTCCGCGCGGCTACGAGACCAATTCAAAGGACTACGAATTCTCGCGCATGACGGTAGAGGAGCACTGGGCGGCGGGACATGCCGATGCGCTCTATTCGCTCGATCATCCCGAGTGGACGAACAGGGCTCTGGAGCCCGATGAAATAGTTACCTTCGACCTGGCCGGGGACCGTCTGGCACCGACCGCATCCAACGGAGAGAAAGCATGAAACTCAAGGACAAGGTCTGCATCGTAACCGGTGCGGCCAGCGGAATCGGCAATGCCATCGCGCACAAATATGCGTCCGAAGGCGGCAAGGTCGCGATTGCGGACATCAAGATGGAAGCCGCGCAGGCCGCCGCCGACGACATCAAGGCCAAGTTCGGCACCGAGGCCATGGCCGTGGAAATGGACGTCACCAGCGAAGAGCAGGTGAATGCGGGCGTCCAGTCGGTCGTCGATGCCTGGGGTACGGTGGACGTGCTCGTCTCCAACGCCGGCATCCAGATCGTCAATCCGATCGAGGAGTTCGCGTTCGCCGACTGGAAGAACATGCTCGCCATCCATCTCGACGGCGCCTTCCTCACCTCCAAGGCCGTGATCCCGCACATGTACGCGCAGGGTTCGGGCTCGATCATCTTCATGGGCTCGGTCCACTCGAAGGAAGCGAGCAAGCTCAAGAGCGCCTATGTCACCGCCAAGCACGGCCTGCTCGGCCTGAACCGGGTGATCGCCAAGGAAGCAGGCCCCAAGGGCGTTCGCACCAACGTGATCTGCCCCGGCTTCGTGCGCACGCCGCTGGTGGACAAGCAGATCCCCGAACAGTCCAAGGAGCTCGGCATTCCCGAAGAGGAAGTGATCTCCAAGGTCATGCTCGGCCAGACCGTCGATGCCGAGTTCACCACGGTCGAGGACATTGCCGATGTCGCGCTGTTCTTCGCGGCTTTCGAGACCAACGCGCTGACCGGCCAGTCGCTGATCGCCAGCCACGGCTGGTTCATGGAGTAGGAATCAACACGCCGCGCGCGGGAAGCCCCCATAGCATCCCGCGCACGGCGCGCATTCGGCGAAGGACACCTGCGTCTAGCTCTTCGCAGCTTTCGCCAGAATCAGTCGTGCAACCACCCAAGTCACCGGCACGGCCAGCAGGAAGCCGGCGCCCGCGGCAATCAGGATCGGCCTGGAACCAGGCAGGCCTGCCGCCAGCACCGCCGTGACGCCGACGCCCATCAGCACCGTCATCGCAATGGCGTGAATGGCCAGCACAACAATCACAAAGCGCATGACTACGCTCCCCTGAAACCCTTGGTGAGCGTGAAGTTAGGGCAACGACAAGAATAGTCGTTGATCGCGGTCAAGCGGCTCGCGGGAGGGACCGTCGTCCGCCATCATCGTCGTTCGCAGCATCGGGACGCACGCGGCGCGGCCTGACAGTCCTGCGGTGTCCTTTATCGCGCAACCGGATGCGAAATGTCCGGCACGTCGCCGAACGCAAAACGGCCAGCCCAGCCTTCGCACGCAAACCGCTGGTCACAAGCAGGGTGGTCACCAACGCATCGACCCAGATCGCCGCTTCGAAGGTACTGGCCCAGGTCATGTATTCCGGAGCTGCCATAGCAAGAATATGCATGGCTTCCTGATCGAGGAAGAACACGGCCAGCGCCAAGATCGCCAAAGCCGCAAGCAGAAGCAGGCCGTGCCCGCGATGAAAGGCATTGAGCCATCTGGCGAGCGGCATGACGAAAGTGCGGCGCACGGCCAGCGCCGGTGGACTGGCGGGTACCCAGAGCAGCAAAGCCAGTGCCAGAACGCATAGACCGCTCAGCATATTGGAAAATGGTAACATCGGGCCCCGCGCTTCTTTCTCTCGCACCAGAAGTAAGCGTGGCGACTTCCGGTGCAAGTGAACAAAAGCTCACCCAGCCGCGCGCAGCCTATCCAGCGCCGCGTCGCGGCCGATCAAGGGAAGCAGCGCGCCCATGTCGGGGCCGTGGTCCATGCCGGTGAGCGCTTGGCGCAGCGGCAGGAACAGGCCCTTGCCCTTGCGCCCGGTCGCACTCTTCAGCGCACCGGTCAGCGCCTTCCAGATATCCGCACCCCATTCCTGCGCTTCGAGCGTCGTCGCGGCCTCGGCGAGATAGGCGCGGTCGTCTTCGGAGAATTCGGGGGCCGCGATCGGGCCGGTTACGACGCGCCACCAGTCGGCGGCCTCATGGACATGAGCCAGATTGGGTCGCACCGTTTCCCAGGCCGCGGCATCCATGCCTTCGGGCAAGCGATCGGCAACCGCTTCGAACGGCAGGCCATGGACCACGGCGGCATTGACGCGTTCCAGCTCCGCCTCGTCGAAGCGGGCGGGGGCACGGCCAAAGCGGGAGAGGTCGAACCCGGCGGCGAGATCGTCCAGCCGCAGGGCCGGATCGACAGGATCGGAGGTCCCCAGCCGCCCCAGCAGCGCCACGAGGGCCTCGGGCTCTATCCCGGCCTCGCGGAAATGCGACGCGCCCAGCGAACCGAGCCGCTTGGAAAGCTTGCCTTCGGTACCGACCAGCAGCGCCTCGTGCGCGAAGCGCGGAACCGGTGCACCCAGCGCAGTGAACATCTGCACTTGCGCGGCGGTGTTCGAGACATGGTCCTCGCCGCGCAGGATGTCGGTAACGCCCATGGCGATGTCGTCGATGACCGAAGGCAGCATGTAGAGCCACGACCCGTCGGCGCGGCGGATAACGGGGTCCGACATCATCGCCGGATCGAAATGCTGGGCCCCGCGAATGCCGTCTTCCCATGCGATCTGTTCGTCGCGGTCGAGCAGGAAGCGCCAGTGGGGCTGGTCTCCTGCAGCCAGTTTGGCAGCCTTGTCGTGTTCGGACAGATCGAGCGCACTGCGGTCGTAGATCGGCGGCAAACCGCGCCCGAGCAGCACCTTGCGCTTGAGTTCGAGTTCCTGCGGGGTTTCCCAGCAGGGATAGACGCGTCCGGCCGCCTTCAGCCGCTCGAAGTCCGCTTCATAGCTTTCGAAGCGGGCCGACTGGCGCTCCTCGCCGTCGGAATGGAGGCCCAGCCAGGTCAAATCGGCGCGGATCGCCTCGACGTATTCCTCACGGCTGCGTGCGGCATCGGTATCGTCGATGCGCAGCAGGAATCGCCCGCCTGCCTGCTTGGCCAGCAGCCAGTTGTGCAGCGCCGTGCGGATATTGCCGACATGCAGGTGCCCGGTGGGCGACGGGGCGAAGCGCGTGGTGACCATGGAGCGCGCGATTACGGCGCGCGGCGCACCGCGTCAAATGGCGCTTGCGGGCGGATCGGCTGTGGCGCGATCCGCTTTGCTCTCAGGGTCAGGCGCGCGCGTCGGACGCGTAGAGCAGACGGCCTTCACCCAGCTTGTCGAGAACTGCGGCAATCTCGCTCTGTTCGACCGAGAAGCAGCCAAGACTGCGGCCGATCTGCCCCTGCGAGTGGATCAGGCTGCTGTCGACGTAAGACGCGCCATGAATGACGATCGCCCGTTCGAGCGCGAGGCTGTTTTCCGGATCGAGGCCCATCAGCCGGCGCGAAGCGCCGTGCTTGCCGTAATAGCGATTGGCGATCACGAAGCTGCCGCAGGACGAGGCATTCGAACCCGGCCGGTTCGACAGGCGCTTCACCCAGCCGGTATGCCCCGGATCCGATCCGCGGCCGTGGGCCACCAGATAGGAGCCGATGATCTGCCCGCTGGCGACATCGACAAGCTGGAAGCGCTTCTTGCTCGAATGCTCGGTGAAATCGACGAGCCCGATGCGGTCGCGGTGCCCGACGCGGCGATCGTGCCTGTCGAGTGCGGCGAGAGCCTCCTTCAAGAGAGGCGGCATGTCCGCGGCTTTTGGCGTTGCTGGTGCTTTGGGCGGGGCGGCCTCGGCCACCGGCAAAACTTTCTTGCCCGGCGCAGCGATCACGGCCGACGCGGTAACACCCGCCAGCGTCGTGACTGCGCCGCCGACGAAAACGCGACGACTGAATTCCATGCTGTACCCGAATCCCGTTATTCCTATGGCTCAGAAGCTAAGGCACGGAACCGTATACTTCAAGATAACTTAAGCTTTAGAAGGCGCAGATTTCCGTCGTTTATCCCATCGATAAAACGATCCATCGCATTATTCGAATATACCGGGAACTCTCTTCCGACGTATCGCAACGGGGCGTCAAGGCCCCAGGTCATCGATGGGCGGAACGCTGATTTCGCGCGGCTTTCCGCTCGAATCGAAACCGAGACGCTTGGCGATTGCGCGGTTCCAACCATAGGCGTCCTGCTTCCAGACAATCTTGCCGGCGCTGTCGACGAAAGTGGGATGGTACAGCAGCCGCACCGTAATGTTCTGCGGCAAGTCCACGAAGGTCTCCTCCCCGCTGGCACTGGCTTCCTGCCATTTGGCGGAAATCCCCTCGTCCTGCGCGAGCCGCGCGGCGAAGCCCGGCGCATTCTCGACGCGTACGCACCCGTGGCTGCGATGGCGCATGCTGCGGTCGAACAGCGATCGAGCCGATGTGTCGTGCAGATAGATGGCGTACTTGTCCTTCATGTCGAATTTCACGAGGCCCAGCGCGTTGTCAGGTCCGGGTTGTTGCACGATCCAGCCATCACGCCGCACCATGTTGCGCCGACGCAGGGCTGCGGCACCGAGGCCGGCAAGCTCTTCCTTCTCGATCGAGCGCGGGACAGTCCAGGTCGGGTTGGCGACAAGGCGGAACATCGGCGCCGACAGTTGCGGCGTCTCCCAGCCGGGCTGCCCGACAATGGCCTTGCGCGCATCCACCACCTTGCCATCGCGGATATAACGAAGGCGCGCTGCCGCCGTGTTCACGTCGATACGCAGGGATGGCGGATTGCGATCGAGCCAGCGCCGCCGTTCGAGCGCAACGGCCAGCGCCTTCGCCCGCGCCGCCGGGCCCCGGTTGAGTTCGGCAATCGCTTCCGGACCGACGATGCCGTCCTGCGTGAGACCGCGCGCTTCCTGCATCCGCTTCACTGCCTGCTCCAGACGCGGGGAATAGAGCGTTGCCGGATCATCGCCGCGATCCTGGGGCCCATCGGCTTGAGGTACAGCGGCTTGAGGTACAGCGGCTTGAGGCACGGCCGCCAGTTGGGGAGCATCATCGGCGGTGAAATAGCCTGACTTCTCCAGAGCGCGAGCGATCATGGGAATGCGCGGGTCATGGTCTCCTGCCCGAATCAGATCGCCTTCGGGTACTTGCGGCCAGTTCTTGTCCGAACCCGCCTTGGCGAGTTTCGCGTAAGCTTCCGACAGCTTGCGGTATTCATCGTCCTGCGGCGCCAGACTGGCGAGCCAGGCGCCAACCTCGCCCTTGTCGAGCGCATTCTGCAGCCCGGCGAGAATGTCGGTTTCCGCGACGGGAATCGTATAGACCTCGTAGAGATCGCGCGGATTGGCCGCCCCGCTGGCGAGGGCTTCGCCGTAGGTGATGGCAGCATTGGTCAGCGCGACGTCGCGCGCCGCATCCGATTGCTGCCCCGCATTCTCCAGAAAGCGGATGTGATCGAGCCCGTTGCGCACACGTCCGGCCAGAGCGCGCTTCAGTTCTTCGGCGGCCTTCTCCGACCACGCGGCCTGCCACCCTCGGTTTTCGTAGAATGTGCGTGTCGCCGGCGCGGAAGCCTGCTGTTTGAGGTTTGCTGCAGAGATTGTGGGGGCCGCGTCGGACTGGCTCCCGCAGCCGGCCACCAGCAGGAATGTCAGGATTGTTGCACAGGCTTTGACTTTCACGCGAACTCCCGTCGAGCCGCAGGCTGCAAGCGCCGGACGGCACTCGACACTGCAATGTTGAATGGAGATTCAACCCCGATGGAGGAGAGGTGTTCCCCCCGCTGTCGCAGACGCAGGCGGGTTGCAGGACCTGGCCGCGCCTAGCCGCTGCGAAAAGCGTGGGTGATGGGATAGCGCCGGTCACGCCCGAAATTGCGCGCTGTCAGCTTGACGCCGGGCGGGGCCTGACGGCGCTTGTATTCGGCAAGATGGAGCAGGCGTTCCACGCGCTGGACAGTCTCGCGATCGAAGCCTTCCAAGACCACCTGCTCCACGCTCTTGTCGTGCTCCACCAGTCCCAGCAGGATAGGATCGAGCACATCGTAGGGCGGCAGGCTGTCGCAATCGCGCTGATCGGCGCGCAGCTCCGCCGTCGGCGGCTTGGTGAGGATGTTCTCCGGGATCACCGGGCCTGCCGGGCCCAGACCAATGCGCGGAACGTGGCTGTTGCGCCAGCGAGCCACGGCGCAGACGGTCATCTTGTAGGCGTCCTTGAGCGGATTGTAGCCGCCGGCCATGTCCCCGTAGATCGTGGCGTAGCCCACGCTCATCTCGCTCTTGTTGCCGGTGGAGACCAACATCGGACCGAACTTGTTCGACAGCGCCATGAGCGCGGTGCCGCGGATTCGTGCCTGCAGGTTCTCCTCGGCCAGATCGCGATTCGTGCCGTCGAACGCCTCGCCCAGCATGGCGTCGAGCCCGTCGACCGCGCTACCGATCGGCATGACCGTGTAGCGGAACCCCAATGCTCTGGCGCAGGCGGCGGCATCGTCGAGGCTTTCCTGACTGGTGAAGCGCGAGGGCATCATCACCCCCCAGACCCGGTCCGCGCCCAGTGCATCGACCGCGATGGCCGCGCAAGCCGCCGAATCGATCCCGCCCGAAAGGCCTAGCACGACGCCGGGAAAGCCGTTGCGGTTCACGTAGTCGCGCAGGCTCAACACCATGGCGCAATAGATATCCTCGGGATGCGTCGCCAGCGTTTCCACCATGCCGCGGTCGCAGCGCCAGCCCTGCGCGGTCTTGGTCCAGGCGGTCTCGACCACCTGCTCCTCCCAGTCGCGCAGCTGCACGGCAAGGCCGCCATCGCCATTCACGACGAAGCTCGCCCCGTCGAAAACCAGCTCGTCCTGCCCGCCGACTCGGTTGAGGTAGGCCAGCGGCAGCCCGGTATCGACCGCGCGGCGCTTGGCCACGCCCTCGATTCGCAGGGCGTCCTTGTTGATCTCGTAGGGGCTGCCGTTGATGCAGATGAAGATCTCGCTGCCGAAATCGGCGAGGTGCCGACAGACTTCGGGCTGCCAGATGTCCTCGCAGATCGGCACCCCGATCATGGTCCCGCGCACGATCACGGGTTCGGGCAGCGGCCCCGGCTGGAACAGGCGCATCTCGTCGAAGGTGCCATAGTTGGGCAGCTCGTGCTTGAGCCTGACAGCCGCGATCTTGCCCTGATCGAGCAGGGCAACGCCGTTGTGCAACGCACCATCGAGGACGAAAGCCGATCCGACCAGCATCGCCGGACCGTCCGACGCGCTCGCCTCGGCCAGCTTCTGCAGCTCCGCAGCGGCGCGTTCGATCAGCGAGGGTTTGAGAATCAGGTCCTCGGGCGGATAGCCGACGAGGTGCAGTTCGGGGAAGACGATGAGATCGCTGCCACGCGCCTTGCGCCGCGCCTCGAGCACGCCCTTGGCGTTGCCTGCCATGTCTCCCACCGACTGGTTCAGCTGGGCGAGAGCGATCTTCAGCGTATCGGGCATGGGCAAGTGATGCCCCGCGGCCCTGACCGTTGCAACGAAAAACCCCCCGCACCGCAACACAAGGCCAACATACGCGGCAGAAACAAAAAACCCTCCCGCTGGGGAGGGCTTTCGTCCGTCATAAGACGGACTTTCCGACTACTCCGCGAAGCGGAAGCAGAGCGGAAAGCGGCGGGGGCCGACGCGCCGGTGTGGCTAGTCGGCCCCCTGGCCGGATTACATCGCCTCGGACGCTGCCTCAGTCGGCATGTCGGTGGCGTCACCGGTCATCATCGCGTCAGGAACGGTCTCAACCGACTCGGTTTCCGTCGGAGCGGGTTCACCGCCACAGGCGGCGAGCGACAGAGCAGCAGCCGACGCGAACGCGGCGAAAGCAATCTTCTTCATGCGAATCCCCTTGCATTGTTTGGCGCACAGGCCAACGCTTGCAGGCAAGCCTGCAGGGCCATTCTTTAGACGAGACAATGGTGCAACGCAAATAGGAAGTAGAGCCCCCGAAAGCCGCCGTTTTCCTTTGGGTTGCACACATATAAAGATATCTTTATATGATCTCCCATGCGGATCGACCCTCTCCTGCGGGCCCTATCGGAGCCCACACGCCTGCGCATCATGCGTCTGCTGGCGCATATGGAACTGGCGGTGGGAGAGCTGGCGCAAGTGCTGGGACAAAGCCAGCCGCGCGTATCGCGCCATATTCGAATCCTGTGCGACGCCGGTCTGGCCGAGCGCCGCAAGGAAGGCAGCTGGGTTTTCCTGAGAAGCGCCGTCAGCGAACAGGGCACCCCTTCGCTCGGAACGGCCGCCGCGCGTCTGCTGGCGCTCGCCGAGGATGAGGACGCCGCTTTCGCCAGCCGCTGCTCCGAGGACAGGCGCCACCTTGCCGCCATTCGCGCCGGCCGCGAAGCCAGCGCGCAAGCCTATTTCGCGCGCCATGCCGACGAATGGGACACGCTACGCCAGCTCCACGGCGCCGACGAGCCCGTGGAGGCCGCGCTGATCGAGGCGCTCGACGGCAGCGGCCTGGGGGCACTGCTCGACATCGGCACCGGCACCGGCCGCATGACCGAACTGCTGGCCGACCGCTCCTCGCATGTCACCGCGCTCGACAAGAGCCCGGAAATGCTGCGCATCGCCCGCGCCCGCCTGCAGGCCCTGCCCGCCAGCAAGGTCGATCTGGTGCAGGGCGACTTCAGTGCGCTGCCTTTCGCCGAAGAGGCTTTCGACACCGTATTGTTCCATCAGGTCCTCCACTTCGCGCAGGAGCCCGAGGCCGTGCTCGCCGAAGCCGCGCGTGTTCTGCGCCCCTCGGGCCGAATCGCGATCGTCGATCTGGCCGCGCACGAGCGCGAGGACCTGCGCGAGCGCCACGCCCACGCGCGCCTGGGCTTTTCCGACGAACAAATGCTGGCCCTGCTCAGCGAAGCCGGCCTCGTGCCGCAGGCGCCCGTGGCGCTGCCCGGCAATCCGCTCACTGTTAAAATCTGGACGGCACACCGCGAAAGCTCCGTGCGCCCGACCGCGACGAAACCGAAAACGCCAAAAGGAAAGACTGCACTATGACCGCCGCCCAGCGACCGGCCGACACGCCTCTCTTCGGAGAACTTCCCGGCGATATTTCCGTTTCCTTCGAGTTCTTTCCGCCCAAGACCGAAAAGATGGAAACGCAGCTGTGGGATTCGATCACCCAGCTCGCCCCGCTTGCCCCCAACTTCGTCTCGGTCACCTATGGCGCCGGCGGTTCGACGCGCGAACGCACCCACGCCACGGTTTCGCGGCTGGTTCGCGAAACCGATCTCGTGCCCGCCGCGCACCTGACCTGCGTCGGGGCGAGCAAGGGTGAGATCGACGAGATCGTCGACCAGTACTGGGATGCGGGCGTGCGCCATATCGTCGCGCTGCGCGGCGATCCGCCGCCGACCGACGAGGGCGTCTTCGTCCCGCATCCCGAAGGCTACACCTGCGCTGCCGATCTCGTCGCGGGCCTCAAGGCGCGGCACGATTTCGACATTTCGGTCGCGGCCTATCCCGAGATCCACCCCGAGGCGCTCAGCCCCGAGGCCGATCTCGACAATCTCAAGCGCAAGATCGATGCCGGCGCCAGCCGGGCGATCACGCAGTTCTTCTTTTCGACCGACGCCTATTTCCGCTTCATGGACAAGGCGCTGGCCGCCGGCATCGACGCGCCGATCATTCCCGGCATCATGCCGGTGACCAGCTTCGCCGCGATCCGCCGCATGTCGGGCAACACCGAGATTCCCGGCTGGCTCGAAACGATGTTCGAAGGGCTGGACGACCGGCCCGGCCCGCGCGCGCTGGTCGCCGCGGTCGCCGCCGCCGACTTGTGCAAGCGCCTCTACGACGGTGGCGTGCGCGACTTCCACTTCTATACTCTCAACAAGGCCGAGCAGACTTACGCGATCTGTCAGCTTCTTGGCCTGCGTCCGAAAACCAACCCCACGGAGACTGCCGCATGAGCGCGCGCGAAACCTTCCTCGCCGAGGCTGCCAAGCGCATCCTCATCACCGACGGCGCCTTCGGCACCGAGATCCAGAGCTGGAAGCTGCAGGAAGAGGACTACGCCGGCAATCTGGGCCTGAGCCACGACCAGAAGGGCAACAACGACATCCTCGCGCTGACCAAGCCCGAAGTGCCCGAGGCGATTCACCGCGCCTATTTCGAAGCCGGTGCGGACATTGCCGAGACCAATACTTTCTCGGCCAACCGCATCAGCCAAGCCGACTACGGCGCCGAGCATCTGGTGCGCGAGATCAATATCGAATCGGCCGGGGCCGCCCGCCGCGTCGCCGACGAGTTCCAGGCCAGGGACGGCCGTCCGCGCTTCGTTGCCGGCGCCATCGGCCCGACGAACAAGACGCTCTCGCTCAGCCCCGACGTCAACGATCCGGGCTACCGCGAGATCGACTGGGACACGCTGGTCGATGTCTACAAGGAACAGGCCGCCGCGCTCGTCGAAGGCGGAGCGGACTTCATCCTGATCGAGACGGTGTTCGATACGCTCAACGCCAAGGCCGGCGTGATGGCGGTCAAGCAGCTTGAAGCCGAGCTGGGCCGCGACGTGCCGATCATGCTCTCGATGACGCTGACCGACCTTTCCGGTCGCAACCTCTCGGGCCACACGGTCGAGGCGTTCTGGCACGCGGTGCGCCACGCCAAGCCGCTGACCATCGGGCTCAACTGCTCGTTCGGCGCCACCCAGCTGCGCCCGCATGTAAAGACGCTTTCGGAAATCGCCGACACGCTGATCATGATCTACCCCAACGCCGGTCTGCCCAACGAACTGGGTGCTTACGACGAGCAGCCCGAGACGACGGCAGACTTCGTCAAGGAATGGGCCGAAGCGGGTCAGGTCAACGTGCTGGGCGGCTGCTGCGGCTCCACGCCGGCGCACATCGCGGCCATGGCCAAAGCGGTTCAGGGCATTGCCCCGCGCAAGATCCCCGTGCTGGAGCCGGTAACGCGCCTTGCCGGCCTAGAACCGTTCATCATGGCGGCCTGAGACGGAGACCGCCTGCCATGACCGCCGCTCCGTGGCGCATCCGGCCTGCCGGTCCGGACGATGCCGATACCCTCGCCCTTGTCGGCGCCGCGACCTTTCTCGAAAGCTTCGCTGGCCTCGTCGATGGCGCGGGCATCGCCCTTCACTGCGCCCGCCAGCATTCGGCCGAAGCCTATCGCGCCTACTTCGCGAAAGGCGCGAAGGCGTGGATTGCCGAGATCGAACCGGGCGGCGCCCCGATCGGCTACGCACTGCTGGCCAGGCCGGAACTGGCGCAGGCCGAGGACGGCGATGTCGAGCTCAAGCGCATCTACCTCTTCTCGCGCTTTCAGGGCAGCGGCATCGCCGGGGGCCTGATGGACGCCGTAAAAGCGGCGGCAGCTGGCCATTCCCGCCTGCTGCTGGGCGTGAAGGACGATAACCACCGCGCCCTCGCCTATTACCGCAAGCACGGCTTCGAGACGATCGGCACCCGCCGCTTCGATGTCGGCGGCAAGACCTACGACGACTTCGTACTGGCCTGCGCTCTGACAGCCACCCCGCCATCTCTCGAACCGTCCATCCAATCCCGCTCAGGCTGAGCCTGTCGAAGCCCCATCCTTCGACAAGCTCAGGATGAGCGAAGTGGGATGGACAGATGAAGCAAACTTCTGATCCAACGAGACACAACCATGACCGCGACACCCTCCTCCGCCCGCTTCGTCAATATCGGCGAACGCACCAACGTCACCGGATCGGCCCGCTTCAAGAAGCTGGTCATGGCCGGCGACTATCCCACCGCCATCGAAGTCGCCCGCCAGCAGGTGGAGAACGGCGCGCAGGTGATCGACATCAACATGGACGAAGGCCTGCTCGACGCTGTCGAGGCGATGACGACGTACCTCAAGCTGATAGCCGCCGAGCCCGACATCGCGCGCGTACCGATCATGATCGACTCCTCGAAATGGGAAGTCATCGAGGCTGGCATGAAGTGCGTTTCGGGCAAGCCGATCGTCAATTCGATCTCGATGAAGGAAGGCGAGGAGCAGTTCCTCGAACAGGCCCGCAAGTGCATGGCCTATGGCGCCGCCGTGGTGGTCATGGCCTTCGACGAGACGGGGCAGGCCGACACCAAGGAGCGCAAGGTCGAGATCTGCAAGCGCGCCTACAAGCTGCTGACCGGCATCGGCTTCCCCCCCGAGGACATCATCTTCGACCCCAACGTCTTCGCGGTCGCCACGGGCATCGAGGAGCACGACCGCTACGCGCTCGACTTCATCGAGGCGGTGAAGGAAATCCGCGAGGCCTGCCCGCACGTCCACTTCTCGGGCGGCCTGTCCAACCTCTCGTTCTCCTTCCGCGGCAACGAGACGGTGCGCCGGGCGATGCACTCGGTCTTCCTCTACTACGCGATTCCCGCGGGGCTCGACATGGCGATCGTCAACGCCGGTCAGCTCGACGTCTACGACCAGATCGACCCCGTCCTGCGCGAGGCCTGCGAGGACGTGATCCTGATGCGCCGTCCGGATGCGACCGAGCGCCTCATCGACCTTGCCGAGAGCTACAAGGGCAAATCCGTCGCCGAAGAAAAGGCCGCCGAGGAATGGCGCGGCTGGGAAGTGTCCAAGCGGATCGAACACGCGCTGGTCAAAGGCATCGACGCCTATGTCGTCGAGGATACCGAGGAAATGCGCGCCGCCACCGCCGAGCGCGGCGGGCGCCCGATCGAAGTGATCGAGGGCCCGCTGATGGACGGCATGAACGTGGTCGGCGACCTGTTCGGCAGCGGCAAGATGTTCCTGCCGCAGGTTGTGAAGTCCGCGCGCGTGATGAAGAAGGCCGTCGCCCACCTCATCCCCTATATCGAGGCGGAGAAGGCGGAAGGCGCCAAGACCAAGGGCCGCATCATCATGGCTACCGTCAAGGGCGACGTACACGACATCGGCAAGAACATCGTCGGCGTCGTCCTGCAGTGCAACGGCTACGAAGTGATCGACCTCGGCGTGATGGTGCCCTGGTCGACGATCCTCGAGACCGCGCAGAAGGAAGACGTCGATATCATCGGCCTTTCCGGCCTCATCACGCCCTCGCTAGACGAGATGGTGACCGTGGCGGAGGAAATGCAGCGCGCGAAGATGACAATCCCGCTGCTGATCGGCGGCGCGACCACCAGCAAGGTCCACACCGCGCTGCGCATCGATCCGGCCTACAAGGGCGCGGTGATCCACGTGCTCGACGCCAGCCGCGCGGTGGGCGTCGCCTCGCAGTTGCTCTCCGACACGCAGGCGACCGGCTATATCGAATCGGTCGCAATCGATTACGAGAAAGTCCGCGTGGCACGCGAGGGCAAGGGCAAGAAGGACGTCCTCCCGCTCGCCGAGGCCCGCGCCAATGCCTACAAGCCGGACTTCGCCGACAAGGCGCCCGCGCCGCTGCAGCCGGGCCTGCATGTCTTCGAGGAATGGGATCTTGCCGATCTGCGCGAGACCTTCGACTGGACGCCGTTCTTCCGTGCCTGGGAACTCGCCGGTACCTATCCCTCGATCCTCGAAGACGACGTCGTGGGCGAAAGCGCGCGTAACCTCTTCGCCGATGCGCAGAAGATGCTCGACCAGATCGTCGAGGAAAAGTGGCTCACCGCGCGCGGCGTGTGTTCCTTCTGGGAATGCCACGGCGACGGCGACGACATCCTGCTGGCCGACGGCACCCGCCTCCCCATGCTGCGCCAGCAGTTCCAGAAGTCGCGCGGCCGTGCCAACTTCTGCTTGTCCGACTTCGTCGATCCGGCCGGCGACTGGCTCGGCGGCTTCGCTGTCGGCATCCACGGCATCGATCCGCACATCGCCCGCTTCAAGGAAGCACACGACGACTATTCGGACATCCTGCTAAAGGCCCTAGGCGACCGCTTCGCAGAAGCCTTCGCCGAGCGCCTGCACCAGCACGTGCGCACCACGCTGTGGGGCTATGCCCCCGGCGAGCAGCTGACCAACGAAGCGCTGATCCGCGAACAGTATCGCGGCATCCGCCCGGCGCCCGGCTATCCGGCCTGCCCGGACCATTCGCTCAAGCCGATCCTGTTCGATCTGCTGAAGGCGCAGGACAATGCGAGAATTACGCTGACCGAAAGCCAGGCCATGCTGCCGACCTCGGCAGTATCGGGCTTCTACTTCGCGCATCCCGAAAGCCAGTATTTCGGCGTCGCGCGCATCGGCCGTGACCAGCTGGAAGACTATGCCGCACGGCGCGGGGTGGATCTGGCCACCGCGGAACGCTGGCTCCGTCCCAATCTCGACTGAACGCAATTGAAACGGCGCCGCTCCCTAAGGGGTAGAGAAGCGGCGCCGGCAAAGCTGGGCAGGTACGCATTGTGAAGGTCTCGCGGCCTTCAGTGCACTATAGGGACACCCCCATGCTTCGCGCGCCAGCCAGCCCGGTGGCGGTAAAAGGCACAGCTGGCGTTCAAATTCGACAAATCGGAAAGAAGATCGAGCGCGGCTTCGATGCCGTGATGGGCAAGCGCGCCCAGCACGGGCGCCGCGGGTACCTCGAGATCGGTTGCCAGAGATTTCAAGGTCCGCGCAACGTCCACGAATTCCCGTTCGTCCTGCATGGCGTCCCGCTCGCGTTGCGATCCGATCGATCCTTTCAATCGATTGTTCATACCATCGCACGGCCGTCCAAACATCCGATTAAACCGCATGCTTGGACTGCTACCGGGGTATGTCGAACGGGAAAGTTACCATGATGCGCCGCTGTTTCCGCACAGCCACGGCGAATAGACTGCGCGGAGGTCCGGCGCGGACCGATTGAAACGCGAGATACGCGGCCGGTTCTTGCCCGAACGCCCCTCGCGCCGAATTCAAAACAGCTTGTCGAACAGGCGGGCGAGCAGCCCGCGTTCCTCGTCCATCGGCTGGACCGGTCCGTAGGAGAGGAAGCGCTGGTGCGCGTCGCGGTGCGAACGCGGCAGGATCGACTCGTGCGGACGGCTGCTGTGGATTGTATAAGCAGTCATGGGCGAATACCTCCATCTTTCTGGTTATCGTGCAATTAACTCGCCCCAGCCGATTTAGTGCCCGAAAAAAAGTCGAAATCGCCTAATGGCCTGCAATTGAACCGTCGGCACCGAACCAGACAAGACAGCTCTGAAGGCGAGTCGCACCAGTCGCTCATTTCGCACTTGCAACATGGCATTCGGCAGCTATCGAATGGGCTATGAACACCGCCCGCATTGCCGATCGCACCCTGGTCTATGACGGCTGGTACAAGTTCTTCCGGCTCGATCTCGACATGCCCGACGGCAGCCGCGCCGAACGGCACCTGCTCGACAACGGCTCTGCGGTCGCGGTCCTGCCCTACGATCCACAGCGGCGCATGTGCATGCTCATCGACCAGCCGCGCGCGGCCGTGCTCCATGCCGATGAAGCCCCGATCCTCGAGGCCATCGCCGGCAATCTGGATGGCGCCGACCCCGAAGAGCGCATCATCGAGGAAGCCATGGAAGAAGGCGGCCTGCGCCTTGCCGAACTGGAATTCGTCTCCTGCGTCTGGTCGCTGCCGCCGGTCTCGACCGAACGCGTAACGCTCTATCTGGCCCAGTATGCCAGCGAGGACCGGGTTGCCGACGGCGGCGGCGCGCATGACGAGAACGAGTGCATCACCGTCCACGAGGTGGGTCTGGACCGTCTGCGCGATCTCGTGCTGGCGGGGGACCTGACGGACTCGAAGACACTAATCCTCGCGCAGGCGCTGATGCTGCGCCGCCCGGATCTCTGGGACTGAAATATTCAACCTGAACGCGCGGCAGGTGCAGGAATGCGTGGACAGTAGATCGCTTTGAGAAAAGTCGCGGAAGCAGCCCCCGCTTCGTCATTCCCGCGAAGGCGGGAATCCAGGGGAGCTCAGCAGGTTAATTCAAAGGGTGGCGGCGACATCACACCCTACACCGCGGATCATGCAATAAGCCGAGGCTATAACAAATTCGTCGCGCCGGGACTTGATTCCCGCCTCCGCGGGAATGACGAAGATTGGATGAGCAGCCGGCAGGTCTTGCGGTATGCCCGACGCTGCTGAACGTCCGAAATTCGGGCGCAGCAGACACCTAGCGTCTGTCCTGATTAGATTGAGGCATATCCGCTATTTCTGAGGTAATTGGCGCACTCGTGTGGTGGGAAGGCATCGAGCAGTGTTCCGATACGCTGCCATGTAGCTTCGATGGTGCGTTCTGCGGCTTTGCGCAGGAGCAGCTTGAGTTTTGCGAAGACCTGTTCGATCGGGTTGAGGTCGGGGCTGTAGGGCGGGAGGAACAAGAGCTTGGCCCCCGCCGCGCGTATGGCCTTGCGCACGGCCTGGCCCTTGTGACTGCCGAGGTTGTCCATGATGACGATATCGCCGGGTGACAGAGTGGGCACGAGGAATTGCTCGACATAGGCGGTGAAGAGCTGACCGTTGATCGGACCATCGAGAACACAGGGCGCATCGATCCGGTCACAGCGTAGCGCCGCTACGAAGGTCAGCGTCTTCCATTTGCCGAACGGGACCTTCGCGACGAGTTTGCTGCCACGCTTCGACCAGCCCCTCAGTGGGGTCATATTGGTTTTGGCCCAAGTCTCGTCGATGAAGACCAGCCGCTTGGGATCAAGCCGCCCCTGATACTTCTTCCACTGCTCCCGCCGCCGGGCAATCTTCGGGCGATCCTGCTCGCTGGCGAACAGGCTTTTTTTTGAAGCTGTGGCCGGCCTTGCGCAGCAGCGACCACACCGTATTGGGGCTGACCCGATAGCCGCGTTCGGCCAGTTCGATCGCCAGCCCCCGCACCGTCAGATGCGGGCATTCCTCAAGTCGCAGCAGCATCCATTCCTGCTCATCCGCCAGAACCCGCGGCTTGTAGCCACCCATCGGATGGGAACCGGCGCTGCCCGTATCGCGCAGCCGCTGTGACCACTTCAACGCGCTCGCAACACTCACACCGAACGCTGCTGCAACCTCGCGCCCGGAGCGGCCCGACAAAACCGCTGCCGCCACTCGCTCTCGAAGATCGTTAGAATAGGCTCGTGCCATCGCTGCTGGCCTCCTGCCCAGCTAGCAGCTTGAATCACAATCAGACCCGCTTGGGAATCCCCAATCGATTCAGCCTAATCAGGACAGACTCTAGTTCCTGAAAATCAGGCACTAACCCGAACGAACTGGCGTGCAAATTTGACGTTATAAGCGTGAAAATCGCCCTCTGGCGTGATTACCAATTCGGTGATGTGTGACCGCTGAAAGTCATCTTCTCCAGCTTCATCGTCTATCTTGAGGCTGACGGTGAGCGCATCATCGTCCGTTCCCACCACCTTGTAATCATAAGGAGTGGCCTGCCCTAGGTAGTGAACCTCGCCGCCATCGATAATCAGCTCGGCTCCTGCATCTTCCCCATCGTGCCAACGACCCTGCATGGCAGATGGAAATGGTTCATTACGTTCAAGTCGTTCCATGAGCCCCTCGCCAACTTTCGATTACGCCGCAGTTCTACGCAGAAAGTGAATGTCGGCGCTTCCGGAAAGGCAGGTGCCGGATTAAAAAGTTGAAAAGCAGGCGCCTGTTGCGCCGGCAATACTTGCACTAGACTCCCGCCCGCCCCGCCAGCGCTTCCGCCGCCTGCCAGAACGCCTCTACGGAAGCCGCATCCTCCACCATCGGATTGGGATCGCGCAGCGCGCGCTGGTGCCAGTAGAAGCCGGACGTGCGCCCCGGTTCGTCCGCTGTCGCGAGCCAGACGGCCGTGTCGGCGCCCTCGGCATTGCTCAGCTTGGGCTGCTCGCCATAGGCATCGCGCACGCTTTGCGGGGTGTGCGAGAAGAAGTTGCTGTCGACCGTGCCGGGATGGAAGGCGTGGGCGACGATGCCGTCCCCGGCGATCCGGGGCGCCAGCGCGCGGACATGGAGCACGTTGGCCAGCTTTCCGCTGCAGTAGGCCGCGCCGGGGCTCCAGTTCTCGAGGTTCTGCATGTCGGACAGGTTGAGCGTCGGGATCATCTCGCTCCCGTCCGAGGACGTGTTGACGATCCGCACGCTGCCCGCCGGGCCATCCTCCGCCGCCTTGCGCATGAGCGGCAGCAGGCGTGCGGTCAGCACGAAAGGCCCGATGAAATTGGCCGCGAAGTTCGCCTCGTAGCCTTCGAAGGTCATCTGCTGTTCGGCGACCATGCTCCCGGCATTGTTGACCAGCACGTCGACCCGGTCGGTCCTGGCGGCGATCTCGTCGGCCAGCCGGTCGACGTCGGACAACAGCGAAAGGTCGGCGCGCAGCATCTCCACATCGCCGCCATCGGCGCGCAGATCCGCTTCGGCGGCGGCACAGCGCAGCGGATTGCGGCCCACGCACAGCACCCGCATGCCGTCTGCCGCGAGCACCCGCGCGATCTCCAGACCGATACCCGAGCTGGCGCCCGTCACTACGGCTACCCGTTGTCCTGCCATTGCTTTCACTCCTGTCCTGCGTCTCGCATTCGCCGCTTTTCCGTGCATCCGGCAAGCCCTCCGTCCGGAAACGGAGGAAACCATCGGCTTGACGGTTTCCGGGGCGGGGCCGCTCTGCCATAACAGCATTGTGACTGAGGATGACTGGCCTTTCGAGACGACGTTCTATGCCGAGGATGCGGGGATGGACGCCTTCGCGCCCGCGTTCGACTTCCCACCGGCAGAACCGCCCTCGCCCGAAGCGGTATCGCAGGCGCTGCACGACGTCTTCGGCTTCACCCATTTTCGCGGCGTGCAGGATCAGGTGGTCGAGCGTGTGCTCCACGGCCACTCCACCCTTGCGGTCATGCCGACGGGCGCGGGCAAGTCGCTCACCTACCAGCTTCCCGCCGTCCTGCTCGAAGGCACCTGCATCGTCGTCTCGCCGCTGATCGCGCTGATGCACGACCAGCTGCGCTCGGCGAGCGCCAACGGCATCCGCGCCGCCACGCTGACCAGCGTCGACGAGAACCGCGGCGAGACCATGGCCCGCTTTCGCGCGGGCGAACTGGACCTGCTCTACGTCGCCCCCGAACGCGCCAGCCAGCCGCAGTTCCGCGACATGCTCTCGCAGGCGCGCATCGCGCTCTTCGCCATCGACGAGGCGCACTGCGTTTCCGAATGGGGGCACGATTTCCGCCCCGACTACCGCCTGCTGCGCCCGCTGCTCGACGCCTTCCCGCAGGTCCCGCGCCTCGCGCTGACGGCGACCGCCGATCACCACACGCGCACCGACATCCTCGCCCAGCTCGGCATTCCCGAGGACGGGCTGATCGTCGCGGGGTTCGACCGCCCGAACATCCGCTACACCATCCGCCCGCGCGAAAGCGTGATGCACCAGATCAGGGCCGTGCTCGACGACAACCCCGGCCCCGGCATCGTCTATGCGCCCACCCGCGCGCGGGTCGAGCAACTGGCCGAGAAGCTTGCCAGTGCGACGGGCCGCCGCGTGCTGCCCTATCACGCCGGGCTCGCGCCCGAGGTCCGCGCGCGCAATCAGGCGGAATTCGTCGCCAGCGAGGACATGGTGATGGTCGCCACCGTCGCTTTCGGCATGGGCATCGACAAGCCCGACGTGCGCTTCGTCGCCCATGCGGGCATCCCCAAGTCGATCGAGGCTTATTATCAGGAGACCGGCCGCGCCGGGCGCGACGGCGATCCTTCGGTGGCGGTCATGTTCTGGGGCGCCGACGATTTCGCCCGCGCCCGCCAGCGCCTGGCCGAAGTCGAGGAGCACCGCCAGCAGAGCGAGCGCCAGCGGCTCGAATCGCTGGCCGGCCTCGTCGAGACCGCCGATTGCCGCCGCGCCGTGCTGCTGCGCCATTTCGGCGAGGAACCGCCCGCCAGGTGCGGCAACTGCGACAACTGCCTCGAACCGGCCGACGTGATCGACGCGACGACAATCGCGCAGAAGTTGCTATCCGCTGTCTACCGCACCGGCCAGAGCTACGGCCTCAGCCACCTCGAAAAGGTGCTCTCGGGCGTGAGCGACGACCGCGTGCTCCAGCGCGGGCACGACCAGCTCTCGGTCTTCGGCATCCTGCGCGAGGAGGAAAAGCCGCTGCTCAAGGCCGTCTCGCGCGCCTTGCAGGCCCGCGGCAGCCTCGTGCCCACCGATCACGGCGGACTGGCGCTGGGCGGCGATGCCCGCGCGCTGCTGAAAGGCGATGCGGCGATGATGATCGTGCGCCCGCCCAAGAAGGAACGCCGCCGCCGGGGCAGCGCAGACGGCGGCGCCAACCCGGTCGGCGATCCACTGTTCGACGCCCTGCGCGAACTGCGCCGCGACCTTGCCAAGGACGCAGGCGTTCCACCCTACGTGATCTTCCACGATTCCACCTTGCGCGAAATGGCGCAGGCCCGGCCTTCGTCGCTGGCCGAGCTGGGCGAAATCAGCGGCGTGGGCGCGCGCAAGCTGGACACCTACGGCGAGGAGTTCCTGTATGTGATCCGGCAGTTTTGAAGAGGGGGTGACCGGGATTAGTTCGCGGCTTTGTGGAATGTCGGCAAATTCACGGTCTGAAGCAAAAGCTGCCTTTCCGGATACGCCGACATTGCGGACGTCGAACGGTTGTCCCAGAACGGCATGAGGAGAAAGCCATGCCGAAAGTCGAAGTTTACGAGAAGGACGAGATGAAGCCCCTTTTTGAAGGAGAGTTCACGTTCTTACCGCGCGTCGGCGAGACCGTTTCCAAGGAAATGGGAGGCTATTTCAACTACTACAGCGTAGTCGAGATTTGGCATCGCGAGGAAGGCGACACGCGCATCTTTCAAGCCTGCATGCGTGTAGAAATTGACGACTAGCAATGTCCGCTCACCCCGACTTCGCTGTCGTCCAGCGCAAGTTTGCGCGGTGCCGACAGCGGTCGAACGTTCACCAGAAGGGCAGCATTTCAGCATTTTAACCGGGAAGCAGCCTGACCGGCCGCGCCGACATTACTGCCGCTTTGCTTAATGGCAGCACACGCCCCTGCAGGTCATTCGCTCGACGACATCGAGCCCCTCAAAGAAGTCGTTCACCAAATGTGCTTCCTCACCCACTGCCAGAAGGCGTCCTCAGAATGCTCGTCGTCCATTGATGCCGGGTGGCGAACTATCTCGGTGGCCTGAGTCGGGATGGTGGTGTGAAACGTGTCCACTATCCAATTTCTAAAAGCAAAATTGGGCTCAACGATAAACTCACCGTTGGCATTCGGCGGTTCGGAATAGGCGTCGCCCCAACAAATCTCATCATATCCGATGGCCAGCAGCCTTAGAAAATCCACTGGGTCTTCGGCAAGAATGCAGAGTGTTACAGACCCCGATCCAGAACCCAGATGGACAATTTTCTGAGTACCATCTTCGGCTAACCAGAATGCGGCCATAGAACCGTCACCGCCCGACTTGGCGAAAACGCAGAGCCGACTCATAACATCAGGGTTTGCTGCCTTAAACCAATATCTTAAGTTTGCATTTCCTTCCGCGGCGAACTCAATGTCGGTGCCCCCCGGTCGCCCATGATCAGTCCAGCCTCGCTTCATTTCAGCTTCAGGAAAGAGGAAGCCAATCCTGCCGCCTGGCGCATCTACAAAGCATCGCCTAGCCTCGATCCACTGGAAAAGTAATTCGAACGAAGGCGGCAAAACCATACCAAGACATAGTGTGGAACTGATTTGCTGTCCAAGGACGGATTGCCCGTGCGGCTTGAATGCCCCAAAGAGCTTGGCGATCCCCCGCAACCTCATTCTCCCCAAGCATGCATTACCTGCCCGCTTATCTATCTTCTGTAGCCGTCATCGGAAAGACCGCTTCCCACCCCTAATTGCCGTTCGCGTCCGGAAGGCGAATGTCCGCTCCCCCCGACATTCCGGTCATCAAACGGCCTGCGCGAGCGTCCCAAAAGCCGCCATAAATGTTATGCCCTCACCCTTAGCCCTCTGCCGCACGGGGTGACCATCCATCCTTCGACAAGCTCAGGATGAGCGGTGCGGCTGGAATCGGGGCATGCTTGAACGCTATCCGCGCACTCAATCCCGCTTCGCAAAGTTCACCGGCACCGCCAGCTTGAACGGCAGGTCGGGCGAAGCGATGCGCGACTCCGTGCCGTCCTTGTGGATCAGCGTGGCGCGGCCCACGCCCGGTGTCGCGACGACGGCGGTGACGCTGTCCACCCAGGCGTGGAGGATTTCCTTTGCCCGCGCCAGTGCCGCTTCCTCGGTAGTCGCGCTTCCCGATGCCTCGAGTTCGGCTTCCAGTTCGATGACCCGCGACGTCGCGCTCTGGATGCGGCTGTCGGGTTTCTCGGTCATGGGCGTCCTCTGGTTTGGCGGTGGGCTTGCCTGCTACGTGGGGCGCGGGCGCGCGGCGCGCAAGGGCGCGGGCCCGCGCAATCGCCGATGCGGTACAGGTTGTCGACCGCGAGATATGTTTCAACTTCGTCATTGCGAGCGTCGCGAAGCAATCCAGAGCAACCAAAACCGCCCTGGATTGCCGCGGGCCTGCGGCCCTCGCAATGACGAGGGGTTAGCGGGTATTCTCCACGAGGGCACCTTCCTTCGAAAAGGAAGGCCGGCGGGTCACAGCGGATTGTCCAGCTGGATCACTTCCTCGTCGCTCTTGCGCTGGGTGGTTTTCAGTTCGCGCGGCTGCGTGAAGCTGTCGAGCACCGGCTTGTCGCGATCATAGATGTCGCCGAAGGCCTTGAGGTCGCCGTCGATCGAGCGGGCATAGGTGAAGTAGGTCAGGTAGACCGGGAACGTCCGCGTCATCTCGACCTTGGTGTACTTGCCCGAGCGCGAGATATCGGCGGCTTCGGCGGCGGGCATCTGCGCGCCGAGGATCGCCATGGTCATGCCAAGCTCCACCGCGCGTTCGGTGCGAATGCACCCGTGCGAGAAGGCGCGCACATCGCGGTCGAAGTACTGCTTGGAGGGCGTGTCGTGCAGATAGATCGCATGCGGATTGGGCATGTCGATCTTCATCAGGCCGAGCGAATTGGTCGGCCCCGGCTGCTGGACCACATAGACCGTGCCGTCCGCCGCCTTGGTCGCCTTGTAGCCTGCATTGCGCGCCCAGGCGGGATTGTTCAGCACTTTGGCGCCCAGCCCCTCGCCCTTCACGATCGACTGCGGAACCGTCCAGGTCGGGTTGAAGACCACGCCCGAAACCGTCTCGGCAAGCTGCGGCGTCGCCGTGCGGCCGGGCTTGCCGACCACCGTCTTGTAAGTGCGGATGATCTTGTTCTTGACCACCAGACGCAGCTGGAACTCGGGCACGTTGGTCATCAGGTAGACGTCGCCCAGATCGCGGCGCAGCCAGCGCCAGCGGTCCATGTTCGCCTGGATCAGCGCGCGCGTCGCCTTGTTGGCCCTTGGCGTGGCGTTGTATTCGGCCTTGAGCGCGGCATAGTCGGGATTGGTCGGGGCCAGCTTGTCGACCACGCCCGGCACGTCATGCTCGGACAGGGCCTGCGCCATGATCTCGGCGGTCGGCATGTCGTCCTGATCGGGATCGACGGCGAACCACTGCACGCGGTCCTCCATCGGCGTGCGTCCGTCGCGCAGGTCCTCGATCAGCCAGCCGAAGGTCTTGCTGGCGAGCGCATCGAGTTCGTCGCCTTCGCCCGCGGCAATCGCCGCCTTGAGCGCGGCGGGCTTGTAGTCTGCGGGCAGCAGCCCTTCCTTGCCGATCAGCTCGATCGTCGAAAGCAGGTCCTGCGCATCCGCCAGCGACCAGGACATCACCGGTTCGGACAGGAACAGTTCCTGCACAACCGGTTCCGCAATCGTCTGCACGGTGCCCGGCAGGGGTTCGGAAGTGGAAGGGGCAGCGGGTGTGCGACCCGGCACCTGCGTGGGCACCGCAGAAGGTGCCGCAGCCGGTTCCGATCTGGCCGCAGGTTTGCTGGTCGCCGGTACCGTCGGCGCGGTTTCCGGCAGGATGCTTTCGGGGAGTTCCGTCTTGGTCTTATGCGCCAGCACCGGCTGCGCCGAGAGACCGAACGCCACCAGACCCGATACCACACCGGCATTCAACTGCCTGAAATTCGCCATTTTGATTAAGCCTGCCCTACCTTGCTTTCGAAAACGTCCCTGCAAACGGGGCCAATCCGCAGCGGACGCTCCGATCTGCTCCTTTGCCGGGACATCTTCAAGCATTTGTGCTGTCGCTGCGATGAATTGCTTGCGCACAACTGCGCGCGGGGCGAGACGCAAAGGCACCATGCACGCGCCCTCGTCCGAACCCGCCTCCCCGCCATCGTGGCTGCCGGTCCTGTCGGTCGTCGCGGGGATCGGCGCGTTCAGTGCGATGGACGCCGCGATCAAGGGCGCCTCGATTGCCGTGGGCGTGCTGACCGCGCTGTTCCTGCGCAATCTCTTCGGCACGCTGCTGACGATACCCGTCTGGCTCGCGGCGGGCCGCCCCCTGCCCCGGCGCCATGTCCTGATCGTCCATGCCCAGCGCTCGGCGATCGTGGCGGCCATGGCGGTGCTGTTCTTCTACGGGCTGGTGCGAATCCCCTTGGCCGAGGGCATCGCCATTTCGTTCATCGCCCCGATCGTGGCGTTATATTTCGCCGCGGTGATGCTCGGCGAAAAAATTCGTCCGCAGGCGATCGTGGCCGCGCTGCTGGGGATCGTCGGCGTGCTGGTGATCGGTGCCGGGCGTTTCGGCGCGGGCGCCTTTTCGGACGAGGCGATAGCGGGCACGGCGGCGATCCTGTGCTCGGCGATGTTCTACGCGCTCAATCTGGTGTTCCAGCGCAAGCAGGCGCTGCTGGCCGGCCCGGTGGAGATCGCGCTGTTCCAGAACGGCATCCTCGCGCTGATTTTCCTCGTATTTTCGCCGTTTTTTCTGGTCTGGCCGGACACCGCCACGCTGCGCATGATCGGCGCCGGCGCCTTTTTCGCGACCTGCGCGCTGCTGTTCCTGTCCTGGGGCTATGCCCGCGCCGAGGCGCAGGTGCTGGTTCCCGTCGAGTACACCGGCTTCCTCTGGGCGGCGCTGTTCGGCTGGCTGATCTTCGGCGAAAGGGTGGAAGCGGCCACGCTCGCAGGCGCGGTCCTGATTGTGATCGGGTGCTGGATCGCAACCCGAAAGGCCCGACCTCCTACTTTGGTATAGGCCGCTCCCCCTTGACCTCGGGGCCGGTAACGCGCATCGGCGAGCCGACGATTCCGCTTGTCGCGCTGCAGCACGGCCGGGCACCGCCGGGCCAGCTAGGCAAGCTCCATAAAGAAGGGGAAATTGCCCACCATGACCCAGGTCGGACAGGATACGCTCGGCACCCGCAGCACCATGACCGTCGGCGGCAAGACCGTCGCCTACTATTCGTTCAAGAAAGCCGCCGAAAAGATCGGCGACGTCTCGCGCCTGCCCTTCTCGATGAAGGTCCTGCTCGAGAACATGCTGCGTTTCGAGGATGGCGGCTTCACCGTCTCCACCGACCACGTGCAGGCCGTTGCCGACTGGCAGAAGAACCCCGTCACCGGTGACGAGATCCAGTACCGCCCCGCGCGTGTGCTGCTTCAGGACTTCACCGGCGTTCCCTGCGTCGTCGACCTTGCCGCCATGCGCGACGGCATCAAGGCGCTGGGCGGCGACACCAGCAAGATCAACCCGCAGGTTCCCGTGAACCTGGTGATCGACCACTCGGTCATGGTCGACGAGTTCGGCACGCCCAAGGCGTTCGAACAGAACATGGAGATCGAGTACCAGCGCAACATGGAGCGCTACGACTTCCTCAAGTGGGGCTCCAAGTCGCTCAACAACTTCTACGCCGTTCCCCCGGGCACCGGCATCTGCCACCAGGTGAACCTGGAAAACATCGCCCAGACCGTGTGGACCGACACCGACCAGAACGGTGAACTGGTCGCCTATCCCGACACTTGCGTCGGCACCGACAGCCACACCACCATGGTCAACGGCCTGGGCGTGCTGGGTTGGGGCGTCGGCGGCATCGAGGCGGAAGCCGCGATGCTCGGCCAGCCGGTCTCGATGCTGATCCCCGAAGTCGTCGGCTTCAAGTTCACCGGCAAGCTCAAGGAAGGCGTCACCGCCACCGACCTCGTGCTGACCTGCACCAACCTGCTGCGCAAGCACGGCGTGGTCGGCAAGTTCGTCGAGTACTACGGTGAAGGCCTCGCCACGCTGAGCCTCGCCGACCGTGCGACGCTCGCCAACATGGCCCCCGAATACGGCGCCACCTGCGGCTTCTTCGGCATCGACGACAAGACCCTGGAATACCTGCGCCTCACCGGCCGCGAGGAAGACCAGATCGCTCTCGTCGAAGCCTATGCCAAGGAGCAGGGCTTCTGGATGGACCCGTCGAACCCGGATCCGGTCTTCTCGTCCAGCCTCGAGCTCGACCTCTCGACCGTCGTTCCCTCGCTCGCCGGCCCGAAGCGCCCGCAGGACAAGGTGATCCTCACCGAAGTCGACGACGTGTTCAACAAGGACATGGCCGATCTCTACAAGCGCGAGATCAAGTCGGTCCCGGTTGCGGGCGCCGATTACAAGCTGACCGACGGCGACGTGATGATCGCCGCGATCACCTCGTGCACCAACACCTCGAACCCCTCGGTTCTGGTCGCGGCCGGTCTCGTCGCCAAGAAGGCCGATGAGCTGGGCCTCAAGCCGAAGCCCTGGGTCAAGACCTCGCTGGCACCGGGTTCGCAGGTCGTCACCGACTACCTGAACAAGGCCGGTCTGCAGGAACACCTCGACAACGTCGGCTTCAACCTCGTCGGCTATGGCTGCACCACCTGCATCGGCAACTCGGGTCCGCTCGCGGAGCCGCTCAGCAAGGCGATCAACGAGAACGACCTGGTCGCCTCGGCGGTCATCTCGGGCAACCGCAACTTCGAAGGCCGCGTCTCGCCCGACGTGCGCGCCAACTTCCTGGCCTCGCCGCCGCTGGTCGTCGCCTACGCGCTCAAGGGTACCGTGGTGGAAGACTTCACCACCACCCCGATCGGCGTTGCGACCACTGGGGCAAAGGCCGGTCAGGACGTGTTCCTCAAGGACATCTGGCCGACCAACGAGGAAGTGAACTCGACCATGAACGCGTGCGTCGACCGCGCGATGTTCCAGGCCCGCTATGCCGACGTCTACAAGGGCGACGAGCACTGGCAGGCGATCAACGTCGTCGGCTCGGACACCTACCAGTGGCGCGCCGGTTCGACCTATGTCGCCAACCCGCCGTACTTCGAGGGCATGGAAATGACCCCGGCGCCGGTCAGCGACATCATCGAGGCCAAGCCGCTGCTGATCCTGGGCGATTCGGTCACCACCGACCACATCAGCCCGGCCGGCTCGATCAAGGCCGACAGCCCGGCGGGCAAGTGGCTGATGGAGCACCAGGTCGCCAAGGAAGACTTCAACTCCTACGGCTCGCGCCGCGGCCACCACGAAGTGATGATGCGCGGCACTTTCGCCAACATCCGCATCCGCAACGAGATGGTCCCCGGCACCGAAGGCGGCATCTCGCGCTTCGGCGACGAGGTCCTGCCCGTCTACGACGTGGCGATGAAGTATGCCGAGCAGGGCACCCCGCTGGTCGTCGTGGCCGGCAAGGAATACGGCACCGGCTCCTCGCGTGACTGGGCCGCCAAGGGCACCAACCTGCTGGGCGTGCGCGTCGTCATCGTCGAGAGCTTCGAGCGCATCCACCGCTCGAATCTGGTCGGCATGGGCGTGCTGCCGCTGCAGTTCAAGGACGGCCAGACCCGCGAAACGCTCGGCCTCGACGGCGACTGCAGCTTCACGATCAAGGGCGTGGCCGATCTCAAGCCGCGTCAGGACGTCGAAGTCGAAGTCACCAAAGCCGACGGCTCGACCTTCACCTTCACCGCGCTGTGCCGCATCGATACCGCCAACGAAGTCGAATACTTCATGAACGGCGGCATCCTGCAGTACGTGCTGCGCAAGCTGGCCGCGTAAACCGCTCCAGCCTGACGGTCAGAAAACCCCGTCCCGCCAAGCGCGGGGCGGGGTTTTTCTTTGAGCGTTTGAGGCGGCCTCTGTGCGGCTCAGCGCTTCACTTTTTCAAATAGCTCGATCAGTTCGCTGAACTTCTGCTGCTGCTCGCTCATGTCCCCCGAGTGGATCGCCTCGGCCACGCAGCAGGCGGCGTGATCCTTGAGCACCGCGCTTTCGACTTTGCCGAGCGCCGATTTCACCGCCTGGATCTGGTGCAGAATATCGATGCAATAGCGCTCGTCCTCGACCATCTGCGCGAGCCCGCGCACCTGCCCCTCGATCCGCCGGAGCCGGTTCACCGTCGCCTTGCGCGTCTCCTCGCTCATAGGTGCTCCTTGAAATACCCTATGGGGGTATATTATGTACGCGGCAGCAAAGTTTTCAAGCAGGTGAATCGTGGAACTGGACAGGCGCGGCATTCTTGGCGGACTGGCTCTTGCGGGATCGGCCTTCGCCGCGCCGCGCTGGGCGCTGGGGGCAAGCCTTCACGACAAGGCCATACGCCCCGGATTCGATGAAGTCGGCGGCGCCGCGATCAACCTCACTATCGGCCATGGGCCTCGCGTGGTGCAGGGCCGGCGCGGCCACGCGACCGCCGTCAACGGGACCGTGCCGGGGCCGCTCGTCCGCCTCAAGGAAGGCCAGACTGCGACGCTGAACATCCACAACACGCTCGATGCCGAAACCTCGATCCACTGGCACGGGTTGCTGGTGCCCTTCCAGATGGACGGCGTACCCGGCGTCAGCTTTCCCGGCATTCCGGCCGGCGGCCATTTCACCGCGACCTTCCCGGTCCGGCAATCGGGCACCTACTGGTGGCACAGCCATTCGGGGCTGCAGGAGCAGACCGGCCACTATGGCCCGCTGGTGATCGATCCCGCCGGGCCGGACCCGGTTTCCGCCGACCGCGATTATGTGCTGCTGCTCAGCGAATTCACGCCGATGCACCCGCACACGATCTTCGATAAGCTCAAGAAGGGCGAGCATTACTTCAACTATCAGGTCCCGAGTTGGACCGACCGCTATCCGCTGACCGGCGCCCAGCGGCGGATGTGGGGCAAGATGCGGATGATGCCGACCGACATCTCGGACGTGACCGGGTCGACCTATACCTACCTCGCCAACGGACGCGGACCGCAGGAAGGCATGGAGTTCCTGTTCCGGCCCGGCGAGCGTATCCGCCTGCGCATCATCAACGGCTCGGCGATGACCTTCTTCAACATGCGCATCCCCGGCCTGCCAATGACGGTTGTCGCCGCCGACGGACAGAATGTGCGGCCGGTCGAGGTCGACGAATTCCAGATCGGCGTCGCCGAAACCTACGACGTGATCCTGGAGCCCGGCCGGAGTGCCGCCTACAGCATCGTCGCCGAGGCCATGGACCGCACGGGCATGGCGCTGGCGACGCTCGCTTCGCAACCCGGTGCGCGCGCTGCCGTGCCCCCACTGCGCGATCCGCCGCTGCTGACGATGGCCGACATGGGCATGAACCACGGCAAGATGGATCATGGCGATATGGACCATGGGAAGATGGACCATGGCGCGATGGATCACGCCGCCATGGGCCATCAGGGCATGGACATGGACGAGCAGTCCGGCGGCGCCATGACGATGGACGACGACAGCGGCATGGACATGTCCGGCATGCCCATGCGCGACACATCTCTGCTTCCCCCCGACGTGAAGGTGGGGCCGGGCATCGACATGGTCTCGATGAACCCGGTGGACCGCATGGGCGAGCCGGGCATCGGTCTCGACAAGGTCGATCACCGCACGCTCGACTACCGCAAGCTCGTCGCGCTCGAGCCCAATCCCGACACCCGCGTGCCCACCCGCCTGCTCGAACTGCACCTTACCGGCAACATGGAACGCTACATGTGGTCGTTCGACGGCAGGAAGTTCTCGGCGGTAAGCGACGACCCGATCCGCTTCGCCAACAACGAACGGGTCCGCGTGCGGCTCGTCAACGACACGATGATGGCGCACCCCATCCACCTGCACGGACACTTCTTCGAACTGGTCAACGGATCGGAGGGAGCGCACCAGCCGCGCAAGCACACGGTGATCGTCCAGCCAGGCGGCAGCGCGCAATTCGACCTGACTGCCAACGAGCCGGGCGACTGGGCCTTTCACTGCCACCTGCTCTACCACATGCACGCGGGGATGTTTCAGATCGTCACTGTCACCCCCCCGGCGGAGGACGCGGCATGAGGATACGGTCCGCCCTCCCCGGTCTCGTGATAGCCCAGCTTGCGCTCGTCCAGCCCGCATGGGCGCAGCATGCGGGGCACGACATGACGATGCCCGAACCGGAAACCGCGCCCGAGGCTCCGTCCGATCCGCATGCCCATCATCATGCCGAGCCCGAACCTGCCAGCGATCCCCACGCCGGGCACGCCATGCCGCATACGATGGCCATGCCGGTGGAGGAATCGGCGGTACCCTCCATCGAAACCCCGCCGCCGCCCGACGCCGGCAGCGGCCCCGCCCGCGCGGCGGACGCGATCTGGGGCGCCGATGCGATGAAGGCCTCGCGCACCGCGCTGGCCCACGAAATGGGCGCCATGACCTACTCTATGGTCATGGCCGACCGCCTCGAATACCGGGCGCACAAGGGCGGCGACAGCTACCTGTGGGACGTGCAGGGCTGGTACGGCGGCGACATCGACAGGCTCTGGATCAAAAGCGAGGGCGAAGGCGCTTTCGGAGAGAAACCCGAAGACGCCGAAGTGCAGGCGCTGTGGAGCCACGCGATCGGCGCGTGGTTCGACCTGCAGGCCGGTGTCCGGCAGGACTTCGCCGGGCCGGACCGCACGCACGCGGTGATCGGCATTCAGGGCCTCGCCCCCTACAAGTTCGAACTGGACGCCGCCGCCTTCGTCTCGAACAAGGGAGACGTCACCGCCCGGATCGAGGCCGAGCTGGACCAGCGCATCACCCAGCGGCTGGTGCTTCAGCCGCGCGGCGAAATCACGCTTTCGGCGCAGGACATCCCCGAACTGGGCGTGGGCTTGGGCCTCGACAAGGCCGAACTGGGCATCCGCCTGCGCTACGAAGTGGCCCGCGAATTTGCGCCCTATATCGGCGTGGAGCGCGAATGGCGCGTGGGCGGCAGTGCCGACTATGCCCGGATGCGCGGCGAGCGGGCGGCTGCGACCAGCTTCGTGGCCGGAATACGCGCCTGGTTCTAGCTTCAGGCCGAAGCCATCTCCCCGACCATCGTGCGCAGGGTTTCGGCCAGCCACTGCGACGCGGGCGAGCGTGTCCTGCCGCGCAGGCAGATCAGGTTCGTCCGGGTCTCGGCGGTGGGCAGGTCGGAGACCGATCCGGGTAACGAACCTCACATCCGGGCTGCGCCTCAACATCGCGACGCCAAGCCGGGGCAGCAGCAGACTGGCCATCAGCGGTCCCATGCCGATGCCCGTCCGCCCGGCCCCGCCATGTCCGAACCGGCGCATGTCCCGATCGAGATCGCCTGCCGAAGGCCGCCCCTACCGCTACGGCCTGCCCGGCCACAACGCCCACTGGCTGGAAGAGCGGGCCTATCCGCTGATCCGGATGGAGCCGCAGAAGAACGAAGCGGAAGCGGGGCTGCCGCCGAACTGATGGGTCGGGAGGTTTCCTACCCCCGCCCCGCCTGCCATACTGCGCGCGGCATCCATTTGCCCATGCTCCTTGAACCGTTGATCCCCCGGCACTCCGTCCTGCACGCGGCGTAAAGTTTTGCATGCCTGCAAGGCATTGGAAACATTGCATGCTCCAAAGATCCGTCATGGCCGATGTGGACAAACTTTGCGAAGTTACCGCTTGCCATTCCTCCCTGCGAAACCGCACCCTTAGCGGCCGGCGGCACTATCCACAGTTCCGGCTTTGCCCGAATCCCGCGCCCCCGCTATCAGCGCCGGCAACCGATTCACCATGATTTCTACCGGAGCACAAACCCCATGGCCGAAACCACCGATGATCGCCTGCGCCTACTCATCGAGCGCGTGGAACGTCTCGAGGAAGAAAAGAAAGGCATCTCGGACGATATCCGCGACGTCTACAACGAGGCCAAGGCGGTCGGCTATGACGTCAAGATCATGCGCCAGATCGTGCGCCTGCGGAAGATGAAGCCCGACGACCGCCGCGAAATGGACATGATCCTGGATACCTACAAGGCCGCGCTCGGCATCGACTGATCCGGGATGGTCGCCATGACGCGGTCATCGAATTGATCTATGCTCTCCTCGATCACCGGCCGCGCGTGCGGCCTGTCACGAGGAGAGCCTGCCATGATCGTCACCACCACCCCTGCCGTCGAAGGCCGCCCGGTCCGCGAGTACCTCGGCATCGTTACGGGTGAGGTGATCGTCGGCGCCAACCTCTTCCGCGACCTGTTCGCTTCCATCACCGACATCGTCGGCGGTCGCTCGGGCAAGTACGAGCAGGTGCTCCAGCGCGCGCGCAAGGAAGCCATCGCCGAGATGGAAGACGAGGCGATCAAGCTCGGCGCCAACGCCGTGGTCGGCATCGATCTCGACTACGAAGTGCTCGGCCAGGGCGGCTCGATGCTGATGGTGAGCTGCTCCGGCACCGCTGTAGTGCTGTAACTGCCGCAGGTTGCCCTTGGCCCGGTCGGTGTTGTAAGGGCGCGCGACCTTATTCCAACGGACCCGCACCGACATTGCTGCTCACCGGCATGGCACAGGCGGCGGGCAGACAACGAGCGGACCCCATGGCAGGCCATTCCAAATTCAAGAACATCATGCACCGCAAGGGCGCGCAGGACAAAAAGCGCTCGGCGCAGTTCAGCAAGCTTTCGCGCGAAATCACCGTCGCCGCCAAGATGGGCATGCCCGATCCGGACATGAACCCGCGCCTGCGCGCCGCCGTCAACGCCGCCAAGGCGCAGTCGATGCCCAAGGACAACATCCAGCGTGCCATCGACAAGGCCACCAAGGGCGACTCCGAGAACTACGAGGAAGTGCGCTATGAGGGCTACGGCCCCGGCGGCGTCGCGCTGATCGTCGAGGCGCTGACCGACAACCGCAACCGCACCGCCACCAACGTACGCACTGCCTTCTCCAAGAATGGCGGCAATCTGGGCACCAGCGGCGCCGTGAGCCACGGCTTCGATCGCCTTGGCCTGATCGAATACCCGGCCAGCGTCGGTGACGAGGAAAAGGTCCTCGAAGCCGCGATCGAAGCCGGTGCCGACGACGTCGAGAGCGATGCCGACAGCCACGCGATCTGGACTTCGGTGGAAAGCCTCCACGAAGTCGCCGCGGAGCTCGAAAAGGGTCTGGGCGAGGCCGAAGGCGTGAAGCTGGCCTGGCGCCCCAACCTCAAGGTCGATGTCGACGAGGGGACCGCGAGCACGCTGCTCAAGCTGGTCGACGCGCTCGACGACGACGACGATGTGCAGACCGTCTGGGGCAACTATGAAATCAGCGATGAAGTCATGGAGAAGCTCGGTTAAGCCGAACCCATGATCATCATCGGCCTCGACCCCGGCCTCACCTGCACCGGCTGGGGCGTGGTCGCCAAGAGCGGCAGCCGCATCAGCCATGTCGCCAACGGGCAGATCCGCACCGATGCCAAGGCGGGCATGGCCGAGCGGCTGGTCGAACTCGACGCGGCGCTGACCGACGTGATCCTCCTCCACCGCCCCGATGCCGGCGCGGTGGAGGAAGTCTTCGTCAACGTGAACCCGCAGTCGACGCTCAAGCTCGGGCAGGCGCGCGGCGTCGCCATGCTCAGCCTCGCCCGCGCCGGCATGCCGGTGGCCGAGTATCCGACCAAGGTCGTCAAGAAGGCGCTTGTCGGCACCGGCGGCGCCGACAAGAAGCAGATCCAGGCGATGCTCAAGGTCCTGCTGCCCGGCGTGAAGCTTGCAGGCGAGGATGCCTCCGATGCTCTCGCCGTTGCCATCACCCACGCCAACATGCTCGGCAGCCACCGCTAGGAACCCTGCCCCTCCTCGCGCTTTGTCCTCTGCGATGAAAGAGCAAGACGAAACCTGGATGCGCGAGGCCGTCCGCATCGCCATTGACAAGAAGGGCAGCGATCCGGCGAACACGCCGATTGCAGCCTTGCTGGTGCGCGACGGCGAACTGGTCTCCTCGGGCATCAATCGCACTGCGGAATGCTGCGATGCCACCGCCCACGCCGAAATCGACGCGCTACGTGCCGGGGGCAAAGCGACCGGAGAAATGCGCATCGAAGGCGCAACGCTCTACTCCACGCTCCAGCCCTGCGGCATGTGCACCATGGCCGCGATCTGGGCGGGCGTGAGCCGCATCGTCTTCGGCGCCGGCCGCGAGGACGTCCACGAGATGTACTTCGAGGACCGGCACCTCTCGACGCTCGACTTCGTGGCCGATGCCTACAAGGACGATCTCTCGCTGGAAGGCGGCATCCTCTCGGACGACTGCGCCAGGCTCTATTTCCGTCCGTGGGACTATGTCCCCGAAGACCAGCAAGCCAACGACTAGAGGTCGTTGCGCTGCAAGACCGCCTGATAGCCGAAGGCCGGATCGGCACGACACGTCCCTGCCCACGTATAAAGGCACGGGAAGCCCGATGCTCCGCTATCACAAGCGATGCGTCTGTAGGGCGCAGGCACCCGCGCATCGCGACTGAGCAAAAGGGCGTTGGCCACGGCAGTGATGCCGTCGGGCAAAGGCTGCGAACCAGCCATGACGCCTTCGGGGATCAGTGCCAGCGGCTTGGGCACGGCCAGAAGCGCAGGCACGACATGGCTCTTGTACTCGTAGGGTAGCGCCACGCCGCAGATCGCGGGATTGCGGGCCGCCCTGTCGGCCAGCCGTGCGACCGCCCCGCCGCCGCGATAGGCCCGCGCGCCGCCAGTCATTCGGTCAGCCCAGAACGACGCCAATCCCCAAACGCCGCAAAGGACCAGCGCGATCGGCAGGCCTGCGACCCAAAGCGGTCTGCGTCTGGCGACGAAACGCTCGGCAAGGCGCGCGGACGCTATAGAGGCGAGCAGGAGCAAGCTCAGCGTCGTCAGCCAGACGAAACGGTATTCCTTGTGGGCAATCAGGCTGTGCACGAGCAGGTTGGCAAGTGCCGCCAGCAGCAGCGGGCGGTAACGCGGCCCTGCGAAGAACGCGGCCACGGCAATCGGAATGGTAAAGGGAAAGAGGTGCTGCATCAGCATCGGCAGGTATGCCGTGGCCGGTGCCGTGCCGAACCGCGCTGCCACCCCCTCGCCCAGATTGACGGTCAGAGTCACCGCGACCCACGAGAAAGGAACCATCCCTGCGATCAGATCGCTGACCGCGCCCAGCGCCAGTGCCACAAGCCCTCCGCCTGCAACCGGCAACCAGCGCTGCCCATCCAGCCGCAAGGCCGCCACGAGCAGAACCAGAGCGAATGCGCCGAACTGCAGGCGGACCAGAACGGCCAGGCCAATCAGAAATCCCGAGACCGCCCACTTCCAGCGTTCGGTCCCGGGATCGAGAAGCCATCCCGCTCCAGCCAGCATGAGGGCCGCCCCAAGGCTCTCGGACAACATGAATTCGGAAAACAGCACGCTTTCCCACCAGACCGCGGCGACCGTGAGCGCAACAAGGCCAGCGACCCGCGAGTGCAGCGAGCCCAGCTTCCATCCGCCCGGCAGCGCCACCATCGTCAGCAGCAGAAACCATGCCCGCGCCAGCCCCACATGCAGCAATGTGCCGGGTGCCAGCCAGTGCCCGAGCGCGACGGCGGGCGCCAGCAGCTGGGGAATCAGCGCATTGCGCAGGCCTTCCCGGCTTTCCCAAGGCACGATGCCGTGCCCCGTCACCAGCCGGTTGGCCTGCTCCAGATACTGCATCAGTTCGTCCGAATAGCCGATGTCGTAGAGCGAAAAGCCAAGCGCACGCAGGGCCAGTCCGGCAAGCCCCACAAGAGCAATGGCCGCGATCCATCCGCGCGTAAGCGGCGTGCGCGCAAACTTCGGCGATACCCCGTGCATAAGGCATCTCTTACGGACGGCAGGCCTGCCTGTCACTTTGCCCGTTCCGGCATCGTGGACGAGAGACGATTGAGCCCTTTTGCCCGAGTCCCGGCTGTGCCATAGAACAAACCATGATCGCAAAGCTGACGGGCACTCTCGACGATTTCGGTGCGGACTGGGCGGTAATCGACGTTTCCGGCGTCGGCTACCTTGTCCATTGCTCTGCCCGCACCCTCGATGGATTGGGCATACGCGGCGACCGGGCAACGATCTTCACCGAAATGCAGGTTTCGGATAGCGACGTACGCCTGATCGGCTTTGCCAGCGGTGCCGAACGCGACTGGTTCCGCCTGCTGACCGCCGTGCAGGGCGTCGGCTCGAAAGTGGCGCTGGCCATCCTTTCCGCGCTGACGACCGAGGAATTGCAGCGGGCCTGCGCGGGCGGCGATTCCGCGATGGTGGCGCGCGCCAACGGTGTCGGCCCCAAGCTCGCAAGCCGCATCGTCAACGAACTCAAGGAAAAGGCCGGTGGCATGCCAACCGTGCCCGGCGCTCCGGGAACGGCGGCTCCCGCACCCGCGGGATCGTCAAGCGCCGATGCCGTCTCCGCTTTGCAGAACCTCGGCTTCAAACCCGCCATTGCCAGCGCCGCAGTAGCGCAGGCGGTGGGCGAACTCGGCGAGGATGCCGACCTCAACGCCCTCGTGCGCGTCGCACTGAAAAAGGCAGCGGGATAGAAAGGGACGCCCATGATCCGCACCACTCTCACGGCTCTGTCTGCCGCGATGGCCTTGTTCGCCATTCCCGCTGTCGCAGCCGACATGTCAGCCTTCACCGCCGGCCCGGTGTTCACCGAATACGGCAAGGTGACCGCAGTTGAATCCGACCTGCCCGTCTCCGCCGACACGCAGTTCAAGGTGATCTTCGACGCCAAGGACGGCGCGGCGCCGGGTGATGTCGTGCGGACCTTCGATTCCGTGGCCCGCTTCATCAACATGAACGTGGCCGCCGGCGTGCCCGAGGAAAATATCGGGGTCGCGCTGGTCGTACATGGCAAGGCGGCCTGGTTCCTGACCAATGCCGAAGCCTTCGCGCGCCATGATCCGGACCACCTCAACGACAGCGCCCCACTGGTGGAACAGCTCGCGGCGCACGGCGTGACGATCTACCTGTGCGGCCAGAGCGCGGTCGCCAACGGCATCGCGAAAAGTGACCTGCTGCCGGGTGTGAAACTGTCGCTGTCGGCGATGAACGCCTTTGCCCAGCTCCAGCAGCAAGGCTACGTGCTGGTCCCGTGACGCTTCGCCGAACTCTCTTGCTTTTTGTAAGCATAGTCGTGGCTACGGTACTCGCCGTGAAAATCTCGGCGTGGTTGGACGTGGACGCATGTCTTGATGCCGGTGGGGCGTGGGATTACGCCGCAGGGAATTGTCGATACCAATGACCGATAACCCCATCCTCACACCGGACCGCCAGCCCGAAGATGCCGACACGGCGCTGCGCCCCAAGACACTGAGCGAGTTCGTCGGGCAGGCGGCAGCCAAGGACAACCTTCGCGTCTTCATCGAAAGCGCCAAGTCGCGGCGCGAGGCGATGGACCACGTGCTGTTCTTCGGGCCTCCGGGGCTCGGCAAGACGACGCTGGCGCAGATCGTCGCGCGCGAACTGGGCGTGGGTTTTCGCGCCACCTCCGGTCCGGTCATTGCCAAGGCCGGTGATCTGGCCGCGCTGCTCACCAATCTCGAGCATGGCGACGTGCTGTTCATCGACGAGATCCACCGGCTCAATCCGGTGGTCGAGGAGGTGCTCTATCCGGCGATGGAAGACCGCGCGCTCGACCTCATCATCGGCGAGGGACCCTCGGCCCGTTCAGTGCGTATCGACCTGCCGCCCTTCACGCTGATCGGAGCGACCACCCGGCAGGGCCTGCTGCAGACCCCGCTGCGCGACCGCTTCGGCATTCCGGTGCGCCTCCAATTCTACTCCGTGCCCGAACTCGAAAGTGTCGTGGCGCGCGGCGCCGGCCTGCTCGGTGTCGGCATCGACAAGGGCGGGGCGACCGAGATCGCCCGGCGTTCGCGCGGCACCCCGCGCGTCGCGGGACGGCTGATGCGCCGGGTGCGCGACTTCGCGCATGTCGCGGGCAGCGAGATCATCACGCGCGCCATTGCCGACGATGCCCTGACCCGGCTGGAAGTGGATTCGCTGGGCCTTGATGCGCAGGATCGCCGCTACCTGCGCATGATCGCGGGCATCTACAAAGGCGGTCCGGTTGGCGTGGAAACGCTGGCGGCCGGCCTCTCCGAGCCACGCGACACCATCGAGGAAGTGATCGAGCCGTACCTGATCCAGCTGGGTCTGGTGGCGCGTACCGCACGCGGCCGCTGCCTCAACGATCCGGGCTGGAAACACCTCGGCATGGCCCCGCCACAGGGTCCGCAGGGCGGTCTTTTCGATTCGGAAGGTTCGGACCAACCGGATTGAATCTGGCCGAAAAAGTGTCGAGTCCGTTTACAAACGGCCCCTGCTCCAGTCCCATTTCGGTACATCCGGCCCACGCAGGCAGTTAATTAACCAAATTTCTCACATCGGGACGCCCGAAAGTCGGTTAACGCCGTTGTCCCGTTAACCGGACTCTGCGTTGTTTCTGGCAGATGGGATGTCCGGCCTCCAGTTCGGGAGGCTCGTGACCCCGAAGGGAAACAGAGAGAGCATCGCTTATGTCGGTTCGGATGGCCCTTGCGAAATTGTCTGCCTGCGCGGCGGGCTGCGCAATCATTGGCGGCGGCGCCGTGCACGTTGCAGAAACACAGTCGGCAACGACCGAGTACCGCAAGGTCAAGATGGCCAAGACGGCCCAGCCCGTGAAAACGGTGAAGCGCGTTGTCCGCAAGGAGCAACCGCGCACGACCAAGCGCGTGCGCAAGATCATCAAGCGCACCTGCTGTGAACAGCCGCAGATGGCGATGGTTCCGGTACCGCCGCCTTACATTCCGCCTGCGCCGCCCCCGTCGTACCAGGGCGGCGGTAGCAGCACCCCTGTGGTTATCGGCGGCGGCCCGATCGGCGGCTTCGGTGGCGGCTTCTTCGGCGGCTTCTTCGGTGGCGGCGGCGGTTCGAGCGGCGGCAACATCGTCATCAGCTCGACCACCAGCGGCGGTTCGACCTCCACGTCATCGTCGAGCGGCGGCCTGACCTCCACGACCACGGGCGGCTCGAGCTCGACGTCGACCGGCGGCGTGACTTCGACCACCGGCGGCGTGACCTCGACCACCTCGTCCTCGACGGGCGGCGTCACCTCGACGACCGGCGGTGTGACCTCGACCACGTCCACTTCGACGGGCGGTGTCACTTCGACCAGCTCTTCGTCGAGCTCGTCCAGTTCCTCGTCGTCCTCGAGCTCTTCCTCGAGTTCGTCGAGCTCCTCGGGCGGTGCGACTTCGGGTGGCGCCACCTCGACCAGTTCGGGCGGCAGCTCCTCGTCTTCGGGTTCGTCCTCTTCGGGATCCTCGAGCTCCACCAGCTCGGGCGGCAGTTCCTCCTCGAGCAGCTCGTCCTCGTCGAGTTCCTCGTCTTCCTCCTCGTCGAGCTCGTCGGGCGGCTCGACTTCGACCAGCTCGGGCGGCACCGAAGTTCCGGCACCGCCGATGCTGATCCTGTTCGGCGCGGCAGCAGCGACCATCGTCGGTCGCCGCCGCATCGCCCGCAAGACCAACGCCTGAGGAGATCCGGCCCCCGAGCGGCCGGCCCTCGACAGGCACTCTTTTTCAAGAGGCACATGGGGCGGGCGCCAGGGGGACGGCGTCCGACGTGGGGGGCGACGATCGGCACGTCGCCCTTTGCCACGTCCTGCGCCTGTGGCCGCTGACGGCCTAGTGCGTTCCGCCGTTCTTCTTCAGGCTCTCTTCCATCCGCGCCATCTGCTCGGGCGTGGCCTCGGTCTGGTACTTGGCCTTCCATTCATCGAAGGGCATGCCGTGGATGACGGCGCGCGCTTCCATCTTGTCGCCTTCAAAGCCGGCATCGCGGATCCAGTCGGCCAGGCAATTGCGGCAGAAGCCGGCCAGACCCATCAGATCGATGTTCTGCGCATCATGCCGATTCTGCAAATGGTGCACCAGCCGGCGAAAGGCGGCGGCGGCCACGGCATCGTCCAGCGCGTCTATTTGATCACTTTCGTTCATATATCTGCCAATCGTCCTTGGTTTGTAAGCATTGCTTTGCCATATGACGGCGCATTCCCGAAAGAGGCAGTCTAAGACGTGGTCAGCACCCCCCATCGCCGTTCGCCCCATCATCGCGGTATCAAGCGTACCCGCAAGGTAAAGATCCTGGCAACGCTCGGCCCCGCGAGCCGGGACAAGGAAACCATTGCAAAGCTGATGAAGACCGGCGCCGATGCGTTCCGGGTCAACATGAGCCATGGGGACCACGAGACCCACAGCGAAACCATCGCCAACATCCGCGCGGTGGAAAAGGACCTCTCCCGTCCGGTGGCGATCCTCTGCGACCTGCAGGGACCAAAGCTGCGCGTGGGCGAGTTCAAGGACGGCAAGGTCTTCGTCCGCCACGGTGCCCACTTCACGCTCGACAGCGATCCGACGCCGGGCGACGAAACCCGCGTGTGCCTGCCGCACCCCGAACTCTTCGGGCTGCTGGAAAAGGGCCAGCGGCTGCTGATCGACGACGGCAAACTGCGCTTCACCGTCATCAAGCCCGAAAAGGACAAGATCCTGTGCACCGCCGAAGTCGGTGGCGAGATCTCGAACCGCAAGGGCGTGAACATCCCCGATGCCATCGTCCCGGTCCCGGCACTTACCGAGAAGGACCGGCGCGACCTGGCCTTTGCGATCAAGGAAGGCGCCGACTGGATCGGGCTGTCGTTCGTGCAGCGCCCCGAGGACGTTGCCGAGGCACGTCGCCTGATGGGCGGGTACGGCGCGCTCATGGCCAAGATCGAAAAGCCGGCCGCAGTGCAGAGCCTCGACGAGATCATCGAGCTGTCGGACGGCATCATGGTCGCCCGCGGAGACCTCGGCGTCGAGCTGCTGCCCGAGGAAGTGCCGCCGATCCAGAAGCACATCATCGAAAAGACCCGCGCTTTCGGCAAGCCGGTGGTCGTGGCGACGCAGATGCTCGAATCGATGATCACGAGCCCGACTCCGACCCGCGCCGAAGTCTCGGACGTCGCCAATGCCGTCTATGATGGCGCCGATGCAGTGATGCTCTCGGCCGAAACCGCGGCGGGCCAGTGGCCGGTCGAGGCCGTGGCGATCATGGACCGCATCGCGACACAGGTCGAATGCGACAAGACCTATCGCGAGCGCATCCACCTCGCGGAAACGCCGCCCGACGCCACGACGGCGGATGCCCTGTCCGCTTCCTGCGCGACGATCGCCGATACGCTGCCGATCGAAGGCATCATCATCTTCACCGGTTCGGGCATTTCCGCGCGGCGCGTGGCGCGCGAGCGTCCTTCCGCGCCGATGCTGGTGCTCACCCCCTCGATGAACACAGCGCGGCGCGGTGCGCTGCTGTGGGGCGCGCACACGGTGCTGACCAAGGACATCGGCAGCTTCGAGGAGATGATCGCCAAGGGCAAGCGCATGGCGCTGCGCCATGGCTTCGGTGCTGCCGGATCGCGCCTGATCACATTGGCTGGCGTACCATTCGGCGTGCCGGGCTCGACCAATCTGCTCCACGTCGTCACCCTCTCGGGCAACGAACTGGCCACGCCCAAGTAAGCGTCAGCCGCGCGCGCCGAACAGGGCGGAGCCCACCCGGACGTGCGTGGCGCCGAGCTTGACGGCGGTCTCGAAGTCGTCGCTCATGCCCATGCTGAGACGGTCGAGACCGTTGTCGGCGGCCATCTTGGCCAGCAGCGCAAAGAACGGCGCGGCTTCGATGCCGAAGGGCGGCACGCACATCAGCCCGATCACCGGGATCTGCGCGTCGCGCGCCGAAGCCAGCAGCGCGGGCACATCGGCTATGGCGCAGCCGCCCTTCTGCTCTTCCTCGCCGATATTGACCTGCACGAAACACGGCACCTGCCTGCCGGCCTTGTCCATCGCCTTGCCCAAAGCTGACACGAGCGAAGGGCGGTCCAGCGAATGAATGCAATCGAACAGGGCGACGGCATCGTCGGCCTTGTTTGACTGAAGCTGCCCGACGAGGTGCAGCGCAATGTCTTCGTGCGCCTCGATCAGGGCCGGCCACTTGCCTTGTGCTTCCTGCACGCGGTTTTCGCCGAAGACACGCTGCCCCTGCTCTATGAGCGGCATCACGGCCTCGGCCGGATGAGTCTTGGAAATGGCGATCAGCTCGACATCGCCGGGCTCGCGGCCGGCGATCTTGGCAGCGGCGACGATCCGGGCGCGGATGTCTTCAAGCGGTGTAAGGTCTGGTTGATCCATGGCGCGCTGCTATAGCGACCTTGTGCCGATCCGCCACCCGCCTCTTCCCGACATCTGGCCCGACATCTGGCTTGTCAGCGATGCCCGCAACGATGCCGCGCTGGAACGCGCCTTGAGGCGGCTGTCGCGCGGTTCGGGTCTGATCTTCCGGCATTACCACCTGCCCGATGAGGTCCGGCGCGCCCGGTTCAAGCGTCTTGCACGCGTAGCACGGCGGCATGGCCATACGCTGATCCTCTCCGGCTCGGCCCGGGAAGCCCGGCACTGGGGCGCTGCAGGGGCCTACGGCGCGCCCGCAAGGCTGACGTCGGGACCCCAGACGCTGCGGCTGATAACCGTCCATTCGCTGCGCGAACTGGCGCAGGCCCACCGCGCAAGGGCCAATGCCGTGCTGATCTCTCCGGTCTTTCCCACAAGATCGCACCCCGGCGCGCCGGTGCTTGGCCCGGTGCGGTTTCGGCTGCTGGCTGCCCGTTCGCAGGTCCCGGTGATTGCACTGGGCGGCATGACCCCGCACCGCGCCCGCACGCTGGGTGTGACGAAATGGGCCGCCATTCAGGGGCTCATCGAAAGGCCCACAGGCATGTTCTCGCTTCATTCTTGACGCGGAGTCCCGCCCCGGCGCATTATCCGTACCCGCAATCAGGGGAATACTTATGGCCACACGGCCCATGGCGCCCGGTCGGCGCGTAGCCAAGCCGGACTGGCGCGCAGTACTCAAGCGCTCCTTGCGCCGTGCCTCCGAACTGGCCGGCGCGGTGCTGCTGTTCGCAGTGACGGTCTTCCTCGCGGTTTCCCTGCTGACCTACCACCAGACCGATCCCAGCGCTTCGACCGCTGCCGGCGGAGAAGTACAGAACTGGATGGGCCTGACCGGGGCCTGGACCGCCGAACGCGCGCTGTTCGTGTTCGGCCCGGTCTCCGCCCTGTTCGTACCCCTGCTCTATGTCTTCGCGCGCAAGCTCTGGCTGCTGGTCGAGGAAGACGACAGCGAGATCGAGCACTCGAACCAGCGCTGGTGGCGCCCGACCGCGGTGCTCGTCTTCGCCATGGTGCTGATCGCGACGGTCCTCTCGCTGTGGTTCACGTCGCCGGGTGGCACTCTGCCCGCTTCGATGGGGGGGATCACCGGGCTGCTGGGCGCAAAAGGCATCAGCGCCCTCGCCGCTCTGGCCCCGGAAGCCGCGCAAGGCTGGCTCAAGCTCGGCATGGCACTCATGTGCCTCGTCATCGGCGTGACCCTGATCGGCAAGGTCTTCGCCTTCGACTGGGGCCGTCTGCTGACCCTGCCCGGCCGCATCGGCCGCTTGCCGCGCGCGCTTCCCTCGCCCGGCGACCTGTCCTTCGCGCAGACCAAAGAAAAGGTCCAGCCCGAACCCGCGCCCCGGAAGGCCGAAGCGGCGGCAGCCCCCGCGCCCGTCTCCGAGAAGCCGCGCCGCGCGCCCGAGATCGTCGATCCCAAGTCCTCGCCCATGCCTGCCAGCCTCGGTTCGGGCAGCCGACAAAAGGATCTCTTCGACGAGTACGAATTGCCCGGTCTTGAGCTGCTGGCCGATCCGCCGGCCAATTCGGGCAAGAAGATCGACAAGCTCAGCCTGGAGCGCAACGCGCGCCTGCTGGAAACCGTGCTCGACGACTTCAACGTCAAGGGCGAGATCACCGCGGTACGCACCGGTCCGGTCGTCACCATGTACGAGCTGGAACCCGCACCCGGCATCAAGGCCAGCCGCGTGATCGGCCTTGCCGACGACGTCGCGCGCAACATGAGCGCGATCTCGGCACGCGTGTCCTCGATCCCCGGGCGTACCGTCATGGGCATCGAACTGCCCAACGCGGACCGGCAGATGGTCTCGTTCAAGGAAATGGTCGCTTCCGAGGCCTTTGCCCACAACAAGGGCATGCTGCCGATCATTCTGGGCAAGGACATTGCCGGTGAACCGGTCGTTGCCGATCTTGCGGCGATGCCTCACCTGCTGGTCGCGGGTACGACCGGCTCGGGTAAGTCCGTCGGCCTCAACTGCATCCTGCTCTCGCTGCTCTATCGCTTCACCCCGGCGCAGTGCCGCCTGATCCTCGTCGATCCCAAGGTCCTCGAGCTCAAGAGCTACGACGACATTCCGCACCTGCTCTCGCCGGTGGTGACCGAGCCGCCCAAGGCGGTGCGCGCGCTCAAGTGGGCGGTCGAGGAGATGGAACGCCGCTATCGCATGATGAGCGAGATCTCGGTGCGCAACCTCGCCAGCTTCAACGAGAAGGTCCGCACTGCTGCCGCCAAGGGCAAGCCGCTGGGCCGCCGCGTGCAGATCGGCTTCGATCCCGACACGGGCGAGGAACTCTACGAGGAAAACCAGCTCGACTATGAAGTGCTGCCGCAGATCGTGCTGATCGTCGACGAACTGGCCGACCTCATGGTCACCGTCGGCAAGGAAATCGAAGTGCTGATCCAGCGCCTCTCGCAGAAGAGCCGTGCGGCGGGCATCCACCTCATCATGGCGACGCAGCGCCCATCGGTCGACGTCATCACCGGCGTCATCAAGGCCAACCTGCCGACGCGTATCTCCTTCGCGGTGACGAGCCGCATCGACAGCCGCACGATCCTGGGCGAGCAGGGCGCCGAGCAACTGCTGGGCAAGGGCGACATGCTCTACAAGCCCAACACCGACCCGATAAAGCGCGTCCACGGCCCCTTCGTCTCGGACGAGGAAGTGGAGCACGTTTCCGAATACTGGCGCTCGCAGGGCAAGCCCGAGTACATCGACGCGGTCACCGAAGAGCCCGAGGAAGGCAGCTTCGGCTTCGACGATCTCAACATGACGGCATCGGACAGCCCGGAAGAACGCAAGTACCTGCAGGTCTGCCAGCTGGTGTTCGAAAACCAGAAGGTCTCCGTCTCCTGGCTGCAGCGCCAGATGGGCGTGGGCTACAACACCGCCGCCAAATGGGTCGAGCGCATGGAGAACGACGGCTATGTGGGCCCGGCCAACCACGTCGGCCGGCGCGACATCTACCGCGACGAGAACGGAAACCCGCTGTGAGGATCGCTCTTCTGCTTGCCGCGCTGGTGGCAACCCCTGCTGCCGCCCAGACGGCCACGCTCACGCTGCAGACCGGCCAATGGTATCAGGTCTTCGCCAACGACATCGAACGCGCCACCGGCCGCAGCGTGCGCGTCGATGCGGCGAGCGTCGTCCCCGGCGGTCTGGGCCGGCAGTTCCAGCAGGCAACGGTCCTGCTGCGCAAGGAAGGCGCCTATCCGCGCGGCACCGTGTTCTACACCCAGCGCAGCGTGAACTGTCAGGCCGGCCGCAAGATGACGCATCACTGGAGCGCCGTCGCCCCCAACGGCGCGATGATCGGCGATCAGGTCTTTGCCAGCCCCGTACTCGAAGCGGTGCACTGGGACTCGCAGGACGGCAAAGTGCTGAAATTCGTCTGTCAGGGCATTCTGCCGCGCTGACGTGGTCTTTCTACCGCGGGTAAAAGCAAAAACGCGTGGCGCTAACTTGGTAAGCCGAGCATGCGGGCCTAAAGAGGCTCGCTAAGCCTTCTCCTTCCCCCCGGAACGCGGCCTCATGGAACAACATTCGCAAGCCTTCCCGCTTCAGGACGGATTTCTGCTGCTGGGAACCGCCCTCGTCTTCGTGCTCCTGTTCCGTCGCCTCGGACTGGGCGCAACGCTGGGCTATCTGCTCGCCGGTGCCGTGCTCGGCCCTTACGCGCTCGGCCTCGTCGGCGATGCGGAAAGCAAGATCGGCTTTGCCGAACTCGGCATCACGCTGCTGCTGTTCATCGTCGGTCTGGAACTGGCGCCCAAGCGGCTGTGGCGCATGCGGCACGAGATCTTCGGGCTGGGGCTGCTGCAGGTGGGCCTGTGCGGCCTCGCGATCTCGGCGGTCATCTACTACTTCACGCCCTTCTCCATCGAGGCAGCGCTTGCGCTCGGATTGCCGCTGGGGCTGTCCTCGACAGCGCAGGTCCTGCCGATGCTGCAGAGCGCCGGGCGCCTGCATACGCCTTTCGGCGAGCGTTCCTTCGCGGTCCTGCTGTTTCAGGACCTCTCGATCATACCGCTGATCACCATCATCGCGGCCATGAACCGCAATCCCAACTTGCCCGAAGGCCCTCCGGGCTGGCAGCTTGCCCTGATAACGGTCCTCGCCATTGCCGGCCTGATCGCGGCGGGGCGGTTCGTCATCCGCCCGCTGTTCAGCCTGATCGGCAATCTCGGCGAGCGCGAGATGTTCGTCTTCGCGGCTCTCTTCACGGTAATCGCGTCCGCCGCCCTGATGGAGGCGCTCGGCCTCTCGACGGCGCTGGGCGCCTTCATCGCCGGGGTCATGCTCGCGGACAGCCCCTATCGGCACGAACTGGAGGCCGACGTCGAGCCCTTCCGTTCAATCCTCCTCGGCCTGTTCTTCATGTCCGTCGGGATGATGCTCGACCTTTCCGCCATCGCCGAAAGGCCGCTGTTCGTCGTCACCATGGCGATGGCGCTGATTGCCGTGAAGTCCAGCGTCATCTTCGCGCTTGGCCTTGCCTTCCGGATGAACTGGCGCAGCGCGCTCGCCCTGGGACTTCTGCTCAGCCAGGGCGGTGAATTCGGTTTCGTCCTTTTCGCCCAGGCCTCGAGCGCGTGGCTGATCGAGCCGCAGGCCGCGAGCCTGTTCGGCGCAATCATCACGCTTTCGATGATCTCCACCCCGTTCCTGATGATGGCCACGCAGCGTTTTCGCGAGGCCCCTGTCTCGAAGGAGGAACGCGAAGGCCCGCAGGACGACGGAGCAAGCGCATTGGTCGTCGGCTATGGCCGTTTCGGCCAGACGGTCGCCCAGATGCTGATCGCTGCCGAGATCGAGGTAACCCTGATCGACACCGACACCGAAATGATCGACGTGGCAGGGGGCTTCGGCGCCAAGGTCTATTTCGGCGACGGCACCCGCATCGATCTGCTGCGACAGGCAGGGGCGGGCGAAGCCCAGCTGATCGTGTTCTGCATCGATGGCGAGCAACTGACCGACGACTTCCTGCACGCAGTCCACGGCGCCTTTCCCAAGGCGGAAATCCACGCCCGCGTGTACGACCGCCGCAGTCTGGTGCGGCTCAATGATGCGCCGGTAAAGTCCATGGCGCGCGAGGTGCTCGAATCGGCCGTGGTGCTCGCAAGAAACGCTCTCGACGGCCTCGGCCTTTCGCTGGAGGATATCGACAGGGCCGAAACGACCTATCGGTCCAACGACAAGGAACGCCTATCGCTGCAGTACGAATCGGGCGACGTGCGCACCGCGCGCGACCGCATCCTCACGCAGCCGGTGCGCACGGCCCGTCAATTCGGGACTGAATAGCCCTCGAAACGCTTGATGCGGCGAAGCGAGAAGCTTGTCTTCATCGAGGACACGCCCGGCAAGCGAGCCAGGCAGTCGCGGTGGACGCTGTCGAAATGGTCCAGATCCTTCGCGGCCACGCGCAGGAGATAGTCGGCGCCGCCGCTCATCAGGTGGCATTCCCGGATATCATCGAAGTCGCCGACGGCGCGCTCGAACCGGTCCATGGCCTCGCGGCTCTGGCTGTTGAGCGTGATCTCGACGAAGACCTCCACGGAAAGCCCGAGCCGCCGCGCATCGACCCGTGCCGCATAACCCAGAATCAGCCCTTGCTCCTCCAGCGCCTTGATCCGGCGGTGGCATGCCGACGGCGAGAGATTCACCAGGCCCGCGAGTTCGGCAACGGAGCGCGATGAATCCGCCTGCAGCGCCTCCACAAGAGCGCGGTCAGCGCGATCCATGCAAAATTCTCCCGTAAAATCGGCCTGAGATGGAATTTATTGCAATATATCCTGCAATCAAGCGCCATTTCGGTGAAACATTGCGCTGCTTGGCGTGTATCCTCACTTGAGGTCATCCTTCCACCGGAGAGAGCTTATGCGCGTCGGAACCGTCAAGGAAATCAAGAACCACGAATACCGCGTTGGGCTCACGCCCGAGAGCGTCGAGGAACTGGTCCGCAACGGTCACGAGGTGTGGGTGGAAAAGAGCGCCGGCCTGGGCATTGGCGCAAGCGACGCGGAGTACGAACGCTCGGGTGCCAAGCTGATCGCGACGGCTGCCGAAGTCTTCGCCGGTTGCGAAATGATCGTGAAGGTCAAGGAACCGCAGGCGGTCGAGCGCGCCATGCTGCGCGAGGGCCAGATCCTCTACACCTACCTGCACCTCGCGCCCGATCCGGAGCAGACCGCCGATCTGGTGAAGTCGGGCGTCACCGCCATTGCCTACGAGACCGTTACCGGGCCCGGCGGTTCACTGCCGCTGCTCAAGCCGATGAGCCAGGTCGCCGGACGCATGTCGATCCAGGCCGGCGCCACGGCGCTGGAAAAGGCCAACGGCGGACGCGGCGTGCTGCTGGGCGGCGTGCCGGGTGTGATGCCCGGCAAGGTCGCCGTGATCGGCGGCGGCGTGGTCGGTTTCAACGCCGCGCAGATGGCCGCCGGCCTGGGTGCCGACGTCACCATCCTCGACCGCAATCCCGACGTGCTGGAGCGCCTCGGCAACCACTTCGAAGCGCGGGCCAAGACCCGCTTTGCCAGCACGGCAAACCTCGCGGAGAGCGTGGCCGAGGCCGATCTGGTGATCGGCGCCGTCCTGATCCCCGGCGCTGCCGCTCCCAAGCTCGTCACCCGCGAGATGCTCGGTACGATGAAGTCCGGCGCCGTGCTGGTCGACGTCGCGATCGATCAGGGCGGCTGCTTCGAGACCAGCCACCCGACCACTCACGACGATCCCATCTTCATGGTCGACGGCATCGTCCACTACTGCGTGGCCAACATGCCCGGCGCGGTGGCCCGCACCAGCACTTACGCACTCAACAACGTGACGCTGCCGCATGCCCTCGCCATCGCGAACATGGGCTGGAAGTCGGCGCTCACGGCCAACCCGCACCTTGCCGAGGGCCTGAACGTCCACGCGGGCAAGGTGACCTTCGAGGCCGTGGCTGCCGAACTCGGCTACGAATACGCGCCCGTCGCCGAACTGCTGAAGTAACGTGCCCCCGGGCGCTAGACGTCCGTGCCGTCTATAAACGGGGCCGCCACGTCCGGCGGCACCCGCATCAACCGGCCCGAGGCGATGTCGATCATCGCCCAGGTCGTGCGAGCCGAGACGATCACTTTCCCCGCCGAATTGCGGAAGTCGACGCGACGGTCGAACTTGGCCCCGCTAGGCCCGTCGGGGATGAAGGTCTCCCCCGTCACGCTCTCGCCCTCGCGGATATTGCCGCGATAGTCGATCTCGTGCCGCGCCACCACCCAGGCATAGTTCGCCTGATGCTCCGGCGGGGCGACGGCCTCCCAATGGGACGTCGCCATCGCCTCCATCCATTGCACCCAGACCGCGTTGTTGACGTGACCCATCACATCGATGTGCTCGGGCAACGCGGTAAACGTCAGAGTGAACCGATACATAGCGCTCACCGTTCGTGGAGGAATTGTCTCACCCCTCCACGCCCAGCTGCCACAGGATGAAGGCGAACTCCTCCGCCGTTTCCTTCAGGCTTTCGAACCGGCCGGACTTGCCGCCGTGGCCTGCGCCCATGTTGGTCTTGAAGATCAGTTCGTTGGAATCGGTCTTCAGCTCGCGCAGTTTCGCGACCCACTTGGCCGGCTCCCAGTAGGTCACACGCGGGTCGTTGAGCCCGGCGGTGACCATCAGCGGCGGATAGGCCTGCGCCTTGATCTGGTCGTAGGGGCTGTAGCTCAGGATATGCTCGAAAGCGGCCTGATCCTCGATGGGATTGCCCCATTCGGGCCATTCGCCCGGGGTGAGCGGCAGCGTTTCATCGAGCATCGTGCTGAGCACATCGACAAAGGGCACATGCGCCACGACGGCGCCCCACAAGTGCGGATCGGTGTTGATCACCGCGCCCATCAGTTCGCCGCCCGCAGACCCGCCGGCAATCGCGATCTGGCCTTCGCTGGTAAAGCCGCGATCGATCAGCCCCTTCGCGCAGTCCACGAAGTCGTTGAAGGTATTGGTGCGCTTCTCCAGCTTGCCCGCCTTGTACCAGGCGCGGCCCATGTCGTCGCCGCCGCGGATGTGGGCGATGGCATAGGCGAAGCCGCGATCGACCAGGCTGAGGCGCGCGGTCGAGAAACCCGGATCGATGGATATGCCGTAGGCGCCATAACCATAAAGGTAGAGCGGGCCAGCCCCGGTGCGGTCCTTGCGATAGACGATGGAAACCGGAATCGCCGTGCCGTCGCGCGCGGTGATCTCCAGACGCTCGGTCGTATAGAGCGAGGCGTCGTAGCCCGAGGGAATTTCCTGCACCTTGAGCGTTTCGAGCGTGCGCGCGGCCACATCGTAATCGAGTACCGATGCCGGCATGACCATGGATTCGTAGGACAGCCGCAGCTTGTCCATGTGCCATTCGGGATTGTTAGCGAGACCGGCGGAATAGCTCGCTTCGGGGAATTCGATGGGTTCCACGCGGGCCGGATCGTCGTAGTAGCGCACCTCGATCTGATCGAGCCCGGCGCGGCGCCCCTCGCTCACGTAGAAGTCGCGGAACAGGTCGACGCCGGTTAGGTAGAAATCGTCCGATCCCTCGATCAGCGTGGTCCACTCGCCGGGATTGCTCAGCGGCGCGGTGGCGAGGCGGAAGTTCTCGTGCGTGTCGTTGGCGTGGATGTAGAGCACGCCATCGCGCTCATCGACATCGTACTCGACGCCCTTCTGGCGCTTCTTGACGAGGATCTGGTCGCCCATCGGATCGTCGGCACGAATGAGCCGGGCCTCGCTCGTCTCGTGGTCGCTGGCGCCGATGATCAGCCACTTCTCGTTCGAGGAGAGCGAGGAACCCACACGGAAGCCGTCGTCATCCTCGTGATAGAGTTCGACGTCCTTCTCCAGCGGTTCGCCCAGCCAGTGCAGGCGGGCATTGTCGGTACGCCACTGCTCGTTGGCGAGCGAATAGACCACGCCCTTATCACCCGCGACCCAGACCAGGCTGGACAGCGTACCGGGAATTTCGTCGGGCAGCATCTCGCCGGTTTCGAGGTTCTTGAACCGCGCGGTGAAACGCTCCGACCCGTTGTCGTCCGCCGCATAGGCGAGCAGCTTGCCGTTTGCGCTGACCGAGATCGCGCCGAGGCGGAAGTAGTCCTTGCCTTCCGCCAGCGCCACTTCGTCAAGGATCAGTTCGTCGGGGCCGCCGGCAACCGGCTTGCGCCACCACTTCTTGTATTCGGCGCCTTCCTCGAACTCGATCCAGTAGAGCCAGTCGCCGTCCTTCTGCGGCACCGACTTGTCGGCTTCCTTGATGCGCGCGCGCATTTCCTTGAACAGCGCGTCGATACGGTCCTGATGCGGCGCCATGCGCGCCTCGAACCAGCGGTTTTCCGCTTCGAGGTGGGCGAGCACCTCCTTGTCGGTGACCTCCGGATAGCCGGGATCGCGGAGCCAGGCGTAGTCGTCGGCGACGGTAATGCCATGGTGCGTGAAGGAATGCGGCTTCTTCACGGCCTGCGGGGGAGCGGAAACCGGGTCTTTGCCGGATTCGGTGAGCGTCTGGGTGGAATCTGCCATCCCCCGCATCTATGTTCACAAGATGACCCCCGCAAGCCGGATACCCCAGACATGCTGATGAATACCCATGAAGCGCGCCTCGATGCCCTGCGCAAGGAACTGAAGGCGCGCAGCCTTGATGGCTTCGTGATCCCGATCTCCGACGAGCACATGAGCGAATACGTGGGCGGCTATGCCCAGCGCCTTAGCTGGCTGACCGGCTTCGGCGGCTCGGCCGGCACTGCGGTCGTGCTGACCGATGCCTCGCTCGAACCGGCAGCGGCGATGTTCGTCGACGGGCGCTACACGCTGCAGGTCCGCGATCAGGTCGATGGGCGCCTCTACGCCTATGAGAGCGTGCCGCAGACCAGTGTCGCCAAGTGGCTCGAGGAACATGCACCGCAAGGCGCGGCCATCGGATACGACGCCTGGCTGCACAGCACCAAGTGGGCCGAAGCCGCCGACAAGGCGCTCGCAGCCAAGGGCGGCAAGCTCGTTCCCGTCGAGACAAACCCGGTCGATACAGTGTGGGAAGACCGCCCGGCCCCCTCGCCCGCCGCTGCGCTGGTTCACCCCACCGATCTTGCCGGGGAAACCAGCGAGGCCAAGCGCGCCGCCGTCTCCGAATGGCTGACGGGCAGGAACCTCGATGCCACCGTGATCACCGCGCTCGATTCGATCGCCTGGCTGCTCAACATCCGCGGCACCGACGTCGAGCGCACGCCCGTCGCGCTGTCCTACGTGATCGCGAAGGCCGACGGCACCGCCGACCTCTTCATTGCCGAGGAGAAAGTGACGCCCGAACTGCGCCAGCATCTCGGCAACTCGGTCAACATCCAGCCGCGCGATGCCTTCGTGCCCGGCCTCGAAGGCCTTGCCGGCAAGCGCGTCGCCGTCGATCCCGAACGCGCCGTCAGCGCGATCTTCGAAGCGCTGCGCCAGGGCGGCGCGACCGTTGTCGAGGAGCGGGACCCCACCGTGCTGCCCAAGGCCGTGAAGAACCCGGTCGAGCAGGAAGGCCACCGCAAGGCACAGGCCCGTGATGGCGCTGCCGTCTCGCGCTTCCTCCAGTGGCTCTCGGTCGAAGCGCCCAAGGGTGAAGTCACCGAGATGCTCGCCGCCGACAAGCTGCAGGCATGCCGTCAGGAAGCCGGCGACCTGCGTGACCTCTCGTTCGACACCATCTCCGGCGCAGGCCCGAACGGTGCCATCGTGCACTACCGCGTCTCGGAAGAAACCAACCGCACGCTGGAGCCCAATTCGGTTTATCTCGTCGACTCCGGCGGCCAGTATCCCGACGGCACCACCGACATCACCCGCACTGTCTGGGTGGGCCCGGGCGAACCCGATGCGGAAGTGAAGGATCGCTTCACCCGCGTGCTCAAGGGCCATATCGCGCTTGCCACGGTGACATTCCCCAAGGGCACCGCAGGCAGCCAGCTCGACGTGCTCGCCCGCCATGCGCTGTGGCAGGCCGGTCTCGACTATGCCCACGGCACCGGGCACGGCGTCGGCAGCTTCCTCTCGGTTCACGAAGGCCCGCAGCGCATAGCCAAGTCGGCGGGCGGTCAGGGCGGGACCGATCAGGAACTGCTCCCCGGCATGTTCCTGTCGAACGAGCCCGGCTACTACAAGACCGGGGCTTACGGCATCCGCATCGAGAACCTCGTCCTCGTCGAGCCGCGCGAGATCGAAGGCGCGGAAGGCGAGTTCTTCGGCTTCGAAACGCTGACCCACGTGCCGATAGAACGGCGCCTGGTGGATCGCGGCATGCTGTCCGATGCCGAAGTGGCCTGGTGGAACGCCTACCATGCCCGCGTTCTGGAGATCATCGGCCCGCAGCTCGAAGGCGCGGCGAAGGCCTGGCTCGAAGCGCAATGCGCGCCCTTGTAAGGGCAATTATGTTCCCGTAATGTTCCACTCTCTGATATGAGTCGCAGGAGGATGGAATAATGATCGGTTACGTAACGCTGGGTACCAACGACCGCGAACGCGGCGGGAAATTCTACGATGCCGTCTGCGCCGAACTCGGTGTCGGGCGCATGATGGACAACGACCAGTTCACTGCCTGGGGCGAGCCGGATGGCAGCGCCGGAATCGGGCTGACCCTGCCATTCGACGGCAAGCCGGCGACCGTCGGCAATGGCGTGATGGTGGCGCTGGCTGCGAAGGACGAAGCGCAGGTCCAGCGCATCTACGATATTGCGCTCGCCCATGGCGGTACTTGCGAAGGCCCGCCGGGACCGCGCGGCGAGGGATTCTACGCCGCCTATTTCCGTGACCCCGACGGCAACAAGCTCAACGCTTTCGTGATGGGCTGAGACCGGGCCTTGTTTGTCTCCTGCCGTCCTGCTTCAATGCCGGGCAGGACGGCGAAGGGAGAGAACAATGCCGGTTGCACACGTAACCTTTGGAACCAACGATCTCGAGCGCGGCGCGCACTTCTACGATGCGATCATGGCCGAGTTCGGCGGCGACCGCACTTTTGCCCATGACAAGGCGATCGGCTGGAGCTTTCCGGACGGCGGGCCGAGCATCGGCATTACCTACCCCTTCGATGGCGAACCGGCGAACCGTGGCAACGGCACGATGTTTGCGCTGATGGCGGCGGGAGAGGACATGGTACGCCGCGTCCATGCCGCAGCGCTTGCCCATGGCGGAAGCTGCGAAGGGCCTCCGGGACCGCGCGCCAATGGCTTCTATGCCGCCTATTTCCGCGACCCCGATGGCAACAAGATGAACGCCTTCTGCATGCCCGAGACCCCGTGACCCGCAGGGTTCATGATTTGCGCCAGCACCCGGTCCACCTGGGCCTGGGTGCAACAGCGCAAGCGCAACCGCCCTTTACCGGCATGGCGTGGTACGCGGACTACGCCCGCCGCGTGGCTGCAGACGGGTCGGAAGGACGACTCGTTTCGCTGCACGACTTCACGGATGACTGGGATAGCTGGGAGATGCATCCCGCAGGTGACGAACTGGTCGTCTGCTTCTCCGGGGAAATGACGCTGATCCAGGAAACGCCGGACGGGGCCTTCCATTCCGAGACGCTCGTGGCCGGACAGTACCTGATCAATCGCGCCGGCGTTTGGCACACGGCGAGCATCCCTGAAGCTGCCACCGCGCTGTTCATCACGGCTGGCGAGGGCACGGAAAACCGCCCTCGATGAATACCTGTTCATGCAAATTGCATGAAGATGAACGACAATGGCAAATTGTGACAATTGGCGACAATATCATCGGTAACCGGCACACCTGCGCGACAAGACGGTTCTAGAACGGATCACAGAGAGCCGCGGGGCACTTCTTCCCCCTCCCTTCCCCGGCCCTGCGGCTCTTATCAAATTTCCTCTGGGAGCAGATGACATGAAGAATGCAATCACCAAACTAACGCTCGGCCTTTCGGTCGCTGCGCTTGCAGTCGGCGGTATCGCCTATGCCCAGCCCGGTCGCGGCGGCGGCCCGATGATGGACGCGGACGGGAACGGCGTCGTCACCCGCGCCGAAGCCAAGCAGGCCGGCGATGCCATGTTTGCCCGCATGGATGTGAACAACGACGGCAAGCTCGACCAGACCGACCGCGAGGCACGCCATGAAGCGCGCCGCGCCGAGATGTTCGCCAAACTCGACTCCGACGGCAACGGTTCGATTTCCAATGAAGAGTTCATGGCCCAGCCGCCCCATGGCCCCGGTCAAGGTGGTCCCGGCATGGATGGCGAACGCGGTCCGGGTATGCGCGACGGTGATGGCAGGCACGGCAAGCACCATCGCGGTCATCGTGGCGGCATGATGATGATGGCGAAGATGGCCGACACCAACAACGACGGTGCCGTATCCAAGGCCGAGTTCGATGCAGCCGGTGAAAAGCACTTTGCCATGATGGACGCCGACAACGACGGCCAGATCACCCAGGCCGAACGCCAGGCTGCGCACGCCAAGATGAAGGCGCAGTGGAAGGCCAAGAAGGCCGCCAAGACGGACGGCAACTGATCGAAGGGCGCGGGAGACGCATTGCATGAACGATACCGCGCCCCCTCAGGTCCTGCTCGTCGATGACGAGGCGGCCCTGCGCGAGCCCCTGGCCGAGTACCTCTCGCGCCAGGGGTTTGCCGTGACGCAGGCAATCAGCGCGGCGGAAGCCCGCAGCCGCCTGCGTGACATGCGGCCCGACCTGGTCCTGCTCGATATCATGATGCCCGGTGAGGACGGGCTTTCGCTGTGCCGCCATCTGGTCGAATCGCAGGACGTCCCGGTCATTTTCCTGACCGCGCGCGGCGAGGCGACCGACCGCATCGTCGGACTCGAAATCGGGGCGGACGATTATGTCGTCAAACCCTTCGAACCGCGCGAACTCGTCGCCCGAATCCGCAGCGTGCTGCGCCGCGCCTCGCGCATCTCGGTTCCGCCCGTGGAAAACGAGGGCTTCGAATTCGAAGGCTGGCAGCTCGATCCGCTCAAGCGGCGCCTGACCGATCCCGAGGGAGCCGTGGTGGCCATCTCCTCGGTCGAATTCCGGCTGCTCATGGCGTTCCTCGAGCACCCACGCCAGGTGCTCAACCGCGACCGCCTGCTTGACATGGTTCAAGGCCGCGAAGCGCATCTGTTCGATCGTGCCGTCGATAATCAGGTCAGCCGCCTGCGCCGCAAGATCGAGGTCGACAGCCGCAACCCACAGCTGATCCAGACGGTCTGGGGTGGTGGTTACATGCTGGCGACCGAAGTCAGGCGCATTCCGATCGACTCCGAATGAAGATTCCCCAACCCCGCAGCCTGATGGGCCAGATGCTTCTGGCCATGGCCGTGGCCCTGCTGCTTGTTCAGGGCCTGGGCTCGTTTCTCGTCTATCGCGCGCAGCGTGAAGCCTACGAGACCGGCATGCTCAATGTCGCGGCCTTCCGGCTGATCGCCGATACGCGCGGGCCGCGGGCCTTCACCCGCCGCGAAAAGCGCGCGCATGGCCCCATCGGCAATCCCCCGGCGCGCGCATTCCCGCTCGAGTTCAGCACCCGGTCGCCGGCAGACGAGGACGAACGCCGTGACGGCAGGGCAGAAGCCCGCCTTCAGGACATTCTCGCCGACCAGAACTTCCCCGACTCCGAAATCGTCGTCGTCCATCGCTCGATCGGGGGCGACCCGATCGCCCGCACCGGAGCCCTTCGCGTGGCCGCGGCCCGGCGGATGGACCAAGAAGAGGTCCGCGAGATGATGAACGGCCACTTGCTCGTGGTCGGCGTACGGCCGGAAAACGGGTCCGACTGGCTGGTCGCGCGCGTTCGCTCGCCGCGGGCCGCGCATATCCTGCTGGTGCCGCTGATCCTGCAGACCCTGCTGATCTACGCCGTGCTGGTGGGTGCCGTCGCGCTCATCCTGCGCCGCATCACGCGCCCCCTGGCGGCGCTGACCCGGCGCGTCGAACGCTTCGCGGCAACTCCCGATGCCGAGGGGCAGCTTGAACCCTCCGGACCGGAGGACATGCGCAGGCTGATCCTTGCGCACAATGCCATGGAAGCGCGCATCGCCGCCATGCTCGACGAGAAGGACGTGATGCTGGGTGCCATCGGCCATGACCTCAAGACGCCGCTGGCCGCGCTTCGGGTCCGCATTGAATCGGTCGAAGACGATACCGAGCGGGCGCGCATGGCCGGCACCATAGAGGACATCGTACGCACGCTCGACGATATCCTCTCGCTTGCTCGCGTGGGCAGACCCAGCGACCCGCGCGAACGGACCGAGCTTTCCGCACTGGTGGCCTCGGTCGTCGAGGAATACGAGGACATGGGTGAGCCTGTGGAGCTCTGCGATACCCAGCGGACCGTCCTGGAACTGCGACCGACCTGGCTGCGCCGCGCGCTGCGCAACCTGATCGGCAATGCCCTGCGCTATGCCCAGAGTGCCCGCGTCTCGCTGCTGCAGGAGAACAAGCGCGCCGTGATCCTGATCGACGACGACGGCCCGGGCATCCCGGACGACGCCATCGACGACATGATGAACGCCTTCACGCGCGGGGATCCTTCGCGCAACACCACGACAGGCGGCGCAGGTCTCGGTTTAGCGCTCGCACGAGCCATCGCCGACCAGCATGGCGGCTCGCTGCAACTGACCAACCGGCGTTCGGCAACAGGCGCCATCGAGGGCCTGACCGCGCGCCTGGAAATTCCCATGCAGTGTTCGTCGGAGTCTAGCGCAGCTTCGTGAATTCGGCGTCGATCTGGGATCCCATCATTTCGTCCAGCAGGCCGCAATTCCGCACCCGCTCGATGGCGCGGTAGAGTTCGAGCGCGCCCGGCGTTCCGGCAAGCTTGTCCGTGAAATCGCGCGCGATGCGATTGGCCCACGCGACCGAGCAGAAGCGTCCGAGGGCTTGCGGAAGACGCGCGGCGAAGAACTGGCCGTCGCTGCTGGCGAGTAGCTCGTCGACGTGAGAGAGGGCCCAGTCGTAGCCGAATTCGCGGGTCGACTTGCGGGCCATGATGCTGTCGAGGAATTCGCGCTTTTCACTTTCGCGCAGACGCGGATCGTCGAGCGAGAGCAGCCACTCGGCCATGTCCTGGTCCCCTGTGCGCGCAGCGGCAGCCAGCGCCGCAGGACGAAAGACGGGGTCCTCGGATTCGAGCGCCTTTTCGGCAAGTTGCCGGGCCGCATCCTCGTCGCGCTCGAACAGATAGAGATCGAGGGCGTGATCGAGCCAGGCCGGATCGAGCGCGCTCTTGTCGCCCGCCAGATAAGCCACGGTCGCCTCCCCTATCTGCTTGCGCAGGTTGCGACCGCGCCCCGTCCCCAGAAGCGCGGAAACGATCTGCACGCGGCGCTGCGTGCGGGCGGGCTGTTCCTGCGCATAGACGCCGGCACGAGGATCGAAGCCGTACTTCTTCAGCAGGGGCACATAGAGGTGTTCACGAAACATGCGGAAGAACCGACGCCCCTGCGACCCCACCATCCCTTCGCGCACCATGTGGCTGAGCGCCTTGTCCGGCGCATCGGCCGCGTGAGGATCGGGGTGCCGTATAAGCTTGCGCGCCAGCCGCCCCATTTCGCCGATCGTACCGCGCCCGGCACGTATCGAAGCCCATAGAGAATCCACCAGCGCCTGCGCCTCACCGCCCGGCAGATCGTCGGCATAAGCAAGCAACTGGTCCCAGTGCCGCTCGGTCAGCTCGAAGCGATAGTAGCCAGTGCCGCCAGGATTCGGAAACACCGGCCCTTCGCCGTCGATCGTGAAGGCCTGCGTGCGCTTGTCCATGATGAAGCAGCGCCTGTTCGCGCCGCGGCGCAGGCACAGCGGGATGACCCATTGCGTATCGGGCGGCGCGACGCCGGCCGTGGTATAGCGCAGCTGGGTAATGGAAACCTTGTCCCCCTGCTGCCGCACCGCAAGAAGCGGCACGCCCTGCTGATCGACGAAGCTGCGCATGGCCGGAACCAGCCGGGGATCGCCCGCGACATCGGCAAGCGCGGTGAAAAAGTCTTCGCTCGTCGCGGAGCCGAAGCGATGCGCGGCAATGTAACGCCGCACGCCTTCGCGGAACTTGTCCTCCCCCAGCCACGCCGCAATCATGCCGACGATATGGCCGCCCTTGCCGTAGGTGATGGCATCGAAGGCGGAATCGATCTGCGCATTGGTGGGAATGTCCTGATGCACCGGGCGCCCTGCCAGCAGCGCATCGGTTTCCATCGCCTGAAATCCCTCGCTGAGTGCATCGCCCCTGATCCCCAGATCGGGCCGCCAGGCGTCGCCCATCCGATAGCCGATCCAGTTGGCAAAGGCCTCGTTGAGCCAGATATCATCCCACCATGCCGGCGTCACCAGATCGCCGAACCACTGGTGCCCCAACTCATGCGCGACGATCATACCGAAATCGCGCTGCTGCACGACCGGGGAGTTGCCGTCGACGATGAGGATATCGTCCCGGTAGAGGCTGGCACCGGCGTTCTCCATGGCACCGGGCAGGACCGGCGTCGTCACCTGATCGAGCTTGGAGAACGGGAAAGGCCCGCCGAAATAGTTCTCCAGCAGCCCGACGATCTTCTGCGTCCCCTCCATGGCGAACGCGAGCCGCCCGGCATTCTGCTGCGTCGAATCGATCCGCACCGGCAGCGGTTCCAGCCGCAGCGCATTGGGCGGCACCTGCCCTTCAAGACTGGCGAAGGGCCCCACCATCATCGCCACGAGATACGTCGGCAGCCGCAAGGTCGGGGCGAAGCGGTGGACGGCAAGGCCGTCTTCCACTGGCGGCTCGCCAGGCTCTGCACCATTGCTGATCGCGGTCAGCCCCGGCGGCGTGCGCAGGGTCACCGTGAACGGCGTCTTGAAACCCGGCTCGTCGAATCCCGGAAAGGCAGCACGCGCATCGATCGACTGGAACTGGGTCCAGCTGTACCACTGGTGATCGACCTCGACGTGGAACATGCCGGTCGGGCTGTCCGCGAACGCCGCGTCGTAATCGAAAGCAAGGGTAGCCGAGCCCTGCGGCAGGCTCTCGTCGAACGACAACCGGACAATGCCGGTGGCATCGCTCTGACGCCAATGCCCCTCGACCGCATGGCCTGAGACACGGGCGACGGCACGCGAAACCGCAAGATCGCGCCCATGCAGGTAGATGACATCGGTCGGTTCGGCCAGGTCCACATCGATCTCGACATGGCCGGAAAAGCGCGGCGCTGCGGGATCAATGGTCAGATCGAGGCGGTACGCCCGAGGCACCACGCTCCTGTCCAGCTTGCCAAGCGGCATGTGCCGGTCGGAGGACACCGTGATCTCTGCCATCGGCTCGGTTTCGGGACCCGGCAGCCCCTGCGCGCGCAGGGCACCGGGGAGCGTCGCAATCAGAACAACGAAAACGATGAAACGGCAGAGCAAGCCCATCCGCCTAGCGCATCAGCCCCCCGATGAGATTGCGGGCAAAGCGGCCCAGACCGGGCACACCGATGGCCCGGCCCAGCGTATCGCCAATCGTGCCCGCGGCGGCGCTGGCGGCAGAGGCGCTCGGGTTGGCACGGCTCTTCTTGCCCTGCAGGGTCTGCGCGAGGATCGAACCGGCACTGGCTGCCGCTGCACCCGCCGCCACCTTGGCGACCTTGCCGCCCAGCCCATCCCACAGGCTGGGATGCTTGCGTTCGCGCTTGCGCACTTCCTCCTCGCCTTTCTCGGCGACTTCCTCCGCCGTGGCGGCGGCATCGGCAGCCTTGGCGGCGAGCACTTCCTCGGCGCTTTCGCGATCGACGCGGGTATCGTACTTGCCCTCGCAAGGGCTGATCGATTGCATGATCGCGCGTTCCTTGGCCGTCACCGGCCCCAGCCGCGAACGCGGCGGCGCGATCAGCGTGCGTTCGACCACACCAGGTGCGCCGTCTTCATCGAGCGTGGAGACGAGCGCCTCGCCCACCTTGAGTTCGGTGATCGCCTGTTCGACATCGAGATCGGGATTGATGCGGAACGTATCCGCCGCCGCCTTGATCGCCTTCTTGTCGCGCGGCGTGAAGGCCCGGAGTGCATGCTGCACCCGGTTGCCGAGCTGCCCGGCGACGTCCTCGGGAATATCGATGGGATTCTGCGAACAGAAATAGACGCCCACACCCTTGGACCGGATCAGACGCACGACCTGCTCCACCTTGTCCTGTAGTGCCTTGGGCGCATCGTCGAAGAGCAGGTGCGCCTCGTCGAAGAAGAACACGAGCTTGGGCTTTTCCGGATCGCCGACTTCGGGCAGCACCTCGAACAGTTCGGAGAGCAGCCAGAGGAGGAACGTGGCGTAGAGCTTGGGGCTGCGCATCAGCTTGTCGGCGGCGAGCACGTTGATGTAGCCGCGCCCCTGCTCGTCGCACTGGATGAAATCCTGAATCTCCAGCGCAGGCTCGCCGAAGAACTGCGCCGCGCCCTGGCTGTCGAGCGACAGCAGCTGGCGCTGGATCGCGCCGACGCTGGCCTTGGTGATGTTTCCGTACTTCGCCGAAAGCTCGGACGCGTTCTGTGCCGCGAAAGCCAGCATCGCCTGCAGATCTTCCAGGTCCAGCAGCAACAGGCCCTGTTCGTCGGCAAAGCGGAAGACGATGTTGAGCACGCCTTCCTGCGTATCGTTGAGGTCCATCAGCCGCGCGAGCAGCAACGGCCCCATCTCCGAGATGGTAGTGCGCACGGGATGGCCCTGTTCGCCGTAGATGTCCCAGAACACCGCAGGATTGTCCGAATAGGCGTAATCGGTGAGGCCGATCTCTCTGGCGCGTCCCTCCAGCTTGTCGGCATTCTTGAAGGTCGGGCTGCCGGCCATGGAAATGCCCGACAGATCGCCTTTCACGTCGGCGAGGAAGACCGGGACACCCGCGGCGGAGAATTGCTCGGCAATGGTCTGGAGCGTAACCGTCTTGCCGGTGCCGGTGGCGCCTGCGATCAGCCCGTGCCGGTTGGCCCTTTCGAGCAGCAGAGTCTGCTTCTCGCCATTGCCGCCCAGCCCCAGGAAAATCTCGCGCATCGCCCACCCATTGCTTTATTGTCGAAAAACCAATCACAATCGTTGATAGAGGCGCAAGGGCGCCAGTGCGAGAGTGTTTTTGCCAGCGGCATCCCGCCCGGCTAAAGGGCCTGTCCAGAGCCGATCCAAATGCCAGACCCTTTCGTCCTCCTCGATGACGCCCGCGTGCGGGGCGCGGCCGATGCCAGGCTCTTCCGGAAGCCGGCCGAGACCGTCGTCGCCATGCGGCCGGACGAGGTGCTACCTGCGCTGGAACGAATCGAACAGCTCAGGTGCGAAGGCCATCACCTTGCCGGCTACATGGCCTACGAGGCCGGACTGGCGCTCGAACCCCGGCTGGCCGCACTGCTGAACGCCGAGGCCATCGACGGACCGCTGGTCTGGTTCGGCGCCTTCCGCGATTGCAAACGCATTGCTGCCGCAGACATGCCCCGCTGGCTCGCGGCACAAGGCGGCTCGGGAACGCCGTCGATAGGCCCGCTCGAACCGCAGGTAAGCCTTGGCGAATACCAGCGCGCCTTCGCCACGCTCCATGATGCCATCGAAGCAGGCGACATCTATCAGGCCAACCTGACCTTTACGCTTGCCGGAACCTGGGCCGGAGACCCGCTCGCGCTTTACGCCGCGATCCGGCCGAGCGCAGCGGCGGGCTATGGCGGCATGGTTCACGACGGCACGCACTGGCACCTCAGCTTCTCGCCCGAACTGTTCTTCTCGCTGCGCGAACGCTCGGTGTGGGTGAAGCCGATGAAGGGCACCCGCCCGCGCGGGCGTGACGAGGCCGAGGACATGCGCTTCCGCGAAGACCTCGCCACGAGCGAGAAGGATCGCGCCGAAAACCTGATGATCCTCGATCTCATGCGCAACGATCTCTCGCGCGTGGCCGAGGCGGGCTCGGTCCGGGTCGAAAATCCCTTTGCCGTCGAAACCTATCCGACCCTCCACCAGATGGTTTCATCGGTCCATGCCGCGCTGGTCCCCGGCACAGGCGCGGTGGATGTGCTGCGCGCGCTCTTTCCCTGCGGCTCGATCACCGGCGCACCGAAGATCCGGGCGATGGAATTGATCGCCAGCGTGGAAGGCACGCCGCGCGCCAGCTACTGCGGGTCGATCGGCCATATCGAACCCTCTGGCGATGCGGCGTTTAATGTGGCAATCCGCACCCTTCGCCTCACCTCCGACAGGAACGGAGGCGGCGACAATTGTGGCGGCAGGGCAGTCCTCGGGGTGGGATCGGCCATTGTCGCGGATTCGCAAGCGCTTCCCGAGTGGCGGGAGTGTCTGATCAAAGGGGGTTTCGTGCGAGAGTCGGAAGCACGCCAATCGGGGGAGCCCGTCTCGCCCGCGCGTTTCGATCTCATCGAAACCATGCTTTTTACACCGGACGAGGGGATCGCCCTCCTCGAACTGCATCTCGAGCGGATCAAGGCCAGCGCCGCCGCGCTCGGCTTCGCGTTCGACCGCCACGCCGTACGCAACGCGATCCAGGCGCTGTGTTTCGATGCCGAGAACCCCGCGAAGCTGCGCCTCGTCGTCTCGCGCAGCGGCGCCTACGCGCTCGAACTGTCCGACCTGCCCGCCGACCTGCCCAATCCCGCGACCGTCGCCGTGCTGCGCATGCCGGTCGATACAGGCGACTGGCGCCTTGCTCACAAGACCAGCGACCGCGGCTTCTACGATGCCGGCCTTGCCGCCGCGAAAACCGCCGGAGCGCACGAGGCGCTGTTCCTGCGCGACGACGGCCTCGTGACAGAAGGCTGCTTCACCAATCTCTTCGTCGAGCGCGAAGGCAAGCTGCTGACGCCGCCTGCAAGTCTCGGCCTGCTGCCCGGCGTGCTGCGCCGTTCGCTGATAGAGGAAGGCCGCGCCATCGAAGCGGAGCTGACGCTCGAAGACCTTGCGGGCGGCTTCCTGATCGGCAATGCGCTGCGAGGCCTTCTCCCTGCCCGATTGCTGACCTGATGCACCTTTCCACTGCCCTTTCCCGCATTGCCCCTTCACAGACGACGGCAATGACCGACCGCGCCACCCAGCTTCGCGAAGAGGGGCGCGACGTCATTTCGCTTTCGGTGGGCGAGCCTGACTTCGCCACGCCCGATCATGTTGTCGCCGCGGCCAAAGCGGCGCTCGATGCCGGCCAGACGAAGTACACGCCGGTGGGCGGCACCTCGCGCCTCAAGCAGGCGGCCGCGCTGCATTTCCAGCGCGATCTCGGCATCGACGTGCCTGCCTCGCAGGTGACGGTAAGCGCGGGGGGCAAGCAGGCGATCTTTCACGCCATGCTCGCCACCGTGAGTGAAGGCGACGAAGTGATCGTCCCCGCGCCGTGGTGGGTGAGTTATCCCGAAATCATCCACTTCGCAGGCGGCAAGGTTATCCCGCTCTACACCCATGCGAAGGACAATTTTCGCTTCACCGGCGCCGACCTCGAAGCGCAGATCGGCCCACGCACGCAATGGCTGATGCTCAACAGCCCGGGCAATCCTACCGGGGCGTGCTACCCGAGAGAAATGCTGCAGGCGCTCGCTGAGGTGCTGCGCCGCCATCCGCGCGTGATGGTGCTGTCCGACGATATCTACGCGCCGATCAACTACACCGGCGCGCCGCATGCGACGCTGGCCAGCCTCTGCCCGGATCTTGCCGAGCGCATCCTGACGGTGTCGGGTGTCTCGAAGAGCCACGCCATGACCGGCTTCCGCATCGGCGTCGCCGCCGGGCCCGAATGGCTGATCAAGGCCATGGAGCGGCTGCAATCGCATTCCTCGGGCAACCCGTGCTCGATCAGCCAGGCCGCGGCTGTCGCCGCGTTCGAGGGACCGCAGGACTTCCTTGCCGACTGGTGCGAACGCTTCCGCGCGCGGCGCGACCTGGTGGTGTCGGCGATCAATGCCATCCCCGGCCTGTCGACGCCCACGCCCGACGGCGCGTTCTATTGCATGGTCGATGCCGCCCCGCTCATGGAGCGCTTCGGCGACGACAAGGCGCTGGCGTTGCACTTGCTCGAACATGGCGTGGCCATCGTTCCCGCGTCGGCCTTTGGTGGACGCGACGGATTTCGTATCAGCTTCGCCGCGGACGAGGCCACACTTGCCGACGCCTGCAGCCGTATTGCAAAGGCAGTCGCATAATGGGACCGGAAATTCTCTTCGAAGACGGCGAGGCGCTCGTCATCGACAAGCCGGGTGGCCTGCCGATCGACCGGCCGCGTGCAGGCGGGCCGTGCCTGGAAGACAGCATCGACGATCTCAAGCTCGGCTTCCAGCGCGCGCCGGTGCCGGTCCATCGGCTGGACCGCGACACCTCCGGCTGCCTGCTGCTGGCGCGCAATCCGAAGGCGCTCAAGCGCTTTTCCGCCGCCTTCGAGGAACGGCTGGTCGAAAAGCGCTATCTGGGCATCGTGGCGGGGGAACTCGCGGAAGAGGAAGGCACCATCGCCCTTTCGCTCTCGAAAGTCAGCACCGCCAAGGATGGCTGGCGAATGATCCCCGCACGTAAGGGCAAGCCTGCCATCACCCACTGGCGCAAGCTCGAGACGCACGGCGGGCTGACGCTGGTGGAGTTCCGGCCCGAAACAGGCCGCACGCACCAGATCCGCGTTCACGCCGCCTCCGGCCTCGGCGTCCCGCTGCTGGGCGATCCGGTCTATGGCTCGGGCAAGGGTGCGCCGCGCACCATGCTCCATGCCGCCGGACTGACCGTGCCGCGCGGCGAAAAGGCGCCGATCGTCGCCGTCAGTCCGCTGCCCGCGGACTTTCTGGCGCTCGGCTTTTCGGATGCATGACCTCGGTTGACGACACTATCGGCCACGCGCAGGCGCTTGCCACCGAGAGCTTCATCGCCTCGGCCGGACCCGGCGGACAGAACGTCAACAAGGTGGCGACGGCGGTCCAGCTGCGGCTGAACGTCTATGCCCTGCGGCTTGCGCCGCCTGTATTCGCCCGCCTCAAGGAACTGGCCGGCTCGCGCATGACCTCTCGCGGCGAGCTGGTGCTGACGGCGCGCAAGTTCCGCACGCAGGACGCCAACCGCACCGACGCCCGCGAACGCCTCGCCGAACTGCTGGAAGAAGCCCACAAACTTCCCGAAAAGCGCGCCAAGACCCGCCTCAACCGCGTCGGCAAGACGCAGCGTCTCAAGGGCAAGAAGCTGCGCGGGCAGGTTAAGGCCGGGCGCGGCAAGGTACGGCTGGATTAAGGAAAACGGTCAGGGCCGCTCCGCCGCCTCACTGGGATCGCCCTGCGGCCATTGCGCGGTGGAGGGTTCCAGTGCTTCTGCCGGGGGCCGCCGGGCGTCGAGCATCTTTGCAGCCTGATCGAGCGCCTTGGCCTCACCGACGGTAATACCACCCGGCCCCGGGTCGTTATCAGCCTTACCGCAGGCGGCCAGGGCAAACAGGCAGACGAGGAGGCACGCGCGCTTCATGCGCAGGTCCTTACGCGCAATCCGCTCAGACGTCGATCACCCGCGTTTCGGGATGGTGCTTGTCGAGATGCTTGCGGATGATCTTCAGGTTGCGGCTGTTGGAGCGGTAGAAAAAGTCGAGGAGGTCGCCGGCCAAGGGCACCACGCCGAGCAGCGAATCGAAACCGACATTGGCGGTCATCCGGGCGAGCTGCCATTTCGGCATGCCGAGATTACGCGCTTCCCAGACGAGATAGAGGCCCATCGCCGCCGAGATCACGTCACCGGCAACGGGGACGAGGCCTACAAGCGCGTCGAGGCCAAATTGCTGGTTGGTACCGGGCAGCGTGAACGAACGCTCGAGAACGCGCTCCATCGCCTCCACACGGCGCCGGACCGAAACCGGGTCCGTGCCCATGGGCAATTCATAGCCCATGCGTCGGGCAGAATTCGGTCCTGTCTGCAATGCCTTGCCTCTCGTATCTCTACAGCGCGGGCTTTCCCGCACCCTATCATTTGGGCAGCCATGCAAGCGGCATCAAGGGGTGCCATCCCCAGGAGTTGGCGGAGAAGCCGCTTACACTGCCGCGCACGAGCGACCAGCGGATCGGCGGACCGAACGGAATATAGACATTGGCAGAGGTCAGTTCCGCCTCGGCTTCTGTCAGCAAAGCGGCGCGATCGATGGGTGTGGTTGCCTTGCCCGCTTCGCCCACCCGCGCATCGGCGTCCTTCGAGCACAGTCCGCGCCGGGCCGTGCAGGACAGACGGTTGAGGAACCACGCCGCGCGCGGATAGCGGGCGACGTCGTCGACCAGAACGAGGTCCGCCCTGTTTTCGCTTTTTGCCGGTTGCAGGCCCACGCCGATCTGGGAAAAGTCCGCAGAGAGCTTCTCCAGCAGAACATCCGAGCCCTCGCCCGCCGGCAGCCAGACGCGCAGCTTCACCGAGGTATCGCGTGTGCTGCCTTCTCCGGCGCCCGCGTTCGCCTTTTCGGCGGTTTCTCCATTTCCGGAAGCCCAAGCGCGTACGCGCGACGCGGCAATCTGCCTGCGCTCGTCCATCGACTGGCCCGTCCAGCGCTCACCGATCGTGCCGAGATCGCCGTCGAGACTGGGCGTGACGATCCGGGTCGTGGGAGACCACCCGCCTAGCCCGAAAGGCGCGATCAGGGCGTCGCGGTCGATCGCCATGGCCAGGGCCTCGCGATTGGCGGGGTCCGACAGGAACCCCCGGTCGTTCATGATCTGCAGACCGAACAGGCCGACGACCGGGTCAAGCTGGATCGTCCCGCGAAGGATACCAACGGAGCGGGTCAGCATGAAATCCTCGACCTGCCCGCCCAGAACGAGGTCGACCTCACCATCGTTGAACTTCTCGACCGCTTCGGGCCCATCGAGCGCGTGCAACTGGATCTGGCGGGTACGCGTTTCCCATCCCTCAACGGCAGGGAGCCCGAGATCGGAAGGCGCGATGGGCGTCAACACCGCTACGCCGCCGCTCTTTTCCATGGTCATCGGCCCGGCGCCATGCTTGCCATGGTAGAGGCCCAGTTCGGGCTGCGCGAGCAATTGCAGCAGATAGGGCATGGGCCGCTCCAGGCGAATCTCGATGACGCGCCCGGCCATGACCCGGACTTCATCGATTCCCGACAGGTCACTGCCCAGCCCGGTGCCCTTGAGCGCGGCCAGGGCGCGCCGGAGCGCCTCCCTTGCCGAATCGGCGGTAATCGGGTCTCCGTTCTTCCAGTCCCCGTCGCGCAGGCGGAAGATGTAGCTTTGCCCGTCGTCGGTCACGATCCAGCGATCCGCGAGCGCAGGAATCACGCGGCCCTGCGCATCGAAGGCGACCAGCCCTTCCACGGTCGCGGCACGAACCAGCTGACCGCCCACGGCAAGCCTGATGCCGCTGGCAAAGGGATCGTCAGAAGAGCCGATTACGGCGACGCCGAGAGCGGAATTGTCGACCGAACCGCACGAGACAAGGGGGAGCGCAGCCAGTGCGGCCAGAACCTGAAAGGCTTTGCGCTTCGCGAACATGAAAACCGCCTAGCCCATTCCCGCAGCGCCGCAAATGCGTGCCGCCAAAATTTCCGGCGACGTCAGATCTTGCGGAGTTTTTCCGGACTGCCGGCAAGATGCGCGGCATGGTTACGCACAAAGCGGGGAGCCGGGTCCTCGCCCACGCCAACCGGCGCACGGGCCAGCTTCGGGTCGATATCCTCGCGGAACGCCACGCCGAAGCGGTTGTCCTGCACCCAGGCCACCGATCCCTCGACCCAGCCGACATTGCGGATGTTCACGTCGACAACGGCACCGCGCACGACATGAACCGGGCCTTCGCCCATCATCCCGCCGGCGGACAGGTTGCGAACCTTGATACGGTACTCGCCGTCCAGCCCGTCCACGCGCAAATCCGCCATGAGAAACAGGCTGTCACGGGTAACCTGACGATTTTCGCTGTCGTTCATGAGCTCCGTCCGACGTCGAACCTGCGTTTTGATGGGTACTGTTCCTGTATGCACGCGGCCTGCCCAACGGGCATTCCGCACGCTGTTGCTTACCGTGAAGTGGCAAACAAACGTTTAACGGCGGTCTAACCGTTGCCCCGAAACGTACAGAAAAACCGCGGTCCGGCAAAGCCGGACCATCGGCCTCCCATTGTCAGTCGTCGCGGGAAATCTTTTCCCGGCGCTCGTGCGCTTCCTGCGCCTCGACCGTCATCGTCGCGATCGGTCGCGCCTCCAGCCGTCCCAAGCCGATCGGCTCGCCGGTCACTTCGCAGTAGCCATATTCGCCTTCCTCGATTCGACGCAGCGCCGAATCGATCTTGGCGATGAGCTTGCGCTGACGGTCGCGAGTACGCAGCTCGATACCCCAGTCGGTTTCGCTCGACGCACGATCGTTGAGATCGGGTTCGCGAATCGGGCCGTCCTGCAACTGCTGCAGCGTTCCTGCTGCTGCTTCCAGAATGGACCGCTTCCAGGCATGAAGCAGTTTCCGGAAATAATCCTGCTGAGCCTCGCTCATGTAAGGTTCGTTTTCAGTGGAAACATAAGCGCCGCCAATCGCGCGTTTCGCCTTGGCGAGCACATCAATATCGTCAGAAAGGGCCGTTGCCATCCAGAGAAACTCCGCACGTGTCTCCAACGGATCGCCAACGCCCTGCAGCCCCGGATTTTTTCCGGTAACCGTAAAACGATCCGTGGTTTGCGGGGGCCCTATAAGTCCGCACAATTCCGGGCACAAGCTTATACGGGCCGCCATCCACAAAAATCCTGGTCAGGGTTCCGATACGGCACGCCCGCGCGTGGTTGCGCAATTGCTCCCATACAGCGTTAACCATTTCTTGACGGGACTTGCCCCAGCGTGCCGGCATCGGAAGTTCGAATATGGGGACCGATTACACACAGGGGGTTACGGAAATGGATTCTGCTTGGAACAGGGAATATTGCATCTCACCGGCCGTTGCCGCTGATATCACCGAAGACATGCTGGTCGCCGAGAGCCTGGCTGCTGCCGCTCAGGGCGATTGCACGGCCTATTTCGATCTCGGTGTTGCCTATTCGACCGGAAGCCATGGCGCCGCCTGCGATCTGATCGAGGCCCACAAGTGGTTCAATCTCGCTGCCGTCAGCGGTCACGAAGAAGCCGCGGCCTGCCGCAGCGAAGTGGCCGACGAAATGACCGCCCGCGAGATCGCCGAAGCCCAGCGCCGCGCGCGCGAATGGCTCGCCGCATCCACCCGCAAGGCTGCCTGAACCAGCCTCAGCGTTCAGTCTTGCGAAAAGGCGAACGCTCCCCGAGCCAGATCTGGTCGCGCGCGATGCCGGCCCGCTCCTGCTCGAGATAATCGGCGACGGCCGCACGCAGGCCTTCGTGAACGATATAATGCGCCGAAACCGTGCGCACCGGCTCATAGCCGCGCGCCAGCTTGTGGCCGCCTTGAGCCCCTGCCTCAACGCGAGACAGACCCAGCGCGATCGCCGCGTCGATCGCCTGATAGTAACACAGCTCGAAGTGCAGGAACGGCTTGTCGATGCTCGCGCCCCAATAGCGGCCATAGAGCGCCTCGCTGCCGATGAAGTTGAGCGCGCCGGCAACCGGCTCGTCGTCCATGAAGGCGAGGACCAATAATATCCGCTCGCCCATGGTTTCGCCCAGCTGGGTGAAGGCCTCGCGGGTCAGGTAGGGCCTGCCCCATTTGCGCGCGCCGGTGTCCTGATAGAAGAACCAGAACGCTTCCCAGTGCTTTTCCTCGATCTCGTCTCCGCGCAGCGCCCGGATCTCGACGCCATCCTGCGCTTTCGCACGTTCCTTGCGAAGGTCTTTACGCTTGCGCGATGACAGCACCCCCAGAAAGTCGTCGAAGCTGGCATAGCCGCGATTTTCCCAGTGAAACTGGATGTCTTCGCGCAGCAGCCAGCCGGCCTGCTCGAACATGCCGATCTGGTCCGGCTCGATAAACGTCGCATGGGCGGAGGAAAGCCCGTGCTCGCGGCACAGCGTTTCCGCAGCCCGCAGCAACGGCAGCCCGAGTTCGGGATGGGGCGTCAGGATGCGCGGCCCGGTCGCGGGGGTGAAAGGCGCGGCAATCTGCAGCTTGGGGTAATAGGCTCCACCTGCCCGGTGCCAGGCATCGGCCCAGGCATGATCGAACACATATTCGCCTTGCGAATGATCCTTGAGATACGACGGCAGAGCGCCAGCCAGCTTGCCATCGGGTCCTTCGATCACGATCGGCACCGGCGTCCAGCCGCTGCGGCCGCAGACGCTGCCCGATTCTTCCATGGCGGCAAGAAAGTCGTGGCTTACGAAGGGATTGCCGCCTCCGGTCAGCGCGTCCCACTCATCGGCCGGCAGCTCGCCGACCGACCCATGGATCCTCGCCGTGAATGCCTCGTCGCTCACGCCGGCCTACCTGCTCCCCGCTCGGGCGTTCCACTGCTCTCGAAGATGTCGGCGTCAGCATAGTCCTGGGCGCGCTCGCGGTGCTCGGCGCACATGATCGTCCAGGTTACGATCGGAAGTCCACGCCGGCGTTGGGCGGCGGCAAAACGGCTGGGCAAATCGCGCACGTCGTAAGCCAGGAAATCCGGCCGGGCATGCCACAGGGCAAGGCGCCGCCTGATCTTTCCAGGCAAGGCGCGGTCATCGCCTTCGGTGATGGAAAGCCCGCGCACCGTGAAGGGCGAGTGCTTCCAGAACCAGCGCGAGACGCGCGGATCGAAGCTCATCACCGCATGCGGCCCGGTATAGCCCTCAAGCATGCGGCGCACGGCCAGGCACAGCGCCGAGATGCGCGCATGGCGGTCTGACTTGATCTCGATGAGCACGGGAACGCGGCCGGCAACCTCCTGGAGCACCTGCCGCAGGGTCGGAATAGTCTGGGCACTTCCAGCCAGGGTGATCGCGCCGAGCTGCGCCGCATTGCGCCGCGAAAGCGGGCCGGTCTCGGCGGTCATCCGATCCAGCGTAGCATCGTGGAAGACGACCGGCGTTCCATCGTTCGCCCGCTGCACATCGAGTTCGATGCCGTAGCCCGACAAGGCCGCCTTGGCGAAAGCCGAGCTGGAATTTTCCGGCACGCCCCCGTCGTGCAGCCCGCGATGGGCATAGTGGTATTCGCCCAGCCACCCGACCTTGCGCGGTGCGGGTGGTGGCGAAAGCCAGCGATCAAGCAGGGCGAACGGCAACGATAGCATCCACTTCGACCGCGGCGCCCAGCGGGAGAACCGGCACGCCCACCGCACTGCGGGCATGCTTGCCGATTTCTCCGAAGACGGCGACCATCAGTTCCGAAGCGCCATTGGCGATCTTGGGCTGATCGGTGAAGTCACCGGTGGAATTCACGAAGGCGCCGAGCTTTACCACGCGCTCGACCCGATCCAGCGACCCGAGCGCCGCCTTGAGCTGGGCCAAAATCATCACGCCGCAGGCCTGCGCGGCGACCACGCCGTCCTCCAGCGAAACGCTCTCGCCGAGACGGCCGGTCACCAGCTTGCCGTCGACAAAGGGAAGCTGGCCAGAGACGTGCGCCATTCCGCCAGCGACAACCACCGGCACATAGGCTGCGACCGGAGCGGCGGGTTCGGGCAGGGTCAGGCCGAGCTTGGCAAGACGGTCTTCGATTTCACTCATTCGCTTGCAGGTCCTTTTCATCGCAAGTCAGGCTTTCGAGCAGCCAGGGCAGCGCGCTTTCCCAGTCGTCGATCCGCGCATGGGCGTGGCCGGCGGCATGAGCACAGGGAATGTGCGGCGCGATCTGCGGTTCCGCACAAAGATGCAGGCGGCGCACCTGCGGTGCAACCTCCAGCACCGATCCGTGGTGTTGCGAGAGATCGTCGACGAACACCGCGCGGCTAGGATCGTACTCGTCCAGAATGGCCTTCAGCGCCGGCCCCTTGGGTCCCTGGTTGGTAAAGACGCGCAGATCGATTCCGTGATCGGCGAGCTGGCGCGTGCGCGCTTCCTGCCGGTGATCCATCAGATTGGTGAGCACGACGACATCGGCATGCTCGCGAATCGTGGCAATGGCGTCCGCTGCGCCTTCGACAAGCGTCTGGCGATCCATCTCGCTGTCGAAGAACCGGCCCAGCAGGCCCCACATCTCGTCCTGGGCCAACGGCTCGCCCGTGTCGATCCGGCGCATCGCCTTGTAGAACTCGCCGCGGCCGAAATCGAACGCGATTCCCTCGTCTTCGGCGAGCCAGTCCCTGAAGTGCGAGATCATGTAGAGCAACACTTCGTCGCAATCGGTGATCAGCAGCGGCCGGCTCATGCGCCCAGCCTTTCGCGCGCACCGGCCAGCACCGCCGGTTCCACACCCAGCGCCTCGGACGCCGCCAGCAGATCGGGTTCGTGCGCCCGCAGGAAATCCAGCACTGCTCCCAGCGTCGCGGGGCTATCGAGCGAAGCACGCAGATCCTCCGGCGTCAGCCCCGTCAGCGCGAGGAAACGCGCAGCGCGGTCGCTGTCGCCCAGCACCCAGCCGAGTGCATTCAGGGCGAGGGCCTGAGGGTCCTGGCCCGGACCATTGTCCGGGGATGGCGGCTTTCTAAGAATTGTCAGTCTCGCTTGCCTGGCATAGAGCGGTTCACACCCATAACATGGTGCTCAGGCGTCGAATGGCAAAGCGAATCCTCGTTGTCGAGGACAACGACCTCAATCGAAAGCTCTTTTGCGACGTGCTCAAGAGTCAGGGCTACGTGGTGGAACCCGTGGCCGACGGCCTGGACGCGCTGGACCGGGCGCGGGAATTCGTGCCCAACCTGATCATCATGGACATCCAGCTGCCCAACGTTTCCGGGCTCGACCTCATCGAGACGGCCAAGAAGGACCCGGCCCTGCGGGCGATTCCGATGCTGGCCGTCACGGCCTATGCCGGCAAAGGGGACGAGGAACGGATCCGCGAAGCCGGGGCGGAAGGATACCTTGCCAAGCCCGTCTCGATCGGCCCTTTCATGCAGGCCGTTAAGGCGCTGATCTGATGACCCATCGGACGCCCGCGCTTGACATGATACACTTACGCCGCTTTTGCGCCGCATTTCCCGGCGAGAGAACCGGCCGGACCTATCGGAGTTAAGATACCATGGATCGCGAAGAGACTTCGGCACGGATCGCCGCGCTGATCGAACCCTTCAACAAGAAGGACGTGGCGATCACAAACGAGACCCGCTTCACCGACGATCTGGAATTCGACAGCCTGACCGTCATGGATTTCGTGGCTGCCATCGAGGATGAATTCGACATCATCATCTCGATGAACCAGCAAGCCGAAATCGAAACCTACGGCCAGCTCGTCGATGCCGTGGTGAAGCTGCAGGGCTGAAGGACACGCCCATGACCGACATGCTCAGCGAAAACGAGACGGCCGCGCACGTGGACCTGTTCAGCAAATTCGATCCGCTGATCGAGATGCGCCGCAACCTGCTCTCCACCGGCCAGGAAGACCCCTTCGGGCTGGTGATGGAGCGCGTAGTGTCGCCCACCGTTGCCGTGTGCAATGGCCGCGAAACGATCCTGCTGGGCACCTACAACTACATGGGCATGACCTTCGATCCGGATGTGATCGCCGCAGGCAAGCAGGCGCTCGACGATTTCGGATCGGGCACCACCGGCAGCCGCGTGCTCAACGGCACCTACGCCGGGCACAAGGCGGTCGAACAGGCGCTATGCGACTTCTATGGCATGGACCATGCCATGGTGTTCTCGACCGGTTATCAGGCCAACCTCGGGATCATCTCCACGATCGCCGGCAAGGGCGACTACATCGTCCTCGACATCGACAGCCACGCCTCGATCTGGGACGGCTGCAAGATGGGCGACGCCGAAGTGGTGCCCTTCAAGCACAACGACATCGAAGCGATGGAAAAGCGCCTGCGCCGCATTCCGGAGGGCGCGGGCAAGCTGGTGATCCTTGAAGGCGTCTACTCGATGCTGGGCGACATCGCCCCGCTCAAGGAGATGATCGCGGTCGCCAAGAAGTACGGCGCGATGGTGCTCGTCGACGAAGCGCACTCGATGGGCTTCATCGGCCCCAATGGCCGCGGTGTGGCCGAGGATCAGGACTGCCTCGACGACGTCGACTTCGTCATCGGCACGTTCTCGAAGTCGGTCGGCACCGTCGGCGGCTTCTGCGTTTCGAACCATCCCAAGTTCGAGATCATGCGGCTGGTCTGTCGCCCCTATGTCTTCACCGCCAGCCTGCCGCCGAGCGTCGTCGCGACCGCGACCACCTCGATCCGCAAGCTGATGCACGCCGGCGACAAGCGCGCGCACCTCTGGGAAAACTCCAAGACGCTGCACAAGGGCCTCAAGGACGCCGGCTTCCAGATCGGTACCGACGAACCGCAGAGCGCGATCATCGCGGTGATCATGCCCGACCTCGAAAAGGGTGCGGCCATGTGGGAAGCGCTGCTGCACGAAGGCCTTTACGTAAACCTTGCGCGCCCCCCGGCAACGCCTGCCAACATGACGCTGCTGCGCTGCTCGCTTTGCGCCGAACATTCGGCCGAGCAGGTGCAACAGATCATCGGCATGTTCACCCGGGCCGGCAAGGCAGTGGGTATTCTCGGCTGAGCCCCTGCCCCTGCTTGCCGGCGCACAAGTTTTCAGTGGATCGAGATGATCCCGTCCACTGCCTGCCATTCCTGCGGACCGATCAGCCGCTTGTGCGCGACGCGGACCGAGTGCAGCGGCCCCTCGATCTCGCGGGTCCAGTAGTCGAGGAACTTCTTGAGGACGGGAAACGTCGGGGCTTCGTCGTATTGCTGGAAAGCGAATAGCTGCAGGAGCCTGGGATGGTCCGGGAGGAAATAATGAACCTCTACGGTCGTAAAGCCGTAGCCTTCCATCTGCCTGATGAAATCAGGCGATGCGCCAAATCGGGGTGATGCTCCATCCAGTAGACCAGCCATAGACCTCCTTCCGGCACCGCACGCATATTGCGGTGCAGCATTGGGAGAATGGCACAGGTCTGCCTGCAGTCAAGTGTGCGGCGACACAGGGAAAATGCGGAGTTGGGCTTTAGAAAATCCGCACCCAGGCGATCCGTTCGTGTCGAGCGGGGATCACAACGCAATGCCCTACTTGGGCTGGCGCGGCTTCGGCGGCCGATGGTAGCTCACATCGTTGCGGTCACGCGTCGCCTGACAGGGCTCCTCCGCCGTGTAAGCGGTCATCGGCGAAGGCGCCATCGCAGCCTTCGGGACGTCATACGTACCCTCGACGATGGTGACGCGATTGGCGATGCGCCATTCGCCGTTGCGCTTCTGGAAGTGATCGATGTAGCGGCCGGTCGACATGAAGTTCGGCCCCTCGGCCGTCACGCTCGAGAAGTGATAGTAGGTCTCGCAGAACGCCTCGTCCCCCTGCAGATCGCAGAAGTGGTTCATCACCGCGTGCTGGGTCGATTCAAACGCGAGAGTCGTGCCGTCCGCCCAGGGAATGAAATCGTCGGGAGTGCCGACGAAGTGGCCGTGGTCCTCGATCGCGTCATCCCAGTAGCACGAACGGGCCAGCGCATTGTCGAGCCGGTCGAGCCCGCGGGCATAGCGAAGCAGAACCTGATGGATCTCGTGACGGTCCACCATTTCGGCAAGTTTGGCGTCGAGGCTCATGGTCAGTCCTTCAGGAAATCGAGCAGCATCGGGGCCAGCAGCGGCCAGCGCTCGAACCGGCCGCGACGTTTCTCGATATCGATGGGGAAGGTCGAGACATAATTCCACTCCTGATCGCCCCATGGCGGTTCCACCATCGTCGAGTTGGGCAGCAGGCGATGGACCCATTCTGAGGTCTCGCGGGTATGCGCCATGTCGCTCTTGCCCGAACGGAAAGTCATGACCGGCATCGTCAGCTTCGCGAAGTCCGCCTCGGTCATGCCCGGCACCGGCGAATCGTCCGAATAGGCGAAGGCCTTGCCCCACTTCTGCATGGTGGCGATGTATTCGTCCGCGTCCTGCGCCAGCAGGATGTCGCGAATCTTCGGGTTGCGCGAAATCTGGTCGGCCCAACTGGGCAGTTGCGCCACGGCTTCCATGCCGCCCTTGCTCGCCGCCGCGATCTGGTCGCCGCAATAGAACCACGCAAGGCCGGCGAGCCCTACCGGCCCGCCGCTGATCCACCAGATCGCCATCTTGCGAATGTTCTCGGGCATCCGCGCCGCGGCCATCAGCGAAATGCGCGAGCCGGCCGAGCCGCCCGCCAGCGTCACGTCCCTGAGGTCCAGCGCCCGGACCAGCCCGGTCAGCGCTTCGGCGTTCATCACCGATTCGCTGGGCGCCGTGAAGGCGATGTCGGAAGCACCGCAGCCGGGGCGATCCCACAGCAGCACCCGGAAGCCCTCCTCGGCCAGCTTTTCAGCCAGATCCGGCGCGCCCGCGGTGTCGCGGGGATAGCGCCCTCCCGGCGTCAGCACCAAAGGCGCCGCGCCTTCATCGCCGACAAATTCGTAGTCGAGCGTGAGCCCGTTCACATCGATCTTCGCCATTGCCTCTCCCCACTCTCTTCGTCATCGCGAGGGCCGAAGGCCCGCGGCGATCCAGAGCGTTTTTGCCAGACGATTGCGCGCGCGGCTCTGGATTGCCGCGTCGGCTCCGTCTCCTCGCAATGACGAGTGAAGCGGAACACGCCTCGCGCAGCAACTGCCCCGGTCAAGCCATCGCGTCGGCGACGACAGCCTCACGCGGGGCTTCCTCCCAGCGGCCGTGGCCATAGTCGCCGGCGATCGTGGTGCGGTACATCAGCCGCTCTTCCTCCGGTTTGTTGCCCGAGACGCAGTGGAGCATGCGCAGGTTGTCCCAGATCGCCATGTCGTTGGGGCGCCACTTGTGATGGTAGCTGCAGCTCTCGCCCAGCCGGTTGATCTCCTGACAGACCGCTTCGAGCAGCGCATCGCCCTCCGGCGTTTCATCGCCGACAATGCCCTGTGCCATGTAGGTAGACACGTGCAGGCACTTTTCGCCGGTCGGGCGCGTCCAGACGGCCGGGTGGATCGCGCGGGACATCGTCGCGACCTGCTCCTTGAAGCTGTCGGGCATCGGCTTGGGCTCGATCATCCGGTACTGCGCCGGACGGCCGAACTTCAGCTCGTCGTACTGCGTTTCCAGCCGATAGGCGATGTCCTTGCCCTCTATCCGATCGCGCAAATCCTGCGGAAAGGCCTCGTAGAGCGCAACGCCATCGAGAAAGCCGGTAATCCCGCCCTCTTCCACCCGCTCCACCGAGCGCAGCACGCCAGCGCGGTTAAGCTCGTCGTTGTAGCAGTGGTCGAAATGCCAGGGCAGCCAGTGCGAGACCTGCTTGCCATCCACTTCGACGATCCCGCGCCCGCGCTTGCTGCGAATCTCGATCACACCGGGCAGGCGGTCGCCATCGACGCGCGAGACGCCCTTGACCGGGTGCTCCTTGAGCGGGCCGAAGCAGCTCGACAGAGCCAGCTGCATCTCGTCCGACTGCTCGACATCCTCGAACACGATCATGCCGTGCTTCACGAACAGCGCGTCGATCTCGTCGCGCAGCGCCTTGTTCTCCAGCTTTTCTCGCGTGAGGCCGCCAATGCGGACACCGAAAGGAAGCCCTTCCTGCAGCGGGCGGACGTCTTCGAGGGGCATGTGTGATCTCCCGACACAAACTGGATTGCCAGATATATTACTATGTAATACGTCTTATTGAATAGTAACATGATACTTTGGAGATCGCGTGGCCGTCAAGCGCAGCCGCAGTGCAACCCGGATGCTCTCGGTCTTCGAGAGTATCGCCCACGCCCAGCCGATCGGGGTCAGCGCTCTCGCCCGGCTGCTGGAGGCGGACAAGAGCGCGGTCCAGCGCGACCTGATGACGCTGGCCGATGCCGGATGGATCCGCCCGGCGCCGGGGCTTTCGGGCCAGTGGGAGCTGTCGCCGCACGTGCTCACCCTCGCCCGGCCGCCGCACAGCAACGAGAGCCTGCGCCTGCGCGCAGGGCCGATACTCGAACGGCTGCGCACCGAGACGGGCGAAACGGCCTATCTCGCCGTGCCCGACGGCGATCACTTCGTGGTCATGGCCGCGGCCGAGAGCCATCACCTGCTGCGCATGGTTCCGGCCATCGGCATCGTCATTCCGATGCAGGGCAGCGCAACGGCGCGCGCGGTACTGCCCTATCTGCCAAAGGATCGGCAGGCGCAGATACTGGGATCATTGCCCGATGCAGGAACCCGTGCCGAGTTCGACGCGACACGGGCGCGCGGCTATACGGTCAACGACGAAGAACTGCAGGCCGGCGCGGTTGCCATGGCCGCGGCAGTGCTGGGTCCGGACGGATTGCCGGTGGGCACGCTTGTCCTGACCGGCCCGGCCGAACGGCTGACACCCGACCGCCGCGAGGCGATGGGCGCGTTGCTGAGCGCCGGCGCCCGGCAACTTTCAACGGAAACCGGCTGAACGGGTGGTCAGGCGACCGGGAGCGGCCTCACAGCGGCAGTTTTCGCGGGCGCGACGCATTGTTCGCTGGACTTCCTGGCTCCACCGCCCAACAGGGCAAGCACGGCAAAGCCGCCGACGAGAAGAACGCCGAACAGGATCGTGACCTTGCCGAGGTGCTTGTCGATGACCGCCTTGATCGGCGCGCCGAAGAGACGGAACAGCACGCCCACGGTCATGAAGATCGCACCGCGCCCGACGAGCGCCGAGACGATGAAACGCACCGGGCTCATTTCCATGAAACCGGCCATGATCGTCAGCAGCTTGAAAGGGATCGGCGTCATCGCGCCAAGCAGAACCGCCCATTCGCCATTGGCCTGGAAGTAGCAGCGCACCTTGGGGAAGCTCTCCATCAGCCCCAACGCAGAGAGCATCGGAACGCCGACCGTATCGTAGAGGAAGTACCCGATAAGGTATCCGAATATGCCGCCAAGGACCGAAAAGATCGTGGTTATGGCCGCATAGCGCACCGCCTTCTTCGGCTCGGCAAGGCACATGAGGCCGAGAAGCGGATGCGGCGGGATCGGGAAAAAGCTCGATTCGACGAACGAGAACCCGGCCAGCCACCATTGGGCGTGGCGGTGGGCCGCCTTTTCCATCGTCCAGTCGTAGAGGCGGCGCAGCATCGAGGTCTCCGGAAATCCTTGCGAAGGCGTGCTTACCGGCGGTGCTGCGCCGCGGCAAGCGGCAACCCTCCGGTCAATGAGTAACCTATTTGGTTATTTTTGATTGACAGCGTCACGCTATTTGGGTACATATAGAGAACATCGCGATAAACCGAGTCGCTGCCATCCTCCCCCCTTGATGGGGAAGGGATACGCAGGCCTGGTCGCGAAGCGGCTTAGCCGAAGTTGGGTGGGGGTGCTTGGCACCTTCGCGCAACCTCACCCCCTTCCAACTGCGCCTAGGCTCCTTCGTCGCCATGGCTTCGTATCCTTCCCCCATCAAGGAGGAAATCCACATGGCCAAGCAAAGCCCGCCCCGTCGGCATGCGCCGGTCGGGGACAAGACTCCGCCGCGCAACTGGCGCAAGGCCTTCCTTGCCGAGCTGGCCGCCACTTCCAATGTCGCCGCCTCGGCGCGCAAGGCCGGCATCGCCACCTCGCGCGCCTACGACCTGCGCCGCAGCGATCCGGAATTCTACCGCGAATGGCAGGTCGCGCTGTGCGAGGGGTACGATCACCTCGAAATGAGCCTGCTGCAGCGGCTGCGCGAAGGCGAGATCAAGCCCGCCAGCGGTGTCAGACGCGGCACTCGCGTGTTCGACAATGCCACTGCGCTGCGCCTGCTCGCCGCCCACCGCGAAAGCGCCGCATGCCAGCGCGCGATCCACCAGAACCGCAATTCCGAGGCCATCCTCGATGCCATCAACGCCAAGATCGAGAAGATGCGCGAACGCTCGCTCAAGGCTCTGCCCGCGCCGCAGGACGAACCTGCCGGGGATGCCCATGGCGATCAGTGAGCAGCTTCGCATCCTCAACAAGCTGACTCTGGAGGAACGACGAGAAAAGCTGCGCACCCTGTCCGACACCGAGCGTGAGGAAGTGCAGACCCACTGGAAGCTCTGGGCCCGCAGCGAACAGCTCCCCCCGCCGGGTGACTGGCGCACCTGGCTGATCATGGCCGGGCGCGGCTTCGGCAAGACGCGCGCAGGCGCCGAATGGGCCCGCGCGGTTGCCGATACCGATCCGCAGGCGCGGATTGCCCTTGTCGGGGCCTCGCTGCCCGAAGTCCGCGCTGTGATGGTCGAAGGCGAAAGCGGGCTGCTGGGCGTGTGTCCCCTACGCCACCGCCCGGAGTTCGAACCGAGCCTGCGGCGGATTTCGTGGCCCAACGGTGCGCAGGCACTGCTCTATTCGGCGGGCGATCCCGAGACGCTGCGCGGGCCCCAGCACAGCCATGCCTGGTGCGACGAAATCGCCAAATGGGACAATGCCTCGCAGCGGGCGACCCGCGCCTGGGACAACCTGCTGTTCGGCCTGCGGCTCGGCGAACATCCGCGTCTGGTCGCCACGACAACGCCCCGCGCGGTGCCGCTGGTGCGCCGGCTGATGGAAGAGGCGGACGATGCACTGGCCGTCACGCGCGGCTGCACCGAAGACAACCGCGCCAACCTGCCGGGCCGTTTCGTCCGCGACATTCGCCGCCAGTTCGGCAAGTCGCTGCTGGGCCGGCAGGAACTCGACGGCGAGCTGCTCGACGATATCGAAGGCGCGCTGTGGACCCGCGCGCTGATCGAGCAATGCCGCGAAACCGAGGCCCCCGAGCTTGTCCGCGTAGTCGTAGGCGTCGATCCGCCCGCCTCCAGCGGCGGCGATGCCTGCGGGATCCTCGTCGCCGGACGTACGGAAGACGGGACGGCGCATGTTCTCGCCGATGCCTCGGTGCAGAGGGCCAGCCCCGAACGCTGGGCCCGCGCCGTCGCCCGCACTGCCGGGGCCTGGCAAGTCGATAAGGTCGTGGCCGAAGCCAATCAGGGCGGCGCGATGGTCGGCAGCGTCCTGCGCGCGGCGGACATCGCGCTGCCGCTCAAGCTGGTCCACGCCAGCCGGGGCAAGACCGCCCGCGCCGAGCCAGTGGCCGCCCTCTACGAAGCGGGCCGGGTGCGCCACGCCGGGACATTCCCGGAGCTGGAAGACGAACTGTGCGGACTGGTGGCCGGTGGCGCCTATCAGGGGCCCGGCCGCTCGCCAGACCGCGCCGATGCGCTGGTTTGGGCACTGACCGAACTGATGCTTGGGAAAGCCGCTGAGCCGCGAATTCGGACGACTTAGGGTTTTAAAAGAGTTCACGCAGAGGCGCGGAGACGCGGAGATTTCGTGCTTCCGGCAAAGCCGCTTTTTCCTCCCAAGATGCGTTTGCCGCAACCTCGGAAAGATTCAGAAAGCCTGCGGCGCAGCGAAGTTCTCTGCGCCTCCGCGCCTCTGCGTGAACTCCATTTTTTCCCTTCACACCGAAAGGAAATCCATGTCCTTCATCGATATGCTCGTCGCCGCCTTCAAGGGCGAGAGTGCGCGTGTGCCGCTGGCGCGCGGGCCGGCTTCGCCATGGTTCTTCGCCGACAGCGGCGGCGGGCGTGCCCCTTTCGAATACAACGCGGCCGTCCGCCGCGCCTATCTGGAGAACCCGGTCGCGCAGCGCGCGGTGAGGCTCGTGGCCGAAGGGATCGGCGGGGCGCCGCTGAAACCGGCGGATTCAAAACTGCTCGCGCTGGTCAGCGAAACCAGCGCCGGGCAATCGCTGCTGGAGACGCTGGCCTCGCATCTGCTCCTGCATGGCAATGCCTATGTGCAGGTGCTCAAGGATGCGCGCGGAAGGCCCGTCGAACTCTTCGCGCTGCGGCCCGAGCGCGTCTCGATCGTCGCGGGTGAGAACGGCTGGCCCAGCGCCTATGCCTATGACGTCGCCGGAAAGCGGCTGGCGATCCCGCTGCTGGACGAGGACGCCGCGCCCAACCTGATCCACTTGCGCCACTTCCACCCGGCAGACGATCATTACGGCGCCGGATGCCTGAGCGCGGCGGATCAGGCCGTGGCGATCCACAACGCCGCGGCCGAATGGAACCGCCAGCTCCTCGAAAACGCCGCACGCCCGTCCGGCGCGCTGGTCTACGAAACCGAGGACGGCAGCGCGCTGACCGGCGACCAGTTCGAACGGCTCAAGGCGGAGCTTGCCAGCGCCTTCGCCGGGGCAGGCAATGCCGGGCGGCCGATGGTGCTCGAAGGCGGGCTCAAGTGGCAGACGATGGCGCTGAGCCCGGCGGACATGGATTTCGCCACGCTGAAGGCCGCGGCCGCCCGCGACATCGCGCTCGCTTTCGGGGTGCCGCCGATGCTGCTCGGCCTGCCCGGCGATTCGACTTACGCCAACTACCGCGAAGCCAACCGCGCCTTGTGGCGGCTTACGCTGCTGCCGCTCGCCGCGAAGATCTTCGCCGGCCTGTGCGAGGGCCTCTCGCCCTGGTTCCCCGAGGCGAACCTTGCCGTCGATCTCGACCGGGTGCCCGCGCTCGCCGAGGACCGCGAGCGGCTCTGGGCGCAAGTCAGCGCCGCGGACTTCCTCGACCCGCAGGAAAAGCGCGCCTTGCTCGGGCTGGGTGAAATGAAAGGAACATTTCATGAACAGAAATGACATGCTGGCCGAACTGCTCGCACAGGCGGCGGACGAAGGCAGCGACCTCGTCACCCTGCGCGCCATCGTCGAGGAAGCGAGCGAGCGGGGCGCGGCGCGCATGCTCGAACGCGTCGGGCTCGACGATGAAAGCGCCACGCAGGACCTCTCCGAACTGCGACAACTCCTGCAGGCCTGGCGCGATGCTAAGTCGAGCGCGCAGACCGCCGTGATCGGCTGGATCGTGCGGGGGCTTCTGGCCTTGCTGCTACTGGGCCTCGCCGTCCGGCTCGGCGCGACAGGGATGCTGCGGTGATGCGCTTCGCCGGTTACGCCGCCCTGTTCGGCAAGCGCGATGCCGGACGCGACACGATCCGGCCCGGCGCCTTCGCACGCACGCTGGCCGCCCGCCGCGATCCCCTGCCGCTGTTCTGGCAGCACCGCGCCGACCAGCGTGTCGGCTGGGTTAAAACCGTGGCCGAAGACGAACGCGGCCTGCGGGTCATCGCCGAAATCGACAATCCGGAAGGGGCCGCCGGTCTTGCCGTAAGACGCGGCGCGGTGACCGGCCTCTCCTTCGGCTACCGCGTCCGCGACAGCCTGCGCACCTGCGAGGGGCGAGAACTGATCGACCTCGACCTCTTCGAAGTGAGCCTCGTCACCCACCCGATGCAGCACGGCGCGCGGGTGCATCTTGTATCCTCCCCCGGCGGGGGAGGATTTCTTCCCCACATGAAAGGTATCTGCCCCATGGACTCCCCCATCCCCACGGAAAACCTCGACGCCTCCTTCGATCTCGTCGCCCGGCAGGACGCCACCGAGCAGGCCGTCGAAAGCCTGCGCGGTGATGTCGACGACGTGAAGGTACGCCTCGACAAGGTCAGCCGTGCCGCCGCCCGACCTGCACTCGCCGGTGCCGGAACGCCCGGCATCGAAGTGAAAGGCTTCGTCGACGGCTACCTGCGCCTTGGCCGCGAGAGCGAGATCAAGTCGCTGAGCGGGGCCAGCGGCGGCGAAGGCGGCTATGCCGTGCCGCAGGAAATCGATGCGATGATAGCCACGCGGCTCAAAAGCATCAGCCCGATCCGCGCCATCGCGCAAGTCGTGCAGACCGGCTCGGCGGGCTACCGCAAGCTCATCACCACCGGCGGCACCGCCTCGGGCTGGGTGAGCGAAACCACCGCCCGCCCCGAAACCGATACGCCGACCTTTTCCGAAATCGCCCCACCCTCCGGCGAACTCTATGCCAATCCAGCTGCCAGCCAGGCCATGCTCGACGATGCCGCTTTCGACATCCAGTCGTGGCTGGCCGACGAGATCGCGATGGAATTCGCCCGCGCCGAAGGAGCCGCTTTCGTCGGCGGCAGCGGCACCAACCAGCCCAGAGGCTTCCTCACCGGAGCCACCAGTGCTTCCGGCGACGCGGCGCGTCCGTTCGGCACGCTGCAGCATCTCGTTTCGGGTGATACCAATACCCTCGGCAGCGTGGTCGAACTGGTGCTGATCGATCTGGTCCACTCGCTCAAGGCCGGGCACCGGCAGGGCGCAAGCTGGGTTATGAACTCGGCAACGCTGGCTGAAGTGCGCAAGCTCAAGACCTCGGACGGCGCGTTCCTGTGGCAGCCCGGACTGGTGGACGGCCAGCCCGACCGCCTGCTCGGCTACCCGGTGGTCGAGGCCGAGGACATGCCCGATATCGCCGCGAACGAATGCCCCATCGCCTTCGGCAACTTCCGCGCCGGCTACCTGATCGCCGAACGCAGCGCGACTGCGATCCTGCGTGACCCCTTCACCAACAAGCCCTTCGTCCACTTCTACGCCACGAGGCGTATCGGCGGGCAGGTACTCGATTCCGACGCGATCAAGCTGCTCAAGATCGCGGCCTGACCTCCAGCCGCGATCACGCCCGCGCCGCTTTCCCTCCCCGGCGGCGCGGGCACCCCTTCCTATCCGACCGGAGACGTTCATGAACCGCGTCATCCTTACGCCTGCCGTCCTGCCCGGCACAGCGCTGGCCGAGCTCAAGCAATGGCTCGGCATCACCACGACGGGCGACGATACCCCGCTGCTTTCGCTGCTGAACATGGCGCTCGAGGTCTGCGAGGGCTTCACCGGCCAGATGCCGCTCGAAGCCGAATGCGAGGAAATTCTGACCGCACGCGCTGGCTGGCGCACACTCTCCACGCGTCCGGTTCAGGCGATTTCAGATGTCGAGATCATCGCAGCCGACGGCTCACGCTCGGCCCTCGATGCCGCGGCCTATGAAGTCGACCTCGATGCGGACGGGACCGGGCACATTCGCTTGCCGGACACCGGTGCGCGCGTGGCCGTGCGCTTCACCGCCGGGCTTGCCGCCGATTGGGCCGACCTGCCGGAAAGCCTGCGCCACGGGTTGATCCGCCTTGCCGCGCACCAGCATCGCGAGCGGGAAAGCGAAGGCGCTGCGCCGTTGCCGCCTGCTTCGGTCGCCGCGCTGTGGCGACCCTGGCGGCGGATGCACCTCGCATGAGTGGCGGAATGATCGAAGCCGAAGCGGACTTCGCATCGCTCACCGCCCGGCTCACCGGGAAAGCCCGCACGCTCGCCGTCGCCCACATAGCGGCCCGGGCATTAGCCCGGCGCGGCGACGCCCGGCGATGGCGGCGCGCCCGCCTGCTCTGGCCGCTTTTCGCGAAAGGATAAGCCATGGAAATCGCCTTGCGCGCTGCCCTCATCGCATGGCTGGCCGCCGATCCCGCCTTGTCCGCGCAGCTCAACGCCATTGTCGAGGAAGCGCCGTCGCGCACCAGCCTGCCCTGGCTGGGCCTCGCCGCCAGCGCCAGCACGGACTGGAGCTGCAAAACCACAGTGGGACGCGAGGTGCGCATAGCTCTGGAGCTGCATTGCCGGGGTGACGCGCCCGACACCGCCGCCGATCTGGTGGCCGCCATCGAGGCCCGCGTCGAAAGCCTGCCGCGCGGGCAGACCGGCTTTGCCGTCGCCACCATCCGGTTCCTGCGCGCCCGCGCCGAACAGCACGGGCAGAACCGCCGCGCCATCCTGCTCGAATACCGCTTCCGCCTGCTGGAGGCGTGAGCTTTCCCATCCTTCGACAAGCTCAGGATGAGCGGATGAAGAAGTGCTCGTCGTCTCCGTCCTCGCTCAGGCTGAGCCTGTCGAAGCCCCTCCAAGGAGAACCCCATGACAGCCCAGAAAGGCAGTGCCTTCCTCCTCAAGATTTCCGACGGCGGCGCGCCCGCCAGCTATCAGACCGTCGCCGGGCTGCGCACTACGCAGATGTCGGTGACCGGCGAGACCGTCGTCGTTACCAGCAAGGATAGCGGCGGCTGGCGCGAATTGCTCTCGGGCGCCGGTGTGCGTGCTGTTTCCGTGAGCGCGGCCGGGATTTTCCTCGGCAGTGCCGCCGAAGCGCAGATCCGCACCAATGCCATGGCCGGCACGCTCGACGACTACCAGCTCAGCTTCGAGGGCGGCGAGAAACTGCAAGGCCGCTTCCTGGTCCAGCGGCTGGACTATGCCGGGGACTTCAACGGCGAGCGCAACTACACGCTCCAGCTCGAAAGCTCGGGCGAGGTGATTTCGGCATGAGCGCCAATGCCCTGCGCGGCGAGGCCTCGCTGACGATCAGTGGCGTCCCGCATACCCTGCGCCCCAGCTTCGGCGCGCTCGTTGCAGCAGAAGAGGAGCTCGGCCCGCTCTATGCGCTGGTTGAACGCGCCGGTGCCGGGGACCTGCGGCTGGGCGAAATGGCCTCGCTGTTCTGGCACTGCCTGGAAAAGCGCGCCGAAATCTCGCGCGAGAGCGTTGGCGAAGCCGTGATGGCGCAGGGTCTTGCCGCCTGCGCTGCGCCACTGCGCATCCTGCTCTCGCAGATACTCAAGGGCGCGGGATGACGAGGCTCCAATTTGCCCCAGCCGCGCTCTCTCTTTGCGCCCTTGCTGCCCGTACGCTGCACTGGCGCCCGCATGAATTCTGGGCGGCCACACCCGCGGAACTGGCGGCGGCGCTGGGACTGCTTGCGCCCGACGATACCGCGCCCTGCCTCGACCGGCCAACCCTGCAACGGCTGATGGAACACGATCATGGACGATGAAATCGACAGCCTGCTGGTGGAAGTCCGCGCCGGTACCGACGGCTTCACCCGCGACATCGCGGCCATGCGGTCCGCCGTGGACGGCGACCTTGTCTCCGGCTTCACCAAAGCCGGGCAGGCACTGGAAAAGGGCCTCGCCGGGGCAATCCGCAGCGGCAGCCTGGGCTTCGACGATCTCAAGCGCGTTGCTCTTTCCACTCTGGACGAGATTGCCGCACAAGCAGCGCATACCTTGCTCGGATCATTGGGGCCGGGCTCCAGCGGAAGCGGCGGCGGTCTGATCGACTTCGCCGGCCTGTTCACTGCCGCGCTGGGCCTGCCCGGCCGAGCGACCGGCGGCAATGTCGCACCCGGACGCGGTTATGTCGTCGGCGAGCGGGGACCCGAAGTCTTCGTGCCAACATCCGCCGGACGGGTCGAAACGTCCACCCGTCCGCCGAGCCGCGACGTTCGTGTCGCCATCAGCCTCAACACCCCGCGCGGCAGCACTATGCCGCAATCGCTCCAACGCTCCTCAAGGCAGGTTGCGAGCGCGGTTCGGCGGGCGCTGGCGGGCAACTGATATCGTCGCCCCCGCGTAGGCGGGGTCCCGCTTTCTTCCCATCGTTTTGCCACCCCAAAGAAGCGAGGTCCCCGCCTTCGCGGGGACGACGGCTTGTATTGTATCTTGAAAGGCATACCCCATGGCATTCTGGCTTGCCGAAAAGCGGCAGGGGCAGGCGAGCGACTGGATCACCCGCTTCGATCCGCGCTTCTGGACCGTCAACTTCCCGCGCCCCATGGTAGCGACCGTCATTTCGACCGGTCCGGACGCGCTGCGTGTGGACGCCTCGTTCCTGCGCAAGGGCGATCTCGGCGGTCTGATCTGGACCAGCGAGGATACGCTGGATCACGCTCTGCTCGCCTACAAGACTGATCGCAATTACGCCCGCACCGCGCTCAGCTTCCGCTGGCAGTCGGGCGGGATTCTGCCACTCGATGCAATCTACGGCCCGACGCTGACCATCGAGGGCCGCGACGAAAACGGCGGCGCGCGAACCTGGTATGTGCGGCTCTGGAACTATGCCGAGGGCATCGGCGAAGACGCTCGGATCACCTTGCGTTTCTCGGACCTGCAAGCCGGATTCTCGCTGCCGGGCGAGCCGATCTGGCCCGGCGATATCGACCGCATGTTCATCTCGTTCGCTCCGCCGGGCTACGACGGCAGCGCCGATCCGCTACCGGCCGAAACCGAAGGCTGGATCGAGATGAGCGAGATTGCCACCGACGGCGCCCGCGCCATGCTGGAAATCGGCGATGTCATGGTGCCGCCACATGGTCTCGCGCTCGCCACCGGGTTCGACGATCAGGGCGTTCAGACCCCGGCCCGTCTGCTGCGCAATGCCCGCCAGCTCGGCTATCGCGGTTCGCTGGTGCTCTATGTCGGCATGAGCCACTACTTCCGGCTCGTCGTGCAGTCCGGCGTCTATCTCGCCGGGCAGACCGCCGATCCGCTCAACACACCGACGCGGGTCTGGCATCAGGCGATTTTCGCGGAAGCGGTCGCGATGGGTTTCAGCCCCATGGCCTCGCTCTCTTACGAATTGCTCGACCAGCACTGCCCCGAAGACTGGAAGCAGCGCGACTATCTCGGCGCGCCCGCGCTGACCGGATGGTCTCCGCCCTCGACGCTGCTGTCTCCGGCGAACGCGGAGGCGATGAACTGGCTGCAATCGGTCGCCTCTGCCTTCACCGATCTGATGACGGAAGCTGCGGCACCCGTGCGGTTCCAAGTCGGCGAACCGTGGTGGTGGACTTTTTCCGACGGGCGCATATGCCTTTATGATGCCGCGTCGTCAGCGGCGCTGGGCGGGGCCCCGCCTGCCATTCCCGATATGCGCGCGCCGCTGAACACTGCGCAGACCGATCTGCTCGATGCCGCCGGTGCGCTCCTTGCACAATCGACCGCCGATCTGGTGAGCGCGGTCCGTACCGCGGCCGATCCTGCGCCTGTCGAAGCGCTGGCACTGGTATTCACGCCCACCCTGCTGGCCGCCGACATGCCCGAGCTGAAGCGCGCGAACCTGCCGGTCGGGTGGGCCTCTCCCGCCTTCGACCGGCTGCAGGTGGAGGACTACGACTGGCTCACTGCAGGTGCCGATGGCCTCCGCCGCAAGGCCTATGCCGAGGTCAACCAGCGGCTCGGCTATCCGCCGGCGCAGCAGGACTATCTCGCCGGTTTCGTGCTCAATTCTACCGACAGCGACCATTGGCTGCGGATCGACGCCGGGATCGACGAAGCGCTTGCTCGCATCCCGCACGAGATCGTCGTCTGGGCCCTGCCGCAGATCGCGCGCGACGGATACGTGCGCTTGCCCTCCCCCGACATGACAGGACCGCCCGACATGCAGGCTTTCGATGACGTATCCTACCCGCTTGCACTGGGGCGGGACGCAACCGTCGTTCCCGAATTCTCGACCAGCGTGGCAGTGACCGCCTCCGGCTTCGAGCGGCGCAACAGCCAGTGGTCGAACGCGCGGCTGCGCTTCGACGTCGGGCCCGGCGTGCGCTCTGAAGCCGAACTCGGCACGCTCATCACCTTCTATCGGGCCCGGCGCGGACCCGCACGCGGCTTCCGGCTGCGCGATCCGAGCGAACACAGCTCGAACGGCATGACCGGAGAGCCGACGGCACTCGACCAGACCCTCGGCACGGGTGACGGCATGACCACCGAATTCGCGCTGATCAAAGCCTACGGCGATGGTGAAGATGCCCAGATACGCCGGATCACCCGGCCCGATTTCGCGACGATCGTGGTTTCCATCGATGGCGTGGTTCAGGTCGGCAACTGGTCGCTGGGTGAAGCAGGCGTGATCGCCTTCGATGACCCTCCTGCGGATGGCGCCGTAGTTCGCGCCGGCTTCCTCTTCGACGTCCCCGTCCGCTTTGCCGAGGATCAGCTGGAAATTTCCGGCGCCGCCTTTGCCGCTGGCGAGGCCCCCAGCGTGCCCGTCGTCGAAGTGCGCGAGGCAGCATGAGCAGGGTCTGGTTCGCAAGCGATCTCGAAACCGTCGCCACCTTCTGGCGTGTGCTGCGGCGCGACGGGGTGACGCTGGGCTTCACCACGCACGACCGCGACTTGTGGTTCGACCGCGTGCTCCACCGCGCCTCGCCCGGCATGGTGCCCTCTTCGATCCGAAAGTCCGCCGATCTCGAACCGGACAGCGCCGAAGTGCGCGGCGCACTCTCGCACGAGGCGATCACGAGCGAAGACCTCGCCGCAGGTCGCTTCGACGGCGCGCAGGTCCGCATCGGCGTAGTCGATTGGGAAACGCTGGAACGCGAAGTGCTCTATGCCGGGACCATCGGCACGATTTCGCAGGAAGACGGCGCGTTCTCGGCAGATCTCGTCTCGCGCAAGGCCGATTTGCAACGCGATCCCGTGCCCCGCACCAGCCCTGCTTGCCGGGCGACGTTTTGCGGTCCTGGCTGCAACCTCAATCCCATGCAGTTCACCCACGAAGTGACAGTGGATGCGAGCGATCCCGAGGCCAATGCGGTGCGCCTTGTCGAAGCGGTCGATCCGGCACTGTTCTTGGGAGGCACGCTGCGATGGATCGAAGGTCCGCAAGCAGGTCTGTCGATGGGAATCGCAGGTGGCGATGGAACCGGAAGCTTGGTCCTGGACACCCCGATCGATGCAACGCCCGCAAGCGGCACTCGGGCGCAAATGCGCGAAGGGTGCGATCACACGCTCGACACCTGCGCCTCCCGCTTCGGCAATGCAGTGAACTTTCGCGGCGAGCCTTTCCTGCCGGGCAACGACCTGCTCACGCGCTACCCCGTGCCGGGCCCATGACCGGGGCGGAACTGGCTATCGCAGCGAGCGCGCTCGTCGGAACGCCATTCCTGCTTCACGGCCGCGATCCGCGAATCGGGCTGGACTGCATCGGCGTGCTGGAAGCCGCTTTCCGGGCGTGCGGGCAGAAAGTGACCTTGCCAAATGGCTATTCGCTGCGGTCACGCCGTCTGCCCGCGCTTGCGGACCTCCCCGCAAAGCTGGGCCTGCAGGAAACTCCGGCACCCGTCGTGGCCGGAGACGTGATCATCGTCCGCCCTTCTCCCTGCCAGCACCATCTGGCCATCGCGACCGCACCCGGCCGCTTCGTCCATGCCCATGCCGGTCTGCGCCGGGTCGTCGAAGGCCCGTTCCTCGAAGACTGGCCCGTGATTCGCCAGTGGCGCCCTCACCCAATCAGGAACTGACATGGCAACGATCGTTTTCAACGCGGTTGGCTCTTATCTCGGCGGACCGATCGGCGGTGCCATCGGTTCACTGATCGGCCGACAGGTCGATACGGCCCTGTTCGGTTCGTCTAGCCGGCAAGGGCCGCGCCTTGCCGAACTGGCCGTGAGCACATCGAGCTACGGCCAGATATTGCCCCGACACTTCGGCCGCATGCGCGTCGCCGGTTCGATCTTATGGGCAACCGACCTGGTCGAACACAGCGAGACGACAGGCGGCGGCAAGGGGGCTCCGTCGGCGACCACCTACAGCTACACAGTCAGCCTTGCAGTGGCCCTTTCCAGCCGTCCGATCCAGTCGATCGGCCGCATCTGGGCCGACGGCAAGTTGCTGCGTGGAGAAGCCGGCGATCTCAAGGTCGGCGGCACCCTGCGCGTCTACACCGGCGTGGGCGATCAGGAGCCCGATCCCTTGATCCTTGCCGCCGAGAGCGAGAGCCGCTGCCCGGCGCACCGCGACCTCGCCTATGTGGTGTTCGAAGACCTCGATCTTTCGGACTACTACAACCGCATCCCCGCACTGACATTCGAAGTCGTCGCCGAGGAGGAAATCACGCTGCAGAACGTGATCGGCGAGGTCATCGAAGAGGCTGATGCGAACGTTCCGCTGCCGGAACTCCGGGGCCTTACATGCGACGGTCCGCTGGCAGGCAGCCTCGAGATTCTAGGTCGGGTCCTGCCGCTGGAAGCCGACGCGGGGGCCGAGAAGCTTATCATTTCGCGCGAACGGCTTCAGACAGGCACGGTCATGGTCGATGAAGCGGCAGCAAGTGTCGAAGACGATGCGTTCGGCCCGACATCGGGAATGGCAAGGCACCGCTCGAAACCGCCCGAGCAACTTCCGAAAGTATTACGATACTACGATCCGGAGCGCGACTACCTGCCGGGATCCCAACGTCCGGTTGGTCGGATGACGGCGGGCGAACCGCAGACGATCGATCTGCCTGCCGCGATCGACGCGGCATCTGCACGCAAGCTTATCGAGAACAACGCGCGGCGGATCGACTGGGCCCGCGAGCGCATTGCCTGGCGCACATGCACTCTGGATTCCGCTGCCAGCCCGGGCGCCATTGTTAGCCTGCCCGGACTTCCGGGGCGCTGGCGCGTCCTTGAGTGGGAATGGCATGTGAGCGGCGTCGAACTTTCGCTGGCGCGGGTTCCCCCCGGCGAATCAGCCACCGCGCTACAACTGCCAGCCGATTCCGGTCGGGCCAGCCTTGCGTCAGACATGTCGATTGGCACCACCGCCCTGGTCGCCTTCGAACTGCCACTGGACGGGATGGAAGCGAACGCGGATACGCCGCGCGCCTTCGCCGCCGTTTCCAGTGCAAGCGCCAACTGGCGCGGTGCCGCTCTCTATGCCGACCGGGGCGATGGCGAACTCCATCCGCTCGGTCCGAGCAATCGCGGGCGCAGCGTGATCGGCACAGTATCGAACGCTCTTCCCGCAGCCAGCCCGTTGCTGGTCGACCGCCAGTCGCAGATCATCGTTTCGCTCGTCGATCCGGCCATGCAGCTTGCCTCGGTGGACATGCGTCAGCTCGCATTCGGCGCCAATCTGGCGCTGGTTGGCGAGGAAATTCTGCAGTTCGCGAAGGCGACGCCGGTCGGTGACGGCAACTGGCGCCTCGAAGGCCTGTTGCGGGGCCGAGGGGGCACCGAAGGCAAGGCAGCATCGCATATTGCCGGCGAACCTTTCGTGGTTCTCAATTCTGCACCGACTGCTCTCGATGTCGGTATTCTCGGGCGACAAAGCGAGCGGCAACTGGTCGCGATAGGACGCGGCGACGACAGCCCGGTCGTCGCGCCGGTCCTTCTGGATGGTATTACCCTGCGACCGCTCGCTCCCGTTCACTCGCGCTGTTCGCAGGCACCGGACGGAACCTTGTCACTCGGCTGGACGCGCCGCGCGCGTGGCGGCTGGCAATGGCAGGACGGCGTCGATGTGCCCCTTGTCGAGGAGGCAGAGACCTACATCGTGACGCTCGGGGCCTTCGAAAGTCCCTTCGCCCAATGGACCACCCACGAGCCCGGACTGGAAATTCCGCCGGCGGTGCTGAACACGCTGCTTCCCGAGGCAACCACACAGCCCCTCACTGTGCGTCAGCGCGGCACCCATGCCCTGTCCGACCCGCTTCATCTTTGCACACTGACTTGAGAATTTGGGGAAAAGGAGAACCCCATGCCCGACCCGGTGACATTCGACAGCGCCAGCGCGCGATTCGGCCTGCCCTTCCTTTATTCCGGTCAGGCGCAGAAAGAAGTGTTCGTTAATGAGGCTTTTTCCACGACTGATACCTTGCTGCACTGCAAAGTCGAAGACGAGGCGGGGAGCCCTCCCGCTGAGGCCGCGGAAGGGCAGACCTGGCTCGTTGCGCCGGGAGCGACCGGCGACTGGTCCGGGCAGGACGGATCACTGGCATGTTTTCGCGCAGGCGGCTGGACCTTCATACCGCCTTGCGATGGCCTGCGGATCTTCAACGCCGCTAGCGGCCAAGAAAACCTTTTTTTTGGTTTATGGAGAAAAGCTTCCGTGCCATTGGAACCTTTGGACGGAACGACCGTTGACGTCGAAGCCCGGGCAACGATCAGCAGCCTGATCGCGGCTCTTCGGGTCGTGGGTGTCTTTCCCACGCAATGACAGGTTGTAACGAACAACAGGCCAACTAGTAATGAGGGGTTCTAACAAAGATACCGAAACCACCAGCAAGCCCGCGAAATAGCGACATTATTGTCACAGTCGCGATCATTGTGCGCTTGCACCCGGTTTACGGAGGAGTTAGACACTCGCTGCACTCGGTGGCTCCATATCTCTATTTGTAGGGGAAACGTATGAGGAAACTCGTCATAGGACTGGCGCTGGCTTCTACAGCCATTGCCACGCCCGCCTTCGCGCGTGATGACGCTTGGTATATCGAACTTGGTTTCGGCGGCATGATCGTCGAAGACGCCGATATCGATATCAATGGCGTAAATAACGCTGACACCATCGACTTCGACAAGGGGTTCGACGGTGGCGCAACGCTTGGTTATGACTTCGGCGCATTCCGTCTGGAAACCGAAGCCAGCTATCGCCAGGCAAACATGAAGTACGTTCCTGGCGATGCCAGCAACCTGTCGTTCATGGTCAATGGCCTTCTGGACTTCGGTCCGGATGATGGCATCCAGGGCTTTGTCGGCGGCGGTGTCGGCGTGGCTCGTGTCGACGCCGACTACATCGACGATTCCGACAGCGGTTTCGCGTGGCAGATTCTCGCCGGCATTCGCGCCCCGATCAACGATCATTGGGACGCCGGCCTGAAGTACCGCTTCATGAACGTCGACAACGTCGACCTCGTGGCACCGACCGGCGACCAGCTCAGCACCCGCTGGCGTTCGCACTCGCTGATGGGCACGCTGACCTATAACTTCGGCGAACCGGCTGCTCCGCCGCCGCCCCCGCCGCCGCCCCCGCCGCCGCCGCCCCCGCCGCCCCCGCCGCCCCCGCCGCCGGCAGCGGTCTGCAACAAGGGGCCGTACATCGTGTTCTTCGACTGGGATAAGTCGGACATCACGCCGGAGGCCGCGACCATTCTGGATAGCGCCGTGAGCGCTTACGGTAACTGCGACAACGTCCCGATCATGCTGGCCGGTTACACCGACCGTTCGGGCACGGTACAGTACAACATGGGCCTGTCCGAGCGTCGCAACGACTCGGTCCGTGCGTACCTGACCAGCCACGGCATCCCCGACGGTGCGATCTCGAGCCAGGCGTTCGGTGAAAGCAACCCGCGCGTTCCCACCGCTGACGGTGTGCGCGAGCTGCAGAACCGCCGCGTCGAGATCACTTACGGTCCGGGCTCGGGCATGTAAGCGAACCGGCAACGGTAAAATGAATTGGGGCCCGGAGAAATCCGGGCCCCTTTTCTTTGGGAGCTATATTTGAGGAATGTGGGCCGCACGAGAGCGCGGACCGCGACGCGCGCCAGATCAATTCAGGCTGCGTAGTCGGTGGGGTCCACCAGACCGGCCTCCGCAAAGCCCGCCTTGCGCAAGCGGCAGCTGTCGCACAGGCCGCACGCACGCCCATCCAGCTGCGGATCGTAACACGACCAGCTCATACCCGCGTCCAGACCCAGCCGATCGGCCTCTCGCGCGATGTCTGCCTTCCCCAGGTACTGAAGCGGCGCGTGGATTTTCATGCGCTGCCCTTGGGATCCCGCCTTGGTCGCCAGGTCGGCAATGTTCTCGAACGCCGAAATGAACTCGGGCCGGCAATCGGGATAGCCCGAATAGTCCAGCGCATTGACGCCAATGAAAATGTCGTTGGCGCCCAGCGCCTCGGCCCAGGCGAGCGTGAGCGACAGGAAAACGAGATTGCGCGCCGGCACATAGGTCACCGGAATCTCCGGCCCCACGCCATCCTTGGGCACCTCGATATCGTCGGTGAGAGCTGATCCGCCGAACTGCCGCAAGTTGAGCGGAAGCACGACATGGCGCTTGGCGCCCAGATGCCCGGCGATAACACCCGCAGCCTCGATTTCGCAGCTATGACGCTGGTTATAGTCAATGGTCAGCGCATGGATCTCATAGCCCGCCTCTCGGGCGAGGCCTGCCGAGACCATGGAATCGAGCCCGCCGGAGAGGAGTACGACAGCGCGCTTTGCTTGAGGAGATGAAGACGTCTGCATAAGCCTGCGCTACGCCGGTTGCCCCATGCTGGCAACGGCGAAGCAAGCCCGGCTCAGTTACGACAGGAACCGACCTTGCGCCCTTCTTCCGCCAGCAGAAACGGCAAGCCGTTGACGATCCCCTGGCTCTCGATCTGCACGAGGCGATTGGTTTCACGACGGATGTGTGTGCGGCCGTAGCCTCGTCCGCGACAAGTATACTGCACGGTGACCGAATTGGCCTCGTCCTCGACGACCACGCTGCTGCAGGAAAGCCCGGGATGCTTCAATTGGATCAGCTGGCGCCCGTTTTCGAGGCACACGCGGTGAACCGCACCGCCCGCGCCACGCTCGCGCAGTTCCCAGGCCCCATGATCGAGTTCATCGAGCATGCCCAAGGACGGCTTCCGACCCAGGGCCGGAACCGCGACAGCAGCCAAGGCTATCACAGGCAGCAATGCGTAGCGGAATTTCAACTTCGTTCCCCATGCGTAATTCAGTGATCCGATCACACCTGTACATTTATTGTATCCCGGACACTGCAATTCAAGCACGAAGCGGATGAAGCAGAGCTTAAGCGGGAATGCGCAATACCTTGGAACAGAAAGCGCAGTCGACCGGAATTAGTCCATCGGGGTCACGCATATCTGCCCGTTCCTCTTCAGGAAAGCGCGAAAGGATGTCCCGATAGTGCTCGACGGTACAGCGGCATCCGCGCTGTAGTGGGGCGAGCGGCTCGACGCGAACTTCCTCTTCCTCATGGAAAAGGCGCCATATCAGCTCTTCGAGAGTAAGCATCGGGTCGACCAGTTCCTCCTGCTGGATACTGCCTCCCATGACCGCGACGTGTTCCCAATCCGGATGGTCTTCACCGGCGTGCAGCCGTTCCTTGCCCTCTTCACTATCGGGAAGATACTGGAGCAGCATGCCGCCCGCGTTGCAACGCGGGCCGTTGGAGCGCACCGTCACGCGAATAAGCGAAGGGATCTGCTCGGAACGCGCGAAATAGGTTTCGCAAGCCTGCGCCAACGACTCTCCTTCGAGCGGAACGACCCCCTGATAGCGGTCGTTTGTCGCAGCTAGATCGAACGTTATCGCCAGATAGCCCTCGCCGAAAAGCTGTTCCAGCTCCGGCGTTTCGTCCAGTCCTTCCAGAGCGGCTTCGTCATGCCGCACGTAACCGCGAACTTCTCCATCGCGATAGTCGCAGACCAACAGGTCCACCGGACCACCTTCGGCCTGTGCCTGGATGGTGAGCTGCGAGCCCTCTTCCTTCAGCAACGCCCCCATGAGCGCCGTCAGCACCAGGGCTTCGGCGAGCAGGTGCTTGATGACCGGAGGATAGTCGTGCGCCGACAGGACCGTCTCAAGCACAGGACCCAGCCTGACGACGCGCCCGCGCGCGTGCCGCGCGGGCACCGAGAAGGCGAGCACACGGTCGAATCCGGTGTCGTTGCGGATCAGGTAGTCGTCAGTCACAGCTTTTCCAGAGCCCAGAGCAGTACAGACTTCTGGCCGTGAAGCCGGTTCTCGGCCTCGTCCCATACCGCCGATTGATGACCGTCGATCACTTCGTCAGTGACCTCTTCATTCCGGTGCGCCGGCAGGCAATGCAGGAAACGGGCAGCCGGCGCCGCCGCTGCCATGAGATCGGCATTGACCTGGTACGGCTGCATGGCTGCCACATGCTTTTCCCCGCCCGGCTGCCCCATGGATACCCAGGTGTCGGTGACGACGATCTGCGCACCGGATACGGCCTCGATCGGGTCGTTTGTCAGGATCACCTCGCCACCGGCCGCACGGGCCCGCTCGATGAAGCCGGTATCCGGTTCGTAGCCGGTCGGGCCGCCGATGCGGATGGTGAACTTCATGAGCCCTGCTGCCTCGATCAGCGAATTGGCGACGTTGTTGCCGTCTCCCAGCCAGGCCATCCGCAGTCCGGGCAGGGCAAAGCCCTGCTCGACCACGGTCAGCAGGTCGGCAACGATCTGGCAGGGATGCGACAGATCGGTCAGCCCGTTGATTACCGGCACGTCAGCATAGTGTGCCAGCTCCTCGATCTTGGCGTGATCGTCGGTCCGGATCATGATCGCATCGACCATGCGGCTGAGCACACGCGCCGTGTCCGCAACCGATTCGCCACGGCCCAGCTGCGTGCTGCCCGACTCCATGATGAGCGCCGAACCGCCGAGCTGGCGCATGGCCATGTCGAACGAAACACGCGTGCGCGTCGAGTTCTTCTCGAAGATCATCGCCAGCACATGGCCGGCCAGCGGCGCATCCGCATCGGGACGCGCCTTGGGCCATGCCTTGCGCAGCGACTTGCGGTCCATCGCGTCGTTGATCATCGCCGCCAGCGCATCGCCGCCGGCATCGGACAAGCTCAGAAAGTCCCGGGCCATTGCCTAGCCTCCTACGGTTGGTAGCTCTGCGCTCCGGCAGACAGCTTTTCCATGAATTCGCCGATGTGGCTGTCATCGATCACGAGCGGCGGCAGAACGCGCACGACATTGTCGCCCGCCGCAACGGTCAGCACGCCGTGATTGTCGCGCAAGTGCGCCACGAAGGGCCGCGGCTCGATCTTGAGCTTGATGCCGAGGAACAGGCCGCGCCCGCGCACGCCCTCGAACAGCTCGGGATAGTTGCCGATAAACTGTTCGATGCGCGCCTTGAGCCGATCCCCCTTCGCACGGACTTCCGCCAGGAAAGCTTCATCCGGGATCACGTCGAGGATCGCGCCAACCGCCGCCATGGCGAAAGGATTCCCGCCATAGGTCGACCCATGCGTGCCGAAAACCATGCCGCGCGCTGCCTTTTCGGTCGCGAGGCATGCCCCGACCGGAAAACCGCCACCGATGCCCTTGGCCGTTGCCATGATGTCGGGCTCGATGCCGTACTGTTCGTAGGCGTAGAACGTGCCCGCGCGGCCAACACCGCTCTGCACTTCGTCGAGCACCAGCATCAGGTCATGCTCGTCGCACAGCTTGCGCAGGCCCTGCATGAACTCTTCGGTAGCCTCGCGAATGCCGCCTTCGCCCTGAATCGGCTCGACCAGGAAGCCAGCCGTGTTGGACCCGATCGCCGCCTTGGCCGCTTCGAGGTCGTTGAATTCGCAATACTTGAAGCCGGGAAGCAAAGGCATGAAGCCCTTGTGCATCTTCTCCTGGCTGGAGGCGCTGATAGTCGCCATCGTCCGGCCGTGGAAAGCATTGTTGAACGTGATCAGTTCGAACCTGTCTTCATTGCCGGCGGACTGGTGATAGGCGCGAGCGGCCTTGATCGCACATTCCACGGCCTCCGCACCGGAATTGGTGAAGAAGACGGTGTCGGCGAAGGTAAGGTCGACCAGCCGCTGGGCGATCTTCTCACCCTGCGGGCTGCCGTAGAGGTTGGAGACATGCATGAGCGTCTCTGCCTGCTTCTGGATCGCACCGATCAGACCGGGGTGCGAATGCCCCAGGGCATTGACCGCAATACCGCTCGCAAAGTCCAGGAATCGGCGGCCGTCCTCACTGATCAGATGGCAGTGCTCGCCGCGAACGGGCCGAACGCCGCAACGGGGATAGACAGGCATCAGCGGGGTGATCGACATCTCGGTATTCCTTGAAACAGTGCGGTAATATGAAGATCGGAAACGACAAATGGCGGCCCTTACCGGACCGCCATTTGCGCGCATTTAGGCTTTTGCAATCTCCCGGTCAAACCACCGGGTAAAGTGCAGGCCGGATCAACCCTGATGCGGCACAAGGTTGACCGCCGAGTACTTGCCTCGTCGATCGACCTCGATATCGAACTCCACCCGGTCGCCTTCATTGAGGCCGGGCATGCCCGAACGCTCGACGGCACTGATGTGCACGAATGCATCAGGCTGGCCGTCGTCACGGGTGATGAAGCCGAAACCCTTCATCGAGTTGAAGAACTTGACCGTGCCGGTTGCCCGTTCGCCGGTCAGCTGGCGCTGCGGCGCCGCTTCACGCTTTTCGACGGGGATCACGTCGCCCACGACCACGAGGTCGCTGGCGGAAACCTTGCCGCCGCGATCGACCAGCTGGAATTCCAGCTCCTGCCCCTCTGCCAGGCCTTCCAGGCCTGCGCGCTCGACCGCGCTGATGTGCACGAACACATCATCACCGCCTTCGTCGCGCTGAATGAAGCCGAAGCCTTTTGCCGAGTTGAAGAACTTTACAGTGCCCTTGCCCTGTCCAACGACCTGGGCAGGCATACCGCCGCCACGGGCGCCGCCGCCGCCGCCGAAACCGCCGCGGCCACCGCCACGCTGTCCGCCGCCGAAACCACCGCCGCGGTCATCACCACCGCCGAAACGATCGCCGCCGCCGCCACCGAAGCGGTCACCGCCGCCACTGAAACGGTCCTGGCCACCAAAACGATCCTGACCGCCGAAGAACGGATCGAAATCGTCCTCTCCGAACCGATCCCGCTTGTCGCGTCCCCTTCCGCGACGACCTCTATCAAAACCCATCTCTAAGAACGTACCTTCACATCGCCCCAAAAGCAGTCGCCCGGACACGTGGACGAGACCGCGCCGGGCGTCAGGCGAGTAGCTCGGTCAGTGCCCAGCCCTTTCCTGCGATCCTGACTCTTACACGAGTCTGCGCCCAATAGCGAATAGAAATAAGCGGTGAATTCGAACTCTAACCACCGGACATTGAAATTTGACCTGTAATTTGCCTTGCATGTTCGTTGTCCCGGGTATTGAACGTCGCAACACCAAGGCTCGATAAGGCCACGAACCGTCCCAATACGGAGAATCCGCCATGTTCCGCCAGATCACCGACACCGTATACGCCAGCCCGCAGATCGATACGACGTCGATTGCCGAAGCCAAGGCGCTGGGTGTCGTTCGGATCATCAACAACCGGCCGGAAGGCGAAAGCGACGACCAGACTCCGGGGGCAACGATCGAGGCTGCCGCACGCGAAGCAGGGATGGATTACGTGGCGATTCCCGTGACCCATGCCGGCTTCAGCCAGGGTCAGGTCGATGCCATGCAGGAGGCCCTCGAAAGCGCGGACGGCCCGGTTCTCGCCTATTGCCGTTCCGGCACCCGATCGACGCTGCTGTGGGCTCTCGCCAGAGCCAAAGCCGGAGACAATCCCGCGGCAATCGCATCGAAAGCGGCAGGTGCCGGCTACGACGTCTCGCCGGTGCGCGAACTGATCGACATGCTGGCGGCCGGGAAATAGCCTAGGCGGCGTGGACAAATTCCTCGTGGTCACGGCCGGAGGCAAAACCCGTCAATTCAAGAAGGCGAGGTGCAGGACTATGTCGATAGTTCCAGCCGAGCCGACGCGGAAGTGGCGGGTTTTGGTCCGGCCCCGCAGGGGTTGGCGTCAGATTGGCCCTGGCAGCGTTGCTCCGGCTTGAAAGAGGCCGGCTCTGGCTGCGCCTTCGCGCCTCACCAGGGCCAATCTGACGCCAACCGTGATCCGCGAGGAATTTGTCCACGCCGCCTAGAGCGCAAGTTCTCCGCGCTCGCCGGTGCGAATACGCACGGCATCGAAGAGATCCAGCACGAATATCTTGCCGTCACCGATTTCCTGGTTGTTGGCGGCCTGACGCACGATCTCGACAACCTTGCCTTCGAGATCGTCAGGCACCGCCATTTCCAGCTTCAGCTTGGGCAGCATGCTCGAGACATATTCCGCGCCGCGGTAGACTTCGCTCTGCCCCTTTTGCCGGCCATAGCCGCTGACCTCGCTGACGGTTAGGCCTAGGACTCCTGCGGCACTCAGCGCGTCCTTCACTTCGGTGAACTTGAAGGGCTTGATGATCGCGGTGATGAATTTCATGCTGTCGCGCTTCCCCCGAACATAACGGCAAATTCGCCGCCCCTCTGCGGGCCGGCGGGCGGCGCCAGCTTCCCACAAGATGTGCGTGCTGCAAAGAAAAACCGGCCCCGAGAGCCGGTGTTTCAAAGAAAAAAGGACCGGAGCGGCTGGCTCCGGTCCATTAAGTTTATGTTCGCAGGAGGAACATCTGTTGGCGACGACGGATGGGAGGAGAGGAGGAAATACCCGCCGCCGCCAAACTCGTAAGACTTAGTTGTAGGCGCGTTCGCCGTGCTCACCGATGTCGAGACCTTCGTGCTCGACTTCCTCGCTGACCCGGAGACCGGTAACCAGCTTGGCGATGAAGATGGCGATGGCAGTGCCGACCGCGGCCCAGACCAGCGAGATCACGACAGCCTGGATCTGGATCCACACCTGGGCGCCCATGGCGACCGAACCGTCGCCCGGACCACCGAAGCCCGGCTGGTAGACGATGCCGGTGCCGATGGCGCCGATGATGCCGCCCACGCCGTGGATGCCGAAAGCATCGAGCGAGTCGTCGTAACCGAGAGCCGGCTTGACCTTCGAAACGAGGATGAAGCAGACGATCGAGGCAACGGCGCCGAGGATGATCGCACCGAACGGACCCGAGTTACCGGCAGCCGGAGTAACGGCGACCAGCCCGGCGATGATGCCCGAGCAGAAGCCCAGAGCCGAGCCCTTGTGACCGCTGAACTTCTCAGCGAGCATCCAGAACAGGCCTGCCGAAGCGGTAGCGACGAAAGTGTTGATCATGGCGAGGCCGGCGGTGCCGTCGGCTTCGAGTTCGGAACCGGCGTTGAAGCCGAACCAACCCACCCACAGCAGGCCAGTGCCCACCATGGTCAGCGTCAGCGAGTGCGGCGGCATCGGCTCAGTCGGGTAGCCCTTGCGCTTGCCGAGGATGAGCGCCGCAACCAGCGCCGAGACACCGGCGTTGATGTGAACGACGGTACCACCGGCGAAGTCGAGAGCGCCCATCTCGAAGAGAAGGCCGCCACCAGCCCAGACCATGTGCGCGATCGGGAAGTAGACGATCGTCAGCCAGATGGCGGTGAACACCATCACGGCCGAGAACTTCATGCGCTCCACCGTGGCACCCAGAACCAGCGCGGCGGTGATCGCGGCGAAGGTCATCTGGAAACAGATGAAGACGTATTCGCTGATCACTTCGTCAGAGAACGTGGCAGCAGTGCTGTCGGGCGTGGTGTTCGCGAGGAACAGGTTGCCCCAGCTGAAGAAGGCGTTGCCTTCCGGACCGAAGGCGGTCGAGTAGCCGTAAATCACCCAGATGAGCATGGCGAGCGCAGCAGCGGCGCCAACCTGGGTCATCGTGGAAAGCATGTTCTTGGAGCGGGTCAGACCGCCGTAGAACAGGGCAAGGCCGGGAAGGATCATGAGCAGGACCAGCACGGTCGAGGTCATCATCCAGGCATTGTTGCCAGGATTGGGAACGGGTGCCGCGGCGGCTTCCTGAGCCCAGGCAGGGATGGCGGCGAACAGCGACGCGGTAAGCGCGCCTGCGCCGCAGAGAATCTTGCGGTTCATCGTGGTTACCCTCCTCAAAGCGCAGTATCGCCGGCTTCGCCGGTGCGGATGCGCACGGCGGAAGCGAGGTCGAGGACGAAAATCTTGCCGTCGCCGATGGCTTCGGTGCTGGCGACCTGTTGAATCGTTTCAACGATCTTCGGCGCCAGATCGTCCGGCGCAGCGACTTCGATCTTCACCTTGGGCAGCATGTTGGTCGAATACTCGGCCCCACGGTAGATTTCCGTCTGCCCCTTCTGCCTGCCGAAACCCTTCACCTCGGACACGGTCATACCGGCAACGCCGATCCCGCCCAGCGCCTCACGCACCTCGTCGAGCTTGAAGGGCTTGATGATGGCTATGATGAACTTCATGCCTATCCCCTGTTAGCCACCGGCCCCAGCGCCGGCTGGAGAGTGAATAAGCAAAGGGCATGCCAGTTTACCAATTGGCAAGATTCGAGGCACCTAGCCCCCGATCATCGCAGGCAGGGCACATTACACCGCCCGATTCATAAGCACGGTGCCTAATTTTTGGGCAGAGAGAGTGAGGCAAAAACCGGCAAATGGTCAGAACCTGTCGCTGACAACGGGCTGTGATGCACATTGGTTCCCAGAACCTGCCACTCGGCTGAAACAATAATACGATCGAGCCGGGCGATAGGCCGCCTAGAGGGAAAACTGCGCCCAGGAGAGAGCACCTTCCACCCCGGCTGATGGAATTCCTGCAGGCAGCCGCCGTGCTGCGACCACTCGTTTAGGTCTCCCATCATCACCGTGGGCACGTGGTGATCGCAATCTGCACAATGGGCGAGCACACTGCGTATCTGGTGCCGCCGACGCAGGCCGGACAGGTCCAGATGCATGCCGATCGCGCGGATACGCCGCCCCGCGATGGCGAGATCGGCCCGGATCGCTCCGCGCGGCTCGAGCACCGGGAGCGGAACCGGCGCGGCCTCGATCAACTCGATCCCCTTGCGCACGAGCAGAGCATTGCCGTGCCAGCCCAGACTGTCCGGCTTCATCGACAGCGGGACGGGCCTGTAGTCCGTCGCCGCGTGAATGGCGTCGAGCGGAAGCACGGCCATGCGGCGCCCGAAGCGGCGGTCCACCTCCTGCAGCGCGACGATGTCGGCATCGACCTCGCGCAGGATGCGCAGGATGCGCTCGTGATCGCGCCGCCGGTCGAGCCCTACGGCCTTGTGAATGTTGTAGCTGGCGAACGTGATCTGCAACCTGAAGCCCCGACCGATCTGCTGACGGTGACGAACTTATGCCCGCGCACGGCGGATTGCCAAGGCAGGTCGCTAAGCCAATGCGTGGAGCAACGGCCTGTTCCCCGCCGTCAGGCTCAACGCTCCTTTGTCGCGCTGAACGTCAAGTCCGGATTGCGTTCCTGCTGATAACCGACGTCCCAGGCCGAGCGGGCCATGAACACCGGGTCTCCGTCGCGATCCTTTGCGAGGTTCATCTTGTTGAACTCTGCAAAATCGCCGATGGCCTTGTCGCTGCCCGTGATCCAGCGCGCCGTATCGAACGGCGCCGCTTCCAGCACCGCCTCCACCTTGTACTCAGCCTCCAGCCGCGAAATGAGAACATCGAGCTGAAGCTGACCGACCACTCCGACGATCCACTGCGCGCCGATCTCCGGATAGAACACCTGGATGACGCCCTCTTCGGAAAGGTCGTCGAGCGCCTTGCGCAGTTGCTTCGTCTTGGTTGGGTCCTTGAGTGCGACGCGGCGCAGGATTTCCGGCGCGAAGTTGGGTAGGCCTGTAAAGCGGATCTGGTTTTTCTCCGAAAGCGTATCGCCCACCCGTAAGGTGCCGTGGTTGGGTATGCCGATGATATCGCCGGGCTCTGCGCTATCGGCAATCTCGCGGTCCTGCGCAAAGAACATGATCGGCGAGTGCACCGCAATCGGCTTGCCCAGCCCCGAGGGCGTCAGCTTCATGCCGCGCTTGAAGGTGCCGGAAACCAGTCGCATGAACGCGATGCGGTCGCGGTGCATGGGGTCCATGTTTGCCTGCACCTTGAAGATGAAGCCGGAGACTTCCTTGTTGTCCGGCTCCACCGGCCCAGCCTCGGTTGGCTGCGGACGCGGCGGCGGGGCGAAGTTGGCGATGGCATTGATCATTTCCGCCACACCGAAGTTCTTGAGTGCCGAGCCGAAATAGACCGGCGTCAGGTCGCCGCCACGATAAGCATCAATGTCGAATTCGGGATAGCCGACCTGCGCCAGTTCGACTTCCTCGGCCACGGCTTCGGGAAGCTCCACGTTTTCATCGACCTTGCCGAGAAACTCGCGCGAGCCGCCTTCGGGCCGGCTGACCTTACCCGTGCCGAGATCGAGAATACCCTCGAACAGGCCGCCCATGCCGACAGGCCAGGACATCGGGCAGACATCGAGCGCCAGCATGTCGGCGACTTCATCGAGCAGGTCGAAACAGGGGCGGCCTTCACGGTCCACCTTGTTGACGAAAGTGATGATCGGCACCGAACGCAGGCGGCAGACCTCGAAGAGCTTACGCGTCTGCGGCTCGATGCCCTTGGCAGCGTCGATCACCATGATCGCCGAATCGACTGCCGTCAGCGTGCGATAGGTGTCTTCCGAGAAGTCTTCGTGGCCCGGCGTATCGAGCAGGTTGAAGGTGATCCCGTCGCGCTCGAAGGTCATCACCGAGCTGGTTACGGAAATGCCGCGCTGCTGCTCGATCTTCATCCAGTCGGACCGCGCGCGCCGTGCCTGCCCGCGCGCTTTCACCTGACCGGCAAGATGGATCGCGCCGCCTTGCAGCAGCAGCTTTTCGGTCAGCGTGGTCTTACCCGCGTCGGGGTGCGAAATGATGGCAAAGGTACGGCGGTTGGACATGGCTCGCGCCCTAGACGCCCAGCCTTTTCGCGTCCACCGCAAAGCATGTCCCGCGCCCGCCAGACAGCAGCCTTGCGGCCTTAACCCGATGTCAAAATTCCACGCATATTCCCTTAGCCGACTACCATGACGGGAAATGCAGATGCTCATCCGCAAGTTCATCGTTTCGATTGTCGGCGCCGTGCTGGTCGCCGCCTGCGGCAACTCCGGCGAATATTACGAGAAGCCGCCGAAGCAGGTGACTTCGGCGCTCAAGTCCGCCTATCTTCCCACGCATGTGCTGGGCGGTTCCGTCAAAGCCAGCCGCGTTACGCAACCCGACGCCGAAACGGTGGTCACGGCACTGCTCGCCGAGAACAACAGCGAACTCATGCGCTTCGTGACGACCGTTGTTCCGGACGGCGACGGTTCGCGCGTCTCCACGGCCATTCTCCCTCCCGAAGGCCGGAACAAGGTGCGCGCCGAGAAAGCCCTGGCTGAAAACGGCCTCGCCATGGGGCTGATGAGCGCCGTCGCCAAGGAGCACGTCGCGGCTGCCATCGAAGGCCGCCCCTTCGACATGATGTTCGCCAGCCCGATGGGCAAAGGCATGATCGGCGCCATGCCCGGCATGTCCGAGAGGATCGATGCCGCGAACAAGGCTGCTTCGGACTTTGCGAAGTATCAGCAACAGGCCGACTTCGACGAAAAGTACGGCGACGACTGGGGCCGGAGCTCCAGCGACAAGGGAGACGACTGGGGCGACTGAGCCCCGATTACGTGTCCCTTGCCACCTGGAAACCGGCGAAGGACTGGTTCACCGGCATCAGTTCCAGCGCGTTGATGTTCACATGCGGCGGCTGGCTGGCCACCCACAGGACGACATCTGCAATATCCGCGCCAGTCAGTGGGTTCACCCCGGCGTAGAGCGTATCCGACGCCGTCTGATCGCCACCGGTGCGCACCAGCGTGAACTCGGTCTCCACCATGCCCGGCTCGATGGACGTCACGCGCACACCGGTGCCCGACAGATCGGACCGCAGGCCCAGCGAGAACTGGCGCACGAAGGCCTTGGTGCCGCCATAGACGTTACCCCCGGTGTAGGGATAGGTCGCCGCTACCGAGGACAGGTTCACGATCACGGCCTTGCTCTCGATGAGCTGCGGCAGAAGCTTGTGCGTCAACGCGATCAGCGAGGTCACGTTGGTCTCGATCATCGTCTTCCAATCGTCGAGGTCGGCGTCCTGCGCCCTGGCCGTGCCGAGCGCGAGCCCGGCGTTATTGACCAGGCAGTCGATGGACGAGAATGCAGCCGGCAAAGCGGCCAGAGCAGCGTCACGCGCGGTCTCGTCGCGCACGTCGAACACGCATGGGTGGACACGATCCGCGCCCAGTTCCTCGACGAGTGCATCCAGCCGCTCGGCCCGGCGTCCCGTCGCGATCACGCGCCAGCCTGCCTCAACGAATGCGCGGGCACAGGCTTCGCCGATGCCGGCGGTGGCGCCGGTGACGAGAACGGTCTTCATGATAGTCTCCTTCAATCGGCCCAAAGGACGGACACGTCCATGCGGAACGAACGGCTTCCGGCCGGCGCGAGTTGCACCACGCCGGGCTTGTCGCGGAAATCGCCGGAAAATCCAACCGGATCTGCATGCCCCTGCCAGGGCTCGATGCACAGAAATGCCGCGCCCGGCTTCTGCCAGAGCGCCAGCATCGGCAGATCGGGAAAGGCAAGGGCAAGCTGAGCGGCACCGGGGGTACCATAAGTGAGCGACCGGCTGGTCAGATGGTCCCAGATCACTGCGTCGGCTTCGAACAGCGCCGTATCGAGCTTCAGGTGATGCCCTTCCACCGGCGTGGGCTCAGCATCGCTCTGCATGAGCCCGCTTGCCGCCTCCAGGCGCCGGATCGGCTGCGGCTCGGGCTCGGCAAAGGCGATGACGTGATCGCTCTTCGGCGAGCCGCCGGGCAAGGGCCATGCGAAAGCCGGATGGTAGCCGAAGCTGAAGGGCAGCGCCGCCGTTCCGGGGTTGCGCACCGTCGCCTCGACACGAAGCGTCGTGCCTTCGATGTGGTAGGCGACCTCAAGCTCGAACGCGAAAGGATAGACCGCGCGCGTTTCGTCGCTGTCGCGCAGAAGGAACCGAGCCTCGTTTGCCTCAGCGGCGATAACATCGAAGCGCGAGCGGCGGGCAAAGCCATGCCTCGGAAGTTCATATTCGCTGCCATCGATGCGGTAGCGATCGTCGTTGAGGCCGCCGACGATTGGAAAAAGCAAGGGGGCATGCCCCGTCCAGAACGCCGGGTCGGCGTCCGTCATGAACTCGCGCCCGTGACTGTCGGTCAGCGAGCAGAGTTCAGCACCCAGCGGATCGATTCTCGCAGTGAGATCGCCGGAAGAGATAGTGACATAGTCCGCTTCAGGCACCGGCGATCTCCTGTTTCCCGTCTCAGCCGCGCAGAACGGCTCCAAGCTTGGCCGCAGCAGCAGTCACCTTGTCGGTAATCGCCTTGAGGTCCGCATCCTTGTAGCTCTTTTCGAGCGGCTGGAGCACGACTTCAAGGGCCAGCGATTTCTGTCCTTCCGGAACGCCCTGTCCACGAAAGTCGTCGAACAGCCGGGCGGAGACGATATTGGCCTTGTCCGCCCCCTGCACCACGCGCACCAGATCGGCGGCAGGCAGATCCGCCGGCACAAGGAACGCATAGTCGCGCGTCACCGCCTGCAGCGCCGGCGGCGCGTACTGGGTGCGTGCGAACGAGGCAGCACCCTTCTTGCCGGGAATGGCGTCGAGGTAGATTTCCGTGAGCGCGACCGGACCGTCGATGTCGAAGGCCTTGGCGGCTGTGGGATGCAGCATCCCGAAACGGGCCAGCACGTTCTTGGGACCGAGGCGCAGCGTGCCCGACTGCCCGGGATGGAACTGCGAACCGGCCTCGCCCATGACCTGCAGCTTGTCGGCAGGCGCGCCAGCTTCGGCGAGCAGCGCCAGCGCTTCGGCCTTGGCATCGTAGGCATCGAAAGCAACGGCCTTTCCGGTGGCCCAGCCGCGCGCCGTCTTTTCACCCGCCAGCACGACGCCCAGCGCCATACGCTCGTCGCTCGCACCACCATTGCCGCGCAGATAGCGCCGGCCGAGTTCGAACAGCCGCAGCGAGGAAGCGCCGCGATCGAGATTGCGCTTGGCCGCCGAGAGCAGGCCCGGAAGCAACGAGGGGCGCATGACCTTCATGTCCTCGCTGATCGGGTTGGAAAGCGCCCACAGGCCGCCATTGCCGTCGGCGAAGAAGTCCGCGTCGGCCTGCGGCAGGAACGACCAGGTGACGGCCTCGTGAAGACCGCGTGCCGCAGCCGCGCGGCGCACGCGCCGTTCCAGTTTCTGGCCCGGTGTCGCGGTCGGGCGGGCAATGCCTTCAGCACGCGGCAAGGCGACGCTCTCGATCTTGTCGAGACCATGGATGCGCACGACTTCCTCGACGAGATCGGGCGCGCCATCGACGTCGGGACGCCAGCCGGGAACGGTCACAGCCCAGCCCTTCTCGAAACCGGCCTTCTCGACCACTACCGAAAAACCCAGCGATTCAAGAATGCGCCGCTGTTCATCGGGCTTGATGGAAACGCCGCCAAGCTTTTCGGTCAGCGCCGGATCGAAGTGGGAGATCTTGGGTGTCGTCGGCGCCGCGCCGGCACGAACCACTTCAGAAGCCTCACCGCCGCACAGCGTCTGGATCAGCTTGGTCAGGTGCGCGAGGCCCTGATCGAGGAAATTCGGATCGATGCCGCGTTCGAAACGGCCGCGCGCGTCCGACGTGAGGTTCAGCTTGCGGCCGGTCCGCGCAATGCGCTCAGGATCGAAATAGGCGATTTCCAGCAAGATGTCGGTCGTTTCGTCCCCGCAGCCCGAATGCTCGCCGCCCATGATCCCGGCAATGTCGTGCACGCCGCTATCGTCGGCGATCACAGTCATCCCCGAATCGAGCGTGTATTCCTTCTCGTTGAGCGCCAGCACCGTCTCCCCGTCCTTCGCGCGGCGCGCCACGACTGCACCGTTCAGCTTGGCAAGGTCATAGGCATGGGCCGGACGCCCATAGGCGAGCATCAGATAGTTGGTCGCATCGACCAGCGCGGAGATCGGGCGCTGCCCGGCGGCGGTCAACCGCTCCTGCAGCCACTGCGGCGAGGGGCCGTTCTTCACACCCTTGATGACCCGGCCGTAGAAAGCCGGGCAGCCTTCGGGATCGTCCGTGCGCACCTCAACCGGGCACGCGAACGAGCCGGGCAGGTCGAGTTCCGCAATCGGGTTGAGCGTGCCGATGCCGGCCGCCGCAAGGTCGCGGGCAATGCCGTAGACGCCCATGCAGTCCGGGCGGTTGGGGGTGATGGCGACATCGATCACCGGATCGGCGCCGTGATACTCGGCAAAGGCCGTGCCGACCGGCGCATCCTCGGGAAGCTCGATAATGCCGTCGTGGTCTTCGCCCAGCTCAAGCTCACGGGTCGAGCACATCATGCCGTTCGATTCGACACCGCGGATCGCCGACTTCTTCAGCACCAGACCGTTGGCAGGGACCGTGGCGCCCGGCAGGCCGAGCACGCCGATCATGCCGGCGCGCGCGTTGGGCGCCCCGCACACGACCTGCAGCGGATCGCCTTCGCCGGTATCGACCGACAGCACCTGCAGCTTGTCGGCATCGGGATGCCTGGTCGCGGTCAGCACCTTGGCGACGCGGAAACCGGCCAGCTTTTCGGTCGGGTCCTCGATGCCTTCGACTTCAAGGCCGACGGCGTTGAGCTTTGCAGCGATCTCTTCGACCGTCGCTTCGGTTTCCAGGTACTGCTTGAGCCAGGAGAGCGAGAATTTCATGTGTTCTTTCCTTCCGCGATCCGGCCGTTCAGGCAGGCGTACCGACGCCGCCCGAAAGGGTCGGCACGTCGAGGGCGGAAAATCCGTAGTGAGAGAGCCAGCGTACATCGCCGTCGAAGAAGGCGCGCAGATCGTCCATACCGTATTTCAGCATGGCGAGACGGTCGACGCCGACGCCGAAGGCAAAGCCCTGCCACTCGTCGGGATCGAGACCGCCGGCCTCGATGACGCGGCGGTTGACCATGCCGCTGCCCAGCACTTCCATCCAGGCGTGGCCCGGCGCATCGCCAGACCCGCCGACCACGCGGCGACCGCCTTCGTTGGCATAGCCAACGTCCACTTCCACCGAAGGCTCGGTGAAGGGGAAGTAGCTGGGGCGCAGGCGCAGGACGATGTCGTCGCGCTCGAAATAGGCCTTGAGGAAGGTCTCCAGCGTCCACTTGAGGTGGCCGAGGTGAATGTCCTTGTCGATCACCAGCGCTTCGATCTGGTGGAACATCGGCGTGTGCGTGGCGTCGCTGTCCGAGCGATAGACGCGGCCCGGCGCGATGATGCGCAGCGGCGCACCTTCGGCGAGCATCGTGCGGATCTGGACCGGCGAAGTGTGTGTGCGCAGCACCATCTCCCGTTCCTGCGCGTCGCGGTCCGGAAAATAGAAGGTGTCGTGCATCGCCCGCGCCGGGTGGCTTTCCGGCATGTTGAGCGCGGTGAAGTTGTGCCAGTCGTCTTCGATCTCGGGACCGGTGGCGACCGCGAAACCCATGTCGGCGAAGATCTCCGCCAGTTCGTCCATCACTTGCGAGACCGGGTGAACAGTACCCTTGGGCGCTTCGGGGGCAGGCAGCGAAAGGTCGATCGTTTCGGCGGCCAGACGCGCATCGAGCGCGGCGGCTTCCAGGGCGTCCTTGCGCGCGGCCAGGGCATCGGCAACACTTTCGCGCAGACCGTGGATCTTGGGGCCCTCTACCTTGCGCTCATCGGGCGACATCTTGCCGAGCGTCTTGAGCAGGCCGGAAATCGACCCCTGCTTGCCGAGAAACTCGACCCGCAGCGCCTCTACCGTCTCGAGATCGGTCGCGCCTTCGATGCGCGAAAGGGCCTGCTGGCCGGTTGCTGCGTAGTCCAAGTGTCTTCTGCCTGGTTGTTGGTCGGTATTGCGCCGCGGTCCTTAGGAGGCTCGCGGCCGAATCGCAACGGAGGAGACCGCGTCAGGTACAGGCGAGACTGGCCATCCCGTCGGAGCCCCAGAGATTTTCGCGCCCGTAGCGAGCCCGCTCGCGAATGACCGGCTCGACCACCGGCTTGTAACGCTGGCCGTATTCGCTGGGCGTCATGCCCATGAAGTGCCGGAAGTCGCGCACGAACTGGGCCTGATCGTGATAGGCGGCATCGAGCGCGCCGATCCACTTCAGCGAGGGATCGACCGTGAAGTCGGTCAGGCTGCGCAGGAACCGCTGCCGGCGCAGCAAGAGTTTGGGCGGAAAGCCGAAGGTCCGGCGGCATAGCCGCTCCAGCGAACGCCGGCTGAGCCCCGCAACGTCCGCCAACTGCGCGACCGAATCGACTTCCGGGTCGTAAAGCGCGTCATAGACCTTGGCGATGCTGTCGGCCGCCGGCTCATCGAGCGGCTCGAGCCCATCGAAGAATTCGGTCAGGCGCTGCAGTTCACCGTCACGGTCAGGCTCCTCGGAAAAGAGCATCTCGGCAAGGGGCCGGAAACGCTCGAAAGTCGGATCGGCCATGCCGTCGACAAGGCGGTTCGCATATTCGTGGGCGGGCTTGCCGACCAGCAGCGACCAGCCCAGCGGATGGATCAGCACGCCCCACTGACGCAGGCTTCCCGTGCGAATATTCACTTCCTGCGAACGCGGCCCGGATACCGAGAAACGCGACTTGCCGAGCTGACCACCTTCACGAGTCGTGCCGGCGATTACAGGCGCCTGATTAAAGCGCATCGTGGCCCAGTCGGGGAACATGAAGTCCTCGATGACGCCACCGTCGCTGACGGTGATCTCGATCAGGAAAATGCCCGCAAAATATCGGCGCAGCCCCGGCGAGCTACTCAAATAGTTTGCAGAGACCGTGCAGGCCGACGGCATTTCCAATCGCTCCAACTTTATGAACGTCTTCGCGGATCGCCCACCAACCAAGAAAAAAGGGCGCGGACAAGACGTCCACGCCCCTTTTTTTCATTTCCGGTCCGAGATTAGCATCCCGAAACGAAATTCCTGGCGATCAGGCCGGCAGAGCTGCCTTGGCCTGAGCGATCACGGTCGAGAACACAGTGCCCTCGTTCATCGCCAGATCGGCCATCGACTTGCGGTCGAGCTCGATGCCGGCGAGCTTCGCGCCGTGCATGAACTGCGAGTAGGTCAGGCCTTCTGCGCGAACGGCAGCGTTGATGCGCTGGATCCACAGAGCGCGGAAGTTGCGCTTCTTAACCTTGCGGTCGCGATAGGCGTACTGGCCGGCCTTTTCGACGGCCTGACGAGCGACGCGGATCGTATTCTTGCGGCGGCCACGGTAGCCCTTGGCCTGCTCGAGAAGACGCTTGTGCTTTGTGCGGGTGGTAACACCCCTCTTGATACGGCTCATCGGTCAGTACTCCTCAGTTGAGCCCGTAGGGCGCCCACTTCTTGATCGTCTTGGCATCGGCGTCGGAAATGACTTCGGTGCCGCGATTCTGGCGGATGTACTTGCCGTTGTGGCTGATGAGGCGGTGACGCTTGCCGGCAACGCCGTGCTTCACCTTGCCGGTGGCGGTGAGCTTGAAGCGCTTCTTCACACCGCTCTTGGTCTTCAACTTGGGCATTTTCGTCTCCTGTTCAGGGACACGTGCAGTCAGCCCTGGCAGCCCTTTTCGCCAGGCCGACCCGCGAATCTCTTTGTGAAAGACTCAACCGTGTCGATTGAAGGGCGGGCCTTTAGTGCGCAAAACGCGGAAAGGCAAGGGCAACCTCGGCCCGTTCAATCGGCGTAGATCATCCGCCGGGTCATGCCGCCGTCGACGACGATCTCCTGACCGGTGACGAACCCTGCCCCCTCGCCTGCCAGCCACGCCACGGCATCGACGATATCCTCGACACGGCCTACCCGGCCGACCGGGTGCTGTGCCCTGTCCTCCCGCGAATGCTCCGGTTCGCTCCTCCGGTCCGACCTCTGCCAGGGACCCGTCTCGATCCAGCCCGGCAGCACCGAATTAACCCGGATTTCCGGCCCGAGACTGACCGCCATGGCATGCGTCAGGGCACAAAGGCCGCCTTTCGCTGCCGCATAGGCGAAGCAGTCGGGCTCCGACTGCAGGGCACGCGTCGACGAGATGTTGACGATGGCGGCCGGAGCCCCGGCCCGCAGCAGGGGCAAGGCCTCGCGCGAACACAGGAACGCGGAGGTCAGGCTGGCATCGACCCAGCCTTGCCATCGATCGAGCGAGAGATCCTCCAACGGCCCGCAGAAAGGATCGGCGATACCGGCATTGTTGACGAGGAGGTGCGCTGCATTCGTCCATGCAGCTATGCGCTCGAAGGCCTGAAGGACATCCTTCTCCGCCCCGACATCGCAGGGAATAGCCAGAAACTGCGATTCCGGCACGAGGTCCCGCAGTTCGGCCAGCGCCTGTTCGTCCCGGTCGAGCGCGACCGCGCGCCAGCCGTTCCTGGCAAAGTGCAATGTCAGGCCGCGCCCGATGCCCGCGGCACCGCCGGTGATGATGGCTGTTCTTTCACTCATGCCGATCTAACCAACAAGTATCTTTCAAGTGCCATTGCGCGGCGTGGAAAAGGCACTGCGGCGCGTCCGGCGAAGCCATGCAAGGAAATCGCCGTCGGCTATAGCCTCCACGTCATGCGGCAGTGTCGTATGCCAGAGGTAGAGCTGTGCGACCTCCCGCTGCCCTTCCATGGTTCGCACCGGAGCCGCAACGCGGCGATACTCACATCCTTCATATCGGTCGAGTAGCGCGAGCTCACCCGGACCAAGCGACAGCCAGCACAGCGTTCCGACAACGTGCTTCCCGCCGCGCGGGGGCAGCAGTGCGGGAAACCACCCGTTGCCCCCGCGGACCGCGAAGATCCGGCCGGGTGCAGAGGCCGGTTCGGACCGGATAAGCCGCGCAGCGATCCATTGCCCCATGCGCGTGCCGGCCTGCGGCTGCAGCGTCCCGTAGACGAACAGACGGCAAACGCGCTTCACCGGCATTTTATCAATGGTGGCAGGCCAGCGCCTCGACGACATCCTCCAAACGGGCCGGATCGCCTATCGCGAGAACGTGCCCTTGCGAATCGGCATTGAGAGGCTCGCCGCTCCAGTCGCACATCGTGCCGCCGGCCCCTTCGACGACAGGCACCAGGGCGGCCCAGTCGTGAAGCTTCAACCCCGCCTCGCACACAAGGTCGATCTGGCCGCTCGCCAGCAGCCCATAGTTATAGCAGTCACCACCCATCATCATCCGGCGATGATCCGTCTTGGCGGCGAGGGCCATGAAGTGGTCGCCTTCATGGTCGTCGAAGTACTGCGGACCGGTCGTTGCGAGCATGGCTTCGGACAGCTCGCGGCAGGCCTTTGTCCGCACCGGCTTGCCATTGAACAGGGTGGGATGACCGCTCGCACCGACCCAGCGCTCGCCCAGTATGGGCTGGTCGATGACACCGAGCACTGGCCATCCATCGACCAGCAGCGCGATCAGCGTCCCGAAAATCGGACGGCCGGCTATGAACGAGACCGTGCCGTCGATCGGATCGAGCACCCATGTGCGGTTCGACGATCCCTGTTCGGTCCCGAATTCCTCCCCGATGATGCTGTCCTGCCCGACCTCGGCCTTGAGAATGCGGCGCATCGCCTCTTCAGCCGCCCGGTCCGCCTCCGTCACCGGCGAGGCATCAGCCTTGCGCTCGGCCCCGAGACCGCTGCGGAAATGGGGGCGGATCGCATTTCCGGCTGCTTCGGCAAGCCGGATGGCGAGGGCGATGTCCTGTTCGATCTTCATGCCCATCCTGTGCGCGGCCCTGCCCGTCGCGGTCAAGATGCCTGTTGAATAACAGTCAACCTGCAAGAAAATGACAGGGATTGAAATGAGTATGGGGATTTCCCCAAGTTGCAGGTAAATGCTACACAAAGTAACCGCAACCGGCAGGGGGATGCGGCAAGAGTGGGGCATGAATCAGAAAAATCGCCCGGCTATCGATCCGTCAATCGTGCCGGAACAGGGGGTTACTAAGGACGGACAACCCCTTTCCTATAATCGTGCCCCGGCGCCCGATCTGGCGCCGTGGATTGCACGACTTTATGTAACCAAAGTAGTCGCTCCGGCGGACTACACTTTGTCGTGCGGAATTTTCAACGACACGCCTTTCGTGCGCATCCAGCTCGCTGGTGTCTGGACTGCCGAGACGGCTACCGGCCCTGAAGCCATGGGCCGTGAAGCTCTTTTCTTCGGCCCCCAGACCAAGCGCATGCCGATAACCGTGACCGGCAGCTTCATCAGCGTCGGTGTGGGGATACGCCCCGGCGCCTGCACTGCCTTGCGCGGCCCGCGCGTGGGCGAGTTTCTGGACCGGCTGGTGCCGACCAGCGCCGTCGCCACCCCGTCTGACAGGGTCCTGCGCATGCTGCGCGCGGACGGCGCACCGGAAGACTGGCTGCAAGCCCTCGAATCGCAAGTGCGAAAACGTGTCGAACACATGGACGGCACCCTGCCCGATCCCGTTTCCGCGCGGTTCGAGGAACTCGCCTTCAGCAATCCCGCCATCGCGGTCAGCGATGCTGCCGAGCATTGCGGCGTCGAACGCCGAAAACTGGAACGCGTCGTCAATCGCGACTTCGGGCTTTCACCCAAGCAGGTCCTGCGCCGGGCGCGGGCGCTCGACATGGCCAGCCACCTGCGCGGCGTGGCAGATCTGGACGAAGCCGAAGAGATCGCCCTGCGCTACTACGACGAGAGCCATCTCATTCACGAGTTCTCGGCCTTCTTCGGGATGTCGCCGCGCCAGTTCGTGGCCACGCCGCAGCCCTTGCTGACGCTGGCCCTCGAATCGCGTCAGGCCCGCCGGCTCGAAGCGCTGAAACGCATCGAACCGGGCGAAGCGAGGCCCTGGCAATAAGGGAGAGCGACGGCGGCATGATGGCCGCCTCGCCGATCAGCCGATCAATCGAACAGGCTGGAAACCGAGCTTTCGTCGGCGATGCGGCGAATCGCCTCGCCCACAAGCGGCGCGATCGTCAGCACACGGATGCGGTCAGACTGCTTGGCGGCCTCGGTCGTCTGGATCGAATCGGTGATCACGAGTTCCTTAAGCGCCGAGTTGCTGACGCGCGAAACCGCGGCACCGGACAGAACACCGTGGGTGATGTAGGCGGTGACGCTGGTTGCGCCCTCGTCCATCAGCGCCTGTGCAGCGTTGCACAGCGTGCCGCCCGAATCGATGATGTCGTCGATGAGGATGCAGGCACGGCCCTTCACATCGCCGATGATGTTCATCACTTCCGACTGGCCGGGACGGTCACGGCGCTTGTCGACGATGGCCAGCGGCGCGTTGTCGAGGCGCTTGGCCAGCGCACGGGCGCGCACCACGCCGCCGACGTCGGGCGAGACGACCATGAGCGACTGGTCGCCGTAGCGCGCCTGAATGTCCGCCGCCATGACCGGCGCTGCGAAGAGGTTGTCGGTCGGAATGTCGAAAAAGCCCTGGATCTGGCCCGCGTGCAGGTCGACCGAAAGAACGCGGTCGGCGCCGGCTTCGGTAATCAGGTTGGCCACCAGCTTGGCCGAGATCGGCGTACGCGGGCCCGGCTTGCGGTCCTGACGGGCGTAGCCGAAGTAAGGAACCACGGCGGTGATCCGCTTCGCCGAGGCGCGGCGCAGCGCATCGACGCAGATCAGCAGTTCCATGAGGTTGTCGTTGGCCGGGTAGCTGGTCGGCTGGACGACGAAGACGTCCTCGCCGCGAACGTTCTCGTGGATTTCGACGAAGATTTCCTCGTCCGCGAAGCGACGGACGCTGGCATCGGTGAGCGGCAGCTCAAGATACCCTGCAATTGCGCGCGCGAGCGGCAGGTTGCTGTTCCCGGACATGATCTTCATGGCGAATCCCCAAAGGCCCCTAGGTGCTGGCTTGACGCGCCGCGTCTACCCGTGCGTCACGCGATTGCAATAGAGCGTACGCGGTTTTCACCGGACCCGAAATGGCAAAGGCCGGGCCCGGACGAACCGGACCCGGCCATTTGAAAGCCCTTGATGCGGGAGCGATCAGCCTTCGCTGTGCTCGCCGCGAATCCAGCGCACGGTGCCCGAGCTGGCACGCATGACCACGCTCTCGGTGGTCATCTTGCCGCCCTTGAGGTGCTTCACGCCTTCCAGCAGCGAGCCGCTGGTGACGCCGGTCGCCGCGAAGATGCAGTCGCCCTTGGCCAGTTCCTCGAGCTTGTAGATCTTGTCGAGATCCTCGATGCCCCACTTCTTGGCGCGGCCACGCTCGTCGTCGTTGCGGAACAGCAGGCGGCCGTTGAACTGGCCACCAACACAGCGCAGCGCCGCAGCAGCCAGCACGCCTTCGGGCGCACCGCCCGAACCCATGTACATGTCGATCGTGGTGTTCTCGTCAGTCACCGCGATGACGCCGGCAACGTCGCCGTCGCCGATCAGCACGACACCGCAACCCAGTTCGCGCAGTTCGGCAATCAGGGCCTCGTGACGGGGGCGGTCGAGCACGCAGACAATGATGTCTTCCGGCTTCACGCCCTTTGCCGCCGCGACCGCCTTGACGTTCTCGGTCGGCGTCTTGGCGAGATCGATCACACCGTCCGGGTAACCGGGGCCGACCGCGATCTTGTCCATGTAGACGTCGGGTGCGTTGAGCAGGCAACCTTCTTCGGCGGCTGCGAGAACGGCGAGGGCGTTCGGACCAGCCTTGGCCGTGATCGTCGTGCCTTCGAGGGGGTCGAGCGCGATGTCGATCTTGGGGCCCTTGCCGGGCGCGCCGCCGACCTTTTCGCCGATGAAGAGCATCGGGGCTTCATCCCGCTCGCCTTCACCGATCACGACAGTACCATCTATGTCAAGCTCATCAAAAGCCTTGCGCATGGCTTCTACAGCGGCATGATCGGCCGCCTTCTCATCACCGCGGCCCACCAAATGGGATGCGGCGATTGCAGCGGCTTCGGTAACACGAACCATTTCGAGTACGAGGACGCGATCGAGTACTTTACTTGCGGGAGTCGGCTTCATGGACATGTTCACTCCGGATTAATCCAGGGAGGAAAGGTTCGGACCGCTTAGACAGAGGATGTCGGATTGTCGAGAAGCTGTACGTTTCTTTTAGCTATTGCAGCAATTAGCCCCGCCCCGGCGATAGCGCAGGCGGCCAGTCAACCGAGCGAAGCCGACCGGGCTATCGCTGAACAGATGATGTCGGCCGGAGGGCAGATCACGCGTGATACTTCGCGCAACCACTGCCTGCGCACCATCCGGCAGGGCGAGATCACCGTGTGCGCTCCGGACGAGGACGAATTCCGCATTCCCTCGACGGCGGACTCCGATCCCGATTCGGCTGCGGCCCTGAACGACGGACGCCTTCATGCGCCCGACGTTGCCGGCGATGGCATTTTCAAAGGCAAGTCGACCATGGCGGGCATGTGCATGCTGCCGTCCTGCCCTCCCGAACAGCCTTACCTGATCGATCTGTCCACGATTCCCGAAGCCCCGGCCGGCTCGGACGCCGACAAGATCGCCAAGGGGGAAATGCGCGCGCCCTGACCGGCGCGCGCGGCACAGGCTTCGTCAGTCGATGATCTGCATCACCAGAGGTTGCGCGGCGAGGCTGTCCGAGCCCTCGAGAATGCGCATGGCTTCGCTCACCGCGCTTTCGGGCCCTTCATGCGTAACCATCGCTATGATGACTTCGCCGTCGTCGTCGGGATCGCCCTTCTGGATCAGGCTTTCGATCGAGACATTAGCATCACGCATGGCGGCAGTGATCTCCGCCAGCACGCCCGGGCGATCCGGAACCGTGAAACGGATGTAGGAACGGCCGAGGCGATGCCCGGTCGGTGCCGGCTCCATCGGCTCGAGTTCGCCTGCGGGCATCGAGAACGTGGCGCCCTTTTCACCGCGGGCAATGTCGATGATGTCCGCGACAACGGCACTGGCCGTCGGCCCGTCGCCTGCGCCCGCGCCCTGGAACAGCAAGCGCCCCATGAAGTTGCCCTCAGCCACCACGGCATTGGTCGGGCCGTCGACGTGGGCCAGCGGGTGACCGAACGGCACGAGATGCGGCCGTACGCGCTGGAACAGACGCGGCGCTGCCTCGCTGCGGTCGATCTCTGCGGTACCGATCAGGCGGATCACATACCCCAGCGTATGGGCCTGCTCGATGTCGGCAGCCTTGACTCGCGAGATGCCCATCGTTTCCACAGTATCGAAGCGCAGCCGCGCGCCGAAAGCAATGGCAGCCAGAATGGACAGCTTGTGCGCCGCATCGACACCCTCGATGTCGAAAGTGGGGTCAGCCTCGGCATACCCCAGTCGCTGCGCATCGGCGAGCACGTCACCGAAGTCGGCGCCGGTATCCTCCATGGTGGAGAGGATGTAATTGCAGGTGCCGTTAAGGATGCCATAGACGCGGTCGATCGCGTTCGCGGCGGCGCCCTCGCTCAGACCCTTGATGACGGGAATGCCGCCGGCAACGGCTGCTTCGAACTTGAGCGCAACGCCAGCCTTTTCCGCAGACGCCGCCAGTTCCATGCCGTGATGCGCGATGAGGGCCTTGTTGGCGGTAACCAACCCCTTGCCGTGCGCAATCGCACCGCGCACCAGCGTAAGTGCAGGGCCGTCGGAGCCGCCGACGAGTTCGACCACAACGTCGACATCGTCCCGCAGCGTCATCGCATCCGGATCGTCCTCCCAGTCGTAGCCGGAAAGATCCACGCCCCGGTCCTTGGTGCGATCGCGCGCACTGACGGCAACGATCCGGATGGGACGACCCGCGCGCCGGGCAATCAGCTCGGCATTCGTCTCGATCAGACGAACGACCCCCGTGCCGACAGTTCCCAGACCTGCAAGTGCGATGTTCAGCGGTTCTGCCATAGTGCTCCCTTTCGGTGGCGCGCCCTACGGCAGGCGCGGGCGAATTTCCAGCGCCTTCGCGTCACGGCACCGCCGCAGTGATGGGCTCAGGACAAGTTGCGCTCGCAAACGCCCAGGTCGCCGAGCACCATGCGATAGTCGGCTTCGGCCTGTTTCTTCGCTGCATATCCATCGGAAACGTTCGCATCGGAAGGCGGCGAATTGGGCAGGAAGCAAGCCAGACGATACCATGCCAGAGTGTTGCGCTCCGGGGGATGCCCGACATTGGCGACAAGCTCGGAGAACGACACGCCCCAGGCAGGCGGCGTACCGGGATGATGGCGGACCGTGATCGACGCGGCCGAGCCATCCTTGGTCTTCAGGAATATCTGCGTTTCGCCCTGCCCGGCAAGCGTGCCCGGCACATAAAAGAGCTCGCGCACACCCGTGATGACCGCAGGGGCATCGGGCGACACCAGCGATTTCAGGATTCCCCGCAGCCGCGCCTCGCCGGCTTCCGTCCACGGTCGCTGTGCGGTCGGCGTCACCAGTTGCAGTTCGTCCGGACGACCGGGAACGCTCCTTGCGAACAGGAACACATCGGTCTTTTTGAGTTTGGGTGGCTTGCCCCGGGAATCGAGCGGCAAGTCCACCAGATATTTGACCGATTCGCCAAGCGGCGCGCTGCCGGTGAGAAGCGACTTGGTCTGAGCCTCTACGTAATATCGCCCATATCCCGGCGCCAACCCAGGCGCGCGTTCGTCCTTGACCCGCAGCAATTTTTTAACTTGTGCCAGAACCACCATACCTGACGAATCGGCTAGGTCGGCGATATCGGCATAAGTCGGTTCCGACACGGTGACGGAAGGCGCCTGCGCGTGGGACGGGAGCGCCTGAAACGCAAGCATAGACCCGCCCAAGATCGCCAGTACGGGCTTTAATTTCGATGACATGAGGGACAATCTCCGTGGAAACATCGAATGTTATAGACGGGCCTGTGACGCGCACAAAATCGCATTGGTCGGCTTTGGCACTCCCCCGCCTGAATCACGCGTTAACCCCTGAATGGCCGATAAGGCGTTGCGCAGGGGGGGCATCGCCGCTAAGGAAACTCGCGAAAAGGGGCAAAAACACAAAAATGCTCCAACGGTTCGCTTGCCCGTCGCTCTCGTACGGCAGGTGGATTGTCAGCCGTCAGGGTGGGTAATTTCGAGTTTCGTCATGGGGTCCTCTTCCGGGGAGCTCATGGGCGCCTTTGGGCTTGTCCACTTTTTGGATTGGTTCCGGGGCTTGGTAATGGAGTGAAGGGTCTGAATGGCTTACGCTGACCAGCAAATGAGCGGTAATAAGATTACTGCGCTTGTCATTGTCGCACTGATCCATGTCTTCGTCGGTTATGCGCTCGTTACGGGCCTTGCCTATGAGGCGGCGAAGAAGGTCATCAACAAGGTGACGACAGTCGACATCAAGGAACCGGAGGAGCCGAAGGAGGAGCCTCCACCACCGCCGCCGAAGCAGGAGGATACACCGCCTCCGCCGATCGTGGCCCCACCGCCGCCGATCAATATCGCCCCGGCCCCGCCGCCGGTGCAGACGGTAATCACGCCGCCGCCGCCTCCGCCGGTGGTGATCCAGACCGCTGCTCCGCCGCCACCGCCGCCGCCACCACCCGCGCCTTCCAAGGCTCGTGGTGCGTCGCCCAAGCGCATGAGCAGCTGGGCAGGTCGTATCCAGGCGAACTATCCTACCCGCGCAGCGCGTGAAGGTCGTGAAGGTCGCGTTGGCGTTCGCGTCACCATCGATGCGGAAGGTCGTGTAAGCTCCTGCTCTGTCTCGAGTTCCAGCGGTAGTCCGGATCTGGACGAGGCCGCATGCGAGGGCATGGAGCGTTATGCACGTTTCGATCCCGCGCTGAACGACGCAGGAAACCCGACCTCGGGCTCCTACTCGACCGCGATCGTCTACAAGTTAAACTAATTCGACGGCTCGATCGGGCCCCGGCGCCCGGTCACATCCTGCATTCTTCTTGAGAGGTAAATCGCATGCTTATCGTTGATATCCTTGCCGCTGCCGGCGAAGCCGCGCCGCAGAACAAGTTCGGCTTCGCTGAAGCTCTCGAACAGGGCGGCTTCATCGCCTACGCCACCGTCGTGATCCTCGGCATCATGTCGTTCGGCTCGTTCTACATCCTCTTCACCAAGTGGTTCGAACAGTCGAAGATCATGCGCCAGTACGGTGCTGTCCGCACGTCTTTCTGGAAGGCTCCGACCCTCAAGGAAGGCGCCACCAAGCTCGAGAAGAACAGCGCATGGCGCCAGATCGTCGACGACGGCGTGAAGGCTGAAGAAGAAGCTTCGAAGCTGAAGGACCCGACCGAGTCGCATGACTGGCTTCACGGCTCGCTCGCCCGTTCGGAATCCTCGATCAACGCCCGCCTCGCCGGTGGTCTTCCCTTCCTCGCCACCGTCGGCGCTACCGCACCGTTCATCGGTCTGTTCGGTACCGTTGTCGGCATCTACCGCGCCCTGATCGCGATCGGTCTCGCCGGTTCGGCCTCAATCGACAAGGTCGCCGGCCCGGTCGGTGAAGCTCTGATCATGACCGCGCTCGGCCTGCTCGTCGCCGTTCCGGCCGTGCTTGCCTACAACTACCTGCAGGCTCGCAACAAGCGCATCGCCGAGATGCTGACCGGCTTCTCGACCGACGTCCTCGCCAACATCGCCTCGGGCGGCGCCGTCAAGCCGGCCGTTGCCACCACCGCTGCCGGTGCAAAGCCTGCTCCGGCCAAGCCGGCTGCCGCTCCGACCAAGTCGTAAGGAGCACGGGTTTGCGGAACCGGACCGACCGGTTCCGCTCCCCGCAAGGGGTCCGGCGACGGTTCGATGCATGCAACCCGTCGCCTGCCCCCAGGCAACGCAAGGATTAGGATAAGACTATGGCGATATCCACGGGCGGAGGCGGTGCCGAAACACCGATGTCCGACATCAACACGACGCCGCTCGTCGACGTCATGTTGGTGCTGCTGATCATCTTCCTTATCGCGGTTCCGGTCGCGATCCAGACGATCGAGAAGCTGCGCATCCCGGTCATTCCGGCTGTCGAATCGAAGGACAAGGTCGAGAACCTCCTTCTTACCGTCTCGACCACTGACGATGCCGGCCGCAGCGCTGGCGAGCCGGGCTACGAGGGCGCGTCCCGCAACGGCGAATGCCGCATCTACTTCAACAACATCACGCCGGTTACTTCCGAAGAGCTCCGCGACAAGGCCTTCAAGCGCCTTGACAGCATCGTGAAGCGCGCAGGTGGTCCCGAGGCTCTGATGTCCAACCCGGAGCTGATCCCGCAGGTGCATATCCGCGGTGACGTCAACGCTCCGTGGCGGTGCATTGCCGGCGCGATCTACAACGTCCAGATTTCGGGTTATCCGACGGTTGGCTTCATCACCAACCCGATCGACCCGAACGGGTGACGTTCAGGCAGGAACAGGAGTAACATTCCATGGCAATGTCAGGCGGCAGCGACGATGGCTCGCCGATGATGGAGATGAACACGACGCCTTTGATCGACGTCATGCTCTGCCTCCTCATCATGTTCATCATGTCCATCCCGGTTGCGACCCACTCGATCGACATCGATCTTCCGGTGGCCACTCCTCCCACGGACACTCCCCCGCCGATCGACCCGGTCAAGAACAAGGTCGTGCTCACGGCGAACAACGAGATCATGTGGAACGGCACCCAGATTGACGGTGCCCGTCTGCTGACCACGTTGCAGTCCACCACCCGCATGGACCCCGAACCGGAACTGCAGTTCCAGCCGGAACCCCAAGCCAGCTATGACCTGTCGGCCCAAGTGCTGCAGATCATCAAGGCTTCGAAGGTCTCGAAGTTCGGTTTCGTCGGCAACGAACAGTTCGCCGAATTCGGCAAGTAAGCCGGACCGACATCGGATCTTTTGCAAGATCGAACGAAAAGGGGCGGAGCGATCCGCCCCTTTTTTGTGCCTTAAGGACATGCTGAGCGATACTTATTGGCAAAGGACCCGTCAGTGGATTAGATACGGATCAGGCGCGGAGCAGTCAGAGAGGACATGCTCATGCAATCTGCCGCGTCCGTCCCATCCGCACCACCCATTGCCGACATCAACACGACGCCGCTGATCGACGTCATGCTGGTCTTGCTGATCATGTTCGTGATCACCATTCCGGCCGCCACCGCCAGTATAGACATCGACCTGCCGGGAAAGAGCGAAACGGGTCCGCTGGTTTTCGATCCGGTGAAGAACAAGATCGTGCTTACTCCGGACGGCACCATCGAATGGAACGGCACCCCCATATCGGCCGGGCAACTGTCGGCCCTACTCTACAAGACCACGCGCATGCCGGTCGAGCCTGAGCTCCAGTTCGAACCCGATGCCCAGGCCAGCTACGACCTCGCCGCGCGCGTGCTGGACACGATCAAGGCCTCCGGCGTGACGCGCTTCGGTTTCATCGGCAACGAGCGCCATCGCGACTTCGGCAAGTAAAGCGGCTGACCGCTAGGCCGGATCATCCTCCGCTTCCGGTGCGTCGAGACGCATGGCCATGGCCGCGAGGCTTTCCGCCTCCACCAGCAAGTCGTCGTCCGCCGCGCCGGAGGGGAGGCTTTCGCGTCCGATCATCGATAGGGCGGGTACCGACAGCGGGCTGATCCGCTCGAGATGCACGTGATCGATCTCACGCGCCGCCCGATCGAGGACGTCGCCGACACGGTCGATATCGGTCATGCGCGCACGGGCATCGGCCCAGGCGGCCTCGATCAGCAGATGATCGGGCTCGTACTTGCGCAGCACGTCGTAGATGAGATCGGTCGAAAAGGTGACCTGCCGCCCCGACTTGCGCTTGCCCGGCTGCTGCCGCTCGACGAGCCCGGAGATCACCGCCACTTCGCGAAAGGCACGGCGCAGCAGGTAACTCTGCTGCACCCAGTCGACGAACTCATGCGTCAGAATATCAGGCGACAGCAGAGCCGCGGGATCGTCCACCGGCTTCAGCCCCCAGACGACCAGCGTGTAGTCGGTCGCCACGAAGCCAAGCGGGCCCAGCCCCCTCTGCTCCATCCGCCGGGTGATCAGCATGCCCAGCGACTGGTTCGCCGGCCAACCTTCGAAGGTGTAGTAGCTGGTATAGGCCAGTTCGCGGTGCGGAAAGCTCTCCACCAACAGCCGTCCGGGCGCCGGCAGGTGCGAGCGCCAGTCCTGCACTTCCAGCCACTCGCGCACGTCGTCGGGAAAGCGCGCCCAGCCGGCACGGTCGGAGAGCATCTCGCGCACCCGGTCGGCCAGATGCGTCGAGATCGGCATACGCTGGCCCATATAGCTGGGAATCGTCGCCGAGCGCTTCGCCGCGCGCACGATCAGATCGAGATCCTTGAGCGATTCCACTTCGAGATCCATGCCGGCGAAACGGAAGGTGTCGCCCACTTCCAGACTGGCCCCAAAACCTTCCTCGACCTTGCCGAGCGAACGGCCGTTGCGAAACCGCACGTCGAGCATTTCGGCATCGACGATGATCCCGGCATTGAGCCGATGACGCGCGGCATGTTCGGGATGGGTCAGACGCCATGTGCCGTCCTTCTCGCGCACGATCCGTCGGAACCGATCGTAGGAGCGCAGCGCGTATCCGCCGGTCGCAACGAAATCGAGCACGCGGGCGAAAACGGCCTCATCCACCCAAGCATAGGAAAGCGAAGAGCGCACTTCGGACAGCAGCGCTTCCTCGCGAAAGGGGCCGGCGCAGGCCACTGCCATGACATGCTGCGCCAGCACGTCGAGCCCGCCGGGACGGAAGGCCTCGCCATCGCGCTGCCCCTCGCGCACCGCCTGCTGCGCCGCGAAGGCTTCGAGAAACTCGAAGCGGTTGCCGGGCACGAGCAGCGCCTCGCTGGGCTGGTCCAGACGGTGGTTGGCCCGGCCGATACGCTGCAACAGCCGAGATGAGCCCTTTGGCGCGCCCATCTGCACGACGAGATCGATATCGCCCCAGTCTATGCCGAGATCGAGGCTCGCCGTGCAGACCAGTGCCCGCAACTCGCCGCGCGCCATCGCGCCCTCCACCTTGCGACGCGCTTCCTTCGAGAGCGAGCCGTGATGGATGCCGATAGGCAGTGTATCCTCGTTGGCGTTCCACAGTTCCTGAAAGATATATTCCGCCAGAAACCGCGTGTTGGTGAACACGAGCGTCGTGCGGTGTGCCTTGATCTGCTCGATCAGCTGCGGGATCGCCCATGTCGCGGCGTGGCCGCTCCAGGGAATGCGCTCGACCCGCGGCAAGAGGATTTCCAGCTCGGGATCGGCGCCCTGCTCCCCCTCGACCAGCGCAACACTGTCGAGATCTCCCCATGGCGCGAGCCAGCCGCGATAGTCATCCGGGTCGGCCAGCGTCGCCGAGAGCGCGGCGCGCTCCAGGTCGGGGCTCAGCGCCTGCAACCGCGACAAGGAAAGCGCCAGCAGATCGCCCCGCTTGCCGGTGGCGAAAGCGTGGACCTCGTCGATCACGACGCGCTTGAGACTGCGGAACAATTCCGGGGCTTCCGGATAGCTGAGCAGCAGCGAGAGCGATTCCGGTGTCGTCAGCAGCACGTGCGGCGGACGGGCGCGCTGCCGCGCCTTGCGATCCGAAGGCGTATCCCCGCTGCGGGTCTCCACGCGAATGGGCAGTCCGATCTCCTCGATCGGCGCGATCAGGTTGCGCTGGACATCGTGCGCCAGAGCCTTGAGCGGTGAAACGTAGAGCGTGTGCAGCCCTTCGGGCACAGCGGCGCCGTCCAGGCGGCTCGGGCAAAAGGCCGCAAGTGTCGGCAAAAAACCGGCCAGCGTCTTGCCCGCGCCGGTATCGGCCACCAGCAAGGCATGGCGGCCGGCATCGGATGCCGCCAGCATTTCGCTCTGGTGCCGCCTGACCCGCCAGTCACGCGCAGCAAACCATGCAGCAATTTCGGGAGGGACTTCGCCCTGACTGTTCATTGTCCCTTCGCGGTTCTGCAACGCCATGCCATGCCGGTGGTGGAGCATATAAACCCGTCGTGCGAAAGGCGGTCTCTTGCACAAGCGCCCCGGTTGGCCGATGAGCCGGGCAACCGCAACGACAGCACCCGCAATGATTTCGCTTCCCGGCTATGCCCACCTGATCAATGTCGCCATGGCCCTCGCGCTGGGCCTGCTCGTAGGCCTGCAGCGCGGGTGGGTGCTGCGCGAGCGCGCCGCCGGGTCGCGCTTCGCGGGCTTCCGGACATTCGCGCTGATCGGGCTGGCGGGTGGTATTGCCGGTATCCTCTTCGATCACGCGCGCGGCCCCGCCACCGGCCTTTTGGTGGCCGTAATGGTGCTGGTGCTGCTCGGCTATGAACATACCTCGCGCGAAAGCGGCCGCCTAGACGGTACATCCGGCGTGGTCGCGCTGCTGACGCTGGCGAGCGGCTTTCTCGTCGGCACCGGAGAGCGACTGACCGGCACTGCCGTGGCCGTCGTCATGGTCCTGATCCTTGCCATGCGCGAGCAGCTCCACCGCTGGGTGCGCCACCTGAACGAGAAGGAAGTCCTCTCAATCGCGCGCTTCGCACTGATAGCCCTCGTGATCCTGCCTATCCTGCCCGATCAGCCCTACGGCCCCTTCGACGCGTGGAACCCGCGCAAATTGTGGATGGTGGTCGTGCTCGTCTCAGGCTTTTCCTTCGCCGGCTATTTCGCAGCGCGCATGCTGGGGCCGACCCGCGCCGTGATCGCAACCGCAGCGGCAGGGTCGATGGTTTCTTCCACCGCGGTGACCGCCTCGCTCGCGACGCGCATGCGCGACGGAACCGAGGGCACGCCCATCCTAGCGGCAGGGGTTTCGGCCGCCTCGGTCGTCATGTTCCTGCGCGTCGTCGCCCTCACCGCCGCCATCGCGCCTTTCGCGCTGCTGCCGCTGATCCGCCTGATCATACCCGGCATGCTGGTCAGCCTCGTCATCACCGCCTGGTACCTGCGCAAGGTTCCGCGTGGCCCGACCTCACAAAGCGAGGAAGACGTGCCGATGCGCAATCCCTTCGACCTTGCCCCCGCATTCATCCTCACCGCGCTGGTCATGGCGCTGACGGTCGCGGCGCGTTGGGTGCTGGAACAGTTCGGCGACCGCGAACTCGCGCTGGTGCTGGCCGTATCGGGCACCGTCGATGTCGATTCCACGATCATCACCATGGGCAACCTGCCCTCCGACACGCTTCCCCAGACGACCGCAGCGCTGGTGCTCGCCTTTTCAGTCACGCTCAACACGCTGTTCAAGGGCTTCGTGTCGGCAAGCGTGGGCGGCTGGACCAAGGGCAAGCACGGTGCCCTGCCCCTCGTTGCCGCAGCGCTCGCCGTCATCGCCGGCGCGCTGGTAATGATTTTCTAGCTGCGCGCGAGGCCGGACAGAGCCAGTTGCGCATCGATCTGACCGATCAGCCGTTCGAGCCCCTCGGCTCTCTCGCTCTCGGCCCGCGCGGTCAGCACGTCCTGCGTGTTCGAAGCGCGCAGCAACCACCAACCGTCCGGCGTCGTCACGCGAACACCATCGATCGCGACCATATCCGCGTCGCTCTGCGCCAGCCGCGCCTGCACTTCCGCGATGGCTGCGAACTTGCGGCTTTCCTCGACGGGAAAGCGCAGTTCGGGGGTGTTGAACGTCTCGGGCATGGCGGTGCGCAGATCGGTCAGCGGAGTGCCCAGGCGCACCGTCGCGGCCATCAGCCGCACGGCGGCATAGAGACCATCGTCGAAGCCGAAATAGTCATCGGCAAAAAACACATGCCCGCTCATCTCGCCCCCCAGCGGCGCGCCGGTTTCGAGCATCTTGGCCTTCACCAGCGAATGGCCCGACTTCCACATGATCGGCTGCCCGCCCAGTTGAGCCACGCGGTCGAACAGCGTGCGGGAAGCCTTCACGTCGGCAATCACTGCCGCGCCCGGCATTCGCTGCAGCACATCCTCGGCAAAGATCGCCAGCAGTTGATCGCCCCAGATCACGCGGCCTGTGCTGTCGATGGCGCCGATACGGTCGGCATCGCCATCGAAAGCGACGCCGAAGTCGAGCCCCTCGCGCGCAACCAGTGCCTGCAGATCGGCAAGGTTCGCTTCGATGGTGGGATCGGGGTGATGATTGGGAAAGTGCCCGTCCACCCCGGTGAAGAGCAGATGGTGCTCGCCGGGCAGCCGCGACGTCAGCAGTTCGACTGCCGGCCCGGCCGCCCCGTTACCGGCATCCCAGCCGATGCGGAGTGCCTTCAACGGTTCCTTCGGCACGCCTTCAACCCCGTGTAGCAGCCGCTCGACATAGGCCTCCAGAACGCTCCGCTCCTCCGTGCGGCCCGAGCCAGTGTCCCAGTCGCCCGCTGCCGCCATGGAGCCAAGGCCCTCGATATCCGTCCCGAAGAAAGGGCGCCCGCCGAGCACGAACTTGAAGCCGTTGTGATCGCGCGGGTTATGGCTGCCGGTGATCTGGATACCGCCATCGACGTCAGCCATCGACGCCTCGGCATAGTAGAGCATCGGCGTGGGTCCCAGACCGATGCGCACGACGTCTACACCGCCGTCCGTGAGCCCCTCCACCAGCGCCGCTTCCAGCATCGGCGAACTGAGCCTGCCGTCGTAGCCCACCACAATGCGCCGCCCGCCGTTGCGCAACACGACCGTCGCGAAGGAGCGGCCCACGGCATAAGCATCTTCAGCCCCCAGCGTTTTACCGACCACGCCGCGAATGTCGTATTCGCGCAGGATCGTCGGTTCGAAACGGTGGTTGGTGGGCATTGTCCGGTTCAGGCTGAAGATTTCGGCGTCAGTTCGGCGAGCAGCATGTCGCGCGCGGCGTTAGCCTCATGCACCTGCTCGCTGCTGCCGCCGCGGTCGGGATGGACCGCGGCAAGGCGGCGACGATGGGCTTCGAGGATGTCCTTGCGCCCCGCGCCCGCAGACACGCCGAGCACTTCGCGGGCATGGGCCAGTGCGAAGGTCTGCCGGATCTGCGGTTTCTTCTGCCAGGGCCAGCGGCCCTTGAGGACGCGCCAGGCGATGCAGGCCAGCGCGATCAGCCAGAGCAGCTTCAGCATGACGCGCTGCTATTGCGCGGCAAGGGCCAGGTCCTGCTGCCCGCGCGACGGCATCGGCAGCTTCAGCCCGGCGACGAGGCTGCGCAGTTCCTGCCGCGCGACAAGATGGCTGGTGCCCAGCTCGCCCAGATAGCCCTTGTCGAGCAGCGTCAGGCCCGAAGGGAAAAGCTCGCGGTAGATAACGCGCTCCGAAAGGCCGCTGGCAACGCGAAAACCGACGCGCTTGGACAATTCGCCCAGCGCCCCTTCGAGACGACGCATGTTGCGTGCCTCGACGTGCTGGACACGGTTGCGCACCACGACCCAGTCCATTTCCTTGCGGCCTTCTTCCAGCGTCTTCATGCTGCGCTTCTTGCGCGTTTCCCACATGAGCTCGGCATAGAAGGACAGCTTCTTCACCTTGAAGCTCTCGCCCTCCACCTGACCGATCAGGTCGAAGTCGACGAAGCTGTCGTTGAGCGGCGTCACCAGCGTATCGGCGGTGGTCGCCACGTGGCGTGCGAAAGGATCGTCGCGGCCGGGCGTGTCGAAGATCAGGAAGTCGTATCCATCGGCAATCTGCTCGGCGAGATCGTCGAGCTCGGCGATATCGTCGCCGTCATAGACCGCGAAGCGCGCGCCCGGCAGCGCGATTTCGCGGCGTCTTTCGGTCTCGACCCGGTTTTCCAGATAGCGGAACAAGGTGCGCTGACGCGGATCGAGGTCGATCGCGGCGACATTCGCGCCCTGATAGGCAAGCGCGATGGCGACATGAACCGCCGTGGTGGACTTGCCGGTGCCACCCTTTTCATTTGCGAAGACGATGCGATGCGCTGTCACGAACTGGTGATCGCTTTCCTGCTGCGGGCCCGGTTGGCTGACCCTCGTAAGTTCAAATCCATTGCCGCACAGGGCACGCTGCGGCTAAGGGCTGGCGCGTCTGCCGGTCAAGCACATCATATCGGAGCAGCCCCAGCCAATGCAAATCGTCCACAGCCTTGATCCACTGCGCAGTGCAGTTGCCCAGCTGCGCCAATCCGGAACCCTTGCGCTGGTGCCGACCATGGGCGCGCTGCATGAAGGTCATCTGACACTGGTTCGCGAAGCCAAAAAGCGCGCGGAGCACGTCGCCGTCTCGATCTTCGTCAACCCGCTGCAGTTCGGCGCAGGCGAGGATCTTGATGCCTACCCCCGCCAGCTCGAACGCGACTGTGCTATGCTGGAAAAGGAAGGCGTCGCGCTCGTCTGGGCACCCACGGTTGACGTGATGTACCCGCAGGGCTTTGCCACGAACATCTCGGTATCCGGCGTCAGCGAAGGTTTGTGCGGCGGCTCCCGTCCGGGCCATTTCGATGGCGTCGCCACCGTGGTCTGCAAGCTGTTCCATCAGGTCCTGCCCGACATGGCCCTGTTCGGAGAGAAGGACTGGCAGCAACTTGCCGTCATCCGCCGCACGGCCCGCGATCTCGACCTGACGCGTCCTCATGCCGACAACATCCTCGGCGTACCGACAGTGCGCGAGGCGGATGGCCTGGCGATGTCTTCGCGCAATGCCTACCTGACCGCCGAACAACGCCTCCAAGCCGCCGGGCTTCCTGCAGCCATGAAGAAGGCCATCGCCACCATCGAGGCAGGGTCGTCGGTCGCCGATGCCCTTGCCACGCTGCAATCGGACCTGCTTGCTTCAGGCTTCCTCTCGATCGACTATGCCGAACTGCGTGATGCGGACAATCTTATCCCGCTCGACAGCCACTCGCCGCGACCGATGCGTCTGCTGGTGGCCGCACGCATCGGCAAGGCGCGTCTCATAGACAACATGGCCGTCACTCCGACCGTCTGATAGTATATCCTCACAGACATCGTCATTTGTCCCAAGTCCTTTCGAGACCTAGGATTATGTCTGTAACGGGACTGGGCAGTCCGCGTGCCCTGCATGCGGCAGTAACAGGGAGGATCTTCATGAATAAGGTTATTTGCGCACTCGGTGCGTTGGCGGTGTCGCTCACATCAACTTCGTCTTTTGCCGAGAGCCAGTCGTCTGCACGCAAGCAGCAGGATCGCGGCACACAGGAAATTCCCGTGTGCACGCAGAACCTTGGCACCGTGGCCATCGTCGAACCGGACAACAAGTGGTGGCGCGAACTCAGCCTTGGCAGCCCCGAAGCGATCCTGCGCGTGTTCGTCCAGCGTTCGGGCTGCTTCACGCTGGTGAACCGTGGCCGTTCGATGCAAAATCGCGCGATGGAGCGGGCACTTGCCGACCAGGGCGAATTGCAGGCCGGTTCCAACCTCGGCAAGGGTCAGGTCAAGGCGGCCGACTACTTCCTGCAGCCGGACATCGTCTCGACCAACAGCAACTCGGGCGGCACCAGCGTCGGCGGCCTGCTTGGCGGCATCGGTGGCGGCCTGTTCGGCCGTAGCGTCGGCGCGATTGCCGGCGGCCTCAACATCAAGAAGGGTGAGGCCAACGTCACGCTCTCGATCGTCAATGCCCGTACCACTGTGGAAGAGGCACTGGTCGAAGGCTATGCCCGCAAGTCCGACGTCAGCTTCGGCGGCGGCGGTGGCGGCTTCTTCGGCGGCACTTTCGCGGCGGCCGGTGGCGGCGGCTACCAGAACACCAAGATCGGCCAGATCATCGTTCTCGCCTATCTCGACGCCTATACCAAGCTGGTGACACAGCTTGGTGGCCTGCCGGCAGATGCTGCCGCGGCAGCCCCCGAAGCGCAGTAACCCCGCACGGATATTCGGGAACAGGGTGGAGCGACGAGACCACCCTGTTCTCGGGCTATACTTTGCGTTTACTCGGCATCATCCCAAGGCACGGCTAACAGGCATTGTCAGGGGACCGATCCGCCCTTCAGGCGTACTATAGGTTTTCGTAGGATCGACATGCATTCCAGGACCGGCAATGAAGTCTTTCGAACGAGAATATCGCACGATTGTAACGGCGAACCGGACCATGGGGGTAAGGATCGCCAAGGTCATCGCGCGTCAATCCGGGGAAACGGGCGCGCCGATCCCAGTCCCCTTAAGCGGCGTTCCGTAACCCCCCGCCCTGTGCCGGTTCGTTCGGCCGGACGGGACCGCAGGTCGGGAGGACCTGTCCCCGGAAGGACGAAACGGAGCGGCACGGGCATTCCCGCCCACGATACCAGAGGGTGCCTCCTCGATATCGTGGGCGGGGATTCCAGAACCTTTTGTGGCATTTACAAGCTGCGCGCAGTAATAAACACTAGGTGCGGCAACAAGGGGAGCGTCAAGGCATCATGAGCGGGCTCAACATCCTCTACATCGAGGACGATGCTCGCGCCGCCTCGCAAGTTCAGGAGCTGGCTGCCAATTCGGGCGACGCCGTGACCTGGACCGCTACCGGTAACGACGGGCTGAAGCGCGCCGGTGTCGAACGCTTCGACGTGATCATCCTCGACCGCATGCTTCCCGATCTTGACGGGCTCACGATCCTTTCGCGGCTCCGCGAAAGCGGCGTCGGAACTCCGGTGCTGATGCTGTCCGCGCTAGGCCGCACGACGGACCGCGCCGAAGGTCTGGACGGTGGCGCCGACGACTATCTTGCCAAGCCATTCGAGGCCGAAGAGCTGCTGGCACGTCTGCGCGCGCTTCATCGCCGCGCTTCCGGCCGGGCGCACAGCGCCGTGATCCTCTACGGGGCGTTCGAATGCCATGTGAAAGCCCGCACGGCATTTCGCGACAATCGCCACCTGTCGCTGAGCCCCAAGGAGTTCGAACTGTTTCGCTACTTCATGGAAAACGCGGGTGAAGTCCTGACCCGCGAAATGCTGCTGCGCGACGTGTGGAAGATGAATTTCGACCCGCAGACGAACGTCGTCGATGTCAACATCGGCCGCCTGCGGCGCAAACTCGAAGACGGCTTCGCCTCGCCTGCGCTCGAAACGATCTGGGGTTCCGGTTATCGGCTTCTGGACGGTCAGTGACGCATCTCGTCGCGATCCGGCATTCCATATTCGCGCAGATCGTCCTGTGGGCGATCTTCACCGCCGCTGAAATCACCTTCGGTCTGTGGCTGCTAACCGACACGACGATTCAGCGCACCAATCACCTGGCCATGGAGCGGGCCGTCGACCTCGACCTGGCCGGCATGATCGACATCTACGCCAGCGGCGGTGCCGAGGAACTCTCGAAGCGCATAGAGGACCGCCTCGCGCTGCAGCCGCGCAACGGCAATGCCGCGCACTACCTTCTCGCCGATGCCAACGGCAAGCCCATCGCAGGCGACCTGAAGCGCTGGCCCGACCTGCATGCAACCGTCTCCGAAGCTGCGGAAATCCGCCTGAACGGCGATACAGAGGCCTTTGCCCGCGCCACGCAGCTTGGCCCCAATCTGCGGCTCCTGGTAGCGCACGAACACCACGATCTCGACGTTCTCCTGCGTCAGGTCGGTCTGGCCTTCCTCACCGGCGGCGTCCTTGCCGTTCTGGCCGTGGCGCTGGGCGGATGGATGGCGGCCCACCGCCTCGCCGGCCGCCTTGAAAGGATCAATGCCGCGTTCCGCCAGCCCGACGATTCCGCGCTTGAGCAGCTGGCCAGAGGCTCGGGCGGCCGCGACGAGATCGACGAGCTTACCTCGCACTCGGGCAATGCCCTTGCCCGCCTGCGGCAGCTGGCGGCGGCCCAACGCGAAACCACCGATCACGTCGCGCACGAGATCCGCACGCCGCTGATGCATCTCGACAACCGGCTGGTGAAGGCCCTCGCCGCAACCCCGGACCCTGAAACAGCCGCCCGCATCGCCGATGCCCGCACCGAAATCCGGGGCATCATCCGCATGCTGGAATCGCTGCTCGATATCGCCGCCAGCGAGGCCCGGCGCGGCGACCGGCACGGGCTTTCCCCGGTCGATCTCAGCGGCCTCGTAACGCGTCTGGCCGAACTCTACGCCGACAGCGCCGAGGAATCGGGACACAGCTTCAAGGTCGACATCGAACCCGGTGTCACCATCGAAGGCGAAGAGATGGCTCTTACCCGCCTGATCACGAACCTGCTCGACAATGCCTTCAAGTTCGTGCCCTCCGGCGGAACCGTCTGGCTGGCGCTGCGCAAGGGGCCGAGGCTGATCGTCAGCGACGATGGACCGGGCGTTCCCGAAGACCAGTACGATGAGATCTTCGAAAAGTTCAGCCGCGGCGGACGTCCCTCGTCGAGCGAAGGCACAGGCCTCGGCCTCGCGCTGTGCCGGGCCATTGCCGAGCGGCACCATCTGGAGATAAACTTGATCCCGACTGAAAAGGGAGCCTGTTTTACAGTTACGCCGGAGGCGAAACGATGAAGCACGATGGCATGAAACGCGCGACAAGGGCCACGCTTGCACTGTTGGCCTTGGTGTCCAGCCCCATGCTTCTGGCGCAGGACCGCGCACCGGCGCGGGGAGAGCGAGTCGCGCTGGCACTTGCAACCGCCCAGAACGCACAGGGCAAGATGGACCGCAGGGAACTCGCCTCGGCGCTGGCCGTAATCGACCGCAGCGGCGCGCATCCACTGGCCGAGTGGAACGGAACCGATCCGGTCCCGCAATGGCGCGCCCTCGTTCCCGACACGGCACCGCCGATGCGCGGCAGCCCGCTGGGTCCGGGCTATCGTAGCGGGCAGATCATGGGCGGCCGCAGCGAAAGCTTCGAACAGGTATTCCTATCCGGCCAGAAAGCCAGCATCGCCCTGTCGACGCCGGGCAATGCCCCGATTTCGCTGCACGTGCTGGATCCTGAGCGCAAACCGGTCTGCGTGATCCGCAACACCAAGCGGACATGCCACTGGGTTCCCATCTTCACCCAGCGCTACACGATAGAAGTGCACAATTCGGGCGACGGCGTGGCCGACTATTTCCTCGTCATCGACTGATCGACGCTGCGACGGCGACCTGTCTACCCGCCCGAGAATGCATATTGACCGAACACCCGAGAATGTGGCAATCGCCTTGCGCTTGCGGCGCCCTTGGCAACCGCAGCGCAGCCCGCGAGCGAAACCCCGGTTTCCTGCAGGTTTGCGGGTGTAGCTCAATGGTAGAGCAGAAGCTTCCCAAGCTTACGACGAGGGTTCGATTCCCTTCACCCGCTCCAGCCGTATCTTCAAAAGCCTTCCCTTACAGCGTATAAAGCCCGCAGAAATCCTAGGATTTCTTGTCCTCGGCTGTCCGAATTTGACCACCCTTTTCCGGTCGCATCTGCGATCATTGGGGGCCTTTTAGGGGCTTAGCCGCTTCCGGACAATTGAAAGAGCCCCCAGCGTGGGGGCCTCTTACGGAAAAAGGCTTTGGCTCATGGCACTTACCGACATTGCAATTCGAAACGCGAAACCCAAAGAGAAGCCCTACAAGTTGGGTGATAGCCTTGGAATGTTCCTGCAGGTCCAGCCCACAGGCGGCAAGCTCTGGCGATTCAAGTATCGTATTCATGGGCGGGAGCGAAAGCTCGCGATTGGCACCTACCCCGCCATCAGCTTAGCAGAAGCCCGTCGTAAACGAGACGCGGCCCGGGATTTGGTTGCTGCCGGTCAGGATCCGTCAATAGAGAAACGGCGGTCAAAGCTGCGCGGTGAGATGCAGGCAGCAACAACGTTCTCCTCTGTCGCGGCCGAGTTCTGCGAAAAGCGAAAAATGGATGGACAGAGGCGCTGGGCTCCCGCCACTGCTGTCCGCAGCGAGTATCTGCTTTCGCTCTTGACGGTCTCGATTGGAAATATGCCGATCGCCGATATCCAGCCGATTGACGTCCTTGGAGCCGTGCGCAGGATCGAAAAGCGAGGCAAATTGGAGAGCGCACGACGAACACTTCAACTCGCAGGTGCCGTGTTTCGCTATGCCGTGGCAACAGCGCGCATCTCAACCGATCCTACGCGCGATTTGCGTGGCGCTCTGATGGCGCCGAAAGTGACACACTATGGCGCGATAATAGAACCGGAACGGGTAGGCGATCTGCTCCGGGCAATTGAAGGCTACGACGGTCAGGAACTCACGAAGCTTGCCTTGCAACTCGCTCCCCATGTGTTTGTCCGTCCCGGCGAACTTCGCCACGCAGAATGGAGCGAATTCGACCTTGATGGCGCTCTTTGGACAATACCCGCGCTGAAGACAAAAATGCGCAAAGAACATCGTGTGCCGCTTTCCCGGCAATCCATCGCAATTATCGAAGCGGCACATAGGCTGACTGGGCCGAAGGGCTATCTGTTTCCATCCATGCGGGCGCGTTCACGGCCCATGAGCGACAATACGATCAACGCGGGCCTGCGTCGCCTTGGCTACTCAACAGACGAAATGACCGCGCACGGATTCCGCGCGATGGCATCGACGCTGTTGAACGAAAGCGGGCTCTGGCACCCCGATGCGATCGAGCGAGCGCTTGCTCACGGCGACAGCGACAAGGTTCGCGCCGCCTATCACCGTGGCGCTCATTGGCAGGAGCGCGTGCAGATGGCTCAGTGGTGGAGCGATTATCTCGACCGCCTTCGAGCCAAGAATTATGCGGTGGGATAGGGAAAAAAGACAATCTTGGCCTTGAGGCGAATGGGCGGCTTGGAACAGGCGAGCCGATCATTTCGGTTGACGACAGTATGAGTCATTTCAAAATCGCTGAGTCGGCAAGCTGCCGAAAGTCGCCAATGACCGTATCGTAGTAGTGCAGGCGGGGCGCATCGAAAGTGATCATATAGAGTTTGCCATCAATGATGGCTGCTCGGGCTTCGCCTTTCCGGGTGAGTTGGTCATCGTCAACGAACCGGTAGGTGAAGATCACTCCGTCACAGCCGAGAAACCTGGTGGGATCGATCGAGAGGACGTCGAATGAGGCCACATTCTTGTAGGTCCGGTATGTCCCCTCCAGTAGATCCGGGATCTCCACTAGAAGCGTCGACTTGGTGAACTTGGGAAGCGGATCGCGCTTCTTGTTTCGATCCTTGACGAGCGGCTCGCCTGGAGGAACATCCGCGAAAAACGTAACATCGTTCAACTGCTCGCCGTCGAGCGTCCAAACCTCGGCATGTTTGCCGGGCCGGCCACTCAACCGGTTCCAATCCCGAGCTGGTGTGACGTGTACGTCAGACTTTGCAACATCGACAGTTTCGCCACTTGAACACAGCTTGTGAGCATATGCTGGCGCAGCCACACTGAATAGCGCAGTAACCGCGAGGATCCATCCAAAGTACTTCATTGCGTCGCCTCCTTCGGAAGCATCAGCCGGACCATGCCCGCATCTTCAGCTTCAGGCTTCAGTTCAAGATATGTTTTCAGAGCTCTCTGCCCTTCCGAGCGGCGCCCTGTCTTGAAAAGGCAAAGCCCCAGGCCGCGATATGCGGACGCCAGGGTTGGATCGAGGTCGATGGCGTTCTCGTAAAACCGGGCTGCATGTACAAGATCGCGCTGGTTACCTCGAGCTCGGAAAAGTTCGCCGCGCGCCTTCCAAAGCTCGGCGTTCCAGCCGAATTCGGCTAGCTGGGTGATGATGTAATCGCTGGCACCGAAGTCGTTCAACTTGATCTGGTCATCCAGGAACAGTGGCAACCAGGGAGTGATCATCTTGCGATAGCGGATTCCGCCAACGCTAGGAAAAGTCGGTAAGGTCGTGCGCCGTGCGACTAAGGGCGAAGTCTCACATGCGATGATCTGCGTGCAGTACGGGGCGACCATCGATTCCACCGATGCCGGGGTGCAGGCGAGCAACATCCAGCGCGAACTCTACGGGGCCGAGGACACGGTGATCGTGCTCCGGTTACGGGAACCACCTGACCAGCTCGCGCTGCAGGCAATCGTCGAGTTCGCGAGGTCGGAGATCGGCACCCGTTATTCGCAGATCGAGGCGGCGCGCACAGTGACCGGCGGACCCAAGCCGCGCTCGAAGCAGATGTTCTGCTCGCGGCTCGTCGCCCGCGCGTATGCCGCGGCGGGCGTCCAGCTCGTTCCTGATCCCGATTACTGCAGCCCCGACGACCTGCGTGTCAGCTCGCTTCTAGTCGAGGTGCCCGACATGCTTGAGATCGTGGGCGAGAGTGAGTTGGAGGCGTGGGCGGCGCGCGCCAATCCAATCGTCGCGACCCACGACGCCCAGAATGCGATCTTGGCCGCTGCACGCGCGCTCGATCCGTCGATCGAGAACTTTAACGACCTCGATGCCTTCGTGCAGGCCCATCCCGAGCACGACGATGTCATCGCACGGGCGTATCGCGACACGGGTTACCTGGACATCTGGCGGAACGACTTCGCGGTCAATCCATGGCACTACGACTTGGCCGAGATGGAGGCCGCGATGAACGACCGGACGGTCGTGGAGATACGTGGATACTGCATCGCGACGATCCGCGAATACCACACCGGCGGCCTGCGGTTCGCAGTGAACCTTGCGCACTACGAACGCGCGATGCAGGCCAACCCCCGACGCACGACCGCGCAGCTCGTCCAGCTGTATCGCCAGCTTGTTCAGAACGACCACATGCGTCGGACGGTGGCGCTCGAATGGCTTCGTCGCCGCTACCCGCCGGATGCCAAGACGGAGTTGCAGCGCATCGTCCCGCACACGGAATGGTGGTTCTCCATTATCGACCGGGTTGAGCCTCGGCTCGGCGTGATCGCCCGGATGAACATCAAAGCTGCCGGTAGCGCGGCCGGCTGCTCGTCGTGCGGCGACACCGCCGACGACTTCCTGATCGTCAACGGTGCCGAGGCTATGCCGGGCGTTCCCTCGCTGCGGCTCTGCCCGGACTGCGTTGCCATCCGCAGCGGATACGGCGAGATTTTCGCGCCGATCGACGACTGAGGCGTTGCAACGGTGGGGAATGACCATGCCGACTGCTCGGAACCGCAATATCAGCTGGCGTCCCCAACGAGACACAGCTTTCGTCGGCTCTCTACAACCGCCTAAGCAAGAACTTTCATGAATAAGTCGGGTGTGATACCCGTTCTCGGGAAATCGGGTTTCATGCCCGAAGTAGAGAGGTGGATTGGTGCGGCTTGTGACTACGCGCAGAGCGACGAGCCTGACCGGTCTCTCCACCGAGCAGCTGCGCGAGTGGTCGAGCCGGCGGGCGTTGATCCCTGCCGACTTACAGAACCGCGGGCGTGGCTCGCAGGCCATGGATGAAGGATTGAGCTTTCCATTCCTTCAAGGGCGTTCGCAAAGCGAATCGCAGCCATCCCAGTCCATGGCAATCCAATTGCAGCCAAAATATTCCCGGCCCTCATTGGGGGCTCTTTTTTGGCCCTTCGGCGGCAAGGCTATGAAAATATGGAAGAATAACGAGGGAATTAAATTCCCTTCACCTCCAGCTTCGCTTCAATTTCCAACCGCTTTCAAAAACGCCGCAAGCGGTGAAATGTGGCAGGGGCCTGCGCGACGAAACTCTTGCGCATCCGGTGTGTTCATACCCGCAATACATCGAATTATTACGGTTGACTGATTTCGTAATATATTTACGCTGCCAGGCATCAGTTTCGAATTACCCTGATCTAGCAGATACCTGCCGGCACTAAGCCGCGATGCGTCCGTCCTTGGACTGGCGCATCGCGGCGCCTTTTTGGCTGCCTGGTTCCGGCCGCGAATTATAACCACCGCCCACATGATTACGGCCGGACCCGATGGATCCGGCCGTTCTTTGTACCTGGCACCGGGTAACGCCTTTCAGGCGCTATTTCTCGGTATCGGCGGCCACCAATACGGAGGTCGGCCACCATGTCAGCGTGTGCTCGTCATGCGCCGTCGTCCAGACGCCGGTATCGGTATAGCGCAGGGCGCCGCTCCCGGCAGGTTTGCCCAGGCGGGCGTCGATTGCGTTGGTTTCGGCATCGATGATCACGAAGACCTGATCGTCGGTCGTGCGCAGCCAGACCTTGCCGCCGCCGGTATCGACATCGCCCCACTTGAGGTTGTCGCCCACCTTGATGCGCTCGGTCACTTCGCCGGTTTCGGGATCGACCCGCGCAAGCGTGCCGTCGCCCTGTTCTTGCACCCACACGGCGCCTTCACCGGCCGCGAGGAAGCCGGGCTGCGTGCCGAGCGGCGTGGTACCGACGACGGTGTTGGTTGCCGGGTCGATGCGCTGCAGGCTCTGCTTTTCCGCGCTGACGGCCCAGACCGAGCCGAAACCGAAGGCCAGATACCACGTACCGGGATCGACCTTGACCGAGGCGATCACTTCATCGGTTTCGGGATCGATACGCGAGACGACGCCGGCGTTGTCGGTGGCAAGCCAGACCGAGCCGGCGCCCGCGACGACATTCATTTCACCCTGGCGGTTGGCAATGCCGGTCGGGAGCGACTTGATCAGTTCCGACGTGCGGATGTTGACCTTGTTGAGCGTGCCGCCAATGCATTCGGCGACCCAGAGCGAGCCGTGCGAGATGGCCATGGTTCCGCACGGACGCTCCATCGCGACTTCACCGAGCTTGCCCGAGCGCGACCAGACTTCGACCCGGCCCTTGTTGGTGGTCCAGACCGTCTCGCCATCGACGGCGAGGAAGTCGGCGAAGCCGGGCACGGTGATAACCTGCTCGCCCTCTGCAAGCGCGGGCTGCGAGGCTGCCGCAAGGCCGGCCGTGGCGGTGAGCAAAGTAAGCTTGAGCTTGTTCATCGTATCCCTCTTCGGTCTTGCGGCAATGAAGTGCGGTGGAAGCTGTCAGGCAAGCTGCGCGATGTAAGCGCGCCAGCCACCGAGCGCGGTGACGTCTTCGGCGCCCTCGGTGGCGCGCGGTTCGGAGACGAAGCCCTTGACGCTGCTACCGTCGGCAAGGGTTACGGTGCCGATGGCCAGCGGCGGCGGCACTTCGGCGACGAAGCTGCCGAACTCGGCCACGCCCAGCTCGTAGACTTCTACCTTGATGGCCGCGCCATCCTCACTGTGAACGAGCGCGGGCTTGGGCGGGACGCTGTCCGCCATGGCATAGAGACGGTAGTTCGGCGCCGTTTCGAAGGCGCCCACGAACGTCGCATCGCGCGAGGTGAGCTGCCAGTGCAACGGCATGTCCTTGAGGTGTGCGCCGACGACGGCGAGTTTCACGGTCTGCATCTTTCCCTCCAGATCGAGTGGCGGCGGCGATGGAAGATTGGTGATCGCAAGGTAGCTGTCGGCCACATCGAGAAGCGCGCGGTCGGTATCGGCGGGGCCGATGAACGTGATGCCGAACCCGGTGCCGTTTGCGCGAATGCCGGCAGGCACGGCCAGCGCGGCCATGTCGAGCAGGTTGACGAAATTGGTGTAGGCCCCGAGGTTGCTGTTGAGCGCAACCGGCGCCGCCAGCATTTCCGCAACGCGGTAGGTCGTTCCGGCGGTGGGAAAGACCATGACGTCGATCTCGGACCAGAGCGTGTCGGCATAGCGCTTCAGCTCTGCAAGGCGGTAGATGCCGTTGAAGAGGTCGACAGCCGTCATCGGCACGCCTTTTTCGACGACTTCGCGGACGGTCGGATCCACGGCTTCCGGGTTGGTCGCCAGGATGTCCGCCATGGCGGCAGTGCGCTCCGCAACCCAGGGGCCGCCGTAGAGCAGGAGCGCGGCTTCTTGCAGCGGAGCGTAGTCGATCTCGACGATCTCGCCCAGCTCCGCGAGCTTTTCGAGTGCGCGATCGTAGAAATATTCGGACTCGAGATCGCCGAAGAAATTGCGCTGATCGCGGCGCGGCACACCGAAGGTCCGGGGTTTGACCGGCGCGTCTGCCAGCGCCTTCGAGAACGGGTCTTCCTGATCGAAGCTGGCGATCACCTCATCGATGAGCCTGGCGTCGGCGGTGTCGTCGGTGAAGACGGTGATGCAGTCCAGCGTGCGGCACGCCGGTACGAGGCCGCGCGCGCTCCAGCGGCCCTTGGTCGGCTTGAACCCGACAAGATGGTTGAACGCTGCCGGCACGCGGCCGGAGCCGGCCGTGTCCGTACCGAGCGCGAAAGGCACCAGACCGGCCGCCACGGCGACCGACGATCCGGAACTCGATCCACCGCTCACATAAGCGAGATTATAGGCATTGCGCGGAATGCCGTAAGGGCTGCGCGAACCGTTGAGGCCAGTGGCGAACTGGTCAAGGTTGGTCTTGCCCAGACACAGCGCACCGGCTGCCGTCAGCCGCTCGATGACGCCTGCCGATGCCTCGGGACGATAGGCGAAGGCGGGACAGGCAGCCGTCGTCTCGAAACCGGCCACGTCGATGTTGTCTTTCGCAGCGAAGGGCACGCCGGCCAGCGGCAGCGTTTCCCCGGCTGCCACGCGGGCATCGACGGCCTTGGCGGCTTCGAGAAACTGCTCGCGCGTCGCCCGGCTGATCCAGATCTGCGGCTGGATCGCGTCGTAGGCCTCGGCGCGGGCGAGCGTTTCCTCGGCCACGGCGACCGCACTCAACTTTCCCAAATTGACGGCGGCGGCGATCTGGGTCGCGCTGCGACGGTCCAGATCGATCATGAGCGCCTCGTGAGAGCCAGCATCGGTGCTCCGGGTTGCAACGACTTTCCTTCCTGCATGTAGAGCGCGGCGACAGTGCCCGATCCGGGGCTTTCCACCGGCGCTTCCATTTTCATGGCCTCGATCACGGCGATCCGGTCGCCTGCGTTCACTTCGTCTCCGGCTGCCACGAGCAGCTTGGAGACGACGCCGCCGTAAGGCGCCTCGATCAGATCGGCCCCGTCGGGCAGATCGATGGCGCCAGCCTGCGCATCCTCGACCACTTCGGGCTCGGTGATGCGGTCGAACTCGCCGCGGCGCTGCCACTCGGCGCGTTCCTCGTCGAAGGCTTCCTGCCGCCGCGCTTCGAACTCCGCGATGGACTCCGCATTCTCGGCAACGAAGGCGCGGTAGTCCGCCAAACGGAACTCGGACGGCTCTATCTTGATCGACCGGCGACCGTTCGGGAATTCGCGGCGCCATTCGGTCAGTTCGTCGGCGCTGACCGGGTAGAACCGAATCTGATCGAAAAAGCGCAGCAGCCAAGGCTTGCCTTCGATGAACGCATCGGTCTGGCGGTAGGTGTTCCACACCTGGATGGTCCGGCCGAAGAGCTGGTACCCGCCCGGTCCTTCCATCCCGTAGATGCACATATAGGCGCCGCCGATGCCCACGACGTTGGGCGGCGTCCATGTGCGCGCGGGATTGTACTTGGTGGTCACCAGCCGATGCCGGGGATCGACCGGGGTCGCCACAGGCGCGCCGAGATAGACGTCGCCCAGACCGAACACGAGATAGTTGGCATCGAAAATCAGGTTTTCGACGGCGTCCGCATCCGGCAGTCCATTGATTCGACGAATGAATTCGATGTTGTCCGGGCACCAGGGCGCATCGTCGCGGACGGCGCCCATGTACTTCTGGATCGTCTCGATCGTGGCCGGATCGCGCCAGCTGAGCGGCAGATGGACGATACGCGAGGGGATAGAGAAGTCTTCCAGATCGCCCAGCCGCTCCTCGGCGTCGATCAGGGCCGTCAGCGTCGCGCGCTGGTCGAGCAAATCGCCATCGAAGTGGACCTGCAGCGAGCGGATACCCGGAACGATGTCGATGATACCGGGCAGGGCCATCCGCTCCAGTTCGGTCATCAGCGCATGGACGCGGATGCGCAGTTCGACATCGAGCACGATCGGGCCATACTCGACGAGAATATTGCGGTCGCCCTGCTGCCGGTAGAATGTGCGCGGACGTCCCGGCCCCTCGGCGATCTCGGCGAGAATGGGCGAGAGCCGTGTCACATCGCGCACGGGGCCGGGCATCGAAGCCGCACCGGTCGCCATCAGCGTGCGCTGCGCCTCATCAGCGGCGGCGGCGTCCTCGATGCTCACCGGCGCGAAGCGGATCTTGTCGCCGGGCGTGAGCTGCCCTATTTTCCAGCGATCGGCGGCGATGATCACGAACGGACAGACGAAACCGCCGAGCGACGGGCCGTCGGGGCCGAGGATGATCGGCATGTCGCCGGTGAAATCGACCGCGCCGATGGCATAGGCATTGTCGTGGATGTTCGAGGGGTGCAGGCCCGCCTCGCCGCCGTCGGTGCGCGCCCAGTGCGGCTTGGGGCCGATCAGACGGACGCCGGTGCGGTTGCTGTTGTAGTGGACCTGCCATTCGGCCGCGACGAAAGTGGCGATGTCCTCGTCGGTGAAGAAATCCGGCGCGCCGTGCGGGCCGTAGAGCACGCGCAAGGTCCACTCGTTCGAGATCTGCGGCAGTTCCACCGATGGCAGTGCAGCATCCGTGCTTCCGTCAGCGAAGTGCAGGGTGTCGCCTGCCAGCAACCGGCGCGCGGCGTGGCCGCCGAACTGCCCCAGTTCGAACGTGCTGCAGCTCCCGAGATAGGGGGCAATGTCGAGCCCGCCCGCGAACAGGATATAGCCGCGCATGCCGCCGCGCGAGGCGCGGCCCATGGCGAGCGTCTGGCCAGCGGCAACATCGACCGGCTCCCCAAGCGGCACCGGCGCACCATCCAGCGTGGCGCCGAAATCGGCACCCGTCAGGCAGATGCGCGTCGCCGAAACGAAGGCCAGCGTCGGGCCGGTCACCGTGACTTCGAGCCCCGGCGTTCCTTCGGCATTGCCCAGCAGGCGGTTACCGATACGGAAGGACTGGTCGTCCATCGGCCCCGAAGGCGGAACGCCGACCGACCAGTAGTTCTGCCGGCCCGGCCAGTCCTGCACGGTCGTCGCCGTGCCGCCGCTGATCACGCGGAAGCAGTTCGGATAATAGGCGATCTCGTCGAGAACGCGGGTCGAGACCATGCCGCTGACGAACTCGAACGAGCGCGTGACGTCCCGCAGCCAGCGCAAGTTGGTCTCGATGCCGTCGATCCGGCTCTTGTCGGCTGCCGCCTGTGCGGTGCGAACCGCCTCTTCGCGGCTGGGCGCATGGACGATCAGCTTGGCCAGCATCGGGTCGTACCAGGAGGTGACTTCGTTGCCCGCCGCGCACCATGTCTCGACGCGAATACCTTCGGGGAACTCGACGTTGGTCAGTGTGCCAGACGTGGGCCGGTAATCGAGCGAAGGGTCCTCGGCGTAGAGACGCAGCTGGACCGCATGGCCCTTGGGCGGCGCAAGCTCCTGATCGAGGAAGGCGTAATCGCCTGCCGCACCGCGCACCATCCATTCGACCAGATCGATGCCCAGCACCGCCTCGGTCACGCCATGCTCGACCTGGAGGCGGGTGTTCATCTCAAGGAAGAAGAACTCCTCGTTGTCAGCATCGTAGAGGAATTCGACCGTACCCGCCGAGCGGTACTGCGCGGCCTCACCCAGGCGCACGGCCGAAGCGATGAGTTCGCTGCGGACGTGACCGGGCAGCAGCGGCGCGGGCGCTTCCTCGACGACCTTCTGGTTACGGCGCTGCAGCGAGCAGTCGCGCTCGCCAAGCGCCATGACGCGGCCCTGGCCGTCGCCGAACAACTGCACTTCGATGTGCCGAGCGCGGCGCACGAAGCGTTCGAGGAAGACACCGGCATCGCCGAAGTTGCTCATGCCCTGACGCGCGACGGCGGCGAAGCCTTCGCGCACGTCCTCCTCGGTCTCGCACACGCGCATGCCGATGCCGCCGCCGCCGGCGGTGGCCTTGAGCATGATCGGATAACCGATCTCGCGCGCGCCCTTGACGGCCTCGGCCTCGCTCGTGAGCAGCTCGGTGCCCGGAGCCAGCGGCACGTCGTGCGCCGCGGCGAGCGCGCGGGCGCTATGCTTCAGGCCGAAAGTGCGGATATTGTCCGGCGTCGGACCGATGAAGACGATCCCCGCTTCCGCACAGGCTTCGGCAAACTCGATGTTTTCGGCAAGGAAACCGTAGCCGGGGTGAATGGCCCCTGCCCCGGTCGCGCGCGCGGCCTCGATGATCGCCGGAATGTTGAGGTAGCTGTCCGATGCCCGTGCGCCGCCGATGCACACCGCGTCGTCGGCTTGCGAAACATGGAGCGAGCCTTCGTCCGCCTCCGAATAGACGGCGACCGAGCGCAGGCCCATGTCGCGCAGTGTACGAATGATACGTGTTGCGATCGCGCCCCGGTTTGCGATCAGGACCGTGTCAAAACTCATGCGGCGACGATCATGCGTACGGGGGTGGGGTTGAAGCCGTTGCAGGGATTGTTGATCTGCGGGCAGTTGGAAACAACCACGATCACGTCCATCTCGGCACGCAGGTCTACCGTGAGCCCCGGCGCGGAAATGCCATCGACAATTCCTAGCGATCCATCGTCCTCGACCGGCACGTTCATGAAGAAGTTGATGTTGGAGACGATGTCGCGCTTGTTGCGGCCCTCGGTCAGATTCGCCTCCAGGAAGTTCTCGACACAGGCGTGCTGGGCCTTGGTGTGATGGCCGTAGCGCAGCGTGTTGGATTCGCAGGAACAGGCACCGCCGATCGTGTCGTGATAGGCGACCGAAGTGTCGGTGATGGTCATCATCGGCCGGCCCTCGTTGGAGCGGAGCACGGTGCCGGTACGCAGGAACAGGTTGCCCTGCGCCGCAACCGTGTCTTGCGCGCTATAGCGCTCGGTATCGTCCGCTTCGGCATAGAGCAGGAAGTCGACGGCCTGATTGCCTTCAAGATCGACTATGCGCAGCGTCTGCCCGGCAGCAATATGGTACAGCCAGGGCGCCATGGCCGGCACGACCTCGTCATGAACGACAGCGCCGGGAAGATTGGCCAGATAAGTATCGGCGTTCATTGCAGCCAGTCCTTTCAGCGACGGTAGTAGTCTTCGACGTTCTTGAAAGCGCGCAGGCCTTCAGGCGTGTCGTTGCGGATCGGATCGTTTTCGGGCGTGACCGGACCGCGCCACGCGGTGGCGCGCAAGGGCGTGACCGTCCATTCCTCGCGCGGATCGAGCACGTGCGGGCAGTTCGCGATCACCACGATCACGTCCATTTCAGCCCGCAACACGACGGTGCGCCCCGGATCGAACGGCCCGATTATCGGAACCATCTTGCCGTCCGGCTCGACCTTGATGCCCTTGAACAGCGTCACGCAGGGATGAACGTCGCGGCGGCCGAGACCATGCTTGGCAGCCCCGAGCTGGAAGCGGTCGCGGCCGTTGGGATGCGGCCCGCTGTTACGGCCATCGCCGTATTTGGCGGCGTTGGTCACCGCATTGGACGTGCCGCTGAAGCAGTCGTGCGTGCCGGCGTCGTCTTCCTCGATGCTCAGGAGCACACGGCCCATGTCGGACAGCAGCAGCTTGCCCTTGTCGAGATAGGCGTTCCACTGCACCTTCACCGTATCCGCGACGTTGAGCCGCTCGGTCGGCATTTCGGCATTGAAGACCTGCAGCGAGGCACAGGCATCGCCCTTGAGGTCGATCAGCCGCAGCCGCGTGCCACGCGAGAGGCCCCGGGAGGCATATCCGCCCGCCGCGATCGTCTCTTCCCAGAGCAGATCTTCAGCGGCCACCCCGGGCGGAAGATCGTCCGCCACCGGGGGCAATATCGGCATGCTCTCGGTTACAGTCCCTTCCATGGCGCGGGCGTGATCGCGGGCGGCAAGGGGGTTGGCCAAAGTCTCGGTCATGCAGTGGCTCCGATCGAATTGGAATCGCTGCCGTCCTGTTCGTAGAGCGGCGGCATGAGGGAAGTCGTGGTGACGAGCTCCAGTTGCTGCATCCCCCTCACGCGCCGGATGGCATCGCACAGTTCCTTCAGCCGGACGGCCGGGCCCTGCACGAGCATGACTTCGAGGGATTGATCGTCTTCAAGGAAGACATGCTGCGAGGAGATCACCTCCTTGAGGTAACTCGCCTGGGTCTGCGAAAGCAGGTGCCGCACGCGGCCGCGCTCACCGCGGTAGACCAGCGTAATCGTGCCGGCGAGCATCTCGTCGGGACGCGTCAGCGATTCGTGCTCCGCCAGCGCGTGGCGGATGAGTTCGGCGATCAACTGGGAGCGCGACGGCAGATCGCGTTCGGCAACCATGGTATCGAGCTGCCGGAAGAGATCCGCCGGAAGGCTCATGCTCAGCCGTGCCAGATTTGAGGATTCGGAGCTCATATGCACCCTCTCTCAATTATTACCATTTTCGTCAATGGTAATACTGTGATCTTTGTCCTCCGGAGCGTCGACCGGCTTGTCGAGCGGAAGATCGTAAACCACGGTCGCGCCGAAACGGTGGGGCGCATGGGGATCATGGCGGCGCTTATCGAGCGCCAGAACGCGGGTTCCGAGCGTAAAGGCTTCCCGGATGTCGTGGGTCACCATGACGATCGTCAGCGAATAATCGCGCCACAGACGGGTGATCAGCGCGTGCATGTCCGCTCGAATCCCCGGGTCGAGCGCGCCGAAAGGTTCGTCGAGCAGCAGGATGCGCGGACGCTGCACGAGCGCCTGCGCGATCGCCAGCCGCTGCTGCATGCCGCCGGACATCTGCGCCGGATAGAGGTCGAAGCTGTCGCCCAGTCCGACCGCTTCCAGCATGGCGGCCGCTTCGTCGCGCGCCGCCCGCCGTGCCGATCCGAACAGCCGCCCGGACAACGGCGCCTTGGGGCATTCGAGTCCGAACATGGTGTTTCGCAGCACCGAGAGGTGCGGGAAAACTGAATAGCGCTGGAAGACGACACCGCGGTCGGGCCCGCATTCGGGGACGAGCGGGGTTCCATCGAGTTCGATCCGCCCGCGCGTCGGCGCTTCCTGGCCGAGGATAAGCCGCAGAAAGCTGCTCTTGCCCGCCCCCGAGGGGCCGACGACCGAGACGAAGGACTGTTCGGCGATATCGAGATCGAGCTTCTCGATGACGATCTTGTCGCCGTACTCGACCCAGACGTCGCGCAGGGTGAGGAGCGTGCTCAATGGCCTACTCCATGTGCCCAGGGAAACAAGCGGCGGCTGGCGAACGAGAGGATCATGTCCATGGTGATCGCCAGCAGGGCAATCCAGGCCACGTAGGGCAGGATGACGTCCATCGCGAGGTAGCGCCTGACAAGGAAGATCCGGTACCCGAGCCCGACATCGGAGGCGATGGCCTCTGCCGAGATCAGGAAGACCCAGGCGGGACCGAGCGCCATGCGCATCGCATGGATGAGCCGTGGCATGGCCTGCGGCAGCGCGACCCGGATCATCACCTGCCAGCTGCTCGCGCCCAACGTCTGCGCCTTGATGATCTGCTCTCTGGGCAATTCGCCGACGTGCGCCGCGATGTCGCGGATCATGACCGGGGCAATGCCGACCACGATCAGGCCGACCTTGGCCGTCTCGCCAAGCCCCAGGGCAATGAAGAGGATCGGCAGCAGCGCGATCGGCGGGATCACGGCGATGCCGGTCACCAGCGGCCCGAAGGTCGCGCGGATCGGCGGCAGGATACCGAGCGCGAGCCCGATCGTGATCGCCGCCAGCGTCGAAATTCCGACGCCGAGGCCGAGCCGTTGCAGGCTTGCCAGCGTATCGGCCCAGAATATCAGCTGACCCGAGAGCTGGTCAGGCTGGAAGATCAGGCCGTACATGCTCTCGGCCATGGCGCCGGGCAGCGGCAGGATCTTGTCCGCCGGATTCTCGGCATGACGGCTCACTGCGAGGAGGAGATAGACCACCACCAGAAGCAGGATCGGCAGCGCCCCGAGCATGAGGCGATCGCTTCGCCGGACTTGACGATTTACCCAGCGCATAACCGGCTCATCACCTTTGTTTGCGGAGAAAGGATGCTCAGAGCTTGCCGTCGGCGGCGAGCTGCATGTAGCTCTCGTCGAAACGCAGCGTCACGTTCTGGGGATCGCCGAGCGTCTTGCCGCCCGGAAACGCCATGCCCACTGCATCGGCAGACTCAGCGTTCTGGAACAACCCCTTGGAAAAGCTGAAGTCGCGCACCCGGGTCATCGTCGTGACGAGGTCCGGCGAGGACGTCGCCGCGACGGCTTCCTTGGGATCGGCATAGAGGTAAGTCGTCTTGAGCTGCTTGTCGAAGGCCTCGGGCGTAGCGCCGGCCAGCTTGGCCATCGCCGCGCGCGCCTTCTTGCCCGCCTCGTCCTGCTGCTGCATCAGGGCCACGGTTTCGTACCAGATGCCGGCCAGCGCCTTGCCCAGCTTGGGGTTTGCCTTGATCGTGCCTGTATCGACCACAAGCAGGTCGACGATCTCGCCCGGAATGTCGGCGGAGCTGAACACCTCGCGCGCGCCGGGCTGCTCCTTCATCGCCAGAAGCTGCGGGTTCCAGGCTACGGCGGCCTGCACGTCGGGCGTGGCAAAAGCGCCCACGATATCTGCGTCGGCTGTGTTCACGGTCTTCACGTCGCGCATCGTCATGCCTACCGAGTTCAGCGCACGCGCCAGCAGGTAGTGCGAAACCGAAAGTTCAACGAGATTGACCTGTTTGCCCTTGATCGCCTTCAGATCGCCGGAGCCCTTGAGCATGACGCCGTCGTTGCCGTTGGAGTAGTCGCCGACGATGATGGCGCTGGTATCCTTGCCGCCGGCGGCGGGGATCGTCAGGGCATCCATGTTGGCGACCGTCACGCCGTCCAGCTTGCCGGCCGTGTACTGGTTCACCGATTCGACGTAGTCGTTCACCTGAACGATGTTGATCTTGATGCCGTACTTGTCGGCCCACTTCTTAACGATGCCGGCCTGCTGCGCGTAGGGCCAGGGCATCCAGCCCGCGTAGATCGACCAGCCAATATTGAACTCCTGCCGTGCCTCCGAAGCCTCTTCGGAGGGCTTCGAACAAGCAGTGGCGAGCAATGCTCCAGCCATCGCTGCAATCATGGCTGCCTTGCGGATCGATACGATCATGACGGGTCCCCTTTCGCAGTGCAGCATTGCGTGAATTGGCAGGCATGTCCATCGAAAAATTATTACGCGCAAAATTTTTGGTAATACCTCGCGCATATAAGGGAAGCGTGTGCAGTACCCGCCCGGCGCTGCGGCGGCACTATCGACCGTCAAGCGCGAATCAGGCTGGCGGAGTTATGCAGGAAGGCACGATGGCAGCATCGAACCCGACACAGCTCGCTAAAGCGTAGCGGCCGCGCGGCACTGCTGCCGCGCCATCGTCATGCCGGAGTACGAAACCTCTTGTCGGAAATCGAAAGCGCGGGCCTAGAGCGCCAGCGGCTCCGCGACCTTCTTCGCTGTAGCGCGTTCCTCGTCGCTGTCGCGACCGGCAGCAGCCGACCGGGCCGTCTTGCCCCTGCCGTTCTTGCCCGCCTGGGTCTGGCGCGCCTTGCCCGCATCGCTGCGCAGGCGGCCCTGTTCGTGCAGGGGCGGCAGCAGCGCGGTCGTGGTGACAAGCTGGAGTTGCTGCACGCCGCGGATGCTGCGCAGGGCATCACAGAGCTCGTCCAGCCGCACCGCCGGTCCCTGAACGAGCAGCACTTCGAGCGACTGGTCATCCTCCAGAAAGACGTGCTGCGAGGAAATGACTTCCTTCAGGTACTCGGCCTGGCTCTCGGCAAGCTGCTGGCGCACGCGCCCGCGATCCCCGCGATATACCAGCGTGATCGTGCCCGCGAGCATGTCGTCCGGACGGGTCCGGGCTTCATGGTCGGCAAGCGCATGGCGAATCAGTTCCGCGATCAACTGCGACCGGGACGGGAGGCCGCGTTCCTCGACCATGACATCGAGCTTCCGGAACAGTTCGGCAGGAAGGCTCATGCTGAGACGCGCCAGATTGCCGTTGTCGGTGCTCATGCTGCGGTCCTCTCAAGTCCTGTCGCTGTCATCAATTGTCTGCTTTCGTCCTTTTCGAGGAGATCCGAAGCGAATTTCGGCACCCTTGCCAAAAATCGGCACTCAAGTCCACGCACCGATATTACCGCTTTAAAGCCTTTTAATATCCGGGCACACTCCGCAGATCGGGTTGCCGCCCAAACATTGGCATCAGGTTCACAAGCCCATCTGCGGCGATTTGTTCCTGCTCGTACCGGCGCACCTGCAGTTCGGGCACCCTGCAGGCTGACTCCTAAATCCTTATGACGGCCATTTCACGAATCGATACCTGCGCAAAGGCAGCTGCTTGATCGGCAGATAACCCGGGAGCGACAACCGTCCCGGCCGCTGCCATCGGCCCGACCATCCGTGACGACCGCAGGATTCACTGGCATTTTTGCAACGCACCATACGAATGACGCGGTGCGGAATTAATACGCTTGACGCAAAGCGTAATATCGATACCGTGTGGCTCATCGCCTGGCAGAGCGACATCTACAGGGAGAGAAGATCTGGAGCATTGAGCCGTTTTCCGGCTCGATAGGGGAGATTTTCGATGGATCAACTGCCGGCCAACAGCACGCATTCCAGCGACGGGAAACCGACTGCCGGGAATCGCACCGCGGAAGCGGCGGCCGAACAGAATGAGGGTAGGATCAAGCGGTTGCTCGTCAACCTGCTGCCGCCTGCGACTGTCGTAGCCGTTGTCATGTTCTGGGCCTTTGCGCCGCAGGCAGTGCTCGACAATCCCTGGACTCTGGTAATCGCCATCGCCGCCACCGTGGCATTCGTCCTTGCACTCGAGTGGGTTTTCGAACGGCACGCCGGCTGGCGCATGACCTGGACCGAGTTCGCCACCGACTTCTTCTACGTCATTCTCAGCTTCACGGTCATCGCATGGGTGACGGAAGCCCTCGCCGAAGCGCCGCTGCGCGCGGCCAAGGCGTCGCTGGGCATTTCCACCGAATGGCTGATGACCCTGCCATTCCTCGTGCAAGCCGCAATCGTGGTGTTCCTGATCGAGTTTGGTCAGTACTGGATGCACCGCGTGATGCACAACTCGCATCCGTTCTGGCTGACCCATGCGCCGCATCACCATATCACCCAGCTCAATGCCATGAAGGGCTACGTGGGCAATCCCATCGAGCTCTTCCTCATCAGCCTCAGCGTCGTCGCCCTGCTCGATTTCGATACGGCTGCGATATTCTGCGCGCTCAACGTCCTCGCGGTGGTGTCGACCTACGCGCACGCCAACGTGCGCGCCAATCCTCCGCTGTTATACTCGTTCTTCTTCACGACGATCCGGCATCACAGCCTTCATCATTCGACCGATTACGAAAGCACCCGCTGCAACTACGCCAATTCGCTGATCCTCATCGATCGCGTTCTCGGGACGTACCGCGAGGGCGAATCGGCCATCGTCGGACAGGACGAGCGGAAGCGCTTGTCAATCTGGGAGCAGTTCATGTTCCCGTTCCAGCCAATGATCGACCGCATAAAGGCAAAAAGCAACCAGACGACGCACAAGGCACATTGAATCGCGACGCCTGATCGAGGTGAAAGGGATCGCACTCCTCGACGGACGTCCAAGAAGTACCGCGGCGCGCGCGGCCACCGAATTCCTGCTCATGGTGGCCCGGGCAACGCATCGGAATCCTCAATGCAACAACCATCCGGTCCTGAGGCGGCGCTTCCAGGGCACGGGACAACTTTAACCTAAAAGGGGGGCAGCATATGTCACATCGCACCAAGTTGAGGGCCGGACTTTTGTCCGCGACCATTTTCACCAGCACGGCACTCGCAACGCCGGCATTCGCGCAGGAATCGCCCGATGCCAGCTTCGGCAACGGCGAGATCATCGTCTCGGCTACACGCCGCGACACCACGCTGCTCGAAACGCCGATCAACATCTCGGCGATCGGTGCGGATCAGCTGGAACGCGAACAGATCCAGGACATGCGTGACCTGAGCGCCTTCACGCCGGGCCTGACCGTCATCGATAACGGCGCGCGTGCATCGGGCACGATCGTCATGCGCGGTCTCTCGGCCGACGACACCGCCGCCGGCGGCGGCGCCAACGGCGACAGCGCCATCGGCATGTATCTCGGCGAAGTGCCGATGTACTACGACTTCAAGCTCATCGACATGAGCCGCGTCGAAGTCCTGCTCGGCCCGCAAGGCACACTCTACGGTCTCGGCACGCTCGCCGGCGCCATGCGCTACATGCCCAACCGTCCCGATCCCTCGAAGTTCAGCGTCGAAGCGAGCGGCCGCGTTTTCGACATGGCCCACTCGAGCGACGTCGGCTATTCCGGCCACGCCACGCTGAACATCCCGCTCGCCGAGCAGATCGCATTCCGCACGACGACCGGCTACTACTCGACGCCGGGCTTCATCGACTATCCCTACCTGCTGCAGACGCCGGGCACCTCGCTGCCGCAGCCGGGTCCGGTCTCCAACCCGCTGGGCAGCGCGGAAGACCAGGCCGCCAACTTCACCGGATCCAAGGACGTGAACTACGATCACACGTTCACGTCGCGTAACCAGCTCGGGTTCGTGAGCGACGACTTCCAGATCTACGTCACTTACGCCTACCAGAAGACCAAGACCGGCGGCCGTCAGGCAACCGGCGGCGGCGTTGTCGGCGAAGGCAAGTACGAAGGTCCGTGGCGCTACCTCGAGCCGGCCACGCGCGAAGGCCAGCTCATCTCGCTCGAAGCAACCGGCAACGTGGCCGACTTCATGGATGTGGTCTTCGTCTCGGCCTATACCCAGCGCAAGACGGCCTACCGTGGCGACAACACCGACCTGCTGCTCGACCTCGACTACGACTACGAGCTGTTCCCGGCCTTCTCGAGCTTCAATCAGTCGAACCAGAAGCAGTACGAGTACACCAACGAGGTGCGACTGGTCTCGACCTTCGACAGCCCGCTCAGCTTCGTGGCCGGCGCGTTCTGGAACCGCCAGAACTACCGCTCAAACTACGACGAATACACGCCGGGCTTCGGCGCCTGGGCGCTGGAAAACTGGGGCGTCGATATCGGCACCGAGGACCACGAATACTCCTCGTACGTCCGCACCAAGACCGACGAAAAGGGTCTCTACGGCGAGGCCACCTGGCACTTCACGCCCGACATCCAGATCACCGGCGGTCTGCGCTACTACAAGTACGATGCGTGGATCGACGGCGGCAGCTACCTGCCCTACTGGCAGGACGACTACCGTTCGCGCTCGGGTTCGACCGCCGACGACGGCCTGGTCTACAAGATCAACGCTTCGTGGAACGTGACGCCCGACCTGATGTTCTGGGGCACCTACTCGACCGGTTACCGTATCGGCGGCGTGAACCGCGTCGCTCCATGCGTCCTGCCGCTCCCGCCGGGCCAGAACCTCTGCGCTCTCGAGAACGAACTGGATTTCGGCCCCGACAAGGTGAAGAACGCCGAACTGGGTGTGCGCGCCCAGCTGTTCGACAAGCGGCTTTCGTTCAGCCTTTCGGGCTACCGCGTGGGCTGGAACGGCATTCAGCTGGCCGGCCAGACGGTTAACGGCGCCATCGGCATCACCGTCAATGGTGGTACGGCGGTATCGAAGGGTATCGACTTCTCGTTCAATGCCAACCCGTTCCCGGGCTTCAACATTCGCGGCAACTACTCGTACCTCGATGCCCACCTGACCGAGGACGTGCTCGCGCTGCTTTCGATTGCCGGAGGCGATCTGGTCGATGTCTATTCGGGCGACCGCCTGCCGGGCTCGACCAAGAATTCCGGTGCGCTTGGCGCGACCTACGAATTCCCGGTCGGTCTGAACTCGGTCATGCTGGGCTGGACCGCCACCTACATGGGCGGCATCTACACCCGTACCGGCCTGCGCGGCGGCGGCGAGCGCCTTCCGTCCTACGTGATGCATCGCGCCAACATCACCTACAAGGCCGAGAACTTCGAAGTGGCGCTCTTCGCGAACAACATCTTCGACAAGTACGCGCTTACCGGCGTCAGCAACGACCTGACGCGCCGCAATCTCGTGAACGATGGTGTCATCTCGCGCTACTATGCGCAGAGTGTCGCCACGCCGCGGGTCATCGGCCTGGAAGCGCGCATCAAGTACTGAGCGCCTGCGGGTCGCACCCGGTCGCCAACACTGGAAGGGCGGCATCGCGCAAGCGGTGCCGCCTTTTTCATGGGACACGCCTATTCGTAAGCATAAATGACGCGCCGCCCCGCATTCGGCGCGCAATGCTCAGTCTATGGAAATGCCGCGTTCGGCAAAAAAGGCGCCGACTTCGGCCATGCCATCGGCATGGGTCTTCCAGCGGCCGACGCCATCGGCATTGAGGCTACGCCGCACCTGGGCAGCGCTGGGGGTGGCGACGGCAGCCTGGTTCTCATGGAAGGCCAGGCAGGCCGGATCCCACGAGAGGCCGCAGTGCTCCAGCAGGCGGCGGGACTCGACCTCCTGATCGTTCACCAGCGCCTCGTAGCTGAACTGCAGCACGCGCCCCGGATAGAGCCGGTCCCAGAATGCCATGAGCCGGTCGAACCGGGCGTAGTAGCGCGCCGTGTCCAGCAGATCGTAGGAATAGGCGTAGTAGGCGGACTGGGTCGCGAAGAGATTGCGGAAGTTGCTCCAGACCGTGTCCATCGGATTGCGGCGCAGGCAGACGATCCGCGCATTCGGCAGGCTGCGGACGATATGGCCGACGTGCAGGAAATTGGCCGGCAACTTGTCGACATAGCGCGTGGCCTCGGTTGGCCGGTGATGGGCGGCGCGGGCCAGATAGAGCTTGCCGATCTCCGCAGGGTCGGCGGCCATGGCCGCACGCGCCGTCTCGGGATCGATGACCTGCCGCGAGCGCGTACCGGACACCTGCTTGACCGCCAGCGGCATCGCCTGAAGCTCTCCCGACGAGGCCACCTCCGGGTGCGAGGAGAGGATACGGTCTACCAGTGTCGTCCCCGTGCGCGGCATGCCGACCACGAAGATCGACGACGCATCGGGCAGACCCGCTGAAGGCGCAGTGACGGCCGAGGTGAAGGCCGCCTCTATCGCATCGAAGATCGCTTCATCCTGCGCAAAATCGTAGCGGATCTGCCGCTTGTAATCGGCATTGGCGACGGACAGCGTGGCGAAGGCTTTCGGTGCTTCGCCGATGTCCTCCAGTTCCTTGGCCAGCGCATAACGCAAGCGGACAAGGTCCTGCGGGTTGTGGGCATTGGCGACCGCGCGTTCGAGGCGCGGAACGTGGTTCGCCTCCTGCGTCTGGCGTGACAGGATCGCGAGCCCGTAATGGCTGCGGGCATTGCCGGGATCGGCGGCCAGAATGGCTTCGTAGTGTTCGCGCGCCGCATCGACGCGTCCGGTGAACCCGCAGGCAGCCGCCAGATTGTAGCGATAATCCAGATTGGCCGGTTCGCGGGCGACGGCCTGTTCGAACGGCGCAACCGACGTTTCGTGATCGCCCAGCCGCGCCAGAACGCATCCCACGGTATCGAGCGTGCGCGGATCGTCGCTGCCCTTTTCAAGCACGCGACGCGCCACCTCGGCGGCCTGCCCGTCGCGCCGCAGGAGAATAAGCAGCCGCGCCTGCTGGGCCAGATACTCGGTGTTGTCGGGATCTAGCGCGAGCGCCTTGTCTAACATCGGCAGCGCCTGCCCCATCTGCCCGGCTTCGGCAGCCACCATGGCCAGGACGAAATAGCCTTCCGCATCCTGCGGACGGGACTGGATCAGGGCCTGCGCTGCCGCTCCTGCGGCTGGCAGATCACCGCGTGACAAGGCTTCGCGTGGAGACTGCATCACGCGTTCGGATAAGACGCATTCTGTGCGTAGTTCAAGGATCACCCATTCCGCGAAAATCGCGCCCGATTGCTCGTGTCGAGCGTACCCACCGACACCCGGCCTGGCAATCGTGTTGGGGCCGCACCAACCTCAAGGAACCCACCTGCCATGAGGCCGTTGAGTCTTTCGAGAAGGTGAAACCATGAACGATATGAGCTCTGTCCCGACCACCAACGAAAAGACCGCGACCGTCTATCGCATGGTGATGGAAAAGCACGTCTGCCCCTTCGGCCTCAAGACGGTACATCTGCTCAAAAAACAGGGGTACGAGGTCGACGATCACCACCTGACCACGCGCGAGGAAACCGACGCGTTCAGAGACAAGTACGGTGTGAAGACAACCCCGCAGACTTTCATCGGCGGGCAGCGCGTCGGCGGGTACGAAGAGCTTCGCGAGTACTTCGGCAAGCCTGTGAAGGACCCCGATGCCACCAGCTATAAACCGGTCATCGCCATCTTCGGCATGGGCGCGCTCATGGCATTGGCAGTCAGTTGGCTGCTTGCGGGGGTACTCCTGTCGGTGCTGACTGCGGAGCTGTTCATTGCGATCTCGATGTGCCTGCTCGCAATCCAGAAGCTGCTGGATGTCGGCAGCTTCGCCACGATGTTCCTGGGGTACGATCTCCTGGCCCGGCGCTGGGTGCCCTATGCCTATCTCTACCCGTTCGGCGAGGGGCTGGCCGGTGTACTGATGGTCGCCCATGCCTTCGACTGGATCTCGGTACCGATTGCCCTGTTCATCGGCGGCGTAGGTGCTGTTTCCGTGTTCTATGCGGTCTATGTGCAGAAGCGCGAACTGAAGTGCGCCTGCGTCGGTGGCGGATCGAACGTTCCGCTCGGGTTCGTTTCGCTGACCGAGAACGTGATGATGTTCGCCATGGGTCTGTGGATGCTGTTTACCTGAGATAGGCGTTACGCGGAAAGACAGTGCGCCAGATCCGCTCGCCAGTCGCGGCAAACTGCTCCTTGGAAAATCGCGCGAACATCGAGGTGCGCGCCGCCGAGCCCATCGCAGCGAATGCTCCGGGCGCGGAAAGCGCCTCCCGCAAGGCCCCGGCCAGCGAGTTCATATCGCCAGGATCGACCAGCCATCCCGTCTCGCCGGGAACGATCGAATGCGGCATCTCGCCTACGCGCGCGCCGATGACAGGCAGACCGGCGGTAAGGGCTTCATGCGCGGCGATGCAAAAGCCCTCTGCTCGCGAGGGCTGCAGATAGAGGTGCTGGCCAGCGAGAAACTCCCGCGGCTGCGCGGTGTAGCCGGCCAGCGTCAGGCCGATCACCCCGGCTTCCGCCGCCTGTGCCTTCAGGCGCTCGCCTTCCGCGCCATCGCCGGCAACGGCAATTTCAATCGGCACCGGCGGTTCGAAGCCGGAGGCGCGCAGTGTTGCCAGCGCAGCGATGAGCACATCGTAGCCCTTTGCGGGATGCAGGCGGCCGAGGCTGCCCAGCCGCAGAGGCTCTCCGGGTGTCCATGGCCGGGCTTCGGGCATTTCGGGATCGGCGAAGTATATCGGCCAGGTTTCTAGCCGCTCCGATCGCACGCCAAGGCGCTGCTCGGTCAGCGCGGCGACCGAACGGGAATCGGCCACCCATAGAGCCGCGCGCTTCTGCAGCAATCGCAACAACCGGCGGTTCCACGGATTGAGGAAGGCATTGTGCTGCCATGCGATCACGGGCAGCCCCAACAGGGGGCCGACGATCAGGCCGAGGATCGTCGCGCGGCTGAGCGAGGTCCACAGGTGAGTCGCGCCCCAGCCCTGCACCTCTCGTCTGAGCCACAGGGCTGCAGACAGGTGATCGCCCGTCCCTCCCGTGCGGATGACAGGATCGAGCCCGGCCTGCGCAATCGGAGGCAAGGCCCGTCCGTCCCGCTCTAGCAGGGCGAAGACGCGCACATCCGCACCCGCGTCGCGCAGCACTTGAGCAATGGCGGGTACGGGCAAGGCAGCGCCCCCGCCTTCGAGCGAGTTGATGACATAAGCGATGCGCGGACGGGTCATCGCATCCGTCCGCTGCCGCGCCAGGTCAGCACCACGAGCAAGGCGCTCGCGAGCATAGCCTGCCCGACGGCCTGTATCCCTGCCCCCATCAGGCCGAAGCTATGCAGCAACCAGGGCAGTGCCGGCAGGAAGACAAGGCTGGAGAAGAGATTTGCGCTCATCGAACGCTCGGGATGCCCGAGCGCGGATATGGCGGCGCTGCAGGGAGGACCGATCAGGCCGATGGCTCGCGCGACAACGAGCACGACCATGACCGGGGCCGCACCCGCAAAGGCAGCGCCGGCCAGCAGCCCGACAATCGCCTGCGGCAAGAGCGCGACGATCAGCACTACCGGCAGCGCGGCCAGCAGGCTGATCCCGACGACCTTGGCAACCGTCTGGCGCAGCGAACGTCCGTCGCCGCCCTCCGCGACGATGTGGGAGAGTTCCGCGTAGGAAGTATTGCCGAGGATCTGCGCGGGCTGCGCGATGATGACCGTCGCCCGCTGGGCCACGGAATAAAGACCCGCCGCAGCCGGCCCGAGAACCCAGCCGACGATCAGCGGGGCGACGCGGCCCGCAAGATCGCGGAGCGTCACATCTGCATTGCTGGCGATAAGGAAACGCCAGATCCCCGGATTCTCGAGGCGCACGTCTCCCGGCTCCGGCTTCCAAAGTCCGGGGCCGAACCGCCGGGCGGCAAACCACAGCCCCATGCTCCACAGCACCGCGAACTCGGCCAGGGCAGCGAGCAGCCAGGCAACGAGGAAGGACCTGAGCCCCCAACCGAATCCGATCACGATCGCCGCGCCGCCAAGACGGACGAGCGGCTGCACCAGATTGTGCAGGCCGATCAGGTCGAACCGGCCGATCAGTTGCAGGTATCCCGCCGGGGAGGAGCGCACCGACCCGAGCACGGCAAAGGCGTAGAAAGGGGCAAAGGCCAGCGCCTTGGCAGACCAGCCCAGATGCGGCCCGACAAGGGGGGCCAGCACCATGGCCGAGACGATGGCGAAAGCGCCCCCGATCAGTTCCACCGCCGCGCCGAAACGCAACAGCCTGCCCAAGCGGTGCGTGCCGCCGTCGCGATCCGCCTCCGCGCCGTAGCGCAGGATCGCCTGCCACGAGGGAAACTCGATGATGCCGCAAACGGTGGTGGTATAGGCATGGACCAGCACCAGCACGCCATAGTCGGCCGGACCCAGATAGCGGGTTGCCAGCAGCAGATAGAGCAGGCTGATGAGTCCTGCCCCGGCCTTTCCGCCAAGGACCAGTCCCAGTCCCTTGAATATGCGGCGGATCCGATTGCCCGCCGGGCTGGCTTCAGCAGACACCTCGCACTCCCGGTCCGCGTGCTCTTGCCCCCTGGGCGGCGCGGTGCTGGCCGTAAATGGCATGCTCTTTTCCGGTGCCCACCTTATGCGCCGACGAGCCTGAGATGCGGGCGCGCCTTCTTCCGGCCATGCGCAAATTCGACAATGGCCTCCGCGGCGCGGACGTCCGAGGGGGTGCCGGTGATGTGAAAGCTCTCGGCGAACATCTCTTCCTGAACCGCCCGGTAGTGCGTTTCGTGGAGATCTTCCGCCCGTGCCAGCGCGGCGGGAATCTGGTCCGGGCTGACGATGACCTCCCCCGCTTCCCAATGGCGGAAGTTGGGGTCGCCCATCCAGTCGTGCCGATGCGAATTGAGGAAGATGCAGGGGCGCGGCTGCAGGAGAAACTCGTAGACCTGACTGCTGGCATCGCCGAGGTAGATGTCCGCCGCAAGCGTGTAAGTCATATCGGTCGACGCCCTGCTGCCGAGATCGATCTTCACGTTGTCTCCGCGCAGGTAGCGCTGCGGAATGGCACCGGCACTATCGACCGTGAGCTTGTCGATGGTCACCACGAAATTGCGCTGGAACAGCATGACGTGGGGAGCGAAAATGATCCCGTAGCGCGGGTTGTCCAGAAAGCTGTCGAACACCTGACGCCCGTGCCGGTACCACGACGAGAGGTGCGGGGACGGGTGCGGGTTGTAAAGCACGACCTTTTCGGCCGTGGGCAGGAACCGGTGGCGCTTGGCGTCGCGCAACAGATCGAACTTCGGATAGCCCACCACCGAGATCGCGTCCGGCGCGACACCGGCTTCGCGGATCAACCGATCGCGGATCTTCGGTCCTGAACACAGCACGTGGTCGAATCCGGCGCTGGCCTTGTTGAAACCTATGGCCCGGTCGCCTGCGCCGTGCCGGGTATGCACGATAGCGAGATCCTTCAGCCCGTAGCGGGTCTTGAGCAGGAGCGAGGTCTTCTCGGCGACGACGAGTACGTCCAGAGCGCGAAAGAAATCCAGATTATCCTTGTAGATGAGGAGTTTTTGCGCGGGCAACAGCTTGCCCAGGACCGCATCCAGCCCGCGCGAAAAGCCCGACGTTGCCAGCTCCACATGCTCGATCCGCGTCCCGATCGTCTCCCCGCCGATCCGCCGCACTTCGGCAGCCAGCGCCGGGGTCGTCGTGGCAACGACGATGTCGCCGGAAAAGCCGCCCCGCTCCAGAGCCAGGGCGATGGGCAGACTGTGAGCTACCTGATGGATCTGGTCGTGGTTGAACAGAAAGCCGATGCGCATGCGTGCCTGACGCCGCTGGCATGCCGCTTCCGCAGTCGCGCCGCGGAAAAATTCTTTCGCGACATGCATTTCGTTCCAATCGCCGGTTCAACGCAGAACGAAACTGAGGAAGCCGCAGGGCTACGGCGTCGAAGGAACATTGCAAGACGGAAAAGCACCCGATGAAGTTCCTCCGCCCGGTCGTCGCTGCCGCCACGGTCCTGATGCTCGCCGCCTACGTCCCGAAGGGCGCGCCTGCGGCTGTCGTCGCCGCCACCGTATCTGTTCGGCACCAGTCCTTTGATGGTGGTCAGCCGGCACTGTCGGTGATGACCTGGAACGTGAAGGGCCTGCCGCGTCCGGTGGCTCTGGGCCGACCGGCCGCGCTGGCCGAAATCGGACGGCGCCTCGGCGAACTGCGCCGCATCGGCAAGCAGCCGCATGTCGTCCTCTTGCAGGAAGCCTTCATTTCCGATGCCAAGGCGATTGGCGCGGAAGGCGGGTACCCCTATGCAGCCGTCGGCCCCCAGCCGGAGGACGCCTCGGCATCCCCCACTGCATCGCTGGGTGACGACTTCCGGCAGAACGCAAGCTGGGCCAAGGGAGAAGACGAAGGCAAGTGGCTCGGCAGCGGATTGGTGATCCTGTCCGATTATCCCATCCTCGCCACCCGAAAGATGGCCTTCCCGCAGGATGCCTGTGCCGGGTTCGACTGTCTCGCGGCCAAGGGCGTCCTCCTGGCAAAGATCGCCGTGCCTGGCTCTGCAAAGCCCGTCACGGTGATCGACACCCACCTCAACTCGCGCCATGCCTCGGGCGTATCGGTCCGGCGGGCCAATGCCGCCTATTCCTGGCAGGCTGCTGCGGTACGCCGCTTCGTCGCGCAGCAAACCGGGCCGGACGAGGACATCGTGTTCGGCGGAGACTTCAACATCGGGCACGATCCGATACGGCGCGCCGCTGCCAGCCGGGACGGCGGGTTCCTGCCACAAGGGCGCGAAGCGATAGCCACGGTAGCCGCCTCCAGCCCGCTCGCCACGAAGCAGAATGCGGATTTCGTCGCGGTCGAACAGCGCGCCAAGGACAAGCAGTACTTCCGCCCTGCGCGGGGATCGCAACTCGAACTGGGCAACGTCGATGTACCGTTCGGCCTCGCCAATGGCGGCTTCGACCTTTCCGACCATCTCGGCTTTGTCGCCACTTACCGGATCAACGACAGTGTAAGCGCCAGATAGCTGCGGGCGAGCGCATGGAAGGCATGGGCCCGACGCGACGAGGGACTGGCCGAATAGCTCTGCAGAGACACGCGCGCGTTGATATGCCGACACCGTGCGCACGCACGATCTGCAGTCGGGGATGCGGGAAATTGTCCGGAGGTGACCTGGACGCAGGCTGGAAGCTTTTGAAAAGATTGCGCCCGCCGACTGCGGATGCCGCGGGACGGGAGCGTCTTGGTCTCATGCCCGCTCCCTTGCGCATCGCGATCCCCATCCACAGCTTCGAACCCGGCGGCGTCGAGAGAGTGGCTCTCAATCTCGCCAGTGCCTGGCGCGCTGCCGGCCACGATGTCCGCGTCGTGCTGGGCCGGGACGAGGGCGCAGACAGGTCCCGCGCGCCGTGCGACCTCGACTACTGGAGCCTGCCGAGCCGCATCTCCACCGCCGCCTTCGAAACGCTCTGGATGATGTGGTGCCTGTTCCGCTACCTCCGGCGCGAGGACACCGATGTCGTGTTCTGCGCCGGGAATACGTACGCGGTCGTCTGCGTAGTCATGCGCCTGCTGATACGCCGCCGCTGCCCGCCGGTGCTGGTGAAGATCAGCAACGACCTCTACCGGTGCGACCTGCCGCCCGGATACCGCCACCTCTACCATCTCTGGCTGAAGGTGCAGCGGGCGATGCTCGACCGTTTCGTGGCGCTTGCCGGGCCGATGAATCGCGAGATCGTCGAAACGCTGGGTATCACGCCCGATCGCGTCGTCACCATTTGCGACCCTGCGCTCACAGCCGAGCGATTTGCCAAGCTGAGCGGCATCCCACGCGAGCAGGCAGCTCCCTTGCATCGGGGGCTGCGGTTCCTCGCGGTGGGACGACTGGCGCGCCAGAAGAATCTACCGCTGCTGATCAGGGCCTTTGTCGGCGGTTCGCATGCCAGCGACACACTCACCATCGTCGGCGACGGCGCCGAAAGGGGGAAACTCGAGGCCCTCGTCGCGGCCCTGGCGATGCAGGACCGGGTCACGTTCGCAGGACATGTCGTGGACCCCGATCCCTTTTACCGGCGCGCCGATTTCCTGCTCATGTCATCCGACTACGAAGGCGTGCCCGCCGTCGCCATCGAAGCGATTGCGGCGGGGCTGCCGGTGATCGCCACCGACTGTTCAAGCAGCATGAAGACATTGCTCGGCCATGGATCACGCGGCGTTCTCGTTCCCGTGGGCGATGTCAGCGCGCTTGCAGCAGCCATCGGCAAGGCAGGTCGTATCCCTCGCCTTGATGCTGCATCGCGCAGCTACGCGGAGACCTTCACGATCGAATGCGCAGCCAGAAAGTATCTGGCTGCCATGCGCTCCCTTGCGGCCCGGCCGCGTCAGGAGCCCGGTTCGATATCCCGGCGCGCAGCGGCCAGCGTCGCATCGGGCGTACCGCCGGCATCGACGCGATGCCAGTCGGACAAGTCGCCGAGCGCATAGTCCAGCTGACGATCGACCACTGCGGCATCGGCATCGGATGCATCGCCGGTTCTTGCCCCTACCCGTTCGCGCAGGACCGCCGGATCGGCCTCCAGCCAAAGGCCCTTGAAAGGCACGCCGTTGTTCGCTGCAACGGCGGCCATGGCCGCACGCTCCGCCGGATCGGCAAAGACGGCATCGACAAGCACCGTCGCACCCGCTGCGAGCGCCATGCACGCTTCTTCGCCAAGCCGCCGATAGACCGCTTCGCTATGCTCGCGCGTGTAGGCATCGGCAGACAACCGGTCTTCCGGCGAGACCCCGGCTATCCGCTTGCGCAGCACGTCGCTGCGCAGCCATCGCGCGCCTGGCGCTCCGCCCAGATGCGCAGCCAGCCGCCCGGCCAATGTCGACTTGCCGGTCCCGCTCAACCCGCCGACCGCGACGAGCCGCGGTACTGGCCGGTCGAGAAAGGCAAGGGCTGCCGAGAGATAACCGCGCGCCTCCCCGATCTTGGCATCAAAACCGGCGGCGCTCTCCTGACGGCCCGCTGCGCTTGCGCCGACATGCGCCCGCACGGCCGCGCGCATCGAGAGAAACAGCGGCATTGCCGCCAATCCATCGTTTTCGGCACGCATGTCGCAGTAGCGGTTGAAGACCAGCGAGGCCTCTTCATGCAGACCGCGCTGCCACAGATCCATGATCAGGAAAGCCAGATCGTAGAGCACATCCGTTGTTGCCAGTTCCGGATCGAACTCCAGACAGTCGAAGAGCGTCGGTTTTCCCTTCCACAGACAGATATTGGCGAGGTGCAGGTCGCCATGACAATGCCGCACATGACCGCTCCGCGCTCTCGCGTCGAGCAGCGACGACAGGTCCTCCATCAGGGCCCGGCTACCCTCGTGCAGCCGGGCGCAATCCTCCTTGGGCAGGAGGCCGTCCGACAAGGCATCCATGCTCGCGCGGTTGCCATCGATCACGCTGCGGACACGATCGGCACCCGCGCAAGGCACGACTTCCGCATCATCGTGGAATGCCGCGATACCATCCGCCAGATCGCGTAGCAGATCGGGCGCCAGCGGCCCTTCCTTTGCCATCGCTTCCAGCAGGCATTCCGGCGGGAAGCGGCGCATGACCACGACCCAGTCGACAGGCTCTCCCGCGCCCAGCGCAAGGCTCCCATCGGACATCCGCCCGACACACCGAACCTCGAGATAGATGTCGGGCGCGGTGCGGCGGTTGAGTTTCAACTCCGCCTCGCAGACCGCCCTGCGCCGGTCCACCGTGGAGAAGTCGAGGTAGGGATAGCGCACAGCCCGCTTGAGCTTGAAAGCATATTCGCCAGCCAGGAATACGACGGCCGCATGCGTGTCGATGCGTTTGACTGTATCGGCAACGCCATATGCCTTTGCACGGCAAAGAAAGGCGATGGTTTCGGCTTGATCTTCGCTTTCCGTCACGCCCTCGAATCCCCTTTATCGCCCTTGATACCTGCGTGGAACGCGGCTGACGACCATGGCCGCAGCCAGCGTCTTCAAAAATTTAACAAGTTTTTTGCGCCCCGTTGACGGTCGTCAAATTCGACATGCCGTCGTAATATTAGAAGGTTCTCATCTGACCACGAGTCGACTCGGAAAGAGAAGCGAGGGTCAGGGAACCGAGGGAGGCAAACCTATATGAAAAAAGTAAGTTTCACGAGAAGCGGCTTGACCGTCAGCGTCTCGCTTGCCGCGCTTTGCGTGGCGATGCCGGCTCTGGCAGACCAGACCACGACCACATCGCCGGGCGATGATCTCGCCCCCGTCTATACTGTCACGGCAGACGAAGTGGTTGCCAGCGGCGTCAGTGCCGTCGGCTCGCCGACGGCGACCGCAACGATCGACACGCCGGCTAACGGTGCATTCTGGCAGCACCAGTCAGGCGAGGGTGAAGGCTTCGTGCCCGACCTCTATCTGGAAAACCAGGGCAATGTGACGATCGCGGCCAGCGCCGTCGCAACGATGCCCGACAGCAACGCTGCTTTCGTTCACGCGATGGCCACGATCACCGATGCCGTCTCACAGGTGGTAAGCGCACCCAACACAAATGTCTCGGCAACGCTGATCAATGGCGGCACGCTGACCATCTCGTCCAGTGCCAGCGCCGATGCCACCAATGACGGCACCCAGACCACAAGTGCATTGGCACGTTCCGAACTGATCGGCGGCCTGCATCAGGAAGCCACTGTCGAAGGTGGCGGTGATGGGTCGGCCACGGTGACCCAGGTCAACGACGGCACCTATACCGCCAGTTCGACGGCCGATGCCACTTCCAACACGTCCTGGAGCGATGCGCAGGCGATCCTCGAAGAAGCGATCTTCATGCGCGCGCAGGGCAACGGTGCCGGCGATGCCACAACCTTCACGTCGCTGACCAACAACGGCCTACTGGACTTTTCGGCGTCAGCGACAAGCACCAGTGCAACCGACGGTGCCTGGTCGACGGCAGAGGCAGGTGGCGGCGAACACGGCCTGATCCACATCCGCGCCGCAACCAACGGCGTTGGTGTCGATTCAGCCACGACCGAGTTCACCAACAGTGCCGACGGCACCCTGCTCGTCAACGCCAATGCCCTGTCGAGCGGCTACTGGTACGCCTATTCCGGTGCCGTCACCAACGGCGCCATCGTGATGAAGGCCCAAGGTAGCGGCGCAGACGATGCGACCATCGCCATCAACATGGTCAACGACGGCGCGATCGCGATCGGTGCCAGTTCGTCGGCTACCAGCACGGCCGAAAGCACTGACGAGGACACCGCCGGCTCTTACGCTACCACCAACATGGACGGCTCGATCGTCCAGACGGCGGAAGCAGGCGGGCCCGAGAGCTTCGTGGGCCGCACGGGCATAGCCACACTCGACAACACCGGTTCGATTTCGATTGTCGGCACGTCGGAAGCGAACTCCACCGGCTCCGCCTTTGCCTTCACCAGCATCCTGTCCGGTATCCTCCAGGAATCGGAAATGTCGGGTTACGGCGAGACGCTGTTCTCCAACAGCGGTGACGTGACTGTTTCGGGCACAGCGACAGCCAATGGCATGTACGGCTATGCCGAAAGCGATGTCGTGGGCATCGAGCAGGAACTGTTCGGCCTCGGCGACGGCGGCGGCGGCGTGTTCGGGTTCGACAACTCGGGCACGGTGAACGTGGCTGCCGCGGCAACCGCCAGTTCGGACCCGAATTCCGGGTACGCCGATGCGGAAGCCTTCGCCTATCGCGCCTGGGGTGAGCCGGTCAACGTGGCCTTCGCCAACAGCGGGACCTTCACAACCTCCGCGAGTGCCACTTCCGACTACTACGCCTATGCCCTGGCGGTCGGCATGGAACTCTCCGCCACCTGGGATCCGACCGTCGTCGTCGAGGAAGACGAGGAAGGCCACGGCCACGGCGGCAGCGAGAACGGCAATGGCCAGAACGGCCATGGCGGCGGCGAGGACGAAGAACCGGTCGTCTGGCAAGAGGCCGCGACCAACGCCATCACCGGCACGATCGTCAACGAGGGCATGTTGAGCGCGACCGCAAGCGCGATCGGCTCTCCCTATGTGGCCACCGACGGAGAAGCAGTGGCGACCGACTATTCGGTCCCCGCCTACGCAACCTCTGCCGGCATCTACATGCAGTCGGCCGTCAACAACGCCACGCTGACCAACAGTGGCACGATCATGGCCAGCGCGATCACGAATGACGGCTACTCGCAGGCTTACGGCATTCTGGTCCAGGACTTCTTGTACTCACCGATCGAACCGACCGAAGATGACGTGTTCACGCTCGTCAACGATGGCGGCTGGATCATCGCGCGTACCAGCACGGACAGCGGCGAGACGTGGCAGCATGGCAATGCCATCGACCTCAGCTACGCGCCGAACCGCTCCGACCTGCAGTTCACGGGTAATGGCGGCATCTACGGCGATGTCTTGCTGTCCGCAGACGATACGATGACCGTATCGAACGGAACGACCTTGCTCGACGGCACGATCAATCCCTATGTCGAACCGGTCATGGTCGATTCGGCTGCCGCCGACGCGACGGTCATGACCGCTGCCGTACCTGCGGGCAACTATGTCGGCTCGCTCTCCGTCCTGAGCGGCGGCACGCTGTACATGGCGGATATGCCGTGGAGCAACACGGCATACGACGGCCCGGCAATAGTCAACGTCGCGGACTTCACGCTGGCAAGCGGCGGCACGCTGGTGCTGCAACTGCCAACCAGCCAGTTCCCGGCCGTGGCGCAATCGGCCTATCCGACGATCAACGCACCCGACGTCAGCCTGGCGGGCGATCTCATGCTCGACCTATCCACGCCGAACGGGCTCTACGGTGACGTCTACCAGTACGACAACATCGTCGCCGCCGACACGCTCGACGGGACGTTCTCCAGCGTCGCGACCAGCACCGGTTCGCCGCTGCTGACGCCGGGCGTGGTCTACGACACCGATGCCACCGTCGATCTGACGATCACCCGCGTTCCCTTCGGAGCGGTTTCGGGCCTGACCTTCAACCAGAAGGCTACCGGCGACGGGATCGAGGCGGTCTACGATCCCGATCAGGCAGCGCCGTTCGGCACCCTGCTCGCCAATCTGTTCGAACTGGGGCCGGATGCCTATCCGACCGCGCTCGAGCAGCTCTCCGGCGACATGTACGCCGGCTATCTGCAGAGTGTCCGCAACGGCAGCCTGCAGATCGACTCGCTGGTCTCCGACCAGATGGACTGTGCGATCAGCGTGAAGGGTATCGAAACCTGCCGCGAGCCCGATGGCGGCCTCAGGGTCTGGGCGCTAGGCGGCTACAACGATGCCGCCGTCGATCCGGACGGCAATGCACCGGGTTACGATGCAGGCAACACCTTCGCCCTGCTCGGTCTCGACTACACCGTCGGCCACTTCACCTTCGGTGCCTTCGGCGGCTACCGCAAGGCAACCGCCAGCTTCGACCGCTACGGCGGCCACATCAAGGCTGACGGCCTGCAGATCGGCGGTCTGCTCGGCTTCGACAACGGTACGGTCTACCTGCGGGCGAACGGCAGCTATGCCTCGCTCAACGGCGACAGCACCCGCACGGTGGGCATCCTGTCGACCGCCGGCACGCTCTCGGGCAAACCGGACTACCGCGTCGCTTCGTTCTACGGAGAAGCCGGTGTCCGCGTCCCGCTCGGCGCGACGTGGCTGACGCCTTTCGCGGCGGTCGACCACACCAGTGTGAAGATGAAGTCCTTCGTCGAATCCGGTGTTCCCGGCGCCAACCTGGGCTTCGACAACCAGACCGAGAAGCAGACCTCGTTCCTGGCGGGCCTGAAGTGGGCCGGCAAGCTGGGCGCGGTGATCCCCGAAGCCAAGGTCATGTACCGTCATGACGACGGCGACGGCTTCTTCCGCTCGACGGGCTACTTCGCCGACGCCCCAGCGGGCAGCGACTTCACTGTCCTCTCGCCGGTGACGGACAAGGACTCGGTCATGGCCGGCTTCAGCCTGGCCGCCGTGCTCGGCGACAAAGTCACCGGCCGGATCGGCTATCAGGGCCGGTTCTCGAGCGAACTGAAGGATAACACCTTCTACGGCAGCCTCGTGGTCCGGTTCGGAGGCAAGGAAGTGGCACCGCCGCCTCCCCCACCTCCGCCGCCCCCTCCGCCTCCACCGCCTCCACCCCCTCCGCCGCCACCGGCTCCGGAAGTGGTCTGCAACACGGGTCCGTACATCGTGTTCTTCGACTGGGATAAGTCGGACATCACGGCGGAAGCCGCTACCGTTCTCGACAGTGCGGTTTCGGCCTACGGCAACTGCGACAATGTGCCGATCATGCTGGCCGGCTACACCGACCGCTCGGGCACCGAGCAGTACAACATGGGCCTGTCGCAGCGGCGCAATGCCTCGGTCCGCACCTACCTGAACGGGAAGGGCATCCCCGACGATGCCATCTCCAGCCAGGCGTTCGGCGAAAGCAACCCGCGCGTGCCCACGGCCGACGGTGTTCGCGAATTGCAGAACCGCCGGGTGGAGATCACCTACGGTCCGGGTTCGGGCATGTAAGCCCGGGCAAGAGCCGCAAAAAACGGGAAGGAGCCGGAGAAATCCGGCTCCTTCTCTTTTGGAGGCAGGGCCCTGATCCCGGTCAAGCAACTGTCAGCTTGGGAAGCTACATAAGAAAACGATAATTTACGACTCGGGGCATTTCCGAGCCCCGCAAGGAGGGTGTTCATGCAAAACGGCAAACGAACTTTCCTTGCTGCAGGAATGATGGCGCTGTCGCTGGCCATCGCAGGCTGCAGCACCACGGGCAGCACACCATACCAGCCCGTATCGACATCCAACCGGGCCGCCGGCGGATTTTCCGACGAACGCCTCGCCACGGGCGACTACCGGGTGACGTTTTCGGGCAACCGCCTGACCTCGCGCGAGACCGTGGAATCGTACCTGCTCTACCGCTCGGCGGAACTGACTGTCGAGCAGGGCTACGACTGGTTCGTGATCGTCGACCGCGAAGTCGAACACCAGGTCGACCGCGATACCTATCCCGATCCGCGCTACGATCCGTGGTTTGCATCCGACTATGCCTACTGGCGGCCGTACTGGCGCTATTACGCGCCGGGCACAGGGTGGAACAGCTGGTATCCCTATTACGGCGACCCGTTCTGGGCGAGCCGTGCGCAGACCCGGACAATCGAACGTTTCGAGGCGACTGCGGAAATCCGCATGGGCCGTGGCGCCATGCCGGCCGAAAACGTGCGCGCTTTCGATGCGCGCGATGTGATTGCCCGCATCGGTCCGCAGGTTCAGCGGCCGGAGGACTGAACGCAGAAGACTTCAGAGGTGCTTTGAGGAGGAGTAAGGAAGATGAAGGCCAATTCTTCGACAGCTCGCACAATCACCGCCCTGATGGCCGCAGCGGCCCTGGGCAGCCTTGCCGCGCCCGCCCTAGCCCAGCGTGGCTCCGGTGGCGGTGGCGGAATGGGCGGCGGCCCCGGTGGCCAGGCCATGCCGACGCCGACGAGTCCCGGAACGATGGACCGCATGCGCGATCAGGATCGGCTTCGCGACAATACCGGTGATCAGGATCAGGATCGCGATCGAGACCAGGACCGGCTGCGCGACGGCACCGGCGACCAGGATCGCCTGCGCGACCGCGATCGCATCCATGTGGACCAGGCGGTCGTCGGCCAGATGGCGAGCTGGCAGCTGCTAAGCGATCAGGAGCGCATGCAGTTCCATGCCCGCATGCGCAGCGCGAACACGGCACAGGAACGCAACGCGATCCGGTCCGAATACCAGAACACGATCCGCCAGCGCGCTGGCGATCTCGGCGTTTCGGCGCCCTTCGGCCCGCAGCGCCCCGGCTCGGGCATGCGCGACGGCTACTATCTCTCGAAGATCCTGACCGAGCAGGAACGGCTGCAATTCCACAACCGCATGCGGGCCGCGAACAGTCTCGAGGAGCGCAACCGCATCCGCACGGAAATGCAGACCACCGCCCGCGAACGCGCTCAGGAGATGGGCATCGAAGTCCCGGCATGGTTTGCCGGCGGACCGGACAAGGGACAGTAACGGCCACTGGCTGCGGTCCTTGCATCCAGGCCCGCAGCCTTCGTCTCCGCGTGGCCACGTGAGGTGCGTTACTCGGCACCAACGGGACAAAGCCAAGCGCGTGAAATGGCGCTCGAGATCGATTGTGAGGAGTTGGAGCGGGTAGCGGGAAGCCAAATCGGCAATTTTTCTAATTCTATATCAGAAGGTTAGAAAACACCGCCCAAGAAAGACCCCCCAGCCAATCCCGGGAATCTTTTGGCTGCGACCGGGTCTGGTCGACCACAGCAACGGCTTCTACGCTTCCCAAACTCCCGCTATTCGTCAATCGATCAAATTATGCGCTGGCAAGCTCTTGCATCACCGCTTCGAGGTTCCCCTTGACGACGATGTAGTTTCCTTTTTCGAAATTGATGGCGCTGGCTTGATCGGTTCCACGGTAACGTCGAACAAAGCTGACGCGATCCGCATTGATAGCAACAACATCGCCCTCGAGCGTTTCAAATTTGACGTAGCCGTTCACGGCGTTTTTGCATCAGAGCCGGACGGACGTGATGGGACGCCTTTCTTGGCCTTATGCTGCGCAAGCAGTTCGTCCAATTCCGCTATTCGGATACGCGCCGGAGTATCTTTTGCCAGACCTTTCAGCCTGCATTCAGCCCACAGGCTTCTGCGCTCCGACTCCAATGCCTTCTGATATAGGTCGGCCACGATGTCTCCTGAACTTAGGTGTGTATACCAGTGCGTCGAGCCGGTTAGGGTGACGCGCTGGTATGCATTATTTCTTGCGCGCTTTGCGCGCAGCGTAGCGTGCATCCCGTGCTGCCTTCATTTCGGCTGCGCTGGCAGGCGCAAGCCTAGCGGCTTTGAGTTCTGCTGCGGCTTCAGCGGTCGCTTTGCGTTCGGCTTTTTCCGCTTTGGCCATGGCAATAGCCTCAATCCTGGCAGCCCGTTTGGCAGCAAGCGCCCGATCCCGTGCTTCCTGCACCAGGCGGCGCTCTGCCATAGTTGCTGCATCGACAGGTGGCTTGGCTCTAAGGGCATCCAAAGCCTTCTGCTTGGCCGATCCGGCTGCAGCAATACGGTCTTGAAAAGAGGGTGCTTTGTAGGAAGGCAATGTCTATCCTTGGATGATCAATTTCGATGGCAAGCTCCTTACCGGAGAGCAAAGGGAGCTTTGCGTTGGGACGGGAGCCAGTAGCAAAAAGCCCCTCTGTTCTCAATGTTGCCGGATCGCAAGGTACGACTACGATCCTGTCCACCTGAACTTGGGCTGCCGATTGGCATCGCAGGACGGAAATTTTGCCTCTGAATGGCCGGTATGGGTAGGCGGGCCATAACAGCCCAACCGTTGGAGTGAATTGATGGAACAAAGTGCTTCGGGTCCGGAGCAAGAGCGCAACGCGGCGATCTATGTTGCCGTGATGGACGGGGCGACCTTCGGGCAGCTTGCCGAGAAGTACGGTATCAGCAGGGTGCGCGTGAAGAAGGCTTACGCGCGTGAGCGAGAAAAGGCATGGGAAGCGCGCAGACGTGGTGAAAGCAGTTACCGTAATCGACCATTTCCTGCGGATGTTTGAACCTCGCACGTCCGCTCACCCATCAGCATTGGGAAAGAGATCGGGAATAGTCGCAAGGTGCCAGAACCGGACGATCTGCAGCGGCGCAGACAAAATTATGGTCTAAGCGTCGGTAAAGGGGGCGGGCGCAGAAGAGCCTCCACGAGTCCGCAGTGGGAATGCCTGCCAGGCGCCCGTCCCATTCATCCCTCCATGCGAAGTCTTAATCGCCGTTGCCCCCACGAGCCAGCCGACGAATACGGCGGATGGACGGGCACTGCGTCCGGCCAACGTCGTACAATTCTGGGGACACAAGCGAAACCACGGAGAACTCCCCGCAGGGCCGCAAGGCGGCATGGTAGGCTTCTCCTCGTCACCCTTGGCCTCGTTGCAGGCAACCTCATCGGCCTGGGGGGGGGCAACATGGGGAGGGAAACGGGCCGGCCAGGATTCGCCCGGGATGCCGCAGTGAATGCGGCGCCGTCCCTTTGCATTGGAAGTGTGTATGACGGCGATACCATCCGCACGTGTTCTGGCGAATGAGTGCGGATCGAGAACATCGATGAGCCGGAATGGCCAGACGGCTATCGAAGCCGCGTATGGTATCACATCGGCAATGACCGGCCAAAATCCGCAACGCCGGCTTGCGGCCTGTACCTAATCAAGGAACGCTCGCATGATGCGTGAACGGCTCGGATGCTTCAGCTTGCGGAGCGCCTTCGCTTCGATCTGGCGGATACGTTCGCGCGTTACCGAGAACTGCTGGCCGACTTCCTCCAGCGTATGGTCTGTTGGCATGCCGATGCCGAAACGCATGCGGAGTACACGCTCCTCACGAGGCGTCAGCGAAGCCAGCGTGCGAGTGACCATTTCCTTCAAGTTGGCCTGAATTGCTGCGTCCACCGGAATCACGGCGTTCTCGTCCTGGATGAAGTTGCCAAGGCTGCTATCTTCCTCGTCGCCGATCGGCGTTTCGAGCGAGATCGGCTCCTTGGCAATCTTCAGAACCCGCTTCACTTTCTCAAGCGGCATCGACAACTTCTCGGCCATTTCCTCGGGTGTCGGCTCGCGGCCCTGCTCGTGGAGGAACTGCCGGCTGGTGCGCACCAGCTTGTTGATCGTCTCGATCATGTGGACCGGGATGCGGATGGTGCGGGCCTGATCCGCGATCGAACGCGTGATCGCCTGCCTGATCCACCAAGTCGCATAAGTCGAGAACTTGAAGCCGCGGCGGTACTGGAACTTGTCGACTGCCTTCATCAGGCCGATGTTACCTTCCTGGATGAGGTCGAGGAACTGCAGGCCGCGGTTGGTGTACTTCTTGGCGATCGAGATCACCAGGCGCAGGTTTGCCTCTACCATCTCCTTCTTGGCGATGCGCGCTTCACGCTCCGCCTTCTGGACCATGTTGACGATGCGGCGAAACTCGGGGATCGCCATGCCGGTGGCGGTGGCAATATCCGAGACTTCCAGCCGGATGCGCTCGGCAGGTTCAGCCTCATTTTCTGCGAAGGCAGACCACTTCTTGTCCGTCCTGGCCACTTCGGCAACCCAGTTGTCATCGAGTTCCCGGCCCGTGTAGGATTCCAGAAAATCGGCGCGCTTCACCTTGTGGCGCTCGGCCAGACGCAGCATCTGTCCGCCAAGTGCGGTCAGGCGGCGGTTGAAGGCGTAGAGGTTGTCGACCAGATGCTCGATCTTGGCCGCGTGGAACTGCACCGATTCCACCTGCGCCGTGAGATCCTCGCGCAGTTGCAGGTACTGGTCTTCTTTCGCAGCCGGGAAGTCGATACCCAACGCCAGAGCGTCGAGGCGCTCGCTCTGCAGGCGTTCGAAGGCGCGGAACAGTTCGGTGATGAGCGCGAACTTCTCCAGCGCTTCCGGCGTAAGCGCGGCTTCCATCTGGGCGAGCGAGAGGGTGTTGTCCTCTTCATCGTCTTCGGCCCCGCGTTTGGGGACCGGGTTGCCGTCTTCGTCGACTTCCTCCGGGTTGTCCTCGACGGAGTCGTTATCGTCCTTGAAGGAAGGACCAGCAGTGGCAGCGGAAATCTCGCCATCGGCTTCGCCGTCCTCGCTCAGATTTTCGGGCTGTGGCTCCTTGGTGAGCATCGCGTCGAGATCGAGGATTTCGCGAAGCAGCATGTCGCCATTGTTGAGCGCTTCGGACCACCCGATGATTGCATGGAAGGTCATGGGGCTTTCGCAGAGCCCCATGATCATCATGTCGCGGCCGGCTTCGATGCGCTTGGCGATGGCCGCTTCACCCTCGCGGCTGAGCATCTCGGCGGCGCCCATTTCCTGCAGATACATGCGTACCGGGTCGTCTGAACGCCCGAGCGTGTCCGTCTTGCGGGTCTCGCCAGGACGGCGCCGGGCGTTGCCTTCGTCAACCGAAACGGACTCGTCATCGCGATCATCGACGGCCTCAGCGCCGTCTTCCTGCTCGCCTTCCTCCTCATCATCCTCGATGATCTTGACGCCCATCTCCGAGATCGCGGCCATGATGTCCTCGATCTGATCGGTGGTCATCTGGTCCTGCGGCAGGGCGGCATTCAACTCCTTGACCGTGATGACGCCCTTGCTCTTTGCGCGCGAGATGAACCGCTGGACCGACTCATTGTCAAAGTCGATAAGGGGTGAGTCGTTGTCGCCGCTGCGATCGTCGTTAGTCATGCAATCGGTCATCGCCTTATGAGCCTTTTCATGACGATCGTTCCGTCAGGACAAGACCAGGTTTTCAGAGCATTCGCCTGACATGGCCGCCGAAGAGCAACCTTTCAGACAAGAATTGAACGAACCCAGGCCTGGGGTTCAAGCAATTTGGCCGGGCATCGGTCCCAGGAGAAATCTGGCCCGCTCGCAGCCGGATGCGCTCGGCATACGGCTGAAGGACACGAGCCCCTGCCCCTGCCGGCATTCTGTCGAAAGCGGCTTGGATCAGGGCGCTCAAATATGGCGCGTGCTTTCCGTTGCCGATCGCGATGCGATCCCGGAAAGCCGAAGACGAGGCCATGACCACCAGCGGCAGCCATGGCAATCCCCGTCAGCGCTGGACCAGGTTTACGGCAGACGCTTTACCGCGGCGATCGATCTCGATCTCGAATTCGAGTTGATCGCCTTCGGAGAGCCCATGCAGACCAGAGCGTTCGACGGCGCTGATGTGCACGAACGCGTCGGGTTGGCCATCGTCGCGCACAATGAAGCCAAAGCCTTTGGCGCCGTTGAAGAACTTGACCGTGCCGGTGGCCTTCTCGCCGGTCGACTGGCGCGGAACCGGCGCCCGTTCGCGACGTTCGGCGGCGACGACCTCACCGACGATCGACAAATCCGACGCGGAAACCTTGCCGTTACGCTCGACCAGCTGGAATTCCAGCTGCTGGCCTTCAGCCAGCGTCTCAAGACCGGCCGACTGCACGGCACTGATGTGCACGAAGGCATCATCGCCGCCACTCTCAAGCTGGATGAAGCCGAAGCCCTTGTCCGGGTTGAAGAACTTCACGGTGCCGCGCCCCTGACCGACAACCTGGCCCGGGCCGCCACGCGAACCGCCGCCGCGCGATCCACCGAAGCCGCCACGCTGGCCGCCGCCGAAGCGATCACCGCCACCGCCAAAGCGATCGTTGCCACCACCCCAGCGGTCATCACCACCGCCAAACCGGTCACGGCCATTGCCGCGATTTCCCCTGTCGAATGCCATCTTTTAAACACCTTAAATCTACGCTCGAAGAAATTCATCCTCGCGAGTGAACGTAGCACGCAAGGCCGCAGATCCGTTTCCGGATACAGGGAGACGAGCCGATAGCAGCGCTGTGCCTACTTGGCGACCAGAGTTCTGCGAGTGGCTCAATGTATCACATGCAAGCGGCTCTATCATGGCGATGGATGGCCGCTGCGGTGACCGACCCATTGTTGCCATTCAAACGCCAAATCCCGACGTCCAGATGCAGTCGATCAGGTTCCGGCAGTTCGCGATCCAACATCCGCCGTTCGATCCATCGCCCGCAAAAAAGGCGTCGCCTCAGATCGTTCCGGCATCGTGTCAGCAACAGTCTTCGAAACAGGTTCTTCCCCTAATATCCGCGAATCATGGGGCAGGCCCTGCCTCCGCCGAGCCTCTTCGAACGATGCCTCTATCTCGGCGGCAACCTTCCGACTGACACGAATGGCCAATGATCGGCAGCCTGTTCACAAGGTTGGCAATCGACAGAAGCCGTCTATCATTCAGGTGAACGGCAGCATTTCAACATTTTAACCGGCAACCGGGCGTTCCGGAACCGCCGATATTGCTGACATGATGGTGCGGAGCTAGGTAGGTGAATAACGCTGAGGAAGACCAACTTTGAGGAAGCCCATCATACTGTGGTTATTCGCAGCGCTATGGTTTGCAGGCGCTATCGGCCATTGGCTTCTCACTTGGCACGACGGTGACCGTGGTATCGACGCAGTATTATTCGAAGCTGGTCTCCTTGCAGTCTTACTGATCGTCTTCACGAAAAGCCATTTCGTCCGGCTGATCTACACCATCGTAACCGCTGCGGTAGTCATCTTCACGTTAAAGGGAGTTTGGGAAAGCGGGATACCCGTTTATCAATTTTCTCCCATCTTCCTCGTCAGCCTTATTCTGGATGTGTTTTCGTTGCTTGCGTTGTGGACGACTCAAGCAAGGAAACACATTCACCAAGCGCGGGGTGACTGGATTGCCGGTCTGGCGACGTGCGGATTTCTGGTCCTCTTCGCACCGATTTGGTTTGGCATCTTCTTGTTGACTACTCTTCCTGACGTCTTCTTTGTCGCCCTCTACATCGCTGTTGCCGGAAGCGCATTCGTTGCGGCAAGATTGTATTTTGACAACAGGCCGAGCGCGGCGTTCCCGCACCGCGAAATCTGAACGACTGCTCCCCCCGGCTTTGCGGTCACCCAGTATGGCAGCAACGGCGTCGGTAGCAGCCGACCATTCAGACCAAGGGCAGCGTTTCAACCTTTTAACCGGAAACCCGCCTTTCCGGACCCGCCGACATTGCGGACATCAGCGGTTCAGGCTTGGGGCGTCAATTAGGTGCCATCCCGTTCGATCAACGGCGACGTAAGTAGAAAAGCTCTTCCACTTCTTCTCGCTCCTCTGCTGCCACTTGCACTCTGCTTCAGTAGGTTCTTCGTCGAAGCCCTTGCATGACAGGCGACGAATGTCAGTGACGGAAACCGACTTGCCCGTAAATTCGGCGACGGCATTGGCGAATTCTGCGGGACTAGGACCTGCATAAGCCGCGCTCGCAGCGAAAAGCGCAGGAAGGGCAAGAGCGACGTGCGGCATCGGCCCGAGTTCCGCACGATCCAGCTAGGAAGTCAATGTCCGTTTCCCCCGACGTTGCTGCCGTTAGACCGCCTACGACAGCTATGTCGGGGCAAGCGGACACTCTCAAACGGAGTGAAAGGCGTCCCAAGCTGCTGCCTCTAGACGACCATCGCCATTCGATATGACTGTGCCGCTTTCGTCAGTGACGGTGAACGACCGCTGATCGCCATCAAGAGAGGCTGCCCCGTCGAGAGCGAGCAGGAGCGTGTAGATGGTGTCTGTCAAAGCCACCCCTATCGCCGCTACTACCAGTTCCCGCTGAATTTGCGTGAGATTGGCTTCTAGCAAGCGTGATGACACTTCAGTTTGCCCTGCCGGGTCCGTGAAAGCCTCTAGCAGAGCGTCCCGCTCATTTCGGCACGCTCTTACAAATTCCGTTGGCCCCATCGCAATCCACCTCCAGCAAGTTCCCGATAGCAACCGATGGGGATCAAACCAATGACAGCTTTGTCGGCGGCTCCGGAAAGGCTGCTCTTCTGTTAAAAGGTTGAAACGCTGCCGTTCAGGTTAACGTTCGACCGCTGTCGGCACCGGCCGAACTTGGTCGTAGGAAGGCAAGGTCGGGGACGCGGGCGTTGGATCGTTATTGGCGAATGTCGTAAAGTTGCCGCAGCATTTCGCCGATATCTTTATCCCTGTCAGGCTTGGGCGGTAGCTCCATTCGATCCCGAACGGCACCCGTCAGATAGTCGGCAATCTGCTCACCGGTCGCATTCGCCTTGAGCATTTCAAGCACATTCGGGGCGTACATGTCGTACTCGTCAGTGGCACCTTCGATCCCACGAACGCCGATGGGGTCCCACGCCCAATGCAGGACAATTCGAACCATTTGCAGTTTGGCATCAATGCTCATGGAGAACGCGTAAGCCGCCCGTCGAACGACTACAACGTCGGCTATTCCAGAAAGTCGGCTCCTGAGGCAAAAACCCGGCACTGTTCACATTCGCAGTCTTCTCCGATCTAGGAGATGGGAGAGATCAAGTTCTGGATACTCGATTGCGGAAATAGCATCATAAAGAACTTTCGGCCGATATCCCGCCCCATAGTCATCAGCGGTTTCGCTATGAGTGCCGCCCGTGATCCACCCACCAAGCCGCAGGGCGATATCCCGGTCAATGCGAGCGTTGCGCGCAGCGTCTCTGAAACCGTGTCGAAATGAATGGTAGCAGGTTCGCGGTGACGTAGCCTCAGCGCTAACCAGAAATCTCGAAAACCATCGCGAAAAGGCAACCGAGCGGAAACCCCTTACTCCCGCTGGAAGGTCATCAAAGAGCTTGAGTGAGCCGCATTTCCGGCGCTGTTCGACGAATGCCAAGAAGCCTAGATCGATCAGCGTCGGATGCAATGGCACCAATCGCTCACTTGATTTGGTTTTCAGGCTCTTGTCGCGTGTCCCTGAAAGGCTTTCCTGTGTGATTACGAAGCAGTGCACCCCTTCTATGTTCCGCACGTCCGCCACATCCAACTGGCAAGCTTCATTTAATCTCATCCCAGACCACAATCCGATAAGGGGAACCCAGTATCGCGCGCCCTCTGCAATTACATTTCCCGCAATTGCATACCCCTGCTTATCGTCACGGCATCCCGTGTAAATCGGGGCCTGAAAAATGCGGCGAAGCTGCCATGATTCGAATGGTCGGCGACGGTCTTGCGGATGCACGGTTTCCGCCAATTGCAGGCCCCGCGCAGGATTTCGTCCTATGAACTCCTCAGCCACGGCCCAGTTCAACATTGTCGCGAAACGAGCCATATAGGCATTCAGGTTCGTAGCGTTGATCGTCTTAATGTGGGTATCTGCCTTGGCGATCGCCACGGCTTCTCGCACCGAGATAGAGCCGAACTTCTTCCCAAAATTGACGGGTAGCCATCGAAGGATTTCCAGAAGCTCTCGACAATCCTCACGCGTGATATCTGCGATCAACTTATCCGAACCGAACACGTTCTCGATCACGCGCCGGGTCGTATGGTGAGCCAACATCGTGCGATCGGAACGTCGCTTGGTCGGGTCCTGCAAATACCGCCCATAGATGTCCGACAGAGTGGGACCTGCTTTCTCCCGAACCGTCGCCTCAGATCGTTCCGGCATCGTCTCAGCAACAGTCTTCGAAACAGGTTCTTCCCCTAATATCCGCGAATCATGGGGTAGGCCCCGCCGCCGCCGAGCCTCGTCGAACAATGCCTCTATCTCGGCGGCAACCTTCCTACTGAGACGAATGGCCAATGATCGGCAGCCTGTTCGCAAGGATCGTTTCAAATGGCTGTGGGGAATTACATTCCGCAGATCGGCAGGAACCCGAACGCGAAACTGGTAGATCGACCCTCGCTGGTAAAGTCCGCGAATGGATCGTTTGTGACCCACCTTTGTGACCCACTGTTCGACACGATTTTCCGAACGATTTTCGTTGATTACGTCTGTTTCGAGGGCATGGTTGTGACCCACCTTTGTGACCCAAACGTGGGAATCTGAGGCTTGATCGGAAGAAAATGGCTGATTTTCAGAATGTTGAGAGCGACTGGAGCGGGTAGCGGGAATCGAACCCGCATAACCAGCTTGGAAGGCTGGGGCTTTACCACTAAGCTATACCCGCTCGCTCAGGTCCGCGGACCATGACCGGCGATGCCGCATCGAGTGGCGCCGATTGCCACGATTTCGACTGGCTCGTCAACGGTTCTCTGACGATTTCGGTGCATCCTTTCAGGATGATTTCAGTCACCTGTTCCGGATCGCGGGGGCGGCATCTTGCCCATGCGGTCACGATTTTGGGCAGCCAGGGGTGCGCAAGAGCGTTCTCAAGTCCATGTTGAAGGAAGCTACCGTATTCTCTCGCAGATGCAGCAATGATAGCATCGGGTGTCAGCAGATGAGGATTCACATCACATGAACGCATCACGCCAACCAACCGTCCAGGAGCTTTCCGCCCCCGCAAGGCGGCGTAATCCCCTGGATCTGCTGATGAATTCCGGGCTGGGCAAGCTTCTGCGCGGAATCGGCGTAGCCACACCGCGGCAGGACAGCGGCGAGAGCCTGCTCGACATCGCCGATGCATTGCTCTCGCTGCGCGGACGCGCATCGGGCCCCGCACTGGCCTCGGCGTTCTTCGATCTTTACGAGGCGACCGACCTCGAAGCGCGGCAGGACTTCCTCGCCAAGGTCCACGACCTGCATCCGGCCGATGCCAAGGCGATCGACAAGGCGATCGCCAAGTGGAACGAGAAGCGCGACGAAGCGTCCGCGCTGGCGCTCAATGCCGCAACCGAATCGCCGAGCGCCAAGCTGATCAATCAGCTCAACCTCGCTCCGCAGGGTACCCAGCGTCTGATCGGCATGCGCGAGGACCTGCTGGCCGTGCCCAAGGCATCCACCTCGCCCGGCCTCGCCGCGCTCGACCGTGAGCTGGAAAGCGCGTTCACGGCCTGGTTCAATGCCGGTTTTCTTGAACTGCGGCGGATCGGTTGGGATTCGCCCGCAGCCCTGCTCGAGCGAATCATCCGTTACGAAGCGGTGCATGAAATCCATGGCTGGGACGACCTGCGCCGGCGCGTCGAACCCGTCGACAGGCGCTGCTACGGGTTTTTCCACCCGCAGATGCGCGACGATCCGCTGATCTTCGTCGAAGTGGCGCTGACACCGCAGCTGCCCGGCGGCATCCACCAGATCATCGCCGAAGAGCGCGAGACGATCGATCCGCGTGAGGCGAACTGCGCGATCTTCTATTCGATCAGCAACTGCCAGAAGGGGCTGAAGGGCATTCCCTTCGGTAATCACCTGATCAAGCGCGTGGTGGGGCTGCTCAAGGAGGAGCTGCCGCACCTCGATACTTTCGCGACACTTTCTCCGGTGCCTGGCTTTGCCAAGTGGCTCGCCAGGGAGCGCGGTGCCGATGCCAAGGTGCCCGGCGCAAAGGACTTGCGTCAGTTGGCCGCGCGCTATCTGGTTACGGCCAAGGGCCGCGGCAATCAGCCCGCCGATCCGGTCGCGCGCTTTCACCTCGGCAACGGGGCCCGGCTCGAGGCGGTCCATGCCAATGCCGACCTGTCGCCCAACGGGCAGAAGCAATCGCACGGGGTCATGGTGAACTACCTCTACGACCTGGCCGATATCGAAGCGAATTTCTTTGCGCTGACCGAGCTGGGCACGGTCGCCACGTCGAAGACGGTTCAGGCCCTCGTCGACGACAGCGAGGGAAGCGACAAGAAGGGTAACGGCAAGAAGTCCGGCAGCACCAAGGACACCGTTCCCGCCTGAACGAGACCGACAGTCACTGAGCGGCTAACGCGGCCAAAGCCGTCGCGCAGACCGGTCAGTCGCCCTCGAATGCCATGATGGCATCGACCGTGAGATCGGCACCGCGCAGGCGGTCCGCGCCGCCCAGTGCCGGAAGGTCGATCACGAACAGACCCCGCGATACGACCGCGCCTGCCCGGCGGAGCAGTTGCACGGCGGCGTGCGCCGTGCCGCCCGTGGCGATGAGATCGTCGATCAGTACGACACTCTGGCCATCGATTACGGCGGCCGGATCGACCTCGAGCGTGTCCGTTCCGTACTCCAGAGCATAGTCCATCGCCAGAACCGGGACAGGAAGCTTGCCCGGCTTGCGCACCGGCACGAACGGCACGCCCAGCCGCGCGGCCGCTGCGGCGCCGAAGATGAAACCCCGCGCCTCGATGCCCGCAATGGCATGCGCCCCGGCGTCACGCGCCTTGTCGGCAAGGATCTCGGTCGCTGCTGCCAACCCGGCGCCGTGCCCGATCAACGTCGTTACGTCACGAAACATGATCCCCGGCTTGGGAAAGTCGGGAACTGTGCGGATCAGCTGCTTCAGCTCTTCAGGTGTCACATCTCACTCCGGCGGCACAAATGCGAAGCGCCCCCGCCATCGCATGATGGCAGGGGCGCCTGCGTTCAGGTCAACGGACCCGATCTCAATGCTTCTTGTCGGACCAGATATTGCGGTACGACATGTAGCCGAGGATCGTGGCGAAGAGCAGGAAGCCCAGCACAGCCCAGCCGGTCTGCTTGCGCTTTTCCAGCGTCGGTTCGGCGGTCCAGATCAGGAACGCCGCTACGTCCTTGGCCATCTGGTCAACCGTCGACTTCGTGCCGTCGCCGTACTCGACCTGGCCGTCACCCGAGAGCGGCGGAGCCATCGCGAGGTTGAGGTTCGCGAAGTACGGGTTGTAGTGCAGGCCCGGAGGGGTCTTGGCTTCGGGGAAGTGCTTCAGCAGCTCGGCCGGCTGATCGCGATAGCCCGTCAGCAGCGAGTAGACGTAGGCGGGGCCGTTGTGGCGCGCCTTGGTCATCAGCGAGAGATCGGGCGGAACCGCGTTGTTGTTCGCAGCGCGGGCAGCGATGTCGTTGGCGAACGGCTTCGGGAAGTAATCCGTCGGCGAGCCCGGAACCATCGCGGATTCGCCGGTGTTCGGATCGGTGCCCGGAACGGTGAAGCCGGCCGCGATCGCCTTCACTTCAGCTTCGCTGTAGCCCAGCTGTTCCAGATCGCGGAAGGCGACGTGGCTCAGCGAGTGGCAGGCCGAGCAGACTTCCTTGTAGACCTGGAAGCCGCGCTGCAGCTGCTGGTTGTCGAACTTGCCGAACGGGCCATCGCTCGCGAAGTGTACGTTCTTCGGGTGCAGGTGGAACTCGTGTTCGGCCGTCGCTGCCGCCGGCTCGGTCGTCCAGGTGTAGAAACCGAGGCCGAACGACCAGAGAAGGGCTACCGTGAAGAACAGCCCGACGAGGATCGAGAGAATGCGTGCCATGTCTTTCGTCTTTCGTTCTAGCTGTTGATCACGCTGTCGGAGCCAGTTCGGCGCCGTCGTCCTTGCCGAGAACAGCCTCGGTAATGGAGTAGGGCAGCGGAAGCGGCTTCTCGATAGCCGAGACGATCGGCAGAATGATCAGGAAGTGCGCGAAATAGTACAACGCAGCGATCTGGCTGAACATCACGTAGGGTTCCGCAGCCGGAGCGCCGCCGCAGTAGAACAGCACCGCCATGGCCGGGATCAGACCGAACCAGAAGAACTTCTTGTAGGTCGGACGATAGGAACCCGAACGGACCGGCGACTTGTCGAGCCAGGGCAGGAAGAACCAGACCAGGATCGCGCCGAACATCGCGAGGACGCCCATCAGCTTCGCAGGAATGAAGAAGAAGTCCTGAGTGAAGGCGCGCAGGATCGCGTAGAACGGCCAGAAGTACCATTCGGGCACGATGTGCGCCGGCGTGCTCATCGGGTTCGCCGGAATGTAGTTGTCCGGGTGGCCCAGCGAGTTCGGGAAGAAGAACACCGCAGCCGCGAAGAGGAATGCGAAAGCACCCACGGCCCAGCCGTCCTTGGCGATGTAGTAGGGATAGAACGGAACGGTATCGCTCTCGGTCTTCACTTCCACGCCGGTCGGGTTCGAGGAACCCGGGATGTGCAGCGCCCAGATGTGCAGCACGACCACCCCGACGATCACGAAAGGCAGCAGGTAGTGCAGCGAGAAGAAGCGGTTCAGCGCGGCATTGTCGGGAGCGAAGCCGCCGAGCAGCCACTGCTGCAGGGGTTCACCCACCAGCGGGATCGCGCCGAACAGGCCAGTGATGACCTTGGCACCCCAGAAGCTCATCTGGCCCCAGGGAAGCACGTAGCCCATGAAGGCGGTGGCCATCATCAGCAGGAAGATCACGACGCCCAGCAGCCACACCATTTCGCGCGGCGCCTTGTACGAGCCGTAGTAGAAGCCGCGGAAGATGTGGATGTAGATGACGACGAAGAACGCCGATGCGCCGTTGGCGTGCGCATAGCGGAACAGCCAGCCCCAGTTCACGTCGCGCACGGTGTGCTCGATCGTGTCGAAAGCGACTGCGGTATTGGCCGCATAGTGCATGGCCATGACGATGCCGGTGACGATCTGGATCGTCAGGCAGATCAGCGCCAGGAACCCGAAGTTCCAGAAATAGTTGAGGTTACGCGGAACCGGATAACCGCCGCCAACCGAATTGTAGACGAGGCGGGGAAGAGGAAGCTTCTCGTCCATCCACTTCATGAAGGGATGCGACGGCTTGTACTCGTTGGCCCAGGGAAAGCTCATGATCGTTGTCCTCTCGCTTGCCCTTAACCGATCTTGACGACGGTATCGGAGGTGAATTCGTATTCCGGAACCTCGAGGTTCTTGGGCGCGGGGCCCTTACGGATACGGGCGGCAGTGTCGTAGGAAGAACCGTGGCAAGGGCAGAAATAACCGCCGAACTCACCCTTGTTCTCTCCCTCGCCGGCACCGAGCGGCACACAGCCGAGGTGGGTGCAGACACCCATGGTGATCAGCCAGTTTTCCTTGCCTTCCTTGGTACGCTCGGCAAGCGTCTCAGGATCGCGCAGGCTGGAGACGTCGACCTTGTTGGCCTCCTTGATCTCTTCGGGCGTCAGATTGCGCACGAAGACCGGCTGCTTGCGGAACACGGCCTTGATGGCCTGGCCCGGCTGGATCGCGGAAATATCGACCTCGGTCGAAGAAGCCGCAAGAACGTCGGCCGATGCCGACATCTGGCTCACCAGTGGGACGACAACCCCAACGCCAGCGACACCCGCCGCGCTAACTGCGGCGATATTGATGAAATCGCGCCGCCGCACGCCATCTTCTTCTGCCATTTTGCCCTTGCCTTGCTTTCGACAACCCACTGCCGGAAACCCGTCAGCAGGCCAAGAAACTGACCCAAACTTAAGTCTGGTATCCCCCGTTACGGTGCTCAGACCGGGTGTACCCCGTGCCGATACCGACTTCGCGGGCCTGATATACGCGAAAATCGGCCATGCCAACCGCCTTTTTGGTCTATCTTCAGGCGAGTGGCGATGGCCGCTGATTCACCGGGTCAGTCGAGCCCGATCAGGGAAATCTGTCGTCCGTAGGAAGGTTCGCCGCGATGCGTGGCGCGGCGGAAGGAGAAGAACCGGTCCGGCTGGGCATAGGTATCGAGCCCGAGGCGCTCCACCGATGCGACTCCGACGGCCGCGAGCCGCGCGGCAACGTAGGCCTCAAGATCGAACTGGTAATGCCCGGCCCGGCCGGACCGGAAGAATAGCGCATGGGCCTGATCCTGGCCGCAGAATCGGTCGCGGAATGCCTCGTCCACTTCGTAAGAGGCCTGCGCGATGCACGGCCCCACGGCGGCCACGATGCGCGAGGCCGAGGCCCCGAGCTTCTCCATCGCCTCAACGGTACTGTCGGTCACGCCGCCAATGGCCCCTTTCCAGCCGGCATGAGCCGCACCCACGACTCCCGCTTCGCGATCCGCGAACAGGACCGGCGCGCAGTCCGCCGTAAGGATGCCCAGCAGCAGGCCCGAGCGGGCGGTCACCAGCGCATCGGCATGCGGCCGCTCGCTGTCGGTCCACGGATCAGCGACGACCGACACACAGTCGGGCGAATGCACTTGGTACACAGTGACAAGCCGCGCGCCCGGCAGCACAGCCTCGGCAGCCCTGGCGCGATTCTCCGCGATCAGTTCCGGATCGTCCCCGGAGCCAAGCCCGACATTGAGCCCCGCCACATCGCCGCGACTGACGCCGCCACGACGACCGAGGAAGCCGTGCGGCAAACCCTCGAGGCAAGCCGCACGGTTGACCTCGACCGGCTCGGCGGTCTCAGCCAAGGCTCTTGGAAACCTGTTCGCGCACGTCGCGCGACAGCGAAGGCTCGGCAGCGATTCTTTCCAGCTCTTCGCGCATCATCGCGGCACGAACCGGTTCGATCCGGCGCCAGCGCCCGAGCGAGGGCACGAAACGGGCAGCCGTCTGCGGATTTATCGGATCGAGCCGGCGGATGAGATCGCCAATCAGACGATAGCCGTCACCGCTGGCATCGTGGAACGCCTTGGGATTGACCGCTGCCGCCATGTAGAGAGCGCGGACCCGGTTCGGGTTGGTCATCGTGAAGTCGGGATGTTCGGCCAGCTTGCGGATATTGGCGAGCACCTCGGGATGGAACGAGCCCGCCTGCAGCGAGAACCACTTGTCGATGACCAGCGCATTGCCTTCGTAGCGGCTGCGGAAGTCGGCCAGCGCCTCCTCGCGCTCCGGCACGTCGAGGCTGGCTAGGACCAGCACCGCGCCCTGACGGTCGGTCATGTTGTCGGCCGCGCGATACTGGTCGAGAGCCCGGCGTGCGCCTTCCTCGTTGTTGCCGGCAGCGATGTAGCCGAGCGCCTGATTCTTGATCTTGCGGGCGCCGCGCGCCGCCGCGTCGCGGCTGTAGGGCACGGCAAGAGCACGGTCGTGCAGCGCGATAAGATCGTCGGCGCATTCGCGGCCCAGCCAGGCCTTGAGCGCCTCGCGCTCGGTGTGGATCGCGCCCGGATCGGCAATCAGCATCTGCTCGGCGAGATAGCCTTCGGCCGGCAGGATCATCAGTTCGCCGCGCATCAGGTCGTCGAGCGCCGGGTCGGTCAGAATGGCCGAGAAGGCCCTGCCGATGGCCGCGCGACCCGCCGCGCGGGTCTCGTCGTTCAAACCGCCGCTGACCGCCATGACGAGATGCTGGACGACGAGGTTCTGCATCGCCTCGTAGCGGGCAAAGGGATCGTCGTCGTTGGCCGCGAGGAACACGAGATCTTCGGCTTCGCGGTCAAAGTCGATCGAAACAGGCGCGGAGAAGCCGCGGTTGATCGAAAGCACCGGCGGCTTGGCAAAACCGTCGAAAGTGAAGGTGTCGCTCGGCTTGTCGAGCACGATCAGCTTCTCGCCGGCATGGGCGCCGCTGTCGCGGTCGAACAGGGCGACACGCAGCGGGATCGGCATGGGCTGCTTGTCGGGCTGCCCTGGGGTGGCGGGTACCTTCTGCGTCAGCTTGAGCGTGGCGGTGGAGCCTTCGTGCGTCAGGCTTACCGAGACCTGCGGTGTGCCCGCCTGCGAGTACCACAGACGGAATTGCTTGAGGTCGAGTCCGGTGCCATCCTCGATGGCCTTGACGAAGTCCTCGCAGGTCGCCGCTTCGCCGTCGTGGCGGTCGAAATAGAGGTCGGTACCTTTCCGGAACTGCTCTGCGCCGGCCATGGTCCGCATCATGCGGATCACCTCAGCCCCCTTGTTATAGACAGTCGCCGTATAGAAGTTGTTGATTTCGTGATAGGAATCGGGGCGGATCGGGTGCGCCAGCGGGCCGGAATCCTCGGGGAACTGCGCCGCGCGCAGAATGCGGACGTCCTCGATCCGCTTGACCGCCTCGCTGCCCATATCGGCGCTGAAGAGCTGGTCGCGCAGGACCGTGAAACCCTCTTTCAGGCTGAGCTGGAACCAGTCGCGGCAGGTCACGCGGTTGCCCGACCAGTTGTGGAAATACTCGTGACCGATCACGCCTTCCACGGCATCGAAATCGCCGTCGGTCGCGGTTTCGGGGTCCGCCAGCACATAGCGGGTGTTGAAGACGTTGAGACCCTTGTTCTCCATCGCCCCCATGTTGAAGTCGGACACGGCGACCACGTTGAACAAGTCGAGGTCGTACTCGCGCCCGAAGGTCTCCTCGTCCCACTTCATCGAGGCGATGAGCGAATCCATCGCGTGCTGGGTGCGATCCTCGTCGCCGGGACGGACCCAGATGTTGAGATCGACCTTGCGGCCCGACATCGTGGTGAAGGTTGAATGGTTGGACACCAGCTCACCGGCCACAAGCGCGAAGAGGTAGCTCGGCTTGGGCCAGGGATCGTGCCACTCGGCCCAGTGCGACCCGTCGGCATTCTCGCCCTGCGCGGTGCAGTTGCCGTTGGCGAGCAGGATCGGGAACGTCGCCTTGTCGCCCGTCATGCGCACCGAATAGGTCGAGAGCACGTCGGGACGGTCGGGGAAGAACGTGATGCGGCGGAAGCCTTCGGCCTCGCACTGGGTGCACAGCATGCCGTTCGAGGCATAGAGGCCCATAAGCTGGCTGTTGGCCGCCGGGGTCACCTGCGTTTCCACCTCGACGATATGCGCATCGCCCGAAAGCTCGACCAGCAGGTCCGCCCCGTCCAGCCGCCAGTCGCTCACCGCCGCGCCATCGACGCGCACTGCAAGCGGCGTGATCTGATCACCATTGAGCCGCAGCGTCGAAGCGCCGTTGCCGTCCGGATTGCGCGCGACATGCAGCTTGGAAACCACGCGCGTAGCCTCAAGGCCCAGCGTGAAATCGAGCGCGATCTCGGGCACCAGCCAGGCCGGAGGCAGATAATCCTCGCGGCGAATGACCGGGGGAGCCTGCGGCGGCGGGGCCGCATCGGCGATCTGGGTGTTCTCGTCGGAATCGGCGGGTCTGCTGGCTATGTCCATCCTGCCTACTTAGAACCTCGCCAAGCGATTGCCAGCGCAGGGACGTGAAAATTCATTCGTCCCCGCGCACCCTCCGTTCGTGTCGAGCGTAGTCGAGACACGGTAGCACCGACGTGTCTCGACTACGCTCGACACGAACGGGAGCGGGAAGCTATCAACCTCTCCTATGCCTCGCATGTTCATCTTCGGCCTCGGTTACACCGCCAAGGTCATCGCATCGCATCTCGAATCGCTCGGCTGGGAAGTCGTCTCGACCGGTAGCGACGGTACGCTGTCGTTCGACGACGAAGGCTCGGTACGCCTTGCCCTGACCGATGCCGATCACGTGCTGTGCTCGGTGCCACCGGGCAAGGAATCGCGCGGCGAACCGCTGGACCCGGTGCTGGACCGCTACGGCGAGGCGTTGAAAGGCAAGGCGCTGTCCTATCTCTCCTCGACCGGTGTCTATGGCGATGCCGGGGGCGCCTGGGTCGATGAGAGTTCACCCGTCGGTACCGGCCGACGCACGGCGCGCAGCGAGGCCGACGCGGCATGGCTGGCACTCGGCGCACGGGTCTATCGGCTTCCAGGCATCTACGGCCCCGGCCGCTCGATGCTGGAGCGCGTCCACGCGGGCAAGGCCCACCGCATCGACCTGCCCGGTCAGGTCTTCAGCCGCGTGCACGTGGAGGACATTGCCGCCGGGGTGATCGCCGGGCTTCGGGGCCCTGCCGGCGCCTACAACCTCTCGGACAACCTGCCCTGCCCGCAGAACCATGTCGTGGAAGAAGCCTGCCGTCTGCTTGGCATGGCCCCGCCGCCGCTGCAGACGCTCGACGAAGCCGGACTCTCCCCGATGGCGCGCGGGTTCTATGCCGAGAACCGCCGTGTCGCCAACGGCAAGGCGAAACGCGTGCTGCAATGGCAGCCGCGCTATCCCGATTATGCGGCAGGCCTGCGCGCGCTGAGGGCGACGATGAGCCCGATCATCGAGAGCAGAGCCCCGGAAATTGCTACCGGCGTCCAACGGTAGCCTTCCAGCAGCGTCGAAAACAGCATCGCGATCACGACCACCGCCACGCCGTTGTATGCCGCCTTGCCCGCGCCGAGCTGGCGAATGAGCGTGTAGTAGAGCGGGAACGTCACCACCGAGCCGAACAGCGCGAGGTACCCGGTACCCAGCCAGTAGCCGAGGCTCGACGGCACCACCGGCGGCCCCGCCGTAAGCAAGGCGATCACGACATTGCAGATCGTGCCGTAGAGCATGGCCCAGGCGAGCAGGCTCACCATCGGCAGCCGCTGGCCGACCTCGTTGGCCTGCATCACGTTGGATACCGAGGCGCAGAGCATCGCGATCAGCGCGAAGCCGACGCCGAGGAACACCTTGCCCTGCACCGGCGCCTCGCGCGCCTCGTGCAGCAGGAGCAGCGCGATCCCGGCAATCGCGATCACGCTGCCGACGGCAAAGCGCCGGGTGATCACCTGATTGAGCAGGAAGCGTCCGAGAATGGTATTGGGCACCAGCAGCAGCGCGATCATGACCGCGACGATGCCCGAGGTCAGGTGCAGCTCCGCGCGATAGACGAAGTTGTAATTGCCGCAGAACTGCGTCACGCCGACGAAGAACGCGAGCTTCTGCCCGGCTGCGCCCAGCTTCAGGCTCCGGCCCATCGCCAGCGCGACCGCGAACATCGCCGGTGTCGCCATCAGAAAGCGCCAGGCGACCGACCAGCTGGCCGGCACATCGCCGATCTGGCCGGTAATCACCCACCAGGTCGAGCCCCAGATCAGGCAGACCAGCAGAAATGGCAGCGCCACCGCCGGGCGCAGCATCGAAGGTGCAGAATCGCCGCTCATCGCCCCGAACTCACCAATCTGCTCACAGGCCCGCGATGGCTCGCGCGAGGGCCGAGACATGCTCGTCCTGCGCATCCCACGACGTAACCAGCCGCGCCGCGTCGACGCCCCAGTCGTAGAAGCCGAAGCCCTGCGCGCGCAGGACATCGCGCTCGGCAATGGTGCACGAGAGGAACACTTCGTTCGCTTCAACCGGATGCAGCAAGCGATCCCCCGCGCCGCGGGCAATTTCGGCGGCCGCGGCATTGGCGGCGCGCGCATTGCTCAGCCAAATGTCGTCTTCGAGCATCGCGAGAATCTGCGCGGCGAGGAACCGGCCCTTCGACTGGAGGTGCCCCGCCCGCTTGCGGCGATAGCGGATCATATGCGCGGCATCGGGATCGAAGAACACGATGGCCTCGGCCCCAAGCCCGCCATTCTTCACGAACCCGAAGCTCAGCGCATCGACGCCCGCACAGGCCTCACCCGGCGCGCAGTCGAGAAACGCCACGGCATTGGCGAAACGCGCGCCGTCCATGTGGAAGCCAAGGCCGCGCTCTCGGGCCAAAGCCGCCAGCTCGGCGACTTCACGCGGCCTATAGACGCAGCCATACTCGCTCGCCTGCGTGATCGACAGAGCGTGCGGCTGAACCTGATGGACGTCGTCGCGAATCGGATCGATCACGGCGGCAACGGATTCGGGCGTGACCTTTGCGCTCGCGCCATCGGCGAGCAGCAGCTTGGCGCCGTGCAGATAGAAGCCGGGAGCGCCCGCCTCGTCCATTTCGATATGCGCTTCGCGGTGGCAGACCACGCCGCCGTGGGGCTGCGCCATCGAGGCGAGCGCCAGGCAGTTCGCGGCCGTCCCGGTCGCTACCCACAGCGCCGCACACTCGCGGCCGAGCAGCGCCGAGAACGCCGCGTCGAGCTCGCGGCTCAGTGCATCGTTGTCATAGGGCGCATCGGCGGCATCGGCGGCCATCATCGCTCTCCAGACGGCGGGATGAACGGCGGCGGCATTGTCGGACATGAACTGCATGACCATATGCCCTGTAAGGCGGCGCGCGCGTCGTCAAGCATTCGAACGTATCGAGGAGAAGCCCATGGTCGGCGTGACGATCACCAAGCACGAAAACGGACCCTCCGGCGAGTACCATGCCCACGTCGCCGACAATGACGCCATCGGGCGGCTGACCTGGTCCGAGCGCGGCGGTGTGCGCTATGCCGAGCACACGCTGGTCCCGCCGGCGATCGGCGGCAAGGGCGTGGCCGGACGGCTGGTGGAAGCGATGGTCGCCGACGCGCGCGAGAACGACTTCAAGATCGGTCCGGTCTGCAGCTACGTCGTCGCGGCGTTCCAGAAGCACCCGGAATGGGCGGACGTGGCGGCGTAAGCGCCGCCAGTTCAACTCGTCGGGTAGGTTCCGTGATGGGTTAGGCCGCCCCGTATCCCCCGCCACCCGGCGTTTCGATCACAACGGCATCCCCCGCCGAGAGCCTGACCGCTGCCGTAGCGCCCAGTTCCTCGACCGATCCGTCGGTCCGTTCGATCCGGTTGCGCCCCGGCGCGCCATCCGCGCCGCCAGCCAGCCCGAACGGCGCGAATGTGCGGCGGTTGGCAAGGATGCCAGCCCGCATCGGCTCAAGGAACCGCACCCGGCGCACGGCTCCGTCTCCGCCCCGATGCGCTCCCGCGCCGCCAGACCCGCGCCGGACCGAAAATTCCTCCAGCAGCACCGGGAAGTTGGTCTCAAGCACTTCGGGGTCGGTGAGCCGGCTGTTGGTCATGTGCGTCTGGACCACGCTGGTGCCATCGAAGTCCGGTCCAGCCCCTGAGCCGCCAGCAATCGTCTCGTAGTACTGCCGCGTCGCATCGCCGAAGGTGAAGTTGTTCATCGTCCCCTGCGAGGCCGCCATGGCGCCGAAAGCGGCAAAGAGCGCATCGGTGATCGCCTGGCTGGTCTCGACATTCCCGGCGACCACGGCAGCCGGTGCCTTGGGGTGCAGCATCGAGCCCTCGGGCACTACCAGCGTGATCGGCCGCAGGCAGCCCTCGTTCATCGGCACGGGATCATCGAGCAGGCTGCGGACGACATAGAGCACCGCCGCCCGCACCACCGGCAGCGGGGCATTGAAGTTGTCGGGCAGCTGTGCGCTGGTGCCGGTAAAGTCGATCGTCGCGCCGCGTGCCGCGCGATCGATGGTGACGGCGACGTGGATCTCCGCGCCGTTGTCCATCGGTACGGTGAACCGGCCGTCCGAAAGCCGGTCGATCAGCGCACGCACCGCGTTCTCTGCATTGACCTGTGCATGCGCCATATAGGCATCGACCACCGCCCTGCCCTGCTCGCCGGCGATCCGCCTTAGTTCGGAGGCTCCGCGCGCGCAGGACGCGATCTGGGCGCGCAGGTCGGCAAGGTTCTGATCGACATTGCGCGAGGGATAAGGACCCGACGCCAGCAGGTCGCGGATCGCGTCCTCCTGCAGCGCGCCGCGGTCGACCAGCAGCACGTTATCGAGCAGCACGCCTTCCTCTTCCAGCGTGCGGCTGTCGGGCGGCATCGAGCCGGGACTGATCCCGCCGACATCGGCATGATGCCCACGTGCGGCGACGAACCATGCCGGGGCCGTCTCGTTACCCTCCGCAAAGACGGGCATAACCACGGTAATGTCAGGCAGGTGCGTGCCACCATCGTAAGGCGCGTTGAGCACATAGGCATCGCCGGGCAGCATTCCGCGTCCGTCGCGGCTGCGGCGCTCCAGCACGGTGCGCACGCTCTCGCCCATCGAGCCGAGATGCACCGGCATGTGCGGAGCATTGGCAACGAGATGACCTTCGCGGTCGAACACGGCGCAGGAGAAGTCCAGCCGCTCGCGGATGTTCACCGAACTGGCGCTGAACTGCAACGCGGCGCCCATTTCCTCGGCAATCGCCATGAACAGCGCGCTCATGATCTCCAGCCGCACTGGATCGCATGCAGTACTGGTATCGGCAGCCAGCTCTTGCGGTGCCTCACGCGTCAGCACGAGATTGCCAATGGCATCGACGCGCACCGACCAGCCGGGTTCGACGACCGTGGTCGAAACGTCATCTACCACCAGCAAGGGCCCGTGCGCCGAGAACCCCTCGGCCAGCCCTTCGCGCAGATAGAGCGGGACATCGTGGGCCGCGCCGTCAGTCCAGATCGTCGCGATTTCCGCAGGGGGCGCGGACTCCGGCGGCAGCGTCAGTGTGGCCCCGCCTCCCACGTGCCCCCCGGCGATGGCTTCCACCCGCAGCGTTTCGGCAATCAGGTCCTCGCCCGCGCCGAAACCGAAGCGGTGCTGCCAGCCATCACGAAAGCCCGCGCGCATATCTTCCAGCGTGCCCACCGGCACATCGACGGCATTGTCGTTGCCCTTGGGGCGAATGGCGAGCGTGGCTTCGGTGCGGATGGCCCCCGAAGCCACGCCCTGCGCTTCCAGCCCTGCGCGCGCAGTAGCGCCGAGATCGGCAACGGCCGCCTCGATTGCCGCCATGCCCTGCGCGTCAAGCGGCACGGCGAGGGTCTGCTGCTGCAGCAGGCGCCGGTCTGCCAATCCCATGCCGTAAGCCGACAGTACCGAGGCCAGCGGGTGGCACAGCACGGTCGTCACCCCCAGCGCATCGGCCACTTTGCACGCGTGCTGTCCGCCCGCGCCGCCAAACGTCACCAGTGCGGCGCGGGTGACGTCATGGCCGCGCCGCAGCGAGACGGTCTTGATCGCATTGGCCATGTTGGCAACGGCGATTTCAAGAAAACCTTCCGCCGCTTCCTCGCGCGTCATTTCGCGGCCGGTCGCCGCGCGCACATCGGCCAGGACCGCGTCCATGCGTTCGCACGCAGCCTTCAGCGACAGCGGCTCGTCGCCCCCGGGGCCGAAGAGATGCGGGAAGTGCCCGGGGCGCAGCTTGCCGAGCAACAAGTTGCAGTCGGTCACCGCCAGCGGCCCGCCGCGCCGATAGCAGGCCGGGCCCGGCACCGCGCCCGCACTTTCAGGCCCGACGAGGAAGCGCGCACCATCGAAATGGCAGATAGAGCCGCCACCCGCCGCCACCGTCTCGATCCGCATCATCGGCGTGCGCACCCGCGCGCCTGCCACCCGCGTCTCGCTGTCGCGCTCGTAGTGCCCGGCATAGTGCGAGACGTCGGTGGAGGTGCCGCCCATGTCAAAGCCGATCACATGATCGAACCCCGCTTCCTTCGCGACGGCCACCATGCCGACGATGCCGCCGGCGGGGCCCGATAGGATCGCATCCTTGCCGCGAAAGGCCGCGCCCGTCGCCAGCCCCCCGCTCGACTGCATGTAGAGCGCATCGACGCGCGGCCCCAGGCCGGCCTCCAGTCCCGCAACATAGCGGCCCAGCACCGGCGAGAGGTTGGCATCCACAACAGCTGTATCACCGCGTGCGATCAGCTTGATCAGCGGCGCCACCTCGTGACTGACCGAGATCTGCGTGAACCCGATCTCGCGGGCGATCTGCCCCAGCCGCGCCTCATGCGCGGTGTGGCGATAGCCATGCATCAGCACCACCGCGACGGCGCGCAAGCCCTTGTCGAACGCCTGTTGCAGGCCTGCCCTCGCGCACGCTTCATCGAGCGGCCGGTGGACCGCCCCGTCCGCCCCCACGCGTTCGTCTATCTCCAGAACCTCGGCATAGATCGGATCGGGCAGGACGATGCGGCGCGCGAAGATGTCGGGCCGCTCCTGCGTACCAATGCGCAGGGCATCGCCAAACCCTTTGGTGATCGCCAGCAGCACCGGCTCGCCCTTGCCTTCGAGCAGGGCGTTGGTGGCAACCGTAGTGCCAAGGCGCAGTTCGGCGGCGGGCAGATCGCCCTCATGCACGCCGGTCAGGCGGCGCATCGCCTCGACCGCCGCGTCATCGTATCGGCCGGGATCCTCGCTCAACAGCTTCAGCCGCGCGAACCGTCCATCGGGCGCACGCGTCACAACATCGGTAAATGTCCCGCCGCGATCGACCCAGAATTGCCAGAAATCCATGCGCCGATCATGGCGGGAATCGCCCGCATTCCCAAGCCCTATCCCGGCATGATCCACGGCGTGATCCTGCGCGCAATAACGCCTTTCTGCGCGTCGCAAGTCAAAGCGTGTTGCCCGCAAGGAAAAACGCCTAGGCGAAAGATGCTTTAGGCAGATGCCTCGTCATCGAGCTGGCCAGGAGATCCAAACCTTTGACTTCATTCCGTTCTCTTCACGGACGGCATGACACATATAAAAGTGGAGGGGAGACATCATGCGCAAGAGCATTCTGCTGGCCGCTGCATCCGTCGGCGCCATACTCGCTGCCAACCCGGTGCAAGCGCAGGAATCCGACGCCAGCCCTAAAGTCCAGAACGGCGACATCATCGTCACCGCCCGCAAGCGGCAGGAATCGGTGCTGAAAGTGCCTGTGGTCGAGACCGTGATCACGCCGGAAATGATCGAGAACCGGCAGGTCACCAGCATCGACAGCATCACGCAGCAGGTCACGGGCCTGCAGATCGGCAACAACGTGCTGACCGTCGGCGCACAGATCTCGCTGCGCGGCGTGGGCACCAGTTCGCTCGACGCCGGTGTCGACCAGTCGGTTTCGCTCAATATCGACGGGCTCCAGCTCACGCAGGGTGCCAGCTATTCGGTCGGCTTCTTCGATATGGCCCAGATCGAAGTGCTGAAGGGGCCGCAGGCGCTGTTCTATGGCAAGAACAGCCCCGGCGGCGTGATCGCCATCCACACCGCAGATCCGGGCGATGAAGTCGAACTGATCGCGCGGGCCAGCTATGGCTTCCAGGACCGCCAGAAGCGCGGCGAGCTGATCATGTCGGCACCGCTGGGCGACACGCTCGGCATCCGCGTCGCCAGCATGTACCAGAAGGACGACGGCTACTTCATCAACAAGGCGACCGCGCTGCCGGGAACCGGCGCCGTCACGCCGAAAAGCCGGCGCTACAACGGCGGCGACGAGTACATCGTGCGCGGCACCCTCGTGTGGAAGCCGGTCTACAATTTCAGCGCCCGGCTGAAGATGAACACGACGCAGAAGGAAGTCATCGGCGGCAGCGCCCCGATCGGCAGCTGCCCCGACGGCAATGGTGCGCCGGCAGGCATTCCCTTCATCAACCCGGCGGACGACTGCAAGGTCGACCGGACCGTCTATGTCGTGGATGTCGATCCCGCCGCCTTCCCCGAGGCACGCAACAACGGCGTGCCGTTCATGAAGTACAAGACCAACTTCGGCACGCTCGAACTGCGCTACGATCTGGAATCCGGCATCAGCATCGATTCCACCACCGGCTACTACCACACCGAGGTCAACGGCATGTTGAACGGCGTGAACTCGGGATATGCAGGACCGTCGCTGATCGCCGACAACCAGTTCAAGCGCCGCGACTTCACCCAGGAAATCCGCATTGAATCGGACTTTGCGTCCCCGCTGAACTTCCTTGTCGGCGGTTTCTACCAGGATTCCAATGTCAGCAACCGGGTCATCGTAGCCGGCAACCTCGCCTACTTCGTCAATCCCGCCTTTACGACGCTCGCAGCGGGCATCAACGACGTGAGCATCAAGGCGAAGTCCGCCTTCGGACAGCTACGCTACAAGCCGGTCGAGACGCTCGAGATTGCGGCCGGCGCGCGCTACACGGACGAGAAGCGGCACGACGACGCCTCTTCGCTGACCGGCATCAACGCGACACCGACGCCGGTCATGCTGGCCAACCCGACGTTGCGGTCGAAGAACTGGTCACCCGAGCTGACGGTCACCTTCACGCCCACCGACGACCTCACGGTCTTCGGCGCGCTCAAGCAGGGCTACAAGTCCGGCTCGTTCATCATGACCGCGCCGCCCTATCCGGGGCAGGACAACTCGTTCGGCGACGAACGCGTTCGTGGCGGCGAAGTGGGCGTGAAGGCGCGTCTGGCCGATCGCTCGCTGCTGGTGAACACCGCGTTCTACTACTACAAGTACAGCGACCTGCAGGTCGGCGCCAATGAAGTGGCCGCCGGCGGCATTCCGCAGATCCACACGATCAACGCGGGCAAGTCCAAGGTCTACGGTGTCGATTTCGACCTCACCTACCGGCCACCGTCGCTGGAAGGGCTGACCGCGAACTTCAGCGTGAACTGGAACCACGCCCGCTTCACCGATTTCCCGAATGCACCGTGCTGGGGCGGCCAGCGGATCGAGGACGGCTGCGACCAGCTGCCCTACGTGGTCACCGATCCCGCCGAGATCGCCGCGGGCAATTACGTGGTCGATCAAAGCACGGGCGATTTCATCCGCTATTCCTCGCAGAGCCTCGCCGGTCTGCCGCTGCCCAAGGCGCCGACCTGGTCGATCAACGCCGGGCTGGACTACACCACGGACATCGGGCGCGACTACAAGATCGGGTTCGGCGGCAACGTCCAGTACTCGTCGAAATTCCTGACCAATCTCGGCAAGAACCGTCCCGATTTCTATCAGAAGGGTTTCGCCAAGTTCAACGCGCACCTGAACTTCGGTGCCCAGAACGAGGCCTGGAGCGTGTCGCTGATCGGCAACAACATCTTCAACAAGTTCACCACCGGCAACTGCACGAACTTCTCCGGTGCGACAGGGCAGATCTTCCTCTCGCCGCTGACCGGTCTGGACAAGCGCAATGCCGCGGGCGTGGACGAAACGGCCTGTATTCCGGATCGCGGCCGCGAGGTATTCCTGCGCCTGACGCTCAGGCCGACGGCCTGGTAAGCGCCAGTCGCGGAATCAAAAAATCGGGGCGGGCCATCACAGCGATGGCCCGCTCCTTTTTTCATGTACCCGGAGTAGTTCAGGCGCCCGCGTAGGTACGACGCAGTTTGTCGAAAGCCGTGCCCGGTCCCTCGGCCAGCCGCTCCTCGATCATCACGCAAACCTCTTCCGGCCCATGCACCGAGGTATCGATAGTGAGGTCGGCCAGTTCGTTGCGATACACTTCCTCGTAGAACCAGGGGCGCAAACGGGTGAGGCGGTCGATGATCTTCCTCGCCGCATCCTCGCCCAGCAGATCGACGGGGATCTTCTTGTCCATGCGGCGTTCGGCCACGCGGCGCTCGAGCACCTCGAACGGTGGTTTCAGCGTGACGAGCAGCACCGGCAGCCCCTCGGTGCGGCGCACGAGGTCCTGCAGGACCGGCGGATCGCTCATCAGCAGGTGATCGAACACGACGTTGAGGCCCTGCCGCGAGCTGGCCGCCATCCATTCGTGCATCGCCGCGAAGGCTGCCGTGCCCTTGGGGCCGAAACGCCAGCGCAGCGGTCCCTCGGGATCGGCGGGATCGACCGGTACCGCCTCGATCCCCTCACTGGCACGCGGACCGTGGTGACCGAACTTGGCGGGCAACGTGTTCGCGGTGAAGTGATCGATGCCGTAGAGCATCCAGTAGCCGTCCTGCCGCCTTTGAAACATTTCGCAGGTGGTCGACTTGCCCGAGCCCGACGTGCCGTTGACGACGACGATCTGGCCCGCGCCGTTTTGACTGGCGCTGGTCATGCCGGGTCCCCCAGCGCGATTTCGCCCCGCGCGATGCGGCGGAAGCGTTCGGCGGGCGAGAATTCCTGGTTGTCGCCCCAGTGCTCTATGCCGTCCCAGTCCCAGCGCACGAGCGACCAGGCCACGGTGTGATCGGTATAGCCGGTGAACACCAGGCCGGGATCGATCCACCCGGTCGCCTCCATGCTGCGCCCGAGTTGGTCCTTCCCCTCCCACAATACCTTGGCCGGGCCGAACTCGCCCCACTCCAGCACTTCGCGGCGGCCCGAGATCAGGCTCGCCATCTCGCCGTCCTTCCAGATGAAGCCGCCGATCGATCGCGCCTCGCGCCCTTCGCCCATGGCTATGGCGTGGAAGGCGCTGCCATCGGCGATGCCCCAGAAATAGCCCCCGCAGGCCAGCGATTCGTATTCACGCGCGCCATAGGACGTGTCGCGCATCGAGAAGCAGTCGACCGTGAACGTCTCGCCATGGCGCACCATGGTGCCGGTCATCCGGCCCGGCTGTTCGATGTGGAACTTGGCGGTTGCCGCCTGCCCGGCATCGCCGGTCCGAAGCTCGTGCATCGGGCCGATCGCGTTCCATGTCAGGTCCAGCGTCAGGCCATCCTTATCGTAGTCGATCTTGTACTTCGCCAGTGGCTCGATCATCCGGCACGAGAGCGAATTGCGGGCCTGCATGTCGAACTTGCCGCGCACCTGCGCCGGCATCGCCTGCAAGTGGCTCCACTGGTAGTGCAGGCAGTTCCACTGGTAGGTGCCCGAGGGATCCCACAGCACCGGTCCGCCATTGAGCATGCCCATGTTGGGGCGGAAGTAATACTGGATCATCCCGTGAATGTGGCGTTCCGGAATCGAGAGCGAGAACCACACGCTTTCGTTCCAATAAGGATTATCGTCGCGGCCCGCCCCGAAGTGGTCGGCAAAGCTCAGGTCGGTCATTGCAGGGTCTTTCCTTCAGGCCATTCGATGTCGAGGCTGAGCCGCGTGAGCGTCAGCGTGGCGATGCGCCAGGCACCGTCCTCGAAGCGGTAGGTTTCATGGTAGTGGCCGCGGCCGAGAATGGACTTCCAGCCCTCGCGCGGATGAGCGGTTTCCCATACGATCACGTCCTGCATCGCCCATATGCCCGACGCGTTTTGCTCGTCGTGAACGTCGAGCTCGCCGGTCAGCCCCTGGTGGCAGGACACAGCGTTTTCCAGCGAGGATTTCAGGTTCTGCGCATAGGCCGCGCCGCCCGTCATCCAGGTGCGGCCATCGGGCGTGACGACTTTCATGTCGGTGGTGAACACGGCGGCCAGATCGGCCCACTGCTTGGTGTCCATCAGGCGAAAATAGCGCGCCTTGAGATTGCGGATCTCCTCGATCGCTTCGAGGCGTTCCAGCCTGTCCATGCCCTCTCCCGGTTCCTCTTTGCCCAAAAAGGGAAGCAGAGCGTCAGGGCCCTTGCAACCACAGCACGCGCAGAGGTTTCGATAGGAGGCCCGAAGCTCCGGGCGCAGGGTCAGCCCCAGCCGCGCTCCAGAAATGTAGTCGCCAGCCCGGCCAGATAGGCCGCGCCCTGCGGCATGACGCTTTCATCGACCATCATCCTGGTCGAGTGGATGCCGCAGCAATGCGCCCAGTCGTCGCCCTCGTGGCTGACTCCGAGGAAAAACATCGCACCGGGCACTTTTTCGAGGACATAGGCGAAATCCTCCGCCCCCATGATCGGATCGGCAAGCCGCAGGAAGGCCTCCTCGCCGAACATGTCGCGCGCAACCTTTTCGCCGAAGTCGACGGCGCCGGCATTGCAGAGCGTGACCGGGAAACCCTCGATGATGTTCACTTCGCCAGTCAGGCCATGCGCGCCGGCGATCCCGGCCACGAGCAGCGGCAGCTCCTCGCGCAGCCGCGCCCGGTTCGTGGGCGACAGCGTCCGCATGGTGCCCAGCATGTTCGCGGTATCGGGGATGACATTGTGCGCGGTCCCCGCCTCGATCTTCGAGATCGTCACCACCACCGGATCGAACACGCTGAAGCGGCGGGCGACCATGGTCTGGATCGCGCTCACCATCTCGCAGGCGACCGGGACCGGATCGAGCGTGTCGTGCGGCATCGAGGCATGGCCGCCGCGCCCGGTCACGGTGATATGCAGCTGGTCGGCAGCCGCCAGCAGCGCGCCGGTGCGCCCGCCGACAAGGCCGTGCGGAGCATTGGGCATGACATGGAGCGCGAAGGCCGCATCGGGCAGCGGCCGGTCGAACCCTTCGCCGCCCAGCAACCCGTCTTCGAGCATGAAGCGAGCGCCGTGATAGCCCTCCTCGCCCGGCTGGAACATGAAGCGCACTTCGCCCTTCAGGGTGTCGGCCTGCCGCGCAAGGATTTCCGCGGCACCGGCAAGCATGGCGGCATGCGCATCGTGACCGCAGGCATGCATGGTGCCGGGAACCTTCGAGGCGAAGTCGAGCCCGGTTTCCTCAGGCATCGGCAGCGCATCCATATCGCCGCGCAGCAGCACGCATGGCCCTTCGCCGGCACCGCCCTTCAGCGTCGCGACGAGCCCCGTGGTGGAGGGTCCTTCGCGCCATTCGAGCGGCAAATGCGCAAGAGCGTTGCGGACCTTGTCGCGCGTCTTGGGGGTGTGCAGGCCAATTTCGGGTTCGGCATGGATCGCGCGGCGGAGCGCCACGATGCGATCCGAGATGGCGGCGGCTTCGGCAATGAGGGGCTGGGACATGGCCGGCATGATAGCCGCCCTCAAGCCTCTGTCGAGCCGCCTTCCTCCTGTGCCGGAACGATTTCTTCGCGCTTGATCTTCTGCAACGTGCGCCAGGCCATCACGCCCATCGCCACGTAGGAGACAAACCCCGCCATGGCGACGGCCCAGGCAGCGCCGCTCGGGCCAAGGGGAATGAACAGCACCAATCCGATGCCGAGCGCTGCAACCGCGATCAGCCTTGCGGTCAGCGACAGCCGCGCCCGGCCGGTCGAGTGCAGCACCGGCTCGAAAGCGACACTGGCAAGATCGAAGCTGGCGGCAATGGCCAGCGGCACCAGAATGGCCGCGCCCCCTTCGAAGGCATCGCCGCCGATCAGACCGAGAAGCTGCTTACCGGCCACCAGCGCTATGCCCACCACGACGAGACCGGCAAGTCCCGCGATCATGCTGGTCTGCAGCGCCAGCTTGCGGAATTCGGCCTGTTCGGACGTGACCCGCACGCGCGCCACTTCGGCATAGACCGACCGGGTCAGCAGGGTCGAAAGCTTGCTCAGGGACTGCGAAATCTGCGAGGCGAGCCGGTAGAGACCGGCGGCACGCGTACCCACCCAGCCGCCGACGACCAGCAGCGGGCCGTTCTTCATCGTCGCATCGATCGTCGCGCCGGCATAGGTGACCAGGAAGAAGTGCGTGACGCCGGGGTTTTCCTTCAGCGCGAGACGCCACTTGCCCAGATTGGCGAGCCGCACCGCCTGCGGGCAGAGCCGCCGGGCCATGGCCCAGTAGAGAATCGCCTCGAGGATATCGATGGCGGCCCATGCGAGCAGGAAGCGTCCCACGCTCGGCCCGGTCATCCAGATCGTCAGCGCTGCAATCAGCCGTCCGGTCGGCACGATGGCTTCGACATAGACGGCCATGTCGAAACGGTGCAGCGCGCGCACGATCCCCGTCGGTGCGGAAACCAGCGCCCACAGCGAGGCGCAGCAGAACCAGAAAGCCAGATCGATGTAGTTGGGGTTGAGCTCGAGGATATGAGCGAAGCCATAGATCACCACCCCGGCGAGCGCGCAGCCGATCACCGCGCCTGCAGCATCGAGCATGCCGCACAGCATGCCGAGCCGCCCGAACTTGTCCCACTCCTCGGCATGGACGTGCTCGCTGCCGTAGCGCACGACCACGCGCCAGGTCTGGAAGCCGGCCAGCGCGATAAGCGCCTGCGCCGTCCCGAAAATCAGCGAGAAGTGGCCGAAGTCCTTGAGGCCCAGAGTACGCGTGAGGATGGCAAGGTACGCGAGGCCGCAGATGGCCCCGAATCCCTTGCCGCCGAGCAGCCAGGCAGTGTTTTGCAGTATCCGCCCAAGGGGAGAAACATTCTCTTGGCGGTCACGTTTGGCGGACATTGCGGTGCATTTGGACGAGGGGGCTTTCACTTGCAAGGTTTCACGCGCGCAGTTGCGCCCGGCCGTGGTGCAGGTTGCCCGACTTGGGCTTTCCCTTTCGCCCGGCAACCGCTAGAGGCCGCGGCTTCCCCCCAACCATATTGCGTCCGAAACCCATGATCGAACATGCCATCCTTCTCAGCGCCGGCCAGGGCTCGCGTCTGCTCCCGCTGACCGCCGAACGGCCCAAGTGCCTCATCGACTTCTCCGGCAAGTCGCTGATCGAATGGCAGGTCGAGATGCTGGCGCGCGGCGGCGTGAAGCGCATCGACGTGGTGACCGGGTTCATGACCGACATGCTCGAGGATCACCTCAACGCGATCGCCGATCCGCGTGTAGAGATCTCCGTGCGCTTCAATCCGTTCTACAAGGTGGCGGACAATCTCGGCTCGTGCTGGATCGCCCGCGAGGCGATGCGCGGCGACTTCCTGATCCTCAACGGCGACACGCTGATTTCCGAGGAAATCGTGCGCAAGGTGCAGCAGGGCGGGCAGGACAAGGACGGCAATCCCTGGCCCATCGCTGTCACCGTCGACGTAAAGGCCGAAGGCTACGACAGCGACGACATGAAGGTCGAGCGCGAAGCGGATGGCCGCCTCGTCCACATCGGCAAGACGCTCACCGCCGAGCAGTCCAATTCCGAATCGATCGGCTTCCTCGCCTTCCGCGGCGAAGGTGCGGACCTGTTCCGCGAGACCGTGCGGCAGGCGATGCGCACCCCCGAAGGCGTGCAGCACTGGTACCTCAAGGTCATCGATTCGATCGCGCCCACCGGCAAGGTCGGCACAGTCTCGATCGAAGGCATGGACTGGGCCGAAGTCGATTTCCTCAACGACATCGAGATCGCAACGCAGCTCACCGACACCTGGGCCTGATCCCAGAGGCCGTTTTCAGGGCCTGTTTGCCATGACCTCCATTCCCCTCGGCCCGCTGATGCTCGCCACGGAACGGCTCATTGCGCTCGTCCTTATCGGCGCGTTCCTGTTTCTCGGCAGCCGGATCGCGCGGCGCACGGCGGCGCATGCCGATACGGCGGCATGGCGCGCACTCCTGATCGGGCTGGTGGCCGCGCGGCTGGCCTTCGTTCTCGCCAATCTCGATGCCTATCGCACCGAGCCCCTGTCAGCGCTGGCCGCGTGGCAGGGCGGGTTTGCCCTCTGGCCCGGCGTGCTGGCCGCGCTCGTGACGATCTTCGCGATGCTGCGCCGGACGCGCGCGGCATTTCTGCTGGGCGGAGCGGCGGTGGGACTGGCACTGGGAGCGAGCCTGCTTACGCCGATGACGCGCCCCGCCCCGCATCCTCTGCCGCCGGGCCTCATGCTCGGCACACTAGAGGGCCAGACCGTGGCGCTCGACGATTTGCGTGGCCGGCCCTTCGTGCTGAATATCTGGGCGACTTGGTGCGGCCCCTGCCGGCGCGAAATGCCGATGGTGGTGGACGTCGCCCGCGATGCGACAATCCCGGTCTATCTCGCCAATGCCGGGGAGGACTTGCCGCGCATCCGCGAATATCTTGAAAACGAAGGCCTTTCCGGCAAGCGCGTGCTCGTCGATCCGCAAGGGCAGGCGATCCCGGCGCTGGACACGCGAGCGCTGCCCACAACCCTGTTCATCGACGGTTCGGGCATGATCGTCTCCAGCCACGTCGGAGAGATTTCCCGCGCGCAACTGACCGCGCAGATCGAGGCTCTGGAAAGGACCCCGCAATGATCCGCCCCCTGCTGCGCACGCTCACCGGCGCGGCCCTGATCGCTCTCGCCGGCCTCGCCCCGGTGTCAGCCTCCGCGCAGGAGAAGAACAGCGCCGCAGCGTCTGCCGAAGCCCGGCAATTGCGCGAACAGATCCGCACCGACGCGCTGGCCCCGGTCGCAGGTACGCGCAACGGCGACGTCACGGTGGTGCTGTTCTCGGACTACCAGTGCCCCTATTGCCGCCGCTTCAACAGCACGCTCGACGCACTTATCGCCGCCGATCCGAAAGTGCGCGTCGTCTATCGCGACTGGCCGATCCAGGGGCAGGCCTCTGTGCTCGCCGCCCGCGCGGCCATCGCCGCGCAATACCAGAACCGGCACGGCGCCATGCATGCCGCGCTGATGAACGGCCCGGTGCGGCTGGATGCGGCTTCGGTAAAGCTGGCCGCGCGCAACGCGAAGGTCGATTGGAACCGGCTGCAAGCAGACATGAAGACGCACAAGGACGAGATCGACTCCCTGCTCGTGCGCAACTACCGCTTTGCCAAGATCATGGGGCTGGAAGGAACGCCCGGCATGCTGGTCGGGACTTACGTCGTTCCCGGCGCCGCCGATCTCAAGACCATGCAGCAGGCCGTGGCAAGGGCGCGCAAGGCGAACGAGGGATAGTGTAACCCTGAATCGAGAACCGCTCCCCCTGAGCGTGTCGAAAGGTTTTGATCGCAGCGCAGTGCCAGCGTCCTTCGACAAGCTCAGGACGAGCGGAGAGCCTTGCGGTTTTCCGCGCGATGCACCGGCAGCCTAAGTGAAGTGGCCCTTCAGCCATGCGACGAGCGCGCTGAGATCCTCGCCCTCCAGCGCGACGGCATGGCCGAGGTCGGGAACCTTGGGCCAGCCCACATCCACGAATTCGCGGCCCTGCCACTCGCGCGCGCCCTCGTAGCGCGGGATCACATGGAAATGGACGTTGGGGTCCACCATCATCAGCATCAGGTAGTTGAGCTTGGCGTAGGACACCGCCTTGCCAAGCGCAGCCTCGATCGCGGTTGTCACCTGCTTGAGTTCGGCATGGGCTTCATGCGGCAGGTCGCCAAAGGCCGTTACCTCGGACTTCGCCGCCAGCACCAGCGATCCCAGCGTCGGCTGCGCGGGACGGGCGAGGACGACCCAGTGTTCGAATTCGGCCACCAGCGTCGCCGGGTAGCCGAATTTCTCCATGGTCACGTTCATCAGCGTCTCCTCTGATCAGGCCTCGGACAGCCATGAGGTGATCGTACCGCCGCGAGCGCGCACGATCCATGCCTGCACCAGCCGCACGGCGTGGACGAGGCACGACACGACCGTCCACCAGGCCACCGCGATCAGCCCCAGATCGGGCCGCGCGAAGAGCATCGAGACGAACAGGATCACCATGTTCGGATTGCGCCGCGCGGTGATAAGGCGGAAATTGCTGTCGAACTTGCGCCACACGTGGATGTGCATCATCCCGTTCTGGCGCATGAACACACCTTCGATCACGCGCTGGACGACATAGCCGCCCTGGATCGCGGCCTGCACCAGCCAGAAGGTCTCGGTGTCGTAACCGAGGCCCCAGTACGCGAGGCCGGTCGCCCAGAACCACCACCAGAACGGCGGGTGCACCAGATCCATGCCATGGTCGAATATGTTGCCCCAGTAGGACGAGGTGATCGTGCAGCGCGCGAGTTTGCCGTCCACGGTATCGAGCACCATGAACACGAGCCCGGACGCCATGCCTGCCCAGTAGTGGCCATAGGCGAAAAGCACCGTGGCAATCACGCAGAACACCGCGCCAACGGCCGTGACCATATTGGGGGTGATGCGCCACTTCGCGCAGATCCGCGTCAGCACCAGCGCCCATTCGGGCCAGAGGTACTTTGTGAGGACGTCGGTCACGCCCTTGTAGGCGCCGAAATAGCTGGCCCTCTCGATCGCCCGCACCGATTGCGGCGTCAGCGTCATCAGGAAGGGCGTCTCGCGCTTGCGCAGTTGCTTGTTCTCGATGGTCGGCCCGTTCTCGTAGGCGACGACCGTCAGCCCGGCCTCATCCGACAACGGCGTGCCGGCGGCCATGGCCTCGGCGATTCGTGCGGTCTGTGCCGCGTCGGCAGCATGGGCGAGTGCGGGCACGCCGCCGAGCGTCAGCACCATGCCCGGCTGGGTGATGATGTGGCGAAACCATGCCGGATCCCAGGCGTGGGCGGCATTCGAAAGGATCGCCGGTCCGGCAGGCGCTTCGGCGACAGGCGAAAGCTTGGAGGCGCGCGCGATGCGGCCCACCCGTTCGCCCATCGTCAGGCCCCAGAGCTTGACGGAGTTCATGCCGATGGTGACGACCGACAGGGCAGAAGGCGTGCTGTTCATGCGCGGCCCCGTAGTCCAGCCCGCACGCACTGGCAATTCGGAACGCACCAGCGTGGCAGCCATGCAACAAGCGCCACAGAACTGTAACTTTAATGTGTCATGCGATGTTTCTTGATGATTTTGCCCTCGGGTGTCCCTACATACGCGCCCGTGCACGGAACCATTTACGAATTCGAAACCCTGCCGTTATTCGGTAAGACGTCCCGGCCGGACCAGACCGGCCCGATGCGCAGCGCCCGCCGTGGGCGCGCCGTCCCGCTCGTCGGCATTGTTCGCAATCCGCGCAGCCACCGCAACAAGGGCGTGGCCGCCGAAATGGCGGATTGCTCCAACATTCTCACTGAAACGCCCCGCACCCGCGAGGAACTGTTTCACACGCTGGGCGAGTTCGCACGCCGCGGCATCGACTATCTCGTGGTCGACGGCGGCGACGGCACGGTGCGCGACGTCCTGTCCTGCGGCGCCGAAGTCTTCGGCGACGACTGGCCCTCGCTGATCGTTCTGCCCAAGGGCAAGACCAATGCCCTCACCGTGGACCTGGGCCTGCCCAACCACTGGTCGCTGGCCGAAGCGCTGGCCGCCGCGCACGAAGGCTACACCGTCACACGCCGCCCGCTGCGCATCAGTTCGCTGGAAAACCCCGGTGAAGGGCGTTGCATTCAGGGCTTCATTCTCGGCACCGGGGCGTTCTCGATCGCCACCGAAGCCGGGCAGGAAGCGCACCGCCGCGGGGCCTTCAACAGCTTCGCCGTGGGTCTGACCGTGCTGTGGGGTATTCTGCAGACGCTGTTCGGCCGCTCGGGCAACCCGTGGCGCAAGTGCACCCCCACGCGCATCATCGACCGCCACACCGGCCGCTCGCTGCCGCATCCCGGTCCTGGCCGGGCCGACGAACGCTTTCTGACCGTGGCCACCACGTTCGAGAAGTTCCCGCTGGGCGCCCGGCCCTTTGGCCGCAACCCTGCACCGGGCCTCAAGATGGCCGTGATCGACTGGCCGGTGCGCTGGGTCATCGCGCTGCTTCCAGCCGTGCTGTTCGGGCTTTATGGCCGCTTCCTGACGCGCAAGGGCGCACAGCGCTTCTATGCCAGCGAGCTGGAACTCGACATCGGCGGTCCGTTCATTCTCGACGGGGAAGCTTTCCCGGCCGGACGTTACGTTCTCGACGAAGGCCCGCAGCTGACTTTCGTCGTCCCCTGATTTCGACCGGGAGCGCTTGATTTCCCGGCGCCCCTGCGGGAGCATGGTGGCATGAGCGAAGACCGCGACGTTTCCGAAACGCTCGAAACGCGGATAATAGCGGCGCTGAACCGCCCCGTGGAAGCGGAAGTGCGCGCTTTCGCCGAAATGCTGGCACCGGTCGATGCCCTCGGGGTGCTGTTCTACGGATCCAACCTGCGCACCGGATCGCTTGAAGGCGTGCTCGACTTCTATGTGCTGACGCAAGGGCCTCAGGACGAGAAGATCTGGCCGCGCGTGAGCTATCACGAGCGGCCAATCGGAGGCGCGACGTTGCGCGCCAAGGTCGCGACAATGTCGCTCGAGACGTTCCGCACGGCAGCGGCAGGGCAACTGCTCGACACCACCATCTGGGCCCGCTTCGTCCAGCCGAGCGCCCTCGCCTGGGAACGCGACGCAGAGGCAGGGACAAAGATTGCCGAAGCCGTGGCGCAGGCGGCGGAAACCGCGGCGCGCCTTGCCGTCGCGCTCGGCCCGGCTGCCGGAACACCTGAAGATTACTGGCGCGCCCTGTTCCGCGCGACTTATGCCGCGGAATTCCGTGTCGAAAAGGCCGGCCGCGAGGACTCGATCCTTTCCGCCAACCGCGAGCATTTCGACGGACTGCTCCCGCTGGCGCTGATGGCGCAGGGGATCGGTTTCGCACGCGGGGCGGGCAGCACGATCCGTCCGGAAATGGCGCCGGCGCAACGGGCCGGACTGCTGGCATGGTGGAAACGGCGCCAGCGGCTGGGCAAGCCCTACAATGTCCTGCGCCTGCTCAAGGCCTCGACCACGTTCGACGGCGCCGCGCGTTATGCAGCGTGGAAGATCGAGCGCCACACCGGCGTACCCGTCGCTGTCACGCCCTGGCGCGAACGCCATCCGGTTCTCGCCGCACCGGGCGTGCTCTGGCATGTCTGGCGCCAGCGCAAGGCGGGAGACCGCGCGGCGTGAAGCCGGCCGCTCTCGTTCTGGCCGGATCGCGCCCCGGCCCTCCCGATCCGGTCGCAGCCTCCGAAGGGGTCTGGCACAAGGCGCTCGTCGAGATCGAGGGGCAGACCATGCTGGCACGCGTCGTCGATGCCCTGCGCACAGCCGGGATAGACCGTATCGCGGTCCTCGCATCGGACCCGAAGGTGATGGACCACGCCCGCGAACTCGGGTGCGAGGTCCTGCTCGCTGCCGCCGGTCCCAGCGCCAGCGTCGCCATCGGTCTGGAAAAACTGGGCGCGCCGCTGCTCGTGACGACCAGCGACCATGCCTTGCTGCGCCCCGAATGGGTGCGCGATTTCATCGCCGACACACCGCCGGAAACCGACGTCGCCGTCCTGCTCGCGCGCCGCGAGGCCATCGAGACGGCGATGCCGGACAGCAAGCGCACATACCTGCGCTTCGCCGACGGGCAGTGGTCGGGCTGCAACCTGTTCCTGCTCGCCAGCGAACAGGCGGGCAAGGCGATCGATACGTGGAAAATGGTCGAAGCCGACCGCAAGCGCCCCTGGCGCATCGCGGCCCGTCTGGGCCTCGGCATGCTGGTGAGTTATGCGATTGGCCGCCTGACGCTGGCCGAGGCCATTGCGGGGCTGGGGCGCAGGATCGGCGTGAACGCGAGCCTGGTTGCCGCACGCGACGGCCTCGCTGCCGTCGATGTCGACAAACCGAAGGACCTGGCCGACGCCCGGGCCATCATCGCGGCGCGGGCACCGGCACAGGCGCCGGTTACATGTACTTCATCTCCACCCGGATCGACTTGACGCTCTTGCCTACCGGCACACCCACCTTGCTGTAGCTGGGTTTGCCGAGGTTGAAGATGTTGATCGACGGGTTGTTCGACATCGCACCGCCATCGGACATGATGTCGGTATCGCCGTTGCCGTTGAGATCGTGGCGCACCGCAACGCCGTACGTCCCCGGAGCCGGAACCGGCAGGCAGAACGTCATTGTCCCGGCCTTGGCAGGCACATCGATACGTGAGAGCCACTTTCCCTTCTTGAGCCATTCGCCCGACGTGGCGCGATAGGTCTGGATGCGCAGATTGCCCTGCGACGCCTTGATCCCCTCGACCGTGACCATGACCGCCGGGCCCGACCCGGACGAGCACCGGCTCATGTCGTTGCGGATCTCGTTACGGTATTGCGCGATGGCCGGGGCGGACACGGAAAACCCCATTGCGCCGGCGATAGCCAGACCGGCGAGAATGGCCTTCCTGGAACCGACCCCGGTCCTGGTGAGAAACTTCGTCTTGATCATCTACTTTCCGTAAGTCCGTAAAAGCTGTTTGGAGCGTCCCCCCTTATGGTTACAGGAACACCCTTTTCTTGGTTTGCGACAATGCCCTGCCAGCCGTGAATGACGACTGAATTTCGCGTTGCCCATGATGCATGGACCGGGTTCTGGCACCGACATGCATCGATCCGGGACGATTTAGGCCCTCTTCTTGCACTTTTGACCATATCGCGTGTGGAAAACGGCCATTCGACCGCTTGTCGGCACAAGAGCCCCTGCCCTATTCTTTCGCGTCAAGGAGTTTCGTTTTCCACCCATGACTGTTCCCCTGATTTCACCGTCGATCCTGTCTGCCGATTTCGCACGTCTGGGCGAAGAAGTGCGCGCCGTGGACGAGGCGGGTGCCGACTGGATCCACGTGGATGTAATGGACGGTCATTTCGTCCCCAACATCACTATCGGCCCGGCTGTCGTGAAGGCCCTGCGGCCCCACTCGTCGAAGCCGTTCGACGTGCACCTGATGATCTCGCCGGTGGACAGCTATCTCGAAGCCTTCGCCGAAGCGGGCGCAGACATCATCACTGTCCACCCCGAGGCCGGGCCGCACGTCCACCGCACGGTGCAGACGATCAAGAACCTGGGAAAGAAAGCGGGCATCTCGCTCAACCCGGCCACCCCGGCCAAGATGCTCGACTACCTGGTCGACGAGATCGATCTGGTGCTGGTGATGAGCGTCAATCCGGGTTTCGGCGGGCAGAGCTTCATCTCCAGCCAGCTTCGCAAGATCGAGGCGGTGCGCAAGATGATCGAGAAGTCCGGCCGCGACATTCGGCTCGAAGTCGACGGCGGGGTGGATGCCAAGACGGCGCCGCTCTGCGTTTCCGCCGGTGCCGATGTGCTCGTTGCCGGATCGGCGACGTTCCGTGGCGGCCCCGGTCGCTATGCCGAAAACATCAAGACGCTGAAGGGCCTGGGGTAAGCAGTGGCCGTAAAAACCCGCCAGCGGCCGACGACCAGGAACCCGGAAGACATCCGGGCGATTCCCTTGTCGACGGCGGTCGAGGAGGGTCTATTGGAAGACAGCGCAAACGAACCTGAAGCGGAGCGCGAAACGGAAGCTCCGGCAGCAATCAACGGCGCGCCTGCCGACCGTATCGAAACCGGTCGCGAACTGGCGCTGGCGGACTTCTCTCCGCCCGCTCTCGGCATGGGCGAACGTCTGATCCGCATGGCCTATCGCATGGGCGTGCCGGGCTCGGTACTGAGCTCGCCGATGGGCAAAAAGGCCCGGACCCGGCTGCTGGCCACCGTCAACAATACTATCCCGGGCAATCGCGTGGCCGGTACCGCCATTCGCGCCGGGCACTTCCTTGTTCACGGGGCCAAGACGCCGATTGCGCAGGTGGACTATGCCGGTGCGGCCCGCGTCACGCCGCCGCTCGAAAAGGTCGTGCACTCCTTTTCCTGGTTAACCGACCTGGAAGCATGCGGTCCGCGCGAACAGGGCGCGCCGGTGGCCGAACGCATTCTGTCGTCGTGGCTTCAGGCCAATCCAAATCCACCGGCCAAGCCCGGAAAGGGCCCTGCCTGGAATGTTGGCAATACCGGTATGCGCCTGATGAACTGGCTGGTGCACGCGCCGCTGATCCTGTCCGGCGAAAAGGCGTTCCGCTTGCGCACGCTGGCGCACATCGCCGAGACCGCGCGTTGGCTGGACCGTCAGGTCATCCGCGCCGAGGACGGACTTGCCGAAGTCGCGGGCTGGTGCGGCATCGTTGCCGCCGGCCTGCTCCTTCCCGACGGAAGGCCGCGCCGGCTCTATGGCGAGGCTGGCTTGATCAAGGCGCTGGGCGAGCTTATCGGTGATGACGGCGGCGTGCTCTCACGCAGTCCGCTTGCGCAGATGGAAGCCCTCGCCATGCTGGTGCGACTGCGCAATTGCTACCACGCCACGCGTCGCGATGCGTCGAGCGCCATGGAGCGCGTCGTGGAAATGCTGGTGCCGCCACTGCTGGCGCTGACCCACGGCGACGGTTCGCTCGGCTCGTGGCAGGGCGGCTGGGCCGTCGATGGCGAGGAGGTCGGCGATCTCGTTCGGGCCAGCGGCGTGCGCACCCGCCCGCTACGCGATGTGCGCCAGTGGGGCTACCAGCGCATCGTCGCTAACAAGAGCGTGCTCCAGTTCGACACTGCACCGCCGCCGATGGTGCAACATGCCTGCTTCGGCTGCGCCTCCACGCTCGCTTTCGAAATGTCGCACGCCGGCCAGCGCCTGATCGTCAATTGCGGCGGCGCAGCCAGTGGCGGCGGGCTCGTCCCCGTCCGGCTGGAGCAGGGCCTGCGGGCTACCGCTGCCCATTCCACGCTCACGCTCGACGATGCCAATTCCACCGCCATCCTCATCAACGGCGGCATCGGTTCGGGCGTCACCCAGGTCGATGTCGACCGCAAGACGCTGCCGCAGGACAACGGCACCACGGCGACACGGCTGGAAGCCAGCCACAACGGCTATGCCGCTCGCTACGCCCTTACCCACCAACGCATTCTGATCCTGCGCGACGACGGGACGGAACTGCGCGGGGAAGACCTGCTCCTGCCCTCGGGTCGCAAAGGCAAGCGCGGGAAAGTGGGCTTCGCCATCCGTTTCCACCTCGGTCCCGACGTTGAAGTCTCGCTCACGCCCGACGGACAGGGCGCGGGGCTGGCCTTGCCGGACGGGTCCTACTGGCAGTTCCGCAGCGGTGCAGGCACCGTGGAGCTGGAAGACTCGCTTTGGGTCGATGGTCAGGGCCGCCCGCAGGCGACGCAGCAGCTGGTCATTCAGGGTCTTGTGTCGCGTGGCGGCGGTAACTTCGGCTGGCTCATCAAGAAAATGAGCTGATCGCTCCCTCGCGTTATCCCCGCCAGCACCTTGCCCCCGCCTCCCACCGGGCTTAAGGGCGCGGCAAAAGATAGCTCGCGAAGGAAGTTCTCATGACCGATTCCGTCCAGATCCGCCGTGCCCTGCTCTCGGTGTCCGACAAGACTGGTCTGGCGGAACTCGGCAAGGCGCTCGCCGACCGCGGCGTGGAGCTGGTTTCGACCGGCGGCACAGCCAAGGCTCTCCGCGACGCCGGCCTCACGGTGAAGGACATCTCCGACCTGACCGGCTTCCCCGAAATGATGGACGGGCGCGTGAAGACGCTGCACCCCAAGGTCCACGGCGGCCTGCTGGCGGTGCGCGACAACCCCGAACACGCCAAGGCCATGGCCGACCACGAAATCGGCGCGATCGACCTCGTCGTGGTCAATCTCTATCCCTTCGAGGCGACCGTCGCCAAGGGCGCGGATCGCGACACCATCATCGAGAACATCGACATCGGCGGCCCCTCGATGGTCCGCTCGGCGGCCAAGAACCACGCCTATGTCACCATCGTTACCGACCCGGCCGATTACGAGGGCCTGCTGGTCGAGCTGGAAGCGACCGACGGCTCCACCACACTGGGCTTCCGCAAGCTGATGGCCGCGCGGGCCTTCGCCCAGACCGCTGCCTACGATTCGATGATCTCGCAGTGGTTCGCCTTCGCCGATCAGGGCCAGCAGTTCCCCGAGATGCTCGCCGTCAACGGCCGGCTCGTCAACGAACTGCGCTATGGCGAGAACCCGCACCAGAAGGCCGCGGTCTACACGCCCGTCGGCCCCTACACCAAGGGACTGGCGCAGGCCGAGCAGGTGCAGGGCAAGGAACTGTCCTACAACAACTACAACGATGCCGACGCAGCCTTCGAACTCGCGGCGGAATTCCGCGGACAGAAGCCCGCCGTCGTCATCGTCAAGCACGCCAATCCCTGCGGCGTCGCGCAGGGCGACAGCCTGCTCGAAGCCTGGCAGGGCGCGCTCGCCTGTGACGATGTCTCGGCCTTCGGCGGCATCGTTGCCGTCAACCAGACGCTCGACGGCCCCACGGCCGAAGCGATCTGCAAGATCTTCACCGAAGTGGTCGTCGCCCCCGACGCCGACGAAGCGGCACGCGAATTCTTCGCCAGGAAGAAGAACCTGCGTCTGCTGCTGACGGGCGGCCTGCCCGACCCGCGCCGCCCCGGTCTGACCGTGAAGCCGATCACCGGCGGTCTGCTGGTTCAGGGCCGCGACAACGGCGCCATCGGCTTCGACGATCTCAAGGTCGTGACCAAGCGCGCGCCGACCGATCGCGAACTGCAGGACTGCCTTTTCGCATGGACCGTAGCCCGCCATGTGAAGTCCAATGCCATCGTCTATGCCAAGGACGGCGTCACCGCGGGCATCGGCGCCGGCCAGATGAACCGCCGCGATTCCTCGCGCATTGCCGCGATGAAGGCTGCCGAGGCCGCCGAGAAGTTCGGTTGGGACAAGGCCCGCACGGTCGGCAGCGCCGTCGCATCGGACGCCTTCTTCCCCTTTGCCGACGGACTTCTCGCCGCAGCAGAAGCCGGTGCCACGGCCGTTATCCAGCCCGGCGGTTCGATCCGCGACGAGGAAGTGATCGCCGCAGCCGACGAAGCGGGCCTCGCCATGGTCTTCACCGGGATGCGTCACTTCCGCCACTGATTCGTTCCGTCGCCTGAATGCGGCTTGTCGCACTCGCCCCACTGTTCATCGCACAATGGGGCGAAGTGCCCGCACATTCACTCGACCGAAAGGACATTTCCGGAAAGTGGACCTTACGCAATAAGGCGATAACTCGATTTTCCGGACTGAATCCATGGGACTTTTCAAGGCTGACTTCTACCGCTTCTTCGCTCTCGGCTTCGCCGGTGGAGCTTTGCTGGTAATGGCTACGCTGGGTCTTGGCGGCAGCGGCACGCTGACCGACAACATCGTCCCACCGGCTCAGGCAGAGACCGCGCACTGATCCGCCGCTGATTGCACCCGGCGCCCGCAAGCGCCATATGGGTGCCATGTCCGGCCATCATGTCCATCACGAACACAGCGGTGACAGCCTCGTAAAAGCTGCGCATTCGGCCCTCGTCAACGCCGGCGAGCAGTGGACCGAAATGCGCGCAGACGTCTTTGCCGCCCTTGCCGAGCGCGAATGCCCGGCCTCCGCCTACGACCTTGCAGAGAGCGTTTCCGCCCTGCGCGGCAAGCGGGTCGCGCCCAACAGCGTCTATCGCATCCTCGATCTCTTCGTGCGCACCAATCTTGCGCGCCGGGTCGAAAGCGCCAATGCCTATCTGGCCAACAGCCATCCCGGCTGCCGGCACGACTGCATCTTCCTGATCTGCGACAGTTGCGGGAAGGCCGTGCACATCGACGACGACCGGCTGACCGGAGCGCTGATCGGCGCCGCGCGGGATGCCGGTTTCGCGGATGTCCGCCCGGTTGTCGAACTGCGCGGCACCTGTGCCGATTGCACCTGAAAACCCGCGCAAAATCCGCCAGACATGACATCTGCTGTCAATCGACATGACCGTCACAAGTGTGTAAGGCCGATGGGATGAATGCCACCCCGGCCACACCTTTGCTCGACACGGTTTCCCTTCCCAAGGACCTTCGCAAGCTGAAACCCGGCGATATGCGCCAAGTCGCTGACGAATTGCGCGCGGAAATGATTTCCGCCGTGGGCCAGACCGGCGGCCATCTCGGCTCGGGCCTCGGCGTGGTCGAACTGACCGTGGCGATCCACTACGTCTTCAACACGCCCGACGACCGTCTGGTCTGGGACGTGGGCCACCAGGCCTATCCGCACAAGATCCTGACCGGCCGGCGCGACCGCATCCGCACCCTGCGTCAGGGCGGCGGCCTCTCCGGCTTCACCAAGCGCAGCGAGAGCGAATACGATCCGTTCGGCGCGGCACATAGCTCCACCTCGATTTCCGCCGCGCTGGGCTTTGCCATCGCCAACAAGCTGAAGAACCAGCCGGGCCGTGGCATCGCCGTAATCGGCGACGGCGCGATGAGCGCGGGCATGGCCTACGAGGCGATGAACAACGCGCGCGAGGCGGGCAATCGTCTCGTGGTGATCCTCAACGACAACGACATGTCGATCGCGCCGCCCGTTGGCGGGCTGTCGGCCTATCTCGCACAGCTGGTCTCGTCGCGACCCTTCCTGTCGCTGCGCGATATCGCCAAGCGGATTTCGCGCCGCCTGCCCGATGCCCTGCACAAGGCGGCCAAGAAGACCGACGAATATGCCCGCGGCATGGCCATGGGCGGCACGCTGTTCGAGGAACTGGGCTTCTATTACGTCGGCCCTGTCGACGGTCACAACCTCGACCAGCTGATCCCGGTCCTTGAAAACGTGCGTGATGCCGCCGAGGGGCCATGCCTGATCCATGTCGTCACGCAAAAGGGCAAGGGCTACGCGCCCGCCGAAAACGCTGCCGACAAGTATCACGGCGTGCAGAAGTTCAACGTCGTCACCGGCGAGCAGGTCAAGGCACCCGCAGGCGGCCCGCCGAGCTACACCTCGGTCTTCGCCAAGGCGCTGATCGCCGAAGCCGAGCAGGACGACCGCGTCTGCGCGATCACTGCGGCCATGCCCTCGGGCACCGGGCTCGACAAGTTCGCGTCGAGCTTCCCGAACCGCGCCTTCGACGTCGGCATTGCCGAGCAGCACGCGGTGACCTTCGCCGCCGGCCTTGCCGCACAGGGCATGCGCCCGTTCTGCGCGATCTATTCCACTTTCCTGCAGCGCGCTTTCGATCAGGTCGTCCACGACGTGGCGATCCAGAATCTGCCGGTCCGCTTCGCCATCGACCGCGCCGGGCTGGTCGGTGCCGACGGCGCGACGCACGCTGGCTCGTTCGACATCACTTATCTGGCGACGCTGCCCAACATGGTCGTCATGGCCGCCGCCGACGAGGCGGAACTGGTGCACATGACGCACACCGCCACGCATTACGACGCGGGCCCCATCGCCTTCCGCTATCCGCGCGGCAACGGCACCGGCGTACCGCTGCCCGAAAAGCCCGAGCTGCTCGAAATCGGCAAGGGCAGGATCGTGCGCGAAGGCAGCAAGGTGGCGATCCTCTCGCTTGGCACCCGCCTCGCCGAAGCCCTCAAGGCTGCCGACACGCTCGATGCCAAGGGCCTTTCGGCCACGGTCGCCGACCTGCGCTTCGCCAAGCCGCTCGACAGCGCCCTGATCCGCAAGCTGATGCTCAGCCATGATGTCGTGGTGACGGTCGAGGAAGGCTCCATCGGCGGTCTCGGCGCCCACGTCCTGACCATGGCGAGCGACGAGGGCCTGACCGATGCGGGCCTCAAGATCCGCACGCTGCGCCTCCCGGACGTGTTCCAGGATCAGGACAAGCCCGATGCGCAATACGACGAGGCCGGGCTCAACGCCCCGCAGATTGTCGACACCGTGTTGAAGGCCCTGCGCCACAACAGCACCGGCGTGGAAGAAGCGCGGGCCTGAGCCCCCTCCGCGTGCGCACGCTGATCTATGCAACCTTGTGCGTTGGTGCCCTGTACTTGTGCGGGGTAGGCCTGCTTTTCCTGTTCCAACGCACGCTGATCTACCCTGCGCCGCAGGGGCCGCAGCCCGTGCCTGCCGGTTTCGAAGGCGTTTTACTGACGACTGCAGACAAGTTGACTATAAAGGCGGCTTGGCGGCCAGCTGCGCCGGAAAAGCCGACAATCGTCTTCTTTCACGGCAATGGAGACAGTCTGCCAGGTGCTGCAGAGGCGACAAAATGGCTCGCCAAAGCTGGATACGGCATACTGCTGGCCGACTATCGCGGCTATGGCGAAAACCCCGGCGAGCCGACCGAAGCCGGGTTGATGCGCGATGGCCGCGCCGCCCTCGCTTTCGTTCGGCAGCAGGGCATCGAACCGGAGCGGCTTGTCTTTATGGGGGCTTCGCTGGGCACCGGCATCGCAACCCAGCTGGCTACCGAACAGAGCCCCGCTGCGCTGGTCCTTGTCTCCCCCTACACGCGCTTACCCGACGTGGCCGCAGCCGTCTTCCCTTGGGCACCAACCAACCGGCTGATGCTCGATTGCTTCGACAGCATCGACAAGATAGACGAAATCCGTGCGCCGGTGCTCGTCCTGCATGCGCGCAACGACAAGGTCATTCCCTATAAGCAGGGTGTGGCACTGGCCGAAGCTTCCCCCGAAAGCACGCTGCTCAGTTTCGACGAAGAAGGGCACCAATTGCAGTTCACGGCCCCTGCACAAACAGCCACAATCGCCTGGCTCGAAGCCAGAGGACTGTAGCCATCCGTCACCGGCTCACCGAGCCGATAGTGCCTACCAGTCGTAAGCCTTGGGCAGATAAGTCCGGTCCAGATCCTTGTAGCGGTCGCGCAGGCGGGTCTGGTGGTTTTCGAGCGGCTGCTTGACGCCGTCGATCCACACGTCTTGCGGCACCGAGGAGAGTTCAAGCGGATCGCCGTCCCACAGCACCACGTCGCCCACCGCGCCCGGCGCCAGCACACCGGCCTTGCCCGCAAAGCCGCTGATCTCGGCCGGGACCGAGCTGATCGCGGCGAAGGCCTCACCCCAGGTCAGGCCTGCAGCGCCCGGCAGCCTGGTGAGCGCCACGAGATTGCCGGCCTGCTGCGCGGCATAGCGCGGCTGGTTGCCGCCGGTGAACATGCCGATGGCGACCTTCACGCCCGCCTTCTTCATGCGCCCGACATTGGACTGCGTGGCCGCGAGCATTTCGAACTCGGCCGGCAGATCGCGCAGCGGCATGGTTATGACCGGAACGTGCGCCGCGGCGATTTCCGGCGCGACCAGCCAGCCTTCCGCTGCCCCGACGAGCACGAGGTTCAGCTTGGGAAACTCGCTCTTGAGCGCGAGCACAGCGCGGATGTCCGCAGCACGCTCGACCCCGACGTAGAGCGGCTCGCTGCCATCGAGGACCTTGACGAGAGCCATGGCGTCGGGCCGAGTGAGCATGGCGTCGCTCTGGCGCGCGGACCCGGCGGGGAGCGCCGCCAGCTCCTTCGCCTCGCGTAGAGCATTACGCAGCACGACATGCGCGGCAACGCGGCTGCCACCCGCGAGCCTTGCCCCCGCCTCGCCCAGCTCGACGAACTGGAAGGCGCGCGGCTTCATCACCAGTGCGGCATCATCGGCGAGATCGATCACCGCACCTTGCCCGGCAAAGATCGAGTTGCCGTTGAAAGCGGCCACGCTTGCGCGGGTCACACCGCCTGCACGGCTGATGGCGATGTGCTGGCTTGCCGGATTGAGCGCCGGCGTCACATCCAGCGCAGCATTGAACGGCGAACCGTCGGCTTCGGTGTCGTTGCTTTCCGACACCGCTTCCACGTCCCACAGGCCGAGATCGGTGACCGCCGAGAACAGGCCCGGCGTCACCCACTTGCCGGTCCCGTCGACAGTCGGAACACCGGCCGGTAGCGAAACACCTGCACCCGCGGCAACGACCTTGCCGCCCTGCACGAGGACAGTGGCATTCTCGATAGGCGCGCTGCCGTCGCCGGTCGCGACAGTGGCGTTGGTAATGGCGAGGTCCTGCGCCTGTGCAGCAAAGGGCAGGGCGAGGGCCGCCAGCGCGGCGGCGAATTGGGCGCGGCGGCTCATTTCACGTCTCCTTCGCCGGGCTGGCCAAGTTCGAAGTCGCTCACCGGGCGCAGCTTGGGATTGTCGGCATCGAACAGCATGGCACCGTCGATCCAGACCTTTTCGGGGCGGGTGTAGACCGAGAGCGGATCGCCGTTCCACAGCACCACGTCGGCCATCTTGCCCTTCTCCAGGCTGCCGGTTTCATCGGCGATGCCCATGGCCTTGGCGGGGTTGTAGGTGATCCAGCCGATCACCTGCGCATCGGAAATGTCGATGCCGATGCGCTTGCCGGCAGCCTGCGCCTTGGCCGCTTCCTGATTGAGCCGCTGGATGCCGTTCTCGTCGTCCGAATGGATGATGACGCAGGCCCCTGCCTTGGCGATCAGCGCGGCATTCTCGGGAATGCCGTCGTAGGCTTCCATCTTGAAACCGTACCAGTCCGCCCAGACCGCCGAACAGATGTCGTTCTGGCGCAGCAGATCGCCGATCTTGTAGCTTTCGACCGCGTGGTGGAAGGCGGAGACTTTATAGCCCATCTCCTTGGCCATATCGATCACCAGCGCCATCTCGTCGGCACGGTAGCAGTGGTTCTGGATCAGGATCTCGCCGTCGAGCACGCCAACGAGCGTTTCCTTGCCGAGATCGCGATCCGCGTCGGCATCGTCCTTGTAGGCCTTGGCATCGAGCCAGGTCTGGCGGTTGACCGCGAAGTTGCCCATGCGGGTGGAGGGCTTCTGCCCCCGGCTGCCATAGACGCGCTTGGGGTTCTCGCCGCAGGCCATCTTCAGCGAATAGGGCGCGTTCGGAAACTTCATGCCCTGCACCGTGAGACTGGGCACGTTCTTGAGCGTGACCGAGCGGCCGCCCATGAGGTTCGCCGAACCGGGCAGGATCATCAGGCTGGTAATGCCGCCATTGGCCAGCGCGCGGGTGAAGCCCGGGTCCTGCGGCCAGACCGAATGCTCGGCCCAGACATCGGGGGTGGTCGGGCTTGTCGCCTCGTTGCCGTCCGAGTGAGCCCCGACGCTGGGAGTGGGATAGTCGCCGAGGTGCGAGTGGGCGTCGATCACGCCGGGCGTGACGAACTTGCCGCGCGCGTCGATCCGGTCGTAGCCCTCGGGCACGGCCATGTCGGCCCCGCCGATGCCCACCAGCCTGCCATCTGCGAACAGCACCGTGCCGTTGTCGATTCGACCACCGCGCCCGTCATAGACGGTAGCGCCGACAAGCGCCGTGGGGCGCCCGGGATAAGGCTTGTAGGTGGACGGATAAGGCCGCTCGGCGGTCTCCTCGTCCTTCTTGTCCTTGCTCTTCGCATCGGCGGTTTGCGCGCTCAGCGACAGCGCCAGCCCCGCTACGAGGCTTGCAGACCACCGCCGTATCCCTGGCAGTACCCTCATCACGATTTCCCCTGCTGGCCGCCGGCCCAACCCGGCGGCGCTTGCCCAGTCCTGTGTAATCAGCTCGATTTCAGCGTCGGATGCATGCCCGCTTCCTGCGCTTCCAGGCCCACTTCGCCCTCGCCTTCGAGATCGCGATCCTCGAGCGTGTCGAGGTGCATCCAGCGCTTGACGATGGGCGAGAGCAGCAGGACGACGACCGCGATGCCGATCGTGACCCAGCCGATCTTGGTATAGATCTGCAGCGTCAGGTCCTTGCTCATCTCGCCGCCTTCGCCGCCGGTCGCTTCACCGATCTTGCCGGCCACGAAGTTGCCGACCGCGGTCATGTAGAACCAGGCGCCCATGATGAAGCTGCCGAGATGCAGCGGCGCAAGGCGGGTCATGGCCGAGAGGCCGACGGGCGAGAGGCACAGCTCACCGGTGGTGTGCAGCAGGTAGATCAGGAAGACGAAGACGACCGAGGTCATCACTGCCGGATCGCCGGTGCCCGCACCCCATACGAAGACGAGGAAGCCGAGGCCGACCTGGACCAGCGCGAAGCCGAACTTGGCGGGAGCCGACGGCTCCCAGCCGCGCTTGCCAAGGAACTGCCACAGGCCCGCGAAAACCGGGCCGAACAGCACGATGTAGATCGGGTTGATCGACTGGAACAGGCTGGTGGGCACACCGCCGCGGTCCACGAACTTGTCGGTATAGAGGCTGAGCGAGCCGCCCGCCTGTTCGAACAGGCCCCAGAACACCGGGTTCAGCGCGATCAGGAAGAGGATCGCGAAGATGCGCTCACGCGGCTCCTTGGGCAGCTTGAAGGCCTCGTAGAGGGTGTAGGCCAGCATGGCGATACCGGTGACGATCAGCAGCGACTGGATCACGTCGACATACTGGATCAGGAACCAGATGACCGCGACCGAACCGGCACCGACGGCATAGAGTGCCGTCTCGCTCTTCTTCGCCAGCGGCACCGGCGGCTCGCCGTTTCCGCGCAGCGCGGGTTTGCCCGCAACGAAAATGAGCAGGCCGAGCACCATGCCGATCCCGGCGAGGCCGAAGCCCCAGGACCAGCCGATCGTCTCGCCCAGATAGCCCACGAGGATCGTACCGAGCGCGGCGCCCGTGTTCACGCCCATGTAGAAGATCGTGTAGGCCGCATCGCGCCGGTTATCGCGCATCGAATAGAGCTGGCCGACGATCACCGAAATGTTCGCCTTCAGGAAGCCGGAGCCGACGATGATCAGCGCCAGCGCGAACCAGAACACGTTGATCGCCGGGTCGGCCTGCTTGACGGCGGGATCGGTGACGTTCTGCAGGCCTTCGTAGGCCATGAACAGGTGGCCGAGCGCGAGGACGAGGCCGCCGAACAGCACCGCTTTGCGCTGCCCCAGCCAGCGATCGGCCAGATAGCCGCCCAGCACCGGGGTAATGTACACCAGACTGGTATAGGCGCCGTAGATCAGGCTCGAATCGCTGTCACTGAACAGCCAGAATTTGGTGAGATAGAGGATCAGCAGCGCCCGCATGCCGTAGTAGGAGAAGCGCTCCCACATCTCGGCATAGAACAGAACGAAGAGCCCCCGTGGGTGACCGACGAATTCCTCGCTCTTGCGGGTGGCGATCAAGCCACCGATTGCGAGTACGATAAACAGGGCCACGGCGGCGATTGCCGCGATCCAGTCACCCTCTGTCCAGCTTGCGATGTCCTTCATGCGACGTCTTGTTGTCCTTTGTCATCCCGTAGGAAGGTCCTGAAGGGTGGGCAGGTTAGCAACCAAAACCGGCCTGTAAATGGGGTGCTGTGTATCGCACGCCCCCGCAGCGGGGCGTATTCTGGCCGATTCGCGCTATATTCCCATGAGGCATTGCGCGAATGGGGGCAGAATGGCATTTTCATGACCATTCACAGGCGCGACTTGCGTAATTTTATGATTCGCTAGGGTTTTGCCGATTTTTTCGCGGGGGATTGCAGAATGATCAGGTCCGAGCTGCTGCAGGCACTGGGCAAGGATAATCCCGAGTTGCGTGCCGAGGATGTCGAGCGCGCGGTCGATACCTTCTTCGAGGAAATCACCCAGCGTCTGGCGGACGGCGGCCGTGTCGAGCTGCGCGGCTTCGGCGCCTTCTCCACCCGCCACCGCGAAGGCCGCAAGGGCCGCAACCCGCGCACCGGCGAAGCGGTCGACGTTCCCGAAAAGCGCGTGCCCTATTTCAAGCCGGGCAAGGAAATGCGCGCCCGGCTCAACACCGACTGAATCCCTTCAGCAATTTAAGCATGGCAGCCCATTGCCGGGCCTCGCGTGATCTGCCAGACCGCGCCGGCCTTGCCGTGCGGGCGTGGCGGAATGGTAGACGCCGGGGACTTAAAATCCCCTGAGCTTTGCTCGTGCGGGTTCGAGTCCCGCCGCCCGCACCATCTCTACTGTAATTGAAAAAGCTCACGTTCGTGTCGAACGGACTGAAGGGTTCCAGATCAGGCCGGCCGGAACTTCATCGCCGCGCCGTTCATGCAGTAGCGCTTGCCGGTCGGAGGCGGTCCGTCATCGAAAACATGGCCGAGATGGCCGCCGCAGCGCGCGCAGCGCACTTCGGTGCGCGGGTAGCCGAGCTTGTAGTCGGTCGAGGTGCCGATCGCGCCGGGCAGCGGTTTCCAGAAACTCGGCCAGCCGGTGCCGCTCTTGTATTTGGTTTTAGACGAATAGAGCGGATGGCCGTCGGCCGCGCACACGAAAGTGCCGGCCCGCTTCTCGTCGTTGAGTGGCGAGGAAAAGGGGCGCTCGGTGCCCGCTTCGCGCAGGATGCGGAACTGCCGCGGGGTGAGCCGCTTGCGCCATTCCTCCTTGGTGAAGTGCACCGGATAAGTCTTCGCCTCGGCATCACCGCTGCCGCAGGCTGACAGGACCGGCAGGGCCGCACCGGCTCCCAGCCAGACCAGCATCTGACGGCGCGTGGCGGCATGGGGCATATTGGCTCTCCTTGATCTTCCCTCGGGACTATACCCTAACGTCCCCCGCCTCGGGGAGATCCCGTCAGAAACAATTCGGACGAACAGCCGAAAAGGTTACACGCCCGCTGCAGACTGTCCGGCGACATCGGCGGAACGCACCTTGCGGCGGCCGCGCAACCCCTTCCTTTTCGGGCGTGCCGGGCCCGATTTCATCACCCGCTTGCGGAACAGGGCCGAGCCCGCGCGCACCAGCACGGCAACGCACAGCACCTGCCAAGCGAGCGCTGCCGCATGGGGCCACAAGGCCGGATCCTGCGCCGCCCTAGCCAGCATGGCGAAGGGCGAGGAGAACGGGAAGACGACCGAGAACAGCTCGATCGCGCTGCCCGGCTGGGTCATCGCGAAGGTCGCCAGGAAGAAGACCATGAGCTGCATCATCGTCACCGGCATCGAAAGCGTCTGCACTTCGCGCACGGTCGTCGCCATCGAGCCGATCGAAAGGAATACCGCGCCGAGCAGCAGGTAGGCCATCGCGAAGTAAGTCACGCCCAGCCCGATCAGCAGGGGCCAGCCGACGGCGGGCGTCGGCAGCTGCGGGATAGCCGATCCGGCGCCGAGATAGATCAGTGCACCGACGCCGCCCCAAACCGAGATGCCGACAAGCGACACCGCAAGCATCGCGAAGAGCTTGCCGTAGAACACCGAGTCCATCGGCACCGCCGCCGCGAGTACCTCGATGATCTTGTTGCCCTTCTCTTCCACGAGGTTGGAAAGAACCATGCCGGCGAGCATCATCGTCAGCAGGAACAGCAGCATTTGCGCGGCCTGCGCCGTCTTGAGGCGCCCGGCCCGCTGGCTGGCATTGCTCGTCGCCGTGGCGTGGAAGCTCACTTCCGGCCAGGGCTGCAATTCGCCCGCCCGGGCCTGCGCGGCGACCATTGCCACAGCACCGCTCCATCCGTGGATCTGCCCGCCCGGCCCGGTGAGCACCGGTGCGGAGGGCGTGCCCGAAAGGACCGCGGCAATGTTGGCCTGACGCCCCGCGAAGGCATCGGCGGGATCGTAGGCTTCGCCCGGCTCGAGACGGCGCACCACCGTGAATTTGGGCAGGCCATTGCCCAGCCGGTCCGCGAGGGCATCGCGGGCCTGCAGCATGGCATCTGCATCGGCGCTTTCCATGACAATGCCGACTTCGGGCTGCGCCGCCGTCTGGTCGACGCGATTGCCGATGCTGCCGGCCAGTCCGCCGACGATCACCGGGAACAGCGGACCGAGCAGGAAGAAGAAGAACGTGCGCGAAAACAGGATCGCCACGAAGTCGCGCCGGGCAATCACCCAGGCAGCGGCGAGAACGGAAAGGCGGCCCTGGTTCATGGCTTGGATGCTCCGGCGTTGTCCGCAGGTGCTTCGACCAGCTCAGCACGATCGGAGAAGCGTGCGGGCATATCCTTGTCCCACTCATCCTGAGCTTGTCGAAGGATCGGCCTCGGGTCACAGGTCATCGGCGCATCTCCTCGGGCGATTCCTCTTCCAGCGCGCGCGCCGCGGCCTCGCCGGCAATGGCGACGAACGCATCGTGGAGCCCCGCGCGTTCGATGGAGAGTGAGAGAATCCCGGCCTCGCCTTCGATCAGCGCGCGCAGCAGCGGCTCGATGCCGGTTTCGGGGAGCGGGAAGTACCAGAACGCGCCGCCGTCGCTCTTGCCGTCGCGGCGCAGATCGGCGGGCAGCGCGGCGCGCCACGGGCCGTCGCCGCTACGGGTTTCGAGCCGGACCTGCGCCGGAATGCGGTCGCGCGCGACATCGACCGGCCCCGCGAACGGGACCTTGCCGCCCGCAATGATCGCCACATCGTCGCACAGCCGCTCGGCATGGGCGATGACGTGGGTGGAGAAAATCACGGTGGTGCCGTCCTCTGCGAGCCCGCGCATCATGCGTTCGAGCTTGCCCTGGTTGATGGCATCGAGACCCGAAAAGGGCTCGTCGAACACGACCAGGCGCGGCTTGTGCACCAGCGTGCCGAGGATCTGCACCTGCTGCGCCATGCCCTTGGAAAGCTGGCGGATCTGGCGGTCGGCGGCATAGCCGAGACCGTGCTGCTCCAGCAGTTCGCGCCCGCGGCGGCGGCCTTCCTTGAGCGGGAGCCCGCGCAGCGCACCGACGAAAGCAATGGCATCGACGGCCTTCATCGCCGGATAGAGCCCGCGCTCCTCGGGCAGATAGCCGATGGTATGCGCCACGTCGTGCGGGCGATCCGCGCCGAGCACGCGGCGATAGCCCTCGTCGGGATCGATAATGCCCAGCAGCATGCGCAGTGTCGTCGTCTTGCCCGCGCCGTTGGGGCCGAGAATGCCGTAAACCGCGCCTTCGGGGACGGAGAGGTCGACGCCGTCGACCGCGGTGAAGCCGTCGAACCGCTTGATAAGCCCGCGTGCCTCGATCGCCAGGGGGCGGGGAGAGGCTGATCCGTTGCCGTGCATCGGCCAATCTCCTACTTCTGCCTTCATGACGTCCCCCAGTCCTATCTCGCGCGGCACTAGTGGCGCAGGTCCGGTTAAGACCACGCTAAACGCCTTCGCACAGGATATCGAGGCCCGCGCGCGCGAACTCGGCTTCTGCGCGTTCGGCGTGGCTTCGGCCGAAGGGGATGCGGAGCGCGAGGCCCGGCTGGACAGCTGGCTGCAGGACGGCATGCACGGGACGATGGGCTGGATGGAAGAGCGCGCCCATCATCGCCGCTCGCCGCAAGGGCTTTGGAGTGAAGCGCGCAGCGTGATTGCGCTGGGCATGAGCTACGCACCGTCGCACGATCCTCTGAACCTTGCCGACGTGCCCGATCACGGACGCATTTCCATCTACGCGCAAGGAGCGGACTATCACGACACCGTGAAGAAGGCGCTCAAGCACCTCGCGCGCTGGATCGTCGCCGAGGCGGAGAAGCGCGGGCTTGGCGAGGCCGGGGTCAAGGTCTTTACCGATACCGCCCCGGTCATGGAAAAGCCGCTGGGCGCCGCGGCCGGGCTCGGCTGGCAGGGCAAGCACACCAACATGGTAAGCCGCGATCACGGCTCATGGCTGTTTCTGGGCGAAATCTACACAACGCTCGATCTGCCGGTTTCTGATATGGGCCGCGACCGCTGCGGATCATGCCGCGCCTGTCAGGACGTCTGCCCGACTGATGCCTTTCCCGAACCCTACAAGCTCGATGCCCGCCGCTGCGTGAGCTACCTCACCATCGAGCACAAGGGCCCGGTGCCCGAGGACCTGCGCGAGGGACTGGGCAACCGCATCTACGGCTGCGACGACTGTCTCGCGGTGTGCCCGTGGAACAAGTTCGCCGAAACCGCGCATACCATGAAAGCTTTCCTGCCCCGCGCCGAGCTGACCGCCCCGCCCCTGGCAGACCTGCTCACGCTCGACGATGCGGGCTTTCGCAAGCTGTTCTCAGGCAGCCCGATCAAGCGCATCGGCCGCAACCGCTTCGTGCGCAACTGCCTCTATGCGGCGGGCAATAGCGGACTACGCGCTCTGCTGGAGCAAGTCGATCCGTTGCTGGAGGATGCAGACCCGGTCGTGGCGGAAGCTGCCGCATGGGCTACAGCCAAACTAGTGGACTGACTGTTCCCCACCGTTCGTGTCGAGCGAACGGAAAGCCGGAAAGCCTCCCTGTAGGCCCTGCCAACAGGGAGAATGGTAAAGCCTTAGAGCAGCTCTTTCAGCGGCACGTCCTTGTCCGCCAGCTTCCCGAGGTCGGGCGAAGCGCCCGCTTCGACCAGCTTGCGGCCCTGAACGTAGTCCTTCACGGCATTCACGCAGTCGAGCGCAACGACCTTGCCCTGCTTCAGATAGACCACCGAGAAAGCACGCTCGTCCGGGTTGCCGCGAATCACGGTCTTGTCGAAGCCCATGTTGATGCCGGCCGTCTGCAGCCGCAGGTCGTACTGGTTGGACCAGAACCACGGGAAGGCATGGTAGGGCTTCTCGTCGCCGCACAGCGCCTTGGCGACGCATGTCGCCATGTCGTTGGCGTTCTGCACCGATTCGACGCGCATCACGTTGCCGCCGGCATATTCGCAGGCGAAGGCCGCGCAGTCGCCGATGGCGTAGATATCCGGCAGCGAGGTGCGGCAGTATTCATCCACGTCTACACCGTTGGCGCCCGATGCGCCTGCCGAGATCAGCGGACCCACGGCGGGCACGATGCCGATACCGACGATTACTGCCTCGGCCGGGATCACTTCCCCGCCCGCCAGCTTCACGCCGGTGACCTTGTGTCCGTCGCCCTCGAGGCATTCGACCATGACTTCGGTGCGCAGATCGACGCCGTGGTCGCGGTGTTCCTTCTGGTAGAACTCGGAAAGCTCTTCGCCCGCGACACGGGCCAGCACGCGCGGCAGCGCTTCGAGCAGGGTGACGTTGAGACCCATCTTCGACAGCACCGCTGCTGCCTCGAGGCCGATGTAGCCACCGCCGACAACGACGATGTTCTTCGTGCCGTCGTCGACTTCCGCCATGAGCGTGTCGCAATCCTCGCGGGTACGCACGGCATGGACACCGGCCAGATCCGCGCCCGAGCACGACAGGCGGCGGGGATCGCCGCCGGTGGCCCAGATCAGCTTGCCGTAGCCGAAGGTCTCGCCATCTGAGAGCGTGAGTTCATGCGCCTTGGGATCGACCTTGGTGACTTCGGTGCCGAGCTTGAACTCGACTTCCTTCTCGGCCCAGAACGTCGGCGGGCGGATGTACAACCGGTCGAACGTCTTCCCGCGCGCGAAATACTCCTTGGAGAGCGGCGGGCGCTCATACGGATATTCCGGCTCGCGGCCGATGACAGTGATGGTTCCTTCGAAGCCGTTCTGGCGAAGCGCGATGGCGCACTGCGCCCCGCCATGCCCTGCTCCCACGATGACGACGTCTGCTTTGCTCATGGCCGCTCCCGATCGAGTAATTTTCGCTTGCGGTCAATGCCCCCGGCACAATTGTCTTTCCCTGATCAGGATCAAACTGTCAGGCCAATGCGTCCATGGTCAATTCCAGCGAGCGCTGCTGGGCGGCCGGGTCAAAAGTGGCAACGCTGACGACGAGTTCGTCCGCCTGCGTGCGCTCGACGAAGGCTTCGATTTCCGTGCGCACGGTCTGCGACGTGCCGATCGCGCTGACCGAACGGACCTGCCCGAGCATGTCGCGCGCGGCCTGCGGAAGCGTCTCGCGATAACCGCGCACCGGGGGCTTCAACTTGCCGGGCGTGCCGCGGCGCAGGGCGACAAAGCTCTGGTCGGTGGAGGAGGCCTGATACCACGCCTCTTCGTCGGTATCGGCGGCCAGGACGTTGATCGCGGCCATGAAGTGCGGCCGGTCGAGGACTTCGGAAGGCTTGAACTTCTCGCGATAGATCGCGGCCGCCTGATCGAGCAGCGCGGGCGCGAAGTGCGAGGCGAAGGCGTAAGGCAGGCCGAGCATCGCGGCGAGCTGCGCGCCGAACAGGCTCGATCCGAGAATCCACATGTCGACGTCCGCGCCCGAAGCCTGCGGCGAGGCGACGCCGCCCACCGCCTGCCCGGCAAAGCGCGCCTGCAGTTCGACCACGTCCTGCGGAAAGTGGTCTGCAGCGCCGACAATGTCCTTGCGCAGGGCATTGGCGAGCCGCCCGTCCGCGCCGGCGGCCCGGCCCAGCCCGAGATCGACGCGACCGGGAAACAGCGCGGCCAGCGTGCCGAACTGCTCGGCGATCACGTAAGGATTGTGGTTGGGCAGCATGATTCCGCCCGAGCCGATGCGGATCGTGCTGGTCGCATTGCCCAAATGGGCCAGCACGACCGAGGTCGCGCCGCCGGCAATGCCGTCCATGCCGTGGTGTTCGGCCACCCAGTAGCGCTTGTATCCGGCGCGTTCGGCGACCTGCGCGGTCTGCGTCGTGATCGCCAGCGCGTCGGCGACAGTACCGCCTTCGCGCACCGTGACGAGATCGAGGACCGAGAGAGGAATCATGGTTTCGCGGTACTTTCGGGTCCGAGTTGGGAGATATACTGCTTGGCCGTTGTCGCCGCGGGGCTGTCGGGCGCCATTTCCAGCACCGAGCGCCAGGAGTGACGCGCCGCACCATCATTGCCCGCGAGCACCGCGATCACCCCGGCCTCAAGCCCGATTTCAGGATCGCGCGGGGAAAGCTGCGCGGCTTTCTCGATCTGTGCCTGCGCCTCGATCAACTTGTTCTGGCGGCGCGAGAGCGTGGCCGAGAGCAGCCAGGCCTGCGCATTGTCGGGCTCGGCCTCGCGGGCCTGCGCCAGAGCCGCAGCGGCTTCGTCGGGCTGCTTCACGGCCACGAGGGCACGGGCCCGGTCGAGCGCGATCGAGGCGGTGAGTTCGGTGTCGCCGGCCTGTTTGGCCTCGTTCGCGGCAGGGGCCAGCAGGCCCAGCGCCTGTCCCGGTTCGCCCTCGGCAAGCGCGGCATTGCCCGCCATGGCTCCGAGGCGCGCACGACTGGCATGGTCGTCTTCCCCGGCCGCATCGCGCGCGGTGACGAAAGCCTCACGCGCCTGATCCCAGCGGCCGAGATCGCTCAGGGCCACTCCGAGGCACAGTCCGGCGCGCACGCGTTCGCGCCCGATGGCATCCGCCATGGCATCGCGCGCCAATTGCGCGGACCGCTCCGGATCCTTGTCGACCGAGTTCAGGCACCCAACCGCCGAGCGCGAGGAAGGCAATGCGACTTCCATCGCTTCCTGCTCGCGCCGCTTGCGGTCGGCGTCAGCCTTCTTCTCGACGATCTCGCGCGGCAGGGCGGAGGCGTAGGGATTATCGAGGTCGAAGGGCGCGGCCTGCGCCAGCAGCAAGGGAAGCAAGAATGTAAGCGGCATGAAGCGACTCCGGTCAGGCTTCCGCCGTACCGCGAGGCAGGATCATCTCGGCTACCGTTCGCAACAGCAGCGCTATGTCGGAGTCGCGGGAAAGGCGGTGATCGCCGTCCTTGATCAGCGTGACCTGCACGTCGGCTGAACGGAGCTTCTCGGCCAGCTGCAGCGAAATCTCCCATGGCACGTCGGGATCGCGCTGACCGTGCAGCAGACGCACCGGACAATCGAGCGCGATTTCGCCTTCGAGCAGCAGATTCGCCTGCCCGTCCGCCCAGAAGAGGGGATGCGTCGGCGTCGGTTCGGGGCCGTAAGGGTTGTCCTCGTAGATCGTCTCGCCGTCGGCCAGCAGCGCCTTGTCCATCTGGGGGATGCCCCATTCGGTGAAGTCCGGCGCAGGCGCGATGCCGATCAGGCCCTTGAGCTTGTCGCCCAGCGCAAGCCCTGCCAGCAGCATCAGCCAGCCGCCCATCGACGAGCCGATCAGCACGGCGCCCTTGATGCTCAGCGCCTCGATCAGCGCGAGGATTTCTTCCTTCCAGCGCGTCAGGCTGCCGTCTGCGAAGTCGCCGCCGCTTTGGCCGCATCCGGAATAGTCGAGCAGCAGGCAGGCGACGCCCGTGGCCTGCGCCATCTCGAACACCGCCGTCGCCTTGCCGCCGGCCATGTCTGACATGTAGCCGGGCAGGAACACGAGCGCGGGGCCCTGGCCGGGCGTGAAACGGTAAGCGATCTCTCGCCCGTCGGGCATGGCGTGAATGCGTGTCTGGGTCATGGCCGCGATAGTGGGGACCGCGAGCGGCAAGGACAACCCGGCATGGGCACGGCACGAAGCCTTTCACAAAGATAATGCGATCTTAAACAGCGGCGGCTACAGGAAGCCGATCATGAGCGCTCAGGTCATCCGCTTCCCCACTCCGCCCTCGCCGCTTGCGCAGCGACTCGAATGGTTCGGAACCGAACGCTCTGTGCTGCTGGCGATCTGGGCGCTCTATTTCGCCCTGCGCGTCGCCGTCCTGATGATCGACGTCGCGCCGACGTCGGATGCGGAATGGTACTACATCCGCGCCGTCAGCCTCGCCGCGGGTAACGGCTATCTCGACAATACCGGCGCGCCGACCGCGTTCTGGCCTCCGGGCTGGCCGATCGCGCTGTCGCTGGTGTTCTCGCAGTTCGGCGCCTCGACCGTCGTCCTAGGCCTGTTCAATCTCGTGAGCGCGATGCTGATCGGGGGGCTGACGCTGGCGCTGGGGCGCCGGCTGTTCGGATCGGAAGCAGCGGCGCGTGCCGGCCTGCTGCTGCTGGCGATCTATCCCAACGCCATCGGTTACGTGCCGCTGGCGCTCACCGAAGTGTTCTACACGATGCTGCTGATGGCCGGGTGCTGGGCCATCGTCACGCGCACCAACCGCTGGCAACTGGTCGGTGCCGGGCTGATCTTCGGCTTCGCCACGCTGGTGAAAGCGCAGACCGTGGTGGTGATCCCGCTGCTCTTCGCCATCGAATGGCTGCGCCAGCGGAACATCTGGCAGCGTTTTCCGCGCCTGTTCGGCGAAGGGCTGCTGGTGCTGGGCGTCGCCATTCTGACCGTGCTGCCGTGGAGCGTCCGCAACCACGCGCAGCTCGATCACTGGGTGCTGATCTCGACCAACGGCGGCTACACACTGCTGACCGGCAACCACGACACCGCGACCGGCGATTACACCCCGGATGCGCTGGTGGTGAAGCACCTGATGGCTCGCCCCGGCCTCGATGAAGTCAGCCGCGACGCCGAAGCCAAGCGGCTCGGCCTCGAATGGATCGAGCAGAATCCCGGCAAGTTCCTCGCGCTCGCCCCGAAAAAGCTGATGCGCCTGTGGCTGCCGGATGGCGAGGCCGAATGGGCCTACCAGGGCGGCGCGCCGGGCTATGAGCGCTTCGAAGCGGTGTACCGCGCCATGCGCTACGCCAACCAGGCCTATTACGCCGTGCTGATGCTGGCCTTCGCCGCCGCTTTTTTCGTTATGCTGATGAAGCGGCACCGCGACGGGCAGCGCTGGATCGGCTGGTGGCTCCTGCCCTATGGCATCGCGCTCTATCCGACACTGATCTGCGTGGTCTTTTCCGGTCAGTCGCGCTTTCACTATCCGGTCATGCCCTTCGTGTGCATCACCGCCGGTTGGCTTTTCGTCCACCTGCTGAATCGCCGCGCGGACCGCGCCGGCTGATCGTCGCCGGGAACGCGAATGCCCCCGGCACGTTCCCGATGCATGGCTTCGAAAAAGGACCGCGCCCGGCGCCTGATCGCCGACCATGGCACTACGTATGCCGAGGAGATCGGCATCGCCCTGCATCGCAACGAACCGATGCCGCTGTTTCAGTGGCTGGTCGCCTGCCTGCTGTTCAGCGCCAGGATCAGCGCACGGCAGGCCATCGAGGCGGCACGCGCACTCAACGAGGCGGGGCTGACCACGGTCGACCACATGTGCGACGCAAGCTGGGAAGAGCGCGTGAAAGTGCTGAACGAACACGGCTATGCCCGCTTCGACGAAAGCACATCGACCAAGCTTGCAAAGACCAGCGCGCTGCTCAAGGAACGATACCGTGGCGACTTGCGCAAGCTGCGCGAGGCAGCCGACGGCGATGGCGCCCGCATCTTCGATCTGCTGCAGGAGTTCAATGGCATCGGCCCGCTCGGCGCCGAGATCTTCGCGCGCGAGGCGCAAGCGGTCTGGGATGAATGGCAGCCCTTTGCCGATCGGAAGGCGCTCGACGTCGCACGCGAAATCGGCTTGGGAGACGATGCCGAAGAGCTTGCCGATCTGGTCGGCCCGTCCGATCTCCCGGCCCTTCTCACCGCACTCGTGCGGGCGGACCTGGCTGGCTGTGAGCACGAATACGCGAGGGCCCGGCAGATCAGTTGAGAAGCGGGACGGTCGACTTCACGAAAACGTGGATGCTGCCCGAAGGGGACTGCGTGACCTCAACCTGCTGCGGCTGCGGCTCCACATCCTGCAGCAGATGGGCCACTCCGAGCACGGCGGCCAGTCCGCAAATACCCGCGATCCACACGGCGAGCGGCTTTCCGGCGATATCGAGGCGGCGCTTGGGCCCGTTCATTGCGATTCCTCCCACAGGAAGATGTCTTCGATCGCCATACCGAACAACGCGGCGATCCGGAAGGCGAGAGGCAGAGAGGGGTCGTATTTGCCCGTCTCCACGGCGTTGACGCTCTGACGCGAAACCTCGAGCCGGGTCGCCAGATCCTGCTGGCTCCACCCGCGCTCGGCACGCAGCACGCGAAGCCGGTTTTTCACGCACACCCCGCATCGCCGAGTGTCAGCTTGTTCCACAGCCCGCCAAAACCAAGGCCGAAACACCAGATCGGAAAAACCCAGAAAAGCGGCAGTTCCGGCACCGTGGTAAACATCTCGAGGATGCCCCAGACACTGCAGATCGCCAGCGTAAGCGCCGTGGCGAACATGGCCTTGCGCACTTCGAGCATGCGCAGGTACTCATCCTGTATCTCTATGTAGAGCCGGGCAATCGCCCAGATCATTCCCAGCACCGCAAGGCCGGGCAGCAGGGCAATTGCCACATTGGCGACACTCAGCGGCGCATCCCTGTCTAGCAGACGGTTCGCCGCGAAGGTGGCTGCAAGATAGAGCCCCCCGCTACCGAACAACCGGCAAAAGTACCGACGCTGAACCGCACCGCCTTTCAGACCCATGCCCATTTTCAGCAGCGGCCCTTGCGAACGCGAACCGCAGCCATGGCCGGCAGCGAAAAAATTGCGGCAAAAGTTGCCCAGTCAGGCAGGACTTCAAGAACATTGAGCAGCGCTACGGCAAGAACGGCCAGCGCCCAGAGAATGGCGGTGGTGCGTGACATGATGAAAAGCTCCCTTCATTTTGTGTAAAGGTCGCTTGCCATAATTTATCGGTTTGTGTCAAACATACCTTACATTACGTCACGTACCCTTGCCACAAAAGCGATAGCGGATGACATTTCCGCGAGCCGTCGCTAAATCGACCGCATGACGCAGCAGCGCACCACGACTACCACCACCACTACCCGGCACGCCCGGGCACGGTTGGTCGCGGCCTGAACGCGCAGCCACCGTCGCCCGGGGTTCGGGCGGCTGGCGTCACCTCCCGAACGGACAAAATTAGCTGACGCCGAAGCTTCACCCGCGCGCGCGCCTGTGCCATGGCCCGCCCAAGGTCCAATAAGGCTTGAAACGGCCCGATTGCCAGAAACGGAAAGACGAGTTTCGATGTCCGAGATGTTCAAGATCAGCCTGCCCGACGGTTCGGTTCGCGAAATGCCCGAAGGCTCGACCCCGGCGGATGTCGCCGCCGCGATCGGCCCCGGCCTCGCCAAGGCCGCGCTTGCCGCGAAAGTCGATGGCGAGATGGTCGATCTCAGCCGGCCCTTCACGGGCGATGCCGAACTGGCGCTGGTCACCGGGCGCGACGAGGAAGAAGCGCTCGAACTCGCCCGCCACGACTTTGCCCACGTGCTCGCCGAAGCGGTGCAGGCGCTCTGGCCCGGCACGCAGATCACCTTCGGCCCGGCGACTGACGACGGGTTCTACTACGACGTGATGGCCCCCGCCTCGCGCGAGCCTTTCGGCATGGACGATCTTCCCGCCATCGAGGAAAAGATGCGCGAGATCATCAAGGCCGACAAGCCGCTGCGGCGCGAAGTCTGGACCCGCGAGGACCTGATCGCCAAGTGGAAGGCGGACGGCGAGCAGTTCAAGGCCGAATGGGCCGCCGAACTGCCCGGTGACGAGGACCTGACGGTATACTGGTCGGGCGAGGACTGGCTCGACATGTGCCGCGGCCCGCACCTGCCCAGCACCGGCAAGCTCGATCCGCAGGCCTTCAAGCTTATGCGCGTCGCGGGTGCCTACTGGCGCGGCGACCAGAAGAACGCACAGCTCACGCGCATCTACGGCACCGGCTGGCTCAACAAGAAGCAGCTCAACGCGCACCTCACGCGCCTCGAGGAAGCCGCCAAGCGCGACCACCGCAAGCTGGCGGGCGAGATGGACCTGTTCCACCTCCAGCCCGAAGCGCACGGTTCGGTGTTCTGGCACCCCAAGGGCTATGTGATCTGGCGCGAGCTGGAAACCTACATGCGCCGCGCCATCGACGGCGCCGGCTACCGCGAGGTGAAGACCCCGCAGGTCATGGACGCGCGCCAGTGGGAGCAGTCGGGCCACTGGGGCAAGTACCGCGAGAACATGTTCGTCATCCCCGACGAAGTGCCGAATACCGAGGACGAAGGCCCGCTGGTTTCGGACGATGCCGACTGGATGGCATTGAAGCCGATGAACTGCCCGGCGCACGTGCTGATCTTCCGCCAGGGCATCAAGTCCTACCGCGAACTGCCGCTGCGCCTCTACGAGAACGGCTGCTGCCACCGCAACGAGCCGCACGGCGCGCTGCACGGCCTCATGCGCGTGCGCCAGTTCACGCAGGACGACGCGCATATCTTCTGCCGCGAAGACCAGATCGTCGACGAGGTCCAGGCCTTCTGCGAACTGGCGAACCGCGTCTACAAGGACTTCGGCTTCAGCTATTCGATCAAGCTGGCGCTGCGCCCCGACAACCGCATCGGCAGCGACGAGCTGTGGGACAAGGCCGAGCAGGAACTGCGCGATGCCGTGGAGCGCGCCGGCCTCGCCTCCGACGAATACGGCTGGGAGGAACTGCCCGGCGAAGGCGCCTTCTATGCGCCCAAGCTGGAATGGCACCTCACCGATGCGATCGGCCGCACCTGGCAGGTCGGCACGATCCAATCCGACCGCATGCTGCCCGAGCGGCTCGATGCCAGCTACATCGGCGAGGACGGCGAGAAGCACCGTCCGGTCATGCTGCACCGCGCGATCTTCGGCTCCTACGAACGGTTCATCGGCATCCTGATCGAGCACTTCGCCGGCAAGCTCCCGGTGTGGCTCGCCCCGGTGCAGGCGGTTGTCGCGACGATTGTTTCCGATGCGGACGGCTATGCGCAGGACGTGACCGCGAAGCTGAAAGCGGCGGGCGTGCGCGTCGAGACCGATCTGCGCAACGAGAAGATCAACTACAAGGTGCGCGAACATTCGCTCAAGAAGATCCCGCACCTGCTGGTCGTCGGCAAGCGCGAGGCCGAGGAAGGCACTGTCGCCATCCGCACCCTGGGCGCCGAGCACCAGAAGGTGATGAGCCTCGACGAAGCGATCGCCATGCTCAGCGACGAAGCCACTGCACCGGACCTGCGCTGACCACTCGTTTCGTCATTGCGAGCGCAGCGAAGCAATCCAGGGCGGCGCCACTAAGCTCTAGATTGCCGCGCCCCTTTGGGGCTCGCAATGACGAGGACAAGTTTGAATTGAAGGCAACGCGCATATGATCAAACGCGAACTCATCGATACGGCCTGGGTCCCCGGGGGCGAGAAGCTCGAGCTGTTCAAGCACGACAGGGACTACATGATCGTGCTCGGCCACAACGAGCTGATGTCCACCCGCAAGTGGGGTTCGGAAGAGGCGCTGGCGACGATGGCGCTCGAGCGGATCGGCAAGCCGAGGCGGCCGACGATGCTGATCGGCGGCTACGGCATGGGCTTCACGCTGCGCGCGGCGCTCAAAGCGCTGCCCGAAAATGCCGAAGTCACTGTCGTCGAACTCGTGCCCGAGATCATCGAATGGGCGCGCGGGCCAATGGCGGAGCTTGCCGCCGGCTGTCTCGACGATCCGCGCGTCCGGCTGGTGATGGCCGACGTCGCGACTTTCATCGACGCAGCGCAGGGCGACTACGATGCCATCCTGCTCGACGTCGACAATGGCCCCGACGGTCTGGTGCGCGAGGATAACAACGTCCTCTATTCCAAGACCGGCCTGCGCGCCGCCAAGCGCGCGCTCACGCCCGACGGCGTTCTGGCGATATGGTCGGCGGGGCCCGACCCGGCATTCACCCGCCGGCTGGAACGCGCCGACTTCAGCGTCGACGAAGTGAAGGTCGCCTCGCGCAGCAACGGCAAGGGGCCCAAGCACGTGATCTGGTTCGCTACCAAGAAGTAGCAGCGCGCGGCGTCCGGCAATTGGCAGGACCCCGGCCATGGCCTAGAACGCGCGCATGTCGGATTGCGGATGCGGACCAACGGCGGTCGAAACACAGGCGCAGCGGCGGACGCTGTGGATCGCGCTTTGGCTCAATGCCGCGATGTTCTTTGTGGAAACGACGGCGGGACTGTTTGCCCATTCGACCGGACTCGTCGCCGATGGCCTGGACATGCTCACCGACGCCACCGCCTATGCCATTGCGCTCGCCTCCATCGGCCGCAGCGGACGGTTCAAGTCCAATGCCGCGACGCTGAGCGGAACGCTGCTCCTGCTCGTCGGTCTCGGCCTGCTGGTCGACGTGGTGCGGCGGATGCTCTGGGGCGGCGAGCCGGAGGGCGGCTGGATGATCGTCATTGCCGGGGTCGCGCTGGCCGTGAACGTCTACGTGCTCCGGCTGCTCAGCCGGCAACGGCGCGATGAAGTCCACCTCAAGGCGGCATGGATCTTCACCCGCGCGGATGTCGTCGCCAATGCAGCGGTGATCCTGGCGGGCCTGGCCGTTCTGCTCACCAGCCTGCGCTATTTCGACCTTGTCGTCGGCGGCGCGATCGCGCTTTACGTCGTGAAGGAAGCGCTTGAGATTCTTCGCGAGGCGCGCATCAGCCGCGCGGTCGACTAGACGCCTTCAGAAAACCTGACGAGCAAAAAAAATGGGGCGGCCCGTCACGAGGCGGGGCCGCCCGAAAGTTGGGGAGAAGCGGTTCACACCAAGGCCGAAACATCGGCGGCGGTGCAAGACCGGCAAGCAACCTTTTCTCTCAGGTGTGCCTCCGCAACATTGATCGCTGTCAATAGATGCAAACGGGTTCATTTTTCGCGGACCATTTTCGTTGGCGCGAGTGGACTTGATTCAAATCAAAGCTAGCAGCCCCTTCGACTCGGTATCAAGTCAACAACACTGTTGATTAAGACCTGAGGATGGCTGCAATGACGATCTACAACCCGACCAAATGTCCCCCCGCCTCCGAGATCGACATCCCGGCGCTGCATGAAAAGTACCTTCAGGAGCGCGATCGCCGCATCAAGAAGGACCACAACGAGCAGTACATTCCGGCGAGCGGCAAGTGGAAGGATGCCTACGAAACCGATCCTTATACGCCCGTCGCCCCGCGTGATCCGATCACCGGGGAAACCGATGTGGTGATCCTGGGCGCGGGCTATTGCGGCATGATGGTCGCCGCGCAGCTCAAGAAGGCCGGCATCGACAATTTCTACAATGTCGACCACGGCGGCGGCTTCGGCGGCACCTGGTACTGGAACCGCTATCCCGGCCTGCAGTGCGACAACGACTCTCTGGTCTACATGCCGCTGCTCGAAGAAACCGGCTACATGCCCTCGAAGAAGTTCTGCGAAGGCTACGAGATCCACGATCACTGCCAGATGATCGCCGATACCTTCGGCCTGCGCGACAATGCGCTGTTTCATACGATGATCCAGTCGCTCAAGTGGGATCCGGAGCTCAACCGCTGGCACGTCGGCACCAACCGCGGCGACGACATCAAGGCGCGCTTCGTGGTCATGGCCATGGGCCCGCTCAACAAGCCGAAGCTTCCCGGCATCCCCGGCATCGACAAGTTCAAGGGCAAGATCTTCCACACCGCACGCTGGGACTATGACTACACCGGCGGCGGCTGGCGCGACACCAACCTCGACAAGCTGGGCGACAAGAAGGTGGCGATCATCGGCACCGGCGCGACCGCGATCCAGGTCGTCCCGCACCTCGCCCGCCACGCCAAGCACACCTACGTCGTGCAGCGCACGCCTTCGACGATCGATGCCCGCAACAACCGGCCGATCGATCCCGAATGGTTCAAGAGCCAGAAACCGGGCTGGCAGGAAGAGCGCGTGCGCAACTTCCACCGTTTCGTGTTCGACATGCCCGAGCGCGGCGAGCCCGACATGATCCAGGACATCTGGACCGAAGTCACCCGCAATGTCTGCGCCGAGCGGGAAGCCGAGGGCTGGCCCGACATGACGCCGGAGGAATTCGCCGCGAAGCGCGAGGTGATGGACTACCGGGTGATGGAACGCCTGCGCAACCGCGTTTCGGAACTGGTCCAGGACCCCGAGACCGCCGAAGCGCTCAAGCCCTACTACCGCTACCAGTGCAAGCGGCCGGCCTCGAACGACGAGTTCTACCAGTGCTTCAATCAGGACAACGTAGACCTGATCGACGTTGCCGAAACGCGCGGTCTGGAAGAGACCACCGAGAACGGCTTCATGTACAAGGGCAAGGAATACGAGTGCGACTGCATCATCCTCGCCTCGGGCTATGAAGTCACCAGCGACCTCGACCGCCGCTGGGGCATCGACACCATCGAAGGTGAAAACGGCCTGTCGATCTACGATTACTGGCGCGAGGGTTTCCAGACCTTCCAGGGCATGACGGCGCACAACTTCCCGAACATGTTCTTCACCGGCTTCACGCAGGCCTCGTTCAACGCCAGCAACTCGAAAACCTTCATCGATCAGGGCTTCCACATCGGCTACATCGCCAGCGAAGCGCTCAAGCGCGGCGCTGTGCGGGTCGAACCGAGCCAGGAAGCGCAGAACGCCTACATCACGCACCTGCGGTCGATCGCCGTCGACAACTCTGAGTTCGTCACCGAGTGCACGCCCTCCTATTTCAACAACGAGGGCGACGACACCAAGAAGCGCCACATCTTCGGCGAGCCGTGGGGCGAGGGTTACTACCCGTTCTGCGAGATGCTGGCCAAGTGGCGCGATGCCGGCAAGCTTGAAGGGCTCGTGCTGACACAGCCCGAAACGCTCGAACCGGCGGAATGATCGATCGGGGCGGGAGCTGACCAAGAGCCGCCCCGCCCCGCTCTTTCCTGGAGGATGTCATGAACAAGCCCGAGACACTGGTCAGCGACGACCTTTCCGAAGCCCTCACCTATCCGGCCGAAGCCTTCATCAGCCACGAATATGCCGAGGCCGAGCCCGAACGCCTGTGGTCGAAAGTCTGGCAGCAGGCCGGCCGCGTCGAGGAGCTGAAGGAAGTCGGCGACTACATCACCTACAACATCTGCCACGATTCGATCCTGATCGTGCGAGACACCCCGACCACACTGAAAGCATACCACAACGTCTGCCCGCACCGTGGCCGGCGCCTCGTCGGCAACAACACCGGCGGCGGCCCGAAGACGGTGGCACAGGATACCGGCGCGCACAGCGCAAAAGGCAACACGCTCAAATTCGGCTGCAACTACCACGCCTGGACATTCGGGATGGACGGGCAGGCCATATACATTCCCGACAGCGAGGACTGGAACGGCGCGCTCGGCACGCCGGGCGCCTTTTCGGCCTGCACCAGCCTCACGCTCGTGCAGGTCGATACCTGGGGCGGCTGGATCTGGATCAACATGGATCTCGAAGCCGGCCCCTTGCGCGAATACCTCGAGCCGATCGCGACGCTGATCGACCCGTTCGAATTCGAGCACATGCGCTACCGCTTCCGCTTCTGGGGCATTTTCGACTGCAACTGGAAAGTCGCGCTCGAAGCCTTCCTCGAGCCTTACCACGTGCAGGGCACGCACCCGCAGCTCATCAAGTACGGGGACTTCTACTCGTTCTCCAAGGCCTTCGGCCTCCACGGCCAGACCGGTTTCGATTCCAAGACGCACCGCGACGAGCAGACCACCGTGGAAACCAGTGTCCACCGCGCAGCGGGCGACGGCGATCCGCGCCACACGATCGCGCAGATGCAGCTCGAATACTGGGAAACGATCGGCGCCAGCACCAGCGAAACGCTGGTGAAGACCGCCCAGCGCCTCCCCGAGGAGCTGCCCGAAGGCACGCCTGCGGCCGAAGTCCACAAGTACTGGCTCGATACGGCCAAGCGGATCGATGCCGAACGCGGCGTGATCTGGCCGGAGATCAGCAACGAACAGATGGCCGCAGCAGGGCTCGCGCTCTCGATCTTCCCCAACATGAACTTCATCCCCGGTCCGACCTTCGCGCTCGCCTACCGGGTGCGCCCCTACGGGACCGATCCCGACAAATGCATTTTCGAGGCGGTGGCGCTCGACCGCTTCCCCGAAGGCAAGGAGCCGGCGACCGAGTGGACCTATGTCGAGCAGGACCTCGACAAGTGGCCCTATGTCATCGCGCAGGACATCTCGAACATGGTCGAGGTGCAGCGCGGCTACAAATCGCGCGGCTTCCGCGGCAACCTTCCCAACCCCTGGCAGGAACGCAAGGTGACGAACCTGCACCGCGGGTTGGCAAAGTACATGGGTACGGGTGATCTGAAGCCGCTGCGCTAGACGGTCAGGCCGCGCTGGGAAGCCCACCCCCGCCCCCCCTGCGGGCGGGGAGTATCAGCGCATTGCCGCACGGCAGCGCGAGTTCGGCCCTCCCGCAAGCGGGAGGGCAGCGAGACTTGGCAGCCTGCTGCCTAGTCACAGCAGGGTGGGCTCCCATACACAATCCAAGGTTAAACCCCGCCTCCCGCGACCGTCCTACGGACGGATGGACAAGAGCAAATTCAAACCGACCCCGATCCTGCGCGAACGTCGGCGCAACAAGTGCGCGCGCTTTGCTCTCACCGATTCGCGCGGGGAGGCCATCGAGGTCATGGTGCGCGACATCTCGTCCAAAGGCTTGAGCGCGGCCGCCATCGGCACGGCGCCTGCCGTCAACGAAGTCGTACGCGCCCATCTTGAGGACGGGCGCGAGGTCTGGGGGCTCGTCCGCTGGGCCGAGGGCAACCTGTTCGGCGTCGAGTTCGACACCCGCAGCTGATGGTCAAACCGCTGAACTGAAGCGCCGCAGCGAATCCTTGCGATAGGGATCGAACCACGCAGCGATCGAGCGCGCATAGGGCAGACCGCCCGGTGGGATCACCAGATCCTCGTCGTCGACCTGACAGAGCCCGGCATCGAGGTAGGGCTGCAGCAGCGGGTAAGCCTCGTTCCAAAGATCACTTTCGACCCGTGCACGACCACGGCACAGCAGCGCCTCGATCACCTCTCCGCGCCGCCGGTCCTCCGCCGTGCGCACGATACCGCGCTCGGCAGTGAGCCGATTCTGCGACAGCATCATGCGATAGCGGCCCGCGTTCTTCTCGTTCTGGACGAGAAGGCCGGGAAAGCTGCTGATCGCCGATGCGCCCAGGCCGATCAGGACCGGCGCCTGATCCTCGGTAAAACCTTGGAAATTGCGCCGCAGCGTCCCGCTCAGCGTAGCCTGTGCAAGCGCGTCGCCGGGCCTTGCAAAGTGGTCGAAACCGACGGGCACATAGCCCTGATCGACCAGATATTCGTAGCCGAGCGCCGCCATGCGGAAACGGGTTTCGGCATCGGGCAAGGCGCTGTCGTCGATCTTCCTCTGCCGCGCGATCAGGTGCGGAACATGGGCATAGCCGAACAGCGCAATGCGGTCCGCACCCAGCGCCACTGCCCGTTCCAGCGAATCGCGCAGATTCGCCTCGGTCTGGCTAGGCAGCCCGTACATGAGATCAAAATTCAGCGACTGTACCCCGGCGCTGCGCAGCATCGCGGTCGATTCCTCGATCATATGCGCGGGCTGGACGCGGCCGATGGCCTCCTGCAAGCCGTCGTCGAAAGTCTGCACGCCAAGGCTCGCGCGCGAGATTCCCACGGCACCGATCACCGCGGCCCAGTCGGCGCCGAGCGTGCGCGGGTCGAGTTCGATCGAGATGACCGGGCGCTTGCCTTCGGACTGGATACCGAACTCGAGCGTCAGCGCATCGACGATCCGCACGAAGTCGATCGGCGAGATGCCGTTGGGGCTGCCGCCACCGAAGGCGATGCGGGTGACCTTGGCCGCCTTGGGCAGACGCTCTGCCACCAGCGCGATCTCCTGATGCAGGGCATCGAGATAGCTGGTGACCCGGTCGGTGCGATTGGCGACGCTGGTGTTGCAGCCGCAATACCAGCAGATCTTCTCGCAGAACGGGATGTGCACATAGAGCGAGATCTCGCCGTTCTCGCCTTCGAGCGCTGTCGCCAGTTCCTTCGCGCCAACGCCTTCACCAAACTCCGCCGCAGTGGGGAAGCTGGTGTAGCGCGGTACGGGAACCGCCAGAAGTTCAGGGTGATAGGTCCACATGAAAAGCCTGATCGCTTAGGCGATGCGAAAGTTCATTGCGATCGATCAAGCCGCTTGCGCGAAGATCCGGATTGGCAGCCCTTGGCGCAGCATGGCCCCTGCACCGGCCCCGGCGGGGCATTGGTCGGGGCTACCGGAATGGTCACCAGCGCGCCGCCGCACAGCGGAGCGACGATGCTGCGGGCCTCTGCCGCCAGCGGGCCGATCATCGCCGGCAGCAGGGCGAGCGTGCCCAGCAGCGCCAGTTCCTGCTTCACGGCTTTTGCTCCTCGTCCTCTTCCTCGATGAGGATGCGGTTGGCCGCGCCGTCGAGATCCTCGAACTGGCCGCTCTTCATCGCCCAGAAGAACGCGCCCAGCCCCACCAGGCCCATCAGCAGCGCCAGAGGTATCAGGAAGCCCAGAATGCTCACGCGGCGTCCTCACGGCCCGCAGCACGCGCCAGTCGCAGCGAATTGCCCACGACCACCAGCGAACTCGCCGACATGGCGACGGCGGCAATGAGCGGCGTCACGAAACCGAAGATCGCCAGCGGCACGGCGAACACGTTGTAGATCGCCGCCATCGCGAAGTTCTGCCGCACGATGCCCATCGTCGCACGCGCCACGCGAATCGCGAGCGCCACCGGCATGAAGCGTTCGCCCACGAAAACCGCATCTGCCGCCTGCTGGCTCACGTCGCTGGCACCGCCGGGCGCAATCGAGACATGCGCGCCTGCCAGCGCCGGGCCGTCGTTGAGCCCGTCGCCGACCATCAGCACCTTGTGGCCCTCGTCCGCCCGGGCCCCGAGCATGTCGAGCTTGTCGGCTGGCTTCATGCCTCCTGTCGCGGGAATGCCCAGCGTGTCAGCCACCGCCTCGACCGCTTCCACCCGGTCGCCCGAGGCAATACCGCAGGCAATCCCTTGCGCATCGAGCACGGCGATCGTTTCACGGATGTCGGGACGCAGCGGATCGGCGAAGGCCATCCGGGTGCGCTCGCCACCGATCAGCAGGTCCACGGCGAGCCCCGCCGTCTCGATCTCTGGCCGGATGAGAGCAACGTCCTGTCCTTCGAGTCGCGCGGTCATGCCCATACCCGCCGTCTCGGCCAGATCGTCGAGCTGGGCGGGTTCGGCGCCGGCTTCCCGCAGGGCCTGGGCAAGACCCCGGCTAAGCGGATGACGGCTACCCTGCGCCAGAGCCAGAGCGACCGACCGTGCACGCGAATCGAGCGGCGTGAGATCGGCGGGACGCGGCTCACCCAGCGTCAGTGTGCCGGTCTTGTCGAACAGCGCCTCGTCGACTTCGGCCAGCCGTTCGAGCGCCGAGCCGTCCTTGATCAGCAGCCCGCGCTTCATCAGCGCGCCCGACGCCACGACCTGAGCGGCCGGAACGGCAAGACCCAACGCGCAGGGGCAAGTGATGATCAGCACGGCGACAGCAATCGTGAGCGACTGATAGATGCCGGCGCCCGCCAGCATCCAGCCGCAGAAGCTCAGGAACGCGAGGCTGTGAACTGCGGGCGCATAGATGCGCGAGGCCTTGTCGGCGATGCGCACGTAGCGCGAGCGGGACTGTCCCGCCTCGTCCATGAGACGGGCAATGTCGGCCAGTGCCGTATCCTGCGCCGCGGCGGTCACCTTGACCCGCACCGGATTGCCGAGGTTGATCATGCCCGCGTGGATGGTGTCCCCCACTCCGGCAGGCCGGGGGTCGCTTTCGCCGGTGAGCATCGAGGAGTCGACGGTGGTGCGGCCTTCCACGATCTCGCCATCGGCCGCCAGCGCTTCGCCCGCAGCGACGAGCATGACCATTCCCGGAGCCAGCCGCTCGGCCTCGAAATACTGCGTCGAACCGTCGGGCTGGACGACATGGGCGCCACGCCCCATCCGCCCCAGCAGCGAGGCGATGCCCGAGCGCGCGCGGCTGCGCATCATCGCATCGAGCACGCGTCCGGCGAGCAGGAAGAACAGCAGCATAACGGCGCCGTCGAAATAGGCATGCACACCGCCGACGATCGTCTCGTAGAGGCTGAGGCCGGTCGCCAGCAGCACGCCGATCGAGATCGGCACGTCCATGTTGGTACGGCGATAGCGCAGCGCCATCAGCGCGGAAGAGAAGAACGGACGCCCGGCATAGACGATCACCGGAATGGCGATCAGCGCGCTGATCCAGTGGAACATCTCGCGCGTGACGGCATCGGCCCCGGCCCAGACGCTGACCGAGAGCAGCATGATGTTCATCATGCCGAAGCCGGCGACGGCCAGAGCGCGGAGCAGCCGTTTGGTTTCGGCATCGTCGCGGCCGAGCGGGTTTTCGGCGGCGCGTTCGGCCTCGAAACCCAGCTTGCGCAGTTCGTCGATAATCGCGTCTTCGGTCAGTTCGGGTGCATGGCTGACCGCCACCCGCTTGGCCGAAAAATTGACGCGCGCAGCAGCCACCCCCGGAACCGCGGAAAGGCCGCGCTCGACCTTGCCGATGCACCCGGCACAGCGCATGCCGGGGACGGTGAAACGACTATCGATACAAGTGTCGGACGTCTTCAGATCGGGATTCGGTGCATTCATGGCACCGGCTGCCCCATCACCTCGACGCCCTCGACCTGGTCTTCACCACGCCATGTGTGCCCGCCCGCCTCGACATCGAAACGCAGGATCCAGCGGCCTTCGGGCAATGGCTGGTCGCTGACATAGGCGCCGGTGGCGTCTTCCTGGAACTTCAGCAGGGTATCGGGCTTGCGGCCAAGCGGATGGCGCGCTTCGGCCATGACGGTCGGATAGCCCGGCACACCATCGAGACTGGCGGCGATGCGCCCGTCATCGCGGCGCGAGACCGCGACCTTCCAGCCGAGATCCTCTTCCTTCTCCGCCTCGTCCAGCCAGCGGTTGAAGTGCTGGCTGGCCACGTAAGAGTTCTCGACGACGATACCGCCGAAAGTCGAGGACGCGAGGCTCGCCATCAGGAAATTGACCGCGAAGACGACCCCGAAGCCGCTCACGAGGATGGCCGTCATGTGCCATCCGGTGAAGGGCTTGCGGCGGGGGGCGTTGCTGCTGCTCATGATCAACCTTCCGGACTATCGAAGCGGACTTCGGCCTCGTCGGATTCGCGGGCATCCCCTTCAGCCTGAAGCGTGAAGGTGAATTCCGGCTCGACGCTGTCCGCCGGGGCGACGACATAGATGCGGACGCCCTGCGTCTCATCCGCCGGCACCGTACGGGTCAGGCTGCGGCTCGCCTGGTCGCGGCCCATGTCCTCGGACCACATGACCGCGCCGGGAATGCCCTTGATGCCGATTTCCATCTGGCGCGGGCGCCCTTCCATGTTGCGCAGGCGCAGCGTGTAGGCATTGCGAACCGAACCGTCGCTCATCAGAATATAGGGCGGGTTGCGGTCCTTCGCCACCGTCAGGTCGGTGTGGACGCGGGTGCCCAGCAGGAAGAGCATGGCAAGACCGATGCCTGACCAGACCGTGAAATAGAGGATCGTGCGCGGACGCCAGATCAGCTTGAGATGACGCGTCGGCGGCTGCCCGGCCTTCTCCTGCTCGGCATCCTCCAGCGTGGCATAGTCTATCAGGCCGCGCGGACGGCCGGTTTCAGCCATGACCCGGTCGCAGGCGTCGATGCACAGCGCGCAGGTAATACAGCCGATCTGCGGCCCCTCGCGGATGTCGATACCCGTCGGGCAGACCGCGACGCACTGGTTGCAGTCGATGCAGTCGCCGAACTGGCCGGGGTTCTTTTCCGCCTTCTTGAGGCTGCCGCGCGGCTCACCGCGCCAGTCCTTGTAGGTGACCAGCAGGCTCTTTTCATCGAGCATGGCGGTCTGGATGCGCGGCCAGGGGCACATGTAGATACAAACCTGCTCGCGCATGAAGCCGCCGAGCACGAAGGTGGTCATCGTCAGCACGAACACGGTGCCGTAGGCGACCGGTGCCGCCGTGCCGGACCAGAATTCCTGGTGCAGCGTGGGCGCATCGGCGAAGTAGAAGATCCAGGCACCGCCGGTCGCGAAGCTGATCAGCAGATAGACCGTCCACTTGGCGAGGCGCCGGGCGATCTTGGAGGGGCCCCACGGGGCCTTGTAGAGACGGAAGCGCGCGTTGCGGTCACCGTCGAAGAAGCGATCGACATGCTGGAACAGGTCGGTCCAGACCGTCTGCGGGCAGGCATAGCCGCACCAGGCACGGCCGACCGCGCTGGTCACAAGGAACAGGCCGATGCCCGCCATGATCAGCAGACCGGCCACGAAATAGAACTCCTGCGGCCAGATCTCGATGCTGAACATGTAGAAGCGGCGGTGGGCGAGATCGACCAGAACCGCCTGATCCGGCGCGTAGGGGCCGCGATCCCAGCGGATCCACGGCGTGATCCAGTAGATCGCGAGGCAGATCACCATGATGCCCCACTTGAGACGGCGAAACTTGCCGTCGATGCGCCGGTTGAAGACCGGTTCGCGCTTGGCATAGAGGCCCAGCGGCTGGTCCTCGGTCTTGATCGGTTCAGGCTTGTTCATGTCGGTTATCCGCCCGAGTATTCAGGGGGGCTGAGCGGCCCGGGATATTGCGACCCGCGGGTATCAACCGCGGCCTATTCGGCCGCGGTTTCTGTTGCTGCAGCCTCCGATTGGTCTTCGCTCTGCGCCGGCGTTGCCACTGTGGCAAAGTCCTCGCCGCCGCCCAGAGAGTGGACGTAGGCCGCGAGCATCTTGATCGTCACCGGATCGAGGCGTTCGCCCCAGGCCGGCATCACGCCGTGGCGCGGATTGCCGATCTGCTGGCTGACCGCTTCGCGGTTACCGGCATAGAGCCAGATCGCATCGGCGAGGTTCGGTGCACCGAACTGACGGTCCCCCGTACCCTGCGCGCCATGGCAGACGGCGCAGTTGGCTTCGAAGATCGCCGCGCCGCGCTGCGAAGCGGGGCTTGCCTTTTCCTTGCCGGACAGGCTCAGCACATAGCTGGTGACGTCCTGGATCTGCGCCGGTGTGAGCAGGCCGTCCTTGCCGAAGGCCGGCATCAGGCTCACCCGCGTATCGGCATCGCCGGGCTGGCGAATGCCGTGGATCAGCGTCTGCTCGATCGTGGCCAGATCGCCGCCCCACAGCCAGTCGTCGTCGTTGAGGTTCGGATAGCCGCTGGAGCCCGCCGCGCCGGCGCCGTGGCACTGGACGCAGTTGACCTTGAAGGCTGCCGCACCGCCAGCAACCGCGGCGCGCATCAGCGCCGGCTTGCCGGGAAGCTTCTCGATCGGGGTGATCGCAAGATCGGCCACGATCTTGGCGCGTTCCTGCTGCTGGGCCTCGAGATCCTTCTCGAGCTGCCCGCGGCTGGTCCAGCCGAGCATGCCTTCGGTCGCGCTATGGACCATCGGCCAGGCCGGGTAGGCAATGCAGTAGCCGATCGCGAATACGATACAGGCATAGAAGCTCCAGAGCCACCAGCGCGGCAATGGCGTGTTGAGTTCCTCGATCCCGTCCCACTCGTGGCCGACGGTTTCGGTGTTCGTGGCTTCATCGATGCGCCTGCCGGCCCCTGCCGGCTTGTTGTCAGCATTAGCCATCGTTCTCGTCCTTGAAGATCAGGTTCGCCGCTTCCGAATTCCGCTCGCGCGCGCCGGGCCGGAACGGCCAGGCGATCAGCACGACGAAGATCAGCAGCATCACCAGCAGGCCGTAGCTGTCGGCGAGGTGCCGCAGCATGTCGTAAGTGGAGTGCATGCTCATCGGCCATGCTCCGATGCGAACTCTTCCTGGGCGGCCGCGCTGTTCACGTCGACCAGGGTTCCGAGCATCTGGAGGTAGGCCACGAGGGCGTCCATCTCGGTCAGGCGCGAGGGATCGCCGTCGAAATCGCGGATCTGCGCCTTGGGATAGCGCTCCTCGAGGTCAGCGGCGTCGGCATCGGGATCGGCCTGGGCCTTGAGGTCCGAAAGGGCCATCTCGATGTCCTTGTCGGTGTAAGGCACACCGACCCGGCGCAGCGCCGTGAGGTTGGCGGCAGGGTCGGGAACGGTGAGATCGGTCTCGGCCAGGAAGCCGTACTTGGGCATCACGCTTTCAGGCACCACCGACTGCGGGTTGCGAAGGTGCTGCACGTGCCACTCGTCCGAGTAGCGGTTGCCCACGCGCGCCAGATCGGGTCCGGTGCGCTTGGACCCCCACTGGAACGGGTGGTCGTACATGGATTCCGCAGCCAGGCTGTAGTGGCCGTAGCGCTCCGTCTCGTCGCGGAAGGGGCGGATCATCTGGCTGTGACAGACGTAGCACCCTTCGCGGACGTAGATGTCGCGGCCCGCCTGCTCCAGCGGCGTGTAGGGCCGCATGCCGTGGACTTTCTCGATCGTGTTATCGATCCAGAACAGCGGCGCGATTTCCACGATACCGCCGATGGCAACCGTGATGAAGGCACCGACGGCAAGCAGCGTGACGTTTTTCTCGAGCTTCTTGTGGCGCTCAACGATGGAAGTCATTTCTCTATTCCCTTTCGTCGCGCTTATTCGGCAGGAGCAAGGATCGGCCGGTCGGCTGCGGGATCGTAGGCGGCGTCATGCATCGGCGCTTCTCTGCGAAGCTTGCCAGCAATCGTCTGCCAGACATTGATCACCATCAGCACGGCACCGGTCAGGTAGAGCAACCCGCCGAAGGCGCGCAGCGCGAACATCGGGTGGAGCGCGGCGACGGTATCGGCGAAGGTGTTCACCAGGTAGCCGTCCGGCCCGTATTCGCGCCACATCAGACCCTGGGTGATACCGGCGACCCACATGCTGGCCGCGTAGAAGACGATACCGATCGTCGCGAGCCAGAAGTGCCAGTTGACCATGCGCAGCGAGTAGAGCCGTTCGCGGTTCCACAGGCGCGGCGTCAGGAAGTAGATGGCACCGAAAGTGATCATGCCGTTCCAGCCCAGCGCGCCCGAGTGGACGTGACCGATGGTCCAGTCGGTGTAATGCGACAGCGAGTTGACACTCTTGATCGACATCATCGGGCCTTCGAAGGTGCTCATGCCGTAGAAGGCAATCGACATGATCATCATGCGGATGATCGGATCGGTGCGGACCTTGTCCCAGGCGCCGTTGAGCGTCATGAGGCCGTTGATCATGCCGCCCCAGCTCGGCATCCACAGCATGATCGAGAAGACCATGCCCAGCGTCTGCGCCCAGTCGGGCAGCGCGGTGTAGTGCAGGTGGTGCGGACCCGCCCAGATGTAGAGGAAGATCAGCGCCCAGAAGTGGATGATCGACAGGCGATAGCTGTAGATCGGGCGTTCGGCCTGCTTCGGCACGAAGTAGTACATCATCGCCAGGAAGCCGGCGGTCAGGAAGAAACCCACCGCGTTGTGGCCGTACCACCACTGCACCAGCGCGCCCTGCACGCCGGCGAACAGCGGATAGCTTTTCGAACCGACGAGGCTGACCGGCATGTCGAGGTTGTTGACGACATGCAGCATCGCGATGGTCAGAATGAACGCGAGGAAGAACCAGTTCGCAACGTAGATGTGCGGTTCATGGCGCTTCACGATCGTGCCGACGAAAACCAGCAGGTAGCAGACCCAGACGATCGTAAGCCACCAGTCGACGTACCATTCCGGCTCGGCGTATTCCTTGGACTGGGTGATGCCGAGCAGGTAGCCGGTCGCGGCGAGCACGATGAACAGCTGGTAGCCCCAGAACACGAAGCGGGCCATGCCCGGGAACGCGAGGCGCGCGCGGCAGGTGCGTTGCACGATGTAGAAGCTGGACGCGATCAGGGCGTTACCGCCGAAAGCGAAGATCACCGCCGACGTATGCAACGGACGCAAGCGGCTGAAATTGAGGTACGGTTCCAGATTGAGGACCGGCCAGGTGAGCTGCAGGGCGATGAAAAGCCCCGCCGCGAAACCGGCGATACCCCAGAACACCGTCGCGATGACACCCCAGCGGACCGGATCGTCGTCGTAGGTGCTCTGGTCGGGCATCTTGAGAATGCCGCGGGCGATGGCCGAATAATCGGCGCCGCCGACCGTGAACCACACGCCGATCATAGCCGCCAGCGCGACAATGCCCATGTGGATCGCGAAACCCCCATCAGCCGCGAGCGCGACCCCGATGACGGCAAGGAAAAGCACGGCAAGCCAAATGCCTGCCCGCGCGAGGACCGTTACCATATGTCTTCTCTTTCGAGATTATTGCTGAACCTGTTGCCGCCTTGGAGAGTAACATGGCTCCCCGCATTGATAACGATCAAAAAGGTCCGGCCGCTCAAAAAACCAGTAATTTCCGCCAATTTGCGCGGAATCAAATCAACTTGCGTCCGCGTGGAGGAAAGGCGTTCAGGCAGCCGCTCAAGAGGGGGGATCGCACGGTGCGGCCCCGGCGGCGATGAAAGAAGAGACTATGCGCAAGATCATGATGCTCGCCGCGCTCGGTGCGGCTACCGCGATCACCACCCCGGCTCTCGCCGGCAGCCCCGACGGGAAGCTCCAGGTCAAGGTGCTGGGCACCGCGGTTCTTCCCGATGGTGGTATCGACAAGATCAAGTACATCGATCCGGGCCTCGCCGGCACGCTTTCGGGCATGGGCGTGGTCGATGTGGACACCAAGGCCAATGACAACGTCGTGCCGACGCTCGCCGTCGAGTACTTCTTCAGCAACAGCATCTCGGTCGAGACGATCTGCTGCTTCACCCAGCATCACGTGAATGGCGATGCCGACCTGAGCGGCACAAACCTCGTCAATCACGTGCTGATCCTGCCCGCCACCGTGACCGCCAAGTTCCACCTCGACACCGGCGGCCCGATCAAGCCCTATGTCGGCGCTGGCCCGTCGCTCTTCATCGTCTTCGACGAAAAGCCGGGCTCGACCGCCCAGGCTCTGGGCGTGGACAAGGTGAAGATGTCGAACTCGCTGGGCCTTGCCCTGCAGGGCGGCGTGGACATCGCTCTGGGCGACAGCGGCTTCGGTCTCTCGCTCGATGCCAAGAAGTACTTCATCAAGCCAACCGCCAAGTTCTACGCAGCCGGCACCAAGGTTCTCGAAACCAAGCACGACCTCGATCCGTGGGTGCTGAGCGCAGGCGTGTCCTACCGCTTCTGATCCCGAAAGAGATCATTGGACAACACGAAGGGGAGCCCGCGCGGCTCCCCTTCTTCGTTTGCGGTCGGACTTCCGCCCCCGGTGCCAGTCACAGGTGCCGGAAGTTTACGGTCGCATTGAGAACGAACACGATCGTGCCGGCGAGCAGCGACGCCGCCACGCGGGAGATCAGGAAAGACACGCCGAAGACTTCGGTCAGCAGGGCGAAACCGCCAAGAATCACGCCGAGACCGAACAGCGCATTGCCGAAGAATATCACGTAGCCGCTCACCAGGCCGCGTTCGGATCCGCGGAATATCCAGATTCGCGCCAGCACATAGTGCAGGGCATTGGCGACGATGAACCCGGCAACGACGGCCATGTATCGCTCGACCGCGAAATGCTCGACCAGAAGCCAGATAAGAAAAAGATCGAGTAAAAAGGAAATTGTCGAGACGAAAGCATTGCGGATGTACAAAGAACACGCGCGACGCCCAAGAAACCGCTCACGAACAGTTCTTATCGGGTGCGGACGCAGGAGCGATGACAAACGGTGGGAAGGCGCATTGCCAGTTGGACGCATGTCAGGGCAACAACCGGATGCGGACATTGTTTCTCGATAGGGGACATTGCCGGGCATAAAGGCCCCGGCGATGATCATTGTCATTGAACCTTTTACGTTACCGTGCACTTATTGGTGCCATGACCGGAGAATTTCCGCTGCCAGCGCGCCCACGCCTCGTGGGCGTTGCCAATTTCGCCGTGGGCGGCCTGAACAAGTTGGCGCTCGTTCCCGAATTACCCCTCGATCTCGACGACCTGTGCGACGCGGCACGGCGGCAGACCGGGCTTGACGATTTCGGCGACCCCTGGTTCCTGCGCCCGCTGGAAGTGCTGATCGAGGCAATTCGCGAAGAGGCTTCGCTCAACGCGCTCGGCCGCTTTGCAGCGACAGGCCAGTTCATGAAAGTCCTGCGCGAACGGCTGTGGACGCAGCACTGGTTCGACACGCACGAGGAAATTCTCGCCGAACCGCTCGCGCCGCCGGTGATCGTGGTCGGCCCCATGCGCTCGGGCACTACCCGTCTTCACCGTCTTCTCGCAGCCGACGAGCGCTTCGAGCACATGCGCTTCTTCGAGACGGTCTGCCCGGTCCCCGAACCCGGCTTCCGGCCCGGCGGCAGGGATCGGCGCCCGCGGCAGGCGGGTCGCCTGCTGTCGACGGTGCACAAGCTCAACCCCCGCACCGCCGTCATTCATCCCACCGGCCCCTTCGAGCCCGAAGAGGAACTCGGCCTGCTGGTGCAATCGGCCTGGGGCATGAAGCACGAGGCGCAGTGGCGAATCCCCACCTATGGCCGCTGGGCCGAGGAAGAGGATGCCACGCCGGCCTATAGCCACCTCTCGCGGTTGCTGCTGCTCGTACACTGGGCGCGGGGCCGGAACGTGCCGCGCAAGCCCTGGGTGCTGAAGACTCCGCAGCACATGCTGGACCTACCGGCGCTGCTGCGCGTCTTCCCCGAAGCCAAGTTGATCTTCATCCACCGCGATCCTGCGAAAGTCGTGGGCAGCAGCTGCTCGCTGGTGTGGAACCAGATGACTATCCATTCGGACGAGGCCGATCCGCACTGGATCGGCGAGCATTGGCTGGACAAGACCAGCCTGCAGATCGACCGGATGCAGGCGGCCCGCAGCCGAATTCATCCGAACCAGCGGATCGATGTGCTCTACCGCGACATGGACGCGGACTGGGAAGGCGTGATGCGGCGGGTCTACCGCTTTCTCGACATGGATATCGGCCCCGCCCTGCCCGCAATGCAACGCTATGTCCGCAATGCGAAAAGCCAGCATCGCTGGCAGCGCCACCGCTACGACCTGACCAGCTTCGGACTGGACCAGAAGACCGTGCGCGGCCGGTTCGAGCGCTATGCCAGCGCCTTCGACCTGCATCCCAAGCCGGCGCGTCCGGAGATCGTGCCGGTCATGCAGCAAGGCGCACGCCAGGCCCTCGCCTGATACCGCCGGGCCCGCAGCAATGCAGCCCGGTAAATTATACGGGAGAGGTCAGCCGGCTTCGGCGACCAGCGCCTGGTAATCGAGAATAGTTACGTCACGGCGCGAAGGCAGATCGATCACGCCTTCGTTCTTGAGGCGGGTGAACTGACGGCTGACCGTTTCGATCGTGAGCCCCAGCACATCGGCGATCTGCTGCCGCGAAAACGGCAGCACGAGATGACGCTGATTGGGCTTGTCGGCATCCACCTTGCATCCCGAGCCCGTCAGCCTCTCGGACATCTCGATCAGGAAGCTCGCCATTTTCTCGGAGGCGGACTTGCGGCCGAGCAGCAGCATCCAGCGCCGTGTGCGATCGAGTTCGCCCAGCGTGCGTTCAAGCAGCTTGTGCTCCAGCTTGGGATGCTCGCGCGAGAAGGCATCGAAATCGCGACGCGAAAACACACAGACTTTGGCATCGGTCAGCGCGGTGACGCCATGCCCCGACTTGCCGCCGAAAGGACGCCCGATGAAGTCGGACGGATAGACCACCCCGACGATCTGTTCGCGACCGTCCTCGGTGTTGGTGGAAAGCTTTAGGACGCCCTCAATGACATTGGCGACGAGCACTGAATCCTCGCCTTCCCAGATCAGCGATTCGCCCGAGGTGATATTGCGCGTGCGCCCGATCGCATTGAGAGCTTCGAGCTCTTTCGAGTCGAGGGCGGCACAGATCGCTCGATTGCGAACGACACAAAGGTCACAACTGGACATAGATCATGGGTACCAACGCCGCCACTTGGGCTCAAGTGGGTTGCGTTAGCTCAAAACGAGGGGGGTGAAAAGCACCCCCCTCGCGATGAATGTCCAGACCAGACGGTCGGTTAGAACCCGAAATCCAGGATCGGCCCGTCGAAGTTGCCACCGAGCTTGCGGTTTGCCTCGGCCAATTTGGCGGATGGCTCGCCGGCGATGTAGCCGTCGATCAGCCGCTGATAGTTGCTGATAAGCCCTTCGACATCCTTCGAAAGGCGCATGAATTCGAAGCCTTCCGAGTGCAGGCCCTTCTGCTGGATCGGAATGTTTGAATAGTCCTGCCGCGGAATCATCGGGAAGTCCTGGCTGTCGAAAGGCAGCACGGTGGGCTCCATCGGCGGCTCCGGCTCCTCGCCTTCAGGGAAGTGCGTGAGCGACCAGATTTCGAACATGCAGCTTTCCGGGCCGGTCGGACGGATGCGGTAGGACGCATAGCTCGTGAAGAACGGCAGCAGGAAGTAGTGCGGGAAAAGATATTCCACCGCATTGACCGGATCTGACACCGCGACGGCGTTGAGATCGGGAACGTTCTCGCCGCGCTCCTTGAGTTTGCGGGTGACGGCCGCCTGCACCATTCCGAACCACATCGGCACGGCCTCGGCGACAGTGCCCGGCAGCTGGACATCGGGATTGTCCGGACCGAGCTGTTCGGCAATCTCGATTTCCTTGGCGTGGACCATCCCTGCCATGCCCGAACCGAGCAGCTTCAGATTCTCGATCTGCGCGCGGATGTTGTCCTCGACCGACTGATCGGGATCGATCGGCAGACCGATGCCGCCGGTGTCGTTGCCGTAACGGGCGTTGTAGAGCCCCGGCACCGAGCGCTGGAGCTGCGGGTGCGTCATCATCACGTGGTAGCCTTCCATGAAGGCCTCCATCGCGATCTTCCAGTTTGCCGGCAGTTCGGTGGCGAACCACCATTCGGACCGCACGTTCGACATGCCGTGCGCATCGAGACGATCGAGCACCGGGCCCAGGCATTCCTTGAGCGAAGGTGCGTTCTCATCGTGGTTGATGAAGGCGCAACCGCCCCAGGTCTCGCAGCGCACCGGCTTCAACGCGAGTTCGGAAGGGTCGAGCAGATCGTCCGAGAACAGGTCCTTGCCGTAAACGAAGGTGTTCTCGCCATCCATGTTCCAGCGCCACCCGTGGAAGGGGCAGATGAAACCGGCCTTGGCGCAGTTGCCATGCGCGTTGCCCGAACCACCGGCGATGGGAACGCCGCGGTGGCGGCAATGATTCTGGAAGGCTTTGACGCCGTCCTTGGTGCGCACGACCAGCACCGACTTGCCGACATTGGAGTACTCGACCCAGTCGCCGACGTTGGGCATGGTCTCGAGGCGGCACGCCATCTGCCAGACGTGCGGCCAGAGGTGCTCGCACTCGGCCTGGTAGAAGGTCTCGTCGTAATAGCGCTTGGCAGGAATGAGCTCGGGACGCGTGATCGGGTAGGGATTCCCGGCCAGCGGCATCCCTGCGGAATTGATATCGGCCATGGGAAGGCATCCTGTCCTGTTGTTTCTGACTGGAGCGCAGTTTGCCGGACGCTAGGCAACGTAAGCTTTGATCAAACGCAAATCGCGGGCCCAAGCATGACCGGCTGCCGCGCGACCGCACCCGCGATGGTCAGACCGCCCCGATTCATGCGGGCAGGCGCACCTTGCATTGCCGCTGCAGGCAGTGGCTTGCCCCGAAGATCGCCGTAGCCCGTCCGGAAAGCGGAGAGGACGGACACAGTGACCCTATGATGCACGCATGGCTGTTCACCGGCGCCAACGCGCCTCTCGAACGCATCGAGCGGGACATTCCCCGGGGCGAAGGCAACAATCTCCTCATCGCCGTGCGCGGCTCGGGGCTGTGCCACAGCGACGTCGGCCGCATGGACGGAACGCTCACGCCTTACATGCCCCAGAAACCGCCGATCATTCTCGGCCACGAGATTTCCGGAGAGAGCCTTTCGGTTGGCCCCGAAGTTCGCGCCCCATAACTGGTCGGATCGTCCTGTCTGGATCAGACCCAGGCGCTGTTCGCGTAGCGCCGGTAGCACTCGCAGGACTGGTCGGCGAGGCGCGTACGGTCGACGATCGTCAGAATGCCGCGTGCCTGATCGATGGCCCCCGCGCCGTTGAGGCGTCCGCAGGCATCGCTGATCGTCGCAAGGCGCAGGCCAAAGATGTTCGCGAGCGTTCGCTGGGTCAGTTCGAACTGGCTGCCGCAGGTGCGGTCTTCGGCGCGCAGCAACCAGGTCGCCACCCGCTGGCTCGCCGAATGGACGCTGGCACAAGCCACGGCCTGCATGAGATCGTGCATGAGCCGCACGCAGTAACGGCGCATGATGTGGCGCGCGTCGGGAAAGTGGTCCAGCGCCGCTTCGAGATCGGTGACCGTCAGCCACGAGGCCTGACCGGAAATTGCCACTGTCGCGTAATAGGAAGACACATCCTTGCCGAGCATGCACTCGACACCGACAAGGCCTTCGCGCCCGACCGAAGCGCTCTCAACGCTGCGCCCGTCCTGCAGAATACCCTGCATCGAGACGATCCCGCTGTGCGGAAAGATCACATGAATGAGCGGCGCGCCGGGCTCATGCAGCACTTCGCCTGACATGACGGGCTTCTTCAGCAGCCGACTGGCCAGAAATGCCTGCGCGTCGGACGGCAATGCAGCAAGTACTGTGTTGTCGAGATGCTCTGAAGGCTGTGTCGTCATCGTTGTTCCACGACCTCAGGCGAAGTCATCGCATCTCGCCAAGGCATTGCCTTGATTAACTTGATCTTCACCATCGATATATACGATACCGTACTTAAGACGATACGCCTCCACTTGTTCCGAAGATAAAATCTCTAGGATGAACATACGTTTATCAGAGGGGGAGGCCAAAGGGGAGACGCGGAACGCGGGCACCGCCCGTCGTGCCCGAGCCGTGAAAGGGCCATGGGTTCGCGTGCTCCAGCAAATGGTGGCGGAGTTCGAATGAAGCTGGAACGCGAAGACGAATTTCCCGGGCGGAGCTGCCGTGCGCCATCGCTGCAGACGCAGGATCCTGCAGTCTCTGCCGCTCTGGCGAGGGCCGGCATTCCCGAATTGCGAGCCTATCGCAATGCGCTCGATTGCGCCGCGATTGTCGCCACAACCGATCTTCGCGGGCGGATCACCGACGTCAATCCGCAGTTCTGCAGCATCAGCGAATACCGCCGCGAGGAACTCGTCGGCGCGTCTCACCGGATCGTCAACAGCGGCTATCACGACGCGGCTTTCTTCCGCGACCTCTGGGCGACAATTGCCTCCGGTCACGTCTGGCGCGGCGACATCAGGAATCGCACGAAGTCCGGTTCATACTACTGGGTCGATACGACCATTGCGCCGCTCAAGACGCCGTATGGGCGGCTTTTGGGTTATGTCTCCATCCGCTTCGACATCACCGATCGCAAGGTCACCGAAGCGCGGCTCCTGCAGGAGCTCGAACGCCGACAGACCGCCGAGGAACTCCTGCGAGACATCATGGAAGCCGTACCTTCCGGCATTATCACCTTCGATGGCGACGGTCGGTTCCAATTCAGCAACCGCGCGTTTCACGACCTGTTCGGACGTCGACAGACCGTTACCGGATCGGCGGAGACTGCGCGCGAACTGCTCGCGTCGTCTCAGGAGGCCGAGGCCCTGCCGTCGATGAAGGATCTGTGGCCGAACCGGCGCCGGACCGACGGGCCTCTGCCTACGCGCCCCTACGTCAAGCAGCTGGGCAGCGATCGTTGGGTACAGGTGCACAACCGGCGGTCGACTTCGGGCAACTTCGTCTCGGTACAGACCGACATTTCCGATCTCAAACGCGCAGAATTGCTCATCAAGCATCAGGCCGAGAAAGACGCGTTGACGGGGCTCTGCAATCGCCTCGTGCTCGTTGAGCGGCTCGAACAGCTGAATGCCCCCCGCGCCGACGAGACGATGCGTTGCGCGCTGCTGCTGATCGATCTCGACGACTTCAAGTCGATCAACGACCGTTTTGGCCACGACGGCGGCGACGATCTTCTTTGCGTCATGGGGCAGCGGCTGAAAGCGGCCGTACGGCGCGGCGACACCGTGGCCAGGCTCGGTGGTGACGAATTTGCGGTGCTGCTGCGCGACGTCAAGAACAGCCGCGAAGTCGCGACGATTGCCCAAGACCTGCTGGATGCGATCGGACAGCCCGTGGCCCTCGGCGCCCAGAGGATCGTCACGTCGGCCAGTATCGGCATTTCGATGTACCCGCGCGATGGCCGCAGCCCCAAGCAGTTGATGAAGAACGCCGACCTGGCGCTCTATCAGGCGAAGGCGGCCGGGCGGAATTGCCATTCAATCTACAGCCGTTCGATCCGGCGCGGCCGGCGGCGGCGCGAACGCCTCAAGGAGCACCTGCGAACCGCGATCGCGCGCGGTGATCTGCAGGTCGCCCTGCAGCCGCAAACCGACCTCAGACTGGGCACGCACGCCGGATTCGAAGCCCTCGTTCGCTGGCGTCTCGAGGGCAGCGAGGTATCCGCGTCGGAGCTCGTCTCGGTCGCCGAGGAATCGGGCCTGATCTGCGAACTGGGGTATCAGGTGCTTGAGAAAGCCCTTGGGGTGATGGCCAGAATGAAGCGCGACGGTCTTGCCCCCGGCCACGTAGCCTTCAACGCATCGAGTGCCCAGCTGCTACAGCCGGATTTCCCGCAACGCCTCATGGACATGGTGGACAGGCATGGGCTGTGCGGCAACGACATCGAGATCGAAGTCACGGAAAACGTGATGCTCGACCGGTCCGCCGATGTGATCGCCGCCATGCTGCGCGGTCTGCATGATCGCGGCGTCTCGGTCGCGCTCGACGACTTCGGAACGGGCTATGCCTCGCTCACCCACCTCAAGCAATTTCCCATCGACCGCCTGAAAATTGACCGTTCCTTCGTCCAGGGCATTCTCGACGAGAAGGATGACGGCATCATCGTGCGCACCATCATCTCTCTTGCGCATAGTCTGGGGTGCGAGGTCATCGCCGAGGGCGTGGAAGTGCCGGCGCAGTATCGCGAGCTCTCCAACCTGGGATGCGACTTCATCCAGGGTTATCTCTTGGCAAAGCCGATGATGGAAGAGGAAGCGCGCGGCTATCTGGCCGCGTTCAATCGCAGTTGGCCTGGATAGACGCTCCGGTCAGTCCGCGTGCGATGTCGCCATGCAGCGACCCGCCCCGTGGTAGTAGCAGCACTTTTCCTTGCCATAGATGTCGAGCAGCGACTTCAGCAGCAACTGCCACTGATCTTCCATGAGCACGATACGCTGCGTTTCGCCATTATCGGGATTGCGTGAATAGAGAATGATGTTGCCGTCGTCGAAACCGGCTATCTTCAATTCATGTCCCTGCCCTCGACTGTCGCCGATGTCTTGGGTGTGGAGAGGCATCTGGTCGTTCCCTGGCGATCTGCACCTTGCGTCAGGCTACTTGCAATTGATTCGGCCGGGGTATGGCACTTCAACGAACCCGGTAAAACAACTTATTAGCTTATTGCGATAGACCCGCAAACTTGGCATTGGTCAACACAGCGGGGCCGTGCCAAGACATGCTCGACAATGCATTGAAAAGGCTAAGAAATACTTCGCTTGGGCGGCTTGTTCTATTGTTCATTCAGGTATTGGTTGCGGGGGTAGGATTTGAACCTACGACCTTCAGGTTATGAGCCTGACGA
>NZ_BMLK01000002.1 GCF_014645195.1 Novosphingobium indicum | reverse complement strand
GTCGCGCCAGAAACGCTCGATCGGATAGTCGCGCAAGTAGCCGTAGCCGCCGAACATCTGCAGCGCACGATCGACCACCGAAGAACCGGTGTCGCTCGCCATCATCTTGGCCATGGCGGCAAAACGCGTCTTGTCGGGCGCCTTGTTGGTCACCTTGTCCGCCGCGATATAGAGCAGTGCGCGCGCGGCTTCGAGCTCGGCCGCCATTTCCGCAAGGCGGAACTGGGTATTCTGGAACTCAGCGATCGGCTGATCGAACTGCTTGCGGTCCTTCACGTACTGGATCGCCTCGTCGAGGCAGCGCTGCGCACCGCCCAGCGAGCAGGCACCGATGTTGAGACGGCCGCCGTCGAGACCGGCCATCGCGAACTTGAAGCCGTCGCCTTCGGCACCGACGCGGTTCTCGACCGGAACGCGGCAATCCTCGAAGATCACCTGCGCGGTAGGCGAGCTGTTCCAGCCAAGCTTTTTCTCCGGCGCACCGAAGCTCAGGCCGGGCGTGTCCTTTTCCACCACGAAGCAGGAAATCCCGCGCGACTTGTGGTCGCCGGTACGCGCCATGACGACATAGACGTCGTTGTAGCCGCCGCCCGAGATGAACTGCTTGGTGCCGTTCAGAACGTAGTGATCGCCATCCAGCCTGGCACTGGTCTTGAGCGCTGCCGCGTCCGAACCGGAGCCGGGCTCGGTCAGGCAGTACGAACCGATCTTCTCCATCGTGCACAGATCGGGGAGATACCGGTCCTTGAGCTGCTGGTCGCCGAAGGAATCGATCATCCACGCGACCATGTTGTGGATCGAGATGTAGGCGCTGGTGGCCGGGCAGCCATAGCTCATGGCTTCCATGATCAACGCCGCGTCCAGGCGACCGAGGCCGATGCCTCCACTCTCCTCGGAAACGTAGATTGCGCCGAAGCCCAGCTCGCCGGCGGCCTTCCACACGTCGACCGGGTAATGGGACTTCTCGTCCCACTCGGCCGCGAAAGGCGTGATCATGTCGGCGGTGAACTTGCGCGCGGTCTCCTGGATCGCGATCTGGTCCTCGGTCAGCCCGAACTGTTCGGTCATCTCAGCCCCTGTTCCTGTTGATGTCTGCCTCTCATGGGCACTTGGTGTAAGTAAGCGCGTCCGGAGCGGCATTGGGGCCGGTATCCTGACGCACGAGTGTTTCGCCGCCGTCGGGCGTGGAGAGCGCGACGGCCATGATCCAGTCGTCACCTTCGCCGGAGAATTCGAACGAAGCCGAGATCATATTGTCGTCGCGCGCCTTGATCATGCCGAGCTTGGCCACGGATTCGTAGAATTCGAGCTTCTCTGCATCGACCACGAGCAATCCCTTGGCATCGCCCCGGTCACTGGTGCAGTCGGCCTCGACAAGGCCCCAGCGTCCGCGCAAGGCTTCGGGAATGGTGTTTTCGGCGACGGCACTGGCGTCGGCCGCTTCACTGGTCGCCGCCGGCTCGGGCGCCTCGTTACCGCCGGAACAGGCGGAAAGCGTAAGGGCAAGCGCGGCGGTGGCAATGAGTGGGAAGTTCTTCATCGGGTGCTCTCCTTTGCGGATCCGGAATGGACCCCGAACGCGTCGGGGCCCCTTCCGGTTTCCGCAAAAGCGTCAGCCGACCAGTTCGATGATGTCCTTGCCGAACAGATCTTCATCGGAAGGCAGAACCTTGTGTTCGGGCAGCGGCTTGGAGACCCAGGTCTCGTTGATGAGATCGCGCCAGGTGACGTTGTTATTGGTGGCGTTGCCGCCCCACGAACCACAGCCCAGCGAGAAGGTCTGGCGCATGCCGTTCCACAGGTTGCCCGAGTTCGAGGCCGACTGCGGCTGGTTGACCATCACGCGGCTGGTTTTGGTGTGCATGGCCAGCTTCATGATGTTCTCGTCGGACTGCGAATAGATACCGCAGGAGTGGCCCTGGCCCTGGTAGGCCTGGATCGCATTGGTCAGCTCGATCGCCTCGTCGAGATCCTTGGCACGGTAGAGCGCCATGGTGACGGTCATCTTCTCGCCTGAGAATGGGTGCTCCTTGCCGGTGCCGGTTTCGGGAACGATGAAGAAATTGGTACCTTCCGGGATGGTGAAGCCGGCATAATCGGCAATGAACTGCGGCGACTGGGCAACGACCTTGGCATTGATGTGCTCACCGTCTTCCCAGATGGCGTTCTGCAGCTTGGTCTTGTCCTCGCCCTCGATGATAAAGCCGCCCTTTTCCTGCAGCTTGGCCAGCATCTTGTCGTAGATCGCGTCGAGCAGGATCACGGCGTTGTCCGACGAGCACGAAGCCGCATAGTCGAGCGTCTTGGACAACAGGATCTTGGCTGCCGCGTCATCGAGATCGGCGGTGTCGTCCACGGTGATTACGGCGTTACCCACGCCCACGCCAAGCGCCGGAGTGCCCGACGAATAGGCAGCCTTGACCATCGGCGTGCCGCCGGTGGCGAGGATGCGATCGCACTGCTTCATCACTTCGTTGGTCTTCTCAACCGAGGGTTGCTCGATCGGGATCACGAGGTCGGCCGGGGCGCCCATCTTGACCAGCGCATCGCGCATCAGGTTGCAGATCTTGGCGTTGACGAACTTGGCGCGCGGGTGCGGGCAGATAATGATCGAGTTGCGGCCCTTAACGGCGCTGATCGCCTTGATGACCGGGGTCGCCTCGGGGTTGGTCGAAGGCGACAGGGCACCGATCACGCCCACCGGCTTGGCAATCTTCACGAGGTTGCGCTCGCGGTCTTCTTCGATCACGCCCACCGACTTGTCGTTGATGATGTCCATCAGCGTGGCACGGGTCTTTACCGAGATCTTCTTGAACTTGCCCTCATAGTTGCCAAGCTGCGTTTCCTCGACCGTCTCACGCGCGATTTCCTCGTCCATGCCCGGCTTGCAGACGGCATAGACCATGCCCTTGATCCAGGTATCGACCTGCTCCTGGGTCGCGTTCTCGATCTGCTGCTGCGCCGCGCGCGAGCGGGCAACCAGTTCCGCGACTTCAGCGGCAACGGGGGTTTCTGCTACGAGTTCAGCGGTGGCCATGTCATTCTTCCCTTGGCTTTCAGCGCGCCCCGGCGTGCCGGGCTGCGGCGGTCACATGATTTTTCGGTCGACCGTCTCTGACGCAACGGGCAATCCGATACATCCCGTCCACTGCACTTTTGGCGGCTCGATGGCAAGCGATTTAAGCGCGCGATTAAATTGCCTCCACCTGCAATTATGAGCAGGTGATAGCCACGAATTCGCAAGCATTTGAAGATCACGATTTCATGACTCCCCTTGCCCCGGAGCCATGAAGAAGGCAGGAATTGCCGTGATATCGCGACAGCGTGGCAATTCAGATATGCAGCAGATATTTCGCTATTGTGAATTTTTCGCTATGCGCTGCGAGCAATCGACGTAGCCATGGCTTGAGCCACAGAGAACGGAGACCCAGATACGTGAGTGAGACAACCATAGATCCCGCCGATTTCCGCAAGGTCCTCGGCAGTTATCCCACCGGCGTCTGCGTGATCACTGCGCTCGACGAAGGCAAGCCGGCGGGTATGGTGGTCGGCACATTCACGTCCGTGTCGCTCGATCCGCCGCTTGTCGGCTTCTTTCCCGACAAGTCCTCGTCGTCGTGGCCGCTGATCGAAAAGGCGGGACACTTCTGCGTCAACGTGATGGGCAGCGACCAGCAGGACGTATGCCGCTCCGTTTCCGCCAAGGGGGAAGCCAAGTTCGTGGGCGTCGAATACGCGTTGTCGGATCACAACCTGCCGATCATCGCCAACTCGATCGCCTCGATCGAATGCGAACTCTATTCCGTCACCGAAGCGGGCGATCACTGGTTCGTGCTCGGCCGGGTCCTGCGCATGGAAACCGTGCGCGAGGACGATCCCATGCTGTTCCACCTCGGCCGGTACGGCGGGTTCGCCGAACGCATGTAACGCGCCACCCGATCAACATCGCCTAGGCGGCTTGACTTCAAGGCGAGCGATACTGTTCAGGTGTTCAACATCTGATGCATTCACTTCGGGAGAGAGCTTCCATATGACACGTTCCCTTAACGGCCGCGTAGCGGTGATCACCGGCGCCGGCTCGGGCATGGGCCGATCGATGGCCCTGCGTCTCGCAGAAGACGACGCCAAGATTGCCATCTGGGACATCAACGGCGCGGGTGCGGAGGAAACTGCACAAATGGTGCGCGATGCCGGCGGCACCGCCCTCGCCATCGAAGCCGACTGCTCCGACAAGGCCGCGATCAAGGCCGCCGCGGACAAGACCCGCGCGGAACTCGGCAAGATCGCCATTCTTGTGAACAATGCCGGCATCGCACCGTTCACGCCGTTCCTGGATATCACCGAGGAACTGCTGGAGCGCGTCCTGCGCGTCAATCTGATGGGTCCGTTCTTCGTCACCCAGGAATGCGTGCCCGACATGATCGAGGCCAAGTGGGGCCGCATCATCAACATCACGTCCTCGTCGGTCCAGTCCGGCTCGGCCTTCCAGACCCACTACACGAGCTCGAAGGGCGGCCTGCTGGCCTTCACCAAGTGCCTCGCCATGGCCCTGGGCGAGCACGGCATCACGGCCAACATGATCCCGCCGGGCTCGATCGACACCCCGATGCTGCGCAGCGCCGAAATCATGCAGAAACCTGGCGCGATCGAAGCTTATGGCAAGGCGCTTCCGGTCGGCCGCATCGGCACCGGCGAAGACATCGCTGCCGCCGCGGCCTTCCTCGCCTCTGAAGAAGCGGGCTACATGACCGGCCAGACCATTAGCGTGAACGGCGGCCGCTACATGGGTTCCGCCTGAACCCTGCACACCAGACGAGGCGCCCCCTTGAAGCATTCAGGAGCAGCGCTACCAAGGGGCGGTCATGACCGCCCCTTTTCGTATCGACCTCGAAAGCGCCGTCCTCGTCGGCGAGCGCCGCGACGGCACGGGCATCCCGCTTGTTCTTGCCCACGGTTTCGGTGGATCGCGGCATGACTGGCAACCGCTCATCGCCGCCCTGCCCGACGACTTGCCGCTGATCACTTACGACCAGCGCGGCTTCGGCGATTCGACCGGCGAGCCCGGCGTGCCGTTTTCACATACCGAGGACCTGCTCGCGCTGATCGACCGGCTGGGCCTCGCGCAGATCGACCTTTGCGGCATGTCGCAAGGCGGTGCGATGGCTCTCAACTTCGCTCTCAGCCATCCGGAGCGCGCGCGCCGGCTCGTACTCGTGAGCCCGGGCATGGTCGGATGGTCCTGGTCGGAAGACTGGGTCGACAAGTGGAAACAGGTCGGACGGCTCGCCCGCAGCGGCGACATGGACGCCGCGCGAAACCTGTGGTGGCAGCACCCCTTTTTCGAGACGACCCGCAATAGCAGCGCGGCCGCTCTCCTGCGCGCCTCGATCGATGCCTTTCACGGCCAGCAATGGATCAAGGACGACCAGCGGCGCGAGTTGCCCGATGTCGACCGGCTGACGGAACTCGCTACGCCTACCCTGCTCCTCAGCGGCGCGCAGGACGTGGCCGACTTCCGCCTGATCGCGGAACTGATCGAAGGCGCCGGACAGAATGTGACCCGCATCGACCATGCCGATGCGGGTCATATGCTCATTCTCGAGATCCCCCGCACCATCGCCGGGGAAATCGCCCAGTTCGTCAGTACTTGAAGCTCAGCTCCAGTCCGTAAGTACGCGGCTCGCCCACGGCGGCAGCGTTGTGGCCCAGCGCAGCGGCAAGCGTCATACCGCCGACGAAGTAGGCCTTGTCGGTCAGGTTCTTGGCAAACAGGGCCGCGGAGAAGTCCGAACCGCCGATGTTGTTCCAGTCGAGACGGGCATGAACCAGCGCGTAGCCCGGCAGGCGCGTGCCCGGCGCAATCGAGGCTGCAGCATTCGAGAAATACTGCGCCGACTGCCCATAGACTTCACCGCGCAGCGAGACGTCACCCATGTTGTCACCCACCGGCATGGTGATCTGCGCATAGGCGGTACCCGAGAACTTCGGCGTGTCGCCCACCGGCCCATAGGCATAAGGCGTGCCGAAGAGCTGGATGTTGCCGTCGGTAAACTTGGCATTGGTGTACGCCATCGATCCGCCGATCTCGAGCCACTGCGCCGGGCGAACGTTGCCCTGCGCCTCGAAGCCCCAGATGCGGCTGGAGGGCACGTTCGCCGTCACCGCGATCGAGGCGAGACCGCCCGGCCCGTCCGGATCGGGAAACTCGACGCGCTGCACGTCCTGAATCCACTGGACGAACACTGCACTCGCGAAATTGGCAGGGCGTCCAAAGACATACCCGGCATACTTCACACCGCCTTCGATATCCTGCGTGTGTTCGGAATCGAACAGGTTACCGCCGAAGGTGGCCGTCGCATTGACCGGCGGGGCCGCCCCGTTGAAGCCGCCCGAACGGAAGCTGCCGCGCGTCTTGAGGTAGGCGAACCATTCCGGTGTAACCTTGTATTCCAGCCCGACTTCCCATGAGGGATCGGAGAACGTCTTCTTCTGGTCGGGGGCACCGAAGGTATAGGTCGCCGCCGGAAGCTGCGCGATGGAAACGCGCTCACGCGTCCAGCGCAAGCCGCCCGTCAGCTTCAGGTCGGGAACGACTTCATAGGACAACTGACCATAGACCGCGTCGGTCTTGTTGCGGATGCGGAAGTTGTTGGTGACGTAGCTCGGCGGAGAAACCGGGGAGACGTCGAAATAGGTCTGCGGCCACAGCGTATCACTGCGCTGACGCTGCATGTAATAGCCGAAAATGTATTCCAGCTTGCCGTCCATGGCATCGCCCAGGACCTGCAGTTCCTCGGACACCGAGCGAACCTTGAGCTGGTTGCCGTATTCACCCGAAGCGGCATTGGCCGTGAGGATGGTCACAAAGGGCGCACCTAGCTGCGGCTGTTCGGATCGGGTCTTCGAATTCGAATAGCCGAAGATGTTGCGCAGGGTCGCGCCGCCGCCCAGTTCGATCTCGGTGGTGTTGCTGACGAACCAGTCCTTGCCATGGTGGCTTGCCCCGCCGGGATGGCGAGTCTTGTAAGGCCCGATGCGGCGCTGTTCGTTGACGTAGTCGATCAGGCCGGGCGCATAGGCGTCGGGATGAGCGGCAAGATAGGCATCCCAGAGGCCCGGCGTCCCGAAGGCGGCATCGAGACCGGGGCCGAACAGCAGCCCTGCGCTGCAGGTGAGCGCAAAACCGTTGTTGGTGTCGCCGCACGAATAGACGCTGTAGGTATAGGATGCGCCGGTATTGGTGCCGCCGGTCTTGGTGTACTGCACCATCGTTGTGTTCTGAATGCCGTCGCTGGGCTTGATCGTCAGCGTCACACGGCCGCTGTCGCGCTTCACGTTACCCAAGCGCTCATCGTTGAGCAGATTGCGGATGTAGCCGTCCTTTCGGATCGTATCGAAAGCCGCGCGCAGCATGACGGTATCGTCGACCAGCGGTACATTCAGCATGCCTTCGACTTCATGCATGTCGTAGTTACCGATACGACCGCGCAAATTTGCCTTGAACTCGTTGACCGGCTTGGCCGAGTTGTAGAGCACCGCGCCGCCTGTGGCGTTGCGACCGAACAGCGTACCCTGCGGCCCCTTCAGGACCTGCACGTTTTCGAGGTCGTAAAACGAAGACGCGCCGTTGATCGTCAGCGGCACTTCGTTGAGGTAGGCGATCACAGCGGAGGGCGAGCCCGAGAAAGTATCGGCTGTCTGCCCGCGGATCGAGTAAGTCAGCGAGTTGTTGCCCTGGGTCTGGCGAATTGTCAGGCCCGGCGCGACCGTCTGCAGGTCGGAATCGGTACGGACCCCGCGCTGCACCAGATCATCGCTGCTCAGCGCGGTAATCGCTGCCGGCACGGTTGAGAGCGTTTCGTCGCGGCGTCGTGCGGTGACGATAATCTCGCCCCCTGAAACGCCTTCGCTTCCCGCGTCCTGGGCATGAACGACACCCGGTGCCGACAGGCAGGTTCCGGCGGCAAGCGCGACCACGATCATCTTCCTCATGGATTCACCTCCTCTATTGGCGCGCTCTTGCGGCGCGTCCCCCTTTTTGATGCACAAATTTGCCCCGTTACCGGAGTCTGGAAATTCTCAGCTTGCAGCCATCGCGGCCGCGCGGGCGTCCATGATGTCCTGCAGGTGGTTGACCGGATCGCCGACCGTGACGCCGCCTTCCACCGGCAGCACTGCGCCCGTCATGTGACGCGACTTGTCGCTGGCCATGAACAGCGCGACATGGGCCACATCCTCGGGCTCGCCGCGCCGCTTGATGAGCTGGTTGGACAGGTAGACGGCATTGACGCCCTCCTCAATCCGCGCAGCCAGATCGCTGTCCGCGCCCTTCTCGCCGAACGAGGACAACTCGGTGCGGACATGGCCGGGAACGATGCAGTTCACGCGGATGCCGTGCTGCGCCAGATCGATCGCGGACGACTTGCTGAACTGGATGAGCGCAGCCTTGGATGCGCGGTAGGTCATCATCGCCATCCCGGCGAGCGTGCCGGCGATGGACGAGGTATTGAGGATCACACCACCCTTCCCGCTCTTCGCCATGACGCGCGCGGCATTGCGGGTACCGAGCATGGGGCCCAGCACGTTCACCCGCATCACCCGGTCGAAATCGTCGAGCTTGTCGTCGAGGAAGCTGGGATAGGCGCCGCAGGAAATGCCGGCGTTGTTGAACATCACGTCCAACCCGCCGAACCGCTCGACAGCAAGGTCGACCACGGCTTGCATATCCGTCTCGCTGCTCACGTCGGTGTGCTTGAACACCGCCACATCGCCCAGCTTGGCGGCCAGCGCCTCGCCCGGTTCGTCCTGCACGTCGGCAATGACGACCTTCGCGCCTTCGGCGACGAACAGCTCTACCGTCGCCTTGCCGATGCCGCTGGCGCCACCGGTGATGATGGCGACCTTGCCCGCCAGTTCCTTTGCCACGTTTATCTCTCCCGACCCATATAACTGGCCTCAGCGGGCCTCGAACGTGATCGGCAGCGATTCGATCGTGTGCGTTGCCACTGTCGGCGTATAGGTGATTTCGCTTTCGGGGATCGCCAGCTTCAGGTTCTTCATCTGCTTGACGATTTCGCGCGCGGCGACCTTCACTTCCATGCGGGCCAGCGCGAGGCCGATGCAGCGGTGCGGACCGCCACCGAAGGCGACATGACGCCCGATGTTCTTGCGCTCGATGTCGAACTTGCGCGGTTCCGGGAAGACCGTTTCGTCATCGTTGCCCGAGCCATAGACCAGCAGCATGTGCGCATGCGCCGGGATCGTCGTGCCATTCACGGTCACTTCGCGCGTGGTCATGCGCGAAAGTGCGCGTACCGGCGGCTCGTTGCGGAGGTGCTCTTCGATGAAGCGGTTGAGCTGGCGGTCATCGTCGATCACGCTTTCCAGCAGCTCGGCAATACCCGGCCGGGTTGTCAGCACGTAGAAGAGGTTGCCGATGGCAGTTGCCGTGGTGTCGTTACCGGCGATCAGGGTCGCACGGACCAGCGAAACGGCCTCCTCGAACGTCAGTTTTTCCTTGCTGCCATCCTCGTTCGTCACTTCGGCGTGAACGAGGTCGGAAATCATGTCCTCGGTCGGATTAGCTTCCTTTTCCTTCATCTTGGCGATGAGGTAGTTTTGCAGATCGGCAATCTGCTGCGCGTTCTCCAGCATCGTCTCGCGGGTCTGCATGGCGCCGATCTGTGCCGTCACGGCGACCGACCAGCGCGAAATCTTTTCTTCCATACCTTGATCGAGGCCGAGCTGCTCGACGATGACGCGGATCGTGAGCGGAATGGCGATGTCCTTGACGGCATCGCACTTGCCTTCACCCTTCGCGACGACTTCCTCGATGAGATCGTGCACGACGGCGGTGATGCGCGGCTCAAGCTCCTTCACGCGGTGTGCGGTGAAGGCGTTCTCCATGAGCTTGCGGATGCGCGTGTGGTACGGCGGGTCCGACATGATCGCGTCGGGAAAATAGCCGCCGCCATGCTCGCGCAGATAGCCTTCGAACTCCTCGCGCATGCCGCGCGCCTGCTGTTCGGAATAGCCGTGCTTCACCGAGAAGGTGACCGGATCGGACTGCACGGCCGAGATATCCTCGTGGCGCGTGACCAGCCAGGACCCCAGCTTCTCGTCGAAGTGGATCGGATCGCCGTGACGCATCGCGCGGTAGAAATCGCGCGGATGCGCCTGGATCTCGGTGTCGGCGAGCGTGCCTTCCTTAAGCAGCTTGGCCTCTTCGGGCGAAAGCTCAAGCCGTTCGGAAATGCGCTCCTCGGTGGTTTGCGTAGCCATGGTGCCGTCCTGTCATCCTGCTCTTGAATCGCGCCGCGATTTCTGGCGGGCACGAATTCCGGTGTCTTGCCGCTCCATATGGACGCGACACTGCCGTGCCGCCATGCCCGCCTTCGAAGCCACGCTTGCCCTCACCTGCAAAGGCTGCCGCCCGACCACTGGCCCAAGCGGCAGAAAGCGGATCGAATGGGAGCCCGCTCAGTAGGAGGAAGCCGGGGCGACCGTGACATCGATCCCGTCGAGTTCAGGCGACATCTTGATCTGGCAACCGAGGCGCGAATTGTCCTGCATGACGTCTGCGACCATATCGAGCATGGCGAATTCGATTTCGTCCGGCTCACCGACTTTCTCGAACCAGTCCTTGCTCACATAGACATGGCAGGTCGCGCAGGCACAGCCACCGCCGCAATCACCCATGATTCCGGCGACACCGTGCTGCTTGGCGAGTTCCATCAGGCTGATGCCTTCCTCGACATCGTCGAAGGTCTGCGTCTCAGCGTTGACGTCGGTCATGGTGACTTTCAGGTTGCCCATCGCTTGCAATTTCCTCTCGATCCTGCGGCCGCAAAAAAGCGCCGCGACATGCGTACAATTGCCGTTTCCCATGCCTTAGGCCACAACCTTTTGCAAAGAACCTCCCGCGCTCCGCCACTTGACTGGTGATGAAGGAGGCCCGGGCACGCGCCGTCAGGGGAAACCGGTTCTGCATGGCCAGTCATTTGCCGAAACGCCCCCTCAAACTAGGTTGCCAACGCTGAATTTCGGCAATGGACCGCCCGCACGGTCCACCGGGCTAATGGGAGAAGAAAACGTGGGACGGACGCTGATCCAGAACGCCACGATATTCACGGCAACCGGCGCAGAGCCCTTCAAGGGCGATCTCGTGATCGAAGGCAACCGCATCGTATCGGTCGGTTCCGGCGAGAATGCCCAAACGGCCGATGAAGTGATCGACGCCAGCGGCATGTTCTGCATGCCCGGCATGACCGAGGGGCACACGCACCTTTCGTTCGAAAATGTCTGTGCTACCGAAGACCTGATCACCCCCAGCCCCGAAACGCAGGTGTTCACGGCCGCGCGCGGCGCCAAGGCGCTGATCGAGGCGGGTTTCACCAGTGCCTACGGCGCCTCGGAAGCCAAGCTCAAGCTGGCCGTAGCCGTGCGTGAGGAAGTCAACGCCGGGCGCCTCCCCGGCCCGCGCATCCGGGCCGGTGGTCTCGAGATCAGCGTCACCGGCGCGATGGGTGATGAGAGCACCGCGCACAATCCGCGCATCGGCCCCTCCACCATCGTCGATGGCGTGGAGGAAATGCGCAAGGCAGTGCGACTGCATTGCCGCGAGGGGATCGACAACGTGAAGCTCGATGTCTCGGGCGACCCGTTCTATCCGAACACGCCCGGTCACACGACGCCGATGACCTTCGATGAAATCCGCGTCGCGGCCGAAACCGCCCATGCCTATGGCCGCAAGATCAACGCTCACACGCGCTCGATCGACGGCACCAAGTACTGTGTGCGTGCCGGGGTCGACGGGCTGTTCCACACCGAATATTCGGACGAGGAACTGCTCGACATAATGGAAGAGGCGAAGGACCGCATCTTCGTCGTACCCACCGTCGGCCTCTTCGCGCAGATCATGGGCGGCGAAGCGAGCGGGCATGGGCTTTCGCCCGAAGTCGGCGGCTACATGAACATCCCCGACCTGCTCGAGAACTCGATCAAAACGCATATCGAACTGCGCAAGCGCGGCATCCGTCACCTGATCGGGGGCGACTACGGCTTCGGCTGGAGCCCGCAGGGCACGCAGGGCCGCGACCTGAAGTTCTTTGTTGATTTCTACGGCTATTCGCCCGCCGACGCGCTGATCTGCGCCACGGCCAATGGCGGCCTCGCGATGGGGTACAATGGCGAACTCGGCACGCTCGAAGCCGGCAAGCTTGCAGACCTCATCCTCGTCGACGGCGATCCGCTGGGCGACATCTCCGTCCTTTCGGGGCCGGAGAAGATCGCGCTCGTCATGAAGGACGGCGCCATCCAGAAGATCATCCCCGCCCTCGCAACCAAACAGCACGCCCCCGCTCTGGAAGCGGCGGAATAAGCACCCAGCAGGAGTTGCATAAGATGAATGTCGAAACCGGCATGTTGAAGCCCGGCGAAGCGCGGCATCCGGCCGAGTCCACGCAGGAGATCATTGCGCAGGACAACGTGAAGGCCCCCGAATGGGCTGCCAGCGAGCATTACGAATACCTCGGCAGCGAGGATATCTCGAAGGACCGCTACATCGATCCCGAATTCGCCAAGGGCGAGTTCGAGAAGATGTGGACGCGCACCTGGCAGATGGCCTGCCGCGAGGACCACATTCCCGAAGCCGGCGACTACTACGTCTACGACATCGGGCAGTACTCGTTCATCGTCACGCGCTGCGAAAACGGCGACATCCGCGCCCACTTCAACGCGTGCCTCCATCGCGGCACCAAGCTCAAGCCCTCGGGCACGGCGGGTTTTGCCAACGACCTCAAGTGCCCCTTCCACGGCTGGACCTGGAACCTCGACGGTTCGATGAAGGAACTGCCCGAAAAGTGGGACTTCTCGCATACCGAAAAGCGCAACATGTGCCTGCCCGAAGCGCGCGTGGAGCGTCTGGGCGGCTTCGTGTGGGTCAACATGGATCCCGAAGCGCCGAGCCTGGAAGAGTACTTCGGCCCGGAAGCCATGGCCCACTTCAACGCCTGGAAGCTGGAAAACCGCTACATCTACCTGCATGTCCAGAAGAGCTATCCGGCGAACTGGAAGCTGACCATGGAAGCCTTCATGGAGGCCTATCACGTCGGTGACACCCATCCGCAGGTCCAGCCCGCCAACGGCGACGTCAATTCGCAGTACGACGTCTATGGCGACCACGTGAACCGCTTCATCTCGACGCTCGGCGTTGTCAGCCCAAAGCTGCGTGACAAGTATTCCGAAGCCGACATCATCGAGAACTTCACGCTGGGTGACAGCTCCTCGCTGGGCGGCACCAAGCCGGAGTTCAAGGAAGGCGACCGCGCCCGGCAGATCATGGCCGACATGTTCCGCCAGATGTTCGAGACGGCGACCAACACCGATCTCAGCCACGTATCCGACACCGAACTGCTCGACACCTACAGCTATACGTTCTTCCCGAACCTGTTCCTGTTCCCGGGCATTTCGCTGCCGATGATCTACCGCTTCCGCCCCGACCCCAAGGATCACCGCCGCACGATCTATGAAGTGATGTTCATGCGGCCCAAGCCCAAGGACGGCAGCTACGTGGAAACGGCCGAGGTGCAGATCTTGGAAGACCACCAGTCCTTCGCAGAAGCGGAGGGCATGGACCCGGGCTTCGGCGTAATTCTCGATCAGGACACGGACAACCTCTACGCGCAGCAGGAAGGCCTCGAAGCCAGCGCCAAGGATGGCCTGACCCTGGCCGACTATCAGGAAATCCGTATCCGCCACTTCGAGAACACCATCGACAAGTACATGGCGATGGAACCCAAGCGGCCGAACATGAAAGCTCTGCAGCGCACGTGACGTTCTCGCTCAAGGGTAAAACAGTGCTGGTCGCCGGTGCCTCTTCGGGCATCGGCGCCGGCTTTTCTCGGGCCATCGCAAAAGCCGGCGGGCGCGTCGTCCTCGGGGCGCGGCGGCTTGAACGCACGCAGGCGCTCGCGTCCGAAATCGAGAGCGAAGGAAGCGAAGCCCTCGGCGTATCGCTCGACGTGACCGACGAGGTTTCGGTGATCGCCGCTTTCGATGCGGCAGAGGCGCGCTTCGGAACGGTGCACGGTGTCGTTGCCAATGCCGGTATCGGCACGGGCGGTCACGCGACTGATGTTGCTGCCGACGGCGTGTCGGGCGTACTCGATACCAATCTGCTCGGCAGCTATCTGGTCTCGCGCGAGTGCGCCAAGCGCCTGATCGCCTCCGGCAGCCGCGAGCGCGGCGACGGACGCGTCGTCCTGATCGGTTCGATTACGGCGCAGCAGAACGGCACCGGAGACGCGATGTACGCGGCGACCAAGGCAGGGCTGGCCCACCTCGGCCGTCAACTTGCGCGCGAGTGGATACGCCAGGGCATCAACGTCAACACGCTCCAGCCCGGCTGGATTCCCACCGAGATCAACGCCGAATGGTTTTCCAGTGAGCACGGCCAGCAGGACATCCAGCGTCTCCATCGCCGCCGCCTGCTTGACGAAGATTCGCTGGACGCCATGCTGCTCTACCTGCTTTCCGACGCCTCCAAACAGGTGACCGGCGCAACCTTTACCATCGACGACGGACAATCGCTGTGACGCAGACACCGGGTGCCCTTGCCGGCCTGACCATCATCGAAATCGCAGAGCGCGTGAGCGGCGAATATTCCGCGAAGCTGCTGGCCGACCTTGGCGCCGAAGTCATCAAGGTCGAACGGCCCGGCGGTGCCCCCACGCGCGCCATGGGGCCTTTCAAGGGCGGCGAGAGCGCGCTGTTCGCCTATCTCAACACCAACAAGAAGTCGGTCGTGCTCGATCTCGACCAGCCCGAAGACCGCGCCACGCTCGACCGGCTGCTGTCGCGTGCGCACGCACTGATCGACGACCATGACGAAGCGTGGGGCGAAAGCCACGCCCTCTCCCAGAACGCGGTAGCTGCAGCCCACCCTGCCCTCGTCCACACCGTGGTCACCCCGTTCGGTCAGGGCGCACCGGCCGAATGGCAGAAGAGCCGCCCGGTCAACGTCATCAACGCCGGCGGCTGGGCCTATCACAGCCCCAGTGAAACCCCGCCGGACAAGCCACCACTCAAGGGCGCTGGCCGCTTCCTCTCGGACTACGAAGCCGGGATCGATGCGGCGATGTGCACGATGGCCTCGCTCCTGCGCCTGCGCCGCACCGGTGAAGGCCAGTTCATCGACGTTTCCGAGGTCGAGGTGCAGCTCAACCGCATCGATTGCGTGCTCGACCGCATGCTCGCCGGCGATGTCGATCCCAGCAATGAGCGCACGGCCTACGACATGGGCGGCCCGGGGACCTCGTTCGCCTGCGCGGACGGCCACGTTTTCCTGTTCATGACCACACGCCAGCATTGGAAGTCGCTGTGCGAACTGATGGGCAATCCTGCATGGGCACAGGATTTCCGCGAAGACTGGCTGGAGTTCGACTGCACCGCGCCCAATGTCTCGCAGTTCCGCAAGAACTTCGAAGGCTGGATTGCACTGCAGCAGAAGTTGCCGATCACCGAGGCGGCGCAGAAATCGGGCGTCGCCATGGTCCCGGTCAACACCGCTGCCGACTTGCCCAGGCACGAGCAGTTCATCCACCGAGAATTCTTCCAGAAGGCCGAACACCCTGCCTTCGGCGAAGTCGCCTATCCGGGCGCCTGCTATCGCATGAGCGCCACGCCGGTTCAGGTCCGCACGCCTGCCCCCGCGCTTGGTGCGGATCAGGAGGAGACCCGAAATGCCGCTTCCTGAGCACTGGAACCGCGATCGCGGCGGCCCGCTCAAGGGCGTGCGCGTCGTCGAGCTGACCAAGGTCTGGGCGGGCCCCTATGCGGGCAAGATGCTGGCCCATCTCGGCGCCGAAGTCATCAAGATCGAGTCGATGAGCAATCTCGACGAGATGCGCGCCTATGGCGGGGTGGACATCAATTCCGCGCCCTATTTCCTGTCGATAAATCAGGAGATCCTCTCGGTGCAGGTCAACATGAAGACCGACGAGGGACTCGCACTGGTCAAACGTATGATCGGTGAGGCCGATATCCTGATCGACAACATCCGCCCCGGCGCGATGGAACGCTCGGGCCTCGACTATGAGAACCTAAAGAAGATCAAGCCTGACCTGATCCAGTGCTCGATCAAGATGTGGGGCACCGACGGACCGCTTGGCTATCAGACCGGCTATGCCCCCTGCTTTGCCGCGCTTTCGGGCCTGACCGCGCTCGTCGGCCATGAAGACGAGACGCCCAAGGGCATGAACATCCGCTACGGCGATTCGACCGCCGGCGCCTGCGCCGCGCTGGCCTGCATTGCCGCCCTCCACCATCGCGAAAGCACCGGCGAAGGTCAGTTCATCGACCTCTCCGCGGTCGAGACCATGACCAGCCTCGTCGGCGACAGCCTTTTCGCATGGTCGGTTACCGGCGACGTCCCCGAGTCGGACGGCAACTTCCATCCGGAGATGTGTCCGCACGGTGCATACCCCTGCCAGGGCACTGACTGGACAAGTATCGCGGTAGCGAACGAGGAGGAATGGCAGGCGCTGTGCAAGGTGCTGGAGGCCCCTGCCCTCGCCGCCGATTGGCGCTTCGTCTCGCTCTCCGACCGGCTGGTAAACCGTCATGCACTCGATGCGGAAATCGGCGCGCTGACCCATGCGCATGACGCTGCAGACCTCTCCGAAAAGCTCAGGAATGCGGGCGTCCCCGCGTTCAAGTCGATGAGTTCGATTGACCTGTGCACCGATGGCTTCCTGTGGGCCCGCGAGGCCTATCGCATGGTCAGCGACAACCGGGCCGGCACGCGTCCGATCATCGGTCCCTCTTGGCGCATGGAGCCCGACCCCCCGGTCGTCGAACGCGGCGCACCACTCCTCGGCGAGCACAACGCCTACGTCTACCGCGAGCTTCTGGGCTTGCAGGAAGATGAAATGGACGATCTGATTGCGCGCAAGGTGATCGACTGAGGAAGAACGCTCCCGTCGACCACAACGATGGGAGAGATTGATGAAGCTCGGTTTCGCGATGCCGCACATGCTGCGGCTCAAGGCCACGATGCAGCCCTGGGAAGCACAGGTAACCGGTGCCGACCAGACCAAGCTGGCCAAGTGGGCGGAAAAGCTCGGTTACGAGATGATCGCCATTCCCGAGCATCACATCATTCCCCGTAAGCACGTGAAACTGTCGGGCCCGTTCTATTTCAACGCCTACACTGCCATGGCCTATACGGCCGGTGCGACCGAGAGCATTCGCGTCAATTCGTGCATCGCGATCCTGCCAGCGCAGAACCCCATCGTCACGGCCAAGGCGCTGTCGACGATGGACTGGCTCTCGTCCGGCCGCGTGACGATCACCTTTGCCGTCGGCTGGCTGGAAGAGGAATTCGCGCTGCTCGGCGTGCCCTTCCACGAACGCGGCGCGATGGCGGAGGAATACATCCAGGCCATCATCGAGCTGTGGACCAAGGACGAGCCCGAGTTCGAGGGCAAGTATGTCTCTTTCAAGGATGTCGCCTTCGAACCCAAGCCGGTGCAGAAGCCGCACCTGCCGGTCTGGTTCGGCGGCGATGCCGAGCCCGTGCTCAAGCGGATCGCCCGCTACGCGCAGGGTTGGTGGCCGTTCCTGACCAAGCCGGAGGATATCCCGGCCAAGATCGACTTCATCAAGTCGCAGCCCGACTATAATGGCCAGTTGGCCGACGTGTACTACGGCATGTCCACGAGCCGCGTGGGCAAGGGTCACAAGGTGATCGACGATCCCAACGCCCGTGCCGATCAGTCCAAGCAGGAAATCCTCGACCGTCTCGGCGAGATCAAGGATCTGGGCGTCACGTGGAGTTCGGTGCCGATCCCTGCGGTCGATTCGATCCAGGGCTATTACGACTACACCCAATGGGTGGCCGAAGAGATCATGCCGGCAATACGATAGACCGGCAGAACGACACATCGGGAGAGCGACATGGTGACCTTCGTTCTGGTTCATGGCGGAATGCATGGCGGCTGGTGCTACACGCGCCTCGCGGCCGTCCTGCGCGAGGCTGGGCACGAAGTGCACTGCCCGACCCTCAGCGGCCTGGGCGAGCGGCGCCACCTGCTCCACGAAGGCATCGACCTCAACACCCATATCGCGGACATCGTCAGCTACCTGTTTCACGAGGACCTGCATGACGTCTATCTGGCCGGGCATTCCTATGGCGGGATGGTGATCACCGGTGTGGCGGACAAGGCGCTCGACCGCGTGGGACACCTCGTTTTCCTCGATGCCTCTCATCCCAGGAACGGCGAGTCCCTGGTCGATGTCGCGCCCGGCATGATAGAGATGGCCGCCGGGTTCATGCGAACCGAAAACGGCGTCGACGTGGTGGAACTGCCTGACCCGGTCGCCATCGAGGCCTTCGGCCTGCCCGATCCGGAAGACTACGCCTGGGCGAAACCGCGCCTGGCCCCGCAGCCGTGGAAGTGCTTCACACAGAAGCTGCGGCTGGAACGCGAAGACGAGATGCGCCGCATTCCACGCACGAGCATCAACTGCACGCCGACGCTTTCCGTGCGGCCCGACGGCCTGAAACATCGCTGTTTTGAGGCGGACTACGTGTTCGAAGTCGACACCGGTCACGACCTCATGCTCACCGAGCCGCAATGTGTTGCCGAGATGCTGATCGAGGTCGTCGGCAAGAGCCAGACAGCCTAGACAACGCCCCCGCATTGCCCGGACCGCAGGCACGATCAATCATCGGATCCCACTTGACCTTTTTCACCGGTGGCCGGACTGTCGCCGCCAACGGGAGGGCAGGAGCGGCAGGCTTGAGGGACGGATAAGTCCAAGGCTTACCGGGCATCCTTTACCGCCCGCGGCGCAAGAATTTACCCGGAGCATGCGATGTCCAATCCACCACGCCCCAAGCCACGGCTGGACCAGGAGAACACCCCCTTCTGGACCGGCGGCGCGGAAGGTAAGCTCAACATCATCAAGTGCGGCGACTGCGGCCAGTACACGCACCCACCCAAAGTACTGTGCCGCCACTGCCAGTCCGAGAACATCGCCCCCGAGGCAGTGGCCGGAACCGGTGTCGTCGACACCTTCACCATCAACCACCAGCCCTGGGCCAAGGGTCTCGAAGTACCCTTCGTCATCGCCCGCGTCGCACTCGACGGTGTGCCTGGTGTCTACCTGACGACGAACATCGTCAATTGCCCGGTCGACGAGGTAAACTTTGGCGATCCGGTGCGCGTCACGTTCGAACAACAGGACGACATCTACTATCCCCTCTTCGAGAAGCATGTGCCGAGCCAGGCCGAGGGAGCGAACTGAGATGGCGAGCAAGGAAGCCTACATCACCGGCATCGGCCAGTCCGAAGTTGGCGTGCGCCTGCCGCGCCACCCGATGCTGCTCACCGTGGACGCGGTGAACGAGGCGCTTAACGATGCCGGCCTGACGCTGGACCAGATCGACGGTGTCTTCACGTTTCCCGGCAAGTCGCCCGGCTATCTGGCGTTCTCGCCGATCGGTGCCGACGACCTGATCGATACGCTGGGCATCGACGCCAAGTGGCACATGGGCGCCATCGAGCAGCCCGCCCAGCTTTCCGCCATCGGCATGGCCGCCATGGCGGTGAAGCAGGGCCTGTGCCGCCACGTCATCTGCTTCCGTACGGTCTACGAAGCCGGCGGCATGGCTAATCCCGAAGTCTACATGTCGGGCATGAAGCAGGCGACGGTTTCCGGTGCCTCGCAGTGGACCAGCCCGTTCTGGGCGACCTCGGCCGCGTGCTGGGTGGCACAGTATGCCTCGCGCCACATGCACAAGTATGGCCTGACCCGCGAGCAGCTGGCGCAGATCGCGCTCAACGGTTCGCGCAACGCCATGAAGAACCCGCGTGCCCGGGCGATCACCAAGGAAGAGCTGACCTTCGAGAAGTACATGTCGGCGCGTCTCATCTCGACGCCGCTGTGCCTCTATGACTGCGACCGCTTTTCCGACGCATCGACCGTCATCATCGTCTCGGCCGGCGACGCGCTGGACGAAGTGAAGTGCGAGCCGGTGCGCATTGCCTCCATGGCCGGTTCGGTCGATCGCTACTCGTGGGATCAGGTCGACTGGTTCGCCGCCTACGAAACCGGCGAGGACCTGTGGAAACACACCGATTACACCAAGGACGACGTCGACACCGCCCAGTTCTACGACGGCTTCGCTTTCCTGCCGCTGACGTGGCTCGAAGGGCTCGGCTTCTGCGAAAAGGGTGAAGGCGGAAAGTTCATCGAAGGCGGCACCCGCATCGCGCTCGACGGCGAATTGCCGCTAAACACCAACGGCGGCCAGCTCGGCGCAGGACGCCTGCACGGCTTCGGCTTTGCCCATGAGGCTGTGACCCAGCTTCGCGGGCTCGGCGGCGAACGCCAGATCCCGGGCGACCCGAAGGTCGCCGTCGCCACCTCGGGTGGTGGCCCCATGGCGGCAGCGCTGCTGCTGGCCAAGGACTGAGCTTTGCACCAGTTCCGGTCCCGTGGGCTCTCCTCCCGCGGGACCGGTCCCTTGCTCAGACCCTGTTACCTTTGGGAATCGCTGTTCAGGTCGCAGAAGATGCGAGCGTCGGCCCGTCGGTGACGTCGCGCTTGGCAGGCCGTTCCCGCTTGAGCCCGATCAGCGGCCGCAGCGGTCCGATTTCGCGCCCGACGAGGTAGAACAGCCAGGAACCGCCCGCGACCGACCCGCACAGGATCAGAAATTCCGGCAGCGCAGTCAGGCCCTTGTCGCGGATCCAGTAGCTCACGAAGACCATGATGGTCTGGTGCGCGATGTAGACGGGGAAGACCGCCTCCGCGAGCGTCGGGCGCCACTTGGAATCGTAGTTCCAGAACCGGTCGGCGATGCCGAACAGCGCAATCACCGTGCTCCAGCTCTGCACCGACTTCGAGAAGCAGAACGCCAGACGCCATTCCGGAGGCGTGCGGATGTTGCCGGGATAGAAATAGGCATCGCTGGCTGTCCAGGCGAAGCCGAGAACCGCCAGAAGCGCAGCCACCTTCCACTGGCGCGCGATTGCCTGCCGCAGCGGCTCGGACTGTCGCAGCAGGAAGCCAAACAGGAACATCGCGCCATAGTGAAGGTGCGCAGCCCTGTCGTTCAGGAAACTGTGCATGTCCGTCCAGCCATGCGGCAGGTATTCCCGGACCGAAAACACGAAGAGAACACCGAGCGGGAGAAGCGCCCAGCTTGCCAGGACTTTCTCGACACCGTTCCTGATACCGTCGCGCCAGGACTGCGGCAGCGCGGCGCGCACCGCGCACAGGATCGCGGTGTAGGCCAGCAGGTAGACCACGAACCACAAGTGCATGGTGCGCGGGACATATTCATACCGCACCTTCTGGAAGCTGAAGGCGTCGTGCAGCATGTAATAGATGTAGTCGTGCTGATAGCCCGAATTGACCAGCCCCATGTAGGGCTGCGGCGGCACGACCACGATCAGGCCGAAGATCAGCGGAATCCCGAGGCGCGCCAGACGGCTGCGGAAGAAGGCGCCGGTATTGCCGCGATCCTTGGCGAGCAGCGCCGAGCTGGCATATCCCGAGATCGCGAAGAGCAGCGACAGGCGCCAGGGGCTGAGGCCCAGCAGCGGAATTTCGGCCCAGCTGACCGGACCACGCGTCGGCGTCTGATAGCCCCACGGCGTGAAGTTGTAGCCCACATGGTAGAAGATCAGCAGGACGAATGCGCCAATGCGCAGCCAGTCCATACCATAGTGGCGTTGCGACGGTGCAGGCTTCATCGGGTTCCAGATACATGGGCCCAAGGGGCCTTGGCGTTAAACACGGTGCCTTAGGCGCGTTCCGCGCGCTCTGCAATTGCGCGGTTACGACGCCCCTGCGCCGCGTCTCCCGCTTCTCCGGCACAGACTTGCCAACGGTGATTGGCACAAGCTCTGGTTTGCGCCATCAGAGGCCTGAAATCTTGACTTATTGGCCTGTCCCGTCTCGTTAGGGTCGTTTCGAATTAACCAAGGCGGTCCCGCCATCGAGGACCTGCGAAGGATTGTCGATGAAGGTTCCCTCCACGCGCATGACCATTACCGAGATCGCCGAACTTGCCGGCGTTTCTAAGAAGACGGTCAGCCGCTATTTCAATCACGCCGAGCTGCTGAGCGCGGAAACCCGCGCCAAGGTCGAGGCGGTGATTGCCGAAACCGGCTTCGTGCCGAATGCTCAGGCGCGCGGGCTGGCCCTGCAGCGCAATTTCCTCGTCGCGCTGATCCATGACAATTCGGATCGCGGCGTGCTCGAACTGGTCGAGACCGGAATGACCGAAGCGCTTGAAGGCAGCGATCTGGCGCTGGTGCTGCAGTCATTGGCACCGGAAGATACAGTGTCCAAACTGCGCGCCTTTCTCGACCGGCTGCGCCCCAGCGGGGTCGTGCTCATGCCCCCGCTGTCCGAACGCGAAGATATCGCGGCGGTCTGCGCAGATGCACAGGTCCGCTGCGTGCGGCTCGGGCGGGTGCGCGGCGATCAGGGACTGGCCTGCAACGATCGCCCGGCCATGGCCACGCTGGTCACCTGGCTCGTTCGCCTCGGGCACCGCCGCATCGGTTTCGTCGGCGGCCCGGAAACCTCGCTCAATGCGCAGCACCGGGAACTGGGCTATCTCGACGCCATGGCCGATCACGAACTCGATCGCGGAGCCTCGCTGATCGTGTCGGGCGACAATACCTTCGAGTCCGGAATATCCGCCGGACGCCTGCTGCTGGAAGTAAGCCCCCGGCCTACGGCGATTATCGCCTGCAACGACGAGATGGCTGCAGGCGTCCTCCATGCCGCGGCGCAAGTGGGCGCGCCGGTGCCTTCCCGATTGTCGGTGATCGGCTTCGACGATGCCCCGCTGGCGGCACGCACAGTGCCAGCCCTCACCTCGATGGCCGTGCCATGGAAGGCGATGGCACGCGAGGCAATCGCCCGCATCACGGCGAACACCGACGCGCCAGCGCTGCCGGCCATCTTCGAAGCCGAATTGATCATCCGCGATTCGGTCGAACCGATCGAAGGCTGACCGCGCCGGCCGCTAGCTGACGCGAACCGTGCCTTTGCGATCCCAGTCCGGATAGGGCCCAAGCCCCAGCAGCAGCAATGCGCTGATCAGCGTCAGTGCGAAGCCGGCCCACAGGCCCGGAGCGTAGCTGTTCCAGATATCGTAGATCAGTCCACCCGCGACCGGCCCGAGACCCGACCCTGCCGCGATCAGGCTGGCCATCAATCCGAAGATCGCGCCGAACTTGCGCATGCCGGAATAGGCTGCGGTGAGATAGCCGACCAGTTGCAGCTTGGTGCCGCCGGCATAGCCGTTGATCATCAGTGCAGTGACCATCGCCCAGCCCGGTGCGCCCGGCGTGAGGAGCAACAGGAAGGTGATCGATGTGGCCCCGATGGTCAGTCCGCCGACCCAGCGGGCCGGAAACCGGTCCAGCAGCCAACCGGTGATCAGCTTGCCAGCAATGCCCGAAAGGCCCGCCGGAAGCGCATAGAAAGCGGCCGTCTCGCGGCTGAATCCCGCCTCGGTCAGGATGGGTATCTGGTGCACGACCAGACCGATGGTGACAGTCATGATCACGAAAGTGGAAATGGCGATACGCCATAACGCCGGATCGCGTAGCGCCTCCGGTACGGTGAGCCCCGGAACATCGAGAAGGGTGCTGCTGATTCCCTGCGCCGCCTCTGCCTTTTGGGCCTTGCGGCTGATCTCGTAGCCATCGCGCAACCAGAACAGGCACATGAGGACCGCAAGAGATCCCCAGCCCACAGCCAGCCAGACGAAGGCCATGCGCCATCCTTCCATGCGGATCAGGTATTCCGCGATGATCGGGGTGAACGCCTGCGCCAGAGCGCTGCCTGAAAGCACCAGCCCCAGTGCAAGGCCGCGCCCGGCCGTAAACGTGCTGTTGGCGGAAGCCGTCCAGACGGTCGACTTCGTCATCAGCGCCGCTACCGAATAGACCGTCCAGATCGCAAACCACTGCCAGGGCGATCCGTCGAGCAGGGCCAGCGACGCCATGACCATGGCCATCAGCACGAGGCCCGGAATCGCCATGCGGCGCACGCCCCACTTGTCGATGAAGACCCCAAACAGCGGAGAGAAAATGAAAACGAGAACCGCGGTGATCGAAACCCCGGAGGAAGTCAGCGCACGGCTCCAGCCGAATTCCTTGCTGATCGGGCCGATGAACAGCCCCGTCGCTGCGGTAATGACGGATGTGAAGGAAAAGCCGATCGCAGCTGCGACGACCATCGGCCAGTGGCGGCGGAACTCCTGCGCCGCGGTCATCTTCGCTTCTACCAAGCCTTGTGTCTCCCTCCCGGCGGCGCATCTTTTTCCAGCGCGCCAAGCATCCTGCCTAGCGCGTACCGGGCGCCGCGCCTATTCCCCGCGCGGTAACAGCGCTCACCCCGGACACCGGAAAGCCCTGCCGATCGTCTGACGGCAGGGAAACGATCAGCTTGCGGGCGCCTTTTCGCGCAGTTCCTCGAGTGTGAAACCATTGGCAGGCGCGCACTGCTGCACCTCGATCACGTTGCCTTCGGGATCATAGCCGTAGAGCGTCTTGACGTGGCCGACATCGACGAACTCGCGGTCGTTGAAGGTCATGCCGCAGGCCTTGAGGTGGGCGATGTCCTTCTCGATGTCGGTCACATCGATGCAGAAGTGCGTATAGCCGCGATCGTAGGGGCGAAGCGGCCGGTCGAGCTCGGATTCGGGCGCGCTGTATTCGAACATCTCAAGATAGCAGCTTCCGGCGCGCAGCATGTAGCCCTTCGCGACCGACCTGGGCACGTCGACGATGTAGTCCATCACCTCCTGATCGGCCCAGCCGAAGCCTTCCTCGTCCACCGGCTCGAACCCGAATGCCTCGCAGTAGAAGCGCTTCATCCGTTCGATGTCGCGACAATTCATGCCGATGTGGTGGATGCCTCTGATCATCAGTTGTTTCTCCCGCGTATTTTGCCGGGACTATCCATGAAGCCCCCTCCCCGCGCAACGCCGCTGTCTTGACCGCAGCGGAGATGACACGAAGCCCGTCTCGAGCAGCATCGTTAGGAGGACGTTTACCGGGCTACGTGTAGCTTTGAACTTTCCGGGTCGAGGCCCGCTTCGAGAGTGAAGGGCGCGTCTTGAACGCACACATCGAGCGCACGGTTAGCGCAGATAGGCAAGGTTGCCGCGACAGCCTGTTGGCGGATGCGGCTGCGCTCGTGGGCATGGGGGCATGGTCCTGCGATCTGGCAAGCGAACGGCTGGAGTGGACCGATGCCGTGTTCGATCTGTTTGGCCTGTCCAATGAGCGACACCCCGATCGCCGCGCCGTGATCGAACTCTACCGCGAGCCGCACCGCGAAGCGCTTGAAAGACTGCGTTCGCAGGCCATCCAGTCCCGCTCCGGCTTTGCGATGGACGCACAGATCCGGCGCCCAGATAACGAACTACGCTGGATACGGATCACCGCCAGAACTGCTGTCGAAAATGGTCGGTCCGTTCGCCTTTTTGGCATGAAGCAGGACATAACAGCCGAAAAGGCCGAATGGGACAGGCTCCGCCGCCTCGCCGAAAACGACACGCTTACCGGTCTCGCGAACCGGGCGCGTTTCCACGCCGAATTTCTCGATCTCACCCGTGGCGACGATGCCCTCCGGCATGTTGGAGCCCTGGTATTGTTCGACCTCAACGCATTCAAGGCGGTCAACGATCGATGGGGCCATGCCACCGGGGACCTGTGCCTTGCCCGCTTCGCCGAGCGACTGGCCGATGCGTTCCCCCAGGCACGACTGGTGGCGCGCATAGGCGGGGACGAATTTGCCATCGTGCTACCGGCAACGATGTCGCCTTGCGCTTCTGAAGCGCTCGTGCGCAAGCACACTGCGAAGCTTGCCGCTCCCATCCGGCATCTTGGGCGATCCCTGCCACTGGGCTTCAGCGCGGGGATGGCGTTCAACCTGTCGCCTCCCGGAACCGCCCCGGACGAACTTTTCGCAGCTGCCGATACAGCTCTGTACAGGGCCAAGCGAGCGGGTCGCCCGGCCCTGTGCGTCAGCCGTCACCCCAGCATTCCGGAGCTTCGGAGGGCCTGACCTGGTTCAGGCTTCGTCGGGTTCGACCCACTTGGTGCGGGTCACGCGTGGGCTGAGATACTTGGTCGCGGTCCAACCGCCATCGACGACGATCGACTGACCATTGATCATTTCACTTCCCGGCAGACACAGGAACGCAATGACGTTGGCAACGTCTTCCGGCTCCGAGATGCGCGTGTAGGGCGTGGTTTCCACGTTGGTGCGCTTGAAGGCCTCGTCCTCGAAACGATGGGCCACCATGTCGGTCATGGTCACACCGGGTGCGACGCAGTTCGAGCGGATACCGCGCGGGCCGTATTCGCAGGCCATATGCTCGGTCAGCGACTTGAGGCCGCCCTTGGCTGCCGAATAGGCCCCGCCGCGACGACCGCCGATATGGGCATAAGTCGAGGTCACATTGACCACGCTCGCACCTTCGTTGAGGTGCGGAATTACATCGCGGCAGAGGCGGAATGGGGCCACGAGCATGATGTCGAGAAACGAATCCAGCGTCTCGTCGTCGGTTTCGTCGAGCGGCTTGGGGCTGCCGACGCCCGCGTTGTTCACCAGCGCGTCGATGCGGCCGAAGCGCTCGAGGGTCTGAGCGACGACCTTGGCCGGCGCGGCTGGATCGGTCAGGTCCGCGCTGATCGCCAGCACGTGATCGGGATTGCCGATCTCGGCCTCGAGCGTCGCCAGCTTGTCCTTGCTGCGGCCGACACCGACGATCGCGAAACCTTCGCCATGCAGGATCTTCGCCGTGGCGAGCCCGATGCCGCTGCCTGCACCCGTAATGATCGCTACCTTCATCTTCCTGCTCCTGCGCCTCGATAAATCCAAATCGGCGTTGCGATAGCCGCCCGCCCGGTATGGGTCGAGCCGCCCCGGCGAATTCCGACGTTCCAGCGTATAATCAACAACACCGTTGGGCAGCTACCCTCTTCACCCCGGCGGAAGGGGCGTTTAGGGACAAGGGCAATTCGATTCTGAGAACAGCCCCGATCACAATCATTCGGCGAGGATACCATGAGCACCAAGAAGAGCGCCCTTGAGGGCATCCGTGTCATCGACATGAGCCGCGTCTTCGCGGCGCCCGTCGGTGCCCAGATCCTCGGCGACCTCGGCGCCGACGTCATCAAGATCGAGCGCCCCGGCGTGGGCGACGACGGGCGCGGGTACGGTTTCTCGTGGGTTGAGGGCAAGGACGGCATCGAAACGCGCCATTCCAGCTTCTTCACCGTTTCCAACCGCAACAAGCGATCGATCACGCTCAATCACTCAAAGCCGGAAGGGCAGGAAGTGATCAGGAAACTGGTCGAAACCGCCGACGTCCTGATCGAAAACTACAAGGTCGGCGATCTCAAGCGCTTCGGCCTCGACTACGAGAGCCTGAAGGCGATCAACCCTCGCCTCATCTACTGCTCGGTCACCGGCTTTGGACAGGACGGCCCGATGGCCGCGCGGCCCGGTTACGATGGGCTCTTCCAGGCGACCGGCGGCATGATGGCCGTGACCGGCATCCCTGACGGCCAGCCCGGCGCCGGCCCGCTCAAGACCGGCCCCAGCCTTGTCGACTTCGTCACCGGCCACAACACCGCGCTCGCGATCATGGGCGCGCTCATGTACCGCAACCAGAGCGGCGAAGGGCAGTACATCGACATCGCCCTGCTCGACAGCTCGGTCGCGATGGTCAGCCACATCATGCAGGACTACCTGATCAGCGGAAACGCCCCGCCGCGCCTCGGCAACGGCGGCAACGGCGGCGGACCGGCCGACCTGATCTACTGCTCGGACGGCATCATCTACCTGACCGCCGGCACCGACGAACACTACCGCCGCCTGACGGTACTGATGGAACAGCCCGAGCTGTTCACCGACGAACGCTTCGACAGCAACTTCAAGCGCGGCAAGACCAACCGCGCCGAGCTGATGGACATCATCAACGCCTGGAGCGGCCAGTTCACCACGGCAAAGGTTCAGGAAATGCTCGACGGCGTCGGCATTCCAGCGGCCAAGTACAACGAATTGTCCGACGTCTGGGAGGACGTGCAGGTCAAGCACCGCGAATTGCGCGCCCGCACCCCGCACGCCCATGCTGCCGCGGGTTATGTCGACCTTATCGAGAGCCCGCTGGCCAAGATGTCCGCCAGCCCGGCAACCATCCGCATGGCGCCGCCAATGCTGGGCGAACACAACGACGAAGTGCTGGGCGAGCTCGGCTACAGCGCCGAGCGCATTGCCGAGCTGAAAGAGATGAAGATCATCTGATCTGCGACAAGCGCAAACAGAAACGCCGGGCGCTACGGACCAGAAGCCGGTAGCCGCCCGGCGTTTTGGTTTTCAGTTCCTGTGACCGGTCAAACCAAGGCGGCCGGCTTCTCGCCTCTGGCGATCTTGAAGACCACCCCAGAGAGCAGCGCCAGCGCCAGCAGGTTGGGCAGCGCCATGAAGGCGTTGGAGATGTCGCCGAGACGCCAGACGAGTTGCAGCGGCTGGCTCGCGCCGATGACCACGCCGAAACACCAGATCACGCGCCAAGCCATGTGCAGGATCTTCTCGCCCCGGGCATTGGCACCGGGAACGCGGTCGTAGAGGAAGGTGATCGCACGCTCGCCGTAATAGCTGAACGTGAGAAGCGTCGAAAAAACGAAGAGGATCAGCGCGATCGAGGCGACCACCGAACCGATGGCGACGCCGCCGATCTGCGTCGGGAATGCCGCGGCAAATGCGCCCGAGGTCATCGCGAAGCCGGTGAGGTCGGACTGCCAGGCGTGCTTGACGGCCTGACCATTGCCGACGAAATCACCTTCGACTGTCAGGATGACCAGCGCAGTCATGGTGCAGATCACGACCGTGTCGATGAAGGTGCCGAGCATCGCCATTCGGCCCTGCACACGCGGATCGTCGGTCTGCGCGACCGCGTGGGCCATCGGCGTCGTGCCCTGCCCTGCCTCATTGGAAAACAGGCCGCGCGCGACACCGGCCCGCAGCGCCAGCATGATCCCGGCGCCTACGAAACCGCCTGCTGCCGACTGCGCTGAAAATGCACCGCCAAAGATGCGGCCGAACGTCTCAGGTATGTCGCGAATGTCGAGCAGGATCGCGAGCAAAGCCATGGCGATATAGGCGGCGGCCATGAGCGGCACGACCTTCTCGGCCACGGCACCGATGGACTTGATGCCACCGATGATGACGATGAACACCGCGACCGCCGCGATCACCCCGCCCAGCCATTCCTGGATGCCGAACAGCTCGTTCATGGAATCGGCCACGGCGTTCGCCTGAATCACGTTGCCGGTGATGATCGTCGAACAGAGCGTGCCGATGCAGAAGAGGATCGCGAGCCACGTCCACTTCGGCCCCAGCCCCTTGACGATGTAAGTCATCGGGCCGCCGCGCCAGTGGCCTTCGGGGCCCTTCTCACGGAAGCGGATTGCCAGCGAGCCTTCCGCGAAGGCCAGCGCCATTCCGATCAGCGCCGTCACCCACATCCAGAAGATCGCGCCCGGTCCGCCCAGAGCCAGCGCCGTTGCCACACCCGCCATGTTGCCGGTGCCGACCTGCCCTGAAAGAGCCGTCGACAAGGCGGCGAACGGGCTGATTTCACCCGAGCCGCTACCCTTGCGCCCCGTAAACAGGCCGGCGAAAGCGCTGCCGAGCTGGCGTAGCGGATAGAACCTCAGGCCGATCATCATGTAGAGACCGACACCGAGCAGAATGATCACCATGGGAGGAAACGGCAGCACTTCCGCGCCATCCCAGGTACCACCCCAGATGAAGTCGGAAATGTTGGTAATCCGGTCTATCAGACTCGGCCCGGCTTCAATCTGGCCGGCGACAGCCGCCGCCATGTTGAGATCATTCATCCGCAGATATCCCCTGTGCGTAACCCATGCAGGAGCCAGCGCGATGTATCGCACATGCTCTGGCCGAATGAAGGGACTGTGCAGACGCAGTCCGCGACGTGCAAGGCTGCAGATGCGGGATTCTGCAATTTTTGTAGAAGCAGAGGTTCTTTTCTTTCAACGTGCTGCAAGAAGCGCAGGGCGCCGCGATCAGCGACCCTTGAATACCGGCTTGCGCTTCTCGACGAATGCGGAAACGCCTTCGAGGAAGTCCTCGGTACGGCCGGCATCGCGCTGCCCGCGACGCTCCGCCTGAAGCGCGGTTTCAAGGCTGGAATCGAGCGCATCCCACGCCATCCGCTTGATCATGCCCAGCGAACGCGGCCCGGAGGCCAGCGACTTGGCGATCTTCATCGCTTCGGCATCGAGATCGGCTTCAGGCACGACCTTGGTGGCAAGGCCCCAGTCTAACGCAGTTTGGGCGTCGATCTTTTCGCCCAGCAGCATCATCCGCATGGCGCGCACGCGGCCAACCGCCTGCGCCAGCAGATATGTCGCGCCACCATCGGGGACGAGGCCGACATGGCAGAAAGCACAGAAGAAGAAGGCATCGTCGGCCATGAGCACGATATCGCCCGCTGCCGCCAGACCGGCACCGAAGCCCGCAGCCGGGCCGCGGATCGCGGTGATGACCGGCTGCTCCATCCGCTTGATCGCCATGATCACCGGATTGAACGCACGATCGAGCTGACCGCCGACATCGCGCATCGGATCGTCGAGCATGTCCTTCGCCGCCGCGAGATTGGCGCCAGAGCAGAACCCCTTGCCCTCACCCGTCACCAGGACGGCGCGCGCTTCTTTCGCCGCGCGATCGAAAGCAGCGACCATTTCGTGGCCCATGGCTTCCGTAACGCCATTCATGGTCTTGGGATCGTTCAGCGAAATGCGGGCGACGCCGTCCTCGACGCTGTAGAGGATATGCTCGTAAGCCATTCAATTCTCTCCGTTCAGACTGCCCTTCGGCAAAGCAGCCTTTTCGTTCACCGCCGTTGCGAGCCGCCGCAGGAAGCGTGGCTTGGCAACGGCAAAGGTCACGCAGACGCTATCAGCCCAGCATCGCGCCGAAACGGCCCTTCACGATTTCCTCGGCATCGCCAACGATCTTTTCGATCAGGTCCTTGCAACTCGGGATGTCGTGAATGAGGCCCTGGACCATGCCGGCCCAGAAGATGCCCTGATCGACATCGCCGGACTTGAGCATCTCGCGACCGACCGCGCCGGCGACATAGGGCTTGATATCCTCGAATGTCGCGTCAGGCTGGGCCGATATCTCGACCACCTTGTCCGATACGGAGTTCTTGCCAACGCGTGCGGTGTTCTTGAACTTGCGGAAAATGAGGTTGGTGCCGCGCTCGTCGTTATCGACGTAGAGCTGCTTGATATTGTCGTGGATCGGCGCTTCCTTGGTAGCGCAGAAGCGCGTGCCCATGTTGATACCTTCCGCGCCCAGCGCCAGTGCCGCAACCAGACCGCGTCCGTCACCGATCCCGCCCGAAGCGAGCATCGGGATCTTCACCTTATCCGCGGCCGAAGGGATCAGGATCAGGCCGGGAATGTCGTCCTCACCGGGGTGACCCGCGCATTCGAAGCCGTCGATCGAGATCATGTCGCAGCCATGGCGCTCGGCCGAGAGCGCGTGGCGGACGGCGGTGCACTTGTGGAGGATTGTGATGCCATGCGGCTTTGCCATCTCCCAGATCTCGCGCACCTGCTGGGTGCCGGCCGTCTCGATGATCTTCACACCGCCCTCGATCGCGGCCTTGGCATAGCCGGCATAGTCGGGCGGCAGGATCGTCGGCAGCACGGTGATGTTCACGGCAAACGGCTTGTCCGTCATCGAACGGCAGCGCTCGATCTCTTCGCGCAGCGCTTCCGGGCTGGGCTGGGTCAGCGCCGTCAGCGTGCCGAGGCCGCCCGCATTCGAAACCGCGCTGGCCAGTTCCGCAAGGCCCACGCCCTGCATGCCACCCTGAACGATCGGGTGTTCTATGCCGAGCATCTCGGTAACGCGGGTCTTGAATGCCATTCCTGTGTACTCCCCTGAATTCGCGTAATGGAGGCCCTAGGCCGGAATCTGATTGAATGGGACACCTTTGTCCGGGCGATGGTCCTGCGGCAGGCCCAATATCTTCTCGGCGATGGTATTAAGCAGCATTTCGTCCGCTCCCCCGGCCTGACGCATGGTCGGCGCGCCGATCCAGCTCGCAGCCCAGTCCGCCTTGGTATAGGCGCCCTCAGTATAAGCCAGCCCTGCGCTTCCCTGCAGATCGAGCGCCAGCTCCGACAGCTTCTGCCGGCTGCGCACCGAGAACAGCTTGTTGAGCGCGCCTTCCGGCCCCGGCTCCTGCCCTGCCTCCATGATCAGCATCGCACGGCGACGGATGGAATCGAGGCCCTGCCGCAGGGCGTGATTGCGCGCGATCACCGAACGCACGCGTCCGTCCCGCAAGGCCGGCCTGCCGTTGATCGTGTGCGAACGGAGCAGCTCGACGAACGCGCCGATGGGCGGCCCGAAGCCATCGGCATCGGAGGCCGCATAACGCTCAATCATCAGTGTCGCCATCGCCACCGAGAACCCGCCACCAACCGGCCCGAGCCGCTGGCTGTCGGCCACGGCCACGTCGTCGAAGAACACCTCGTTGCACTGGATATCGCCGTTCGCGAGCCGGAACGGGCGTACCGTGACACCCGGTGCCTTCATGTCGATCCAGAAGAACGTGAGCCCCTTGTGCTTGGGCAAAGCGGGATCGGACCGGGCAATGAGGATGCCGTAGTCCGAATACTGCGCGAAAGTCGTCCAGAGCTTCTGGCCGTTGATCGTCCAGCCCTCTCCGCCTTGCTCGGCCTTGGTGCGCAGGCCGGCCAGGTCCGACCCGGCTGCGGGCTCGGAAAAAAGCTGGCACCAGATTTCCTCGCCCTTGAGCGCTGCGACAATGCGTTCGCGCACCCAGTCCTTGTCGTCGCAATAGCGGATGAGGATCGGCAGCGGCATCGCAGTGGAAACCCCGAAGTAGCCGATCGGCATGGCCGCCTGCGCTTCCAGCGTTTCGAACAGAACCTTGTGCAGTGGTGAGAGCCCCTGCCCACCGAACTCGACCGGGATGGTGATACCCGAGAAACCAGCGTCGTACTTGGCGGCCATGTACCGGCGACCCACCGCAAGATCCTCGTCCTGCGACAGACCGGCGCGGGCTTCGCGCCCGAATTCCGGAGCGACCGAGGCCAGCCATGCCCGACTGCGTTCCTGCCATGCATCGAGATCGGTCATGCCGGTTCTCCCGTCAGTTCGGTAGCGAGCAGGTCTTCCCAGAACAGGGCGTTGCCTAGCTCGATAGCGAGGCTGCGGGCCCGGCGCATGTGCAGATGCAAGCCACCATCCCATGTCACGCCCGAGCCGCCGTGGATCTGCACCGCATCGCGGGTCGCGGTGTCATAGGCCTCTATGGCACTCAGCCGTGCGCAGGCAGCGGCCTCGAGAAAGTCGCCCTCCCCCTGCCGCGCCGCCGCGTGAATGCAGTTGGCCCGCGCGATCTCGACGAGGCCATACATCTCGGCGAGCCGGTGCTTCACCGACTGAAACGCGCCGATCGGCTGGCCGAATGCCTTGCGCTCCAGCGCATAGTCGCGCGCGGCCAGCATCATCGCCTCGGCGCCACCGGTCTGCTCATGGGCGGTAAGCACGGCCATCTGCGCCTGAAGGTCGAGCGCGGCCTCCTCCGCCGCATCGCCTGCCTCCAGCACGGTTGCCGGGGCTCCGCTGAAAGTCATGTCAGCAAAAAGCCGGCCGTTGTCGAAGCTGCCGATGGCCCTGCGCTGCAGTTCGTCGCCGCTTGCCTGCCCGAGGTCCACAAGTGCCAGCACCATACCGTCCGGGGAGGACGCTGAAACGATGGCTATGTCCGCTGCCAACCCGCAAGCAACGCCACCCTTGGTACCATGGAGGCGGCCATCGCGGTATTCGACCGATGGGGCTGCCGGCATCGCGCCATCGTCCTCGGCGAACGCGACAGCAGCCTTGACCTCGCCTTTCGCCAGACGGGGCAGCCACGTGGCCAGCAGGTCTTCGTCATCGCTGGCCAGCAGCGCACAGACGGCGCCATGGCCATACGTCAGGAAAGGCGCCCCTGATACGACACGGCCCGCTTCCTGAGCGACCAGCCCCAGTTCGATCAGGCCCAGTCCGAGGCCCCCGAACTCTTCCGGCACGGCAAGCGCCGTCCAGCCTTGCTCCACGGCCGTCGCCCAGAAAGCCTCGTCCCATGCGCCCGTGCGATCGAGCAGTTCGAGCAGGCGCGTGCGGTCGGTCCGCGCCGCCAGTACGCGGCGGGTTTCCTCCGCCATGGCATGCTGCCCCTCGTCATAGAGCATGGACACCTGTCTCCCCCGCTACGCTCTCGTTTGCAGCGTTATGTCACAAGCAGCGCCGCCTTCAACCTGTCCAAGGCGCCACAAGGATAGACTTTCACGGCAGCGCCAATGCAAAAACCAAGCGCTTGCTACATTTTTCAAGCAAGCTATCATGCCGGCAACGAAACAAGGGAGAATCGCCATGGCCACTGCCGCAATCGATGCACCGAGAGACCGGTTCGACGAGATGGGCATCAAGCTCATCAGCGCCGACAATCACATCAACGAACCGCGCAACCTGTTTATCGACCGCTTTCCCGAGCACCTGAAGGACAAGGCGCCGCGTGTGATCGAGGGCAAGGACGGGGGTGAAGGCTGGTCGATCGACGGCACCCCGCCCAAGCGCACCTACGGGCTGGAGGCCATGGCCGGGTTCGACAAGTCAGAATACCGGATGAGCGGCCTGCGCTTCGACCAGCTACGCCCCGGCAACTACATCGGCGAAGAACACCTGAAGGACATGGACATCGACGGCACCTGGGCCTCGGTGACCTACCCTGGCTTCTCGCCCTCGTTCTACACCCACCCGGACAAGGAAGTCGCCGCCGCCGGGTTCGTCGCCTACAACGACTGGATCCTTGATGACTTCCAGGCCGCCGATCCTTCCCGCCTGTGCGGCCTGGCGATCTGCCCCTCGGAACTCGGCATCGAGCACGCCGTTGCGGAGATGAAGCGCGTCGCAAAAAAAGGCTGCCGGGCCATGTATATACCGGGCAATCCTACGATCCCGTATAACCATCCCACGCACTACCACCCGATCTGGCAGACGGCGGACGATCTCGGCCTGACGCTGTGCATGCACCGCAACCACGGCGGCCCGCCCGATGCCACCGACTGGGACCGGCTGCAGGAAGACAAGGTCTCGATCGGCGGCATCGTCACCCGCTACTTCTCGTGCCTGAAGCCCTTCTCGTACCTGATCTTCGCCGGGATCTTCGACCAGTATCCCAATCTCAAGATGGTCGGCGCCGAAGTCGACTGCGGCTGGGCCCCGTTCTGGGTGCAGACCATGGAGCACCACTGGGACATCCAGAAGAGCTGGTTCCCGGTAAAGCTGAAGCACAGCCCGACCGAGTTCATCGGCAGGAACGTTTTCACCACCAATGTCGACGACTATGCCGGCTACCAGATGATCGCCACCGGCCTGTGGCCGTGGATGTCGAGCATGACGATGTTCTCGTCCGACTATCCGCACTCGGCAACGATCTGGCCGAACTCGCGCGACGTGGCCCTGAAAATGACCGACGGGTTGAAGGAAACCGATACTCGCAAGGCGCTCAGCGAGAATGCAGCGCGCGTGTTCGGGTTCGACATTTCGTAGCGTTTGAAGACCTCCCCTCGCAGACAGGACAGGTGTGCAACCGTGACGCTGCATTCTGCCCCGTCCGCTTGCGGGAGGCCCCGAACCCCGGCCTTTCCACATTGGTCGAAAACGACGCGATTGCCGACGCCTCCCATATCATTGCTGAAAGTCGTTTGAGACAGGCTTCCGCCTGACCTAAGGCGATATGCGGTCCATGAAGGAGGCTCGGATGTATCGCGTTATGGTAGCGGCTGTATTGGCTCTGGGAGCTGCACCGGCTCTGGCTGAACCGACAGACGTCGTTGTGCGGGTCATCGCACAAGACGCAAAATTTGTCGGCTCCTCGATGGGCGGAGTGCGCATTGTTCTGCGCGATCCCAAAAGCGGCACTGTCCTTGCCGAGGGACTTACCGAGGGGGGAACGGGCCACACGGACCGGATCATGAAATCCGATGGCCGCAGTCCGCTCCGTGCGGATGGATCCGAGGCGGCATTTTCGGCCACGCTGGGCATCACCAAGCCAACCCTTGTCGAACTCGATGCCTATGGCCCTGTCGACTATCCGGAATCCGCCGTTCACGTCAGCCAGCAGCGCTGGGTCATGCCCGGAGAGAGTGTCACCATTGGCGACGGTTGGACTGTCGAGCTTCCCGGCCTTGTCATCGATCCGAGAACAAGCGTTGCTGGCCTCTCGGTGAGAATTTCGGCCAAGGTGATGCCGATGTGCGGCTGCCCGATCGCGCCTGACGGACTGTGGCCTGCCGACGAGTATGAAGTGAATGTTTCGGCATGGATGGATGGCTCGCCGCTCGCCAGAAACAAACTTGCCTTCGACACTTCGCCCGGTGTCTTTTCGGGTTATGTCCAATTGCCGACCGAGGGCCGCTACGAACTGATGGTCTTTGCTCGCAACACACGCACAGGGAACAGCGGCATCCGAGCAATTGAGGTCGTTGCGGAGTAGAACGGCCATCCGGCGGGAGCGGCCCGTCTAGTGGGAAAGCACTTACCCGCGCCCCTCGCCCACAGGGCCGTTCGCCTCGATACCCTCGATCACGAACGTCGCGATGGCCTCGCGAATATCCTTGTCGCTGGCGAGACCAGGCGGGAACAGCCAGTCGCGGAACATCAGGTTGGCCAGCACGGCGGCAAAGGACACACGAACCATGAGTTCGGAGGACACCGGCGCATCGCCTTCGATACGCGCACTCATCATCGCCTTGCCCTTCTCGAAATAGGCCTGCAGCCCGTCGAGGTCGGTAATCGCGTCCGCCGCTTCGGGCGAATAGGTGTTGGCGACGATCAGCGACATGAACATGCGCGAATGGCTTGCCATGAAGTCCTGCAGTTCGCCGATATAGGCGCGTGCCAAGTCCTTGCCGGCCTTGCCCGATTCCAGATCGGCAACGCTGCGCGCCTGAAAATCGGCGAAGTGACGGTTGAGCGGTGTGAAGATCGCCGCACGGAACAGGTCCTGCTTGGAGGCATGGAAGCGGAATATCTGCGCCTCGGTCACATCGGCGCGGCGGGCGATGGCGGCCGTCGTCGCGCCCGAATAGCCCGACTGCTCGAATTCCTCGGCCGCAGCCTCAAGGATACGGTCCGCCACTTCCTCGGACGAACGCCGCCGCCGGCGGGGCGTCTTTGCGTCCGATTCCTGCTTCGCCAAGTTTCTGATCCCTCGTGTCTGCAATGTGTCATCCGCGTCTATCGGCTGCGCCCGATGCTGCCAAGGGCAGCGCGCGAGGAGCCTGCCCCGCCGTTGAAACGGAGGTGCCTCACCCTAAATTTGTAGCAAGGTCTTGCAGAGGAGATTGCGTAAAAGTGGACGGTATCAAGACGGCCATGCTGCTGGCGGCACTGACGGCGCTGTTCATGGCACTCGGCTTCATGTTTGGCGGCAAGGGCGGTGCGATCATTGCACTTCTTGTGGCGGCAGGCATGAACCTGTTCACGTACTGGAATGCCGACAGTATCGTCCTGCGGATGCACAATGCGCGTGAAGTTGATGAACGCAGCGCGCCGGAGTTCTATGGCCTCATCGCCCAGCTTGCACAGCGCGCCGGCCTGCCGATGCCGCGCGTCTACCTGATCGATACGGACGCTCCCAACGCCTTCGCCACCGGCCGCAATCCGCAGAACGCCGCCGTGGCCGCGACCACCGGCCTGCTCGCGATGCTCAGCCGCGAAGAAGTGGCCGGCGTCATGGCCCATGAACTCGGCCATATACGCAACCGCGATACGCTGATCATGACCATGGTCGCGACAATCGCCGGTGCCATTTCCATGATCGCCAACTTCGGTCTGTTCTTCGGCGGGCACGGCGAAAACCGGCCCAACCCGATCGTGGCGATCGCTGCGGTTTTCATGGCGCCATTCGCAGCCATGATCGTGCAGATGGCGATCAGTCGCACCCGTGAATTCGGCGCGGACAAGGCCGGCGCCGAGATCAGCGGCAACCCGCGCGCCCTCGCCTCCGCCCTCGGCAAGATCGCAGGTCCGGCAGCACGGCTCCGCAATCCTGCGGTCGAGCGCAACCCGGCGACCGCGCAGCTCTACATCGTCCCTTCGAGCGTATCCGACCTGTTCTCGACCCATCCCGCCACGGAAAAGCGCATTACCGCGCTGATGGCGATGGAAGGAGACTCGATAGCACCGCCCCCACAATCCCCGGCACCTCGGGCGCGTTCCGCTCTCGATCCCAACCGCTTGCGCTAGAGACCGCTTCCGGCAGGAGACTTGATCTCACGAGCCATTTAGCGTGCCCGCGATGATCTCCCGGCGCTGCGGCATTGCCTCGCCGGGCCCGGAAGGTACACTCGCGCGTCAACACAAGACTCACAATCAAAAGAGGTGCGGGAGTGCTTAAATCTGCTGACGGAGGCCTGAGGCCCGTCCCATTTCCGATCGACGATCCCGAACGGATCCCGGCCAAGCGCTATTACGACGAGGAATTCTACCAGGCCGAAGTCGAGCACTTCTGGCCCCACGTCTGGCAGATGGCCTGCCGCGAGGAACAGATCCCCGAAGTCGGCGACTGGATCGAATATACCAACGTCGGCAAGTCGGTCATCGTCGTGCGCACGGCAAACGGCGTGAAGGCCTTCCATAATGCCTGCCGCCACCGCGGCGTGCCGATCGCCGGCGGCACCACCGTGGGAGCATCGCATTCCAAGGCGCACGGCAACTGCGCCAAGACCGGGTTCGTCTGCCCGTTCCACGGCTGGCGCTGGAACATGGATGGCGAAAGCACGCTGGTTTACGGCAAGCACCTGTTCAGCGACCGGCAGCTCAACGACGAGGACATCAACCTCGTACCCTGCCGCGCCGAAGTCTGGGGCGGCTGCGTGTGGATCAACCATGACGACGATGCGGCTTCCGTAAAGGAAACCTTCGGCCCGGTGGCCGACCGTCTGGAAGCCCACAACGTCCAGGGCCTGCGCGCCGAATGGTGCTATGGTACCGAGATCCCGGCCAACTGGAAGATCGCAATGGAAGCCTTCATGGAAGGCTACCACGTGATGCAGACGCACCCGCAGCTGCAGCATGCGGTGCCGACCATGTACGACAGCATGTACGCGGTAGCGGAGAATACCGAACGTACGCCGATGCTGGCCGATCCTGACAAGACCATCGAAGAGAACATCGCCGCGCAGATCCGCAACATGGAACTGCTCAGCGAAGGCATGTCGGGCATGATCCACGAGAAGGAAGTGGAAATCGCCCGCACCTTGCAGCACGCCACGGACAACCTGCCCGAGGACAAGGGCGCAGCCATTATGACCTGGCTGGGCATGGTCATGCATCAGGTCAGCGCGCAGCTGAAGGAAAGGGGCGAGCCGATTCCCGACCTGATTTCGGTGGCGCAGTCGGATCCGATCAATGCGGTCGAATTCCTCATGCCGCACTACTTCCTGCTGCCCTACTTCAGCTCGATGTCGGCCTATCGCATCCGTCCGACGGGTCCGGAAAGCTGCTTCTTCGAAATCTGGTCGCTGACCTTCTTCCCCGAAGGCGAGGAGCCCGAGCCGGTCATGGAACCGATCGTGCTGCCTTACGACAGCGCGGAGTTCCCGCCGATCCCTCGGCAGGACTACTCGAACATTCCGATCCAGCAGAAGGGCCTGCACGCGACTGGTTTCGAATACATGCGTCTGTCAAACCGGGTCGAAGGCCTGATCAGCAACTATCAGCGAATCCTCGACGGCTACCTTGCCGGCGTGCCCAACGAAAAGCTGGCCAAGGCAACGAACAAGCTCGGCGGCAACTTTGACGGCAGGATCGAAGACCTGGAATTCTAGCTCTGCTGCGTCACCGCCACAGAGCGATGAAAACATTGTAACCGCGTAGCTGCGGCGAACCGGTAAGAGCCCTCTTTCCTGCATGCCAAGCGCTTGGCATAGCGAAGGAAAGGGGGCTTTTTCGTAATGTGGAATACTGCGCGTTTGGGGTTACTCGTAGCGGCGTTTCTCTTCGCCACGTCTGCCAGTGCAGAACAGGCGCAAAAGCCAGCCAAGGCGCAGGCGGTCGAAAGCACCAAAGCGGCAGCCGCATCACCGAAAAAGACGCCATTGATCCCGGCGTCGGCATTTGCCTCCCTCACGGCGTTCCAGTCCGCAACGATATCACCCGACGGGAAATGGATCGCTCTGCGCACCATGCACAATGAAGCGCCAATGATCGTGATCGTGGATGCCGGCACGCTCAAAGCCGTGGACAATGTCCGGCTCGGCAAGGAGCAGCAACTGGTCTGGTTCTCGTGGGCGGGCGGCAACCGTATCCTGTTTTCGGCCGGACAATTGGCCGATGTCTTCGGTGTTGAACAGCGCGTCACGCGGCTGTTGTCCTACGACATCCGGGACAAGTCGCTGACCAAGGTCGGCTGGCGCATGAAAGTTCCCGACGGGGACAACGTCATCTATACCGATCCGAAGGGACAATACGTTCTGCTATCCATGCAGAAGACGGTTTATGAATGGCCGACTGTCTGGCGCTTCAGCCTCGAGGCCACTCCGGAGCCCGACAAGGGCGAAAAAGTGCAATCACAAAAGGCCGGCGTATGGGCCTGGTTTACCGATGACGTGGGGACTGTTCGCATGGGTCTGGAGCCCAGAAGCGGTCACCGCGTCTTCGTCTGGTACCGTAGCGGTCCCGATGACAAGCTGCGCAGGGTGGCCAAGCTCACCGATGAGGACGAAGAGGAAAAGTACTGGGACGTTGCCAAGATAGTTTCCGGTTCCGACGAAGGCTTCATATTCGACGAGGTTGACGGTCATCTGGTGCTTCGGCGGGTCAACTACGCCACGCACACACCCGGTGAGATCATCTATGCCAACCCCGACTGGGATGTAACCCGCGCGCTCATTGCCGACGACGGCACGCCGATTGCTGCCTTCTATACCGACGACAAGCGCCAGATCGTCTGGCTCGATCCGGAACTGAGAGCCATCCAGGAAAAGCTGGAAAAGGCCATGCCCGGCAAGGACGTATGGATTTCCTCGAGAGCGGACAACGAAACGCGCATGCTCGTCTGGGTCGGTCACGAAGACGATCCCGGAGCCTTGTACGTTTACACAAAAGCAGATCGCACGCTGGCGTTCTTCGCCAACTATCGCCCCGAACTGGTCCAGCAGAAGCTCGCACAGACCAAGGCTGTTGCGTATACTGCGCGCGACGGGACTGAAATTCACGGGTATCTGACGCTGCCGGTCAATCGTCCGGCGAAAGCACTGCCGCTGATCATCCTGCCGCACGGCGGACCATATGGCATCCGCGATACACTGAGTTACAACGATGAAACCCAGTTCCTCGCCAACCGCGGATATGCGGTCCTACAGCCTAACTATCGTGGATCGGGCGGCTATGGCGAAGCCTTTGAAGATCTCGGACAAGGCCAGATCGGCCGCGCCATGCAGGACGATCTCGACGACGGCATGGACTGGCTGGTCAAACAGGGCATCGCCGATCCGGCGCGTGTCTGTGTTGTAGGCGCCAGCTATGGCGGATACGCCGCGCTGTGGGCAGCCATCCGCAATCCCGAACGCTATCGCTGCGCAGCGAGCTTTGCGGGTGTCACCGACTGGGATCGTCAGCTCCGCTACGACCGGCGATTTCTCGACAGAAAGGACCGGCGGGCATTCCGCGACTGGTGGGAGGACAAGGACAAGGATTTCGATTTCGACTCTGTCTCCCCGGCCAAACAGGTGTCACACCTGACCCGCCCTGTCCTGCTTGCGCATGGCAAGGAAGACAGCAACGTCCCCTTCTCCCAGTTCAGGGTTATGCGCGAAGCGGCCGAGGCAGCCGGCATTCCCCTGGAACTCATGATCTTCGAGGAAGCCGGCCACGGCTTTGCCGAAGCGAAGGACGAACAGCGCTGGTACGAGAAGCTCGAAAAGTTCCTCAGGAAGCACAATCCCCCCGACCCGCAATGACACCTACCAGAGCGCGCGTTCCTGATAGGCCCGGTTACGCTCGCGGATCAGAGCGTCGCGTTCTTCGGGCGATACCGTGGCGACATCTGCCGGCAGGTGCTTGCGCACATCAGCGAGCTTGACCTTGGTAACGCTCGGGATCGGCTGGCTGCTGCATCCGGTCCAGCGCCCCTGAATGATGCCGCGCGAATAGCCGGCCGTATCGAGCCAGTTGCGCACGCCCGGGTCTTCTTCCGAGACAACGATGCGCAGCTTCCCGTCGGAATCGGGATCGGCCTGCGCGCCGTTTAGGCTGGAGTGATTGTTGGTCCAGTCGATCGTTTCGTAGAGCCCGTTGGTGAGGATCAGCGAGCGGTACTCGCAGGTCTCGGGCACATCGCTTTCGATGATCAGCGCTTCGTCATCCTTCAGGTCGAACACGCCGTCGTAGTAGAACTGCGAGGCGAGCGCGCCTTCTGGCGGGACCATGGCCTTGAAGCGGTTCACGTAGCCTTCCTCGGCGAGCGCCTCCACGCGGGCCACGAACATCGGCGCGATGTAGCCGACGGCACGCGGCAATGAACGCAATCGCGCGGTCAGCTCTTCCGCCGAAGGCCGCGGGCGTCCCATCGGGCCGCTGACGCGCTCGATGGTGACGACCGGCTGTACTTCGCCGCTCCAGTCGGAGCTGACGAAGCGCATCATCAGACGGCGCGTATCGGGCTCCAGCTTCCAGAAGTCGCCGTCGTATCCCTCGGGAGGCTCAGCGCCCACCAGGACGGAAAATCGGCCGTCGGCATCGGTGTGGAGCGCCGAAAGATCCAGATGCGGGCGCGAATTGCTGCCCGGCAGAACCTGCGCGATCACGGCTATGGGTATCGTGCCGGCCTTGCCGGCAATGCGATAGACCTGCGTGGGATCGACGGAGGTCGACTTGTACACGGTATCGGCATTGGGCTGCCCGACATTGAGCACTTGCCCGATGGCCGGCAGAAACACGGGAGCCTGAGGATCGGCACCGAGCACTTCGATGGAGCAACTGGCCAACGCCTCAAGCGCGATACGGCCGATCTCCGCGCGGATTTGCGGATCCTGCTGCATCGATTTCGGCAGCTTGGCCAGCATCCTTGCCGGCAATCCGCGCAGGCTGTCGACGAACTCGTCCCATCCGACAACCGGGGCAGCTTCACCGCCTTCCGGCGCAGCCTCCTGCGCGCGCGCCGCCATGGGCAGCGTCGCCAGCGCAGCAACAGCAAGTCCTGTGATGGCGGCACCCAGTGCCCCGATACGACGACTGGCCATGTTCTCTCTCCTCTCCCGTTCTTATGCGGGAAGGGTGAGCCGATGCATGGACATGGTCAATCCGGAAGCGCTACGCCTCGGCGGTAAGGGTCGCGACCAACGCCTTCACCTTTTTCTGCCGCCACTGCGGCAGCGGAGCGACGAGCCAGTATCCCCGGCGGCACGGCGCAGGCGTGGCTACTAAGGCCCTGTCCTGCTGCTGCAAGCCCGCCGTAAGCAGCGCGGGCACACGGGCGCGCCCCATCCCGGCCATGGCAGCCGCGATCGCCTGTCCAGCGTCGGTCACGAATATCGGCGGCTTGCCTTCTTCGCTGTCTTCGCCCGCATCCTGCTCATCCGAACCGGGCTTCGGATCTCCCGGCCAGCCGATCCAGTCACCGTCTCCTACCAGAACCCATTCCGGGCCGCCCAGCGGAACGCCTTCAAGATTGCCGGGGCCATCGGTCCAGCGCACTGCAAGATCGAGATTGGCCTCGGTGAAGTCGGTTTCCTCACCATCCACCAACACGAAGCGCACTTGCGGATTTTCTGCCCGGAAAGCGGCAAGCCGCGGGGCCAACCAGGCGGCAAAGAATTCGCGCGGGGCAGCAATCGTATAGACGTGGCTGGACTGCCCCGCCTGCATGGCCTGCACGGCATCCTCGAAATGCAGAAAGCCCGTGCGCAGCGCTCCCAGGCCCGTGCTGGCCTCTTCGGTCAGTTCCAGGCCCTTGCTGGTCCGGCGGAACAGGACGACGCCGAGGAGATCCTCCAGCGCGCGGATCTGCTGCCCGACCGCAGCCGGTGTAACCGCCAACTCATCCGCAGCCCGCGTGAACGAGAGGTGGCGTGCGGCGGCATCGAAGACGCGCAAGGCGTTGAGGGGCAAGTGCGTGCGCTTCATGGCGCTTCCCTATGCCCGGCCGCGACCGGGGGCAATGAAGTTCCTGTTGCAGCCCGTAAATCGAATCCGAAAGGATCGGCGTGCAAGGCGTCGGTCAACCTGCGGTGGCAGGTGCAGCCAGCGGGAAGAACGGAATCAGGGCCTTGAACTCCGTCCCGTTGCTGCGGCGGAAGGTATAGTGCCCTTCCATGCTGCCTTGCGGCGTCGAGAGCGGACAACCGGAAACATAGTCGTGGCTGGCGCCCGGCGCGAGCACCGGCTGTTCGCCGACAACGCCCTCTCCTTCGACCACGCTCACTTCGCCATTGCCATCGGTGATGCGCCAGTGGCGCGTCATCAACTGCAGGGTATGCGGCGTCTCGTTCTCGATACGGACATGGTAGACCCAAAACCACTTGCCCGCCTCGATACGCGATTGCTCGGGCAGAAAATTGGCGGCGACACGCACGGTCAGACCGTCAGTATAGGCAGTATGTTGAAACAGTTCTTTCATGTCAGGAGCCAGCCTAACGACGAATCCGCGAGGCCACAACCGCTTTGCGGATAGCCGGCCGAAACATAAAGGAAGCGCCGCTTCGGCACCTCAGCCGATAGAGGATGCAGCGCAAGTCAAAGACCAGCGGAATCCTTCCATGCGGTACTCCGTGGTGATCTGCGCATCGAGTTTCACGCGCGGAACATCGACGATGATGCGGGTGCCGAAACCCTGCCTTGTGGGCTCGCAGGCCGGCGGGCCGAGAGTTTCCACCCACTCGATGCTGAACTGCGCGGACGGCTCCTCACCCTCGATCGCCCAGCGAACATGAACCTGCCCCTCCGCGACCGACAAGGCGCCATACTTGATGGCATTCGTGCCCATCTCGTGAAAGGCCATGGCCAGAGCCTCCGCAGCGCCGGGTGACAGCAGAACCTGCGGCCCTTCGCAGGTGATCTGCGCGCGCGAGTCGCCCAGCGAGCGCAACTGCGCCTCGATCATCTCCGAAACCGGAATGCGCGACCATGCCCGGCGCACCAGCACATCCTGATTGGCTGCCAGCCCGCGAATGCGCTGTTCGAGACGTTCGACAAAGTCGGGCCGGTCAACATCGGTGCGGCGCGCCAGCGACTGCACCACGGCAAGCATGTTCTTGCTGCGGTGGTTCACTTCCTCAAGCAGCAGCTCGATGCGCTGCTCGGCCTCGCGCATTTCGGTGACATCGGTATTGGTGCCGAACCAGTACATGATCGCGCCATCTTCATCGCGGATCGGCTTCGCGCGAGAGAGGAACCAGCGCCATTCCCCTTCGGCGCTGCGCAGCGGGAAAGTGTCCTCCCAGTCCGCGCCCGAAGCGAAGCATGCACTGATTTTCTCGACGACAGCATCCACGTGATCGGGATGATGGACGGCCTTCCAGCCCCATCCCTTCATGTCGTCGAGGGTCGTGCCGGTGTAAACGAACCAGCGCTTGTTATACCAGAATATCCATCCGTCGCTGTCCGCGATCCAGGCAAGCTGGCTCATGTTGTCGGCCAGAAGACGGAAGCGCTGCTCGCTGAGGGCGAGTTGCTTGCGAATATTGACGCTGTCCGAAATGTCGCGGGCAATCTTGCTGGCAGCGATGACGCGGCCATCAGGATCGAGAATGGGGGAGACCGTCACGGCGACGGCTACCGTGCCGCCCCCCTTGCGCTTGCGGATGGTTTCGAAGGTCGGCACGCGCTCGCCGCAGCTGATGCTGGCGATGATCGCGTCTTCCTCTCCCTGCCTGTCATCGGGGATCAGCGCCCGGATGTTCTGGCCGACCATCTCTTCCGCCGTCCAGCCGAACACACGTTCCGCGCCGGCGTTCCACGTCAGGATACGGCCATCGAGTGTCTTTCCGACGATGGCGTCATCCGTCGATTCGACGATTGCCGCCAGCAGAGCCCCCGGGTTGGCTGCAAGATCGACGGTGTTCAGAGGCCGGCCTTCGTCAGCGCCTGATCCATATCCTCGATCAGGTCGTCCGCATCTTCCAGGCCGACGTTGATACGCAGCATGCCTTCGGAAATTCCCATCAGCTCACGCCCCTCCGGCCCCATGTTGTGGTGTGTTGTCGAAGCAGGATGACACATCAGCGACCGCGAGTCTCCGATGTTGTTGGAGATATCAATAAGCTGGAGAGCATCGAGCACGGCGTGCGCCTGCTCGCGTCCGCCGTCCAGCACAAAGCTGAAGATGGGGCCGCAGGCGTCCATCTGCTTCTGCGCGAGCGCCTGCTGCGGGTGGCTGTCGAGCCAGGGGTGCAGGATCTTCGGCACGCGCCCTTCCACGAACTGGCCCAGCTTGAGCGCGTTCTCGCTCTGCCGCCGGGCGCGCAGGTCCAGCGTCTCCAGCCCTTTGAGCACGACCCAGGCATTGAAAGGAGACAGGTTCGGCCCGGTGTTGCGCTGGAACGGCAGCAGTTTCTCGTTGATGAACTCCTCGCTGCCGCAGACGGCGCCGGCGAGCACTCGGCCCTGCCCGTCCATCAGCTTGGTCGCCGAATAGGCCACGACGTCGATGCCGAATTCGAGCGGGCGCTGCAGCACCGGCGAACAGAAGGCGTTATCGACAACCGTGGTGATGCCATGCGCCTTGGCGATCCGGGCAATCGCTTCGAGGTCGGCCACGTCCATCGTCGGGTTGGCAGGGGTTTCGAAGAAGAAGACCTTGGTGTTCGGCCGGATCGCCGCTTCCCAGGCAGCCGTGTCGCTTGCGTCGACCACCGTCACCTCGACGCCGAAGCGCGGCAGCAGGTTGTCGCCCAGCCAGCGGCATGAGCCGAAAGCCGCGCGCGCAGAAACCATGTGGTCGCCTGCCGAAAGCTGGCAGAGCAACGCCGCCGTCATCGCCGCCATGCCAGAAGCCTGAACGCGGCAGGCATCCGCGCCTTCCATCAGCGCAATGCGTTCCTCAAGCATCGCCACCGTGGGGTTCTGCAGGCGCGAATAGGTCATGCCTTCCTCTTCGCCCGCGAAACGCGCGGCAACCGTGGCGGCATCGTCATAGCAGTACCCGGAGGTGAGGAAGAGCGCCTCGCTGGTCTCGCCCATCTCCGAACGCCATGTGCCTCCGCGTATCGCGCGGGTAGCGGGGCGCCATTTGAGGGTCTGGCTGCGGTCCTGTCCGGTCGTACGTTTCATGGGCAAACCTCTAAGAGGCCGCAGAGGCCAACGCAAGCGGGTGCAGCGCCAAGTGCTCTTGCCGAAGCGGGGTTTCCCACCTATCCGGCTCGACGATGCCCCACGCAGCCAGAAATGCCCGAGACCCGCTCGTTTGGTGCCTGGGCATCACGATCCTGTTTCTGGCGCTGACGCTCTGGCGTATCGGCACCCCCGGCCGCTACTATTTCGACGAGATCCACTACGTTCCCGCCGCGCTGAAGCTGCTGGACCTGATCCCGGCAAACCGCGAACATCCGATGTTCGGCAAGGAGGTGATCGCCGCCTTCATTCACTTCCTGGGGGACAAGCCGCTGGGCTGGCGCATGGGCCCCGCGCTTTCCGGCACGCTCGGCCTCTTCGCGTTTTCCCGCCTGATCTGGCACCTCTCACGCCGCCGCCCCGCCACGCTGGCCGCAACCGCGCTGCTCGCGACCAACTGCATGTGGTTCGTCCAGAGCCGCATCGCCATGCTCGACATGATCGAAGCGGGCTTCTGCATGGTGGGTCTGTGGCAATTCGCCGCCGCACTCAACGCCCGCACGACGGCACGGGCCCGGTTTCGCCTGATTCTGTCGGGCATGGCCCTGGGCCTCTCGCTGGGCGCCAAATGGAGCAGCGCGCCGGCGCTGATGATGCCCGGTCTCGTTTTCCTTGTTCTGCGAATAAGGGAGAACGGGCTGTTCATCGTTGGGAGAAAGGGCGCCGGTCCGATCAAGGGTATCTCCCTGCTGGAAGCGACACTGTGGCTCGGCCTGTTTCCGCTTGCGGTCTACTGGGCGACTTTCCTGCCTGCGATGTTCTACGCCCCCGGGGACCACCCCATCGCGCCGTTCGGCTTCATCCAGCAGCACGAATACATGATCCGCCTGCAGGACAGCGTCAGGAAGCCGCATCCGTACCAAAGCTACTGGTACCAGTGGATCGTGAACTGGCGCGACATCTGGTTCCTGTTCGCAAAGGTCGACGGATCGCAGCGCGGGATCGTGATGATTGGCAACCCCTTCTCCATGCTTGCAGGGCTTGTCGCACTGCTTTGGGGGCTTTGGGCCAGCGTGTTCCGGCGGCGCTTCGACGCTCTGGCGTTAATCGCGCTCTACTCGGCATGCCTTGCCATGTGGGCGCTCAACGGCAAGCCCGTGCAGTTCTATTACCATTACCTGCTGCCGGGCGCATTCCTGATGGGCCTGCTGGGAATGTGGATGGATAGCCTGTGGCAGCACCGCGACCGCTGGCGCACCGTGGCCACCGTGTCGCTCGTGCTGTCGCTGGCGATGTTCGCGGTGTTCTACCCGATCATCTCGGCGCTGCCCCTGCCCTTCAAGAACGCCTACAACTTCTGGATGTGGCTGCCGAGCTGGCGGTGAATTCAGGGCTCGCGGCGCAGACGGACACGAAAGCGAAGCGCTATCGCAGCCAGCACGGCGCCCAGGGTCGCCAAGGCCATATCCTTTTGCGGGTCCCACGGATCACCTTGCTGACCGTTGTATGCGAGCGCATCGGGACCAGCCATCAAGACCGTCAGCAGCCATTCGAAGATTTCGTACAGCGCGCTGCCGGCGATGACGAACTCCACCGCGATGTAGGTTGCCAGCGCCATGGTCAGCCGCTTGTGGCGGGCCAGCCAGGTGGCGACCGGGTGGACCCAGCATAGACCGAAACTGAGGTGGACCAGCCGGTCCCAGGAATTGCGCGTCAGCCCCAGCGCCTTGTCGGGGGACGGCAGACCGACCGCCTGCGCCCAAGCCTCGTATGGGACATTCGAATAGATGTGGCGCCCGCCGATGGTATGCAGGAGCAGGAACAGGCAGATGCTCATCACGGCGCTCGTCGGCATGGGCCAGCGGCGCAAGGCGACGGCGATGGCAGCCACGACAGCCAGGGTCGGCAAGTTCTGCAGCGGCGCGAGGCGCGGATAGGGCGTGTCGATAAGGCTGAAAACAGCCGCTGCCGCCGTCAGTCCCAACAGCACAAGCTGGCTGCGTGGGACCTTTGCGATCATGGCCTTGTCAGTACTTGCCCCAGACGAATTTGGACGACAGCGCGAAGTTCCAGACCGACCCCAGAATGATGCCCGTCACTACCGCGACGATGTCGTGGAAGCCGATGGTCTTGAGCACGGCAGCGGAACCGACGTTGGTCAGCAATCCCAGCGAGCAGGTCACACCGAACTGCGCCCAGCCGCGCATCATCGGGCCAAAGCCGCGCAGGCGTTTGTCCGAATAGGTCAGTTCGTTGTTGAGCACGAAGTTGAAAGTCATCGCGATGACCGCCGCCAGCGTATTGGCGGTGTTGAACGTCGTGCTTTCGGACCAGTTGCCGTAAACGAAGCGCTCGGCGAAAACGAGGTGGAGCAACGCCCACAGGGCCCCGAGCTGCACCAGTACGCCGAGGGCACCGACAGTGCCGAACAGCGCAAAGCGTGTGGGAATGATGCGACCCAGCCACTTGTCGTAAAGACCTACGAGGAATTCGAACACGACGGTCTGATCCAGCTTGCTTTCGCCTTCCGCACGGGCAGCGAAGTTCAGGGGGAATTCCTTGACCCGTAGCGGCCGGTCGACCGTGGCCAGGATATCGAGCAGGATCTTGAAACCCACGCCCGACAGGCGATGCGCATCGGCACGAAGCGTTTCCGTGGGCAGCATGAAAAAGCCGCTCATCGGATCGGTCAGTTCGACGCCGGTGACCTTGTTGGCGATCTTGTTGGCAAGGCCCGAAGCCTTGACGCGGTCCGGCCGGCCCCATGCCTCAGTGCTCGCGCCCTCTGCAAAGCGCGAGGCATAGGCGAGGTCGTATTCCCCGGACTTGATGGCCTCCAGCATCTGCGGCAGCAGCGCCGGGTCGTGCTGGTGATCGGCGTCCATGACGGCGACAACCGGCGCCCCGGTAGAGCACATGCCTTCAATCGCGGCGCTGGCAAGACCGCGGCGCCCGATGCGCTGGATGCAACGCACGCGCGGATCGACCTGTGACAGGCGCCGGGCTTCGTCGGACGTACCGTCAGGGCTGTTGTCGTCGACGAAAATCGCTTCCCACGCGATACCTTCAAGTGCCTTTTCAAGGCGCTCGATCATGGTCGCGACGTTCTTGCGCTCGTTGAAGGTCGGCAGGACGACAGCCAGATCCAGAGGCCGGATTGCGGCATCGACAGCGGCGTCTGCGGCCTGGGCAAGTTCGGAACTGGTGATGTTCATGCGCCCCGCATATACAAGGTGAACCTCAATAAACCATTATCGGTTTTAGAGGCGTTCGACCACCGCGTCGCCAATTTCACGCGTACCGGCCGCGCCGCCGAGGTCCCCGCCCTTCACACCTGCGGACAGCGCGCCAGCCACGGCATTCTCGATGCGTACGGCCTGTTCTTCCAGTCCAAGCGAGTGGCGCAGCAACATTGCGGCCGACAGGATCGTGGCCATCGGATTGGCCAGTCCCTTGCCGGCAATATCGGGCGCGGAACCGTGGATCGGCTCGTAAAGGCCATAGGTTCCCTCGGCAAGGCTCGCCGATGCCAGCAGGCCGATCGAGCCCACGCACATGCTTGCCTGATCGCTGAGGATGTCACCGAAGAGGTTGCCGGTCACGATCACATCGAACTGGCCCGGGTTCTTAACCAGCTGCATGGCCGCGTTGTCCACGTACATGTGGCTGAGTTCGACTTCGGGATATTCCTTGGAAACTTCGATCACCACATCGCGCCACAGCTGCGAGGTCTCCAGAACGTTGGCCTTGTCGACCGAGCACAACTTCTTCGAACGGCCCATCGCGGCGGTGAAGCCGGAATGCGCAATCCGACGCACTTCGTCTTCGGCGTAGGACATCATATCCCAGCCCTGCCGGCGACCATCGGGAAGCGTGCGCATTCCTTTTTCACCGAAATAGACGTCGCCATTGAGTTCGCGAACGATCAGCAGATCGATCTTGCTCGCCACTTCCTCGCGCAGCGTGGTCAGGTCTTCGAGACCGGGAAAGACGCGCGCCGGACGCAAGTTGGCGAACAGGCCCAGTTCCTTGCGCAGACCGAGAATCGCCTGCTCCGGACGCAAATGGCGTTCGAGATGATCGCAGGAGAAATCACCGACTGCGCCGAACAGGATGGCATCGGCAGACCGCGCGGTCTCGAGCGTTTCCGGCGGCAGCGGGTGCCCGTGCTTGCGATAGGCCATGCCGCCGACATCGCCTTCGACCAGTTCCAGCCCGTCGAGACCGAGAGCCTCCAGCACACGCACCGCCTGTTCGGTCACTTCGGGGCCAATCCCGTCGCCGGCAAAAACCGCAATACGCATGGAGTTCTTGGTCATAATATCAGCCTTCGATCCGCTTCAGCCGCTCACGCAGCAGGACGCGCGTCGCCATAACGTCTCTGCGGCGATCGGCAAGCGGGTAGCGTGCCAATTCACGCCCGATGCGATCGAAGGCTGCCAGAATTTCCGTCCAGTCCGACTGGTCCGGACGCCCTACGGGAACGCCGTAACCCAGTTCGCGCAGCAACAGGACTTCATAGGAAAGCAGCGGCAAGGCCCAACCTCGGGCCGAGGGGGCTACGCACACTGCTTCGATCAGGCCAGTCAGGGCTTCATGCAGGGCGGGATAGGGATGCCGTTCGGGCAAGGCAATTGCCGTGAGCGCCGTAACCCAGGCAATGGCGGCAGCCGGTAGCGGCTCAGTCAGCCACGGCCCTCGGCTCTGCAGGAGTTCGAGGCGGGCAAAGGGAAGCTGGCTTTCGGTCTTGGAGCGAACTTCGGCTTCCACCACGTTGCCGGGTATCAGCACCGGGCGCAGTTGCCGCCCCCTGCCCCCGGCGATGTAGGCCGCCACAAGCCCATACTCGGCCGTCAGCAACCGGGCGATGACGGCGGTCTCGCCATGGGCGTGTGTGGCGCAAACAAGGGCGGGCGCGCGAAAGTGCATGGCGCCTGTCTGGAACGTCGGGGCCGCGGCGGCAAGAGCCGCCTGCAGCGTCAGCCGGCGGCGTTCAGCTTCGCTTCGATCGCATCAAGACGGGCCTTGAGCGCATCCGCTTCGGCGCGGGCAGTCGCGGCCATTTCCTTCACGGCCTCGAACTCCTCGCGGCTCACGAAGTCCATGTCGCCCATGAACTCCTTGAACCGCTCGCGCGCGTTCTCGCGGGCTTCGCGACCCATGCCGGCCAGCGTGCCGGCCGCGCTGTTCATCATCTTGGTGAAATCGGCGATAAAGGGGTTTTCGCTTTGCATGGACGCTAGATGGAGCCGCTCGCGCGCCCGCGCAAGTGGGGATCAGATTTCATAACGAACAACTGCCCCGCCGCCGTCGACACCGTCCATCGTGGGGTTGGCCTGCCAGAACGCGAAATTGAGATAGGTCGCGAAGAGAACCCATGCCAGATACGGAATGAGCAGCATGGCCGCGACCGGCCGGACTTTCCCGAACAGGGCGATGGTGACGATCACCAGCACATCGAGGAGGCCGATGACGATCAGCGAAGCCGTCAGCAGGTGCATGCCGAAGAAGACCGGCGACCATGCGAGGTTGAGCGCGAACTGTACGGCGAACACTCCCGCTGCCGCTCCGCGCCCGCGCGCACCGCGAGCCGACAGCACAAGCGCCAGAGCAATGCCCATCAGCACGTAGAGAATGGTCCACACGATTCCGAACAGCGCCGGCGGCGGATAGGCCGCGGGCTTGGTCAGCGCGGCAAACCAAGGATCATCCGGCCCGCTCTGCGCGACTTTGCCCGAAAGGAAGCCGAGAAGGACGATGACGGGAACGCAAACCAGAGCCCAACGCAAAAAACTGGCACGCAACTGGCCGGAGGAGGCAAGCAGGTTCATTCCGCGAAATAACTCCCGAATCAGGAAAGACCATGAGGACGGCGCGGTTTTGTGCAGTGCGAAGGCAAAGGTTGCAATCGTCTGCTAACAGTCAATTGCCGCGGCGTGCCGAAACGAGAAACTCCACATTGCCTTCCGGCCCCTTGATCGGGCTTTCGACAATGCCCTGAATTTCCCAGCCATGGCTTTCAAGCCATTCGCGCACTTCATCGCAGACGCGGGCATGCAATGCCGGATCGCGAACGACACCGCCCTTGCCCACTTCGTTGCGCCCCACTTCGAACTGTGGCTTGATCAGGGCCACCAGCCGGCAGTCGGGTGCGGCGAGGCGCAAGGGCACTTCCAGCACCTTGGCCAGCCCGATGAAACTCGCATCGCACACCACCCAGTTGCACGGCGCGTCGATCATCTCGGGCGTGAGGATTCGGGCACTTGTCTTTTCCAGCACAGTCACGCGCGGATCCTGACGCAGCTTCCAGGCAAGCTGATTGGTTCCGGAATCGACGGCGAAGACACGGGTCGCGCCCTTGCTGAGCAGAACATCGGTGAAACCGCCAGTCGAGCTGCCCACATCCATTGCAATGGCCCCTGTGGGATCCAGATCGAAATGCTCGATGGCATGGGCCAGCTTGATGCCTCCGCGCGACACCCAGGGATGATCGCGCCCGCGCACTTCGAGCGGGGCATCGGCTTTCAAATTCTGTCCCGGCTTGGCGATCTTCGTTTCGCCGGAGTAGACCAGCCCCGCGAGGATGAAGGCCTGTGCACGCGTTCGGCTCTCGGCCAGACCGCGATCGACCAACATCTGATCGACGCGTCCTTTTGCCGGCGCGCGGTGTTTTTCGACAGGACGAGAGGCGGATGGGTCGGTCATGGGGACTTGTGCACTTGAGGTAAGGCGCGTGTCATTCCATACCGGGGGCATGAAGGCAAATTCGCGCATGCACGCCCCCCTGTCCCGCTTCCTGCCATTGACGGCGCTTTCATCGGCGCTGGTGCTGGCTGCCTGCGTGCCGCAACGCCCCGCGCCTGCCCCCACGCCTGTATCTTCGCCGACGGCGCAGCCGACGCCGAAGCCCGTGGCAACGGTCCGGCCTATTGCCAACTGGCGAGACATGCCTGCCACGCCGGGCGACTGGAGTTGGAGTCGGCCCGTCACCGGATCTCAGGCGGTTTTCGCCGGAGGCCTGTTCAAGATGCATTGCAACCGGGAAAGCCGCACCATCACACTGACGCGCGCTGCTTCCGGAACGACGACGCAGGCGCAAATGCTGATCAGCACTACCCAGGGGAATCGCTCGCTGGTCGCCAATCCGGTCGCGGGAGGCGTCGCCGCATCGCTGGATGCGCGCGATCCTCTGCTTGACGATATGGCTTTCAGTCGCGGCCGCTTTGCCGTGGAGGTCGCCGGCAGCGATCCGCTCTACATCCCGAGCTGGACCGAAGTCTCGCGAGTCATCGAGGATTGCCGCTGACGCACAGCGGGTGGGCCCTAAAAAGCCAACAATACCAACTATCGGGAAACGTTCCGGCCGCACTCTTCGGTGCCCCGAACTGTGCCTGCAAGTCGCTGCGCAGCTGGGGAAAACTGGCCGGAAGTGCTGATAATGACCGGAAAAAAAATGATTGCAAGTCTTGTTGTGCGTTGCGGAATCGGACACACATTTCTCAAGACGGCGGGACCCGGGATACGCGCCCGGAAACGACCAAAGTCTCAGTCGCATAATGCGGCGTTCTTGGCTCAACAGCGCGAAAGGAGGTGATCCGATGTCTCATGGTTCAGCAGAGAGGTCGGCAATTTCCGTCGCGAGGCATTATCGCTGATTTTCTGAGTACGCGATAAAGGCTTCGCTGGCGGCACTTCCCGGCCGCTGACCATGCGAAGGGCCGTACCGAGTGATCGGTGCGGCCCTTCTCATTTGAGCACCCTCGAAAACCTTTCCGCCCGGCGATCGTTTACATCCCTCGATTAACTTTACCCCCCACGTGGAGTATGCCGCTCTCATGGAGCACCACGCCCTCGTATTCGCGCTGATCGGTATCATCGGCATCGGCGCGCAATGGATCGCCTGGCGAACCGGCTGGCCCGCCATCGCACTCATGCTTGCGGCGGGCGTTCTCGCCGGCCCGGTAACCGGCCTCATCATGCCGGAGGAAACCTTCGGCGAACTGCTCGAACCGATCGTGTCGGTGTCGGTCGCGCTGATCCTTTTCGAAGGCGGGCTCAACCTCAATTTCCGCGAACTGCGCAAGACTGAAGGCGCGGTATCGCGTCTGGTGTTCATCGGCGTACCGGTCGGCTGGCTGGTAGGCGCAGTGGCCTGCTACTACGTCGCCGGGCTCGTCTGGCCGGTGGCCATGCTGTTCGCCGGCATTCTCATCGTGACCGGCCCGACGGTCGTTCTGCCCCTGCTGCGCCAGAGCAACGTCGCCCCCAGGCCACGCGCCATTCTCAAGTGGGAAGCCATCGTCAACGATCCCATCGGCGCGCTTTGCGCCGTGTTCACGTACGAATACCTGCGCCGGTCGGACGAAGGCGGCACGTTGCTTTCGGTAATCATCTCGCTGCTCGGCGCGGCCGTCATCGCCGGCTTCATCGGCTATGCCGTTGCCAAGGTCATTGCCTGGGCTTTTCCGCGTGGACACGTGCCGGAATACCTTAAGGCGCCGGTGCTGCTGGTCGCGGTGATCGGCACGTTCGTGCTGTCCAACTTCATCCAGCAGGAAACCGGCCTGCTCGCGGTCACGGTCACCGGCATCGCCCTTGCCAACATGCGCATGGACAGCATGCGCGACATTCACCCTTTCAAGGAAAACATCACCGTTCTCCTGATATCGGGCGTTTTCGTGCTGCTTTCGGCATCGCTGGATCTTGACGTGCTCCGCCAGTTCGAATGGCGGTTCCTGGCCTTCCTGGTGGTTCTGCTGTTCATCGTCCGTCCGGTTACCGTGCTGCTGAGCCTCGCTTTCAGCAAGATCCCCTGGAATGAACGGCTACTGCTCGCCTGGATCGCCCCGCGCGGTGTGGTGGCCGTTGCCATCTCCGGCCTGTTCGCCCTGCGCCTGAACCAGCTCGGCTATGCAGACGGCAGCATTCTCGTCGCGCTCTCGTTTGCCGTCGTGATCGCCACGATCATCGCTCACGGTTTCAGCATTCGCCATGTCGCCCGCTGGCTCAAGGTCACTGGCGCGCAAAAGAAGGGTCTGCTGCTCGCAGGCAGCAACTCGTGGAGCCTCGCGCTGGCCGAGCAGGTGCGCTCGCTCGATCTGCCGGTCACGATCTGCGACACCAGCTGGGAGCGCTTGTCCGGCCCCCGTCAGGCGGGCATCCCCACCTATCACGGCGAGATTCTGGCCGAATCCACCGAAGAGCGGCTCGACATCACCCAGTTCCAGGTGCTCGTCGCAACCTCGCAGAACGAGGCCTACAACGCTCTGGTCTGCAACGAGTTTGCGCCCGATTTCGGCCGCGATTCGGTCTATCAGCTCGGCGGCACTGGCGACGACGAGGATCACCGCAGCCTGCCCGAAGCGCTGCAGGGCCGCGCGGTGTTCACATCCGGCATCGGTGTGGAGGAGATCATCCAGCGCGAGCGGGAAGGCTGGACGTTCCGCAAGACCCGGATCAGCGACCAGTTCGACTTCAAGGATGCGCAGGCCACGCTGCCCAACGAAGCGAACATGCTGTTCCTGCTCTCCAAGGATGGCAGGATCCGCTTCTTCACGCACGCGACGCGCCCGACGCCGCAGCCGGGAGACGTGATGATTTCCTATGGCCCCTCTCGCCATGGCACAGCCGGGCAGCCGAAAGCCGCGCAAAAGAACAAGGAGGCAAAAGCATGATCAGCGACCCCAAACTCCGCACCGGATTGCTGATAGCCACCCTGTTCGCCGCGACCGTGCCGCTCGCCGGCTGCGACACCTCGCAAGCGCCTGATACGCAGCCGAGCGGAGACGCCGAGGCGACAGCCCTTCCCGGACCGGTGGCAAGCGCCACCCAGACGGAACCGACCGCAGAACCGAAGAAGTCCATCATCCGGCCGGAGGTAACTCCCTCTCCCATCGCGCCTCCGCCGCTCGAACCGGAGCAGATTGCCGTTCGCTTCCCAGACAAGAGCGATGAGCCCGATGATGCCGGCCTCGCCGCCATCGATACCCTGATGGCGAGCCCGACCTTCAAGGCCGGTGGCCCGATAACGATCTGGGGCCACACCGATTCCCGTGGCACCGACACGATCAACCTGAAAGCCTCGCGCAAGCGGGCGGAGGCGGTACGCGACTATCTGGAGGAAAAGGGCGTGGCCGCTGATCGTATGACAGTGATCCCGCTTGGCGAAAGCCGTCCCGTTGCTCCCAATCGCAATCTTGACGGCAGCGACAATCCCGAGGGCCGCGCCAAGAACCGCCGGGTGGAGCTGCGCGTGGAACCTCCCGCAGACGAGCCCGCTGCACAGCCGACGGAGAACACGGAAGACGCGGCCGACACCTCGGAAGATTGATCATATGGCCCAATAGCGCCGGATCGGGAAAGAACCCTCGAGCCGCTCCGGGATATGAGGCAAACCGCCCATTTGCGCCCATCAACCACCATGCTATGACAAACGGGCCGGGATGCAAAATTACTTTTCCATTGCAGGTTACGTAATTTTCGTTCAACGGCGCGCAGTAACCACCTTGCAAGGATTCACGTTCCATGGCGAGTCTCGCCGATGCCGGCCTGAAGTTCACTACCCTGCCCCACCCCGCACCTGCCAGCGACGAGACGCGCGAAGCCGTACTCGCCAATCCGGGCTTCGGGACCAACTTCACCGATCACATGGTGGTGATCGAATGGACCGAGGGACAAGGCTGGCACAATGCTACGATGGGCCCGCGTGAGCCTATTGCGCTCGATCCGGCTGCTGCGGTTCTTCATTACGCGCAGGAAATCTTCGAAGGGCTCAAGGCCTACAAGCAGGCTGACGGTTCGATCGCGCTCTTCCGACCCAAAGCGAACGCGGCGCGGTTCAACCGGTCCGCCGAGCGTCTGGCCATGCCGACCCTTCCCGAAAACCTGTTCGTCGAGGCGGTCGAGCGTCTGGTCCAGATCGACCGTGCGTGGATCCCCGATGCGGAAGGCGCCTCGCTCTATCTGCGTCCCTTCATGATCGCCACCGAGGCCTTCCTCGGCGTGCGCCCGGCCAAGAGCTACAAGTTCATCGTCATTGCCAGCCCTGCGGGCAATTATTTCAAGTCCGGTGCCCCGGCCGTTTCGATCTGGGTGAGCGAATATACACGTGCCGCTCCGGGCGGCACCGGCGCAGCCAAGTGCGGTGGCAACTACGCCGCCAGCCTCGTGCCGCAAGGCGAAGCCATCGACCGCGGGCACGACCAGGTCGTCTTTCTCGATGCCGCCGAGCACAAGTGGATCGAGGAACTGGGCGGCATGAATCTCTATTTCGCCTTCGAGGACGGCACCCTGCTGACCCCGGCCCTCACCGGCACGATCCTTGCCGGCATCACCCGCGACAGCCTGCTGACGCTGGCACGCGAAGAGGGGCTGAACGTGGTCGAAGGTCGCTACAGCCTAGAACAGTGGCGCGAGGATGCTGCTTCGGGCAAGCTGGTCGAGACGTTCGCCTGTGGTACCGCTGCGGTCGTGACGCCCGTCGGCAAGGTCTCGGGCCGCGATGTCGAATTCACCATCGGCTCGGGTGGCCCCGGGCAACTCACCCAAAAACTCAAGAACCGCCTTGTTGCCATCCAGCGCGGTGAAGCCGAAGACACCCACGGCTGGGTTCACAAGATCGGCTGATCCGGCGGCGAGCAATGCTCCCTCTATACAACCTCGTCATTCCCGCGAAGGCGGGAATGACGAGGTATTGTTATGCCGGGTTGTGAGCGCCCCTCAGGCTCCCGCCGGCGTCTTCGTGATCTGCATGTGCGCCCGATCACGCGCGTGGCGTGGCTCGGCATCCTTTTGCTGCTCCACCGCAAGCGCGACATGGCCAAGGCTGAGCATCATGGCCATCAACCGCTCATCCGCAGCATCGAAAGCGTCGAACCCCTTGCCATCGAGATAGTCGAGCGCGCGGGGCAGTTCGCCCGCAGCCGCCGCATAGAAAGCCTGACGCTCCTCGGCCGTTGAACTGCCGCGGCGAGCGGCTCGCGCGGCGGAACCGGTCAAAGCCCAGTCTACGGCGAAAGGTTCGAGTGCCGTAAAGCTCTCGGGAAGCATTGTCTGCGTGCTCATGCTGCGGCTCCTTCCTTCTCGCTCCGGTAGGCTTCGACCTTCTCTGCAACCATGTTGAACAGATGGCGGCAGAGCGATTCCTGCGTCTGGAAATGGATGTGCTTGAGCGCACCGCTCGCCAGTCCCTTGTGGCCGCGCTCGATCACCGCGCGGTCCTCGGTATGAACGTCGCGCGCCGTCGCCATAAAGTACTCGCGGGCGAAGCGCTCGCTGGGGGTTTCGTCCTCGCCGATCCAGTAAAGCCGGATCACCCCGCGCGACTTGCCCGCAGCGATCGGATAGACCGTGTGCGAAAAGTGCTGCATCGGCGAGCCGAACAGGAAGAAGTTCGGGAACAGGCCCAGATAGTCCTTCGCCGTCTCTGTGCCGAGAATGCCGTCGGCCATCGCCTGAACCGCGCCGCGCTGGAACGCGATGGCCTGCACGCCGGTTGGCGGGTCCATGTCGGGTTTCGTCCAGATCCGCTGCGAGCGGTGCGGCCCATGGAAATCGTAAGCGGTCGGATAGGCAAAGGGATTGTCCGGGCTCGTCACCGGCCCCGCTGCGGAGGGGTGGATGAAGCGCAGGTGATAGTTCTCCTGGAAGTTGTCGTAGGTCAGCTTCCAGTTGGCATCGATCTCATAGACGTACTCGGAGAACGTCGTCGCCCGTGCGACCGGCATCATTTCCAGCTTCGTCGCGTAGGGGCCAAGCCATTCGCGCAAGGTGCCCTCGGGCTTGCCGAGGTGCACGAAGATCAACCCGCCAACGACTTCGCAAGCCACGGCGGGCAGTGCGCATTCCGCCTTGCTGACATGGAAGGATTCGAAGTCCGGCGCTGAAATGAGGTCCCCATCCAGACCGAACGTCCACATGTGATAGGGGCAGCTGAACGTATTGCGCTTGCCCTCGTCCTCATCGACAAGAATGGTGCCGCGGTGGGTGCAGACATTGTGGAAGGCCCGGATCTCCCCGTCCTGCCCGCGCGTGATCAGTAGCGAGGCGCCCAGCACTTCGAGATCGCGGCGGATGAAGCTGCCGTTCTCCGGCAATTCGCAAACATGGCCGATCTGCTGCCAGCTGCGGCGGAACACCGCCTCGCGCTCCAGCTCGAACCATTCAGGGTCGTAATAGGGCTTCGCCGGGACCGGATCGGTACCCAGCCAGTCGAGTGCGTCCTGCCCGACAGGGGTGAACGTAGGGTTCGGTGAATTCATGGCGATCTCTCCCGCCCGGTTCTTCCACACGACTCCGGGCCTCGCGACTCATTATAGCGTCGCCAGCCCAATTTTACAACACACCTGTTGTAAAAACTAACCCGGTTCAATTCCGTGCAGTTGCAGGATCCGGACCTGGGTTCGTGTCATGCGCTCGATCGCGTCTTCTTTGGAAAGATCCGGGCGCACCGAGTTGTGATAGACGCGCGGCCCCAGCATCGCCCAGGTCAGCATCAGGGTGCAGTACGCCTCCGCATCGATATCCGCTGTTTCCGGCTGCGACTTCAGCTGCTCGGCCATCCCCGCGACAAGGCCATCCCATTCCGGGTAGCGATCGCCGATCTTGCCCGGCGCCAAGAAATCCGCCGCCCAAAGGTCGATTACCTCGGGATTCTCGATCACGAAGCGCGCGATGTAGCGAGTGCGATCCTCGCGCGAACTGCTCGGCGCAAAAGCCGCGGCGAGTTGACGTGCGGACCACTCGCGAACCGCTTCCACCAGAGCCTCGCGGCTCTCGAAATGATAGTAGATGGTTGTGCGATTAACCCCCGCCTCGCGCGCGACTTCGGACAGCGAGAGCGCCTCCATGCCCTTTTCCGAAACCAGCCGCACGGCCGTCTCGATCAGGGCCACATGCGTTTCATCGAATGCCTTGTTGCGCCGACGCGCTGGCTTCTTCGCGGCAGCACCATCCCTGCCTGCCGGCCCTTGCGATTTTGCCATATGCTCCTGTCCGAGTTGTCCCGCGCAGCATGGGGATATGCCCTGCCCCCGGCAAGTGTTTCGCGGACAGGTTTTCAGTATTCGCCTTCTTCCACGGTGTTGAACTGCGGATGGCGGCGTTTCCACTCGTACATCCAGTCCATGCCTTCCTTGGCCCGGACCATATCGTCCTCGCGCGGGGCAAGGGCGGCGGTTGCCGCAGAGGCGACCGCGTCCAGCACCGAGGTATCCCAGCCCTGCTCTTCCACCTCGCTGGCCAAGGCATCAGCACCGGCCCGGCGTAGCATGACGGGCAGGCGGTCGCGGAGTGCGGCACACGCCCAAGGGATCATCGGCCCGTTCACATCCGGATCGTAACCCCACAGGACGTTGTGCTGCAGGTCGTTCAAAATGTAGTGATAGTGCAGGACTTTCCCAAAGACATCGAAGCGGATGTACTCCTCGTCGCGAGCGGCACTGAACACGTGAATGCTGGGCCCGCGCACCATGCGCTGCGGGCTGTCCCCAAGCGCCCTTGCCTCTACCGCGATGGAAACCGGCCCCGCCTCGAACCAGGTGGCGTGATGCTCGATCATCGGGATCAGCATGAACTTGTGGTGCTGCCCCCGGATCGTTTCGACCGTACGATTGCCGAGGGGGGCTGCCGGCGGCGCTGCCGTTGCGCTGGCTTCCATGGCTTGTTCTCTCCCGTTTCCATTCTGCTTGGGCCGATTTCGCGCTCGATCCATGAGCATGTCAATCAAAGCGCATTGATCGAACGTCCAGCCGCCGTGCCTTTCTGGCCGCGCCATGCTTGTTACGCACGGGCCGCGCACCTACCTGATGGCGACTGCAGGAACGAAGGAGCCCCCCATGTCCGATCTCACCTACACGCCGCCGAAAGTCTGGACCTGGGATGCGGAAAACGGCGGCGAATGGGCCAAGATCAATCGCCCGATTGCCGGACCGACGCACGAAAAGGAGCTGCCCCGCGGCGAACATCCGCTGCAACTCTATTCCCTTGGTACGCCGAACGGTCAGAAAGTGACCATAATGCTCGAGGAACTTCTTGAGGCCGGACATGCCGGTGCGGAGTACGATGCCTGGTTGATCTCGATCACCAAGGGCGACCAGTTCTCTTCCGGGTTCGTATCGGTCAATCCCAACTCGAAGATCCCCGGGCTGCTCGATTGCTCCGGCCCCGAACCGATCCGCGTGTTCGAATCCGGCGCGATCCTCATGCACCTCGCCGAGAAGTTCGGTACGCTCCTTCCCACCGAGCCCGGCCCGCGGGCCGAGTGCATTTCCTGGCTGATGTGGCAGATGTCCACCGCGCCGATGATCGGCGGCGGGTTCGGGCACTTCTACGCTTATGCGCCGGAAAAGTATGAGTACCCGATCAACCGCTATGCCATGGAAGCCAAGCGCATAATCGACGTGGCCGACCGCCGTCTGGCGGAGAGTCCCTATCTCGCCGGCGAGAGCTATACGATCGCGGACATTGCCGCCTGGGCCTGGCTTTCGCGTCTGGTCAAGGGTGAGGCCTACGACGACGCCGCCACGTTCCTCGACATGGCCAGCTACAAGAACCTTGCCCGCTGGGTCGATGTGATCGGAGCCCGCAAGGCCGTGCAACGCGGTTCGAAGGTGAACCGCGAAGGCGAAGGCTTCACACCGGAACGCCACAGCGCCGCCGACATCGATGCCGTCATGGACGACTAGACGACCGCTTTGGGAGTATGCTGAAAACTTGCCGCAAAAGGCCTTTTCAGCACCCGAATTAGCCGCTAAGCGCGGCACCTCTTATCGGGAGCCCTCGAGGCACTCGACTGCTGGGGCGTAGCCAAGCGGTAAGGCACCGGTTTTTGGTACCGGCATGCGCAGGTTCGAATCCTGCCGCCCCAGCCAGCACTCTTTCCCAGGCCATCCCGGAAGCGGCTTAAATCCAAGAGTTTCAATAACCTCAGGTTCCAGGACGTCCCAAGCCGGCCCCTCGCAGCCCGGACCTGACGCGACACCGCCAAACCTCAACTGGCCTTGGGGCTCGACCCATCTCAAGTACGAAGAGAAGAGGACCAACTCCAAACCCGGGGCGAGCGCTCAGGCCGTTTGGTCCGGCAGTGCCATGGGAAGTGAACGGATCCTTTTTCCGGTGGCCGCATGGATCGCATTCGCGAGCGCCGGAATGACCGGCGGCAATGCCGGTTCGCCCAGCCCGGTCGGCGGGAACTGCGAGGTGACGAACGTTACCGCCACGTCCTGAGGCACCACGTCTATGCGCAGCAACGGAAAGCCGTCGAAGTTCTCCTGAACAATCGCGCCTTCGGCCTGGTCCACTTTCTGACCGATCATGGCCTGGGCCAGCCCTTCGATGGCCGCCCCCTGGACCTGATGCAACGCGTTGAGGGGATTGATCACGTGGCTGCCGACATCGCCGGCCACCCAGATTTTCTCGACCTTTATGTCACCGGCCTGAGAGACGACAACGTCCACCACTTCAGCGAAGTAGCCTGCGTGGCTGAAGTAGAAACCGAAGCCCCTTCCTTTGCCGCTCGCGCCCGCGGGACGCCCGGCCTCCCAGTTGGAGACCTTGCAGACTTCCTCGATCACCTTGCGGGCACGGCCGGTGTTGAACTGGTATGCGTAGCCTACCTTCGGCAGTTCTCGATCCTCGCCCAGAAGGCGCAGCACGAAGGCGGGCAAGTCCATGCCGGCGGCTTCCGCTGCCTCGTCCAGAAAAGACTGGAAGACGAAGCCCATGGCGTTGGAGGTCGGCGCGCGCAACCAGCCGGTGGGCAGATTGGTCGGCAGATACGTCACCCCGAAATGGACATTCGGAACGATCTGCGCCGGAAACTCGGTTTCCTCCATCTCCGCCGCGCGGACCGGTTCGCCATCGGCACCGAAGCTCACGAAATGATCCTTCAGCGCGACGAGACGGCCATCTTCGTCCAGCCCGGCGGTCAGCTCGTGCCATCCACCGGGACGGTAGTAGTCGTGCCGCGTATCATCGGCACGGGTGTAGAGCATCTTGACCGGTTTTCCCGGCACGGCGCGGGCGATCTGGGCGACCTGGACCATGTAGTCACTCATCAGGCGACGGCCAAAGCCACCGCCGATCCGGGTCATGTGGATCGTGATCGCGTCGGGCGCGATGTCGAGCATTTCGGCGACCTGACGACGTCCGCTGCCCGGAGCCTGCGAAGGCGCCCAGAGCGTGAGGGCTCCGTCCTCGAACAGGCCTGTGCAGTTCTGCGGCTCCAGCGTGGCATGCGCGAGGAAGGGATAGTCGTAACGGGCCGTGAGGGTTCGGGCGGCGCCGGAAAGGGCCGTCTCGACATCGCCCTTCTTTAGAACATCGCCTTGTGGCGTGCCCTCGAGAGCCGCGCTGGCCTGTTTGCCATAGGCTTCGGTCGAGTACGCGCGCAGCGTGCCCGTGTCCCATTCAACGGTGAGCTGCTTGCGGGCCTGCTGCGCCGTCCACCAGCTGTCAGCGACAATCGCCAGGGCATCGAACTTGCCCTTCGGCACGAGGCCGGTGTTGACCGGCACCACGGCAATCACGCCCTTGACCGCCTTCACCGCCTTGTCGTCGAACGAGGCGATCGTCCCCTGGAACACCGGGCAGGCCTCGAGCGCGGCATGGACCATTCCCGGAAGCTCGGTATCGATGCCGAACAGGGGCTTACCGCGGACAATGGCCGGCGTATCGCCCCCGCGCCGCGAAGTACCGATGATCTTGAAGGCATCGTCCGGCTTGAGCACCACGGTGTCCAGCGCGGGGGGCGTGATCTTCGCGGCGACGGCAGCCAGCGAGGCGTAAGTCGCGGACCGCCCGGAGGCCGCGTGCCGGACCATTCCGCTGCCTGTGGCCAAAGACGCAGGCTCTACAGCCCACTCGCTCGCCGCGGCCATGGCGAGCATGGCCCGGGCAGCAGCACCGGCCTGCCGCATCGGCAGCCAGTTCACCGGCGTGGAGCGGCTTCCGCCCGCACTCTGCCGGCCATATATCTTTTCGTCGGCCAGCGTCTGCTCGATGTGGACTTGCTCCCAGTCAACGTCGAGTTCCTCGGCGATGAGCATGGGCAGCATCGTCTTCACGCCCTGCCCGATTTCGGGGTTCTTGGCACCGATGACGACGCTGTTGTCGGCATTGATGCGGATGAAGGCATTGAGCACCGGCGGCTCGACGCCTTCTTTTTCGCCCTCGCCCGCCAGCGCCAGTGAGGCACCGAAGGTCAAGACAGCGCCGCCCACCAGCGACACCGAAAGAAACGACCGGCGGCTCATAGCGGAAGGCGCGTTCATGCTGCCGCTCCCTTCGCTGTCGCGGCCTGCCTGATCGCCTTGCGAATTCGCAGATATGTGGAACAGCGGCAGATGTTGCCGCTCATCATGGCGTCGATGTCCTCGTCCTTCGGATCGGGCATCTGTTCGAGAAGCCAGGTCGCCGACATGATCTGCCCCGCCTGACAATAGCCGCACTGCGGCACGTCGAGGTCTTCCCATGCAGCCACGATGTGCTGGCCCGCCGGCCGCGAAGCGACATCCTCAATCGTCGTGATCTCCGCAGAGCCTACGGATCCGACCGGCATCTGGCAGGAGCGGATAGCCTGACCGTCAAGCAGCACGGTACAGGCGCCGCACAGCCCCGCTCCGCAGCCGAACTTCGTGCCAGGCAGACGAAGGTCTTCGCGCAGTACCCACAAAAGCGGCTTATCTGGATCCGCCGAAACGCTTTGCTTCACCCGATTGACTGTCAACTCGATAGACATCTGGTACTCCGATGGACGGCATTGGCCAATTTATCCGCGCAAACTGCGCGCATCGCAGCTCAGGGAATCAACCCCTTGGCAACAAGACGCGCCCGCTCGCTGGCGACTTTCGCAGCGGACAAACGCCCTGCCGCTCGCACACCCTTCACCTCTGCTGCCGTGAACACCGCGACCTTTTTGGTGGGCATGTCCAGCGCCACTGCATAGTTCAGCGAATCTGCAATGTCCTGATCGCTGAGCGATCCCAACGGCGGCATCATTCCGCCAAGTTGTCGCCCATCGACAGTGATGGCGCCGAAAATCCCATACAGCAACACCGAGATAAGGTAGCTTCGCCCGTCCTTCGACCTGGCAATCTCGCCTACGCGCACCTTGAGGCGCGGAAACTGGCCAGGCACCCCGGAACCATCCGCCTTGTGGCATGCGGCACACCGCGAGGAATAGACCTTGGCACCATCCGCATGTGCCGATGGTGCATACACTGCCTGCAGCACTCCGGCAGCGACCAGCACGAAACGCTTCAGCCTGGACAACTCGTCTAGCATTGAGGCTCCTCGGGAACAGGAAAGCGGACATGGACCGGAACCTGGACGGTCGTCAAGGTTTTGACGCATGCATTTTTGTGAAATGGTTCCCAAAACCTGCACCAAAGGGAGGGGTGGCCCGATGGAAGAATGAGGCGTAAAAAGACTTATGACCGAAACTGCCACTGCGCCGACGCGTCCGGGAATCTACTCGCGCGGCACCGAAACCGTTGATGCCATTCTAAAGGCAGCGCTAAATGTGCTGATCGAGGAAGGGGCGGAAGCATTTTCCGTTCGCCGGATTGCAGCGGAATGCAACCTTCGCTTGGGAAATGTCAGTTATCACTTCCCCAAAAAGGAGATGCTCGTTCAGGTCATGCTGGACGACATCATGGACAACTATAACACCAAGCTGGAAGTCAACGTGCGCCAGCCGGAGCTCTCGGACGAAGACCGTCTCCGGCTTGTCATCGTCATTTGCCTGGATGACATCTGCTCTAAGCGGACCACCAATCTGTTCACCGAGCTTTGGGCACTGGCCAATCACAACGACTTCATCGCCGACCGGGTGCATAGCTTCTATGCAAAGGTCCATGACGTGATCGGCGAATACGTACAGCGGATCAACCCGGCATTGAGCGCGGACGAGGTGCATACCCTGTCGCTCTTCATCAGCGCCTCAATGGAAGGCACCACGCCGTTCCTCGGCTACCAGAAGCCGTGGAACGACAAGATGCCTGCCATAACGGCTATTTCAGCATCTTGGTTCATCGACCTTGTCAAATCGCTAAAGCCGGGTGACATTGCCGCCCTGACACAAAAATTGACCTGAACGAATCGGGGAGGACGTCCTGCAGGCAACGCGCGTGAGCGCTGCTGTTTTGCTGTGGGGGGTGTCCATTGCTTCGATCGTCCGGCGACCGCCTGATCCTGCCCGCTGTCCTGCTTGCCTGCATCGGCTGCCTGCAGCCGGGCATCGATCCCGTATTCCTCACATTGCTATCCTCGGTCCATGGACTGGCACCGGATTTCCACGGCTGGATCGTAACCGCCACGCAATCGGGTATGGCCATCGGCTCGCTGCTGACCTGGCGTTGGGGGACGCGCATACCCCGGGACGCTTTCGCGCTGGCGGCAGGGTTCGCGGCAGTCGCCGCGCTGGCAACGCCCCATACCGCTCCATTCATGGTGTTGCTGACGGTGCGCGCCCTCTATGGCGGCGCGATGGGCATGCTGTACACGCAGGCCATGAGCAACGCGGCCTTGAACCGGCCGCACGGAGCCTATGGCGCCGTGTTCCTTTGCCAGTTGATGCTTTCCACAGGCATAGCCATCGGTCTTCCCGCAATATCGACCGTGGCAGGACCAACCATGGCCCTGAGTGCCTTGGCCGCAGCGCCACTCGGCGCGCTGTTGCTCGTCGCGTTCTCGACACGATCCACGGCCCCGCCCCAGCACAGCCCGAAACCTGGCGCGGCGCAGGTGCACGAAAACACCACGCTTCGCGCCTGGGCTTCGGCGAGCGCCACCCTGCTTTTCATCTGTTCGACAATGATGATCTGGACCTTTTCCGGCGCCCTTGCGGTCAAGGCCGGCATTTCGGAAACCGTGATCGGCCAAGCCGTTGCCCTCGGGTCGCTTGCGGGTGCGGCAACCGCGTTTCTCGTCATGCGGGAACGGTCCGTTGTCCCGCCGCCCCTCACGGGCGTTCTGGCTGGCCTTGCCCTCCTCTCACCGATTGCCGCAACCAGTACCGGCAATGCTGAGATGTTCATTGTGGCCATCGTGTTGCTCAACATCGGATCGACCGCCATCATCGTGCGCACATCCGGCCTGGCCAGCGCAGCCAGTCAGGACAGCCTGTTCCGCCGCTTTGTCGCCTGCACGCATGCGCTGGGCATGATCATGGGGCCCCTTACAGGATCGCTGGCGACTGGACTTTTCGGGGACGTCGGATTGCTGGTCGCCGCAGTGATGGCGATCGCGGCTGCCTGCCTGATGCTGCTCTTCGCCGAGGCTCATTCGCTCAGAATGCGGCTCTGGACGAAACCGCGCGAAGCTCTCCAGCAGCCCTGATAATGCCCGGACGGCGGCGCATGGGCTGCTCCCCGGGGCGACGACAACCGGACTTCAGCCGTGCTTGCACTTCCGAGCACGACGCGCTCCCCGGCCATGACAAGCCGCCGAATACGCCCACCTCAAAGGACCAAAACCCACCCACCGAAATCATTTCGCATTTGCACAAAAATTGTCACTTGACCTAATTTTGACATTCGTCCTATATTCATGGCCGACGGATCAAAAAATCCATATTTCTCTGGTCTTTGGGGCGTTCAATCATGGCCGGTGCACACGAGGATATTGGCGGTAAGGCGTGCGGCAGCACAGCATATGAGGCCTCCGACCCGCCTCCGGTACGTTCATTCCTGCGGGGCGCCTTGCACTGTATGACAAAGCGCAAAGCCATGATCGCCCCCTTGCTGGCAACAACTGTCTTTTCGGCTTCGGTCGTCGTCGCCCAGGTGAATAGCGATAGCGAGGCCGATCTCGATCCGGCGGACTGGACCGAGAAGGAAACCGGCATCCCGGTGACCGACAAGCTGACGATCGAAAAGTGCGGCACCTGCCATGCGCCCGACGACAAGGGCAATCTCTCGCGCATTTCCTGGATCCGCGCGACGCCCGAAGGCTGGTCCCAGGCGATCAAGCGCATGGTCAAGCTCAACGGGCTGTCCATCTCGCCGCAGGAAGCACGCGGCGTGGTCAAGTACCTCGGCACCTGGCACGGGCTCTCGCCCGAAGAGGCCAAGCCGGTCATGTATCTGACCGAGCGCCGGATCCTCGACGAAACGATCATTCCCAACGAGGCTGTGCAGCACGGCTGTGCGTCATGCCATGCTTTTGCCCAGCCGATGTCTTCGCGCCGCAGCCGCCGCGAATGGGGCTTATTGCAGAACCTGCACAAGGCGCTCTACTCGCAGGCCGACTTCCAGATGAGCCAGCCGGCCGAGGGGCATCCGGAACCCGAGGACTCGGCCGAAAAGCCGATCACGCGCGGCGAAGTCGCCCTCGACTGGCTGAGCAAGGAAGCCAACCTCCACAGCAAGACATGGACCGACTGGCGGCCGCGCATCCGGGCGCCGAAGCTTGCCGGCACCTGGGTCCTCTCGGGCAAGCTGCGCGGACAAGGCCGCTTCGTGGGCGAGATGACGATAGCCCCGGCAGGCAACGACTTCACCACTACCACAACTCTGCGCTCGCTCGAGACGGGCCAGACTATGACCCGTTCGGGCAAGGGCCTCGTCTACGCAGGCTATTCCTGGCGCGGCACATCGAATGGCGGCACCCAGCCCGCACGCCCCGACGCCATGACCGGCACGCTGCGTGAAACCATGTGGTTCGCACCCGACCAGTCCAGCGCCGAGGGCCGCTGGTACTGGGGTGACTACCACGAATTCGGTCTGGACATGACGATGACCCGGGTCACCGGCGGGCCGGTTCTGGCCGCGGTTGCGCCGCTGGGCGTGAAGACCGGCGCCAAGGCCACGCAACTCCACATCTACGGGGCCTCGCTGCCCGCAGACCTGTCAGCAGACGATCTCGACTTCGGCGGCGGCGTGACCGTGCGCAAGGTCTCGGTCCTTTCGCCGAGCGAGGCCGTGGCGACCGTCGATGTCTCGCCCGATGCCATTGTCGGCCTTCATGACGTAGCGTTGAACGGCACTGTTCTGCCCAAGGCCCTGCCCGTCTACGGCACGGTCGACTACATGAAAGTTACGCCAGAGACCGCGCTCGCGCACCTCGGCGGCATCAAGTACGGCAAGGGCTACGAGCAGTTCGAGGCAACCGCCTGGTCGAAGGGACCGGACGGCAAGACCGGCACCGATGACGATTTCCCCATCATGCCGGTCGATGTCGACTGGGAGATGAAGGAATTCCCGACGGTCACCTACGACAACGACATCAAGTACGTCGGGACGCTCGACGCGTCGGGCTTCTTCACGCCGAACGTCGAGGGACCGAATCCGGAACGCCGCTTCAGCCGCAACAACTATGGCGAAGTCTGGATCGTCGCGACCGCCAAGACACTGAAGAACAAGGACGGCAAGCCGATGAGCGCGCAAGCCTATCTCGTCACAACCGTGCCCGCCTACAAGCGCTGGGATCAGCCGGAGGTTTCGCAATGAACGATATAACCATCATTCCCTCGGGCCATTACCGCCTGGGCGAGATGCATGAATTCAGCGCGGCCGATCAGCCGTTCATGTATCTGGTCTCCGCCGGCGCTATCTTCGCTCTCGACGAAGGCGCCCATGCCGTCCTGCGCAGACTGGAAACCGAAAGCCTGAGCCATGGCGAACTCGTCGCTGCGCTGCTGGACAGCGGATATACCCGCCAGGATGCCGAGGAACTGATCCGCGAACTGCTGTTCGTGCTCGGGATCGTGTCCGACAAGGTCAGCCTCTCCCCCGCGCCCGCGCCCAGCGCGCCGCCGGCCGACTTTCCGCTGCAAGCGCTGGTGCTCAACATCACCAACCAGTGCAATCTGGCCTGCACCTACTGCTACGAATTCGGCGCGGACAAGATCGCCACGCCGCAGGGCAAGCCCAAGTTCATGTCGCTGGAAACGGCCAAGACCTCGGTGGACTTCCTCCTGCGCAAGTCCGCAGGCCGGCAGGCCGTCCACATCACTTTCTTCGGCGGCGAGACGCTGATGAACTTCCCGCTGCTGCGCGATGTTGTCGCCTATGCTCGCGAGCAGGCCGAGGCGCAGGGGCGCGGCATCGGCTTCAGCCTGACGACCAATGCCACGCTGCTGACCGACGAAATCATCGCATTCCTTTCGGACAATGAAATCGGCGTCACCGTCAGCATGGACGGCCCGCCCGATCTTCAGGACAAGCGCCGCGTCTACAAGTCGGGCAAGGGCAGCTATGCGGTCATCGAGCCGCGCCTGCGCAAGCTGATCGCCAACCACCGAACCCGCGCCATCACTGCCCGCGTTACGCTGACCGACGGCGTGACCGACGTGATCCGCATTTTCCGCCACCTCAAGGAAGACCTCGGTTTCCACGAAGTCGGTTTCGCCCCCGTCACCAATTCGGGCGAGCGGGACTACATGATCGACGACAACGGCATGGACGAAGTGCTGCGCCAGTTCCACGAACTGGCCGATGAATGGCTCGAATATGCACTGCGCGGGCAGATGCACGGTTTCTCGAACGTCAGTGAGACGATCGGCGAACTGATCCAGGGCGTGAACAAGTCCCACCCCTGCGGGGCCGGTCTCGGCCTGCTCGGAGTCAGCCCTTCTGGCGACCTGTCGCCGTGCCACCGCTTCACCGACGCCGACACCCACACGCTGGGTCATATCTCGACCGACATCGACGCCGAAAAGCGCGAGGACTTCCTCTCGCGCGGACACGTCGAGTCCAAGTACGAGTGCCAGAGCTGCTGGGCCCGCCCGCTCTGCGCCGGCGGATGCCATCACGAGGCCTTCGTGCGCTATGGCGACACCGGCCATGCCAATCTCCATTATTGCGACTGGATCCGCCAATGGACCGACACCTGCCTGCGCATCTACGGCGCGGTCAGTGTCCTCAATCCCGAATTCCTGGAACGCTTTGCAGCACGAAAGGGCATTTCATGAAGCACCTTCGCCCCGTCAACCGGAAGGCCGCCCGGATCGATGAGACCGCCTCGCTGATGGAAGAGGATGTCGTCGCCCTCCAGCAACAGGCGCCCAAGCCGCATGTGCCGATGGGCTGTACGCTCTCCTTCTCGCCCGGCTGGGAAGTCGATGCGGGTGGCGGCACCGCCGGCCTTTGCCAGCCGGTCGAGCGCGACATCTACGACTGCTACGTCACCTGTTTCTGGCCAGTGCAGGTCCCCGACCACGTCAACTATTCGCCCGACTGGGCCAGCAACTGCGCCGTTGCCACCAAGGACTGGCGCAACCTGGATCTCGTCTTTCCCTGATCGACGCACCTTACCCGCCCTGACGCATTTCTCGAGGAAGAGCCCTCAGCATGAAGATGTTTCGCCTTGCACTCGCGGTCCTCGGCGCCACTACCGCCGCAGCGTCCCCCCATGCTGCCACGATCGTGCTCGGCGGCTATCCCGACCAGATCCAGATGGTGGACGACGCCAGCGGCGAGGTTGTCCAGAAGGTCGATCTGAAATCCGGCTTGCCCACGAACCTCCAGCTCTCGGCGGACGGCAAGCGTATCTACATCACCACGCTGACGACAGGCGGCATTGAAGTGATGGATACGGCAACCCGCAAGATCATCGCGAGCCACAGCCTCAACACGCCGATGACGCGCTACCGCTTCAGCGGCGGCGTGCCTGATCCCAGCGGCCGCTACTTCTACACCGTCGGGAAGCGCATCCAAAAGGAAGTGGACCTCTACCGCTTCAGCAAGCCGCACTTCATGAAGGTTGACCTCAAGAGCGGAGAAATCGTCAAGGAAGTTCCGTTCGACCCGCAGGACGAAGGCCCCGGCTATAACACCCGGCTTGCCATGGCGCCCGATGGAAAGACCCTCTACATCTTCCAGAAGAAGGTACTGATCGTCGACACGGCCGATCTCAAGGTCGTGGACCGGATCGACCTGCAAAAGCCCGATTTCGCCGGAATGCAGGGCGTCGGCATGGGTGGCGGCCTGGAAACGCTGCGCGAGCCAGGCAAGTACACTTCGGTGTTCATTTCCGAAGATCCCTACATCCACAACAAGGTGTTCGGTATCGCCCGGTTCGACCTGACCGCGCGCACCTTCGACTTCCAGCCTATCGGCCCCGCTCCCAAGGAGATCGCCGGGCTCGAAGTGACGCCTGACGGCAAGGACGGCTACACCGTCGCCGTGATGGGCGAACTCGGCAGTCAGCGCTGCGAGTTCTGGCATTTCGAGCTGGCGACCAACAAGGCTCTCGACAAAGCCGAGTTCCCCTGCCGCTCCCGCTTCTATTTCAGCATGTCGCGCGACGGAAAGAAGCTGTATATCTACGGCGCCGGGTACGACATCGCCGTCTATGACGCGAAAACGCTGAAGTTCGAGAAAGATTGGGAACTGACGAACGACATAACCATGGCCGGGCTGCTGACCCTGCCCTGAGCGTGCGCTGGACGGTAGAGATCACCGGGGGCGGGGTCGCAGCGGCCTGCTGCGACCACCTGCTGACAAAGGAAGGGGCCGACATACGCAGGCCTCCTCAGGCGCGAGCCGCCATCCCCGCGCTCATGCTCAGCGATCCCGCAAGAGCGCTTCTTCGGGATTGCCTCGATCAGCCTTCGTTATTCTCCGACAAGCCCCGCATCACCCGCCGCATTGTCGCCTGGGGCGGGCAGGAGCCGGTAGCCCTGCCCCATCAGGCCGTGATGCTCGGCGCGGGAGACCTGGACTTTGCACCATCCGGCAATGCCCATGCCACCGGCGATGCCGAATGGACGATCACCACCACGCGCACTAGCCCGGACGACCAACTGGAGCGCTTCGGCGACCGCTTTGGTGAGACCGCCCCGGTGCGCCTGCTCGAAGCCGACGATGCCCAAGCCTGCTGGGTCGAAGCGGTGGAAGACGGCTGGCTGTTCATGATCCCCTCCGGCGCCGAGACCGGGTGGCTGCTTGCCATCGGGGCGCCCTGCGCCCACCTGCTCGACCAAAGCCGCCACCTTGCCCCGCGCCTCGCCCTCGATGCCAGCAAGACCGCACAGTTCGACACCACGCCGCGCATGCTGCGTACTATGGCCAAGGAAGGCTTTCTGGCCTGCGGCTCTGCCTCGATGGCCTTCGATCCGATCTGCGGCGATGGCACAGCGCTTTCCGTTCGGCAGGCGATCCTGGTTTCGGCCATTGCCGTTGCCTGTCACGAAGGAGAAGACGCTGAGCCGCTTCTCGGACACTATCGGGCGATGATGACGGCAGCCATGCGACGGCACTTGCGCCTCTGTTCCGAATTTTATGCCTCGGGCGGGACCGGTCCCTGGTGGCGCGCCCAGCAGGAGGCGCTGGCCGAAGGCTTCGCCGCGTGCAGCGCCCGTCTCGAACGCGAACCGCCGCCCCGCTATGCGCTGGAAGGCTTCCGCCTCGTACCAAGGGAACTGGCCACATGAGGCCGACCGTGAACGCAACCGTCGGGCAGCCGCCCACGGACGAGATCGCCGGCTGGTCAAGCTATCGCAGGCTGCTACCGTTCCTGAAGCCCTATTACCGCCCGCTGGCACTGGTGCTGGTCCTCAGCCTGCTGTCGACCTCGCTCAACCTCATGCAGCCCTATCTGTCGAAGCTGATGATCGACCAGGCGCTGCTGAGCGGCGACATGCAGGCGCTGATCCAGATCGCGGGCGCCATGATCCTCGTCTCGCTGGGGGGCTTCGCCCTGAACATGCTCTCGAGCTATCGCTACGTGTCGGCGTCTGCGGACATGTTGTTCGACATCCGCGCGGCCCTGCTGCAGCACCTTCAGCGGCTCTCGCCCCGCTTCTATGCGCGCTTCCGCCTCGGCGACCTGATGTCGCGCATCAACAGCGATGTGAGCGATATCCAGCGCGTGACCGCAGATTCACTGCTCTCGGTGCTGAGCAACGTGCTCATGCTCACCGGTTGCGTGGTGATGATGCTCTGGCTCGATCCGGTGATGTTCGTGATCGGCGTGGTCATCATGCCGGTGTGCATTGGCCTGTTCCTTCACTACCAGAGAAAGCTGACCGCACTCACCCGCGTGATGCGCGAAAGGGGGGCCGATCTCGGCAGCCTGCTGGTCGATACCGTGATGGGCATGCGCACCGTCACTTCGCTGAATGCGGAACGGCACGAGATCGGCCGGTTTCGCAAGCGCAACGACGCCTTCGTTTCGGCCATGCTGAAAATGCAGCTCACCTCGTTCACGGCGGGAGCCCTGCCCGGCACGCTGCTGACCGCCTCGTCGTCCGCCGTCATTCTCTATGGCGGCGCGCAAATCTTTGCGGGCGAGATGACAATCGGCACGCTGGTGGCGTTCATGACATATCAGTCGCGCCTCTTCTCGCCGATCCAGGTGCTGATGGGGCTGGTTTCGGGGCTGGCATCGGCCCGCGTCTCGCTCGGCCGGATCTTCACGCTGTTCGATACCCAGCCGGACGTGACCGAATGCGAGGACGCCAGGCCCTTCGACGGATTGCACGAAGGCCTTCGCTTCGAGCAGGTCACCTTCCGCCATGATAGAAGGACCATTCTCGACGGCATCGACCTGTTCATTCCGGCCGGCCGATTTTGCGCCGTGCTTGGCCCGAGCGGCACCGGAAAGTCGAGCATGGCCGACCTCGTGGTCCGCCACCTCGATCCCGATCACGGCAGAATCACCGCCGATGGCGCCGACCTGCGCACGCTGAAGCTCGACGACCTGCGGCGCGCGATAGTCCTGGTCGACCAGGCACCGCACCTGTTCAACGATAGTCTGGCCAACAACATCGCCTTTGCCTGCCCGGATGCAACGGACGGCGAAATCTCAGAAGCGGCGCGCCTCGCCGGTCTCGCTCCGTTGATCGCCCGGTTGCCCGAAGGTCTGGACACACGCACCGGCGAACGCGGCCTTGCATTGTCCGCCGGCGAGCGGCACCGCGTCGCCCTTGCCCGCGCACTGCTGCGCCGCCCTTCGGTGCTCATTCTCGACGAGCCGACCGCCGCCCTCGACAACGATACCGAGCGCCTCGTCGCGCAAGGCCTGCGGCAGGCGCTGCCGTCGGCCACGATCATCGTCATCACGCACAAGCCGGCGCTGGCCGAAATGGCCGACATGACCGTCTCGCTGGTCGACGGGAAGGTAGAGACCCGGCAAAGCCCGGACATGTTGAGCCAGTTCGGATAAGATGAGCTACGCAGCCACGGGGCGCGGCATTCGCATCGCCATCATCGACAGCGGCGTCCATCCCGGGCACGATCACATCGATGCCTCTCGCCTGCTACCCGGAGCGGCGATTGCCGGCGACGGGACGATCGACACGGCGCCGGAGGCGACGCTCGACCGGCTGGGGCACGGCACGGCGGTAACCGCTGCGATACAGGAAAAGGCGCCCAACGCCGAATGCGTCCCGGTCCGGGTATTCCATGAGGGGCTGAAGACCACCGGCTACGCCCTCATCACGGCAATAGACTGGGCTGCCGCGCAGGGCGTGGACTTCATCAACCTGAGCCTGGGCTCGACCAATCCAGGCCATGCCGCGGCCTTTGCCTCCGCCGTCGCAAGGGCGCGCGATGCGGGCGCGATCGTGGTGGCGCCGCGCGCGGTGGAAGAGACCCCCTGCTATCCCGGAGCGCTGGAGGGCGTCCTGTCCGTGTGCCTCGATTGGGATTGCCCCCGCGAGACATTCCGCCCTGCACCGGACGGCTCCAGATACTTTTACGCATCGGGCTTTCCAAGGCCCATCCCCGGCGTGGCGCTTCGCCGCAACATCCACGGCATAAGCTTCGCAACCGCGCAGATGTCGGGTTTTGCCGCGCGCGCGCTCGAAGACCTTGGCACCATAGCCAGCGGTACTGACCGGATCGAAGCGGTACGGACAGCCCTTCGCGCCTGAACCGGCGCGAACCGTTTCACCCCGGAACTTCAGGGCCGCTTGCGCAAAAAAAAGGCCTGCCGGGGAAAAATCCACGGCAGGCCCAAGAGTCTTTCCGTCAGGAACTCAGAATTTCTGTCCGAACCGGATGCCCATGAAGCGGGGTTTGATCGGATAAACGCGTGAGGAATGCTCACAGACCTGGATCTGGCAGAAGGTGTTCTTCGTAAGCCAGCCGCGCTTGTCGAACACATTCTGGATGAAGAACTCCGCTCCCCATCCATCCTTCTTCAGGCCAAACGAGAGATCGAACGATGTGAAGCCGCTCGTATCGCCCAGCAGCTCCGCATAAGTCTCGTTCAGGTCCTGCGTTGCCCCGGTCTGGTAATAGGCCACGCCCTGAATATAGCCGGAGAGCGCATCGTTCAGGTAGGTTTCGTACCTGACCGAGGTGTTGCCCTTGAACTTCGGTTGGCGCGGTAGGCGTGTGCCGGATTTGGCGGCGACATTACCCTCTTCCTCGGAACATGTGTCGTACTTTTCGAAGCCCGACTCCCCGACAATGCGATAGGCGCAGAAATTGCCGTCCAGTGCGGCATCGGTATAAGCGCCCGAAGTGGAGATGGTCACATCACCCAGCTTGAGGTCGGCGTCGAATTCGACACCATAGACACGCGCGTCGCCCGCATTGCCGGTGAAGCCGCCGCCGGCCGCGCCGACCACCTGAACCCCGTACTGAATGTCCTTCCACTGCTCGTAATAGACGGCAGCGTTCAATCGGAAGATGTTGGCCCACGTCGTTTTGAAACCGAACTCGAAGTTGGTCAGCGTTTCGGCTGTGTAGGAGGGGGCTGGAACCGCGGTACCACGAATACTGACCGGCGAGTTCGCACCGCCCGGACGGAAACCGGTCGAGTAGTTGAAGTATACCATTTTTCTCGGATCGATCTGCCAGGTCAGAGCCAGCTTGTGCGTCTCACCGTCTTCCTTGTACCGATTGGTCTTGTCGGCCGCGAGCGGGTTGGTACTGACGCAGTCCAGTCGATCCGTGAACGGCACCGGACAGCCGGTCGACATGGTAGGGAAGTACCAGGCAGAAGACGAGTTGCGCGCCTTGCCGGCAATACCGCCCCAGCCGATCAACGCGGATTCTGTCCAGAAATAGCGTATGCCCGCCGTGAGCGTCACGTCCGGCACGATCTCGTAGTGGCCCTCGGCGAAGAGTGCGGAGTCCTTCAACGTCAGATCAGATTCGCTCAGGTAGAAAGCTTCGCGCCGCAGGGCAGCGGGAAGAGTGATCATCGTGCCGCCATCTTCGATCGGGATACCGAAACCATCGAGGCTCGTGGTGTTCCCCCCTTCGGAATAGGAACCGCCGGCGGTGTAGCCAATGATGTCGTCCAGACCATGCGTGGCATAGTCATTGTTGATCTTGGTCTTCTGCCATTGATAGAAGCCGCCCACCGTCAGGTCGAAAGGCCAGCTCTTCGGCGTTGTCAGGCGGATTTCCTGGTTGAACTTGTCCTGGAACGAATTGCCCTTCGTATACTGTGTCGGGTTGATCACCTGACCATTCCGGTCGAAAAACTGCAGGTAGTTTTCGTAATATGAGAACTGGTCGTAGGCCACGGTATAGTAGGTGTAGTCGTTGATCAGCTTGATTCGGCGCTTGTAGTAGCCGGTGGACGAAACCAGGTCGAAGTCGCCGATATGGCCGTGAATGGCCAGCGATGCCTGAAACCACCTGTCGAGCTGACGGGTCTCTTCATAGTCGTGGACCACGAGATCGCCGCCGGGGTTCTGGTGATCACCCGTGATCTCGGTGGATGCGTCGTAGTTGAAATACCCGTAGGCGATCTGCTCCTGAGCGGTGATCTGCGGCGTGATATCCCAGCCCGGCGCCACTTCCCAGAGGGCCTGAATGCGGGCACCGTAGGAATAGAGCGGGTTGTAGTTGTCCTTGACGAACTCCTCGTTGGTCATCGTGTAGCTGGTCAGAGGATTATCGTCGCCCAGGTTGTACGTCAGCGTGCCCGGAATGTTATCGATGTAACCGCCATCGTGCCGGTAGAAGCCCATGGCACGGATCGCCAGATTGTCGGTGGCCGGGATGTTCACATAGGCTTGGGCCACCCCACCGAAATCGCCCGCGTCGTACTTGTTGACCTCGACATCGTATCCGAACTCGAACTGGCCGATGACCGGCTTCTTGGTGATGAAACGGATCGTGCCGGCAAGCGACCCGGCGCCGTAAAGCGTGCCTTGCGGGCCCGCGAGTGCTTCGACGCGTTCGAGGTCGTAAACGTGAATGTCCGGAAAGCCGCTGGTGATGCCCGCGCTGAGCGACATCATGGGCATGTCGTCGATGTAATAGCCGGTTGCGTCATATCGGCCGCCGGCTGGCACGATGCCTCGGAAGTAGGGGTTCTGACGGCCCGGACCAAGGCCATCGAAGGAAACCGAAGGCAGCAGGTTGGCGAAGTCCGACATGCTCTTGATCTGGCGCTGCTCGAGCTTCTCCGTGGACAGCGCCTGCATCGAGATCGGCACTTTCTGGACGCTCTGTGCCGAGCGGGTCGCGGTTACGACGATGTCGCCCAAACCGCCTTGGCTGCTGTCGGCATCGCCGCTCACGACGGCAGGCGAGTCCGTCATCTCCTGCGCGTGCGCGACTCCCGGTGCCAGGAAAGGTGAGATGATAGCAGTCGTCGCAAGCAGGGCCGCCATGCCTGCTCTTCGCGAACTCAAAGGAATGCTCATGACTTGAATGCCCCCTATTTTACTGGATTACCCTCTCCTTTCCCATTCGACCTTCCGTCTCGTGCGGGGTGGCCTCACTGACTGCCTTCACACTCGTTTTCGAGTTGACGAAGACACACACCTCCTGCCCCGAAGGAACACCTCCAGGTCCGCCACCAGCAGGGCCGGTAACGCCGAACATTCTTACTTCGAATCAGACGCGATCTTCGCGGATGCAGCATCCAGAACAACCGTCCTAATTTGGATACTGCCATTGGAAACAGCGGTGTCAAGCGCCTTATTCCGCGTGATTCGGAAATTTTTTCACGGTTCATCTCGACGAACCATAACGGTCGTCCTAGGTTCATGGTGCAACGCAAAATAAGGAATCGCATGGGGATCGCTTCCAGAATTTCGTGGTCAGGCAGGGTTGGAAATGCACTGGCAAGAGCCGCCCGAACAGACTGCTTCTCGATCGCATTGACGCCTGCCGACAGCGATGCACATCAGGCTCCGCGCCCTTGCGGCGGACCATGGTCGTAAGGGCCTCGGTCAAGATGGCGAGCCCCCCCGTCGGAACACCCGATCCGCACGCCCCCTCAGCGGCGCTGGCCGAAGCGGCATCACTGCTCGAAAACCGACCGGAAGCAGCGCTTGCACAGGCCGAAGCCATTCTGAAACGTGCGCCCGGCCTGCCACCAGCGGAGTTTCTGGCATGTCAAGCCCTGCGCAAGTTGGGCAAACCGGCCGCAGCCCTGCCGCGCCTCACCGCATTGGTCCGCAGCCAGCCGCGTGTCCCGGCCATTCTTTGGGAACTGGCGCAGGCGGCAAGCGAAGCCGGCCAGACCCGCGATGCCATTGCCGCCCTCGAAAACCTGACGAAAAATCAGCCGGCCGTGGCAAACGGCTGGTTCCTGCTGGCAAAGGAACTGCGAAAGGCGGGCCGCGCGGAAGACGCATGGCGCGCCGACCTTTCCGGCGTGCACGCCTCTTCGCGCGATCCCGAATTGCTCAAGGCGGCGGTCGCGATGAACGAAGACCGTCTGGACGACAGCGCTCCCCTGCTGGAAGCGCGCCTCCATCGGCTGCCGAATGACCCGGCCGGTTGCCGCCTGCTGGGTGAAGTCAACTGGCGACGCGGAGACATGACGGAGGCGATGACATGGGTCGAGCGCGCTCTGGAACTGGCCCCGGGGTTCGATCTCGCCCGCGATTTCCTAGTGCGCCTGCTGCTCCAGAACAATCGGCTGACCGAGGCGCTCGAGCATGCGGAAACGCTCGGCATGTCTCCGGTCAAGAGCCCCGGTCACGATCTCATCAAGGCGTCGGTGCTGGTACGACTCGGCCATCAGGAAGAGGCGGAGCAACTTTACCAGCACCTGCTCGCGCAGAACCCCGATCAACCTCAGGTCTGGCAGAATCTCGGCCATGTCCTGAAGACCCTTGGCAAGCAGGCAGAGGCCGTTCACGCGTACCGTCAGGCGGTAACGTACAAGCCGAGCATGGGCGAAGCCTGGTGGAGCCTTGCCAACCTCAAGACGGTGAAACTGGGGCCGGACGACATGGCCACGATGAAACAGGCACTCTCTGACCTGGAGCTGGAAACGGAGACCAGGCAGGAAGACATCTTCCACCTCCATTTCTCTTTGGGCAAGGCGCTGGAGGATGCGAAGGACTACCCCGCCTCGTTCCACCACTACGATCAGGGCAACCGCCTCCGCCGCACGATGATCCTCCATGATGCGGACGATTTCTCGGCCGAAGCGGCGGACGCGGCCAGGACCTTTTCCGCAGCGTTCATCGCCCGGATGGGCATGGGCGGCTGCCCGACGCCAGATCCGATCTTCATCGTGGGCCTGCCCCGTTCCGGATCGACGCTCGTCGAGCAGATCCTCGCCAGCCACAGCCAGGTGGAAGGCACGATGGAACTGCCGGAAATGATGATGATCGCCGGCCGTCTCCAATCGCGGCTGGACGAGGGCGAGTTCGCCGATTTCCAGACCCTGATTGCATCGCTCACCCCGGCCGACCGCTTGCGCCTGGGCGAGGAATACATCGAGCGCACGCGCGTCCACCGCCGGACCGACAAACCGCTGTTCATCGACAAGATGCCCAACAACTGGCAGCACGTCGGCCTGATACGGCTGATCCTCCCGAACGCGAAGATCATCGACGCCCGGCGCCACCCGCTGTCGTGCTGCTTCTCGGGGTGGAAGCAGCACTTCGCCCGCGGCCAGACCTTCTCCTACGACCTTGCCGACATCGGCCGGTACTACCGCGACTACGTGGACCTGATGACCGCCTACGACGCCGCGGCGCCCGGCGCGGTGCACCGAGTGGTCTACGAAGACATGGTGACCGATACCGAGCGCCAGGTGCGAAGCTTGCTCGACTATGTCGGCGTGTCCTTCGAACAGGCCTGCCTCGAATTCTACAAAAACGACCGCGCGGTACGAACGGCAAGCTCGGAACAGGTTCGCCAGCCCATCTTCACCGACGGCATCGAACAATGGAAAAACTACGCACGGTGGCTCGGCCCATTGGTGAAAGCTCTCGGGCCATCGCTCAGCAGCAATACTCTGGAATCGGCGATCGACTGACTCCCGTTCAGATCTGGCGATCTGGCTTTGTTGCGCAAATAAGCCAGCGATTAGCCTATGGGATTTCGCGGCAGTCATCTACGCGGCATGTCAAGTTTGGGAAGTTGCGAGTGCGATGAAGCGTTCGGCGATGTCTCGATTTCGGGACGCTGCGACGATTACAACGACTTCGGGAACACCTTCAGATCACGTGGGCACCACGATCAATCCCGGCGAATGCGGTGTGTTCCTCGGCCGCGGTTCGGTGCCGGGGTTGCAGCCGCAGACCGCGAAGACCTGTCGCTGACGCTCAACGTCCAGAACGTGCTCGACGAAAAGCCGCCGGTGTACAAGAACGCGGGCCAGAACGGCTACGACCCTTCCTATGCCTTCACGCTTGGCCGGATCTTCCAGCTCGGTTTCCAGAAGAAGTTCTGAGGACTACCAGTTACAATGAAGCAGCGGCCAGCCCGGCACATGCCGGGCTGGCCGTTTGCGTTTTCACAAACCTTTAAACCCATCAGGCGATCGGTTCGCTTATGGCCCGGTTCATGGCCCGCTGGACGACATCCGATAGCGTCCCTATATACCACACGGTATGAAATACTCCGAAGCGACCACCAAGGCGAGAGGCAGGCCGCGGGAATTCGATCCCGACAAGGCGCTGGCCAGCGCGCTGCAGATATTCTGGCAGCACGGTTACGAAGGTGCGTCCATGGCCGAACTGACAGAGGCGATGGGTATCACCAAGCCCAGCCTCTATGCCTGCTTCGGCAACAAGGAAGCGCTGTTCAAGAAGGCACTCGACCTCTACGAGCGGGAAAAGCTCGCCTACGTCAAAACAGCACTGGAAGCCCCTTCAGGCAAGGCTGTCGCACAAAAGCTGCTGGAAGGTGCCCTTGACACTCATTGCGGCGCGAAAGACCCACAAGGCTGTCTTGGCGTCATAAGCATGGTTGCCTGCTCCACCGAGGCGCCCTCTCTTCGCGACCATATCATTGCGCGCCGCGCGTCATCGGAAGCCGCGGTAGTGGAACGTCTGGAACGCGCCAAGGCCGAGGGCGATTTGCCTGACGGTGTCGATCCGAAGGCACTGGCCCAATGCCTCACGACCGTGATGCAAGGCTTGTCCGTCAAGGCCCAGGGCGGCGCCAGCCGGGACGAGATGCAGAATATCGTCGATACTTTTCTGGCGATCTGGCCCGGACGCTGATCCGCGGCGGCTGCGAGCCGCAGAAAAAACTTCATTCAGTGGCCATTCACCTCTTGAAACCGGGTGCTTCCGACCAAATTTACCGGTCGGTACAGAAATCGGCTTGACTGCGTCAGCTGGAAATTTATATACCATTCGGTACACAATGCACAGCCGACTCACCCTTTGAAGGAGAGCCGATGATCCGACCACCCACACCGGCTCCGGCCGGCTGACCTGCGGTGCTCCCTTTTCGCCAGGGAGCTTCCGACATTGAAATAACGACCATCCGCCCCGGTGCGCTATCGCATCGCGGCTTGCGGACGGGCTTTGCACACGACTTTTCCGGCGGCCCTTGCGCCGGGGAACGCCTTGGCGCGCGCCTCGCCCCCATCCCCCCGCCACGGGGCGCGCGCCGGGCACCTTCAGGGAGCACAAGAAATGGCATTCATCGACTTCAGCGATGCAACGCACCCGGCGCGCAACGACCGAAGTGTCGATCCTTCGGCCGCTGTCCAGTCATTCCGGCAGAACGCGTCTCTGACCTTGCAAGAGAGACGTGTTATCGAACTGGCGCGCAACGACAGCCTCAAGAGCTTGCGGGCACCGCGCAAGAGGGGATGGTTTGCCCGCCTGATCCTCGGTCCGCAACCCGCCTCTTCCATGCTCGCCAATGAACGTCTGGAGGCATTGCGCAGGCTAGCCGTCCACACCTGGCACAAGGGCTATCAGTTGCCCGCATCCGCGCTGAAGGAAGCGCAAGCCGCAGGTTTCAGCGAAGATGAAATCGGGGCCGTCATAGACATTATCGGGCGCATCCGGGCCCCGTTCCAGAGGATCGCCGCATGAATTTTCCAGCAAAGTTCGAAACGACCGCCCCCGCGGCACAAGCCGACCCGGAAAGTCCGCGCAAGCGCTTCAGGCGCCGCCATATAGCGATGGGCGCCCTTGCGCTGGTTCTGGTAGCCGGCGGAAGCTGGAGTCTCCTCGATCACGGAGAAACAGCCGCCGCAGCGCCCGCGCCGCCTTCGGTTCAGGCAGCCCATCCGCTGGTGCGCGAAGTGACAGAGTGGGACGATTACATCGGCCGCTTCGCCCCCAGCAAGACCGTGGAAGTGCGTCCGCGCGTCTCGGGCGCGATCACCCGGATCTACTTCCGGGACGGCGACACCGTCCGCAAGGGCCAGCCGCTGTTTCAGGTCGACCCGCGCCCCTACCGCGCGGCACTGGCCGGGGCAGAAGCGGACGTCGCATCGGCGCAAAGCGCGCTGGCCCTGGCGAAATCCGACTATGACCGCGTGGCCGGGCTGACCGGCGACGAGGCCATCGCCGCCAGCGAAATCGACCAGCTGCGTACCCGCGTCCGCTCGGCCACTGCTGCGCTGGCTGCCGCTCAGGCGCGCCGCCGCGAACGGGCGCTCGACATGGAGTTCACCACTGTGCGCGCGCCGATCTCCGGCCGGATTTCGGACCGCCGCGTCGATGCCGGCAACCTCGTTTCCGGCGACAACAATGCCAATGCGACGCTGCTGACCACGATCAACGCGGTCGATCCGATCTACTTCACGTTCGATGCATCCGAAGCCCTGTTCCTCAAGACCCAGCGCGACCGGGCGGAAAGCAAGACACCCGCCTCCCTGCAGGTACGCCTGCAGGACGAAGCGGACTATCGCTGGAAAGGCACGCTGGACTTCACCGACAACGGTCTCGATCCCCGCTCCGGCACGATCCGCGTGCGCGCCGTGCTCGACAATCCCGATGGCTTCCTGACGCCGGGCATGTTCGGCAATATGCGCCTGGCCGAAAGCGGCACCGTCAAGGCCATGCTGGTGCCCGACGAGGCGATCCAGTCCGATCAGGCGCGCAAGATCGTGCTGACAGTCGGCAAGGACGGCATGGTCACGGCCAAGCCGGTCGAACTCGGCCCGATGGTCGGCGGTCTGCGCGTGATCCGCGCCGGGCTCGCGGCACAGGACCGGGTGGTGATATCGAACTATCAGGCCGCCGTGGCCGGGTCCAAGGTGACCACGCGGCGCGGCCAGATCCAGACCGATCCGCACGCCGCTCCGGCACGTTCAGAACCTTCCGAGCCAGTCGCCGCACAGGCGACCCTGGCCAACTGATTCACCCGTAGCGAGGGCGCCCTCCCCCGACGGCGCCCTCCACACAGGGGCACATATCCATGCGATTTTCCCGGTTCTTCATCGACCGGCCGATTTTCGCGGGCGTCATCGCGGTGGTCATCACCGTGGTGGGCGCGCTCGCCTTCTTCGGCCTTCCCGTTTCCCAGTATCCCGACATCGTCCCGCCGACGGTGACGGTGACTGCGCAGTACCCCGGCGCCTCCGCCGAGACCGTGGCCGACACTGTCGCCGCGCCGATCGAGCAGGAGATCAACGGCGTCGACGACATGATCTACATGGACTCGCAGTCCACCGGCGACGGCAAGGTGACGATCACCGTCACGTTCAAGATCGGTACCGATCTGGATGAAGCGCAGGTTCTCGTGCAGAACCGGGTGGCCATCGCCACGCCGCGCCTGCCGGAGGAGGTGCAGCGCTTCGGCATCGTCACGCGCAAGTCCTCGCCGGACTTCCTGATGGTGGTGAACCTGCAATCGCCCGACAGCACCTTCGACCGCGACTACATCTCGAACTATGCGCTCACCCAGGTGAAGGACAAGCTCGCCCGCCTCGATGGCGTGGGCGACGTGCGCCTGTTCGGCGCGCGCGACTACGGCATGCGCATCTGGATCGATCCGGGCAAGGCCGCCGCGCTGGACCTGACTGCGGGCGAGATCGTCTCCGCCCTGCGCGCGCAGAACGTGCAGGTCTCCGCGGGCGCGCTGGGCCAGCCGCCTTACGATCAGGGGAATGCCTATCAGGTCAGCGTCGAGCTGCAGGGCCGCCTCAAGACGCCCGAGGAGTTCGCCAATGTCGTGATCCGCACCGATCCAGACGGACGCCAGATCCGCGTGCGCGATGTCGCCCGCGTGGAGCTGGGCGCGCAGGACTATGGCACCAACACTTACCTTTCGGGCAAGCCGACCGTAGTCATCGCGGTGCTGCAGCGCCCGGGCTCCAACGCGCTCGACGCCGCGCAGGCCGTTCGCAACCAGATGGATGAACTGGCAACGTCGTTCCCGCATGGGCTGGAATATTCGGTGATCTACAACCCCACCGAATTCATCGGCCAATCGATCGACGCCGTGTACCACACGCTGTTCGAGGCGGTGGTGCTGGTTGTGCTCGTCATCCTCGTGTTCCTGCAGAACTGGCGCGCGGCGATCATCCCCATCATCGCCATTCCGGTATCGCTGGTAGGCACGGCGGTGATGCTGGCGGCGCTGGGCTATTCGCTCAACAACCTCTCGCTGTTCGGACTGGTTCTGGCGATCGGCATCGTCGTCGACGACGCCATCGTCGTGGTCGAGAACGTCGAACGCTACATCGAGCACGGGATGAAACCCATCGAGGCGGCCCGCCGCTCCATGGACGAGGTCTCGGGCGCGCTGGTCGCGATCGTGCTGGTACTCTGCGCCGTGTTTGTGCCGACGCTGTTCATCTCGGGCATCTCCGGCCAGTTCTACAAGCAGTTCGCCGTCACCATCTCAACCGCGACGGTGATCTCGCTGCTGCTCTCGCTCACGCTCTCGCCCGCACTGGCGGCGATCCTGCTGCGCGAGCGGCATCCGCTGCCCGCCAATGCGCTGCGCTGGAAGCGCTGGCTTCAAACCGCCGCCGACCGCTTCAACCATGGCTTCGAGCGGATGAGCGAGGCCTATGCCCGCCTGACGCACCGGCTCGTGTTGCGGCCGCTGCGGATGATGGCGACTTATGCCGCGCTGATCGCCGCGACTGTCGGCCTGTTCTGGGCAACTCCGGCCGGCTTCGTGCCGCAGCAAGATCAGGGCTACTTCCTGACCGCGATCTTCCTGCCACCGGGCTCCTCGCTCGAACGCACGGATGAGGCCATGCAGGAGGTCGCCAAGCGCATCCTGCCAATCGAAGGCCTGCGCGGCGCGGTGATGTTCGCAGGGCTGCACGGCCCCTCGCGCACCCAGACGCCCGATGCCGCCGCCATCTACTTCCCGTTCAAGAGCTTCGAGGAACGCAAGAAGCTCGGCGTGACCTATGAAGGCATCATGCAGAAGGCGCAGGCCGCGCTGCAGGGCTTCGACAAGGGGCAGGCCATCCTCCTGCCCCCGCCGACCATCAATGGCATCGTCCCTCCGGGCGGCTACCGCATGATCGTGGAGGACAAGGAAGGCCGCGGGTATGGCGAACTGGCCAAGGCCGTGGGACCGCTGCTGGCGCAAGCCAACCAGTCGCCCGAACTGCAGCAGGTCTATACCCTGTTCAATACGGCGACCCCGCGCGTCTATGCCGATGTGGACCGGCGCAAGGCCGATCTGCTGGGCGTGCCGCCGCAGCGCATATTTGAAGCGCTGCAGGTCTATCTGGGCTCGGCGTTCATCAACGACTTCAACCTGCTGGGCCGCACCTATCGCGTTACCGCGCAGGCGGATGCCCCCTATCGCGGCACCACGGCGGACATCGCCAACCTGAAGACCCGCTCGGACTCCGGCGCGATGGTGCCGATCGGTTCGGTCGCCACCTTCAAGGACAAGACCGGCCCCTACCGCGTCGTGCGCTACAACCTGCAGCGCGCCATCGAGATCGATGGCAGCGTGGCGCCGGGCTACTCCACCGGCCAGGCGCTTTCGACGATGGAACGCGTCGCCGACGAAGCCCTGCCTGCAGGCTATGGCCACGAATGGACCGGCATTGCCTATCAGCAGACGGAAGCCGGCAATACCGCGGGTATCGTGTTCGGCATGGCAGTGCTGTTCGTGTTCCTCGTACTGGCGGCCCAGTACGAGAGCCTGACACTGCCGCTGGCGATCGTGCTGATCGTGCCGATGTGCCTGTTCGCCGCCATGCTGGGCGTGAACCTGCGCGGGATGGATAACAATATCCTCACGCAAATCGGCCTTGTCGTGCTGATCGCGCTGGCGGCCAAGAACGCGATCCTCGTGGTCGAGTTCGCCAAGCAGGCGGAAGAGGAGCGCGGGTTGTCCCCGGTCGAGGCCGCCGTCGATGCCGCGCGCACGCGCTTGCGGCCGATCCTGATGACCAGCTTCGCGTTCATTCTGGGCGTGGTGCCGCTGGTGATCGCCGATGGCGCGGGCGCCGAACTGCGCCAGGCGCTGGGCACGGCGGTATTCTTCGGGATGACCGGCGTGACCGCCTTCGGCCTGCTGTTCACTCCCACCTTCTATGTGGTGTGCCGCCATCTGGCGAACCGCTTCCCGGGAAGTCCGCGCCGCCCGCAGCATGAAAGCCACGCGCTGGAACCGGCGGAATGAAAGGAACCACCAAGATGAAGACGCGCAACCTTGCCGCGCTGCTGCTGGCTTCGGCCAGCCTCGCGGCCTGCGCTGCCGGTCCCGACGATGTCGCGCCGGTGGCGCCCCCCGCCGCCGAGGCGCCGTTCATCGGTGCCCAGTCACCGGAAATCGCGGCCAACGCGCCCGATGACACCTGGTGGCGCCTTTATGACGATCCTGTGCTCAACGGCCTTGTGCAGGATGCGCTGGCCGCCAACACCGATGTCCGCGTGGCCGTGGCGCGCATCGCAAGAGCGCGCGCGAACTTGCGCGGATCGCGCTCGGACGCCTTGCCGCAAACCGCGCTCAACGGCACCGGCACGTATGGCCGCGTGCCCGAAAGCCAGGTCCTGCCCGGCTTCGAGCGCGAGCGGCGCACCGTGGATGGCGAATTCGCCGTCAGCTACGAACTCGACCTGTTCGGCCGCGTTCGCCGCGGGATCGAAGCCTCGCGCGCCGATTATGCCGCCGCACAGGAAGATGCCGATGCCGTGCGGGTGACGGTGGTCGCCGATACCGTGCGCGCCTATGTCGATGCCACCAGCGCGGCCGGGCAACTGGCCGTGGCGCGGCATACGGTGGATCTGCTCGACCGTTCGGTGCGGATCACCAATGCCCGTTTCGAGCACGGGCTCAACCAGAAGCTGGACGTGATCCGCGTCACCCAGCTTCGCGAGCAGCAGGCCGCCGCGATCCCCACGCTACTGGCCACGCGCGATGCCGCGCTGTTCCGTCTTGCCACGCTGACGGGCCGCACGCCGCAGGACCTTCCGGCGCAGGTGCGCGAACGGACTACCACACCCGATGTCGGCCAGCCGATCCCCGTGGGTGACGGCCGCACACTGCTGGCCCGCCGTCCCGACGTGAAGGCCGCAGAACGCCGCCTTGCCGCCGATACCGCGCGGATCGGCGTGGCGACGGCCGATCTCTACCCCAAGATCACGCTGGGCGCTTCGGTCGGCACCACCGCGCTCGGCGATACCGGCGTGTTCGGCGCTGGCCCCTTACGCTGGCTGATCGGGCCGCTGATCTCGTGGGCTTTCCCCAATCAGGAAGCGATCCGCGCCCGCATCGGCGGAGCCAAGGCGGATGCACAGGCCGACCTCGCCACGTTCGACGGTACCGTGCTGCGCGCGCTGGAGGAAACCGAGACGGCGCTGTCCGCCTATCGCAACGCGCTGCTGCGCAAGGACCGCCTTGCTTCCGCGCGCGATGCGGCGGAGCGAGCCGCTAAGGTCAGTCTCGCGCGCCAGAGGCGCGGACAGATCGACGCGTTGGCCCTGCTCGACGCCCAGCGCACACTGGCGCAGTCGGATGCCGACTATGCGCTAGCGACGCGCGACGTAGCCTTTGCGCAAGTCGACCTATTCCGCGCGCTGGGCGGGACTTGGCAGGATCGTCCTATGGTTCCCAACCCGGCGGGAGAACAGCTCTAGCGAAGTCTGACACCTGCGGTCGGTGAACGATGCGTCCTGCCCCAGCGGCAGGTCGGAGATGCTCTGGCACCAACTCGCGGACAGCGTCGCTGCTGGCACCGACCGACGGCATTGCGCACATTTCCGTTTCGTTCGGCGGCCATGCAATATCGGGCTTCGTCGCTGCGAAGATCCGCAAAGATTTGCCCGCCATATCTGACTGGGCATCGGACGTAACGCTGACGATCCATGGCGAGAGGAGCAGCCCGATCGTCAGCGGGGACAGCCACAAGGCCAGGACGGGATCGATCCATGCGGTCGCGGCAAAAGCGACACCCAGGGCCAGATGTTCGCGCAGATCGGGGATGACCTCACGAGCAGGTATTCGACGGGCTTCCCGATCCTGCGTGTGCCAACTTGAGGAGATGCCGAGCAGCATTCCCAACAGTGCCTTCGTCTGCGTGACCATGGCGATGGGGGCAAACAGCATGGCAAGCGGTATATCGACGGCGACTGACCCGAGGATGGACCGAATGCCACCGAAGTCACGCCGGCGCTGCTTATCCGCAAGCACCCAGACCAGCCCCATGAGCTTCGGACCAAAGAGCAGCAACACCGTCAGCCAAAGCACGCTCGCGGGCGCAGCGCTTGCCAGAATTTCCCCTGCGCCGCTTGCAACCTGCGCGATGGCTACCAGCAACAGGAGCAGCCAACCGGGCGATGTCAGATAAGCGGAGGCGCCGATCAGCAAATGCAGGCGGCTCGTCCAGTGCAGACCGGACACGCCCAACAGGCGAAGGTGCTGCAGATTGCCCTGCATCCAGCGACGGTCGCGGATCGCATGGTCGACAATGGTTGGCGGATATTCTTCATAGGATCCGCCGATCATCACCATGTGTACGGCCCAGCCCCGGCGTCGCAGCAAGGCCGACTCCAGCATGTCGTGGCTCAGGATATGGCCGCCGAACGGCGCCTTGCCAGGAAGCTCGGGCAGGCCGCAGCTCTCCGCGAAAGCGCGCGTGCGCACGATGGCGTTGTGTCCCCAGAAGTTGGCCTCAGAACCCGACCACCACAGCAGGCCAGCCGAAGCGATGGGACCGTAGGCTTCGCTGGCAAAGCGCATCCAGCGCTGGAACAGGGTCCGTGCATTGATGATCATCGGCACGGTCTGAAGCAGCCCTATCGAAGGGCGCTCCTCCATGATCGCCGCCATGCCGACGATAGCGTCGCCGCTCATCACCGAGTCTGCATCCAACACCAGCATGCATTCGTAGGCCGCCCCAAAGCGCCGGACCCATTCCGCGATGTTGCCGGGCTTGCGGGCGGTGTTCTTTTCCCTCCGGCGGTAATAGACCGGGATCGCCGCCTCGGTAGCAACCTCGCGCCAGGCTGCCAGTTCTCGCTTGCCGTGAAGTTCGTTTGAATCGCTGAGGATGAAAAAGTCGATCCAATCTGCGCCGCCGGCTTCATGGATCGACCGCGTCATGGCGCGGACCCGGCTAAAAGTGGCTTCCACACTTTCATTGTAGACGGGCATCAGCACGGCAGTGCGGTGGCGTAGAGACTGGCCCGGGCTGGGAATGGTTGAAAAGCCGGGATGTTCCCCGCTGATGAGCTTCACGAAGCCAATCGCCGAGTTCACGAACCCAAAGGCGATCCAACTGAACAGCGGCACGAAAAATAGCAGCAGAAGCACTTCGAAAACATCGAGCCCGTCGCGCGAAAACGTGAAGCGCAGCTCGCTGGATGCCGCGAGCCCCAGAACCGCCGTCAGGGCTATGAGGAGCAGGCGCTTCACGAGCATGCCGTGCGGCTGCGTGACTACTTCGATCGATCCGGGCGCGGAACCGTGGAGCCGCTGGACCGGCATGTCGAGCGGCGCTTCTTGCGGAAGTTGGCGCAAGGTGTGGGTTCGAACTCGGGTCATAGCTTCACCATCTTGATAACGGTTTCGCTGAGGGCGGCGGTTCCTCGCCTGAGGTACAGCCGCATTTCCGGACGCGGTACGGCGGAGAGCTTCACGTCCAGCATGACGCGCCAGCGTGCTTCCGCCCCCGCCACGGGGTAGGCGGACAGGGACAGCAGCGCGTCCGAGGGCAGGTCGGTGACAGCATCGATCCCTGCATCCCGGCCCTGCCCCGTCAGCACTGGCCCGGCAAAGTCGAAGACATACTTTCGAGCCCCGGCAGTCGGCGGCTCCCCGGGCCTTCCCGCCGGTCCCTCGAACATGTCCACGCACCGGGCATTGGTTACTTCAGAAGGAGCGCTGAAAGCCCAGGTCAGCGTGTAGCCAATATCCCGCCGCTCCCCGCGCCGGGCGGTCTGATTGCTCACCCAGAACGCGGCGATATTATCCTGCGTTTCGTTGTCAGTAGGCATCTCGTAGAGCATCACCCTGCCCGGGCCCCAATCGTCGTCGGGCTCTATCCAGAGGGAGGGACGACGGTCATAGAATGCCCCGTCATCCTGAAAGTGATCGAAAGCCTGATCGCGCTGCATGAGTCCGAAGCCCTTAACGCGATCGGCACGAAAGCTTGTGACGCGCGCTTCGTCGGGGTTTTCCAGAGGACGCCAGATGTGCTCGCCAGTGCCTGACCATATGGCCAATCCATCGGAATCATGGATTTCACGGCGCCAGTCGGAACGCGCATCGTGCTGGTCGTACCAGTACATGGAAGTGGCCGGCGCGATGCCGAGCCGTTCGATGTCGCGGCGGAAGAACAGGCTCGCCTGTACGTTCTGCTCCACGCCCTCCCCGTTCTTGCGACAGTCGAACGCGTAAGCTCCGGCCAAACTGGGCCCATCGAGCAAAGCGAAAATGCGGACATGATCGTTATCGACTGGCTCGATCCAGAATGCCGTGAACGCGGGAAACTCCTCGGGCCGGCCGGTTCCGGTGTCGACAGCTATGCCGCGCGCCGACAGTCCGTACTGATCTCGCGAGCCGGAGGCACGAAAGTAGGATGCCCCGAGGAACGCCAGCCAATCGCCTGCCTGCCCTGCTTCCATGACGCGAAAGCCTGCCGGATCGGCCGATGCGCCACCGACGAACAGTCCGTCGGTCTCAACCAGACGCCGTGCCTGCCCTCCGTCCACCAGGTGCAATGCCACGGAATGTTCGGCGATACCCCGGGCGGCCGGGAACAGCCGCACATTGCCGCCGAGCGATCCGGCAGGGCCATAGGCGAGTTTGCCAAACGCGTCGAAGTCTGTTGGCAAGTTGGCCGGCTTTTCCGGCGCTGAATATTCCCTGGCGGCAAGATCCCGGGCCTGCCGCACCAGTCCTTGCCAGGAAAAGCTCCGGGGCGTGGCAAAACGGCTACTCGCTGCGCGAAGGGATGAAGGCAAGGCCGCCAAGCCGAGAGCGCCCGCAAACAGGGCACCCGCCTTTCGCCTCGTCATACCTTGCTGAAACGAGGATTCTACGCTTGAACCGGCATTCCGCCGCGTCGCTGCAGACCTTTCAGTAGGATCCGGTATTGCTCTGGTCCTCGCCAATACATTTCCCCGTTGCCAAGATCATACGCTCAGAGCCGGCAATGGTTGCGACACACCGAGGATCAGTTGTCGGCGGCACTGCGCAGACCGATGATGACCCGGGCGCCGGGCTCAACCGCATTCGAGAAGATTTCGGTTCGACTTCCATCACTGGCACCGATAGTGACGTCTACGCGTCGCGGCGTGCCATCCTCGCCAAGCAGATATATCTGCGGACGCACTCGCTGGGGCGAACGGTAAGGCGAAAACTCGAGCGCTGCAGCCGGAACCAGCAATACACCGCGGCGCTCCGGCAGCGTCATTTCCAGCGCCGCTTCCATGCCCGGCTGTATCCGATCGTCGGCGTCTTCGAGCACGAATACCCCGATGGGGCCTTCAGGCCCCGCATCGATGCGTGCAAGTTTTGCCTCGAATGTCTGACCGGACAGGTCGTCGAAGCGAACCGCAGCCCTGGTTCCCGGCTTTGCCGTGGCTCCGGCGAACTTCCAGGGCACTGTGATCATCAATGTGTCGTCTTCCGGCGTCAGCCGGAAAAGAAGCGCGCCTTCCCTGACTTGCTGCCCCTTCTCGGCCCCTTGCAGCGTAAGAAAGCTGGAGAACGGCGCTCTGATCACGGTATTGGAAAGTTGCTCCTGCCGGGCCTCCACCGCCAGTCGGGCAGCGCGCAAACGCGCTTCGGCGGCAAGCTCTGCCTGCCGACTGCGTAGTGCTTCGCTGCGAGCGGCGGACATTTCGTTGCGCGCCGGGACGCGCCCGTCGGATTTTTGCCAAACCCGTTCGAAACGCGCCAGAAGCTCAGCTTTCTGGGCCGCAATCGCCTTTTGGGCCGCGAGATCCGCTTCTGCAGCCTCAAGGCTCGCCGTATCGGCCTCTAGCAATTGCTTCAAAGGACCGGAGTCGATGCGCGCCAATTCCTGCCCATACCGGACCTGCCCATTCGACGACGCTGCCAGCGAAGCGATTGTCCCGCTTGTGCGCGCGTAAATGGCAAGATCATGGCTCCCTTGTACAAGGCCGCGTTCGGCCAGCTTGGGTTCCAGATCGCCGATTTGGGCCGGCGCGAACAGGTAGGGGCTCTCCTGACCGGCGAAGAACCGCACGGCGAGGACGATTGCCGCCAGGATGGCAATGGCCAAGACGACTGTGGCGAAAAGGTGACGGCGGCGCTTGCGGGGCGCGGCGCCCAGCAAGGTATCGAGGGCCGATGGACTGCGCCCGCCGTCGTCACTCACAAGCGATTACCTCGCCAGCCGCGGACTTCGGCATGTCCGCGCCAAGATCTGCAGCACTCCATCCTCCCCCTCGGTCCCTCCACGACTGTATCGTTGCCACGGCCAACTCGGCGCGGGCAGCGACATGCCCCTCCTCGACGGCCAACAAGGCCGCTTCGGCTACGAAAAGCGTGGCGAAGGTCTCCGTTCCATTGCGATAGGCCAGCCGCGCATCTTCTGCCGTCCGGCGCGCGATCACCATACTTTTCGACAAGTCCACCTGTCTGGCAGCGGCGGCATTGGCAGCGCTGCGGGCACGCTCCACGTCGGTATGGGCTTTTGCCCACGCGTCTCTGTAGAGCGCCCGCTCCTGCTCACGCGAGCTATCGCCGGGAGGACCATCGGCTTGCTTGTCGACGTGCGCCGAAAGCGGACTGCCCCCTTTCCCGATCACCTTCGCAGACAGCCGATAATGCAAGGCAAGCAAATCCGGGCGCTCTGCGAGATCAATCTCCTCCAGGCCACCCGCATCGATAGCAATATCAGGAACGCGCCCCTGATTGCCCAGCAACTCCAACACTCTTGCCTCCTCGATGCTCGTAAGACGGCTCAAGGTTGACCGCGCCTCTTCCAGACGGGTCCGGAACAACTGCAGCCCTGATGCGCCTAACCCGAGGAACGAATCCGCAAGCCCGGTGTCGATACCCGAGACCAGCCCGGCCTCTCGGCGGAAGCCTGCGATCTCGGCGTTGTCTGCATATTGAGCTTGCAGGTTCTCCCGAATAAACAGCACTTCCTGCAACCTTCTCGCTTCGATGTAGGCTGTGGCGATTTCAGCAGCGCGGGCTGCGCGGTGATCGGCATAACGATACAAGGCGGCCAGGTGCCGCGCTTCAGCCTCCTCGGCTCCATTGTTGCCGAAAAGCCGGCTGATCCGCACGTCGATCCGTTCGCCATGCCCCCGCGCCCGATCTGCCGCGAGCCGCAAAGCATGGGCTTCACAAATCAGCGCAGGGTCCCGGGCCAGCCCGTTCTCGATGACCGCAGCCAGAACGGGATCACCGGCCTTCTGCCACCAATGGCCCAACGCCCTTCCTGTGTTCTGCTCAGGGGCTGGCCTATCGAACGGAAGTGCAGTCGGGCCGGATGCACAGCCTGCCATGCAAAAGAGAAAGAGCAGCACCATCGTAGCCGGCAAGCGGAAACGGCGCGGACGATCTGGGGGGGAAGAATCGTGCACGTACCGCCGATAGCAACGATCCCGATGAACGCAACCACAGTACTGGCGCGCATTATCGCGGTGTCAGCGATGAATGCTCCTGCGACGCGAAGTAAATGGAAGACCGCTTGTCACGCGACTTCGCGAGCTGGAGTTCCGCGACGAATAACGACGGTGACTTGCCCGTCGCCGCTTGAAAGCGGCGCCCCCGGGAACGGACTCGTCCTTCAGCGGCTCGCGCAGCAGCTTGATGACGAGGATTTCCTTGCAGTATTCCAGCAAAGCCGCAGAGGAAAAGCCCAGCGCAATCGCTTCGCGGCAGACGATGTTGATGATCTCGACCAGCGAAGGAACCCACAGCTCCCGCTGGGCCCGATCGCTCAGACTGAAGTCTATCCGCTCATCATCGAGAAACATGATGACGACATCGAGATCGGCCCCGTCGGACTCGAATTCACGATGGTGCGAGCGCGGCAGGAAGTGCAACGAACCCGGCAGCGAAAGGCGCCGCTGGCGGCACGCCGGGGTCCGGCAAGCCCCGGTCGGGCCGCGCCCGCACGAAACCGGCATCTCAGGATGTTGGCTGGTACTGCCACGGTATTGCTGTATGGGCTGACCTTGTGCCACCGCCGCACTTCGGTGCGCATCCCCTCGATCTCAGCAGTGCCCAGCAGGTCGAACGAATGTGCCCACATGATCCTCAACCGCAGTAATGCTCTTTGTTTCAAGTTTCTTGCCATTGCTGGCAGATGCGGACGACGCGGGTATTGCAGGCTCCAGGACCCAACGACCGGTCGGTCACGATTGGCAGCGGAAGGATCGATATTCGAATGGCACGCCGAAGAGTGAAAGTATTCTTCGATGGGGGCTCTCGTCCTAACCCGGGGCACATGGAGGCCGCTGTCGTCATACGCGGCGTCGAATATCTGTTCGAAGACCTCGGGACCGGCACCAATACCGACGCCGAATGGCTGGCCCTGCTCGTGGCGATGGAACAGGCCCAGTCGTTGGGCCTTGCCGACATAGAACTGATCGGTGACGCGCTCGCTGTCATTCGGGAGGCAAACCTCGTCTTGAACACCGGTCAGGCGACGAACAATCACGCCGCCCGGTTTCTGGCCTTGGCAGCCAAGGAGAGGCCGGCTCGCGTTCGCTGGATCAAACGCGAACAAAACCTGGCGGGCATTTGTCTCGCCTCTCGACACCCAAGATAGACCACTCGCCCGGCCTATCCTCCCGACTGAAGTCGGGGATCAGAGGGTTTCCAGAAACGTGACAAGTGCCGCGGGTTCCTAGGCGTCGAGGTCGAGCGGCTTCAGGTGCGGATCGCGCTGCGGTGGGGGGCCGCTGTTCGTTCTGCTCTGCTAGGGTCCTTGCCGCTGCCGGCATCGAGATTGACGACGCCGCGCAGACTCAAGATCAAGCCGTTGTCCAAGTAGGGCTTTGTACACCGCAGGTTGTCGCACTGCGCAGATCAATGGCTGCAACACCGCACCGCTTTTCGCGCCGGCTTCAGCTTTCGGTCCACAGACGCCCAACGCTCAGAACGATTGCGCCATAGCGGTCGTGCCCGGCCAAGCTAATTGTTGCACCACAGCATGGATGCTGCGGCGCAACAATTAGCTTGGCACGCCCCCTCTGTGGGGTATGTTCAGGATGTGGGCGATCCGAACTCTCTTAGTCTGACGATTGCGGCACTGCTCCTTGCCGGGGCAGGCGCGGGCTTTGCCGGCGGCCTGTTCGGGATTGGCGGCGGCTTCGTCGTCGTTCCCGCGCTGGTTTTCCTGTTGCCGATGCTCGGTGTCGATCCCGTGCAGGTCGCTCATGTCGCGGTCGGCACCTCGCTCGCGACGATCATCTTTACCTCCATCCGCTCGACCATGAGCCACGCCGCACGCGACGCCGTCGACTTCTCAGTCTTGAAAAGCTGGGCGCCCTTCGTTGCGCTGGGCACGATATTCGGATCGCTGGTAGCGGATCGGATCAGCGGCGCCGAACTCGCGATGATCTTCGGTTTCGGCGTGTTCGCCTTTGCGATCTATTTCCTGCGCCCTGCCCCTCGCGTCCAGAAGGTGGCCGTCGCCTTGCCGACCGGCCTCCCACGAGCAGGCATCGCTGGCGGGCTGGGCCTTGTCTCCGCGCTACTGGGCATCGGCGGCGGCACCCTGACGACTCTCGTGATGACGGCCTGTGGCAGCCCCATCCACCGGGCTATCGGCACAGCTGCCGGGATGGGTGCAATCATTGCCCTGCCCGGCACGATCGGATTCCTGTTCATCGGCTTCGGCGAGCCGAACCTGCCGTGGGGGTCGGTCGGTTATGTCAACCTGCCCGCTGCGATCGTGATCACCTTCATGTCGGTGCTGGTTGCGCCGCTCGGTGTCGCGACCGCACACCTGCTGCGCCCGGCCGTACTACGCCGCGTCTTCGGAATTTACCTCTTGGTGGTTGGAGTGACGATGATCGCCAAATACTGAAGGAAGGACTCTCCCATGATTGCCAATCGCAGAAATTTTCTCGCCGGAGCCAGCCTTTCCGCAGGGATCGGCGCGATACCGCTTGCCGCTCGCACCGTCGCCGCCGCGCCTGCTGCCGAGGCATCGCATTTCGGGCCGCTCACTGGACAGGCCCTGCTCAGCCGGAACGAAAACCCATACGGCCCTGCCCCTTCAGCCATCGAGGCGATCAGCAAGACGGCCAGGATGGGCTGCTACTACGCCGACCGCGGGGTGGGGTATCTTCAGGACATGATCGCCGAGCGAAATGGCGTTTCGCCCAAGCAGGTGGTCCTCGGCAGCGGATCGACCGAGATCCTTTGCGCCATCGCACTCGCCTGGGGTGAGAAAGGCGCGATCCTGTGCCCCGATCTTTTCTGGGATACGACGGTCAACTACGGCGAGCGGCAGGGGGTAAAATCGATCCGCGTTCCGCTCGCCGCGGACATGAGCGTCGATCTCGATGCCATGGCAGGCGCCATGAGCGACGACGTCTCGCTGATCCAGATATGCAACCCCAACAACCCCACCGGCATGCTGATCGACAGTGCCGCCCTGCGCAGCTTCGCCGCCAAGGTCACACCGGGCGCCACGCTGCTGATCGACGAAGCCTACAACGAACTGACCGACACGCCCGACGCCAACTCGCTCGTCGGCCTGGTGCGCGACGGTCACGACGTCATCATCTGCCGCACGTTTTCGAAGATCTACGGCATGGCCGGAATGCGCGTGGGATACGCGATCACCAGCGAGGAAAATGCCGATCGGATCAGAGGCTACCTCATGAGTTTCGGTGGCAATGTGGCAGGCATCGCCGGTGCTATTGCCAGCTACAACGACACGGCGTTCATCGAGCAATCCAAGCTCATGGTGACCGAAGGACGGGCGATGATCCTTGATGCGGTCAAGACCGCCGGGCTGACCGCCCTGCCCTCACAGACCAATTTCGTCTATGTGAAGGTGCCCGATGCCGATGCGGTTCAAGCCGCGATGCAGGAACGCGGCATCGCGATCCGCGGCGCCTACGGCCCCTGGGCGCAATACTCGCGAGTCAGCACGGGAAAGATGGAAGACGTCGTACGTTATGCGAAGGCGCTGCCGGAAATCATAGGCCAACTGTCCGGCTGACAGAACGGAGAGAGGGAGATGAAGTTGAGACGCGTTCTGCTAATGGCCGCAACGGTAATGGCGGCCAGTGCCGCGCAGGCGGACACCCTCGTCGACGTTGCTCGCGAGCGGCTCAACGACGATGTCCCCATTCCCATGTTCAAGGTCGATACGAGCTGGCCGAAACTGCCGGATGACCTGATTCTAGGCCAGGTTCCCGGCCTCTCGGTCGACCGGAATGACAACATCTGGATCCTGACGCGCCCGAATTCTCTCGACGCGACGGAAACCGGGCTCGATAGCGATCCGCCTATCGCCGTGGGATGCTGCAAGGCTCCGCTCCACGTGATGCAGTTCGATCAGGAAGGAAACCTGCTGCGCAACTGGGGCGGCCCGGACATCGCCCCGGGCGAAAGCACCGTGACCGGCAAGGGCCCCGAGGCTGTCGAGACCGGAAACGAGCAATGGCCGGCCAATGTGCACGGGTTGTTTGTCGACGACGCCATGACCGTGTGGCTGGGCGGTAACGGCAATGGCGACCATGTCGTGCTCAACTTCACCATGGACGGTAAGTTCATCCGGCAGATCGGACGCCGGCAATCGACGGACGGTAATGGCTCACTAGAGTTTCTCGGCAATCCGGCCGATATCGCCAGCAACGGCGAAAGCGTGCTGGTGGCCGATGGCTATATCAACAAGCGGATCGTCGAGTTTGACGAGGGCGACCTCGCGTTCAAACAGATGTGGGGGGCCTATGGCGGGGCGCCCGATGGCGGCACTCGCGACGAGCCGTTCGATCAGAGCCAAGCGACCAGCACTGGCGATGGCGGCGCGAACCCTGAGTCCAGGAGCTTCGGCGACATCGTCCACTGCGTGGTGCGCGGACCCGAAAATACCGTCTATGTCTGCGACCGCCGCAACAACCGCCTGCAACTGTTCCGCGAGACTCCTTCCGGGATCGCGTTCATCAAGGACATCGTCATCGCGCCGGAAACCGGCGGCACCCGCACGGCAAGCGACGTGGCCTTCAGCCCGGACGGGACCTATGTCTACGTCGCCGACATGATGAACGGTCGGGTGTGGATCCTGCTGCGCGAAACACACCAGATCCTGGGGTCATTCGGCCGCAACGGGCGGTACCCGGGACAGTTTATCTGGCTGCACAGCGTCGACGTCGACAGCGCAGGCAATGTCTACACGACGGAAGTCAATACCGGCCGGCGCGTGCAACGGTTCGTCTTCACCGGGCTGGCAGAATAGCAGCTTAGCCGAGCCTGCGCCGCCCACATCGCCGAAGCCACCAGACCAACGACCATCGGCACGACGAAGGCCACGGACGGCACCATCGCCAAGTTGACGACGGCGGGCCCGGGGGCAGATTCCGGCAAGTCCCCATCCCACGCCGAACAGGAGCGATCCGGCCACGAGCCGGCGCGAAGAGCTCAGCATGCTTCCGCTGCCGCAGTCGGGCAACCTCAATCATATCCGCTACAACGCTGCCGTCGATTTCGAGATTTCCGATGCGGATATGGAAGCCCTGAATAACGTCGATCGCATCAGGGACTACGGCGATGCGCGTGTCTTTCCGGTCCACGCCGGATAATCGGACAACTCCTGCCGGTCACCCACGGGCTGGCAGGGGACGTCTGACAAGCGATGTGTTCACCACACACACCTGACCGGACGCCTCCTGCCTCGCAAACTGGATTTACCTGGCCTTGGCAATCTGAGACTTGGTCAGGTTGGACGTAACCTTGCCGTCCACCAGCGACAGCGTCGAAGCCGGAACGGTAACGAGACGGCCGTTCAGAATGAGCTGCGGATCGCCGTCCGAGGTCACGCTGTAGATCGGGGCGACGCGGTGGCCGGTCGAGCTGTAGAGCATCATGCCACTGTTGAGCTGCACGGGTGCGGCCGCGTCTTCGGTGACTTCACGCACCGACTGCGTCGTTTCTGCGTTTACCGAAGCAGGCATCAAAGCAAGAGCGGCAACCGCCGCGAGAACGGTTCCAGAACCAAACTTTTTCATTTCGAACTCTCCATGGGTAGGTATCAAACCGATCCTTATCGTCGGACCTGATGCGCTACTAACCTAGGTTAGTAGGTAATGCCAATTGCAATTACCGCACTTGCAGCATTTTCAGACAAGTCTTCGACGACGAATTGAAAGAAGCATCGGACAGATCAACCAGGAATCGAAAGCGTCGTGCACAGGAAACCACGCCGCGAGCGCTTCGGAAATCGATCAATACTTTTGTAAAATCAGGATTATTTCATCGTAGCGCATCGAAACTCATCGTCGTGACGGCACCCTCGAACGAAAACTCGCTCTTCGATGCAGGATTGAACGCGGTGGCACCAGATATCTCGCCAGCGCAAAAGATCATCGTTGGCGGCACGGCGGTGGGCATTTGACCACAGCCAGGGCCAGCCCTGAGGGCGTTCGCTTCGTCGATGATTGCCATCCCTCTTCCGAATGTATGGAACCGAATGGGAAACCCGCCCCTCCCAAGGGACCTCAGCAGCTATTTTCCGAGCGTTGTCACCCAGGTGCGCATGTCATCGGCCAAGCGGGCCAGTTGCTGTTCGTCCTCGAACACGGAATGGCCTGCAGGATAGGCCTTTGACGTTCGGCTGTCCGGGCCAATGCCTGCATGATCGAGAGCGAACTGACCGGCGGCGACAGGCGTGGTGATGTCGTAATACCCGCCTACCGTCATAACGGTGCCGGCCTATCAGTGGCAGGCAGTTTCAGCCGAAAGCCCATGCCGGAATTAACCGGCAAAGCCTGCCCGGCCCTTTTCTCTACCGTTCTCTTGGAACGTCCGCTTGCCCGTGCAGGCGATACGCGCGCGTTCAGAACCCTAACTGATTGCATCAGGCAAGAGTTACGCGCATCATCGATGTGAACCGCGGCACGGAAATACGCGGCAACGATAGAACAGGCACGCGGAATGACCGCGGCCACAAGAATACTACGGAGAGGAACCCCATGCTCAAGTCAGCCGATACGGGCCTGCGCCCCGTTCCGTTTCCAATAGACGATCCGGAACGCATTCCCGCCCAGCGCTACTTCAACGACGCGTTCTATCAGGCCGAACTCGAACACCTCTGGCCGCATGTATGGCAGATGGCCTGCCGTCTGGAGCAAATCCCCGAAGTGGGAGACTGGATCGAATACGATAACGTCGGCAAGTCCGTGCTGGTCGTGCGTACCGAACAGGGGGTGAAGGCATGGCACAATGCCTGCCGTCACCGCGGGGTGCCGATTGCCGGGGGCACAACGGTCGACTGCTCGCATGCAACCGCGCACGGCAACTGCGCTGCACAAGGTTTCATCTGCCCGTTCCACGGCTGGCGATGGAACATGAATGGCGAGAATACCCGCGTCTACGGCAAGCACCTGTTTTCCGAACGTCAACTTGGCGAGGACGATCTCGACCTCATCCCCTGCCGGGTCGAGACGTTCGGCGGATGCGCCTGGATCAACCTCGACGACGACGCGCCGTCGCTGCGCGAATGCCTGGGCCCGCTTGCCGAGCGGCTCGACGCGCACAATATCGACCGCCTGCATGCCGAATGGCACTTCGGCACCGTCCTGCCCGCGAACTGGAAGACGGCAATGGAGGCCTTCATGGAAGGCTACCATGTCGCGCAGACGCATCCGCAGCTGCACCATGTTCTGAAGGACATCAATCACGACAGCTACGAGGCCGTCGGTGGCCCTTCCGGCGCGACCGAAGACAACATGCGCAAGGGCGCCAAACAGGGCGTCACGACGCGCCAGGCGATCGAGGCCCAGTTCGAGCACCTGCGCGTGCTCAACGAAGGCATGGCCGGCATGATCCACGCCAAGGAACTGGAAATCGCCGGGCAGCTTGTGAACGTCGAACTGCCGGACGATCCCGCAGAGGCAGTGCCGGTCTGGTACGGCATCGTCATGAAACACGTCACCGAGCAGCTCAAGGCGCGGGGCGAGCCCATTCCGGACCTGCTGGAAGTGGCGCAAACTGCCCCCCTGCGTGCCGTGGAGTTCCTGTTCCCCCACTACTTCCTGCTGCCGATCTTCACCAGCATGGCCGCCTACCGGATCCGTCCGCTCGGCCCGGAGAAGTGCTTCTTCGAAATCTGGTCGCTGACGATGTTTCCCGAAGGGGAGGAACCCGAACCGATCATGCAGCCCACGGTGTTGCCGTTCGACAGCCCGGAGTTCCCGCCCATCCCCCGGCAGGACTATTCGAATATCCCGATCCAGCAGAAAGGCCTGCACGCCGCGGGCTTCGAGTTCATGCGCCTTTCGAAGGACATCGAAGGGCTCGTCAGCAACTATCAGCAGTTGATCGACGGTTACCTTGCCGGCTTTCCGCAAGACCGCCTCGCCCATGCGAACCATCACTTGGCCGGCAATTTCGACGGACATATCCGGAATATGTGGGAAGGCTAGGCCGCTTCCCGCCCCGATAGTTGCATTTTCCAGCAATGCAGGTTCGCAGAACGCAAGCCGAAGCGTGTTGCAGAATATAGTTAGCACGCTAACTAATGACTCATGCCTGATCGTGAGTCGCTTACTGCCGCGCTGCCCGCGCACATCCTTTCCCTTGCCCGTTCCTGGCGGCAATTGGCCGACAAGGTTCTCGCGTCGTTGAAAATTTCCAACTCGAACGGTTACGCACTGCTGCATCTCGAGCGCATGGGGCAAGGCGTACGGCAGTCCGATCTGGCCAGGGAGATCGGCATTACCGAGGCCTCGCTGGTCCGCACGCTGCAACACCTCGAACGAGTCGATCTGGTTCGCCGCGACGCCGATCCCGAGGACGGGCGTGCCAAGACACTACATCTCACCGAGGAAGGCTCGCGGCTTGCGCGGCTGATCGACGGCCGCCTGATCGAGCTGCGCAAGGAACTGCTGCATGATGTCAGCGACGAAGACCTGCACACGACGCTGCGCGTGCTCGAAACCGTCGCCACCCGCATTGCCGACAGGCGTGCCCGCTGATGACACAGCGCTGGGGCATCAATGCTGCCGTGTTCAGTCTCAAGTGCTACGCGGCGGCCATGCTGGCGACCTTCGTCGCCTTTTCCATCGGGCTTGAACGGCCCTATTGGGCCTTCCTGACCGCCTACATCGTTTCGGGGCCACTGGCTGGCGCCGTCGTTTCGCGTGCTCTCTTCCGCTTGATAGGGACCTCGGTGGGCGCGGCGTTCGCAGTCCTTGTCGTGCCGCTCTTCGTGCAGCAGCCGGTGCTGCTGGTAACCGCCATGGCGAGCTGGCTGGGCCTGTGCGTCTTCCTGTCGCTGCTCGACCGCAAGCCCACTTCGTACATGTTCGTTCTTGCCGGCTATACGGCGGGCCTGATCGTCTGGCCCATCGTCGACGCGCCGGGGCACATCTTCGACGTCGCAGCGCTGCGGGCACAGGAAATCGCAATCGGCATCCTGTGCTCATCGCTGGTCCACGGCGTGGTGCTTCCCAATTCGGTAACCCGGTTCCTGCGCGCCCGCACCCGCACGGTGGTGCGCGATGCCGAAGTCTGGAGCCGCGATACACTCGACATCGCGCCCAATCACGAGGTCGACCGGGAGCGGCGCCGTCTGGCTCAGGACATCACCGAGTTGCACCAGCTGTCGACCCACCTGCCCTTCGAAACCAGCGGGCCGGCCCCGCGGATCCGCGTCGTGCGCGCCATCGAGGAGAAGCTGGCGGAAATCATGCCGCTGGGAGCCGCCGTTGCGGACCGCATCGCTGCCCTCCGCGCGCAAGGCGGATTGCCACCGGACACCGTCGACCTGCTCCGCGACACCAACCATTGGCTTGACGGCCTCGGGGAAGACCTCGGTGAATTGGAGCAATCAGGTGACGCGCTCAAGGCGCGGTGCGTTGAACTCGAACCCGAGGTTGGCGCAGATACCGGCTGGACCGACCTGCTCCGGATGAGCCTGCTCGCACGGCTGGCCATCCTGATCGACGCCCACATCAATTGCCGGCTGCTTCAGGCGCAGCTGGAATCTCCCGATCGCCGCCCCGTATCGCCCAGAGTGCCTGCAATTCTCGACACCGTCGGAGACCGGCCCTTGCATCGCGATGTCGGCGGGGCCCTGCGTGCCGCCGTGGGCGCAGCGCTGACCCTGATCATCGGCAGCACCTTGTGGTTCTACAGCGGATGGCCCGATGGCGGGACCTTCGTCATGCTCTCGTCGATCTTTCCGGCGCTTTTCGCGGCCATGGACAATTCGCTCCCTCCGGTCGTCGGCTTCTTCAAGGGCACGGCAATCGCCATCGTTCTTGGCAGCCTCTACGGTTTCGCCATCCTGCCCATGCTCGACGGTTTTCCCGAGATGGCCGTTGCCCTCGCCCCGGCGCTGCTGGTTCTGGGCGCGCTGTTCAGCAACCCGCGCTACAGGGGCATCGCCCTCCCCGCTCTGCTGGGCGTCGGCAGCCCCTTCATTATCGCAGAGACGTACGGCGTGGACCTCGGACCCGGCGTTCCGGCCAATTTCGCCACATTCCTCAACAGCCAGATCGCTACGCTGAGCGCGATTCTCTTTGCCGGCGCCATGATCCGGATCATCCAGACGGCGGGGATCGACCACGCCATTGCCCGAACCCTGCGGGCGGGCTGGCAGGACATCGCCGAACGCAGCAACCGCTGGGCCGCCCCGGACGTGTCCGCCTGGGTTTCGCGCATGCTGGATCGGCAGGCTCTGCTGGCCCCGCGTCTTGCTGCAAGCGGCAAACTGCCGGGCGAACCACTTTACGACGTGCTGCGCGACCTCCGCACCGGCTTGGCCATCAGTGAACTGCGCCAGTTACGCCGGTACATCGATCCTCCGGCCCAAGCCCCCGTTACCGAGGTGCTGACAGGAGTCGGCGAATACTACCGCCGCATGGTTCCCCACGAACCGCCTGCGGAGGATCCCGAACTGCTTGGCCGCATCGACCACGCTCTGCGCAGCTTCGGTAGCGCCGCCCAAACGGCAATGCGCCGGCAAGCCGTGCTGCCGCTCGTCACCCTGCGCCGCAGCCTTTTTGCCGATGCCCCGCCCTTTGTCAGCGACGCACAACTTCGGGAGGGAGCGTCATGAACGGAGAACTTGCGGTTCACGGCGTCTTCGTACCCACGTTGCTCGTCTTCGGCATCATTGCCTCGCTCTGCACGTTGGCGCTCATGCGTGTGGCCGACCGGTTCGGCTTCTACCGCTTCGTCACCTATCGCGCGCTCGTCGACCTGGCTCTCTACGTCATCGTCTTCGGCGCTGTCGCTTTCCTCGCCCCCCAATTCGGTTTCGCCCCATGAAGAACGTCCTGACCAATCTCGGCCGCAGCGCCGCCACCATCGCCATTGTCCTGATCGCCATCGCCATAGGCGTGTGGATGTGGAACCACTACGAACGCAGTCCCTGGACCCGCGATGGCAGGGTCCGGGCGGACGTCGTTCGCGTCACACCGGACATCTCCGGCCTCGTCACCTCGGTAGAGGTCCACGACAACCAGACGGTAAAAGCCGGCGACCTCCTCTTCGTGCTCGACCGGCCGCGCTACACGCTGGCGGTGGAACAGGCCCGCGCCGGTGTCGCCAGCGCCGAGGCCACGCTGCGTCAGGCCCGCCGCGAGGCCAACCGCGACCGGGCGCTGGGCGATCTGGTGGCTACCGAGACCCACGAACAGAACGTCGCGCGCGTCGCGACGGCGCAGGCAGCCCTTGCCGAAGCGCGCAGCACGCTCGACGGGGCGCTGCTCAATCTCAAGCGCACGCAGGTCCACGCCTCGGTCGATGGCACCGTGACCAACCTCGATCTGCACCCCGGCGACTATCTGGCTGCGGGCAATCAGGCGATGGCGCTGGTCGATGCCGCATCGCTGCGCGTGGAGGGCTATTTCGAGGAAACCAAGCTGCCGCTGATCCGCATCGGCGCCCCGGTGACGGTCAAGCTGATGGGCGAGGATAAACCGCTGCATGGCCGTGTGGAAAGCATTGCCGCCGGCATCAGCGAGGATTCGCGCGGGATGTCGGGCAACCTGCTCCCCGACGTTCAGGCCACCTTCTCTTGGGTCCGTCTTGCGCAGCGTATTCCGGTGCGCGTGAAGCTGACCGACGTGCCCGCCGACGTCCGCCTTATCCTCGGGCGCACCGCCACGGTCACCGTCGAGCCCGAGCAGGAGCCGAAGCCGCAAGGAAAGGCAGCCTGATGCGCACCGGAAACATTCTCTCTTCCGCAGCGCTGGCGTTGGCGCTGGTTCTCGCAGGGTGCGCCACGGCCGGTCCGGATTATGCGCCGCCGCAGAATGCCGCAGCGAATGCGCCATCCGCCCAAGGCGCGTTTCTTTCCGCGCAAGGTCCCGCCTTCGAAAGTGCGCCTTTACCCGATCATTGGTGGCACCTCTTCGAAGATCCCCGGCTGGACCAGTTGGTCGAACAGGCGCTGACCGCCAATGCCGACTTGCGCGAGGCAGATGCCAACCTGCGCCGCGCCGATGCTCTGGTGCGCGAAGCCGCAGGCCAACGCGCCCTTTCCACCACGGCCAGCGCAAACGCAGGTCTCGAACGCGACTATTCTCCGGTCTCGGCGCGCACCAACATGCCGGGCGTGGGCACCTATGCCCTGGGTCTTTCCCTGTCCTATCCGCTGGACCTCAACGGCAAGTTGCGCCGCGCCATCGAGGCGAGCGAGGCCGACCGCGATGAGGTGCAAGCTGCCCGCGACGCTGTCCGGATCAGCGTGGCCGCCGCGACCACGCGGGCCTATGCCGAGGTCTGCGCAGCGAACTACCAGATCGCCACGGTCCGGCAGGTCGTGACGCTGCAGCAGAAAACGCTCGATGCCACCGAGCGCCTCCAGAAAGGCGGGCGCGGGACTGCGTTCGATGTCAGTCGCGCCCGTACGGCCGTGGAAACGAGCAAGGCCAGCCTGCCGGAACTCGTCGCGGCACGGCGCAACGCGCTCTATCTGCTTTCGACACTGCTGGGCCGACCGCCCGCGGACTATCCACGCGATGTCGAAGACTGCGCCACCCTGCCCCGCCTGACGCTCCCGATGCCGGTGGGGGACGGTGCCGCGCTGATCCGGCGGCGTCCGGATATTCGTCAGGCCGAACGCACCATTGCAGCTGACACCGCGCGCATCGGTGTCGCCACCGCCGATCTCTATCCGCAAGTCAGCATCGGCGGAGGGCTGATCAGCAGCGGCAAGCTCTCCGGCATCGGCTCTTCGCACAGTTTCGGGTTCAGCCTCGGCCCTTTGTTGAGCTGGAGCTTCCCGAACCGTCCCTTCGTCAAGGCGCGGATCGACGCAGCCGATGCTCAAGTCGAAGCCGACATTGCCCGTTTCGACAGCGTGGTCCTCGATGCCCTGCGCGGAACGGAAACCGCACTGGAAACCTACGCCCGCGGCCGCGACCGTGCACAGGCGCTGGACCGGGCAGCGGCAAGCGCGCAACTCTCGGCGGATCAGGCGGGCAAGCTATTCCGTTTCGGGCGAAGCGACTTTCTCTCGCTGCTGAGCGCACAAGGCGCCCTAGCCTCTGCGCGGGTCAATCAGGCACAGGCCGAAGCCGCGCTGGTCGATCGGCAGATCGCCGTTTTCCTGGCGCTTGGTGGAGGCTGGCAGCAAGCACCGGCGAACGGTGCTTCATAGTAAGCACCCCTCTTTCCAACCCAATGGAATTCCGCCAGAAACAAGCGATGCTGCGCACTCTCTATCCCCCCATCGAACCTTACGCGACTGGCACACTCGACACCGGTGACGGCCATTCCATCTACTACGAGCGCTGCGGAACACCGGGTGCCAAGCCCGCCGTTTTCCTGCACGGCGGGCCGGGCGGCGGTATTTCGCCTGCGCATCGTTCATTGTTCGATCCGAAACTCTACGATGTAATGCTGTTCGACCAGCGGGGATGCGGCAAATCGACGCCCCATGCCGGGCTCGAAGCCAACACGACATGGCATCTGGTTGAGGACATCGAGCGGTTGCGCGCCCTTGCCGGTGCCGAGCAATGGCTGGTCTTCGGCGGTTCCTGGGGCTCGACGCTCGCACTCGCCTATGCGCAGATGCATCCTGAGCGGGTCAGTGAACTGGTGCTGCGCGGCATCTACATGTGCTCCAAGCCGGAACTCGACTGGTTCTACCAGTTCGGCGTCTCGCAGATGTTCCCGGACAAGTACGAGCGCTTCGTAGCGCCGATCCCCGAGGCCGAGCGCGGCGACATGCTCCACGCCTACCACCGGCGCCTCACGACCGGCTCCACGGAAGACCAGATCGCCGCGGCTCGCGCCTGGAGCCTGTTCGAAGGCGAAACGATCACGCTGCTTCCGGATGCCGCGATGTCGGCGCAGCACGACGACGGCCACTTCGCCCTCGCCTTTGCCCGGCTCGAAACCCATTATTTCGTCAACGACTGCTGGCTGGAACCCGGACAGCTCCTGCGCGATGCCGGGAAGCTGCAAGGGATACCGGGAACGATCATCCACGGGCGCTACGACATGCTCTGCCCCGCGCACTATGCATGGGCACTGCACAAGGCCTGGCCTGAAGCCGACTTCCATCTGATCGAGGGCGCCGGGCATGCCTACTCCGAACCTGGCATACTCGATCAACTGATCCGTGCGACCGATGGCTACGCCAACAAGGGCTGAGATCACCAAATGGAACTCTGCCAAAAAAAGCCCGGACTTCCCTGAAGGAAGCCCGGGCCAAGAGGGTGGACGTTCACCGGTTCGGTCGGTCCGGTATCACTTTGCAGAGGCAGGCCCGAGCCGGTCGTTGGCCCGCTTCACGACATAACTGCGAACGGCCTTAACGCCCTCGGCGTCGAGTTGTTTCAAAAAATTCGGCATGCCGCTCTGCGCTTCGCTCGCCGTCGTCGCAATCCGGACCAACGCTGCATTCAATCTCGCGAAGCTGCGTTTTTCGAGCCAGCCAGCAGCAGTTCCAGATCCTTCAGCGCCGCCGACGCGGTTGCCATCGGCTCCGGGCCGCCGCCCATCGTCAGTATCTCGCCCATGCAGTCGGTCTGAACCCGCATGGCCTTGGTCTTGCCCGCGATGTGCGCGAAAGGATCGTCCAGCGGATAGGTGCGCACCGCTACCGAGGCCATGGGCTTGCCCCCCTGCAGATCGAGCCGTCCGACCAGGCGCGGGACTACACCTTTGTTCCGCCAGTCTTCGACATCATGCAGCGTCACATGGCCGATGCCCGACACGGTCACATCGTCCATGCGCAGATCGAGACCGAGGCCGAAGTTGGCGAGAATGAGCAGCTTGCAGGCCGTATCCCACCCTTCGATATCGCGGCTGGGCTCGCGCTCCGCAAAGCCGCCGGCTTGCGCCTCGCCCAGCGCGTCGGCGAATTCCACACGTCGCGCCATCATGGCATTAAGCAGGTAGTTGGTGGTCGCGTTGAGCACGCCTTCGAGACTCAGGACACGGCACCCCAGCAAGCCGGTTTCGAGCACGTCGATGGTCGGCAGCGCAGCCGCCGTGGCGCCGCTGATCCTGATCCTCGCGCCGGTCGATGCGGCAAGTTCACGCAACCGCGCGCCGGAGTGGACCAGGGCCCCTTTCGAAACGACCACGGCATCGCAGCCCTCGGCGAGCAGAGTTTCGAGATAGGACAGCCCCGGACCGCCCGTTGCGAAATCGCTCGGGCCGGTTTCGATCAGGACATCGGGCTTCGCGTCAGCCAGAAAGGATGCGCCGGTGGCGCCGGGGACCATCGCGGCAAAATCGGTCGCTGCGATCCCGTCGTCATTGCGGATGCCCGCCCTGGAATTGCACAAGGCCACAAGGCGGACATCGGCGTCGTAGAGTTGCCGATACCGCCCTCTCCGCTCCAGCAGCATCGCCGCGATCTGCCGGCCGACATTGCCGAAGCCGGAAATCGTTACTCTGACTTGCCGCAAGTTTCAGTATCCTGCTTCCACAGCGATACGAATGGCCTCGGCCAGGGTGCGAACGCCGAGCGCGCGCAATAGCGCCGCCCGGTGCATCTTGACCGTCCTTTCGGTGACGCCGAGCTCGTAGGCGATCTGCTTGTTGAGCTGCCCCTTCGCCAGTGCTTCGAGAATCTGCCGCTGGCGCTTGCTCAGCGATTCAACCTGCTGGCGTGCAATCTCGTGTCGGCTGGCGCCCTGATCGTCGATCGCCATCTGGGAACCGAGGAAATAGCGCAGATCGCCGTCATCATCGAACAGCGGCGCAATCATCACCGCATTGCGGAACGGCGTCCCGTCCTTTCGATAGTTCATCAGCTCGACGATCACGGGCCGCACTTCCTTCACCGCCTCACGCAACATAAGTGTCTGTTCCGGCTCGGTAAGATCTCCGCGCAGAAACCGGCAATTGCGGCCGACGACCTCGTCACGAGAATATCCGGTAAGCGCGACGAAGGCATCGTTGCAGGCAACGATGGGGTTATCCGGCTGAAGCGGATCGCTGATCACGGCTGCGACATTGCTGCTCGCGATCAAGCCTTCGGGGGTCATCTCCACAAGCTATCGGCCTCTTGGAACTTCACGTTCGGCCATATCGCAGAGCCGCGCCGCAAAGGCTAGATCTAGACACGTCGATCGCCGGTCCAACAGCAAACTCCCTCCCTGACTCCCGGCGATCGACACCGAAGCTGAAGCAAGGGACTATCATGAATGTCATGCAGGGCCATGTGCTGGCCGAACGCGAATGCGAAAGCGACGAGGCCCCGGTACCAGCCGAAGTGCAGGACGCCATCCGTACTCTGCTGCGCTGGGCCGGAGACGATCCGCATCGCGAGGGCCTGGTCGATACTCCCTCAAGAGTAGGCCGGGCATGGCGCGAATACTGCGCCGGGTACGAGGAAGATCCCACCGTCCATCTACATCGCACTTTCGAGGAAGTCGCCGGCTATGACGAAGTGGTCCTGCTCCGTGACATCCCCTTTCAGTCACATTGCGAACATCATCTCGCTCCGATCGTCGGCACGGCATCGGTGGCCTATCTCCCAACCGACCGGGTGGTGGGCATCTCCAAGCTGGCCAGAGTGGTGCACGGCTATGCCCGCCGCCTGCAGATCCAGGAACGCCTGACCGCCGAGATCGCCAGCTGCATCTGGGACGGCTTGAACCCGCAAGGCGTGGCTGTCGTTATCAAGGCAACACACGGCTGCATGACCGGGCGCGGCGTGCGGACGCATGGTGTCGACATGGTCACCAGCAAGATGCTCGGCTGCTTCCGCGACAATCCCAGCAGTCGCCGCGAAGTTCTGTCCCTCATCAACAACGACTGAGGCAGGAGCTGACAATTGTGCGGGTAGCGATTGTGGGTGCCGGGATAGCCGGCCTTGCCTGTGCCGAACGCCTGGCCGATTACCAGATCGACGCGGTTCTCTTCGACAAGGGCAAGCGTCCGGGCGGCCGGCTTTCCAGCCTCTCCATCGAAGAAGGTGCATGGGATTTCGGCGCGCCTTATCTTGTCGCGCGCGACCCGCTGTTCAGCGCCAAAGCGGCCCGGTGGACTCGCGAAGGCGTTCTGGCGCGATGGTGGTCCGGTCCTGCCGGGGCCATGGTCGGCACGCCCAGCATGGGCGCGCTGGTTGGCGCAATGTGCGACAATCTGGATGTCCGTTTCCGCACCCATGTCAATCGCACGTTTCGGGACGATACCGGCTGGCATGTCGCCGGAGACGGGTTCCAAGAAGGTCCGTTCTATGCCGTATTGATGGCGACCCCTGCCGAGCAAGCCGCGGCGCTGCTCTCCTTGCACGATCTGGCGATGGCGAGCGAAGCCGCATCGGTGCGGTCGGTCGCCTGCTGGACAGTCATGGCAAGCTTTGCCGAGCCCCTCGATATCGAAACCACCTTTCTCAGCGACTCGCCGCCGCTCAGCTGGGCTGCGCGCGACAATACCAAACCCGACCGGCCCGACAGAGAATGCTGGGTCATCCAGGCAGACGCAGCGTGGTCGCGCCCGAACCTTGAGCGCGACGCAAAAGATGTCGCAAACGACCTTCTGGAAGCCTTTCGCCAGCAAACGAACGCCGATCTGCCGCCAACAACATTCCTGAAGGCCCATCGCTGGCGCTATGCGCGCCCTCGCGGCGAACAGGACCTGCTTTTATGGAACGAAGAACGCCGGCTTGGTGCATGCGGCGACTGGTGCCGCGCTCCAACGATAGAGGGTGCCTGGCTATCGGGTAACGCATTGGCGGAAACGGTCGCAAGGTCCCTTTCCGGCAATATCGGCGACCTGCCGTGCGAAGCGGTCAACTCAGCCCAAGCAGCAGAGTAGACGCGCCCAGCCCCGACGCCATTACCCAGCGCAGTTTGAGCCAGGCCGGATCGAATGTGAACCGGCGGGACAATTCCCGGTCGACCAAAGGACTTGCTCCCAGCAGGAGAGCGAGAAATACCAGCGCAGGTGCCGGCCATGTCCACCCCAGGCACCACGGAAGCACAGCCGCCCAGCCCGCCAGACTGGGGATGACCGCAACGACATAGGGGCTCCAGTCCGAGACCTTGTGCTGCAACGCCAGCATCCACCACATGCCGCCCAGAAACGACAGGATCAGGCTCGCGTAGAAGCATCCGGCCGCAAGCGCGATCCAGCGCCAGTCATGCGAGAAAAGGGCCACGGCAAGGCAGAAGACCTGTGGAGCGATACCGGCAAGGCCGAGAACCACCACCGGCCGGGGGAGGGAAGAAACCGTCATGCAGCGACCATGGCGCAAATTCGGCCAGGTACAACATGCCCCTTGGGCCATTCCTCCCAGCCGCTACACTCAGGTCGCTGCGGCCCCCCGCAACTGCGACGCAAGCCATGTCGAGGCATCATCGATCGCCTGCACCGCCAGCCCCGATATCTCGGCCGCCTCCAGGAAGCTGTGCGTCGCGCCTTCGTAGATGCGACATGCGACCGGATTGCCGGCGGCTTGCAGCCGACTGGCCATTTCCTCGTTTTCATCGAGCAGGATGTCGCACTGCGCCACACAGAGCCATGCCGGACAGAGCCCCTGCAGATCGGCACCGAGCGGCTCTAACAGCGGATCGTCGGACGGGCCTTCCCCCAGATAGGTCTCCCAGAAGGCGTCCATTTCTGGACCGGTGAGCATGTACCGGTCGCCGTCGCCATAGCGGTCGTAGCTCGGATGGGCGCTCCGATCGAACGCCCCGTAGTTCAGCAGGAGCGCGCGCGGCATGGGAAGGCCTGCGTCGCGCCTGCGGATAGCACTGGCAAGCGACAGATTGGCTCCGGCACTGTCTCCGCCGATGGCATAGCGGCTCGGATCGAGGCCATGCGATGCCCCTTCGGCACGCAGCCAATCGAGCACGCCGGCCACATCGTTCAGAGGTGCCGGGAAGCGATGCTCGGGAGCCAGCCGGTAGTCGACGCCCAATACGGCGACACCTGCCCGCGCCGCATATTCGCGCATCAGCCGGTCGTGAGTGTCGATACTGAAAAGCGTCCAGCCCCCACCGTGCATATAGATCAGGACCGGAAGCGTTTCGGCTTCGACAGGACGGTGGATACGCACGCGGACAGCAGGATCACCGATGTACAGCTCCTCGCTCGAATGCATCGCCGGGCCGCCCGTGCACCATGGCTTGCGCTGCTCTTCGGCAATCGCGCGACGCTCGTGGAGGGGCGTGTCCGGCCCTGCTCCCAGCGCGGCCGACGCAGCAAACATCTGCGTGAGCCACGCACGGATTTCAGGATCGACGTCATCGTCCGGAAAAGGAGACTGGGACATTGGAAACTTCCTTGCCGCCCTCTTCTACCCGAATGCAGGCGAAGACGGAAAAAGCGAGACCGGCACGAAGGCCGGCCTCGCCAGTCAGAATGGAACGATAATTAGAAATCGGCGGAGATCGACGCCTTGAAGGTGCGCGGCTGCCCCTGCAGCAACGCCGCCGAGAAGTCGTCGTAAGCAGAAGCCCAATAGCGCTTGTCCGCGATGTTATCGACGTTGAAGCGGAACGTGACCGGGACATCGCCGGCAGCAAGGACATAGCGCGCACCGGCGTTGAACACCGTCCAACTCGGCAAACGAAGCGTGTTCGCCACATCGACCCACTGCTTGCCGGTATGCGTCACACGGCCGGTCAGCGTGAAGCCCGGCACGAAGGGCACGTCCCACTCGACATTGGCGTTGGCCGTCCAGTCGGGCACGCCCTTGGCTTCGGAACCCGCATTGGGATCAGTCGACGCCAGAAGCTTGGCCTTGGTCACCGATGCGCCGGAGATCAGGCGCAGGCCGGGTAGCACTTCGCCGTTCAGCGTGAATTCGACGCCGCGGTTCCGCTGTGTGCCGTTGATGGCGTAGATCAGCGTGCTGTTGTCGATGTAGCCATAGGGCTTCTCGATCTGGTACCAGGCAAGGCTGGCGAACATCGGGCCGACCTTGACCTTGCCGCCGACCTCGTACTGGGTCGAAACATAAGGCGGAAATACCTCGTCGAAGTTCGCCGCACCAAAGCCCGCACTCGGGCCTTGCTGCAGCGCCTCGATCCGGTTGGCGTAGAGCGATAGCCCTTCCACCGGCTTGACCACCACGCCGACAACCGGGGTCACCGCGTCATCGTCGTACACCGATGCCAGCAATCCGCCGTCGTAGTTGCCGTAAGCCTTGACCTTGATCGTCTGCAGACGGAGCCCGCCCGTCACCAGGATCCTGTCATCCCAGAACCCGATGGTGTCCGAGGCGAAGGCCGACCAGAGGCGCGTACGCGAGATCGGATAGGGATCGTCGAGATCGCCGCCGACAAGTGTCGAACTGGGAATGTCCACCTGCGGCGTATCGTAAAGGTTCGTTGGGAAGCCGGCAAAATTCGGCCCGTAGAGGAAGTCAAAAGCGTTGCGGTTCACCTGCCAGCTGGCATTGGCACCGATCACGAATTCCTGCGTAATGGCGCTGCCGACCTTGGCCCGCGCGCCAATCTCGACCGCTTCGTTGTTGTCCGTGCGCGGCACGTAGAGCGCATTGCCCGAACCATCGCCGGTCGCCGCATCGAAAAGGTTGAAGCCGCCATAGATGCCGTCCTCCGACCCGTCGCGGGCACCCGCCTTGAACCACATCGTGGCGTTGTCGGCGAAATCATATTCAAGATTGAACACGCCGAAGACATCGCGCAGCTTGGAGTAGGTGTATTCCTGCGAATAGTTGTCGCTGGCGCCCGGAACACGCGGCACCACCGGCGTGTAGATCGTGACCTTGGGCCGCAAATCGTCGACGCGCACCTTCTGGTAGGCCATGTCGAGGCTCATGCGCACCGGACCGCTAGACCAGTCGAGACCGACGCCGAGAACCTGCGTCATGCGCTTTTCCCGGTCGATGCCGGTCTGGCCATCCTGATAGTTGCCGTTGATGCGGATGCCGAAGTCACCGAACCGGCGCGACACGTCGAAGCTGCCGCCGAAGTGCGAGTCCGAAGTATAGCCCAGCGTCACCCGGTTGAGGTCCCTCTGCCCCGCATGCTTGAGCAGCAGATTGACACTGCCGCCGAGGCCCGAACCGCCGGGAGCGGCACCGTTGAGGAAAGCCGAGGACCCGTTGAGGACCTGAACCTGCTCGAACAGCTCCGGGGCAATAAGCTGGCGCGGCGTGATGCCGTACAGGCCGTTGAGGCCGATGTCGTCTCCGTAGAGCTGGAAGCCTCGAATGACAAAAGTCTCCGCTGCGTTGCCGAAACCGTAAGTCGTGCGGATGGTCGGGTCGTTTTCCAGCACTTCACCCAGCGATCTGGGCTGCTGGTTGAGGATCAACGTCTCATCGAAGCTGCGGACGTTGAAAGGCAGGTCTTCGGCCGGCTTGTTGCCAAGTACGCCTGCCGAACCTCCATTCTCGACGTGGGTCGCGTTCACCTGCTGCGCGGTGACGACGATTTCCTTCGCATCCTGCGCGAACGCCGGCGTGGCGAGTGTCGCCATGGCTACGGCAAGGGCCAGTCGGCTGCCCCCTGCAGCTCCCGGATGAATGCGCTTGGAACTGGTCGACATGGTTCGATCCCTCACTGTGATGCAACCCCGCTGTTGCAGAATGCTGGTGCCAATCCTCTTCCCTAGGACTTCCAGTACGCCCGACACTGATTCAACACTAGTCCGCACAAAACATCCAAGTTGTGACGGTTCAGGGGACCAATCCGATTTCTGCAAGGGACCAGTGGGTCACGATGCCCTCAGCGGGCCGCTTTCGCCAGCGCCGCCACCGCGCGTTCGGCTTCATCCTCGTCGAGGCTGGCGAAACCGAGCCGCAGCCCCTTTTGCGCCGTATCCCGCGCCATGAAGGAGCGATGGCTGGCAAAGCGCAACCCGGCCTCCCTCGCCCTGCTCTCGATGGAGTCGAGGTCACCGTCGAAGCGAACCCAGAAGGCAAGCCCGCCATCGGGCATGGTGAACTCTGCATGCCCCGCCAGTTCCCGTCGCAAGAGCTCGGCAAAGTGCTCTCGCCGCTCCGCATAGGCGCGCCAGGCCTTGCGGGCATGACGCCTGACTTCGCCACTTGCGATCAGGTCGGCACAGGTGTCTTCGGTTATCGTATTCCCCATGCCATCGGTCAGCGAGACCCGGTGGGCAATGGCCTCGATCACCGGCTCCGGTGCCGCGAGATAACCGATCCGCAGGGCAGGCAGAAGCAGCTTCGACATCGAGCCGAGATAGATCACCTGCCCCGGCGCATAGCCGGCCATGGGTAGCAGCGGCTGCGACTGGAAATGAAATTCGTGGTCGTAGTCGTCCTCGATGATGGCGACGCCGAATTGGCGTGCGACCTCCAGCACCTGCAAACGTCGCTCCGGCCTGAGCGCCACCGTCGTGGGAAACTGGTGATGCGGGGTAAGAAACACCGCCCGGACTGCATGGCGACGACAGGCCGCCTCCATCTCCACGACATCGATCCCGCCTTCGTCCAGCCGGACGGGGATGACTTTGCCGCCAAGCGCCTGAATGGCGGCGACGGCGGGCTCATAGGTAAGCTCCTCGACGATCACCGCATCGCCCGGCTGAATCAGTACCTGCAGCGCGAGAAAAAGCCCGTTCTGGCTGCCACGGGTGATGCAGATGTTGGCCCCCGTGAAGTTGAGCCCTCGCTGCGATCGCAACATCTCGGCGATCTGCTCGCACAGCCGCGGCGAACCGCGTGGGTCGCGATACTGCATGCGGTTCGTTCGCGAGGCCCGCTGCACCGCCGAACGATAGGCGCGAGCCAGCTGGTCGGCGGGGAAAAGCCGCCCATCTGGCGCACCTTCGTCGAGTTTGATCCCTCCGCCCCCGGGCAGGGCCAGCGGCCGCTCGGGCGGTGGAGCGAAACGGTAGTGCGTATCCTCCGCCATCGCTTCTGCCACGGCCGTGGGCGTCGGCGGGGTCGGCAGCGAACGCGAAACGACGGTCCCCCGGGTACCTTCCGTCGATAGCCAGCCCTGCGCGATCAGGTCTTCGTAGGCGAGCACGACCGTCTTGCGATTCACCTCGAGCGCGGCAGCCAGTTCGCGGCTGCTTGGCAGATAGGTCCCCGAAGCCAGCCTACCAGTTTCGATGTCGCGGATCAGCGCGTGGATGATCTGCATGTAGATCGGCGTGTCGCGGGCCGGGTCGATCCGCGCGCCAAGCGATATCTGCCAGGGTCGCAACATCTGCAGTGCATCTCCTCTGGTTGCAATGGCGGTTTAGCACCCGGTCGGCAATTGGACCATGCCATTAACACCGATTGGCACTTGTACAGGGTCCACTGAACCGCGAGCACTGAGGGAAGAAACAGGCAAGTTCGGAGATCCGGTGATCGTGTGCATGCACAAGACTGCTATCGACGGCAGCGCCCAGGGATGACCGCGTTGTTCACGCAACACGGCAACGAGGACGTGCGCCGTCTCGTCGCGCAATATCCGCTTGCCTGGGTGCTGTCCGAAGCTGCGCCGATCACGACGGCCACGATGTTGCCCATGCTGGGGCAGTACGACGAAGACGGACGCCTGACCGGACTGCTCGGCCACATGTCGCGCCGCCGTCCGCTGTACGAGCTGCTCTCCGCCAAGCCGCAGGCCCACTTCCTGTTCACCGGCCCGCAGGGATACGTCTCACCCGAGCACAGCGGCCGGCGTAACTGGGGCCCGACGTGGAACTATGCTGCCCTACGCATCGAGGCAGAGGTGCGTTTCGACGAGGCGCTGACCGAAACTGCAGTGGCGCGACTGGTGGAAACCTGCGAAGCCGGCCGCAAGGAGCCATGGCGCGCTCCTGAACTTGGCGAACGCTACGATGCCATGCTGGGCGCGATCATCGGCTTCGAGGCCCGTGTCACGACCATCGATGCCACATTCAAGCTGGCACAGGATGAGGACGACGCGGTGCTGCGCCAGCTCGTGGAAGCGCATCCGGACGAGGCCATGCGCAGCTGGGTTCGCGCATTGAACCGCGACCGCCTGCGCTGAGCCGAGATAGGAGAACGGGTGAAAGGACAATGACGATAAAGGGACGCGATTTGTGGATGGCGGCACACTGCTACTCCGGCCTGACCATCCTCGTTTTCCTTGCCTTTGCCGCGCTGTCCGGCAGCATCCTCGTCTACCTGCGACCGCTCGACGCCGCGCTCAATGCAGACTTGTTCCGCCAACCTGCGGCAACCGAAGCCCCGCCGGTTTCGGTGCTGGTCGACCAGTTTAGGGCGAGGCATCCCGAACTCACGGTCCGCTCCTTTCCACTTACCGTCGCCGCTGATGCCCGTATTCCGGTAAACGTCGCTCCCGTCGATCAGGCGGTCGAAACCGATCAGGTCTTTCTCGACCGTGCGACCGGAAGGCTGGTCGCCAGCCGATCGGACACACCTGCCCTGAACCGGCGCGGCATGGCCCGGTTGCTGCACGAAGCGCACTATACGCTGATGCTGGGAGACTATGGACGCTGGTTCATGGGCGCCCTGGCGCTGACCTGGCTGGTGAGCAATTTCGTGGGGGTCTATCTGACCTTCCCCGCGCGCGGTGCCTTCTGGAAGCAGTGGAAGCGGACGTGGCGCTTCAGCTTTAGCAGCCCTACCCCGCGCCTGATGATGGACCTGCACCGCTCGCTCGGGCTCTGGCTGATCGTACCACTGACGCTGCTGGCGCTCACTTCAGTCTGCATGAACTTCTTCTCAGAGGCTTACGTACCACTGGTCGATCGCCTTGTCCCCGAGCGCGAGCTGATGCTCCCGACGACCGAAGGGCAAGGCCCGCTGACATTCGCAACAGCCGTGGACGAGGCCCGATCCGTCGCCGGCAGCATTAACGGGCAATGGCTTCCGGCCAGTGTCCTCTACGATGCCTCGGCGGACCGGATCGGCGTGACGCTGACCGACAACGGCGTGCTGAGCTACAACGACCTCGGACCTATCTATTTCTACTTCGATGCGGGGAGCGGCCGCCTGGCGGAAATGATCGATCCCTATCACGGCAACGACAACCTCGCGATGTTCCGCTGGCTATACCCTGTTCACAGCGGCCATATCGCCGGTTGGCCGACGGAACTGCTGGTGGTCGTGTCCGGCCTCGTTGTCTTCGGAATGTGCATCACGGGCATTTACTTGTGGTGGAAGAAACGGCCCGGGCGGGTAATGCGGCGAAAGCCACGGAACGGAACCGGACGATGACGCGACTGATTGCGAAGGCCCTGCTCATCGCGGGGCTCGGCATGGCAGCCCTGCCTGCCGCGGCCGAGCTGCCGATGAAGCCCGAACGCGTTCTGACGCTGCATCCCGACCGCACCACATGGTCCTCGCTCGATGTCTCGCCCGATGGTAAGACCATCGTCTTCGACGTACTCGGCGATATCTACACGATGCCCGCATCCGGCGGGAAAGCACAGCAGATCAGCGAAGGCCTGGCCTTCGACAGCCAACCGCGATTTTCACCGGACGGACGGTGGATCACCTTCACAAGCGACCGCAATGGTTCGGAAAATGTCTGGATCGCACGGCCGGACGGGTCCCAGGCCCACAGCATCACCGCTTTTGACGACGAGACGGTCATGGTTTCTCCGACCTGGAGCGCCGACGGACGCGCGGTATTCGCCAGCCGCTTCCGGCCCGACCTCAACAACTACGAACTCTGGCGATTCCCGTTGAGCAGCAAGCCTGCCCTGCTGGTTCCGGTAAAGCCCGCGCCCGACGCGCCGCGGGACAGCTGGCGCTCGACACTCGATGCGTCCGCATCAGCAGACGGTCGATGGCTCTACTATGCCCGCAGGGTCGGCGGGCTCGAATTCGACCTGCCCACGAAGTGGACCGTCGTGCGGCGTGATCTTGCGACGAACGAGGAACAGCAGGTCATTGCGGGCCCCGGTGGACGCGGCACACAGGAGGAAGCCTACTTCGCGCCCCGCATTGCCCCGGACGGCCGGCACCTCGCCTACGTCACCCGGCGCGAAGGCAAGTCCATGCTTCGACTGCGCGACCTTGCGACCGGAAGGGACAGCGCGCTTGGCCAGACACAGCTCGATTCGATGCAGGCCTCTTCATGGCAGGGTATGGTTCCCGGTATGGCGTTCACGCCCGACGGCAAGGCCATCGTGCTGAGCCGTGACGGCCGTTTCGAGCGCCAGCCGACCGACGGCACCCGGCCCGACGCGCTGCCCCGCCAGATCGACGCGCGGGTCGCCGTTGCGCCATCGACGCGTTTCGCCATCCGCGAGGAAACGGGGCCGGTTGAATCCAGACTGGCAATGGAACCTGCCCCTTCTCCCGACGGACAGCATGTCGCCTTTGCAGCGCTCGGCAGCCTGTGGGTGCAGGATGTCGGGACCAGCGAAGCGCGGCGGCTGCCCATCGATAGGGATATGCCGATGCAGCCGTCGTGGAGCCCGGATGGCAAGCGGCTGGCTTTCGCCACATGGTCTGAAGCGGACGGCGGCGCGATCTGGACTGCCTCTGCCGATGGCGCAGGTACGACCCGCGTGTCAGTGCTCCAGGCCTACTACCGCGATCCGGTCTTCACGCCCGACGGCAGGCATCTGCTGGTGCTGCGCTCCGCCCTCGACGAGCGTCGCCAGAACTTCTTCGAATTCGGCTCGCTCCGCGCCAGCGAACTGGTTGAACTCGATCTGCAGACCGACGCGGCGCGTGTGATGGCGCGGGGCAAGTTCGGCGGGCGCCCTCAGTTGACAGGCGAAGCCGGTATTGCATACCTGTTCAGCGGCGAAGGGCTCATTCGTATCGATCTGGCCAACGGCGCGAAGACGACCGTCGCGAAAGTAACCGGGCCCTCATACTATTTCGTCGAAGGCAATTCGCCGGTCGACGACATGCGCATCAGTCCTGACGGCAGCACAATCGCAGCAGCCATTGGCGACCGGCTCTATGTTCTGCCCCGCCCGTCCGATCCCGAGACTGCGGTAGATGTACTTGCACTGGACAGCCCGGCCCGCGTCCTGCCCGGCCTGGGCGCGGACTGGTTCGAGTGGAGCGGACCAACCAGACTCGATGCTGTGGTGGGCACATTGTGGAGCCGCATTGATACGGCAACGGCAACCGAAACGGCGCAGATGCGGCTGACAGCAGTGCTGCCTCGCACCGTCCCGACAGATTCGCTCGTGCTGCGCGGTGCCCGGGTCCTCACCATGGCGCACAGAGACCGTGTTCTCGACAACGCCGATGTGCTTGTCACTGGAGACCGGATCGCAGCCGTCGGCCCCAGCGGCACCCTTGCGCTGCCCGCAAACGTCTCAATCCGCGATGTCCGCGGCAAGACGATCATACCGGGCCTTATCGACGTGCACGACCACATCGGCGAGATCCGGCGCGGCAACTGGTCGAGCGAACTCTGGGGTCTGCGCGCACGACTGGCCTATGGCGTCACGACCAGTTTCGATCCCTCAACACTGAGCATCGATCATGTGGGCTATCAGGGCATGGTCGACGCCGGGCTCGTGCTTGGCCCGCGGATACGCTCGACCGGCCCCGCCGTCTTCTCGAAAGTGCGCATCGGCTCGCTGGACGATGCTCGCAGAGTGCTTAGGCGCTATTCGGAAGGGTATCGGCTTTCCAATCTCAAGGAATACCGGACCGGCGACCGCGAAGTGCGCCAATGGCTGGCCATGGCAGCGCGCGAACAACACTTCATGCCCACCACCGAAGGTGCATTGGCGCTCAAACTGGACCTCACCCAGATTCTCGACGGCTATGCGGGCAATGAGCATGCCCTGCCCGCCCCGCCGCTCGGCGATGACGTGATCGCGGTGATGAAAGCCATGCGCACCAGCTACGACACGACACTGAGCATCACCAATAGCGGCTCCCCGGCCATGAACTGGATCATCGCGCGCGAAGATCCGGTCGTCGACGATAAGCTCCGTCGTTTCTGGCCATCCTATGCAATCCGCGAAATGCTGACATCGAGCCGAACTTTCGTGCCTCTGTCGGAGGTGCGCTTCCCGGTCATTGCCCGCGACGCGGCACGGCTGGCCGAAGCCGGCGTGCTGGTCGGCATGGGCTCTCATGGCGAAGCCCCCGGCATCGGCTATCACTGGGAGATGAAGGCCCACGTTCTTGGCGGCATGTCGCCCGAAGCGGTCCTCCATGCTGCAACTGCCGGCTCCGCGGAAACGATAGGCCGGCTCACCGATCTGGGCACGATCGAGCCGGGGAAGCTGGCAGACCTGCTGATACTGGACTCCGATCCGCGCGAGGACATCGATGCGACCATGGATATCGAGGGCGTGATGCGCGGCGGCTTCCTCTATGACGGACAGACGCTGCGCGCCCTGTGGCCAGAGGCAGACAAAGCGCCTCAAACCTCGCCTTCACCGGCGCAGAACGAGTTCTGGCTTCCGACGCCTGACCCCACGCCCAACTGAAACGCCTGCTCACGCAAAACGGCGGCAGAGGGCATTGCTGCTCCCTGCCGCCGATAATGTGCTGACTGCGGAAAAGTCAGGCGGCTGCGTAGAGGTCTTCAGCGGTCACGACCGGAAAATCGATCTCCGTTTCCACCACGTTGTTGACGAAATTGGTGAAGGTGTTCTCGGCCACGAGCGCGACGATCTCGATGATCTGCGCGTCGCTATAGCCACCATTGCGCAGACCTTCGATGTCGGCGTGAGCAACACGGCCGCGCTCGCTGGCGACCTTTGCAGCGAAGGAAACGGCCAGGTCCGCCTTGGCGTCGGCCGAACGGCCCTTGCGGGCGGCAAGGATCTCGTCGGCATGGATCCGCGCGAGATTGAGGCCGAGATAAGTGTGGGCCGAAAGGCAGTAGTCACAGCCGTTGATCTGCGCGACTGCCAAAGCAATGCGTTCACGGGTCTTCAGGTCCAGCGTCTTCCCGAGCGCTGCATTCTGGCCGAGGTAACCTTCCAGTACGGTCGGGCTGAGCGCCAGAAGGCGGAACAGGTTCGGTACGGCGCCAAGCGACTTTTCGACAGCATCGAGCAGCGGCTGCGATGCCGCCGGGGCATTTTCACGGGTAGGAACAGCAATACGGGACATAGGAAACTCCATCGAAATCAGGGTTAGGATGTTCAGCGCGGGGAGCCTTCCCCGGCTGCAATCGAGACCTAACCATTCCCTCATGAAACGATAATCAACATCATGAGGAAGACATTGTTCAGATAAATGGAATAGATCGTCCGTCACAGCCCGAGGTCGGACAGCGAGGCATGACCATCGGGACGCCGCCCGAGCGGCCAACGGAAAAGCCGGTCTGCCTCGGCTATCGGCATCTCGTTGATGCTGGCATGCCGCTCGGCCATCAGGCCGTCCGGCGCAAACGCCCAGTTCTCGTTGCCGTAAGCGCGGAACCAGTTACCGCTGTCGTCGCGGTACTCGTAAGCATAGCGGACAGCGATCCGGTTGCCGGTAAAGGCCCACAACTCCTTGATGAGGCGATACTCGTGCTCCCGCGCCCACTTGCGGGCAAGAAAGGCTTCGGCCTCTCCGCGCCCACGCGGAAACTCCACGCGGTTTCGCCAGGCCGTATCGCGCGAATAGGCCAGTGCGACGGCGACGGCATTGCGGCTGTTCCAGCCATCCTCCGCAAGGCGAACCTTCTGGCGGGCGCTTTCTTCGGTAAACGGCGGCAAGGGCGGTCGGATCATGGGGTAAACTCCTTGGTTGCTCGGAACAAAAAAGCGCCCGGGTCTTCGGGGGGCTGAGAGAAGACCCGGGCGCAGCAGGGCCCGCGCGTGGTTCAAGAGGGGTCGCGGCGAGCTTTTCGGGACAGCCGTGGAGTGAACATCGGCTGCAAAAACGGGTTAGGCTCTATCGGCAGGTGCCGGAATTCATGTTGTCGGAAAGGGACTGTTCCGGAATCCGAAATGGCACCGGACAACGCCCTCAATCGGTTGCAACGAGCGGCAGCGCCGCACGGCGCATGACGGTCTTGCGGGGGGTGAAACGCCAGAAGCGTTCGGCCTCTGCGAAAGGCGGATGCCCGCGCCAGCGGGGCCCGGCCCTTGCCGGAAACTCCACAGTGCCAGTCAGATGCAACATGTCCCCGGTCGCAAAGTCGATGAAGAGCAGGCCTGCCACCGGATTGAGCACGAAGTTGCCAAGCGTGTTGAAATACCGATTGCCTGCAAAGTCCGGGATCAGCAGCGTATCCTGGCGCTCGATGGCCACGAAGCCCGGCTCGCCGCCACGGTGCGAAACATCCACTTGCCGCGCGGCACGATCAGACGCACCGGCGTCGCGCGCTTCGATAAACGAGCTGACGAAGAACGTGTCCGACCGTGAGATGAGTGCGCGCGATGCCGCATCCAGGCTACCGCTAAGAACAATGGAATGTGCTGGCGAACGCTCCGATGCACGGGGCATGTCCGCATCCATTCTGCGTGGGCTGATGAAACGTGGGCAATTGCCGAAAGCCTGCGCGACGGACACCTCGAAACCCAGCCCCTTGACCGCCTCGATGCGCCCGTTCACGCGGTTGCGGCGGCGCGTGTGCGGGCATATCCCCAGCAGCGCGACGGCGGCGCCCTCGACCACACCGGCCGCAGCCGGATCGTCATATGCGAGCTTCGCGCTCAGACTGAGCCGAGTGGGATCGGGGCAGGTAATGAACCCTGCCGGACCATGAACCACGCTGACCCAAGGCGATGCACTGCCTTCCTCCGTATCATCGACGGTACCGACTATGGCGAAAGGCAGGATCGGGAAGAAGTCTCGCAGTTGAGGCGCCAGGCGCGGCAAGATCGCCTTCGGCCCGATCGCGGCCATCCGGTCGCCCAAGCCCAACCGCTCCTGCAGCAGGCGTTCGCCGGGATGGAAGGGCGAAGGCGGTGATGTTTCTGCACCGGTCATGCCGCGGCCGCGAGGTGCTCGGGCGAAAAGGGCACGAACCCCGGCAAGGTCTCGATACGCGCCAGCCAGGCCTGTATGGCCGGATAGGAAGATAGCGCGATCCGCCCATCCTGCGCGCGCGCAATGTAGCTGTAGAGGGCGACATCGGCGAGCGTGGGTCGCGACGCGGCGATCCAGATGCGCGTATCCAGTTCGGCATCGATGAGCTTGAGGATAGCATGAGCCCGTGTGGAGACTTCGGCCATGTCGAAGCGGGCATTGAAGAGCGCGACCAACCGGGCCGCACCTGGACCATAGGCGATCTGGCCCGCCGCGACCGACAGGCACCGCTGTACGGCAGCGGCGCCCGCCGGGTCCTCGGGTAACCAGTCGCTGCGCTCATATTTCTTCGCAAGATAAACGAGTATCGCGTTGGAATCCGAAACAATCGTATCGCCATCTTCCAGCACCGGCACTTGCCCGAAGCGGTTGAGCGCAAGGAACGGGGCCGCCCGGTGTTCGCCGCTGCCCAGATCGACCTGCGCGAGCTCGGCCTCGGCGCCGATAAGCGACAGGAACAGGCGGACGCGGTGCGAATGACCGGATAGGGGGTAATGATAAAGCTTCACGGCGTGGTCCTTTCGAGGTCTTCGGCAAGGTCCTGCGCACAGTGCGGCGTTTCTGCTCACGACAGAACGAGCCTTAAATGCAAGGCACCGTTCCATCCTGCGGAATAACCAGATTGCGGGAAGCGGCCATGGCCCTTACGCTGCACGCGGTGGGCTTATCGGCCACCGCCGTGTCACGCCGGCGATAAGGAAGGGTGGGACACATGGATCAGCTCCATGCGATGAAGGTCTTCGTTCGGGTGGCCGAGACCGGCGGCTTTGCCGAGGCAGCGCGCAATCTCAACATGAGCCCGCCCGCCGTGACCCGCGCCGTCTCCGCGCTGGAGGATGCCATCGGTGCAAGGCTTCTGACCCGTACCACGCGATCGGTGCAGATGACCGATGCCGGACATCGCTATCTGGAAGACTGCCGACGCATCCTTGCCGATATCAAGGAAGCCGATGCCGCGGCCGCAGGCATATATGCCACGCCGACCGGCACGTTGACAGTGACTGCTTCGGTCCTTTTCGGACAGATCTACGTCCTGCCGATCATCACGGAGTTCCTAGACACCTACCCGGATGTGAGCGCCCGCCTGCTGTTCCTCGACCGCGTGACCAACATTGTCGACGAAGGTATCGACGTATCGATCCGAATTGGCCACCTGCCCGATTCCAGCCACGCCGCGATCAAGGTCGGGACCGTGCGCCGCGTGGTTTGCGCATCGCCTGCCTATCTTGAGGCCCGCGGTGTTCCGCGCACGCCTGCCGATCTGGCCGACCACACGATCATCGCCGGCACCAGCGCCTTTGCGTCACTCGACTGGCGCTTCGGGCAGGAGGACAAGCGCTCCAGCGTACAGGTCCGCCCTTCCTTGTACTGCAATACCTATGCCGGCGTGATCGAAGCCGCACGGCTTGACTGGGGCCTCGCCCGCGTCCTGTCCTACCAGATAGGCCCCTGTCTGGAGGAAGGCAGCCTGCTAACGGTGCTTGAGGACTATGAGGAAGAACCGCTGCCGATCCACATCATCCACCCGGAAGGGCGCAAAGCCTCTGCCAAGGTTCGCAGTTTCGTAGACTTCGCCGCCGAACGCCTGCGCGCAAACCGGTTGATCAACTAGCAACGAGCGCAGGCCTATAATTCCATAAATCGGAATAAAAACTTCCTCTTTACGGCAATTAATTAAAAATCAAGCAAGGCCTACCTGCCTCTCCAGCACACTTCCGTGCCCGACCTGGAGACACAGACATAGCGCAAGTGGAACGCTTCGCGCGGCGGACGCTTGAAAGCGCTAAGCGTGGGTTTGACTAGCCTGCTATCCGCAAAATGGGTTTCATCCCTCCCTCCATGAACTAAGGGTAGGACATGGAAGAGGTTGGCGCGATTGTAGTGGGGGCCGGTGTCGTGGGCCTGGCGGTGGCCCGGGCCCTCGCGCTCGATGGCCATGACGTCATGATCCTCGAGCGCGAGCAACAGTTCGGCACCGTCACGTCGTCCCGCAACAGCGGCGTCATCCACGCCGGGCTCTACTATCCCGACGGATCGCGCAAAGCACAATTCTGTGTGGAAGGCAGGCACCTCCTCTACGACTTCTGCGAAAAGCGTGGCGTCGCGCACCGGCGGTGCGGCAAGCTGATCATCGCCGGGAGCGAAGAGGAGTTTCCGGCGCTCGATGCCGTCATGGCGCACGGCGCCGCCGCCGGCGTCGACGATCTGGTCCGGCTCGATCCCGACGAGGTCCGCGCGCTCGAACCGGCTCTCAGCTGTGCGGGCGCTATCCATTCGCCATCGAGCGGCATCGTCGACCAGCACGAATTCATGCTCGCCCTGCTCGGTGAAGCCGAAGCCCATGGGGCGATGCTGGTATGCGATGCTGCAGTCGAACGCGTGCGCCGCAAGGGAGCGCTCTGGGAGGTCAAGGTCGGCGAGACGCATCTGGCCGCGCCGATCCTGATCAATGCGGCGGGGCTCGGGGCACAGGCCTTGGCAGGAACGATCGAGGCTCTCGACCCGGAACTGGTGCCCCGCCTCTATTACGCCAAGGGCTGCTATTTTTCCTATTCGGGGCGCGTGCCGTTTACGCGGTTGATCTATCCGGTGCCCGGCCCCGCAAGCCTCGGCACGCACTTCACGCTGGATCTTGGCGGACAGGCCCGTTTCGGACCGGACATCCACTGGATCGACGAAGTCGACTATAGGGTCAACCAGGCCCTCAAACCCGAGTTCCTGGCAGCGGCGCGTCGGATCTGGCCCGATGCCGAGGAAGACCGGCTGCAGCCTGCCTACGCAGGCGTGCGCCCGAAACTGGCCGGCCCGGGCATGCCGACCGCCGACTTCGTGCTACAGGGCCAGGAGACCCACGGGCTTGTCGGTCTCGTCAACCTGTTCGGGATTGAATCGCCGGGGCTTACGTCCTCGATGGCAATCGGCAATCACGTGGCATCGATGGTGGGAAAACCTTCCTGACCACCGTGCCCATGAGGTACTAACAGCTCTTGAAGGCGAAGCCGAAGCGCCTATCTCGCATGGTGTGCAGATGAAAGTGATTGCTCCGTGAGCCACGCGATTCCCCACCGTTTTTCAATCGGTATCGACCCGGAAGACATCGACTTCATGGGGCATGTGAACAATGCCAGCTATCTGAAATGGGTTCAGGCCGCCGTGCTCGATCACTGGCGCGCGCTGGCACCCACCGAAGCGGTTGCCCAGAAGATGTGGGTCGCGCTCAAGCACGAGATTACATACCGCAAACCCGCGTTCCTCGAAGACGACGTGATCGCCACCGTTCTGCTGGAACGCGTGCAAGGCGCGCGGGCCTTCTACGAGACCATCATTCGCCGAGGCGAGGAAGTGCTGGCCGAAGTCAAATCGAGCTGGTGCTGCGTCGATGCCGAAACGCTGCGCCCTGCCCGCCTCACCCGCGACGTGATCCAGCGGTTCTTTTCCTCCGACGACACCGAACAGGCGGGTTAAGCCGTCCGGCTCTTCAAGCCTTGGCGAACCAGTCAGGCTGGTAAGGCTTGATGCTCCATTCGCGCGGATCGGCTTCGTCGTGACGGGAGAGCCCATCGGGCGTTCCGGCGAGCAGGTCCCGCCAGCGTTCCGCGAGTGTCTCGATCGTCATTTCCGGATCGTCGAAGCCCGGCGTACGGGCGAGGTAGAACCGCGCTACGTGGCCGCCGATGGACTCGATGCATTCGCCGGTAAACGGCACGCTCTCATGCGAGAGGAAGGCCACCGCAGGAGATACGATTTCAGGTGGCAGGTTCTGCCTGGCATGGGCGATGAAGGATGAGGTTTCCTCCTCCTGCGCCGCGTAGACCATCCGCGTCAGTGCGCCCGGCACCAAGCTGTTCGCCTTGATCCCGAATTCGACGCCTTCGGATGCCAGCGAGCGGGTAAACGAATAGACGCCGCCTTTCGCTGCGGCATAGGCCGTCTGCCAGGCAAACCCGCTCATCGATCCGGACGAGATGTTCACGATGCGCCCGTAGCCTGCCTTCTTCATGTGCGGCCACGCCGCGCGGCAGGTCTGCACCGTTCCCATCAGATTGATCTCGATGGTCTGACGGAAGTCGTCCGGCGTCATGTCATCGAAAGAAACGACTGGGCAAACGCCCGCGTTGTTGATCAGGATATCGACCGAACCGAAGGCCTCCAACGCGGTGTCGATAATCGAGTCGGCGCCGTCCTGCGTGGCGACGCTGTTGGTATCGGCCACCGCCTGCCCTCCGGCCTCGCGGATTTCACGGGCAACAGCCTCGGCACTGGCCTCGCCCTCATACCCGAGACCGGCGGGAAGCTGCCCGATATCGTTGACGACGACGTTGGCGCCCCGCTCGGCCAGCAAGAGCGCATGGGCACGGCCGAGACTGGGATTGCCTCCGGCGCCGGTCACGATTGCCGTGCGCCCATCGAAACGAAGATCCTCCATCTCTCTCCCTCTCCCATTGATCCGGGGGCTGTTTGTCAGTCCTTCCCGGGTGCCGCGAAAAGCCTTCGCGGATTGTCGACGAACATCTTGTCGAGGTCGCCTTGCGAAACCCCGGCCTCCAGCAACGCGGGAATGACGTCGTTGTGGATGTGCAGATAGTGATGATTGGGCATGGCCTGGTGATAGTCGGAGACATCCGGGAAGTAGTCCGACCAGCAGCAGCAATCATGGCTGAGCGTCAGCTGGTCCGCATAGCCGCGCTGCACCATCTGCGCGATCGTCTTCACCCGCTCTTCCATGGTGATTGCAAATTCTACGCCGAAGCGGTCCATGCCGAGGATCGAGCCCTTGTCGGCCAGCTTCATCAGGTAGTCGATGTCGCTGGTATCGCCACAATGGCCGATCACCACGCGTTCAAGGTTCACGCCTTCCTCGGTAAGCACGTCCTGCACGATCAGCCCGGTCTGCTGCAGCGGCGCGGTATGCACGGTTACCGGCGTGCCGGTCATCACGTGCGCCCGCGCTACCGCGCGCATCACGCGCTCAACGCCGGGTTGGAGTCCGGGCTCGTCGATCGCGCACTTGAGCATGCCGGCCTTCACGCCCGTGCCGCCGATACCTTCGGTGATATCCGAAACGAAGTGGCCGATCATCGGCTCGACGTCGGCATCCTTGAGCAGCCCCGGCCCCCAGAACTGGAACGGCGCCGGCACGGCATCGAAAGTGTAGGCACCCGTCGACACGATAATGTTGAGATCGGTTTTGGCCGCTGCTTTCGCCAGGCTCGGCATGTGCCTCCCCAGACCCAGTACGGTAAGGTCGATGATCGTGTCGATCCCGCTGGCCTTCAGCGCATCGAGCCGCGCGACGGCATCGTCGATGGTCTTGTCGCTGAAGAAATCCGGCCGATAGTTAAAGGTATATTCCATATCCATGAGGAAAACGTGCTCATGGATGAGAACCCTGCCCAGGTCGCTTGATGTGATTGTGCCGCGTGCGGTTTCGATCATGGCCATGGAATCAGGGTCCTATTCCGGTTTCGACGCGTTCCTCGTCATCGGTTGGCGGACAGAGCGATTACGTGGGGCTCTGCCACGCGCCGTAATGCTAGTGTCTGGACCGATGGCGGAAAAGGCCGTGCCCTTCCCGCCATCTTTGGTCCAAACCGACTCAGCGGAACTTTACACCGACTTCCACACCGTAGGTCGTCGGTGAATTCCAGACCGAGCCAGTGCCCAGCGTGTTGAAGAGCACCTGCGTCTGGTAACGGCTGTTGGTGACGTTGTCGCCGAAAGCCGCGACCGTGTAGGTCTCGGTCGGGTCCGTCCACTGCGCACGCAGTGACAGCACCTCATACCCCTTCTGTTTGAACTGCTGCTCCGGGTCGAAGTAGAAGCTCGAAGTGTAATAGAGGTTGCCCGAGAGCATGAGCCGGCCGCCGCCAAGATCCAGACCGTAGCTGGCACCGATATTGCCGGTGAACTCAGGCGCGCGCTGCATCTTGAAGCCCGAGGCGTCGGTGGAGGCCTGCACGATGCCGCCCGGCGACTGCGTGCCGCTGAAGGCGCAGTTGAGCGGGTTGGTGAAGTCGGCTGCCGCCGCCGGGTCGCAGTAGCTGTAATACGGCGCGTTCTCGAAGCTCTTGTAGCGTGCGTGGGTCCAGGCGACGCCGCCGTTAATCGTAAAGTCGCTGGTCACCTTGTAGCGAAGCTGGGCTTCTGCGCCATAGATTTCGGAGCTGGCAGCATTGCGGATCTGAGCCGCGCCGTCCTGGTAGCTGGAGACCTGCAGGTTCTTGTAATCATAGTAGAACCCGGCCAGATCGACCTGGAACACGCGGTTGTCGAACTTGTAGCCGACTTCGAAGGCGCTGATCTTTTCCGGCTTCACCGGCTGCTGCGAATAGCCGCCGACGTTAAGAATGCCTGCCTTGTACCCCTTGGTGTAGGAGGCATAGACGCTGGAATCCTCGCTCGGCTTGTACCGCAGCACGACACGCGGGGTGAAGCTGTCGTTCTTGAGCGTGTCCACCGCGATCCGGTCACCCGGGCTTCCGGTAAACGGAACGTTCTGTCCATCGGGCCCGGTGTATCCCGTCAGCGGCGTGGTGAAGTTGGCCGTGAAGTAGCCATCGGCAACGACATCGTGGCTGTACCGGCCGCCCACCGTCACGAAGAACCGGTCGTTGATCTCATAGGTCGCGTCGAGGAAGGCCGCGTAGGACTTGGTTGTGGTGCTTGAGCCGCCGAAGGGCGCGAAGTCCGCACCGCCGAACGAAGCGCCAATGTCCCAGGTGTCGCGGATCTGGAAGTAGTTGAGGCCCGCAGTCCACTGCAGCGGCCCGCCCGGCTTCGAATTGAACAGGAATTCCTGGCTCCAGGTCTCGTCGTTCACGCCGACGTAGATGTTGAAGATCGGCACGGCCGATGCGTCCAGATCGCCGTAGTAGGGCGAAAGGTCCTTGCGGTACTGCGTGTACGAGGTGAAGTCGGCAAAGCCGAGATCGGCCTTGATCGTGGCCTGAAGCGCGTCTGAGTTCGTACGGAAGCTCAGCGGCTTGTTCAGCAGGACGTCGCCCGGCTCGGTCGCGTAAGTTCCGGGAATGGCCGAATAGTAAGGTGCGGTGGGCGAGCCGTTGGGGAACATGGCCACCAGCGGCAGGCCCTGCGAAGCAGCCTGTCCATAGATGGACTGACCCGCTGCCGAGACCTTGTCGAGGAACCCGGCCTGACCCGACTTGTCGACATAGGCATTGACAAGCTGCGTCGTCGGATCGTCGGTTTCGGCATGGATCCAGCGCAGCAGCAGCGAGACGTCATCGGTGAGATCCGCCTTCAGGCCCATGCGCACGGACCAGTTCTCGTACTGGCCGATCTCGTCGTTGCCATCGCTGATGTCGGTGAAGTACCCGTCGCCGCGGCGATAGAGACCTTCGATGTCCAGGGCCACGCGGTCACTGATCCCGAAGGTCGCATAGGCCTGCGCCTTCAGCGAGTTGAAGCGGCCGTAGCTGACCTTGGCCTCACCGCTGGTGATCGTGCTCGGTTCGGCGGTGGTGACGATGATCGCGCCGCCGGTCGTATTCCGGCCGAAGAGCGTGCCCTGCGGGCCTTTCAGCACCTGAATGCTGCGCACGTTGAGCAGGTCGAAGTCGGACAGGTAGGTGTTCGCCTGAAAGAAGCCGTCCACGTAGATACCGACGTTGGGGCCGCCACCGGAGGTGGTGATGGCCGTGCCGACACCGCGAATGGTCGGCTGCACGGCAGGCCCCTGGCTATCGAAGCGCAGGCCCGGCGTCAGCTTGGCCGTATCCGAGAGCTGCTTGACGTTGGCCGCCGCCAGCTGATCTCCGCCAAGGCTGGTGACGCTGATCGGCACGTCGCGCGAAAGCTCCTCGCGGCGCTGCGCGGTAACGACGATCTCGTTCGAAGAGTCGGCCTGATCCGCTACATTTGTGTCCTGGGCAAACACAGGCGTGGCGAGAAGCGCGGCGGCAAGCGCCAGAGACGAAGTCGAAAACTTCGCGATCGAAGAATGCATGTGTAGTCCTCCCTGCGGCCCTTTAGGGCTCGACCGTAACGGAGAGGATGGATGTGACAGACCGAACGCACACCCGTGCTCCGGCCGTATTGATATCCTCTCCAACCGGCCTCCCTTGACGCAGATTGTTCGCGCGGGCTTGACCAATGTGGACAAATTGCAGGGTGCGGCGATGAAACGCCGGGGTGATCGCAAGGTCGATTGATGACGGCTGCAGTCAATTGTGCCCGCCAGCCTTGACCCAGAGTATCTGTCCCGCCAAGCCATGGTCTCCTTATGCCCTGCCGCCGCATTGGAGAATCAGGCGCATGATCGAAGAAGCGACCCGGATCATCCGCCGACGGCGCCCGAGCAATGGCCCCGCTCTCTCTCGGATACTCGCCCTGCCAGTTATCGCCCTTGTGACGCTGCCTTGCCAGGCCGTTGCAAAGGAACCGGTCGAGATTCTTCTGAGCCGGGCCGGTACGCAGACACCGGACGGAATGGCTCTGGTCGATATCCGCCTCCTGAATCCCGGCGATGCGCCGCAAAACGTTCCGATGCCGCAGAGGGTCGAGGCGCAAATCTCTTCCGAAGACAGCACACAGGCCGTGTGGCTGGAGCGTACACCCGAGACTTCCGCATCGCTTACCATTGCGCCGGGCGCCTTTTCTTCAGCGCGGTACATGCTTCCTGCCGGCGAAGTGCCCGACGATGCGATGCTGTCCGTTCCTGCGTGGGGTGGGCAGCAGATCGCGGTGACTTCCGTGCAGAGCGACCCGAAGGCCGCGACGCCGCAGCTGGCAGACGCCACCGATGCGACACAACCACCGCCACCGGCACCTCCGGGGGACAAGACGTTCGGGAATGCTTTCCTCAACAACCTGACCGCCTACGAACCGATCTACGGTGTCTTCGGGCCGGGCACGAACACGGAAGCGCGCATTCAGATAAGCTTCAAATACAAGATCTACGGCAAGCACGGCGAGGACGAGCAAAGCGACGGCTTCTCGCCCGCAGATGGGCTCTATTTTGGGTACACCCAGCGCATGTTCTGGAATCTCGGGGCCGATTCCTCGCCTTTCCGCAACATCGATTTCCAGCCCGAAGTCTTTTACCTGTCGCCTTCGGTCAGCCTTGCAGGCACTACGACGCTCAGCGGGCAAGTCGGTCTGCGGCACATCTCCAACGGGCGTGCGGGCGATTCATCGCGCAGCCTCAATACCGTCTACTTCTCGCCGATGGCGGCTTTTTCGCTTGGCGATGACCGTCGTCTGATCATTGCCCCGCGTGCATGGTTTTACGCCGGTGACCTCTCCGATAATCCCGACATTCGCCGTTACCGGGGAAACACCGAACTCTTCGTGCAAATCGGCGAGGAGGAAGGCTTGCGCCTTTCGACCACCACCCGGATAAGCCTCTCCAGCGGCAAGAGCTCGTTCGCAGCGGACCTGTCCTACCCGCTCCGCCGGATCATTTCCGGGGCGCCCGACTTCTATCTCTTCGGCCAGAGCTTCGTGGGGTACGGCGAGAACCTGCTGGACTACAACGTCCACACCACCCGGTTCCGCATCGGCCTCGCCATGGTTCGCTGAGGCCGAGCGGAACGCCCGGTAGCGGCGTCAGTAGCCGCTGCTGTTTTCCGTGGCGCTGCCTGACGCAGACGGAGCAGCCGGAGCAACACCCGGGACACCGAGGAAATCGCCTTCCTCGCCGAACCATGCACGAAACTCGGTGAAACCGGGCACGCCCTCGAAGGTGCTGCTGGCCATCTGGTCGACTTCGACGTGGATCACCGCCGGCTTGCCCGAGGCAAGCGCCCGCTCGACAGCCGGGGCCAGCTCTTCCAGACGCTCGACATATTCGCCATGCGCGCCGAAGCTCTCGGCAGTCTTGTCGAGCCGCACTTCGTTGCTCCACCGGGCTTCCGGCGTCGATGTGTTCTCACCGAAGTTGGCCTTGTAGGACGCCGCCTCAAGCCCCCAGGCGTGGTCTACCGAGACGATGCAGATGATCGGCAGCTTCTTGCGCACCGCCGTCTCGATCTCGGAAATGTGGAAGAGGAACGCGGAGTCACCGGTAAGCAGCACCGCCCGGCGCTTGTCGCCCACGGCGAGCTGCGCGCCCATGGCCATGGGCAGGCCATTGCCGATAGCGCCCCAGTTCGAACTCCACATGGAATCGCGCGGCGTGAACTGTACCAGTGCAGAGGCCCACATGCTTGCGCCGCCGCCATCGCGGATGAGGATCGAGTCCTCGGGAACGACCTTGGTCGCCACGATCGGCACCTGGCCTGGATGGATAGGCATCGACGTGGTCGGGATCGCATCCATCAGCGCCTGCTTGGCGTCATCGCGCTGCTTGGTCCATTCGGCCAGCTTGGCGGGCAATTCACGCGAAACGCCTTCCAGCGCCGCGTTGAGCTGCGGCACCACGTCGCGCAGGTCTCCTACGAGCGGCACGTCGATTGGCCGGTTCACGCCCATCGCATCGGCATCACGCTCGATGTATATCCACTTGCGCGTTTCGTTGCCCGGCTTCCACGAATGGCCGCGCCCGTAATTGAGCGCCTCGCCCAGTTCGGTACCGATGGCGAGCACCACGTCCGACTGCCCGGCGATCTCCGCACCGACAGCGGAGCTGTAGTTGAAAGTCCGCGCCTCCATCCCCGGCAGGATCGCCTCGACCGCGTTGGACAGCAGGATCGGGCACTTGAGCTTGCCCGCCAGTTCAGTGAGCACCTCGTGCGCGCGGCTGACGAAACCGCCCTGCCCCAGCAGCAGCACCGGCGACTTGGCATTTTCCAGCAGCGCCTTGGCTTCGGCGATGGACTGCGCATCGGCGCGCTGGTGCACCAGGCGATACTGGCTGGGCGCCAGTGCGGGCTTCTTCTCGAACTTGGCCTGCATCACGCCAAGCGGCAGTTCGATGTAGGTCGGCCCCGGCACCCCGCTGAGCGCCTGACGGAAAGCCTCGTGGAAGATCTCGTCGGTCTGCTGCGGGTATTCGATCACGCCGGTGTACTTCACCGTGTTCTCGAACAGCGGCGGCTGGCTCATATACTGCATCTTGCCGCGCCGCACTTTCTGTTCATAGAACCGCTGGCGGTTGGCCATGATGAACACGGCGGGCACGTTTTCCTTCATCATGAAGTTGGCGCCCGCCATGACATTGGCGACGCCCGGCCCCTTGTTCATGCACAGCACCGCCGGCTTGCCGGTCATGCGAAAATAGCCGTCCGCCGTGAGCGCCGCCGCCTGCTCGTGGTGCGGAGAGATGATGCGCATGCCGCGCCGTTCCGCCTCGATGAACATGCCGAAGAAGCTGGGATCCGGAATGCCGAAGAGCGTGTCCACACCTTCCGCCTGCAGCAGGTCGAGAATATGGTCATACATGGTCTGGGTCATCGGATCAGGCCTCTCATCTGGTTCATCGCTTCTTGTGCGTTCCGGCTATCAGGGGAGCACAGGCGAGGTCCAGCACTCCATTGTGCACCTCGTAACGCCGGTTGCGCGAAATGTGCTGTTTCGTTTCGCGCAAGTCAGTTTCAGCGCCTCGGCGTTATCCTGCCGCCCGCTCGCCTTCGAGCAGCGCCATGTCTTCGGACGACAGCTGGATGCGGGTCGCCTGCAGGATCTCTTCGAGCTGCGCGGTGCTCGTGGCGCTGGCGATAGGCGCGCTGACGGATGGACGCGCCATCGCCCAGGCGAGCGCGACTTGCGCCGGCCGCGCGTCGTGGCGCGCTGCAACCGTGTCCACCCTCGCCAGCAAGTCTAGGCCTTCGGGAGTGAGATATTGCGACACCACCCTTGCACGGGCCTTGCCCTCGGCGTCCTCGGACTTGCGGTACTTGCCGGTCAGGAAACCTCCGGCAAGCGCGTAGTAGGTGATCACACCGAGGCCATGCTCGACGGCAAGGTCTTCGACTATCCCTTCATAGTCACCACGCGCAGCAAGGTTGTAGAGAGGCTGGATCACTTCGTAACGTGCCTTCCCGTGCCCACCAGCCGACAACGCTTCGGCGAGAAGATCGGCAGGGTAGTTCGAACACCCGGCATGGCCGATCTTGCCCGTATCGATCAGGCCCTGAAATGCCTCCATCGTTTCTGCGATGGGCGTATGAGGGTCCGGGGCGTGCGAGAGATAGACATCGATATGGTCGGTCTGCAGGCGACCTAATGAGGCTTCGCAAGCGCGCGACAGGTAATCGCGGCCGAGGCCTTCCATTCCTTCGCCCATCGGCAAGCCGCCCTTGGTGATCAGCACGACACGATCGCGTACACCGCGATCCTTCATCCATTGGCCGATAACCGTTTCGGACTCGCCACCGACAAGCCCAGGCGCATAGCGGTTGTAGACGTCCGCCGTGTCGATCGCATTGAACCCGGCATCCAGAAAGGCATCAAGGATCGCGAAGGAGGCGTCCCTGTCCGCCGTCCAGCCGAAAACGTTTCCGCCCAGAACCAGCGGCGCGATTTCGATACCCGTGCTTCCGAGTTTGCGCATGCGCATCGCGTTCTCTCCCATCGCTGCATCTTGCCGTTGAAAGCCTAGGTGCAATCAAACCGGCGCACATGCAAACAGGGCCTAGAACCTGCGCACCTCGATATCGTACTTGCGGATTGCGTAGCCGATCTGTCGTGGCGTGAGCCCCAGCACGCGAGCCGCCTTCGCTTGAACCCAGCCCGTCGCCTCAAGTGCTTTCACCAGTTCGCCGCGGCCGACTTTCACATTGTCGACCGGCACTTCATCCCTGGCATCGACACGGGGCGCAGGATCGGGCGCGATGTCAGGCTCGGCAAAAGTGCGCGGCTGGACGATGGGGAATGGCGGAGAAACCGCGGACTTCCACAAGGTCGCGGAAAGGCACTCGTCGTGCCGGCACGCGAAATCCTCGTCATCGATGCGATCGTCGTGCGCCAGCGTGGCCGTGCGGCGAATGCAGTTTTCCAGTTCGCGGACATTGCCGGGGAAATAGCAGCTCTCCAGCACCCGGACCGCCGAGGGCGAAAGCTGGTGCTCGGTATGGTGCTCCTCATCGAAGCGGCGCAGGAACTCGCGGGCAAGCTGGGGAATGTCCTCGCGCCGGTCGCGCAGGGCCGGCAGACGAACCGAGACGACGTTGATGCGGTAATAGAGGTCGGCTCGAAACTCACCCTTCGAGACCATCTCTTCAAGGTTCCGGTTCGTCGCACAGACCAGGCGGACATCGACCTTGATCGTCTGCGTACCGCCGACGCGTTCGAATTCACCCTCCTGCAGCACGCGCAGGAGCTTGACCTGAAACGCCTGCGTCGTGTCGCCGATCTCGTCGAGGAAAAGAGTGCCGCCATCGGCCAGTTCGAAGCGCCCCTTGCGTTGGGCGACAGCGCCGGTGAAGGCTCCTTTCTCGTGTCCGAAAAGCTCGGACTCCAGGACCGATTCCGGCAATGCGGCGCAGTTGAGCTTGATGAACGGCTTCTTGGCCCGCGGCGAGAAGTCGTGCGTGGCCCGCGCGAAGAGTTCCTTGCCGGTGCCGGACTCGCCGCGCAGCAAGACGGCCGAATGGCTACGCGCAACGCGGCGTATCTGCTGCAACGCATTCTGCAACGCGGGACTCGAGCCGACGATGCCAACCTTGCCTGCCTTGCCCTTCTTGCCCCCCGCACCGGAGGTGGGCGCTTCGCGGATCAGCCCCTTTTCCAGCATCCGCTGCTGTTCCATCAGCCGCTCGCGATCGCGCTGGACCATTTCGAGCAAGCGGATGGTCTGTCCGATCAGGTTCGCCACCATGGTCAGGAAGCGTACGTCTTCATCGGCCGCGTGGTAGGTCGTGCTCTCGTCCCAGATCTGTTCGATGGTCAGCGTACCAACGACTGTGTTGCGGTCCTTGATCGGTACCCCGATGAACGAGACGCGCCCATCGGGTTCGATCGGCCCGTCGAAACGCCAACCCGGAAATAGCGAGCTTTTCTGCATGTTCTGGACAACGACGGGCATCCCCGTCGTGAAGATGCGCTCGACAGCCTGTTCGGGAAGACTGCCGAGCCATGCGCTTGCCCGTTCCTCGCTCCAGCCGATCCCCACGACGTTGCTCGGCGCCCCTTCCTCGTCGAGCATGGTCACGAGCCCATGACGCATGTCGAGGAAGCTGGACAGCAACGTGAGCACGTTGGCCAGCGTCGTTTCCAGGCGCCCCGGCACGGCCAGGACTTTCGAAATCTCGTAAACGCCGCGCAAGGCCATGTCGGCCCGCGTGTGGCTCGGTTGGCGGCTATACGTGTTCACGTAGGATCCGGACGATAAAGGGTTCGAATAGCTGATCACGAGACTGCCCATGACGGATGTGTTCCTGCCGTCAGGTCATCTCCTCCAACCGCCACTTCTACATGGCCCGGTCGTGCGCCGGGGAAATGGGCGTTATAGTAAAAAAGTCTCAGATTTCCGCCGATTCTACAAGCAAACAGTGCGAAGACCGTAAATTGATAACCATGCGCAATAGCACTATCAAAAAGTCGAGACTTCATCCGAACTTATACAGGACGCCGAAACCACCGCGGGGATAGTTCCACTCGATTTCGCCGGTCTTGCGGGTAACGATCCGGCAGGTTCCGCATTCGAGACAACCGTCGGCGGCAACTTCGACCTGTCCCGATTCGGTCTGCGTGTAGCAGCCGGCCGGGCAGAGCGTGGTCATCGCCAGCAGGCTGGCCGACGGCTTGGTGTGCGCCTTCACCTTGATGTGCGGACGCCCCGCATCGACAAGGTAGCGGTTCTGGAAGAGCTTTTCTTCAACCTTGGCGCGGGGCGCCACCATCACATCACTCATTTACCTGCTCCTCGTCTTATCCGAATTCGAAAAAAATGCTGTCGTCTCCGCATCAGCGCCAGGCGCGGACCACCCGGAAGGCATCGCCCATCATTCCCCACAGGGTCCGCGTCTCGCGGAAATTGCGGAAGATGGCCTTTTCCTTGGAGACCTTGTCGATCCCGTCGACGCGGAACCAGGTCTGCATCGCCTGGCTCAGCAACTTGGGATAAGTCCCGAAGAAGTTGCCCTTGTTCTTGTGCAGCAACTCGGGGATGCCCTTGTATTTCTTGAGATCCTTCATCACGAAGGACTGCGCGAGGCGCTTTTGGTACGCGGCAAGGTTCGCAGCCGTCATTTCCTCGCGCTTGCGGGTCAGCGACACGACGGTTTCAGCTGCCACACGGCCGGTGGTCATGGCGAGGTTGGAGCCCTCGCGGTGCACCGCATTCACGAACTGCCCGGCATCGCCGACGACGATCCAGCCCGCACCGGTGAGTTGGGGAATGGCCTTGTAGCCACCCTCGGGAATAAGGTGCGCGGCGTATTCCTTGCACTCGGAGTCCGCCAGCAGCGGTTTGATCGAGGGGTGGTTCTTGAACGCTTCGAGCAGTTCGTTCGGCGTCACGTCGGTTTCGGCGAAGTCGGAGACGATGCAGCCGATACCGACCGAGATCGATTCCTCGTTGGTGTAGAGAAAGCCGGTGCCGGTCATGCCCTTGGTGATCGTGCCCATCGCCTCGATCACCACGCCTTCATTGCCGGAGAGGTTGAAGCGCGCCTCGATCGTCTCGCGGGGCAGGAAGTGCATCTCTTTGACCGCGAGCGCGACGGTGTCGGGCGCAAGCTCGTCGCGCAGGCCAGACCGCTGGCCGACCAGCCCGTTCACGCCTTCGGCCAGAACCACGACATTGGCCATGATCGGGCTGCCCTGCCGGTCGGTGCGCACGCCGATGACCTTGCCCGACAGATCGCGGACGAGCTCGGTAACGGTGGTTTCATAAAGCACCAGCGCGCCGGCCTCCTTCACTTTCGACGAAAACCACTTATCAAACTGCGCGCGCAGGATCGTGTAGCGGTTCGGCTTCTCCTCGTTGAAGTCGTCCGAGCGGTAATGCATGCCGGTGTGCGAGCGATCGTCCATCGTCCACATGCGCTGTTCGATCACATGGCGTTCCAGCGGCGCTTCGTCGCGAAATTCGGGGATGATCTTCTCGAGCGCATCGGCGTAGAGGATCGCGCCCTGCACGTTCTTCGAGCCCGCATATTCGCCGCGCTCGATCTGCAGGACATTGAGGCCTTCCTTGGCCATCGTGTAAGCGGCGGCATTGCCGGAGGGCCCTGCCCCCACGACGATGGCGTCGAACGGCTTGTTGAATTCACCCATCGGAGCCTCCTCAGCTTGCAAGACGGTTGACGCGCAGCCGCGCCGCGAAGGCGTCGGTCAGCGCAGGGAGCAGGGTCACGGCGTCGGCAACGATGCCCAGGTGCGCGAACTCGAAGATCGGCGCATTGGGATCGGTATTGATCGCCACGATCACATCGGCGCCTTCCACGCCGACGCGGTGCTGGATCGCACCGGAAATGCCGGCGGCAATGTAGAGCTTGGGCCGGATGGTCTTGCCAGTCTGGCCGATCTGGCGGTCCGAGGTAATCCAGCCCTTCTGGACCAGCGGGCGCGAGCCTCCGTATTCGGCGCCGAGCACCTCTGCCAGTTCCTTCACGAGCTGGAAGTTCTCGGCCGAACCGAGCCCAAGTCCGCCGGCAACGACGATGTCGGCATAAGGCAGGTTGGCCTTGTCGGTATCGCGATCGGCGATGAAGTAGAGCACCTTGGTGATGACGTCTTCCTCGACCAACTTCGGATCGAATTCGATGATCTTGCCGGTGCGGCCTTCCTGACGGTCCGGCATGGCGAGAACGCGCGGGCGCACGGTCGCCATCTGCGGGCGGAAGTTGAGCGTGAAGATCGTGCAGAGCAGCGATCCGCCGAACGTCGGGCGCGTGGCTGCCAGTGAGCCTTCGTCGTCGATGGCGAGTTCGGTGCAGTCCGCGGTCAGGCCCGTCTGCAGCGTTGTCGCCACCGAGCCGGCGAGATCGCGGCCAAGGTTGGTCGCGCCCAGCAGCAGGATTTCCGGCTGATAGGTATTGACCAGATCGGTCAGGACCTTGGTCGAGGTCTCGTTTCGGTAGTGCTTCAGCGCCGGGTCCTGCACGACATAGACGCAATCCGCGCCATATTCGAAGCAGGCCTTGGCGGCTTCCTCCAGGCTGGCCCGATCATCGCCCATAACGCAAGCGGCCAGTTCAACGCCGCGCTTTTCGGCCAACTTGCGGCCTTCGCCCAGCAGTTCGAACGACACCGAGTGGACCTGGCCGTGTTCGATCTCCACCGCGACCCAGACGTGTTTGTACGCCTTGAAGTGCTCGGGCAGTTCCTTCTTGGTATTGGCACGCCCTCCACCAGCGGCGGGAGCGGGTTTCTTCTCCTCGGCCATGGTCGTTCCTCCTTCAGACGTAGTGCTGCGCGGCGTTTTCGAGCAGGTCGCTCTCCACAGCCGGAGCTTTGGCGAAAATGGCTTCGACAAGCGCCGCCGCCCTGGCGTCGGCCTTGCCTTCGGCTTCGACGATTTGGGCCTTTTCGGTGCGGGCCGTGGGCGCGAAGACCTTTTTCACGATGGTCGGCGAGCCACGCAGACCGCATTTGGTGAGGTCCTCGATGCCCACGGCTTGCGCATTCCAGGTGACGACGTCCGCACGCGCGGCGATCAGGGCATTCTCGATCGAGCCGCGACGCATCTCGTTGCTGGCTTCCAGCATGGTGATGAGCACTGGCAGCTTCGTTTCGAGCACCTGCAGCCCGCCTTCGGCGCGGCGTTCCACCCGGATCGTGCCGCCGTCGAGATCGGTCTCGACGATGCGGGATATGTAAGTGAGCTGGTTGTAGTCGAGCCGCTTAGCGATGCCGGGGCCGACCTGCGCGGTATCGCCATCGATGGTCTGCTTGCCGGTGAAGATGATCTCGGGCTTGCCGAACTCTTCCGCGACTTTCTTGAGCGCCATCGACAGCGCGAAACTGGTCGCCAGCGTGTCCGAGCCGGCGAAGTAGCGGTCGGTGAGCAGAACTGCGCGATCCGCACCGAAGGTCAGCGCCTTGCGCAGCGAGTCTGCGGCGGTGGGCGGGCCCATGGTCAGCACGGTGACTGTCGCACCCAACTTGTCCTTGAGGCGCAGCGCCTCTTCGAGCGCGAAGAGGTCGTAAGGATTGATGATCGTCGGCACGCCCTGACGCATGATCGTGTTGGTCACGGGGTGGACGCGGATCTGGCCGCTGTCGGGGACCTGCTTGATGCATACGACGATATGCATGGTCACTCTCCTGCAGAAAGGGTTTGGCCGGTAAGGGCGGTGAGCGGAACGAACGGCTGGTTCGGTTCGGGCTTGGGCAGGACCGCGTCCTTGTGGACCTTGAAAACCCGCTCCTCGATCGGCGAGGAGCCGACGAAGTCCTCGTAGGCCTGCGTCAGATGGTCGCGGCACAGCGCGAAGAGCGCTTCATCGTCGGCCGCTTCCAGCGCGCCTTCGACTTCGCTGCCGCGCAAGTACTGGCCCATGCGCCGCATGATGTGCAACCGGGCGACGTGCACCACCGTTGGTTCGTAGGGCACGCCGAGAAACGTGAAGAAGTCCTCCGCGCTCGAGAGACCCTGAAGATCGTCAAGCAGGCTCATGGATGTCCTCCTCGCAAGTGGGTTCGCGGCCTTCGCGGTGCGCAAGGCGCATTTCGAGAAAATCAATGCGGTCGAGCAGCTCGGAAATCGCCTCGCCCACCGGATCGGGCATAAGGTGATGGTCGAGATCGATCCGCCCGCCGATCCGGCGGCGGTCCGACGCTGCGCGCACAAGCCTGCCGGGAATGCCGATCACGGTCATCGCCGGCGGCACGGGATCGACGACCACGCTGTTCGCGCCGACGCGCGCGCCCTTCCCTACCATGATGGGGCCGAGGATCTTCGCCCCGCAACCGACGAGCACGCCGTCTTCGAGCGTCGGGTGGCGCTTGCCGGGCGACCAGCTCGTGCCGCCCAGCGTCACCCCGTGGTAGAGCGTAACGTCGTCGCCAATCTCGGCGGTTTCGCCGATCACCACGCCGGCACCGTGATCGATGAAAAAGCGGCGGCCGATGGTCGCGGCGGGGTGAATATCGACATTGGTCATCAGCCGCGCGAACCAGGCGAGAAAGCGCGCCGGAAAGCGCATCCTGCGCTGCCACAGGCGATGGGCCATGCGATGCCAGACGATGGCATGCACCCCCGGATAGGTCAGCACAATCTCCAGCGTGCCGCTGGCCGCCGGATCGCGCGCCGCAACGCACGCGATGTCGTCACGGATCATCGCCACCAGCGACGGCTTGCGGCGCGAAGCCTCTGGCGCAACCTGATCGATGAGCGTGGAGTACGGCATCACACCGCCCCTTCCATCGCCGATGCACTATGCATCAGCGCGAGGTCGGCCAATTCCACCGGCCGCTTGGTGAGGCTGGCGCGCGCGCGAACTTCGGCCAGCAGGCGCTCCATGCGTTCATGATCGCAATCCAGACCGATCGAGCGCAGCGTGGAGCGCAGTGCGGCCCGGCCCGAATGCTTGCCCAGTACGATGCGGCGTTCACGCCCGAAGCGGACGGGATCGAGCGCCTCGTAGGTTGCGGCATCGCGCAACAGGCCGGAGACGTGGATGCCGGATTCGTGGCTGAAAACCATCGAACCGACAATCGGCTTGTTTTCCGGAATAGCCCGGCGCGCGGCATCGGCCACCAGCGTCGCGAGAGCGGGAAGCTGCACCAGGTTCACGCCGGTCAGGCGGCCCAGCGTCTCGCCGAGCCCGGTCACGACTTCCTCTAGCGGCGCATTGCCCGCGCGTTCGCCGAGGCCGAGCACGCAGACGCTGACATGGGTCGCTCCGCCGCGCACGGAAGCCAGCGTGTTGGCCGTGGCAAGGCCGAGATCGTCGTGGCCGTGGAATTCCAGCTCGATATCGGTTTCGCGCGCCAGTTCGCGGAACACGTCGCAGGTGCCGAAGGGATCAAGCACGCCCAGCGTATCGGCAAAGCGGAACCGGTGCCCGCCGGCTTCCTCGACCGCAATCACTACCCGCTTGAGAAAGGCGAGGTCAGCCCGGCTGGCATCCTCGCCGCCCACCGAGACCCGCAGGCCCAGTTCGCGAGCATAGCCCACGACATCGGCGATGCGGGCAAGCACATCGGCGCGGCCGGTGCCGAACTTTGCGTGGATCTGGCGATCCGAAACCGGCACCGAGAGATGAACCCGCGAAGCTCCGGTAAGCACGGCGGCTTCGACATCGGTGCGGGTCATCCGGCACCAGGGGATCACTTCGGCGGTCTTCGCCTGCGCGACCATGGCGGCAATCGCCTCGATCTCCTGCCCACCCATCGCCGGTGTGCCCGCCTCGATCTCGTCGATCCCCGCCGCTTCGAGTGCGGCGGCAATCGCGAGCTTTTCTTCGAGCGTGAAGGCTACACCGGGCGACTGCTCGCCATCGCGCAGCGTGCTGTCGTTGATGATGACGCGGGGCAGATAGGCGGGCATGCTAATGTTCCTCCTCACATGCAGGGGTCAGGCATAGGTCGGGTTGAAACCGGCGTCGGCCTTGTCGCGCTCGCGCCAGAACGGAGACATCTCGCGCAGCCGCTCGATGATCTGCGGCATGGCTTCGAGCACGCGGTCCACGTCGGTCTCGCCGTTCTCGCGGCTGAACGAGAAGCGGATGGCACCGTGGGCGGCGGTGTAGGGTACGTTCATCGCCCGCAGCACATGGCTGGGTTCGAGCGAGCCCGAGGTGCAGGCCGAGCCGGAGCTGGCGGCAATGCCCTCGCGGTTCATGAACAGCAGGATCGCCTCGCCCTCGATATATTCGAACGCGACATTGGCGGTGTTGGGCAGCCGGTTCTCGGTATCTCCAGTGACGAAGGCGTTGCCGATGCGCTGGAGCAGGCCCTTTTCCAACCTGTCACGCAGGCCGGCAACGCGGGTCTGCTCGTCGGCCATGTGTTCGAGCGCCAGTTCGGCGGCCTTGCCCAGGCCGATGATGGCCGGTGCATTCTCGGTCCCGGCCCGGCGGCCGCGTTCCTGATGCCCGCCACGGATCAGCGGGCGCAGGCGGGTGCCCTTGCGGGCATAGAGCGCGCCAATGCCCTTGGGACCGTGCAGCTTGTGACCCGACAACGAGAGCATGTCGATTTCGCTTTCGGCCATGTTGATCGGGATCTTGCCGGCTGCTTGCACCGCATCGGTGTGGAACAGTGCGCCGGCCTGATGGGCCATGTGCGCCAGCTGCTCGACCGGGAAGATCGTGCCCGTCTCATTGTTGGCCCACATGATCGAGACGATCGCCGTCTTCGGGCCGAGCGCCTTGCGATAGGCCTCCATGTCGAGACGGCCTTTCGCATCCACACCGATGATGTGGACCTTGGCGCGCCCGGTCTTTTCGAGATGGGCAACGAGGCTCAGCACCGCCGGGTGCTCGACAGCGGACGTCACGATCTCGTCGCGGTCGCGCTGCGTTTCGAGCGCCGAGAGGATCGCCATGTTGTCCGCCTCGGTGCCGCCCGAGGTATAGATGATCTCGTGATCGAACTCGGCGCCCAGCAGAGCCTGAAGCTGCTTGCGGGCCTTGGACAGCGCATCGCCGACCTGGGCCCCGAAGGCATGCATCGAGGAAGCATTACCGAATTGCTCGGAAAAGTAGGGAAGCATCGCCTCCACCACGGCCGGGTCGCAGCGGGTGGTGGCGTTGTTGTCGAGATAGACCGGTTCGGGGGCCATGGCGCGGGTCCTTTCGATCAGTGCACGGGAGCAGCGGGAACGACGAGCAGCGGAATGCCGACCGCCTCGACGAGGCGGGCCTGCACGCCCTCGATCGTGGCGCTCGACAGGTGGCAGCCGACACAGGCGCCGGTGAGCTTGACGATCACCCGGTTGCCTTCGACGTCGACCAGTTCGCAGTCGCCGCCGTCACGCTGGAGCGAAGGACGGATCTGCTCGATCGTTTCTTCGATCAGCCGGATCTTCTGCAGCGTGGTGAGCGGCTTCTTCTCCGCCGGCGCTGCTGCCGCGACAATCTTCTTTGGCTTTGCAAGCACGGGGACGGGACCCGGCACGAAAGCCTCTGCAGCCGTGATCAGGCCGTCTTCGACCATCTCGGCATTGACGCGCTCAAGGACGGCCTCGATATCTTCGGCGCAGGTCGCGCAGCTGCCACCAGCCTTGGTGAAGTTGGTGATGTCTTCCACCCGGGTCAGGGTGTTGGAGCGAATGGTGCGCTCGATCATGCCTTCATCGACACCGAAGCACTTGCAGATCAGCGCGCCTTCCTCGTGATCGTCAACCCACTCCTCGCCGCGGTAGTTGGCGACGGCTGCCTGAAGCGCCTCGTAGCCCATCACCGAGCAGTGCATCTTTTCGGGCGGCAGACCGCCGAGGAAGTCGGCGATGTCCTGGTTGGATATCTTCATCGCTTCTTCGATGGTCTTGCCGATGATCAGCTCGGTCAGTGCCGAGGAGCTGGCGATCGCCGAACCGCAGCCGAAGGTCTGGAAGCGGGCATCGGTGATGATCTGGGTGACCGGATCGACCTTGATCATCAGCCGCAGCGCATCGCCGCAGCTCAGCGCGCCGACGTCGCCGACGCCGTCCGCGTCGTCAAGGATCCCGCTGTTCTTGGGGTTGAAGAAGTAGTCTTTGACCTTTTCGCTATATTCCCACATTGCCGGTCTCCGTCAGCCAAATGACTTGCCGCATGAGCAGCTGTTCGATGCGTTGGGGTTGTCGAAAGTGAAGCCCGAGCCTTCGAGCGCCACCACGAAATCGATCGTGGTACCGGCCAGCAGCGGCTGGCTCGTCGGGTCGATGAAGACGCTGACGCCATCGCTCTGAACGACTGCGTCATCCGCCTCGGGCGCTCCCACGAGGCCCATCATGTATTTGTAGCCGGCGCACCCACCCGCCTCGACCTGGATACGCAGGCCCGCCGGCTCGGCATCTGCCTGCTCTATGGCGTTGCGGACGGCATTCACGGCACTGTCGGTGAGTACGATCATCGTCTGCCACTCTCGCTAGGGATTTCCGTGAGGGCATCGCAGCAAGCACCGTGCCAACTGCGCAAAGCCTCGAAAAAGCGCGAATGGCCGACAGGAATGCGACGCGCACGTGTCGGCTTTGGCACAATCCCAACAGCGCAAATGTTGCGATGCACACAAAGCCCATGTGTCGCGCGCCCGACAGGACGGGCAAAGCCCAAACGGCCCGGTTCTTGCGTGTAGGGCGCGCGCACGAACTATCGCGCAAGTTCACCAGGAGATCACAATGACCACACTCGAAACCGTGCGCCTCGAGGACACGGCCTTCGGCACGCTTGCCTCCCAGCACCGCCTGCTCAACGCGGTTCTCAAGGAGCCGCTCCCCAAGGCCGGCACTTTCGGCTTCCGCGTCGACATTGCGCTCGCCTTTCAGGACCAGGTTGCCGACGAAGCCCGTCCGCCGGCCTACTCGCTCGAGCAGGTGCTCGCCGTCGCCGATGCCTCGACTGGCAAGTTCCCCGTCCTGGCTGGTTATCTGCACAACTTCGCGTGGTTGAAGGACGTCGCCGACGTACTGGCGGACTTTCTGGTGCCCGAAGGCACCTATCTGTTCTTCGTCAACAACATCGACTTCCTGAAGCAGTACACAGTGCCCCTGCCCGGCGGGATCACCGCGAAGATCCTGCCGCTCGATGAATCAACAGTGTGGAAGGAAACGCTCGAACTTGTCGGCATCGAGAAGAACGACGTGAAGAAGATGAGCGGGCCGGAAAAGCTCGAGCACGTCCTGAATGCTCTGGCCGACGAGACGATGTCGTATCCGGAACTGAGCTACGAGGACGGCGTCGCGACGATGGAACCGGTGCGCAATCGCAACGAGAACCGTCCGGTCTGATGAAATCCAGACGCGGTGGTCAGTGCGCCTGTTCGCCCCAGCGGCGCAGCCGTTCCAGCCACCGCGTCCGATGCTTCTCCGGCCCGTCGACCGAACCGATGATCGCATAGCGCACCGGGTCCATCCCCACGAATTCAAGGATGTTGCGTTTGAAGCTCTTCACACCATGGGCTCCGTAGTAGAGCTTATAGACCGGCGCCGGCATTCCCATCGTCACGATCATCCGCGCGGAACGGCCTTCCAGCGTACCCTTGGGAAAGCCGCCATCGCTGGGAGCAAAGGCGAAGTTCGGCCGTGCCACCTGCTCAAGGAACGCCTTGAAGAAGGCCGGCGTCTCCCCCAGCCATAGCGGATAGAGCACGACGATGTGCTCTGCCCACCGGATCGCCTGCTGCGCGGCCGAAATGTCGCAGGGCACGTCATCCGCATGAAACTGCTGTTCCGAGCGGATCAGCGGAAAGTCGAGCCTGGCGACTTCGATGCGGCGCACGTCGTGCCCGCCGGATTCCGCCCCTTCGGCATAGGCGTCCGCTGCGGCGTGGAGGAAGTGTTCGGCGCGATCGGGGTGGCCGTCGATAATCAGAATGCGAGTCATGCCGCCGACCATACGCGCGAATGCGATCGGTGCGATGACAGCGATCAACTCCGGCGCAACAATCCTATTCGAGCCCCTGCCCGCTGTCGAAGTCATCGTCCTCAACAAGGTCGATGCCCGTCAGGCAGATATCGTCCTCATCGTCGATGACCGTGTCGATGGCGGTAAGGTGCTGGCCCGTGCATGGACCGTCGACACATTCGCCCGACCCCAGATCGAACAGCGCGCCGTGCTTGCCGCACTGAATGCGCGTACCCTCGCCGTCGAGAAACTCGCCCTGTTCCCAATCGAGATTGGTGTCCTGATGCGGACAGCGGTTTTCGTAGGCCCGCACATTGCGGCCCCACCGCAGGATGAAGATCGGCCAGGGCCCCACGTCACCGGTTTCGTTGCGCCGCGCAAGAACGAAGGGCACGGCCCTACGGTTGGGAATATCCTCCAGCGCGCAGACGGCGAACAGTTCGCCTGTCATCATGCCGGCGCGCCCGCCGGGCGCACTTTCGGTGTCGGCAAGGGCAGCATGCCCATCTTGAAACTCTCGGTCATGTGCCGGGCGCGCTGCATGGCGAGACCGGCCAGATCTTCGGGAAGTTCCTCGCCCACCGCCTGTTCGAAAGCCGCCATCCAGCGGTCGAAATGCACCTCCTCGACCTTGAGGCCGACGTGATGGGTATAAGGCGTGCCTCGCTTGTAGCGATCGGTGCCGAGCAAGGAATGCGACCAGAAGTCAGCGACAATGCCGTAATGCTCGTCGAAATCGGATATCTCGGCACGAAACATCGGGCCCAAGAGGTCGTCTTCGAGCGACAGCGCATAGAAACGGCGCACCATCGCCATGATCGCGGCTTCAGGGTCCTGCTTCACTGGCGCATCTCCTTCGGGGCAGCGGTCTTGCCATTGGCGATCCGCGCGAGCAGCGCCTCGCCGTCCTCCGCGCCGAAACAGGCGTCGAAGTCGTCGCATTCGCTGCAGACCGGCGCCGAGCACAGGCGAAAACCCTCGGACGTGCACATCATGCGATAGAAGAACTTCTTCCACTTCATGTCCGCGCTGTTCTTCATCGCCAGGCGCGGAAAGTGCAGTTCCATCAGCATCGAGAGTTCAGTGCGGCTGGCAAGGCCAAGGTCCTGCCAGAGGTGGTTCGGCCGCTGGCAGCGCCGCGCAACGAGCCGGGTGAGTAGCAATTCGAGAACGGAGGCCTCGGCACAGTTCATCCAGAGGATGTCGCGCAAGGCCTGTTCCTCCTTGCCGACAGTCGGCTCGCCCGCTTCGGGCAGGCACACATGCGGGAAGACGATACGGCACAGCTCGTTCAACTCTTCGCCGTCGAGCCCGGTGGCATCGGCGAGACTCGTGCTTTCGCACTCCGATTCGAACAGCGCGAGCGCAAGAATGCAGGATGATAAGTGAACGTCGACAGGCGGCACATGCGCGTTTCCGCCTTGCCAGAGAAGCTCCGCATAGATCGATTCTGCACGTCCCATCACCGTTCTCCTCGTCAGTTCATCGCACTCCTCCGGGCCCTCTCCTGCTGTCCGCCGACCTGTTCTTGTCTGCTGTCAGGCCGCAGCTGCGTGCGTCTGGCAATTGGTCGGGCAAACGCGTGCACAGGCACCACAGCCGATGCAGGCATCGGCGTCATTGATCGCCATCACACGCTTTTCGATTTCATCGTCATCATCGTCGTCGAGATCGACGACATCGCCGTCCTCGTTCACACCCTTGAGGGTCATCACGTCGCGACCGCAGACCTTGAAGCAGCGCCCGCACCCGATGCAGACCTCCGGATCGATGCTTACGAGGTAGTCGGGCACCCACTCGCGCCCGCCCCGGGTTAGCAGCGCGGTCACGCCTCCTCCTCCAAGGCCTTCAGTTCGGCGCGTTTGTCGGACAGCGCGGCATAGGCATCGCGCACCCGCTCGGCCGTGACTATGACGTTCTCGACACCGATGGGCAGTTCTTCGGAAAGATCATGCAGGTCCATCTTGGCCTGCATGGCCTTGGCCCACAGCTTTTTCACTTCGGCTTTCAAGGTTTCGACATCGGACATTTTCCGGGTCTCCCTCAGTAGTCTGCGACTTCCGGAAACTTCTCGATCATGCCGACCGCCTGACCGAGCATCTTTTCCGCCTCTGCATTGAGCTTTTCGATACTGTCGAAGCCGAAGCGGTGAACGTCGCGAAGCTGCTTGTTGAGCACGACAAGACGGCCGCCGATCAAGACCATACGGCCAAAGCCCTCATGGCTCATCTTCATCATCGGCTGGACCATGCGCCGCGTAAGCCGCTCGATTTCCAGGCACAGCGCACCATAGAAAAGCTGGAGTCGCCAGAGCGTGTCGGGATCGGGATCCCCGATGATCGGGATCGCACGGCGCTTTTCCTTGTCGAGGATAAAGGGTTCGAGCAGTTGCGCATCGCTCTTGCGCTCCCAATGCCCGTGCGTGTCCTCGGCGCGCATCTGGCGTACCAGCGCGGCCGCAAAGCCTTCTACCTTGGGGTCTTCAACCGCCCGATCAACGATGGCTTCGGTCATTTCACGCTTCCTCTTCTTCGAAATCGAAATCGCGCTCGCCGGACTTGGCCATGACTTTCCGCAGCCATGGCGGCGGCGTACCGTTGAGCACCTGCCGCAGCCTTTCGAGCATGCCCTCGATCGGCTCCGGTTCGGCCACCTTCATCGGGTGGATGTTCTGGGCAACGACGCGCGCCGCGCCCGAACCGCCGATGGCGCCGACCACAAGGATCGCTACGCCCTGCAGCGCCTTGAGCTTGGGTTCGAGCTTGTCCTCGTTGCCGTCCTCGTTGAGTTCACCGGAGAACTCCTCGACCCGGTCGAGCGACCAGCCCTCGGGCGTCAGATCGTAGATGGCGAGATTTCGGGCCCATCCGAAGTGGGCATCGATCCGTTCCAGATCCTGCGTGGCGAATGCGACTTTCATGGGACAAGCTCCTTTGCGGGCTCGGGTGAAACGGGGGACGCGGCCGGCCAGGCATCGCGCCAGTCATCGGGCGAAGGCTCGTGGTGGCGGTTCATCAGCATGTTGCCGATGGCGAAGATCAGTTCGCGGGTGCCGCGATACCCGACCGTGACGAGATGCGCCGCGCCCAGCGTGTCGAACATCGGAATACCGATGCGATAGTGCGGCAGGTGCAGCCGCTCGGCCGCCTGACGACCATGGCTGTGCGTGACGAGAACATCGGCGTCCGCTGCGCCTCTCTCGAGATCCTCGAGATCGCCGAGCAGCACTTTCTCGCACGGCAGCTTGGCAAGGATCGGCGAGGTTGTCGTGGTCACCGCCGAAGCAACCAGGCCGCCCATCTCGGTGAGCGTCGAGACCAGCGCAAAGAGCAGGTCGGGCTCGGCCCCGATGGCAAAGCGGCGTCCGCCGATGTGAAAGTGCCCGTCGAGCATGGCATCGACCAATTGCCCGCGTTGGCGGCGGTACTTGCGCGGCACCGGCTGCCCCGAGATCTCGCTCAGGAACAGCATGAACTCGTCACAGGCGGCAAGCCCGGTGAGACGCTCGAACAGCCGGTAGGGGACACCACTAAGCCGTTCGAGCGCCTCTGCTGGGGTTCGCATCTGCTCGCCGACCGCGATGGTCCAGCCGGCAAGGCCCATCCCCCGCGCCTCTTCGCAGCCGGTGCCGCCAAGCGTGGTCGGGGTGAAGTCCTCGGGAATGTGTCCGTCCAGCGAGCCGGACAGGTCGGGCAGGAACGTCGGCGCCAGCCCGAACGCCTCGATCACATCGCGCAGTTCGTCGATGTCACCCGGCGTCAGGTGGCAGCCGGGCAGCACATTGACGCGCTTCGCATCGCGGGAGGCTGCGGGTGCTTCGGGCACCAATTCCTCGATCATCGCGGTGACGGCCTTCGACCAGCCATCCTCGAAGGCACCCGAGAAGTCCGGCGTCGAGCATTGGACCAGCGCGATACCGTCCAGTTCGGGATGGCGTTGGCGGATGCTGTTGACGAAGCCCTTGAGATCGTCGCCCTTCACCTCGGTCACGCCGGTCGAGCAGATGCCGATCAGTTCGGGATTGGTTTTCTTGACGATGTTGAGCACCGCCTGTTCGACGTTCTCGAACCCGCCCAGCACCGTCGCGACTTCGGACATGGCCGTCGTCTGCAGCGGGATCGCCTCGCGAAAGTGGCGGACGAAAAGCACGAGACCGAAACTGGTGCAGCCCTGCGAGCCATGCAGCAGCGGCATCGTCCCGCGCATGCCCATGAAGGCAAGCGCGCCGCCGATCGGCTGGCTCATCTTGAGCGAGTTGACCGTACAGGCCTTGGTGGATTTCACGACCTGCGCCATGGTTATGCGGCCTCCTTGCCCTGGTCGGTGGGACCAGTCGCGGTTGCAGGAAGGCTATCTTCGTCGATTGCCCGGTCCATCCATGACGCAGCGCCGGCCCTCTCCCACGGTGCCGGACGGCGGACTTCCTGCCAGACGGGGTTGGACAGGGTCCGGTCGATTTCCTTCACCATCTCGACCATGCCGTGATAGCCGGCAAAGGCCGCGTGGCGTTCCTGATTGATGTCCATCCACGGCATCGTCGCCTTGAGCGCCACGAACTGCGAACGGCCACCGGAAAGCATGATGTCCGCTTCGGCCGTCTTCAGCTTGCGGTACATTTCGCGGGGAGTGAGATCGTCGAACATGTGGGCATCGTCGCCCATAAGTTTCTTGATCTTTTCCTTGTCCTCCTTGGTGGACTTCTTGATCGAGGTGCCGGCGATTTCCATGCCGGCTTCCTGCAGCGCGGCAACCACCGACCAGCTCTTCACGCCACCCGTCACGAGCAGCACCTTCTTGCCGGTGAGCCGTTCGCGGTAAGGCTCGATAGCTGCCCAGGCGCGGGCTTCCTCGCGGGCGATCACCGCTTCGGTGCGGTCCATCAGCTCGGGATCGGCGCCGCGCTCGATCAGCAGCCGGGCAATCTCGCGCAAGGAATCGGACATGTCGCCGATGCCGTAGAAGCTGCCCTCGAAGAAGGGGATTTCGTAGCGCTCCTCCATCTTGCGGGCGACATTGATCATGGCCTTGGAGCAGACCATCATCGCAGCCTTGGCACGGTGCGACCAGGCGACTTCCTTGTACTTCGCATCGCCGGAGATGCAGGACAGGATGCGGATGCCAAGCTCGTCGAGCAGCGGCTTCACCTGCCACAGTTCGCCGGCAAGGTTGTATTCGCCTATGATGTTGATGTCGTAAGGCGTCGTGTGCTCGGGCTCCTCGGTGCCGATGACGTGCTTCAGCATCGCCTCGCCCGCCAGCTTGTTGCCGAGGTTCTTGGGCCCGACAAAGCCGGGTGACTGGATCGGAATGCAGGGCGTTTCGAATTTCGCCGAGGCCGCCTTGCACACGGCGTCGATGTCATCGCCGATCATGGCCGGGACGCAGGTCTGATAAACGAAGACTGCGGGTGGCGCGTATTTCTCGACGATCTCGCGGATCGCCTTGAACAGGTGTTTCTCGCCGCCGAAGACAATGTCGTTCTCGGTCATGTCGGTGGTGAAGCCGGTGCGATAGAGGCTGGAGCCGGAGCTCTTGGCGCCCCGGTTGTCCCAGGAATTACCCTCGCAGGCGATGGGACCATGCACGAGGTGGGCGACGTCGGTGATCGGCTGGAGCGCGATCTTCGCCCCGTCGAAGGCGCAGCCGCCGGCCGCGCCCCCGGGCTGGAGCTGCTTGGTGCAGCCTTTCTTGCGTTCCTTTTCCGACTTCGCCTGGTTCTTGCCGCAGCCGGGCTCGTTGAACACGTCCTGGATGGTCTGGTTCAAGCTGCTCATCGAATGGCTCCCCGGTTGCGATCCATCACCCCTTCGTCACCCCCGCGAAGGCGGGGGTCCAGTTCCGGTGCCGTCCGTAGAGCAGCGCCGGATTCTGGATTCCCGCCTTCGCGGAAATGACGAAATGCGGGGCTCGCGACATCAGCGGATGATGTCGTAGCTGTAGTCGGTCTTGCTGGGCACGTTGGTGGTCGCGTCCATGTGCTCGAAGATCCGGTCGAGGATCGTCACGAGGACGTTGAGACCACCCTGATAGCCCCACACCGGGTAGCGGTGCTTGTGGTGCCGGTCGAAGATCGGGAAGCCGATCCGGATGAGCGGCACGCCGGTGTCGCGCTCAAGGTACTTGCCGTAGGTGTTGCCGATCAGGAAGTCCGGCTGCTCGGTGAACAGCAGCGAGCGCATGTGCCACAGGTCCTTGCCCGGATAGGCCTTGCAGTTCGCGCCGAACGGCGAGGAGTCGAACAGTTCCTGCATCTTCGCCGCCCAGGCCTTGCCGCCGTTGGTGGCAAGCACCACGACCGGCTCGCCGCCCAGTTCCATCACGAACTTGGCGAGGCCATAGGCAAGGTCCGGATCGCCGTAGATCGCGAACTTCTTGCCGTGGATGTGGGCGTTGGAGTCGGCGATGGCGTCGACCAGCCGGCCGCGTTCCTTGGCAAGTTCATCGGGGATCTCGACCCCGGCGAGCCGGGCAACTTCCATAACGAAGCTGTCGGTCGCCTCGACACCGATCGGGTGGTTGAACGCAGCCGTTTCCTGCCCGTGGTTGGCGATGAAAGGCAGCGTCTTTTCGGTGCAGTATTGCTGCATCGAAACGGTCGCCTTGGCGTGGAGCGCGTTGGCCGCATCCTCCAGCGTGGTTCCACCGTCGTACATGCGGAACTCGCCGTCGGTGGGGGTATCCCAGACGTCCGACTGGTCGCCGAGGATCGTGTATTCGATCTTCATCATGTCGAAGATGCGCTTCACTTCGCGCAGGTTGCCGACTACATAGCCGTCGAACCCGCCCAGAAAGTTGATCTTGTCGTTGGGCTCGCGCACCAGCTTATCGACCGTATTGGCCTTGCCATCCCAGAAGTGCTCCAGGATGCCCTTCATGGCATTGTCGTAGCCGGTGATGTGGCTGCCGACGAAAGCCGGGGTGTGGGCGAAGGGAACATCGAATTCCTGCGGAAGCGATTCCTTTTCCTTCGCGGTCTTGATGTAGGCGTTGAGGTCGTCCCCGATGACTTCGGCCATGCAGGTGGTGGAGACCGCAATCATCTTGGGCTTGTACATGTTGTAGGCGTTGGCAAGGCCATCGACCATGTTGTTGAGCCCGCCGAATACCGCCGCATCCTCGGTCATCGACGAGGAGACGCACGAGGTCGGCTCCTTGAAGTGGCGCGAGAAGTGCGAGCGGTAGTAGGCAACGCAGCCCTGCGATCCGTGAACGAACGGCAGCGTGCTTTCGAAGCCCACCGCGGCGAAGACGGCACCCAGCGGCTGGCAGGCCTTGGCCGGGTTGATCGTCAGCGCCTCGCGGCTGAAATTGAGGTCCTTGTATTCCTCGGTCTTGGCCCATTCCTTGACCCGGTCCACCTCTTCGGCGGGATGCGGGTTCTCGAACTCGGCCTTCTTCTTCGCGAGCATGTCGGTGTATTCTTCACCGCGGAACAGCTCGAAATGGTCCTTAACCTGATTAGCGTCCTGGGGCATGTGAGCCTCCTGTCAGAAATATGGGGGTGAAGCCGGTCACTCGGCCGCGATCGCGTAGGAGTCGCCGTCGTCCCGCTTCCAGGGCGTCGGCGCCATCGACCAGACGGGCGAGTTGATCGCCATGTCCATGTCGCGGGCGAAGATCGCGAAGCCGTCGTAGCCGTGGTAGGGGCCCGAGTAGTCCCAGCTGTGCATCTGGCGGAACGGCACGCCCATCTTCTGGAAGACGTACTTTTCCTTGATGCCCGAACCCACGAGGTCAGGCTGGATCTTGTCGACGAACTTCTCGAACTCGTAGCCGGTCACGTCGTCGTAGATCAACGTGCCGTCCTTGACGTAGTGCTGGGCGGTGCGCTGATAGTCGTCGTTGTGGCCGAATTCGTAGCCGGTGCCGACGACTTCCATGCCAAGGTCCTCGTAAGCGCCGATGACGTGGCGCGGACGCAGGCCGCCGACGTAGAGCATGACCGTCTTGCCTTCGAGGCGCGGCTTGTACTTGGCAATGACCGCTTCGGTCAGGGCCTTGTACTTGGCGATCACCTTCTCGGCGTTTTCCTGGATGCTCTCGTCGAAGTAGCTGGCGATCTTGCGCAGCGATTCCTCGATCTTGCTCGGCCCGAAGAAGTTGTATTCCACCCAAGGGATACCGTACTTCTCTTCCATGTGGCGCGAGATGTAGTTCATCGAGCGATAGCAGTGCAGGACGTTGAGCTTCGCTTTGGGCGTTGCTTCCAGTTCTGCGATCGAGCCGTCGCCAGACCACTGCGCGATCACGCGAAGCCCCATTTCCTCAAGCAGGATGCGCGAGGACCAGGCATCGCCGCCGATGTTGTAGTCGCCGATGATGGCCACGTCGTAGGGGGAAGGTTCGAACGTCGGCTCCTTGTCGCCGGCCTTGTCGAAGACCCAGTCGCGCACCGCGTCGTTGGCGATGTGGTGGCCGAGCGACTGCGAAACGCCGCGAAAGCCCTCGCACCGAACCGGAACGATGGTCTTGCCGTCGTATTCCTTGCTCTTCATCTTGGAGACGGCTTCGATGTCGTCACCGATGAGGCCGATCGGGCATTCCGACTGCACGGTGATGCCCTTGTTCAGCGGGAAGAGCATCTCGATCTCGTCGATGATCTTGGCGAGCTTCTTGTCGCCGCCGAAGACGATGTCCTTCTCCTGGAAGTCGGAGGTGAACTGCATCGTCACGAAAGTGTCGATGCCGGTCGTGCCGATGTAGTAATTGCGGCGGGCAGCCCAGCTGTACTGGCCGCAGCCGACGGGACCGTGGCTGATGTGGATCATGTCCTTGATCGGGCCCCAGACCACGCCCTTCGAGCCGGCATAGGCACAGCCGCGGATGGTCATGACGCCCGGGATCGACTTGATGTTGGATTTCACGCCGCAGTCGCTCTTGCCCTCTTCGGACACATTGAGATGCTTGGCGCGGCGCTTGGCGGCCTTGGCCGGGTAGACTTCAAGGACTTCCTGGATCAGCGCCCGGTTGCGTTCCTTGACTTCTGCGATGTCTGTCGGGTTCGAGACACTCATTTCGATGCACTCCTGCTAATAACGGGCCTGCTAATAACGGGCCTGCTTGCAACGGACCTGCTTGTGCCGGGCCGGCCTCTGTCAGACCGGTTCGATCCGGGAACCGTCCCCCGCCCGCATGGAAGCGGGGGACGGGCCTTGTGTCGGATCAGGCTCAGGCGACTTCGGCAGCCTTGCCGACCTGGTTTTCATCGACGGCCGACATGATGCCGTGCTCCATGAGCAGGTCTTCCAGTTCGTCCATCGTGATCGGGGTCGGGATGATGCCGTTGCCCGAGTTGTTGTGGATCTTCTGGGCCAGCTCGCGGTACTCGTTGGCCTGGTTGCTTTCAGGCGCATATTCGATCACCGTCATGCGGCGCAGCTCGGCATGCTGCACGATGTTGTCGCGCGGCACGAAGTGGATGAGCGAGGTGCCCAGCTTGCCGGCGAGCGATTCTGCCAGTTCCAGTTCCTTGTCGGTCTGGCGCTCGTTGCAGATGAGTCCGCCCAGGCGCACGCCGCCGGAATTGGCATACTTGAGAATGCCCTTGGAGATGTTGTTGGCCGCGTACATGGCCATCATCTCGCCCGACATGACGATGTAGATTTCCTGAGCCTTGTTCTCGCGGATCGGCATGGCGAAGCCGCCGCAGACGACGTCGCCGAGCACGTCGTAGGAGACGTAGTCGATGTCGTCGTAGGCGCCTTCTTCCTCGAGGAAGTTGATCGAGGTGATAACACCGCGACCGGCGCAGCCGACGCCCGGCTCGGGACCGCCCGATTCAACGCAGCGGATGTCCTTGTAGCCGATCTTCATCACGTCCTCGAGCTCGAGGTCCTCGACCGAGCCGGCTTCGGCGGCGAGCGAAAGGATGGTGTCCTGGGCCTTGGCGTGCAGCATCAGGCGGGTGGAGTCGGCCTTAGGATCGCAGCCGACGATGAGGATGCGCTGGCCGAGGTCGGCGAGCGCGGCGAGGGTATTCTGCGAGGTGGTGGACTTGCCGATGCCGCCCTTGCCGTAGAAGGCGATTTGACGAAGTGACATTGCATGCTCCTAAGCTGTTCTTCGCGGTACTCCGGAGCGGTCACCCGCTTCCGGCTCTCCCCGTCGCCCGTGTTCTCCTGCGGCGGGTCAGCGGGTCTAACGCCGCTGCACCGGCTGTTCTGCAATGCCCGTGCCAAACGCTCGCAGGCGCAGCAAAAACCAGCATTTCCGCGCTTTCCAAGCCTTGTAGAGCCTCGTTGGGCCATGTGACAAAGCGGACAAATGGGCGAGTTTGTCGCAAAGGACACATGTCGACGTCGGCTTTTCTGGGCCGAAAGCGACGGGTTTTGCGGCGCAGCAGGATTGGCGCGCGACTTGCTTGTGAGTGGACATCGCAAGCTATGGAGAAGCCCATGCAAATCGGTGTCGAAACATCCAAGGCCGTAGACCAGCGCCGCATCTTCGTCGTCGACGAAGATGAGATCACGCGCGCCGCCCTCCAGTTCATGTTGCATGACGAGATCGAGACGCACGAGCTGTGCAGTCTCGCCGAGGCTTATGACAAGGGTCAGGACTGGTTGCTGCCGGACGTGTTCATCCTGGGCATGTCTATCCTCAAGGCGCACGGGATCGGCGTGATCAGCGAAATCGCCAAGAACTACCCGTCTGCCCGCGTCCTGATCGTTGCCGGGATGGAAGACGAAGAGCTGGGTCTGGCCGCCCTGAAGGCAGGCGCTGCGGGGGCGCTGCTGAAACCGCTCAAGATCGAAGCGGTGCGTCAGAAGGTCGACACCATTCTGGGCCGCGCCGGCGCCGCGCCTCTGGTGCAACTGGGCGGTCTTTGAAAAAACCCCGTCACGCGCCCCCCGGCCGTGACGGGGCCAGTCCCGATCAATCCTCTGCAGCGAGGATGATGTGCGATGCCTTGAAGCAGGCCAATGTCTGCGCGCCGGGCACGAGATCGAGTTCGCGGCGCGAGTAACCGGTGACGATCGCCGCCAGTTCTCGCCCGCCGCCGATGTCGATCACGACTTCGCTTTCGACTGCGCTATCGGTGACCTCGACGACAGTGCCGCCGATCAGGTTGCGTGCCGAGAGGCGAAGCCCCGGCGTGTCCGCCAGCAAGGTTATGAAACTGGCGTTGATCAGCGCGACAGCGCGTCCGCCGGGGCGCAGGTCAAGTGCGGCAATGCAAGAGTTGGTCACCAGCGCATCGATGACGATGCAGTCGTTCACCAGCAGGCCCACCTCGGCGTTGACCGGACCATGGACGATGGCCGTCACGATACCATCCAGCATGTTGCGCGAACTCGTGCGCAGCCGGCGCTGGCCCGCAAGACCTGGGGGATCGCCAAGGCGTGCGACGCTCGCCACGGTCAGGCGCTTTCCCCGGCGAACAGCGCCTGCAGTTCACCACTGGCATACATGTCGCGCACGATGTCGCAGCCGCCGATGAACTCGCCGTTCACATAAACCTGCGGCAGCGTCGGCCACTCGGAGTATTCCTTGATGCCCTCGCGCAGGAAGGGATCTTCCAGCACGTCGACACCGATGTAGGGTCGGCCCACGGCATAGAGAACCTTGACCACACCGGCGGAAAATCCACACTTCGGCGCAGCCGGATCACCCTTCATGAAGACGACGATCTCGTTGTCTGTAACGAGCTTGCGGATACGATCTGAAGTGGCCACGAGTCAGTCTCCTTGGCTGAAAGTATCGGCGGTTTCGGGAACGAAAGTCTGCAAGGCCAGGGCGTGCAGTTCGCCGCCCATGTCCGAGCCGATCGCGGCATAGACCATCTTGTGTTGCTGGATGCGGCTCTTGCCGGCGAACGCCGCAGACGTGACACGCGCGGCCCAGTGGTCGCCGTCTCCGGCCATATCCACCATCAGCACCCTGGCATCGGGAAAAGCCGCGATGATGCGGCTTTCGATTTCTGCAGCGTCCATCGGCATTGCGGATCTCCTCAGACGAAGGACAGGATTTCGACGGTTACGTCCTCGGTACCAAGGATCGTGGCATGGCACGCCATGCGGGACTTCGATCCGACGCCGACGATCATGTCGAGTTTACCGTTCTCGTCAGACGATATCCTGGACAGCCCCTTGCGGCCTTCCAGCACGGACACATGGCAGGCATCGCTGCAGTCGTGGTCGGCCGGTTCGCCCCCGCCAATGAGCGAGAGAAGCGACGCCCCTTCGGGCGCATCGACGGTTCGGCCTGCGGGCATGATGGTAAGCGTAGTCATGGTCTTGTACTCCGGGTGTCAGTAAATCGCTGCGCCGGCGCCGCTGTTGATCGACGCGTCCTTGAGGCGCGCGACGATGAAGGCGATCTGTTCCGGCGTGAGATGGGCGTGAAACGGCAAGGCTATCGCGCGGTCGGCGACTTTCTCGGTCACGAAGAGGTCGCCCCTCGTCCAGCCTCGCTCGCGGTAGACGCGCTGCAGATGCAGTGGGCTGGAATAGGCATGGACCTCGATCGCCTCCGTACGCAGATCCTCAAGGATCGCATCGCGTGAGGACTTGCTGAAGCGCGTGCCGAGATGGACGACGTAGAGGAACCAGTGCACCGCCTCGACATCGGGCGAGACATAAGGCGGCTTGATCCCCTCGAAGCTCTGCATGAAACCGTCGTACATGGCCTGCACGCCGCGCCGCCGCTCCAGCAGTACATCGAGCCGGGAAAGCTGGGAAAGCGCCAGTGCGGCGGTCAGTTCGCCCATGGGCGCGCCAAACGGAGCATCGACGCCGGCGGACACCGAAGCACGGTCCCCCAGCGTCCGCGCGCGCATGCGGCGCATCGTCATCGCCAGCGTGGCATCGTCGGTGACGATCATGCCCCCTTCACCGCAGCAGATGACGCCGGGCTGCGCGAAATCGAACAGTGCGACATCGCCGAAGCTGCCGACGATCCCCGCGTTGTGACGCGATCCGATAGCCTCGCTCGAATCTTCAATCAGGAAAAGACTGTGTTCGTCCGCCAGCGCGCGCAAGGCGGGCCAGTCGGCGGGATGCCCTGCCGCGTTGCCGGCGATGATCGCGCGCGTTTTGTCGGTCACTTTCGCAGCGGACTTGATCGCGGACAGGCAACCCGACCAGTAGTCGATATCGGCGAAAACGGGCGTTGCGCCGGTACGCAACACCGCATGGCCCAGCTCGCGGAAGCTGTGGGCGGGCAGGATGACTTCGTCGCCGGGGCCGATCCCCTTGGCGGTCAAAGCGATAAGCAGGCCCATGGCGGCACTCGCCACGGCAATGCCCTTGGCGCGGCCACAGTGATCGGCGAAGGCCCGCTCGAGCGTCTCGACCGTGGGGCCCTCACCCAGCCGGTCGCCGCACAGCACGACGTTGACGGCCTCCAGATCCTCCTGCGTCAGATCCGGGTCGCAGAGCGGGATCTGCAGCGGTTCGCCATCGGCGATGGAGACGACTTCCGCGCTCATGCCGGCACCTTTGCCGCCAGAAGGATGCCGGTCGCTTCGGCAGGAACTTCGGTCACGCGGATGCAGTGTTCCGAGGTGTCGAGCAGATGGAGGTCGCATCCCCCCACAGTGCGAAACGGCTCTTCCAGCACGTCCGAGGCGTCGCAATGGCGCAGCGTAAGATCGGGCACGAGACGTTGCAGCGCATAGGCCACGCTGGCGGGCTCCACGCTGTCCTTCAATGCGCGCGACAGCGCGTCTATCCGGGCGATGTCTTCCGCTTCGATCGCCATGCTTCTGCCCTTCCTCATTGCCAGAACTGACGGGCCGGATCGACCGCGAGACGCGTGAGCAATTCACCCAGCCGCGCGAACCGGCCATCCTCTACCCAGCATTCCGCTGCGTGATCGCGGCGGGACAGCGACCATTCGCCGCGCCGCTCGTCCCAGGTCAGCAGCGCCACGTCGATCTCGCCGCCATCGGGGTCGACGTTGCGCGAGCAACAGGGGCTGCGCACGAGGTAGCCGTCCGAAACCGGGAGCACCGTCGGCGTCACGTAACGATAGCGTTCACGCCCTTCGAGCGAGCGCGAGACGCGCATGAGATCGATCTCGTTCGGCTGGCGCGCGACCATCGGCTCTGCAGTGCGGCGGCGAAGGGTCGAGGCAATGGACATTGTCGCTCTCCCTCAGGGCCTTAACAACTCTTCCTCGAAACATCCGACAACCAGCGGGCTGCCGGATTCCGAAAGGAACTCGACGAGATAGACGGGCGTGTTGGAATCCGCGTGATGGCCGACATTGACGATTTCGCCGGGTGTTCCGGTGGCCGCCAGAACAGCTTCTGCGGCCACACCCGGATAGCTGCCGTCATTGACGAGATCGACGGCGGCAATCACGCGTTCGCCCCAACCGTAAACGGGTTCGCGAAGGTCCATCATGCGCCGACCCTCCTCGCCGGGAGCGCGCAAGGCAGTTCGTCCTCTTCCTCGTTCTCCCACACCGGCAGCAGCTCGCGCCGCTTCATGCCGACGCGGTTGCCACTCTCCAGGAACTCGACGCCGTAGATGTAGAACTGCTGGAGGAAAGTGCCGATCGAGACGATCACCCCTTCCTCGCCCTTTTTCACCAGCAAGTCTCCGATTTCCTTGCCGGCATAAGTGCCGTCGTTGCGCACCAGCCGCTTGGCCCGGACCCGCTCACCGTAGCGGAAGGCCGGCGGGCCATTGAGTTCGACGACATCGCTGTCGCGCACGATATTAGTCATCGGCTTCCTCCTCCATGCGGTCGAGAACATCGATGAGGACCTGCGCGCCGATGCGGTCGCGCGGGTCGAGTTCGAGAAGCTTTTCGGCGGCCTCGCGCCCCTGATCGAGCTTGCCGAGCCGCATCGAGAGGTAGGCGAAGCCCTTCAGGCTGAAGAGAAAAAAGCGCGGCAACAGCGCTTCCCATTCACCGAAAGCCGCGTCTTCGGGCGCCACCCGGCGCCAGTCGTCGCCCAGCACATTGAGCCGCATTGCCTTCTCGACACAGGCACGGGCTACGTCGAGCGCTTCGGCCAGTCGTCCCTTATAGAAGTAGAAGCGGTAGAGCGCGATCAGCACGGCGGCGTGATCGGGGGCGATAGCCTCGGCCTGAAACAGGTGCGTTTCAGCCACATCGGTCATGGCATAGCGCTCGGCCGCCTTGTCGAGATGGGCGCGTGCCTCTGCCGGTAGCCCACCACCAAGCAGCGGACTGGCAAGGATCGAACGCTCCACAGCGTCCGATGCCCCGCCAAAGCCTTCGAAGAACGGCCCATCCATCACCCCGACCTCCTTACGCCTGATACCGGGGATAGGCGCTGTCGATCACGCAGGTGTTGTCCACGGGACAGATGGCAACACACTGCGGATCGTCGAAGTGACCGATGCACTCGGTGCACTTGGCGGGATCGATGACGAAAGTGCCCTTCGCCTCCGATATCGCCTCATTGGGGCAGAGCGCCTCGCAGGCGGTGCAGTTGGTGCACTGGCTGGCGACAATCTTGAAGGCCATGGCCGTCAGCTCGCCTGGCTGAGCAGCGCACCCTGGCGGATGGCTGCATCGCCGCGGTCGACATGGACGATCTCGCCCGCCTCAAGCTTGGCCAGATAGTCCTTGAACCAGACCAGCGCCGATTGCTCGATGAACTCGTGCGCGTACTGGTCGACCGGTTCGATACCGGCGGCGGTAAGATCGGCCTTGGGGCAGCCGCCGATCTTCGAGACGAAGACGGCATGGCAGTCGTTGATCGCGGTGATGACCGTATCGAGCGCGTCTTCCTCACCATAGCCGCCCTGGCAGTAGAGATCGACGCGGCGGTGGCCGACGAACTTGGCGCCCTTGGCGGAAAGCTCGTAGATCTGGAACTCCTTGGCGTGACCGAAGTGTTCGTTGATGATGCCGTGGCCCTTGGTGGCGACGGCAACCAGCAGCTTCTTGTCACCGGCCTTTTCCAGACCGTCGAGTTCGCTCTTCTTCGCCTCGACCTTGGCCTGACGTTCGGATTCGACTGCCTGCTGGTAGGCCTTGCGACCTTTGGCATCATATTCGACGTCCATCGCCATAATCTTGTCGGTGGTGAACTCGGCCGAGCGATCCTCGCCCAGCAGACCGACGGCGTCGGCGCGGCACTGGCGGCAATGACGCATCATGTTCATGTCGCCTTCGCACTCGTCCTGCAGCGCCTTCAACTCCTGCGCGGTCGGGCCGCGCTGACCGTTGAGACCGAAGACGGTGCCGTGCTCGGGCGCCGAGATCAGCGGCATGATATTGTGCAGGAAGGCCCCGCGCGATTTCACCGCCTTGTTGACCTCGACAAGGTGCTTGTCGTTGATGCCCGGGATCATCACCGAGTTGATCTTGGCGAGAATGCCGCGCTCGGTGAGCATTTCGAGGCCGAGAAGCTGGCGTTCGGTCAGGATCTTGGCCGCCTCGTAGCCCTGCAGGCGCTTGTTCTCCCAGAAGATCCAGGGATAGATGTGCTGGCCGATCTCAGGGTCGACCATGTTGATCGTGATCGTGACGTGATCGACCTTGTACTTCGCGATCTCGTCCACCCAGTCGGGCAGCGCGAGGCCATTTGTCGACAGGCACAGCTTGATGTCGGGCGCGACCTCGCTGATGAGACGGAAGGTCTCGAAAGTCTTGCCCGGATTGGCGAGCGGATCGCCCGGGCCGGCAATGCCGAGCACGGTCATCTGCGGAATGGTCGATGCGACGGCCAGCACCTTCTTTGAGGCCTGCTCGGGCGTCAGCCGTTCGGAAACGACCCCGGGACGGCTCTCGTTGGCGCAATCGTACTTGCGGTTGCAATAGTTGCACTGGATATTGCAGGCGGGCGCCACAGCCACGTGCATGCGGGCATAGTGGTGGTGCGCTTCTTCGGAATAGCAGGGATGGTTTTTCACCTTCTCCCAGATTTCGGGCGCCATGTCGGCGGGGCCGGCGCTGCTGCCACAGCTGGCCTTGCCACTCCCCCCTTCAGTGCCGCAGCCCTTGTGCTCGGCTAGCTTCTGCATGACGTCGCCGATATCGACGGCGGGTTGGCTGGACTGTCCTTCCGGGAACACGGCTTCGGTCATGGAAACTCCCCGTTTGTGTCGCGCGGCGGCGGGAAGCTCGCCCGCGGTTTGACGATGGATGCTGCATCGCAAACACCGTGCCAAAACCGGGAACGGCGCATTTCCCGGACTTTCAATGCCGCAATGCAGCAGATCGTGTCGGGTTTTCTCCGTGCGCTTTGTCTCATTGTCGCGACCGCGACAGACACGACACGGTCAACCAATACAAAAGCACCGCCTCCCAAGGGAGACGGTGCAGGCGTTCCACTCCAGGCTCGTCGCACAAGTCGGGTCGCGAGGGACTAGGTAAGCAGGCGCTCGATCGCTTCGCCGAGCGGCATGTCGATGGCGACGATGCCCTGTTCGTCGAGGAAGCGCCTTTCGTTGCGCGTCAGCGTTTCGGGATCGACCACCACGTAATGACGGTCGGAAGACCGCTTCTTAACTTGCCGGGCATAAGTGCGCAGCAGCTGATCGTGGAAATGGCAGCCGAGAAAGACGAAGCTCATGCCGGTGCGGCGCTGGCGGACTTCCTCGGGGATCGGCGTCTGAATGTCGATCTCGGTGAGGACCTCAACATAGTCGGCATCCGAAATCAGGAAATTGGCGTCCGGCGCAATGCAGCCATGCGGCGTGTAGAGCAGTGTCCGGGCCTTGGCCGCCTGCTCCGCATCGATGGCGTTGCCCTCTTCATTATAGAAACGGAACCAGCGGTCCTCGCCAATGCCGGCGCGGGTTATGCCCTGCACTTCGGCCCAATCGTAATGCCCGGCTAGAGCCGCACGCATTTCGCCAGCATACCAGGTATCGACGATGAGCGGCAGCGAGAGGCCAGCCAGCCAGAGATGGAAGGGCGACGGCGGAACCGGCGCGGCGAAGGCCTCCTGCATCCACAGCGTTACCGTGTCGCGAAACCGATAACTTTCGATGTACTGGGCAGCGGCCCAGGGATTGCCGCGCGCCCGCTTGGGCAGTGCGGTCTTGCTCGCGAAGAAATCGGCCAGAGCCTCGGGCGCCATGGGCGCTTCCTGCTCCCGCAGGGCCGATATGCCGGGGCCCAGATAGGGCACCATAGTGCCGCCCTGGAGCCCCGCCCGCACTTCGTCGAGCAGCACCAGCGGATTTTCAAGAACGTCGTGCGTCATGTTCAATCCTCCTCGGCCGCGACGCGCTTGCGGGCGTCGACCGTGATCGGCAGCGGGGTGTTTTCGGCCATTTCTGGCATTTCGAGCACCCAGCCGTTGGCGAGCTTCGCCCAGCCGCCCCAGATCGTCTCGCGTTCCAGCTCGACGATCGGCTCTTCAAGGTCCTTCTTGGGAACATAGGCGGAGAGTACGCCCTCGGCGCGGCGGATCATGACTTTCATCGACGGGGCTCCTTGGGCGATGGGTCCGCAGGGGACGGTTCGGATTCCAGCAGCCTCAAGGGCGTCACCGGGCCGTTTTCGAGAAGATGCGCGAGCGCCGGGACCTGCCCGATCCGCTCGCGGGCAATGTCGCGGATGGCGTGTTCCGGGTCTTCCAGAAGCGGCGCGAGTTCCTCCTCGGCGACACGCTCTGCGACGGTAAAGCGGACCCGGAAATCGCTGTCCGTCAGCAGCAGGCGCAACTGGTCAAGCGGCAGACGCTCGGCCACCAGCCGCCGCACCAGCGGATCGGGATCGAAACACATGTCCGGCAGCGCGCGCACGTCGATACGCCGCGCCACCCAGGCCCGCACTTCCGGATCGGGATCATGGCGAACCAGCGGCAGCATTTCCACCGGCATGCGGCGTACTGCGGTAATGCGCACCATGTAGGCATCGTCCTTGACGGCGGGCATCAGATCAGCCCCCTTGAGGCGCGAGGCGGCGGCAATGCGCACGTCGGTATCCTCGTCCCGGATCATGCGGCGAATCCGCTCTTCAGGAAGCCGGAGCGTTGCCATGGCCCGCACTTCGGGTTCCGGATCGGCAAGCAGCGGCGGCAACCGGAAAAGGTTGGCATAACGTGCCGCCCCGGCCCGAACTTCGAAGTAGGGATGATCGAGGTACTGGTCGGCAAGATCGGGGTTCCCTTTCAAGAAGCGCTCCACCCGCCGCGCGCGGCGATCCCGGATGCAGGCTTTGCCCTTGGCGCAAAGCCCCATCGCGTTGATCTGCTGGTGATCGCATTCGCGGCAGCGAATGGGCCGCCCTTTCCAGTCCAGCGCTAGTCCGAGGTCGTCGTCCGTCATCGGCCGCTTCCCGGACGTTGCAGCTCAGGCCGGCACGCAGGTCTTGGGCACAGGGCAGACGGTGTCGCACTGCGGGTGGTCGTACTGCCCTTCGCATTCGGTGCACTTGTTGGGATCGATGATGAAGGTATCGCCCTTCATCGAGATCGCCGCATTGGGGCACTCGAACTCGCAGGCACTGCACCCGGTGCACTGCGAAGCAATGATCTTGTAAGCCATGGATGGTCTCCTGCTGTCGTTTTCCGAAAGCAAAGCAGGAACCATGCCAGCACCCTAAACGGCTGAAACTCGGCGATTTCATGTTCGCAGGCTTTGTCGGGTCTGCGACAAAGGTGTCGACATTCGCCCACTGGCGACAAAGCCGGCCCTCAGCCGCGAAGGCGCTGCGCCGCGATCACACCCACTGCGCCCAGCAGCGTGAGCGTGGCCGAAACGATCACTGCCACGTTCCAGCCGTGGAGCACGTCATCCCCGGCATGGGCCACGAGTACCGCTGCCAACGTCAGGCCTGTAGCCGAGCCCAGATAGCGCGCGGTATTGTTCGCGCCGCTTCCCATCGCGGCCCTTTCCGGCGGCACGCTGTCGATCGCCTGCTGGCCCAGGGCCGCATTGAGCAGGCCGTTGGCACTTCCTGCCAGCAGCATGCCGGGCAGGAAGTGCACAAAGCTGCCGTCAGGGCCCGCGAAGCCCGTGGCCGCCTGCCCTGCCCCGCAGGCCAGCAGACCGGCGACAATCACCCGGTCCGGCGTCGCCCAGTCCGGCAGGCGCTTCGCCAGCAGCGCGGCGATGGCTGTCATCGCCGACCAGGCGAGGAGAACGAAGGCGCCGACAATGGGAGACGTCCCATAAGCCCGATGGAGCACGGTGGGCACGAAGGACATGATGGCCAGCACCCCGGTGCCCGAAAAGAACGCGCCCAGGATCGCTCCCGTAAAGTCTCCGCGGCGGAACAGCGATAGATCGAGCATCGGCTGGCGCTTGCGATATTCGATGACGACGAACGAGCACAGCAGCACGGCGCCGCCTACGAGCAGCGCTACGACGAGCGGACGTGCGGGATCGGCCCGCGCCTCGGTCATGCCGCTCAGCAGCGCGGCCATGCCGACGCCCAGCGTCAGCGTTCCCGCGAAGTCGACCGGTCGGGCCTTTTCGGCTTTCGACTCCGGGAGGAAGCAGATGCCGCCGACAACGAGCGCAGCGGCCAGCAGCGCTTCCAGACCATAGACCGCCCGCCAGCCGGCCAGGCTGTCCACGAAGGCGGCGAAGATCGGACCGACAGCGACACCGCCGCCCAGAGCCGCCGCCCATATGGCGGTAGAGTGGGCCCGGTCGGCAGGCACCGGAAATATCTTGGCCAGCAGCCCAAGACCGCAAGCCATGACCGCAGCACCGCCGACGCCTTGCAGCACGCGCAAGACGATCAACCCGCCCGTGCTGGACACGAACAGACCGGCACCGAGCGCCAGAGCCAGTACCGCCAGACCGGCATTGAACACCCGCCGCCTGCCATAATCGTCTCCAAGGGCTCCCCCGGGCAGCAGCCCGATGGCGCACCCCAGCGGCATGCCGCTCAAGATCCAGGCCTGCCCACCTGCCCCCGACCCGAGCGCAGCCGACGTGGTGCCCAGCGTCGTCAGCGGGATCGTGAACACGGCAAGGACGAGCGCCGTTGCCAGCGACACGACGGCCAATGCCGCCCCCGTCTTTTCGACGGGGCAAGGCATGGGTGCGGCAAGAGTTTCGGTATTCTGCAGATCGGCCATCTTGGGGCGATAAACTCCTCGGATTGCATCCGGTTCAGGCGAGCGGGCTGTAGCTCGGCCGCCCGAACCGCCCGAACACCTCGTCCTCGTTATTCTGGAGATCGGAGCCGTAGACGCTGCTCATCCATTGCGATGGCGGAACATTCTCTATCGCCACCGAGACCAATCCGGGACCGTCTACGGGAGTATCGCGGATGGCATCCGTGATCTTGTCGGCCAGCGCCCGCTTATCGGCATCGCTGCGCCCTGCCTGCATTTTCACACTGACATCCGGCATGACTTTTTCCTCGGAGACTCGGGACGGACCGCGCCGATCAGCGCGCCACGCATCCGTCATCGACCGGGAGAACGAGGCCCACCACAAAGCTTGCGCCCGGGCTGCTGGGCCACATAACGGCAGCGGCGACTTCCTCGGCCTGGCCCAGCCGCTTGATCGGCACGTCGCGCATCATTTCATCCATGATGGCGGTCTCGCGTGCCTTCATCTCGGCCACCATCAGTGTATCGATGATGCCCGGGGCACGGGCTAACTGGCACGGCGCCACGGCAACTGGCGCTGTCACTCACTATGCCATCCAGCAATTCAAGGAGGGCAAAACGTCAACTGGCTGGAGCCCGTCAGCGACGCGGAACATTCCGGCGAATAGGCGCGGTTACCCTTCCCGCTTGGCAAACCACGCGATGGCATCGCGCACGGTTTCTTCGAGCGGGCGCGGGTTCCAGCCGAGTTCGCGGCGCGCCTTGCCGTTGTCCAGTTCGCGAAACACATCGGACAGGTACATGGCATCGGTACTGACGAGGAAATCCTTGCGGCCCAGCAGCTTCATCACGCGCTCCGCCACCCAGGCGATGCCATAGCCGACCTTGTAGGGCAGGAAACGCGGCGACTTGTTGCCGCGGATCTTCGTCGCCATCGCGTAGAAGTCGCGGTTGCGGACATATTCGTTCGCAATGATGTAGCGCTCGCCGATGCGGCCGTGCTTTTCGGCCAGCAACGCGGCCTGCGCCGCGTCGCGGATGTCGACGGTCGGCTGCCCCACATCGATGCCGATCGGCATCGCCCCGCGGGCCACGTCCCACAGCGCATGATTGTGCGGGGTCGGCTGGTAGTCTTCCGGCCCGTAGGTATTGGCGATGCAAAGCGCCACGCCCGGCAGCCCCTTGTCCCGACAATAGGCCAGCAGGCGGTTTTCCGCCTCGAGCCGCGCCTTGATGTAGGGTGGCGCGCGGTCGAGCCAGTTGAACGGGATGTCCTCTGTCACCGGGCCGTCAGGGTTGATGCCCAGCGTGCCCATGGTGCTCGTGAAGACGAAACGCTCGATGCCGCATTCCAGCGCCGCATCCATCGCGTTCACCAGCCCATCGACGTTGTTGCGGAAGATCGGGGTCTGATCGGTCAGCCAGAAGCGCGGATCGACGACGCTGTAGAAGACCGTGCCGCAGCCCTCCATGGCCTTGCGCAGCGATTCCGGATCGAGCACGTCGCCATAGACGATCTCAACCGGCAGCCCCTTTATCGCGTGCTGATTGCTGCTCTTGCGCAGCAGCACGCGCACCTTGCGCCCCTGCTCCACCAGCTGTCGCACGATGTGGCTGCCCACAAAACCGCTGCCGCCGGTGACCAGCGTTATCTTGGTGTCCGTATCCGTCATGCTTGTCCCCATCGCACCGCGCCGGGTTGGCAAGCCCGCGGCATCGGATTTCCCTCTGCCGCTACAGGTACCGGGCATGGGCGGCTTCGCCAAGGCAGGCCAGCACAGAAGCGCCACGCCGATCTATGCCTGCGTCCCATGCTCCCTAAACGGGTTCGAACGAGAGTTGGTCGGTCGCGTTGAAATTCCCAAAAGGAGAGAATTCTTGCTTTTGGAAAAATTCAAAACCCCGGGTCTTTCGCATCTGTCCAAGCCAAAGCCATGGAGCATACTCCGATGGTCGGCACCGACACCGTCGAGCGAAGGGTGTCGCACGCCCCGGAGGGATGGACCCTGCTCGACGTCCGCGCCGCCGATCAGCGGGCCGCCGAGGCTATCGAGGGATCGCGGCACATCTATGTGGGCGAACTGAACAAGCGCTGCCAGGAACGGGACAAGGATGGCGACTACACGCTGATGTGCGCCAGCGGCATGCGGGCGGCCGTGGCCGCGGGCTGGCTCGCCAGCAAGGGGTTCGAGAACCTCGACATCTATCTCGGCTTAATGGGCGCCTGGACGTCGGCGCACGGCTGATCGCTCGGGATTATCTGCAGGGCTTGGCAACGGTCGCGCAGCGCCTGCCCTGCCATTCAAAAAACCGATGTCCAGCAAAACGTTGAGACGGATCAACGCATGGCCACACCGGATGCCCTACCGGTGGACCATGTGTACACAAGGGTTCATAGTCGCCGCGCAAGATAACCGTCAGAGTCGCTTGGAAACGCGCGGGTCGTAATGAGTCATACTGCATCAGCCATGGGGCGCCGCTGGTCCTTCTCGATCGGAACCGTCAAAGGCACCGCCGTCCGCATTCACGCGACCTTTTTCCTGCTCTTGCTCTGGGTGGGCATTGGAGGCTGGGCAACCGGAGGTCCGACCGCCGCGCTTCATATCATCACACTCATCTGTCTGGTCTTCTTCTGCGTCGTCCTGCACGAGTTCGGCCACATTTTTGCAGCGAGACGGTTCGGTGTGCGCACGCCCGAAGTGGTGCTGCTTCCCATCGGCGGCGTATCGCGGCTCGAACGTATTCCAGAGGAACCGCGCGCGGAGTTCGTGATCGCCATAGCCGGGCCGCTGGTCACGCTGGCAATCGCGCTCGGCCTGCTGCTGGTTCTGGGCAGGATGCCGTCGGCCGAGGAGATCCAGCTTGGTGGCGGTGTGCAGGGGATGATTGCCCAGCTTGCCTACATCAATCTCTTCCTGTTCCTGTTCAACCTGATCCCGGCCTTTCCGATGGACGGAGGCCGCGTGCTGCGTGCCGGTCTCTCAGCGTGGCTCGGTCATTCGCAGGGCACCCGCGTTGCTGCCGGAATCGGTCAGTTTTGCGCGATCCTGCTGGGCGTGGCCGGCATATTCTCAAGCAACATCATCCTCGTCCTGATCGCGGTCTTCGTCTATTTCGCTGCGGGTTCGGAAACCGGCATTGTGGCGCTGCGCGATATCACGGCAGGCAAGACCGCACGGGAATCGATGATCGACAACTTCGTGCGGCTGCAGGCAAGCGATCCCGTCGCCACAGCGGCAAGCACGCTGATCCATTCCGATCAGGGCGAATTTCCCGTGCTCGACCATCATGGTCATCTCGTCGGTTTTCTGACCCGCGACGGGATCATTCATGCGCTTGCCGGTCCCGGCCCCGACACCCCGATCGGGCAGGTCATGCTGGACATCCCGCAAGTGTCGCAATGGACCCGCATGGACGAGATCATCCCAATGCTGGCCAGTGGGACAAAGGCTGTCGGCGTGGCGGCCGACGATGGACTTTGCCTGGGCTACATCACTTGGGAAAACCTGATGGAAGAACTGCTTATCTCACGCGCGCTCAAGCGTCGGAAAGCGGAAAGCTTCCCCGCCGGGGCGCACCCCGGACACTAGACAACGATAACAAAGAGAGGCCGAACCGATGACCAAGCCCCCCTCATCCGTCCTGTGGTTCGAAGACATCGGCATTGCCGATGTCCCCACTGTCGGCGGCAAGAACGCCTCGCTCGGCGAAATGGTGCGCGAACTCGGCAAGAGCGGCGTGCGCGTGCCTAACGGCTTCGCCACCACATCTGCCGCCTACCGCCACTTCATCGACGCCAGCGGCATCGAAAGCGACATCCGCGCCGAAATCCGGGCCTACAACGAAGGCAAGTCTACCTTGCACAAGGCCGGGAGCGCGGTGCGCGAACACATCCTCTCGAGCCCGCTTCCCGATGCGCTTGCCGACGAGATCCGTGCTGCCTACGATGAATTGGCGCGCCGGCTCGACATGTCCAGTCCCGCCGTTGCCGTACGCAGCAGCGCTACCGCCGAGGACTTGCCGGACGCCAGCTTTGCCGGCCAGCAGGAGACCTTCCTCAACGTGCGCGGCCACCGCGCCCTGCTCGATGCCTGCCGGCGCTGCTATGCCTCGCTCTTTACAGACCGCGCGATTTCCTACCGCGAAGCCAAGAACTTCGATCATTTCTCCGTCGCGCTCTCGATCGGCATCCAGCAGATGGTGCGGTCCGATCTGGCAGGATCGGGCGTTATCTTCACGCTAGACACCGAAACCGGATTTCCCGATGTCGCCGTGATCAGCGGCGCCTGGGGCCTCGGTGAAACGGTCGTGCAGGGCATGGTCGACCCGGACAAGTACATCGTATTCAAGCCCCTGCTGGACACCGCGGGCGTCAAGCCGATCATCGAAAAGAGCCTGGGCGCGAAGGCCACCAAGATGGTCTACGCCGAAGGCGGCAGCAAGCGCACCCGCTTGCTGGAAACGACACCGGCCGAGCAGCGCGAATATGTGCTGGAAGACGAGGACATCGTCGAACTCGGCCGTTGGGCGGCGACGGTCGAGAAGCACTATGGCCGGCCGATGGACATGGAATGGGCCAAGGACGGCGAGACCGGCCTGCTCTACCTCGTGCAGGCCCGCCCGGAAACGGTCCAGTCAGGCGCCAGCCGCACCGCCTTTCGCAGCTACCGGCTCAAGGAAAAGGGTACGCCCATCGCCACCGGCGCTGCCGTAGGCAGCGCCATTGCCGCGGGCAAGGCCTGCGTCATCCGCGATGTCGCCGATATCGAGCGCTTTCCCGACGGTGCGATCCTCGTCACCGGCAATACCGATCCCGACTGGGTGCCGGTGATGAAGCGCGCTTCGGGCATCGTCACCGACCATGGCGGCAACACCAGCCACGCCGCGATCGTAAGCCGCGAACTGGGAGTCCCCGCCGTCGTCGGCACCGGCACGGCCACGCGCGACCTTCGCGACGGGCAGGAGATCACCCTGTCCTGCGCGGGCGGCGAAACCGGGACCATCTACGACGGCCTGCTCGCTTTCGACAGCGAGGAAATCGACGTAGGCGCGCTGCCGGAGACCCGCACGCAAGTGATGGTGAACATCGCCGATCCCGGCGCGGCGTTCCAGTGGTGGCGTCTGCCCGCCAAGGGCGTGGGCCTCGCCCGCATGGAGTTCATCATCAACAACCTGATCAAGGTCCATCCGATGGCGCTGCTCCACCCTGAGCGCCTGAGCGACGAGGATGCCCGCACGATCAGCGCTCTTACCCATGGGTACGACAGCCCGGCGGACTACTTCGTCGACACACTGGCCCGCGGGATCGCGAGGCTGGCCACACCCTATCACCCGCACCCCGCTATCGTCCGGCTAAGCGACTTCAAGACCAACGAATATGCCCACCTCCTCGGCGGCTCGACGTTTGAACCGGAAGAGGAAAACCCGATGATCGGGTTCCGCGGAGCCTCACGCTACTACAACGAGCGCTACCGCGAAGGCTTCGCGCTGGAATGCCGCGCGCTCAAGCGGGTCCGCGAGGAGTTGGGCTTCACCAATGTCGTGATCATGGTGCCCTTCTGCCGCACCACCGCAGAGGCCGACAAGGTGCTGGAGGTCATGGCCGAAAACGGCCTCAAGCGCGGCGAGAACGGGCTCGAGATCTACATGATGTGCGAAATCCCGGCGAACGTGATCCTGGCTGAGGAATTCGCCAAGCGCTTCGACGGCTTCTCGATCGGCTCCAACGACCTGACCCAGCTCACGCTCGGCATCGACCGCGATTCCGACATGCTCGCCGACCTGTTCGATGAACGAAATGAGGCGGTCAAACGCATGATCGCGCAGGCCATCGACAAGGCCCACGAGGCCGGGATCAAGATCGGCATCTGCGGCCAGGCCCCCAGCAACTACCCCGACTTCGCGGCATTCCTGGTGGACGAAGGCATCGATACGATCTCGCTCAACCCGGACAGCTTCGTGCGCACCATCGGCTCGATTGCCGATGCCGAGAAAAAAGCGGGCTAGGCGTCGGGCGCGGCCAGCGCACCCTTGAGGAACAGGCGCGTGCGATAGCGGATCTGGCGGTCGTAGTCGTCGGGGGCCATCTGGCCCCACAGCGCCAGTTGTACCGATCCCTCGACGACGAGGATCAGGAAAGACGCGGCTGCATCGTGCGCATCCGGCACGGTGGCCGCATCGGGCCGCAAGCGGCGTTCGAGCAGATCGGTGATGTATCCCAGCGTCGGCCCCGCCGTCCGTTCCCAGAGGTAGGCGGCGATTTCAGGACTGCGGAAGACCTCCGTATTGGCAATGCGCACGAGCCGCATGCCGGACTTCTTCTTGATGTTGGACACCCACAGCTGCGCCACCGCAACGAGCGTGTCCTCGAGGTCGTCGCACTCCTGCTCGCGCAGCCGATCCACCGGGATGATCCACTGGTCTATGGCCCGCTGCAGCGCCGCCTTGAACAGCGTCTCTTTGTCGCCATAGCGCGAGTAGATCGTGCGCCGCGACATGCCCACTTCGGCGCAGATCGTGTCGATCGTTGTGGCTTCGAAACCGCGATCCAGAAACAGATCGAGCGAGCTGTCGAGCAGTTCCTCGTTGCGCTGCTCGATCATCTCGCGCGTTGGCCGACCCGGCCTGCGCCCATCGCTGCGCGGCTTGCGGACCGGCTTTCCGGTGAACAGTCTGGTCGTGGTTCCTGCGTCCATGACTTGGGACTAGAGCACGCCTCGCCCGAATGTCACCCGCTAATATCGACGTCGGCGTAGCTGGCCAGCATCGCCGGATCGGGGAGAGGCATCTGCAGGTATATGTCGAGGTGCCGGATTTTTCCGTCCTGATCGAACGCATAGACCGACAGCGAATTGACGGCATTCTGCACGCCGCCCATGGTCGTGCGCTCCTCCAACTCGAGCAGGACGAGGTTGCCCTTCTCGGTCACGCGCTTGAACGAGCACTCCCATTCCGCCGTCGGCGCCCAGCCTGCCAGGAAATCGCGGTAGCTGGGCCAGTCCATCACTTCCTTGAAGTTCCCGACACGCTCGAAGCTTTCGGGATCGAGGAAAGCGGCGATCTCGTCCCAGCGGGAGGCATCGAAGCCGGTCTGCTTGGAGGCATCGACCAGCGCCTTGGTCGTCTCCCCGTATTCCAGCGCCTTGCGCGAGAGGCCCCTGTAGCCATCGATTATGTCTGCGATTTCGTACATTTTCATGGGTCTGGCTCCGGTCAGGCGGCCTGCGCGGCGAGATAGCGGTCGAGGACGGTATGGAACCGGGCGATGCTCAGTTCCTCGTGGATCAGCGACATGTGATCGAGGCCCTTGTTGCGCAGCCCTTGCTGCTGGCGCGGCATCTGCTCGTAGTCCTGCTGCAGCGCGAGGAAATAGGGATAGCTGCCGGCTTCGGTCACTTCGATCGGCTCCGCGCGGTACTGCGCCCGCACGGCCTCGGGCAGCCACATGTAGGCGGTGACGTGCCAGATGCACTTGTTCGGATCGCCGCTGGGATGCGGATAGGCCATGATCGTCGTCGCCTCGCCCGCGCGGATTGTCATGAAGAAGTTGGGGAACAGGAACCAGCCCTGATTGTCGCTCATCTGGTCGTCGCTAAGCCCGCTGACATCGAGGCCCTTGCCTGTCAGCGTCTCGCGCGTCGCCTGTTGCAGCAGCGTCCGCACCGTAACGCCCTCAGGGAAGGCGAGAGCCCCGTCTTCATCGCGATAGCCGGCAACCAGTTCCTCGAAGCGCGGCAGCACTTCCGCGACGGTCGGAAACGTGCCGGGCAGGCTGCGAATGCCCTCGACCTGTTCCTCCAGCGAGCATTCCGCCGTGCGCTTCACTTCGAAGGGGGAAACCGCCATGCCGTGATCGCCGAAGAACCCGTGCCGGCTGTTGCCCGCCTCGAGGTCGATCACCGAGAGCAGTTCGGGATGGACGCCGATGATGTGGTAACCCTCCGAAAAGGCGTCGATCACGACCTTCCAGTTGCAGTCGAGTTCCTCGCGAACGTCCATGCCCACCGGGGTCATTTCGTCGAGCTTGTAGGCAGACAGGCGCTCGACGACCTCCGCCCCGAGGAACTCGGCGAGAGACTTGGCGGCCTTGTCGGGATTGAGGAAGATGAAGCCTGCAAAGGTATCGACCGGCACTTCGATCAGGCCATGCGCGCCCTTGTCGATATCCCCGACAAGATCCGGCCGGGCGACGCCGATCAGCTTGCCGTCGAGACCATAGGTCCAGAGGTGATAGGGGCAGGTGAAGCGTCCGGAGTGCCCCTTCTTCTCCGCGCACAGGATGTTGCCGCGGTGGCGGCAGGCGTTGACGAAACCGCGGATCACACCGTCGCGCCCGCGCACGATCACATAGGACTGATCGAACAGCGAATAGACTTTCCAGTCGCCGCTTTCCGGAAGTTCATCGGCGCGGCCGACGATCTGCCACACCTTGCTCCAGATCTGCTCCTTCTCACGCTCCTGCACCTCTTCGGAGGTGTAGCGATCCGTACCGATACGCCAGTTAAAGGCCGAAAAATCTATTTCCTTGAATGGCTTTACGGCGGTCTGTTCAGTCATCGCATCAACCTTTCCCTCGGCTTCGAAGCCTGCCCCTGCGCAGGGCATCCCATGTATTTTATTGATAAATGTATAGATACATTCTTATTTAAGGCAACACAATGGCACAGTGCCCGATCGTGCTCATTGAATTCGAAAATGCCAGGCTTGCCCGTCGCCTCAGGCCATCGCCGCATCGGCGGCTTCCATGATCCAGCGGCCGGAATCCTTCGCCTGTTCGTAGATGTCGAGATGGGCGATCTTGTTCTGATCGTTGAAGACATAAAGCGCGATCACGTTCTTGCGGATGAATTCATCGCCGCGATAGTGGCGCTCCTCGATCTCCTGGATCACGACCCGTCCGGCTTCAGTGATGCGGAACATGGTCATCTCGAAACGCGTGCCGCCGCCGACCCACTCGGTCATAAAGCGGCAGTACTGGTCCCAGTCGAGTTCCTCCAGATAGGCCCCGACGCGCTTGAACTCGTCCCTGGCGATATACTCTGTCAGCGGTTCCCAGTCCGCGGGCGAGGAAACGCCCCGCGCGGCGAGGCGGGCGACCGCTTCGCTGTAGGCCTCGACCAGCCTGGTGAGCGGTCCCTTCTCGCTCGTCGTGGCGGTTGCAGTGATCACTTCCATTGCGGCTTTCTCCCACTTGTCTTTTTTCGTCGCGGCACCCGCGCGGGTCAGCCCTCGCGCTCCGCGCCTTCCACCCAGCTCGCAATCGAGGCGTGGTAGTGGGCGAGACGCACTTCCTGCCGTGTCAGCGTGAGGTAAGGCTGAGCGGTGTTGCGCAGCCCGCGCTGCTGGTGCTGCATCTGCTCGTAATCCTGTTCGAGCGCGAGAAAGTACGGGAAGTGTTCGCCTTCGCGCACTTCGGTAAGCGGCGCGCGGTTTGCGGCCCGGTCTTCGGGCGGAAACCACTGGAGGTTCTGAACCAGCCAGTAGCAGCGGTTCGTATCCCCGCTCTCGTACGGATAGGCCATGATAAGCGTGCCTTCGCCGGCATGAATGGTGAGCAAGAAGTTCGGAAACAGGATCCAGAAGTGGTTGTCGCTGAGCTGGTTGTCCGTCAGCCCGCTGACATCGAGGCCTTTCGCCTCCCAGCTTTCGCGCATCGCCTGCTGCAGCAGGGTGCGCAGCGGAATGTCGGTTACGGAAGGCATCGCACCGTCCGCATTGCGGTGTCCCTCCAGCAGTTCGTCGAAGCGCGGAAGGCAATTCGCCACCGCCGGAAAGGTCGCAGGCAGACTGTGGATCGCCGCCACCTGCTTTTCCAGACTGCTGCCCTCGAGGTTCGAACTTCCGAACGGTGCCGTCGCGACGCTGTGATCGCCGCAGAAGCGGTAACGTTCCTGGGATTCGTCCATCGCCGCGACCAGTTCGGGATGGACGCCCTGAATGTGATATCCCTCCTGAAAGGCATCCATGATGACCTTCCAGTTGCAGTCGATCGCCTCGCGCACGTTGAGCCCGTAAGGGATCATGTCCTCGATCCGATACGGCGCCATCAGCTCCATGGCTTCGCCGAGGAATTCGGAAAGCGGCGCGGCATTGCGATCGGGATTGAGGAAGATGAACCCCGCAAAGGTCTCCACCGGCACTTCCAGCAGGCCAAGCTCTTCCTTGGCGCCGACGAAATCCTCCAGCGTGCCGTCGAAGTCCGGCCGCGCCACGGCCAGCAGCTTGCCGTCGAGGCCATAGGACCAGTTGTGATAGGGGCAGGTGAACCGGGCGGCATGCCCCCTGCCCTCGCAAAAGGCGTTGCCCCGATGCCGGCAGGCATTGACGAAACCACGAGCCTCTCCGTCGCGCCCGCGCACGACAATCCACGACTGGTCGAACAGCCGGTACTCGAACCAGTCACCGGGTTCGGGAATGTCGTCGCAGCGGCCGGCGACCTGCCAGATCCGCAGCCACAGCGCCTCGCGTTCGCGCCGGGCGTAGTCCTGCGAATGATAGCGATCGGTGGCAATGCGCATCCGGTAGCCGGAAAAGTCGATGTCGGCGATGCGCGGCCCTTCGTCGACCAGCCTGCCCGGTTTCTCGTCCTGCATTGTCGCTCTCTCCCGCCGGGGTCCGTTTGACGGACTCGCTTTCTCCGGTTGGCGTTAAGCTGCCACATGGACTATTTAACCGCAAGCCGCCTTTGACGGCTGTGCCGTGCGTCTCACGGTTACGGGCACTCTTGGCAGGAATGGGTATGACGAAACAGGCTGCGAGCAGAACCGAGACTCCGCCCCGGAAACCACGCAAGGGCACGCCCAAGCGCCCTTCCCGCCCTCGCGGCCGGCCGACCAGTCAGGATGCGGCGGAAATCGAAAACGCTCTCCTCTCCGCGGCGCTGGCCGAGTTCAGCCGCGAAGGGTACGCCGGCGCCTCGATGCGCAGCATCGCCAAGGCCGCCAATGTGGCGCGCACCACGCTGCAGGCGCGATACGCCACCAAGGAAGCCCTGTTCCAGGCAATCATGACCCAGCAGATCGCGAAGATGTCGGCGGCGGCCTCGCTGGATTCGAACGGGCCGCCGGACTTGCGCGCCGGGCTCAAGGCCTATGCCAACCGCGCACTGTCCTACAGTCTGGAAGGCGATTTTCTCGACGTGAACCGGCTGATCTACGGAGCCTCGCACCAGTTCCCCGAAGTCGCCCGTGCGGCAAGGGAGAGCACGACCGTCGGCATCGAGCAAATCGCCGGATTCATCGAACGCTGCGCCGAGGCCGACGGCATCGCCTGCCACGAGCCCGAAAAGCCGGCGGAGTTCTTCATCCTCCTGCTACGCGGCTGGTACGGACATGCGTTCCTGCGCGACACGCCGGTTCCCCGCGCGGAACGCGAGGCCTGGGTGGACGCCATGGTCGACACCCTCGTCGCCGGGCGCACTGCGTGGTAGCCGCTCAGAAGCGATAGGTCTCGGCGGCCGTGTCGTGGAACAGCCAGGTGCGCTCGGCATCGCTGTATCCCTGGGCGATCCGCTTGAAGGCGTTCCAGACAGTGCCGTAGCTCGCGGCATTCCTGTCCGGCGGGAAATTGCTGGCGAACATGCAGCGCTGCGGCGTGAAGGCGGAGATGCAATGCTCCACCAGCGGCTTCCACCGCGCTGCCAGTTCCTTCGACGCAGCGGGTCCGGTGTGTGCCAGCATGCGGCCGGTCACATCCATACCCATGCCGCTCAGTTTCACCCGCACGTTGGGACGTTCGGCCAGACCGGCGATAGCCTCGCGCCATTCGGCCATGGCCTCATCCTCCCTGCCGGCATAACGACCGCGCAAGTCGGGCGTGCCGACGTGATCCAGGATGATCTCGAGGTCCGGCAGTGCATCGGCCAGAGCGATCAGTTGTGGCAGCTGCGGATGCAGGCACCATACATCGAGGCTGAGCCCCATGCGCGCGAGCTGCCGCGCGCCTTCCACAAAGCGCGGATCGGCCAGCCGGTTCTTGGCTGCCTTTTCCGCAGGCCCGCCGAACAGGCCCGCTTCGCTGAATGCGGTGTTCATGCGTATGCCGCGAAAGCGCTCACCCGCCGCCCGGCAATGGGCCTCCAGAACCGTCGCCGCGCCTTCGCCTAGGCAAAGGTCCACGTTACCGACGATCCGGTGCGCGAACCGGCATGGGCCGTAGTTCCCGCTCGCGCTCATCGCCGCGATGCCATTGGCGAACTCCGTCTCGCCCAGCGAGCGCATCTCCTGCGGGCCATCCTCCCGATACATTGCATGGCATTCGACGAAGACGCTGTGCGTGATCCGGTGGCCGCTGTCGGCAATTGTCTGCACCGATTCGTCGAAGAGGAAGCATTGCGGATCCTGCAGCCCGCCGGGAACGGGCTTGATGTCCCAGTGGTGCAAGTGCGGATCGATGATCGCGCATTCCGGATCCAGCGGGGCCTCCTCAACCATCGTGTACCTCCTTATCGGGCTTTGCGATCCAGGGCGGCCAGAGCCGCCTCAGCGCTGTCGGGAACGCGGCATGCGGCGACGTATTCGCGCTGCAGCCGCTCCACGAGGTCCGCGACCGGAGGCACATCGTCGATCAGGCCGATGCCCTGCCCGCCGCTCCAGATGTCGCGCCAGGGCGTTTTGTCCGGCGGCAAGTGGCCGGTACTGCGCCCCTCGGGCTGGAACAGATTGTCGGGATCGAGACCCGCCTCACGCAGCGATTGCTTGAGCCAGCTTGCTGGCAGCCCGTTGACGCCGCGGGTATAAAGCACATCGGTCACGCCGCCCGATACCAGCATCGCCTTGTAAGGATCGGGCGCGGCGGACTCGCGCGTGGCGATCATGCGCGTCCCGACATAGGCCAGATCGGCGCCCAGCACTTCCGCTGCACGGATCGCGGAGCCCGTGGAAATGGCGCCTGCCATCACGATCGTCCCGTCGAACATCGCCCGCACCTGCGGGACGAAAGCGAGATGGCTGATGATCCCGGCATGCCCGCCGCCGCCCGCACCGATGCAGACGATCCCGTCCGCGCCGGCAGCCGCTGCCTTCTCGGCAAAGCGGATGGTCGTGGCGTCATGGAAATGCAGCAGCCCGTACTCCTGCACCAGCGGCGCATTCACGGTGGGATTGCCGACCGAGGTGACGATGATCTCCACCCCGTACCGACGGCACAGGTCCAGATGCGCGCGAAACTCCTCCTGCGAGAAGGTGGGCGAGATATTCACGGCCAGCGGACCGACCGGATAGCCCGGCGCTTCGTCCGCAAAGCGGTCCAACGCCTCGCGAACGGTGCGAAGCTGCGCTTCCAGTTCCTCGATGTCGCGGCAGTGGTTGCGGGTGAGCGAGCCGATGATGCCCGCCTTGCAGCAGGCAATGGCAAGGTCGGTCCCGCTGACGAGAAACATCGGCGCAGCAAAGGCCGGCAGGGTCAGGTTCTTTCGGATCCTCTCGGGCAAGGCCATTGCAAATCGCCCCTCAGCTCACCGTGAAGCCGCCATCGACGGCGAGCACCTGATTGGTCACCAGTCGCGCCATCGGCGTCGCGAAGTACAGCACGGCGGAGGCGATATCGCGCGGGCTGCAATGGCCCAGCGGTGGCTTGCGGTTGCCCGGCCCTACCGGTGGAGGCCCCTCCGCGCCGATGGCACCGGGGGTTCCGACACCGCCGGGCAGCACGGTGTTGACCGTAATGCCATGCTCGGCGAGTTCGAACGCCGCGCTTGTGGTGAGCGCGGCGACCGCGCCCTTCGAAGCCATGTAGGCGGCCAGCCCCTGCACGAACTGGCCGACCAGTCCGGACGAGGCGCAATTGACGATGCGGCCGCCCTCACCCTTGGCGATCATCGCCTGCGCCACCTCGCGGATCATCAGAAACGGTCCGCGGGCGTTTACATTATTGATCCGCTCCCAGTGCTCGACGGTGCCTTCGAGCAGCATTTCGCGGTGCTGCAGGCCCGCATTGTTCACCAGCAGCCACGGTGCGCCATGCCGCATGACCGCTTCCGCACAGGCGCCGACGATCGATGCCTCGTCGGTGAGATCCACCGCCACGAAATCGGCAGCAGCGCCGGCGTCGATCTGCGCCCTGGCACCCGCCTCGTCGCGGTCGGCGATGACGACCGTCGCGCCTGCCTCGGTCAGCAGTTCGCAGATGCCGACACCGATGCCGCTGGCCCCGCCGGTGACGAGCGCGACGCGCCCGGTGAGATCGAATAGTCCGCTCATGTCTTGAGTATTGCCTCCCGTGAAGGTGTCGCCATGGCGCGGATAGCCTCGCCGCGCCCATCGATGACCGAACGCTGGCGCGCCCGCTCCAGATTATCCTCACCACCCGCGATCACGACTGGTCCATTGGTGAGGTTCGCCAGTGCCTTTCGCGCGACGGAGGCGGGGTCCTCGGCCTTGGACGTGTCGATGCCCAGCCGCTCCATCGCCGGCGTGGCGGTAAAGCCGATCACGAAATGGAGCACGTCGACACCGAATGCCGAACATTCCGCCCACAGCGCTTCGGTGAAAGTCCGGCTGAAGGCCTTGGCAGCGGTATAGGTCGCCAGCGAAGGCGAGCCCATGTAGCCGGAGAGCGACCCGGTCAGGATGATGCCGCCCCTGCCCCGCTGCTTCATCAGCGCGCCGTAGTGCCGCGCAAATTCGGTCTGCCCGACCACGTTGATGGCAATGACCGAGCGCGTCACATCCGCGGGCAGATCTACGAAGTTGCCGCGCGTGTTGTTGGCCCCGGCGTTGTAGACCAACAGCCCGATCTCGATGTCGTCGGTTGCTTCACGCACGCGGGCGAGTACGTCGCCGTGCGACAGGTCGGCACTGACGATGCGCACGCGCCGCCCGGTCTCGCGCAATTCGTGGGCCAGCGCCTCGAGCGGCTCCAGCTTGCGCGCGGTCAGCACCAGATCGAAGCCGTCTGCAGCCAGTTGCCGCGCGCATTCGGCGCCGACACCTTCCGACCCGCCGACGACAAGCGCCCAGGGTCCGTAACGTTCAAAGTCCATCTTCCCGGTCCTCTCTCCAGCCGACCGGGAAGTGTTCCTTCTCAGTCCTCGGCGATCGGCAGCCAGACAGCGCTGGCCGCGTCCCCGCCATAGTGCACGGTTTCGGTCGCCTTCACATAGTCCTTGGGCATCGCCTCCATGATCGATGGCACCCACGACTGCGGGTTGCGATCATAGAGCGGGAACAGCGTGGACTGCACCTGCACCATGATCCTGTGCCCCGGCAGGAAGACGTGATCGACGTTGGGCAGCGACCACTTGAAAGCATAAGTCTTGCCCGGTTCGAGCGGTGCCGGGCTAGAGAAGCCATGGACATAGCGGCCACGGAAGATCTCGATGCCGAGCGCGAGCTGGTATCCCGCCATCGTCGGATCGGCCGAGTTCTCCTCGGGATAGACGTCGATCAGCTTCACGACATAGTCGCTGTCGCGTCCGGTCGTCGCGGCGCGCAAGTCCACCCTGGGTGCCCCCTTGATGTGGACCGGCTTGTCGAGCACGCCGCTGGTGTAGCTCAGCACGTCCGGGCGCCCGTCCACGAAGCGCTGGTCGTGCACCAGCCACTCGCGCCACTCGTCGCCTTCCATGTGGATCGGGCGCGGCAGCATCGGCACGGGCTTGGCAGGATCGGACACATAGCTGTCGCTGCCCTCGGCCGGCTTGCTCCACGAAAGGTCGAAGTTCCCGGCCAGATAGAGCGGCTTGTAGTTCCCATCGGGCCACTTCTGCGCGACTTCCCAATGGTCACTGCCGGTGGCGTAAGTCAGTACCGGCGGCGTGTCGCACTTGGGCGCATCGGTCTTGAGATGGCAGTCGAGGAACGGTTTCATCCAGCGCTGGCGGAACTGCAGCGCGGTATCGCCCTCGAACTTGAGCGGGCCGAGTTCGCGGCCTTCGTAGTTCACCTGGGAGTGACGCCACGGCCCGATCACCAGACTGACCATGTCGTTGTTCGTATCCTGCGGCTCCAGCGCCTTGTAGACCGCCGGGGCGCCGTAGCTGTCTTCCTGGTCCCATTGGCCGACGACGAGCATGGTCGGCACGGTCAGCTTGCGCTTGGCGAGCAGCTTGTCGACGGCCTGGCCCTGCCACCAAGCATCGTACATGGGGTGCTCCAGCATCTTGCGCACGACCGGCAACTTCAGCAGACCATAGGCCTTGGCGTATTCCATTGCCGACACGGCCTCGAGGTAGGCCGTATACTCATCGCCGGTCCCCTTGGGCACAGCGCCGCCGCCTTCCTTCACCGTCTGGCCCAGATCGTAGTCGAACCCGAAGGTGCGGAACGCGCCGTTGTGGAACCAGTCGTCGCCCATCCAGCCGTCGACCATGGGGCTTTGCGGGACGGCGGCCTTCAGCGCCGGGTGCGGATCGACCAGCGCCATCAGCGAGGTGAAACCGAGATAGGAAGACCCGGTGATCCCGACCTTCCCGTTCGATTCCTTCACGTTCTTCACCAGCCAGTCGATCGTGTCATAGGCGTCGGTGGCGTGATCGACTTCGGTCGGATTGAGCGGTCCGCGCAGCGGCCGGTTCATCACGTATTCGCCTTCCGACCGGTCGAGACCGCGCACGTCCTGATAAACGCGGATATAGCCGTCGTTGACGAACTCCTTGTCCATCACTGGAAGGATCTCCTCGATCTTCTGGCTGCGGTTGCGCGTGGTCATGCGCTGCGCGTTGTAGGGTGTGCGGCTGAGCAGGATCGGCGCGTCCTGCGTTCCCTTGCGGAAGACGATGACGGTGTAGAGCTTGGTCCCGTCGCGCATCGGGATCATCACTTCGCGCCGCACGAAGTCAGCATGCGGAAGAACCCAGTCGTAGGATTCGACCTGCTCGTTCATCATGGTGTCGGTGGGAACCGCGGCATGGGTAACGGCGGTGGCGGAAATCGCGAGACAAAGGGTCGCGGCAATCGTGCGGTGATTCATGCGCCTTCGGTGGCGCGGGCATGGGGCGCGGTCAAGCCGGGCACGCAAAATGCGCACACCGGGCTTTCAGGAATGCTTTTTTTCGAAAGGGTCAGGTGCCCTGCACGGCCCGGCGATACAGGTGCCACGTCGCATGACCGAACACGGGCAGCGCAACCAGCAAGCCGAGAAACAGCGGCAGCATGGCAATGAACAGACCGATCGCGATCCACACCGCCCAAGTCACCATGACGAAGCGGTTTGAGCGCACAGCGCCCAGACTGACGATGATCGCTGTAAGAAAGTCCGCCTCGCGGTCCACCAGCATCGGCAGGCTCATCACGGTGATCGAGAAGAAGGCCAGCGCCATGACCGCGCCGACAATGGTGCCGACGGCGAGCATCATGATCCCCGCCGTTGTGGTGAACAAGGCCAGCGATTCCGAGCCGATCCCCGATTCCGCCATGAATACGGCGAAAATGCCGTGCGCAATCATCAGCCAGAACCCGAAGGCGACGAACACGATCACGCCCATGCTGAGGATCTGTTCGTCCCCGCGCCCGCGCAGCGCACCCAGGACGACCGACCACGACATCGGCTGGCCCAGCTCACGCCGCCGGCTCACTTCGTAAAGGCCCACGGCCACGAACGGCGCCAGAAGAGGGAACCCTGCCGCCGCCGGGATCAGCCAGACCACCGCGCCCCAATTGAACAGCGCATAATAGAGAAAAAGCCCGGCAACCACATAGATTGCACCAAAGAACAGCCCGTAAACCGGACATGCCGTGAAGTCGCGCCACCCTGCCGCCAGCGCCGCGCGAAGATCGCGCACCCCGAGATCGCTGGCCACCGTGACGGGCGCGAGTTGTACCTGTTCGCCCACCTGCATCACACCTCTCCCAGACAGAAGCGTCGCCGGATCGTGCAACAGGTTTTGAGCGGGGGCAAGCACCGGACAAGAAGAAGGGCGCGGGAAGGCATACTCCCCGCGCCCTTCTTGTCTTTATTCGCCCTGCGAAATCAGGCGGCCTGCTTGTGCCGCTCGTTCGCCTCGAGGTTGAGCAGGTCGGCCATCTCGAACGCGAGTTCGATAGACTGCGCGCCGTTGAGGCGGGGATCGCAATGCGTGTGGTAGCGATCGCCCAGACGCTCGTCGGTGATGGCAATGGCGCCGCCGGTGCATTCGGTCACGTCCTGGCCGGTCATCTCGATGTGGATGCCGCCTGCGTGCGTGCCTTCGGCCCGGTGCACCGCAAAGAAGCCGCGCACTTCGGACAGGATGCGGTCGAACGGGCGGGTCTTGAGGCCCGAGTCCGTCTTGATGACATTCCCGTGCATCGGATCGCACGACCAGACGACGGGATGCCCTTCCGCCTTCACGGCGCGCACCAGCTTGGGCAGGCCCGCTTCCACCTTCTCGTGGCCAAAGCGGCTGATCAGGGTGATGCGGCCCGCCTCGCGCGAGGGATTGAGCGTGTCGAGCATGCGCAGCAGCGCGTCGGGCTCGAGGCTTGGGCCGCACTTCATGCCGATCGGATTGCCGACACCGCGCAGGAACTCGACATGAGCCGATCCCTCGAAGCGGGTGCGGTCGCCGATCCACAGCATGTGCGCGGAACAGTCGTACCAATCGCCGGTCAGCGAATCCCGACGGGTAAGCGCCTCCTCATAGGGCAGCAAGAGCGCTTCGTGACTGGTGTAGAAGCTGGTGCCCTGCAGTTGCGGCACGGTTTCCGGATCGACACCGCAGGCGGCCATGAATTCGAGCGCCTCGCCGATGCGGTCAGCCATCTGTGAGAACTTCTCGCCCCAAGGGCTGCGGCCGATGTGCTCGAGTGTCCACTGGTGGACCTGGCGCAAGTTGGCATAGCCGCCGGTCGCAAAAGCGCGAAGGAGGTTCAGCGTCGCCGCCGACTGGCCATAGGCGCGAAGCATGCGCTCGGGATCGTTACGGCGCGTTTCCTCGCCGAACTCGATCCCGTTGATGATGTCGCCGAAGTAGCTGGGCACTTCCAGATCGCCCTGCTTCTCGGTCGGGGCCGAGCGCGGCTTGGCGAACTGGCCAGCCATGCGGCCGACCTTCACGACCGGCTGCTTGCTGGCGAAAGTCAGAACGACTGCCATCTGCAGCAGCACGCGGAACGTGTCGCGGATGTTGTCCGGATGGAATTCGGCGAAGCTCTCGGCGCAGTCGCCACCCTGAAGCAGGAAACCGCGACCCTCGGCCACTTCGGCCAGGTCCTTCTTGAGTTCGCGCGCCTCGCCCGCAAAGACCAGCGGCGGATACTTTGCGAGCGTGGCCTCGACCTCGCTCAGCTTTTCCGCATCGCCATATTCCGGAAGGTGGCGCGCTTCCTGCGCTTTCCAGCCGTCCGGGGTCCAATTGCTAGCCACTTCTTTTACTCCTACGTCCCGGCACGCAGAGCGCCGGACAGAAACAAGGGGCGCTCCCTTAGCGCTCGCGGGCAATTTTTGCAAAGCCGCATTGCCCGATCACACTGATCGATTGCGCCCAGAGACCTCAGGAGGCTGTTTCGTAAAAGGAAACTACCGTGTCGCGACGTTCGCCTTGGCGTTCTCGGGCACGACCTCGAGGCGCCAGGAATTGTCCTGTCCCAGATAGCGCGCGGCAAGTTCCTGCATCTTCTGCGGCGTGGTCACCGTATAGTCGCTGAGGACCGAACGCACGCTGCCGATGCGGGACGGATCGCTGGTCGCCCCTTCGAGCTGGCTCATGAAGAACGAGGTGCTCGACGCGGCCCGCGTGACCTGCTGGCGCAGCGGTTCGGTGACCAGTTCGAGTTCATCAGCCGTGGGCGGATTGGCAATCAGGTCCTCGGCAATTTCATCGGCAGTCTGGAAGAACACCGGCACCGACTTGGGATCGAGCTGTGCCATCGCCGTGATCGAACCGCCCGCCTGCAGATCCACCGGCCAGGTCGAGAACACATAGGGCGCATAGGATACGCCCAGCTTCTCACGAACGGCATCGAGCAGACGGTTGGTGAAGAGTTGCGTGAGGATTTCGAGCTGGCGCGATTCATGGATGCCCAGCGAACCGCCGCCCGTCGGCCAGGAGATCACCGCTGCGGCCTGATCGGGATCACCGTGGTGATGTAGCACGACCGGCTTGTCCGAAGGCTTGGGCACCTGAACTTCAGCCACGTTCGCCGTCGAGGGCGCGGGCAAGCGCGGCTTGAGCGCACCGAAGGTCTTTTCAAGCGCGGCAATGGCCTTCGCCTTGTCGAAATCGCCGAAAATCTGGACTTCGACCGGGCCCTGCGACAGCGCCTTGCTCCACACGCGTTTGAAACCTTCCGGCGTCGTCGCCTCGATGTCTTCGGGCGTCGGCGTCGCGAAGCGAGGATCCTCGCCGCGCTGGTAGTACTGCAGGTCGCGGTTGAGCACGCCCTGCGGTGAGGTAGCGAAGGTATCGTACTGGATCTTCGCCGCCGCCTTGGCGCGCATGAAGGGATTCACGTCCCACTTGGGAAGATCGAGCTTGGCCGCGAAGAGATAGAGCTGATCGGCGAGATCCTGCGGCCGGGTTTCGGCCGAGAGCTGGAATGTCGCGTCCTGGATGTCGAAATTGAACCCCATCTTGCGACCGGTGGCGATACGGTCGAGGTCTTCCTGTCCCAGCGTCGCCAGCCCGGACCCGACCAGCGCATACTGACCCAGTGCAATATAGGGCGCGTCCTTGGGATCGATCGACCGATAGCCGCCGCCGAAGCGCACCTTGACCATAACGCGGCCCGGTTCCTCGGCGACCGGCCAGAGCAAAACCTTAACCCCATTCTCAAACGACAGTTGTTCGATGTCGAGCAGCCCGGTCGGCGCATCGACCACCGGTTCGGACGGCGTTCCGATCGCCGGCAGCTTGTCGAACGAAACCGGCTTGGCTTCCGCCGCCATGCGGATGGTCTGGTCGGGCTTTACCGGTTCCGCCAGCGCATGATGAAGCTGCTGGTCGCTCACTTCGCCGGGCTTCTGCACGGTAAACAGCGCGCGCTTCACGGTTCCGGTGAAGAGCTTGCGGGTGTGCTCGAGCACCGCCGCGGGCGTGAACAAAGGCTTCGATTCCCGGAAAATGCGCAACACATCGTCGGGCGCGGCCACCGTCTCGCGGATATCCAGCGCGTTCACGAGATCGTCGGCAAGCTTCGATCCGGGCAGGATGCGCTGCTGTTCGACGGGGACCTGGAACGCGACATCGAGTTCGGCAACTTCGCGGTCAATCTCTTCCTGCGTCGGCGGGCGCGACACGGCGTCGGCAATCACGGCACGCACATCGTGCAGCGCCGCCTTCCAGTCATCGCCCAGCGGCGTGACCGTCACGAATGTGGCATCCGCCGAACGGGAAACGTCCTTCTGGTTGACCGATGCGGAGAGGAAGCTGCCACCGGCACGCGCCTTGGTCTCGAGCCGGCGATTGATAATCGCCTGGGCAATCGAGTCCGTCATCAGCCCCTGATTGTAGACGATGGTGTCGTCCACCTGACGCCAGGGCCGCAGAATGCCGTACATCAGCGTCGACGGCAGATCGGGCTCGACCAGCACCCGCGTTTCCCCGACGGGGTTTTCGGGATCGGCACTCTTGGGCGCCACGGGATCGCCGAAGCTGGGCGCCGGTGTCTTGTCGCCCGAGACCTTCCAGTCGCCGAACCACTTTCGCACGTAGGATTCGAGCATCGCCGGATCGGCATCGCCCGCAACGATCACGGTCGCATTGTCGGGCCGGTACCAGCGCTCGTAGAAGGCGCGGACCGACTTGGGTGTCGCCGAAGTCAGCGTCTCGACCGTACCGATCGGCTCGCGCTCCGCCAGCGGCTGTCCGGCGTAGAACACCTGCTGCATCGCGTCCTGCACGCGCTTGGCAGCCCCGCCCCGCTCGCGCATTTCGGCCATCACGATCGGCAGATCCTGCTTGAGGTTGGAACCAGACAGCGTCGGTGCGGTCACCATGCCCGAAAGCAGCTTGAAGGTTTCGTCCAGCGATGCCGGCGTGGCATTGGGCAGGTCGAGCTGGAATACCGTCTGGGTGGTGGTGGTCTGCGCGTTGGTGTCGCTGCCAAACGTCGCGCCGAGGCGCTGAAACGCCGCGATCGCCGTACCTTCCGCGAGATACTTCGACTGACGGAACAGCATGTGTTCCAGCAGGTGCGCATAGCCGCGTTCGGAATCGGCTTCGTAAAGCGAACCGGCATCGACGCGGATGCGGATCGAGACCTGCCCCGGCGGCACGCCGTTCTTACGAACGGCATAGCGCAAGCCGTTGTCCAGTTCGCCGAAGTGCCATGCCTTGTCGTGTGGAACGTCGCTGTTCTTGTAGAGCCAGGGCTCCTGTTGATCGGCCAGCAGCGTGGGCGGCACCGCTTCGTCCTGAGCGGTGTCCTGAGCGAAAACGGGCTGGGCCGGGACCTGAGCGAGAACAAGCAGGCAGGCGAGCGAGCGAGCGGCGCGCGTGAAATTCTTCATCGCAGACGCTATAGGGGCACAGGGGATTAAGGGCCAGTGAATAGAGCGCACCACTTGACCACCCGGCCACTTCACTTACATCGCGACAATCATGTTTATAGAAACCGAAACCACGCCCAATCCTTCCACGCTCAAGTTCCTGCCCGGACGGCAGGTCATGACGGCAGGAACCCGCGAATTCACGTCGCACGAAGATGCAGAAGCTTCGCCACTTGCCGAGGCTCTGTTCAATCTCGGCGATGTTACCGGCGTGTTCTTCGGTGGCGAATTCATTTCCGTAACCGCCGCGCCCGGCGCCGAATGGCCTTTGCTCAAACCGCAGGTCGTCTCGATCCTGCTCGATCACTTCGTTTCCGAGGCGCCCCTCTTTGCAGGCGGCGACGCCAGCGGCATCGCCGTGCCAACCGATGAAGACGAGGATTTCGGCGACGATCCGGCCGATGCCGACGTGGTCGCGCAGATCCGCGAACTGATCGATACGCGCGTACGCCCGGCGGTTGCCAACGACGGCGGCGACATCGTCTATCGCGGTTTCCGCGAGGGTGTGGTCTTCCTGACCATGCAGGGCGCCTGTTCGGGCTGCCCGTCCTCGACGGCCACGCTCAAGCACGGCATCGAAAGCCTCCTCAAGCACTACGTCCCCGAAGTGACGGAAGTCAGAGCCGCCTGACGCTGCGGCAGATGGCACGATGAGCCACGAAGGACGCACGCTGGTTATAGACTGCGCGACCGACGCCTGCTCGGTAGCGCTGTTCGATGGAGACGCCCTGACAGCGGGCGAAATGCGTTTACTCGGCCGCGGTCATGCCGAAGCGCTCGTCCCGATGATTTCGGCCCTGCCCCACAAGGGCCGCGCAGGCCGTATTGCCGTATCGCTCGGCCCCGGAAGTTTCACCGGCGTGAGGGTTGGTCTTGCCGCCGCGCGGGCACTCGCGCTGGCATGGGGCGCCGACCTTGTCGGCTATTCCTGCCTCTCACTTGTCGCAGCCGTGGCCAGACGGGAACACGGATCGGTCGGCGTCGACGTTGCCATGACCGGCGGCCACGGAGAATGGTTCGTGCAATCGTTTGAGGCCTCGGGCCATGCTTCGAGCGAACTCGCCTCGATGCGGCCCGAAGATGCCGCGACGCGGTGCGGCCAGCCGCTCGTTGCGGGAAGCCAGGCCGAAGCGCTCGTCGCCAGGCGCGGTCATGGCCAGGCCATGACAGTTCTACCCGATGCACGTGCCTTCACGCTGCTATCGCCCGCAGACGTAGTGACGGACGTTCATCCGCTTTACGGTCGCGCGCCCGATGCAAAACTTCCCGGCGGCAAGTCTCCGGCACCGCAATCATGACCGACGATCTGGACCGGATCATGGCCGTGATGAACGTGGCTTTCGATCCTGCCTACGGCGAAGCCTGGAACAGACGACAGGTCGAAGACGCCCTCGCCTTCGGCAATTGCCATTACGGCCTTGTCGGTGCGCAGGGCATGCCCCCGCTCGAAGACGAGCCGGCAGTCGGCTTCTTTCTGTCTCGTACGGGATTCGGCGAAGAAGAACTGCTCTTGCTGGGTGTAAATCCCGAATTTCGGGGACAGGGACTTGGCCGACATCTGCTAAACGAGTTGGCCAAGGGCGCAAAAGGTCGAGATGTAAGTCGCCTTTTACTTGAGATGCGCCGCGGTAACCCCGCTGAATCCCTCTACCGCAGTTTCGGGTTCTACTCTATTGGCGAGCGCCGTGAATACTACCGCTTGCAGAATGGCGAACGAATCGACGCGATCACCTTTGCTTGCGACATAGGCTGACAACCGGCTGGCTATACAGTCGATTTTCGTCAATCAATTCGACCGTTTGTAGAAAATGGCCCAATTGAACTTGCGCTCCCGAACAAAATGGTCCAATGCCCGCCATGAAGAGCCCTAACAAGCCTTCTCCCCCATATAATGGTCGCACAAGAGGTAAATAAAATGGAAGAGATTCAAACCGACGCCAATGAGACGCTCATCACGCTGACCTCGGACATCGTCGCCGCGCATGTCAGCAACAACAGCGTTTCGGTGGAGGACCTTCCCTCGCTGATCACCAACGTTTACGGCGCACTCGCTGGTCTTGGTGGTCCGGCTGTCGTGGAAGAAGAAAAGCCGGAACCGGCCGTTTCGGTCCGCGCTTCGGTAAAGCCCGATTACATCGTGTGTCTTGAAGACGGCAAGAAGCTGAAAATGCTCAAGCGTCACCTCATGACTCACTACAACATGACCCCGGAAGAGTATCGCGCGCGCTGGAACCTGCCTGCCGACTATCCGATGGTTGCCCCCAACTACGCCGAGAAGCGTCGCGAACTGGCCAAGAAGATCGGCCTCGGCCGCAAGCCCAACGCACGCCGCGGCCGCAAGCCCAAGGCCGCTGCAGCCGCAGCCTAAGGGATTACCTATCCGGCCCGCGGATTTTTCCGACAGACCGGATTTCCACGTACAAACCTTTGCGCAGCCTTGTTTGTGCCGCGCCATCATGGTTGAGATTGCGGGTGCACCGGCCTAATGTGTCCGGTGCACCCCAATTCGTTTAGTAGGTCAGCTCGTGCATCAACCCATCGACATCGAAGCTCTTTGCGCAGAACGCGGCCTTCGGATCACCGAACAGCGTCGCGTCATTGCAAAAGTCCTGTCGGACAGCACCGACCATCCCGATGTCGAAAAGCTGCATGAACGCGCCACCGCCATCGATCCCGGCATCTCGATTGCCACGGTATACCGCACCGTTCGCCTGTTCGAGGAAGCCGGCATTCTCGACCGGCACGATTTCGGCGATGGCCGCGCCCGCTACGAAGCGGCGCCCGAAGCGCACCACGACCACATGATCGATGTCGAGACGGGCTCCGTCATCGAATTCGTCGATCCTGAACTGGAAGCCCTGCAACGCCAGATCGCCGAACGCCTCGGCTTCCGGCTCGTCGACCACCGCATGGAACTCTTCGGCGTCAAGCTCGAACGCCAGGACGACGAGAGCACAAGCACGCGCAAGTGACCGGCACGGCGTCACCGCCGGCCTCCTCACGCGAGCGAAAGGTGGCTTTCTGGCGCTGGCCGATCATCGGCCTTCGCCTTCTGGCCATGCTGGTCGCCCTCGCGGTCAGCCTTCCGCTCTACTATCTGGCCGCCCCTTTCACGGCCCAAAACCCGATCCCCCGCGCCTTCCTGTATGCACTGGCGACCATTTCCGGTGTCAGGATACGCAGGCGCGGACAACGATCGCGCGGACGGGCGTTCTTTCTGGCCAATCACGTAAGCTGGCTGGATATTCCCGCCCTCGCCAGCGCCACGGGGACGGCATTCGTCGCCCATGACGGGCTGGCCGCCATCGGACCGCTGCGCTGGCTATGCGATCTCAACGATACCGTCTTTATCGCCCGCCATGACCGGCGCTCGATAGCGTTTCAGATCGAGCAAGTCCGTACCGCCCTGAACGAAATCGGCGCACTGACGATCTTCCCCGAGGGCACCACGTCCGACGGGCTGGAACTGCTACCCTTCAAGTCGGCGCTGCTTTCCGCTCTGGACGCGGATGCCGAACATATCCCGATCCAGCCGGTTCTGCTCGACTACGGCAAGGAAACCGGGAACATTGCGTGGGTAGGCGCCGAACCGGGGCTCGCCAACGCGCTGCGTATTTTCGCGCGCGTTCGTCCGATCACACTGACGGTCACGTTTCTGCCGCCGCTGACCGGCCGTGAGCGCACCAACCGCAAGACGAGTGCGAACGCAGCCCGTCAGGCGATCGCGACCGCCATGACGTCAGCGCGAAAGCAATAGGCCTCAGCGCGTAGCGTTGTAGGCGAGTTGCTCTTCAGTAAGCTGGAAACCGACCAGCACTTCGAACGAGGCACGCGCAACGGCGGCCTTCACCTGCGGATCGGCCAGCGGGTCGAGCGCGGCATCCTGATCGCCAGCCCGGCGCTTGCGAGTGATGCGATCGCGGATGTCTTCCGGCAGGGTGGCAGCCGCCCGGTCGATATAGGCCTCGACCGTTCCCGTTGCCTGAGCCCGGTCCTGACCGTTGGCGAAGTTCAGGGTCACGTTGCCGACACGCTTGCTGATAACGGCGCTGCCACCCTGCAGAACGGACACGAAATAGGGCACTGTCACCTGACGGGCACCGCTGGTATCGTTGCGGCGGCCCAGCACCTTGAACGAGACCTGAGCGTAGACCTTGTCGCCCGCGTCCTGATTGCACTGCATGCGCACGTCGGTCATCATCGCGACAACGTCGATGTTCGCCGCAGTCTTGCTGCCGGGCGCGCGGAACAGGGTCATGTCGCCAGTGTAGTTGGGAATACCGACCGCGGGGCACTTGCTGCGGACCGCCGTGATACCGACGCCTTCGTCAACCACGATCTCACCCTTGGTCTTGCACCCGCTGAGCATGGTCAGCGTAGCGGCAGAGCAGAGAACAATGGCAGTCAGGCGGCGTGCATTCATCGTCAAATCCTCGAATGGCGTGCGCTTGCCCTAGCGATGCAAGCAGCAAAGCGCTAGAGGGCCGTGCATGAACGCGCCCTTTCCGTCCCCGACCAAACAGCCCCTGCGCCTCCTGATTGCGGCACCACGCGGATTCTGCGCCGGTGTCGACCGCGCCATCGAGATCGTCGAGCGCGCGCTCGATATCTACGGTTCGCCAGTCTACGTGCGGCACGAAATCGTTCACAACAAGTTCGTGGTCGATTCTCTCAAGGCCAAGGGCGCCGTTTTCGTCGAGGAACTCGACGCCGTGCCCGATGGCGTACCGGTGATCTTCAGCGCCCACGGCGTACCGAAATCGGTACCCCGGGAAGCAACCGAACGCGGGCTGGAATGGCTGGATGCGACCTGCCCGCTGGTCAGCAAGGTCCATCGCCAGGCGGAACGCCAGATCGAGGCCGGGAGGCACATCCTGTTTATCGGCCATGCTGGCCATCCCGAAGTGATCGGCACGTTCGGGCAGGTTCCCGAAGGCACGATGACACTGGTCGAAACGCTCGAGGACGTGGCGAAGCTCGATTTCGGCCCCGATGACGAACTGGCCTACCTCTCGCAGACGACTTTATCGGTCGACGACACCGGTGCGATCATCCGGGCTATCGAAGCGCGCTATCCGCAGGTCGTGGCCCCGAAGGCGGAAGACATTTGCTACGCGACCTCCAACCGGCAGGCCGCGGTCAAGCAGATCAGCCCACTTTGCCAGCTCGTTTTCGTGATCGGCGCGCCCAACAGCTCCAATTCGCTGCGCCTCGTCGAAGTCGCGCATCGTGCCGGAGCCTGCGCACAGCTGATCCAGCGCGCGTCCGACATCGACCCGGTCTGGCTGACCGGCGTCGAGACCGTCGGCATAACCGCCGGTGCCTCCGCCCCCGAAGCGCTGGTCAACGAAGTGGTGGCAAGGCTCAAGGAAATCTGCGACGTCGAAGCCGAGGAAGTGGTGACCGCCAAGGAGCACATCACTTTCAAGCTCCCGCGTCAGCTCGTTCGCTGAGGGCCGGAAAGAGATGGCGGTCTATACCCGGCTCGGTGCGGAAGAAATGGCCGCAATCATTGCGGCTTTCGATGTCGGTACGCTGATCTCGGCGAAGGGGATCGCCGAAGGTGTTTCCAACAGCAACTGGCTGATCGAAACGCAGGATTCGCAGGACGCGACCCACCGCTTCATTCTCACCGTTTACGAGACGCGTACCGATACGGCCGACCTGCCGTTCTTCCTGAACCTGCTCGATCATCTCGCCGCCCGCAACTGCCCGGTGCCGCGCACGATTCACGACGTCGAAGGCGCCAGCCACCGGTTTTACAAGGGCAAGGCGCTGGCGCTGATCGAGTTCCTGCCCGGCATCTCCGTCTCAGATCCGACGCCGGTGCAGGCCCGCGCCGTCGGGCAAGCACTGGCCCAGGTTCACCTTGCCGCGGCGGATTTCGGGTGCGAGCGCACCAATTCCATGGGCCCGGATGCCTGGCGCCAGTTGCTCTCGGACTGCAGGAGCGACGGCCTCGAATCCATCGCCCCCGGCCTGTCCAGACTGGTCGAACGCGAATTGTCCGTTCTCGCTGCCGGCTGGCCTACCGACCTGCCGCGCGGCGTGATCCACGCAGATCTGTTCCCCGACAACGTGCTGATGCTGGGCGATAAAGTCACGGGGCTGATAGACTTCTACTTCGCCTGCACCGACATCGTCGCCTACGACCTTGCCGTTACCCATGCCGCCTGGTGCTTCAGCGCGGACGGCGCCGAGTTCCTGCCGGATCTCTCCGCTGCTCTGATGGAAGGTTATGAGAGCGTACGCCCGCTTTCTGCTGTCGAACGAGCCGCGATGCCGCTGCTCGCACAAGGTGCCGCCATGCGTTTCCTCGCCACCCGAGCCTACGACTGGCTCTACACCGTCGAAGATGCGCTGGTGACGCTCAAGGACCCGATGGCCTTCGTGCGGCGGTTGGAGTTCTATGCCGATCCGGCCAATGCGGAGGTATTCTCCGCATGAAGAAGATCGACATCTTCACCGATGGCGCCTGCAAGGGCAATCCAGGCCCCGGAGGCTGGGGCGTGCTGCTACGCATGGGGCAGCACGAAAAGGAAATGTCGGGCGGCGATCCCGAGACGACCAACAACCGCATGGAAATGACCGCGGTGATCAAGGCGCTCAACGCCCTCACCGAACCGTGCGACGTCACGCTCCATACCGACAGCCGCTACGTGATCGACGGGATCACCAAGTGGGTCCACGGCTGGAAGAAGAAGGGCTGGATCAACGCCAGCAAGCAGCCGGTACGCAATGCCGACCTGTGGCATGACCTGATCGAAGCCGTCGCGCGGCATCAGGTGCAGTGGGAATGGGTTCGCGGGCACTCGGGCCACGTGGAAAACGAACGGGCCGACAAGCTGGCCAGCGATGCTGCGCAGGCGATTGGCTGACGTCCCGTTCATGCTGCATTTGCGAAATGGACGCACATCGTTGCGTTCTTTGCAAGCTGACTAGAGCTTCAAACAACCGCAAACGCTCGCCATAGGCACATTCATGGTCGAGGCTATGAAAAACCGGTTGGGGCATGAGTTGCGCGCGCTTGCGACGCCCGGCCCCCGCATGGCCGACGAAGTCGCCTGCGTCATTTCAGTGCTGCTGGCCATTGCCCTTGCCCAATATGCCGGTGCGCGCATGGTCTCCTGGGCAGCAGTTTCGGCGCTGGTTCTGCTCAAGAGCGATGCCCGCGAAACGCTTGCACGCGGCGTGATGCGCCTGATCGGCACGAGTGCGGGCGCCGGGCTCGCGCTGCTGATCGTGCCTTACGCGGCCGAATCGATGGCTCTGGCGAGCCTGAGCGCCGCCGTGATGGGCGCTGTCGGCCTCTATGGCATGCTGACGGGCCGCCGGGCCTACGCCTGGCTGCTGTTCGGCCTGACCTACGAGATCGTACTGTTCGACAAGCTGGCCTTCCCGCATCTCGAAACCGCTGAACTGGCCTGGACACGGCTGATCGAAGTCGGTGCGGGCACGATTGCCTGCGTCATCGTCAGCCTTGGCGCCGCGCTACTGTCGGGCAGCGACTGGCTGAAAAACAGCAAGCCGCGCCCGGACCGCATGCGCTGGAACCCGCGGGCGGCCCGCCACGCCGCGCAAACCGGACTGGCCCTCGCCTTGCTGCCGCCGATCTATTCGATGAGCAAGCTGCCCGAACTGTCGGGCGCCGCCATCACGATCCTGGCGGTGATGATCGTACCGGTGGCCGGGCTCGGCCAGAGCGGGCTGGTTCCGGTCAGCCGCCGGCTGCTGCACCGCGCTATCGGCTGCATCGCCGGCGGTGCGCTCGCCATTGCCGTCCTGCTGATCGCCGATGGCAATCCGGCCGTTATCGTCGCGGGCACTTGCCTTGGCCTCATCATCGGCCGTCATCTGGAAACGAGCAGTGCGGCCACGAACTATGTCGGCCTGCAATTCTCGATTGCCTTGCTGATGGCGCTGGTGCCCGACAGCTATCGCCAGCTGGATCCCGGCCTTGCCGTGGATCGTCTGATCGGCATTCTCGTTGGCATGGCCCTGCTGGAGCCGGTGCTCCTCGCGTGGCACTTCATTGCCGCGCGCCTGCCGCACCGCGGCGGACAGGAGAAGCCCGCCGCGTCGGCATAGGCCTTACTCGACGGTGGTATCCACCACTTCGGCCTCGGGGCCGTTCTTCTGGATCGATTCGATGGCGTTCTTGGCCGAAGCCTTCGAGGTGTAGCCTTCGGTCCAGAACATCGTTTCCGAGTTGTAGCAGAAGTAGGCTACGAACTCGCCCGCCTTGTTCTTCCGGATTTCAAAACGGTGCGCCATCGATGATCTCCTTTCGGGTTAGTCTGTGCAGTACTGACCAGTTCGAAATGACAGATGCAAGTACAGTCAGCGACTTTCGCACCGGTCAGGCGAAGCGGCTCGGCGAATAGGGGTTGGGATCGACCGTACCGGCCGGCTCGCCCAGCAGGAGCCGTGCCCCCAGGTCAGCAGCGGCGGGCGCCGTCTGGATGCCGAACCCGCCCTGCCCCGCGAACCAGAAGAAGGCCGGGTCCTGCGGTGCGAAGCCGTAGACCGGCAGCCGATCCGGCGCGAACGAACGAAGCCCTGCCCAGCGGTGTTCGAGACGGTCGATCTGCCAGTCCGCCACATGCTCGAACCGGTCAATGGCAAGGGCGACGTCGATTTCCTCGGGCGCGGCATCGCAGGGCGGGCTCGGCGTCTCGTCGTGCGGGCTCAGCCAGAGCCGCCCGCTTTCGGGCTTGAAGTAGAAACTGCCGGACACATCCAGAACCAGCGGGAGGGTATCAGGCGCCGCGGGGGAAACCGCCAGTTGCACCACGGTGCGCCGGTAGGGCGTGATCCCCAGCGGCGCGAGACCGGCCATGCTCGCCACCGGATCGGCCCAGGCCCCGGCCGCGTTGACGAGAACCCCAGCCTCGATTTGCCGCCCGTCGGAGAGCGTGAGCGTCCAGCCCTTGTCCGTCCGCTCCATCTCCCGCAGCCCGGCCCGGCACCACAGGTCGACACCCGCCGCGCGGCCTTCGGCCAGATAGTGCTGGTGCAGCCCGCCGACATCGATATCGCAGCAGCTCGGCTCGAACGCGCCGCAGATCCAGCCTTCGCGCAAGCCGGGCACCTTGCGCTCGATCCCTGCCCGGTCGAGCAGCTCTACCTCGAGCCCGATCGCGCTGTAAGTCTCGGCAAAGGCCGCGACTTCGCCCTGCTGCCCCTCCCGGCCGAGCGTGAGCGCCGTGCGCGGCGTCAGCAGGCCGAGTTCGCGCAAGGTGGGGCCGGATGCAGTGGTAAGCGGCTGCACGCCCGGCCCGCCGTAGCTCTCGGACCAGAAGGCCGCCGAACGCCCGGTGGTGTGATAGCCGGGGTGCTCCTCGGCCTCGACCATCAGCACGCGCGCCTTGGTGCCGATCCTGGCGGCAATCGAGGCACCGGCCATGCCGGCGCCGACAACGACGATATCGTACCGGGCATCCATCGCGCTCAGCCCCTAGCGGGAACGACGCGATCAAGAAACTCCCCGATGGCATTCATCGCCCGGTCGCGTACCGGATCGACTTCGCGCAGGATCTCGTGACGACATTCATTGCCGAAGGCGACCAGCTCCGCCCTCGGTATCCTCGCCGCCGCCCGCCGGATCGCGGGCCATGACACCAGCCGGTCCGCCCGCGTCGCCAGAATGAGCGTCGGCACGCCCACACCTTCGAGGACGCCGCGCTGTTCGAGCACGCCGATCGAGGCCAATGCGCGTTCGATCCAGCCCCAGCTCGCCGCGCCCATGAGGATCGCGGGCCGCTTCGTGCGCCACCAGACTTCGTCCTCGTAGCGGCTGCTGTCGTGCGTCAGCAGATGACTACGCGCACGAGGGATGACCTCCGGCTTCTCGCTGTTCTTCCAGGCCGGGCGCCGGCGGTCGCCGATCGCCGCAACGGCGCGTGCCACTAGGTGCAGAAGCGAGCTTGGCACCCGGGCCGGGTGCAGCCCCAGCATCGGCGCGGAGAGCACCAGCGCATCGGGTCGGACCCGCCCTTGCGCCACGGCCCGCAAGGCGATGTGCCCGCCCATCGAATGCGCAACCGCGACATGCGGCCCGCGCGTGTGCGCTGTCCAGTCGGCCCAGAGCGCCGCGTAGTCGTCCACCCAGGTGGAGAAGTCGTCGATATGCCCGGTCAGCGCATCGCGCCCCAGCCGACCGCTATAGGACTGTCCGCGCCAGTCAGCCGAAGAGACCTGCCAGCCCCCGCGGTGCCACTGGTCGAGCGACTCCAGCCACTTCTCGTAAGTATCCGCCCGGCCCGGCATGAACAGCAGCGAACCACGCTGCGCCCCGCCCGGCGCAGGCCAGTCCATGCGGCGAATGGCAAATCCGTCCGGCAGGCGCCACATCGTCTCGCGCGCATCGGAAGGAATCTCCCGGCGCGCAGACGATGGCGACTTGCTGAACAGGGAAGAGGTCACTTGGCTAATTCCATGCTCAGCCGACTGGTTACTTTTTAGTAAGCGATACCCGGTAGATCACATCCCCTACCTAGGGGGACAAACACATGTCGGGCGGGATTTTTTCGTACGCACTGCTGGCTGCATTGGCAACCGCCCTGCTCGTTGCCGCCTTCACCGACCTGCGCCGGCGCGAGATCGACAACACGCTCAACGGTGCGATTGCCCTGGCGGCTCCGCTGTGGTGGCTCTCGATGGGCTTCACGTGGATGGACGTCGCCTTCCAGCTCGGGCTTGCCGCCATAACCTTCGTTTTCGCCTGTGTGCTTTTCGTCATGCGCCAGATGGGCGGCGGCGACGTCAAACTGCTGACGGCGCTGGCGCTGTGGTTCTCGCCGCTCAGCTTCCTGCAGGTCATCGTGCTCATGGCCGTGATCGGCGGCGGCGCGTCGGTCGCCATGGCCGCCTTCAACATGAAGCGCGTCCCCGGCGAGACGGTACGCGACGCCCTGTCGCTGGTGGTCGCGCTGGTCTGGGTCTGGGGCGCCTGCGCGGTCGTCTTCTCGCTCGCGATGCGCAAGCCGCTGATCGACGGCGAGACGATGGCTGCGGTTACCAGCGTCGTGCCGCAGCTCTGGACGCTGGCACTCGCGGCCCTTGGACTGATCGTAATTTTCACCCTCGGATTCTTCCATATCGTCCGACGGCAGAAATCGAGACTTCCCATCCCCTACGGCATCGCGATCTCCGCGGCAGGCCTGTGGGTGCTTGGGGAACAGACACTTAGCGCGGCCAGGCTGGCGGCGCATTCGGGATGAACCCGATTTTAACCAATTTGCCCGATTGTGGCCACTCCACTCGGGGATTCTCAGGGGGCTTATCAAGCCATGGATAAGAAGAAGCTGGTGCTGCTGGTCGTCGCTCTGCTCGTTGCAGCAGGTACGGCGTTTGCTGCCCGATCGCTGTTCACCGGTGCCTCGGCACCTCAGGCGGAAGCAGTGCCCGTCCAACCCAAGGGGCCCAAGGTCCTCGTTGCCCAGCGCGCGTTGCCGGTCGGTACGATCATCACTGCCGATTCCGTCTCGTTCCAGGACTGGCCGGAAGAACTCGTCAAGGACGCCTACTTCATCGATGGCGAAGCCGACATGACGAAACTGCTCGGCACCGTGGTGCGCTATCAGGTCACCGCCGGCCAGCCCCTGACCCAGGGCGCGCTCGTCGCGCCGGGTGACCGCGGGTTCCTCGCCGCCGCGCTCGGCCCGGGCATGCGCGCCGTTACCATTCCCGTTTCGGCCAAGACCGGCGTCGGCGGCTTCGTCTTCCCTGGCGACCATGTCGACCTCGTCCTGACCCAGCAGGTCAAGGGCGAAGGCGAGCCTCTGCGCACCGCTGAGACGATCCTGCGCAACATGCGCGTTCTCGCCACCGACCAGGCTACCGACAACGACGTGGTGGACGGCAAGACCGTTGTCCGCGCGTTCCGCACCGTCACGCTCGAGGTAACCCCGCGCATCGCCGAGAAGGTCGCGGTTGCCCAGGAGATCGGTGAGATCAGCCTGTCGCTGCGTTCCATCGCCGACAACCAGGCCGAGTTCGAACGCGCTCTGGCGGACGGCGACGTCAAGGTTCCCGAAGGCGCCACCAAGGAGCAGGAAGAGCAGCTCATGCGCCAGGCCATGAACAAGCCGATCGAGGGCAAGACCACGTATGTGACCGGCGGCGACGTCTCCCGGTTCCAGCGCTCCAGCCGCCCGGCGATGCCGAATGAAATCGGCCCCCGCCCGGCCATGACCGCCGCCTTCACGCAGCGCGCCTCCGGCCCGAGCCAGCCCGTCCGTAGCGGCCCCGTCGTCCGTGTCACCCGCGGCAAGGAAACCACCGAAGAAGTCGTGGGGAGCAAATGATGGCAACCGGCAACGCCAAACGTCTCTCCGCCGCCTGTTTCAACGCCTTTGAGGGCAAGTCTATGAAACCGCGCCTTATCAAGACCATGATGACCGCCGCCTGCGCGCTCTCGCCGCTGGCAGTCTCGGTCTCGGCCCCGGTCACCGCGCAGTCCGTGGTTCGTCCCACGCAGAACATCGATCTCTCGATCGGCAACGGCCAGCTGGTCAACGTGCCCGGTTCGATGACCGATGTCTTCGTGGCCAACGACCAGGTCGCCGATGTCCAGGTCAAGTCCCGCAGCCAGTTCTACGTCTTCGGCAAGGCGGGCGGCACCACCACCGTCTACGCCAGCGACTCCGGCGGCAGGGTGATCTGGTCCGGCACGATCCGCGTCGGGTCCAACCTCGACAGCGTCGACTCGATGCTGAACCTGGCAATGCCCGAGGCCAAGATCGGCGTATCGACGATGGGCTCGAACACCTTCCTGCTCACGGGCACGGTCAAGACGCCTGAAGACGCCTCCGAAGCCGAACGGCTGGTTCAGGCCTACGTCGGTGAACAGGCCAACGTCATCAGCCGTCTGCGCATGGCGACGCCGCTGCAGGTCAACCTGCAGGTGCGCATCGCCGAAGTCAGCCGCTCGATGATGAAGAACCTGAGCACCAACCTGACGACCATCGACGGCACCGGCGGCTTCAAGTTCGGCATCGGTCAGGGCCGTGCGGGCTTCTCGCCCTATTTCGCGCCCGGAATGCCGCTCGGCACGCAGTCCAACGGCGTCACGGTGACCTATCCCGACGGCACGACCGCCCCGGGTACCAGCGTTGCCCCGATCACTACCGGCAGCACACTGGCCGGGGCCGGCAAGCTGTTCGGCCTCAACATCCTCGGCGCTCTCGATGCGGGCGAGACGGTGGGCCTCGTTTCCACCCTCGCCCAGCCGAACCTCACCGCGCTCTCGGGGGAAACCGCGGAATTCCTCGCGGGCGGCGAATATCCGATCCCGATCAGCCAGGGCCTCGGTGCAACCTCGGTCGAGTACAAGAAGTACGGTGTCAGCCTCTCCTATACGCCGACGGTTCTCGCCAACGGCCGCATCTCGATGCGCGTCCGCCCCGAGGTCTCGGAGCTTTCGAGCCAGGGCTCGGTCAACCTCAACGGCTATGAAGTGCCCGCGCTTACCGTGCGCCGCACCGAAACCACGATCGAGCTCGGCTCCGGCCAGAGCTTCATGATCGCGGGCCTGCTGAGCAACAACACCTCGAACACCATCCAGAAGATGCCCGGCGCCGGCGACCTGCCGATCCTGGGATCGCTGTTCCGCTCAACCGGCTACCGCCGCGGCGAGACCGAGCTGGTGATCGTGGTGACGCCCTATCTCGTCAATCCGGTCAACGGCTCGCAGATCGCGCTGCCCACCGATGGCTTCAACTCGCCCAACGAGCTTCAGCGTCTGCTGGGCAATATGGAAAATGACGGCGTCAGCGGCGGCAAGCGTCCCGGGCCGACCCAGGCACCCTCGCCGGTGGATGGCCCGAGCGTCGGCAAGGCTGACATTCCCTCCAAGTCCAGATCGTCGCGCCGCGCTGCTGCCGACGACAGCGCCAAGCCCGGCTTCAGCCTGAAGTGAGAAAGGTGAAAACCATGCGTTCCTCCAAACCGGCACACGCTTTCCGCTTCGGCGGCGCCGCGCTCGCTATCTCGCTGGGCCTTGCCCTCTCCGGCTGCGGCGGCATTCCCACCAACCGGTCGATGTACTCGGTGCATCAGCCGGTGGTCGAAAAGGTCAGCTACACGCTCGACGTCACCACCAGCGGCAGCGGTCTCGCCTACGGCGAACAGGGCCGTCTCGCAGGCTGGTTCGACGCCATGGGCCTGAAGTACGGCGACAAGGTCTACGTCGACGATCCCAACGCGAACGCGGCCACGCACAACGCGGTCGAAGCCGTTGCCTCGCGCTATGGCATCCTGCTGGGCGGCGAACCGCCGCGCACTGGCGGATACCTTTCGCCGGGCACCGCCCGCATCGTGCTCGTGCGCAGCAAGGCTTCGGTGCCGAGCTGCCCGGACTGGTCGGCCAAGAGCGACTTCAATCCCAACAACGGGCTCACCAGCAACTACGGCTGCGCCACCAACACCAACCTCGCTGCAATGGTCGCCGATCCGGAAGACCTGCTGAACGGCGAGGACACCACCGGCTCGACGGTGTCGATGAGCTCGAACAAGGCGATCAGCGCCTACCGCAAGGCCGAGCCGACCGGCAACGGCAACACCGTTTCTCAAACCGGCAGCAAGAGCAACTAAGCCATGAACGCACCCTGGAAATCCGGCGGCGGAAACGGCCGCGATCAGTTCGCCGCCTATATCTGCGACGAGGCCTCGCTCGACGTCCTGCGCCCCGTGGCGATGGAAATGGGCTGGCAGCCCGAGAAGTGCAACAAGGGCGGCCTGCGCAACGCCGTCCAGTCGCTATCGATCACGGCGAGCCCCAACATCCTGCTCGTCGACCTGTCCGAAAGCGGCGATCCGCTCAACGACATCAACGCGCTGGCGGAAGTCTGCGAACCCGGCACGATCGTGGTCGCCGTAGGGCAGGTCAACGACGTGCGCCTCTACCGCGACTTGCTCGCCAGCGGCATCCACGACTACCTGCTGAAGCCGCTTTCGCCCGGTCAGCTGCGGGACTCGCTCTCGCAGGCGCAGGCCGTCTTCGCCTCGCCCAAGAACCACGATGCGAGCGCAGCCAAGGAGCACATCTCCACGGCCGTGATCGGGACGCGCGGCGGCACGGGTGCTTCCACGCTGGCGACCTCGCTGGCATGGCTGTTCAGCGCCGATGACAAGCTGTCGACCGCGCTGCTCGACCTCGACATCCACTTCGGGACCGGAGCCCTGTGCCTCGATCTCGAACCGGGCCGCGGTCTTACCGACGCCATCGAGAACCCGAGCCGCATCGACGGTCTGTTCATCGAGCGCGCCATGATCCGCGCGAACGACAATCTGTCGATCCTGTCTGCAGAAGCGCCGATCAATTCGCCGCTGATGACCGACGGCACCGCCTTCATCCAGCTGGAAGAAGAGTTCCGTCAGGCGTTCGACATGACGGTCATCGACATGCCGCGCAACATGCTGATCAACTTCCCGCAGCTGATGGGCGACGTGAACGTCGTGGTTCTGGCAGCGGAACTGACTCTCGCCTCTGCGCGAGACACCATCCGCATGCTTTCCTGGCTCAAGGCCAATGCACCGCAGGCCCGCGTGATCGTGGTCGCCAACAAGGTGCAGGCGAACCTTGCCGAGATCAGCCGCTCCGATTTCGAGGCCTCGATCGAGACCGACATCGACGTGCTGATCCCCTACGACATCAAGGCCGCGTCGATGGCCGCCAAGCTGGGCCAGACGTTCGTCGACGCCAACCGTTCGAGCAAGGCCGCCGGCGCGATGCGCGACCTGGCACGCAAGGTATCCGAGCGCGAGGCCGACGCCAGCGCATCCGGCAAGAAATCGCTGCTCGGCAAGCTCGACTTCAAGTCGATGATGTCCAAGGCGAAGAAGGCGGAACCGGCGGAATAAGGGACGTTTCGGAGAGGTTCGTCCTCTCCGGACGCCACCGGCGCCGCGGACGTAAAGGCACAGGAAGCAGATGAACATTCTTCAGTTGATTCTGGTGGCGGCGGGCCTGATGAGCGTCATGGTGCTCGTCTGGACGGCGTTCTCCGGTCCATCCGCAGCGAAGGAATCGTCACGTCGTCTGCGGGCCGTGCGCTTTCGTCACTCGGAAAGCACCAAGGACCGCGTCGAGGCGCAGATGCGCAAGGCGATTGCCGCGCGCAAACCCCGGCTCAAGACCATTGCCGGCTCCAGCTCGCGCATGGAAGCCCTCGCCCTGCGCCTGCACCGCACGGGCATGTCCTGGTCCATCACCCAGTACTTCTACGCCTCGCTGGGTCTGGCCGCGTTCATCACCATCATTTTCTACCTGAAGTCCGGCGCGCCATTCCTGTCGCTGGCTGTCGGCCTCGCTGTCGGTGTTGGGTTGCCGCACATGGTGGTCAATCATTTCATCAAGCGGCGCAACAACCAGTTCACCGTGAAGTTCGCGGATGCCATCGATCTTCTCGTGCGCGGCCTGCGCTCAGGTCTTCCGGTCACGGAGACGCTGGGCGTTGTCGCCCAGGAAGTGCCGGGACCGGTCGGCGAGGAATTCAAGCTGGTTACCGAACGCATCAAGATCGGCAAGACCATGGAGGATGCCCTTCAGGAAACCGCTGACCGCCTCGCGATGCCCGAATTCAACTTCTTCTGCATCACTCTGGCCATCCAGCGCGAGACCGGCGGCAACCTTGCCGAGACGCTTGCCAACTTGGGCGACGTGCTGCGCAAGCGGGCGCAGATGAAGCTAAAGATCCGGGCAATGAGCTCGGAATCGAAGGCCTCGGCCTACATCGTGGGCTCCCTGCCCTTCATCGTGTTCGGCATGATCTGGTGGATCAACCCCGGCTACATCGGCGATTTCTTCGTGGACGAGCGCCTGATCGTGGCCGGTCTGGGCGGCATGGTGTGGATGGGCATCGGCGTGTTCATCATGGCCAAGATGGTCAGCTTCGAGATCTGACCGGGGGAAGGCAAGCAACATGTTCGAACAGCAGGCAGGCCCCACTCTTCTCGGCTTCGACGTCGTTCTCGTCGCAACTGTGCTCGCGCTCGTCGCGGCCGGCGCGATGGTTCTGGCGATCTATGCCGCGGTTACGGTCACCGACCCGATGGCCAAGCGCGTCAAGGCGCTCAACCAGCGCCGCGAAGCGCTCAAGGCCGGCATCACCACCACCGCGCGCAAGCGCCAGAGCGTGGTTCGCCGCAACGATACGACTGACCGCATCGGCAGCTTCCTCGGCGCTTTCAAGATGCTGCAGGACAGCCAGATCCATACGATCCAGCAGAAGCTGGCGCAGGCCGGCATCCGCAACAAGGAATGGGCCGTCGCTGTCGTTTTCGCGCGCCTCGTCGCGCCGATCCTGCTGGGCGGCCTGGGCGCGCTCGTGATCTACTGGATCGACTATTTTCCGGAATGGAGCACCCTGAAGAAGTTCATGGCCTTCGCCGCAACGGTGGGCGCCGGCTACAAGGGCCCGGATATTTTCATCCAGAACATGGTCAACAAGCGCACCGACGCGATCCGCAAGGGTCTGCCCGACGCGCTCGACCTGTTGGTGATCTGCGCCGAGGCGGGCCTGACCGTCGACGCCGCCTTCGAGCGCGTCGCCCGCGAACTGGGCCGCGCCTATCCGGAACTGGGCGACGAATTCTCGCTGACCTCGATCGAACTGTCGTTCCTCACCGAGCGCCGGAAAGCCTTCGAGAACCTCGCCTGGCGCGTCAATCTCGACGCGGTCAAGGGCGTGGTCACGACCATGATCCAGACCGAACGCTACGGCACCCCGCTTGCCTCCGCGCTGCGCGTGCTCTCGGCCGAATTCCGCAACGAGCGCATGATGCGCGCCGAGGAAAAGGCGGCTCGCCTGCCTGCGATCATGACAGTGCCGCTGATCCTGTTCATCCTGCCGACGCTGTTCATCGTCATTCTCGGTCCGGCAGCCTGCTCGATCTCGGATGCCTTCTCCGGCGGCGACCCGCACCCGCCGAAGGCGAACTGAGACCGGTTCCTGAATCCCCGGCCGGGCCACCTCTCCCAGCGAGAGAGGCCCGGCCGAGCAAATTTCTAACTTCGCCCACTCCAACACTGGCAACTTTTCAAAAACCCATGCAATCGCAGCCGCTTGCAGGCCGCGTAACTTCACACCCGCAATCGCCGCGAACGTCCCGCTTTCACCGTTTCAAAGAGCCCGGCCAGACAGATGCCGCTCGCAGTGTGGCGACAACCCGGCGAGTAGGAAAATCAGGAATTTCAAGCGCGGCGTTGCATGCGTCACGCGCTGCCTTCTGTTCGTTTAGCGTGTCGACACAGCAGCGGGGCCCTTGCGGCTTTCCAGCGAGGCCAGGGCATCGCCATCGGTCGACACAGGCTTTTCGAGCACGCTGAAGGATGCGTCGTTTTCGAGGATGACGTAGGCGACCTGCGACATTTCGGAGAGGCCTTGGTCACGCACCGCGGCCAGCACTTCGCTACGGGACACGCGTTCTTTGCGCATCTGGTCGTCGTGATAACCGGCGCTGCTGTAAAGGATGGTCGGGCTCGCCTCGACCGCGTCGGCCACCAGCCGCGAGCGCCTGACCCAGATGGTGAGAATCATCTGCAGCCCCAGCAGCATGCCGATCGCCAGCACACCGCGCGCTACCGAGACGTCTTCGAGAATGATGGTCGACCCGGTCATCGAGCCGAGCGCGACCGTCACGATCCAGTCGAAATTGTTCATCTGCGATGTCGAGCGCTTGCCGGCAATGCGGACGAACAGGATGACGAGCAGATAGACGAGCGGTGCAGCGACCACTACCTTGACCAGCGGACCGATATTCTGCGGGACGATGTAGGAAAGCAGATCCTGAAGCGTCATGACGGCACCTCGCCGCCCTGATCGATGCGGTAGTCAATCGGCTTGAAGGCACCTCCGTTGCTGGCATAGGCCGAGCACGCGGTCAGGCCGATCACCAGATCCTCTTGCGCGCGCAGCACGATGCGGTCCCCGGGCCGGCTAGGCGGCGGCAACACCTCGATCGAGCCGTCGCCATGGACGGGCACATTCATGAAGCAATTGAAGGCGACAGGGATCTGATCCTCGGTGATCCCCCAGGACGCCAGCGCCTCGGCGAGATTGCCGAAGCAGCCGCGGTGAACCGGCTTGTCGGGATAGAAATGGCGAAAGGTGTCCTTGCTGCACGGTGTCAGCAGAAAATCGTGCCGCCCCACCGTGTCCTCCTCAATGGTCAGCAGGACCCGCGAACGGTTCGACCACAGACGGTTGCCGGTGGTCAGCGCGATCGTCTCCTCGTAATCGAACGTGCGCCCATTGGAGATGACCTCGCGCACATCGTCGGCGGCGAAAGCGAGCAGATCGGAAACCTGCGTGCCTTCCGGATCGATGACGGTCAGCGCCGCCCCTTTCGGCAGAGTAAAAGCCACTCCCGTTCGCGGCGCGATCCGCGTCGTCTGCGTATCGCACGTCTGCATGTCATTCCTTGTCATTGTCGGTCCTCTTGTCCCGGAACGGGCATTGCCAGTCGTCTTCCTCCACCATGCGGCCGGAGTACTGCAGCGCCTCGCTGGATTCGCCATGGCGGGCCAGCATGGGATTGATCGATCCCGCCAGCGCCTCGTCCCGCTTTAGAATGGTGGAACGGATCGATTCATATTTCTTCTGTTCGCGCAGCTGCTCGAACTGGTCGTGCAGATTGAACACCAGCACCGGCTTGTGAAACCGCCGCGCGGGTCTGCTGGCGTGGGGATGCATCCCCACCACGAAGAAAGCCTCCCCGCCGAAGCTCAGCGAGAAATGTGGATCTTCGGGATCGGAACTGACGCCGGGATCGTATTTCTGCTCGAGCCAGGCGTCCTTGTCGGCCAGAGACTGAATGCGCTCCCACATCGCCGCCTCGAAGGCCTTTTCATCCAGATCATCGGGCCCGTCGAAAACGAAGGCGATGGACCGGAAGAGGCCGGGGTCCTTGCGGTAGGCAAAGGCCCAGTCGAGCAACTGGCGGTGGATCCGCACATCGTCCCAGCCGCTGGTAATCGAACGGCATGCGTGCACTTGCAGCGTTCCGCGGCCCAGCGCGCTCTTAGCCCCGACACAGGGAAAGTCATCCTTGCGGATGAACTCTTCGAATTGTCGAATAGTCTCGGGTATCTGCTCGGGTTGTTCGCTCACGCCCCATCCTTGCTGTTCAGCGCTTGTGATCTGCTGGCTAGAAAACGGGCGCCGCGACAGGCAGTTCCCAAACACGCTTGGCCGCGACGAACCGAGCTTCAGTTATGTTCACTTGAATACAGTTGTCAGGTTGCCGTCAGCTCTGCGAGCCAATCTGACTTCGCAGGGTGACACTGTCGGGGGCAACGACGGAGGAGCTTGAAATTATGATTTCGAAAGCAGCAAAAGTCCGCATTCTCGCCGGCGCAACCCTTGCCCTCTCGCTGGTCGCGAGCCCTGCCCTTGCCGGCCCCGGCGGCGGTATGGGTGGCGGTATGGGTGGCGGTATGGGCGCCATGGGTGGATCCATGGGCGGCGGCACGATGATGGGGTCGTCTTCGGACACGGGCTCGATGGACCGCATCCGTGCCTGGGACCGCAGCCGCAATCAGGCCCGTGAAATGCGCCAGGAACGCAAGCGCATCCAGAACCAGACGCAATCGGGCGACCAGACCCGCTCCCGCACTATGAGCAAGGCACAGAACCGGACTCAGGACATGGGCGCCAGCGCAGCAGCTAACCCCGGCAGTTGACCGCTGGTCTGGTAGCACCCCTGCCCCTCCCCGGCCCCGGCCCCGGCCGCGGGAGGGGTTTTTCTGTTGAAGCGAAGCCGCCTAGTCCTTCTCGCCGAAGATGCGGCAGGCGACGGCATCGAGCCGCGCGATAATATCCGGATCGCGCGCATCCGGCGCCGTGATGAAGGCATGCTCCAGCGCCATGTCGATCGGGCTGGGTTCGCGCAGCCCCTGCAGTTGCAGCGCCATCGCGCCCATGGTGTCGCGCGCGGTGCGGGCATTGGCATGGAGGACGGCGAGGACATCGGTCACTTCCACCCCGGCCTCTTCCTCGCGCCAGCAGTCGTAGTCGGTGACCATCGCCAGCAGTGCGTATGGCAGTTCGGCCTCGCGCGCGAGGCGCACTTCGGGCATCGCCGTCATGCCGATCACGTCCGCACCCCACGCCTGATACATGCGGCTTTCGGCGCGAGTGGAGAACTGCGGACCTTCAATGGCCACGTAGCAGCCCCCGCGATGCACGGTGCCGCCAGCCTGTCGGGCCGAGGCGGCAAGCGCGGCGGAGAGCCGCGGGCAGACCGGATCGGCAAGGCTGACATGGGCGACAAGGCCCGGTCCAAAGAAGCTGTTCTCGCGCGAATGGGTACGGTCGATGAACTGGTCCACGGTCACGAACTGGCCGGGCACCAGCTCCTCACGCAGCGATCCCACCGCCGAGAGCGACACCAGATCGGTGACGCCGCAGCGCTTGAGCACGTCGATATTGGCGCGGTAGTTCACCTGCGAGGGCGGAATGCGATGCCCTGCCCCGTGGCGCGCCAGAAAGGTGAAACGCACGCCGTTGAGCCGGCCGGTAATCACCGGGCCAGAGGGCTCGCCGAAGGGGCTGGAGACGGCAATCTCCTGTGCGTCTTCCAGATCGATGCCCGCGGCCAGCCCGGAGCCGCCGATCACCCCGATGTGCCAGTAGCTGCTTTTCTCAGCGCGCAAGGATACCTGCCATGATGATGTCTATGGTGTGTTCGCGGTAGCGGTCGCGCAGTTCCTCGGTCAACGTGTCCTGATCGAAGCAGTGCTTGAGCACGAGACGCGTGGAGAAGAACCGGTCCACCGCGCCGGTCACCGTGAAGTAGAAAAGTTGCGGATCGATTTCACGGAACACGCCCGCCTTCACGCCTTCGCCGATGAGCTGCTCGTAGGCACGGTAGATCGGTGAGAGGTAGCATTCGGCGATGCGGCGCGCCTCGGCATCGTCGCTCTCGCGGATCACGCGCATCGTCAGGCGGTTGAGATAGGGCACCGCGTAAAAGGTATCGACGACCTTCCACAAGTGGCGGCGCAGCTTGTCTTCCGGGTTCCACTCGTCCTTGGCCACCAAGGCATCGACGCTGGTAACGATGGCCTGCCAGTCGCGCTCGAGCAAGGCCTTGAGCAGACCCGCCTTGTTGCCGAAATAGTACTTCACCAGCGCCGAATTGAGGCCGGAGCGCAGCGACAGCTCCGACAGCGAAATGTCGATCACGTCGCCTTCGCGCATGATCGCGCTGGCCGTATCCAGCAACAGTTCACGCGCACCGGGAGGGGCGGCCAGTCCAGCCGTGCCCCCCGCCTGCGTCGTGTTGCGACCCGCCATGGCCGCTCTTACTTCGGCCCCATGCGGATCGCACCGTCGAGGCGGACCGACTCGCCGTTGATGTAGTCATGCTCGACCATGAAGAGAGCGAGCTTGGCATATTCCTCGGGCTTGCCCAGGCGCTTGGGGAACGGAACCATCTCGGCCAACGCGTCCTGCACCTGCTGCGGCATGCCCGCCATCATCGGCGTTTCGAAGATGCCCGGCAGGATCGTGTTCACGCGAATGCCGTTGGCCATGAGATCGCGCGCAACCGGCAGCGTCATCGCCAGCACGCCGCCCTTCGAGGCGGCATAGGCGGCCTGACCGATCTGGCCATCCTGCGCCGCGACCGAAGCGGTGTTGACGATCGCGCCGCGCGAGCCGGCTTCGTCCACCGGATCGAGCGCTGCCATGCCTGCGGCCGACTTGCTGATGCAGCGGAAGGTGCCGACGAGGTTGATGGCAATGGCTTTCTCGAACAGGCCCATGTCATGCGCCTTGGGCTCGCCGGTCTCGCGATTCCTGCCGACGGTCTTCGAGGCCGGAGCGATACCGGCACAGTTGACGAGCACGCGCTCCTGCCCGTGCGCCGCGCGCGCCTTGGCGAAGCCGGCATCGACGCTGGCATCGTCGGTCACGTTGACCTCGCAGAAGACACCGCCGATTTCCTTGGCCATCGCCTCGCCCGCCTCGGCATTGAGGTCGAAGATCGCAACCTTCACGCCCTGCGCCGCGAGCGCGCGGGCAGTCGCGGCGCCAAGTCCGGAGGCAGCGCCGGTCACGACGGCGGCAACGGAGCTATCAAGCTTCATGTTCGTTTTTCCTTTCCTGAACGCTTGCGCAGGCTTTCACGCAAGCAACGGCGCCGGACGGTGCCGACCGATAAATTTAAGCGCACGGTTAAGAGCCCGGACCGCAACGGTCAATGCAGCAGGCCGCGCTTGCCGCCGCCACGCAACAGGATTTCACTGCAGCGATGCGAAGCGCAATTTTCAGCCGGGTTAATGCTCATCTGCCACATCTCCATTGCGCCTGAAAACGCTGGGATTCTGCGGGACGACGCAGGCAATGGCATTACCGCCCCGACACACTGTTGCAATTAAAACACAACCCGAAAGTCATTTTGCGCAATGCGGCAAATTGGATTGAAAGCGGCTTTCCGTAGCGCAACAAGATCGCCCCATGGCAGCAAAGCACCGACAGGCGCACCGCTGCTGGCATCCGGGTCGCTCATCAGGAATGGTCACTCACTTGGTGGGCGAACGAAAGCAACAAGGGACACCAACGTGAACACACTTCTCAAAAAGGCCGCATTGCGGGGCGCTACTTGCGTTGCTGCTTTCGCGATCGGCACCACCGGTGCCTACGCACAGGAAGCAGCTGCTGACGCGGCCGCATCGGAAGGCGGCGACGCGATTGTCGTTACCGGCACTCGCATCGTTAACCCCAACCTCGTGACGTCCAGCCCGATCGGCGTCGTGGGTGAAGAAGAAATCAACCTGCGCCAGGCCACCAACGCCGAAGAACTCATCGGCGAACTTCCGGGTGTCGCTCCGGGCATCAACGCCAGCGTCAACAACGGCAGCGGCGGTACCGCGACGTTCAACCTTCGCGGTCTCGGCGACAACCGCAACCTGGTGCTCCTCGACGGCCAGCGCATCGTTCCCGCCGACCTCGACGGCGTCACCGACCTTAACAACATCCCCGTCGCTCTCGTCGAGCGCGTCGAGATCGTTACTGGCGGTGCTTCTTCGGTGTACGGTGCAGACGCCGTTACCGGTGTTGTCAACTTCGTCACCAAGAAGGACTTCTCGGGCGTCGACGTCACCAGCTCGTTCGGCACGACCGAACGTGGCGACGGCCAGCGCTTCCGCACCGACGTCACCGTCGGCGGCAACTTCGACGATGGCCGCGGCAACGCGGTGCTGTCGGTCGGTTACCAGTCCATCGATCCGGTTCTCCAGGGCGATCGTGCGATCTCCAGAGATACCCTGTTCGTCGGCGGTCAGTCGATCGGTTCGGGCACTACCGTTCCGACCCGCCTGAACGGCGATCAGTACGATCCGGAAACCGGAGCCCTGGTCGATCAGTACAACAGCTTCAACTTCGCTCCCTTCAACTACTTCCAGACCCCGCTCGAGCGTTTCAATGCGTTTGCATCGGCACACTACGAAGTTGCTGACGGCATCGAAGTCTACTCCAAGGCCATGTTCAACAAGACGACCGTGAGCCTCCAGCTTGCACCGTCCGGCCTGTTCGGTGACACCTACCAGATGCCGCTGAACAACGCATATCTGACGCCCCAGATCCAGGCTCAGCTCTGCGCTGACAACGAGATTGCCGACTGCGCCGGCGCCATTGCGAACGGCACGGAAGTCCCGACGATCATCAACCGTCGTCTGGTCGAGCAGGGCAACCGTCAGACCGACTACACCACGAACATGTTCCAGATCTGGACCGGTGTTCGCGGCCAGGTCACCGACCTGATCAGTTTCGACGTGTTCGGCAGCTACGGCGAGTCGGACAAGGCCGAGACCAACATCAACTGGGGTCTGAAGTCGCGCGTCCAGCAGGCGCTGCGCACCACCGATGCCGACACTTGCGTCGACTCGTCGAACAACTGCTATCCGATCAACCTGTTCGGTGATGGTCAGTCGATCGATCCGCGCTCGGTCGCGTTCTTCAGCGCTCCGGCCCTGTCGACCGTCAAGACCTCGCTGTCGGTCGTCAACGCGACCTTCTCGGGCGACCTGACCGAAAGCGGCTTCCTGTGGGCAGACACCCCGATCGGCTTCGCCGTCGGTGGTGAATACCGCAAGTACACCGCCTCGCAGCAGTCCGACGCGGCCAGCGCCACGCAGGACGAAGTCCTTGGCACTGGTGCTCCGGCGCCGAGCTTCACTGGCGGCTACGACGTGTACGAAGCCTACGGCGAGCTGCTCGTTCCCGTGGTCGAAGACGCTCCGGGCATTTACAACCTCTCGCTCGAAGCAGGTGTGCGGTACTCGAAGTACTCGACCGCAGGCAGCACCTGGACGTGGAAGGCTGGTGGTACCTGGGAAGTCGCGCAGGGTTATGCCGTTCGCGGTATCTACCAGCGTGCCGTTCGCGCGCCGAACATCTTCGAGCTGTACAATCCCGTCACAACGGGTCTGTCCAACCTTGCGACCGATCCCTGCGCCGGCTCGAACCCGGTTGGCAATGCTGCCTTGACCGCGATCTGTATCGCTCAGGGCGCTCCGGCAAACTCGATCGGCTCGATCCCGCAGCCTTCGGCTGGTCAGGTCAACGCCACCAGCGGCGGCAACCTGGACCTCGGTCCGGAGAAGGCCAACTCGTACACCATCGGCGTGATCCTCACCCCGCCGCAGGTGCCGGGCCTGTCGTTCACGGCTGACTACTACAACATCAAGGTCACCGACGCGATCACGGTCCCGACTCCGGGTGACATCCTCGATCCGTGCTACGACGATGGCAATGCAGACGCATGCGCTCTCGTTGGTCGTAACCCGCTCAACGGTTCGCTCAACGGCGGCGGTGACACCCCGGGCCTGATCCTGCAGCGCACCAATCAGGGCACGCTGATCTCCTCGGGTGTCGATGTTCGCCTGAACTACCGCCAGCCGACCAGCTTCGGTCACGTGGGCTTCTCGTTCAACGGCAACTGGACGGACGAGTACAAGTTCCAGGCCTCGCCGACGTCCGACATGCGTGAGTGCGTCGGTCAGTACGGTACGAACTGCGACCCGATCGTTCCCGAATGGAGCTTCAACGTCCGCGGTACCGTCGGCTTCGGCGATGCTGGCGAACTGTCGCTGCTGTGGCGTTGGATGGACGGTGTTCAGTACGAAGACCGTGCTGCCGAGCTTGCTCTTCCCGACGACGACCGGTCGATCCTGGACGAGTACATGACGATCCCGTCGTACAGCTACTTCGACCTGACCTACCGCGTGCAGCCGACCGAGAACATCGGCGTCACGCTCTCGGTCTTCAACCTGCTCGACAAGAAGCCGCCGAACGTGAGCTCGTACATCGGCTCGACCACGTATAACTCGGGTAACACCTACCCGACGACCTACGACGTTCTTGGTCGCAGCTTCATGGTTACGACGAACGTGAGCTTCTGATCACATTCGATCGATAACGCAAAAGGAGGTGGCGATGCCTGGGCATCGCCACCTTTTTTGTTGCCCGAGTGCAGAAGAGCCGATCAACATATGGAAATAAATCGCATCGCCCCCTGACAGGCGAACCGGAAGTAGGGTAAGCTCCCGCTAGACGCCTGAATGGTTCACAAATTTACACCAAGGATTCTCATGCCTTCCTTCCTCTTCTTCGTCGCCGCATTGGCTGCCGGTCCGGCTGCCGCCTCCGACACCCCGCAGTCCACCGACGCCACCGATACATTGCACTCCGCCGACAAAGGTGAAGTCGACCCGAAATCGGAAGTGAAGTGTAAGCGCCTATCGGTCACCGGTTCGCGCGTGCGGCGCATCAAGGTCTGCAAGACGATTGCTGAATGGGAAAGCGAGGAAGAGCTCAATCGCTCTGCCGCCAAGAACACGATCGACCGCGGCAACACCTGGGGCGTTGGCTCGCCCGGCTCCTGAAATCGAACGCCCAATGGCGCACCCGTGCGGTGCACAGTTTTGGGCCAACAGGCACAAACCACACGGTTCTTTCCTCTGTCCATAGTGCAGGGTAAGGTCCGTCCGGGCGCCTCGGCGTTCGGCAAGTCACAACAAGGCTAGGCGAGGCCAGACAATGAAGAGGATGTTCCTTCCCCCCTTCACCGCTATGACGGTGGCAGCTGCTGCGATGGCCCTGAATAGTCCCGCAGCGGCCAAGGACGAAAACGGTCAGAACCATGATCTCCCGCAGGTCCTCTCGAAGCTCGCCGAATGCCGTGCGCTTGCCGACGATGCCGAGCGCCTCGCCTGTTACGATCGCGAATCCGGAAGCCTGATAAGCGCTGCCGACAAGGGCGAAGTGAAGGTCATCGACAAGGCAGAGGCCAAGGAGATGCGCCGCTCGCTGTTCGGTTTCTCGCTCCCCAAAATCGCCCTGTTCGGCGGAGATGAAGCATCCGACGACATCATGCAAACGACGATCACCGATGTGAGTACTGTCAACGGCAAGTATCGACTGACGATCGCCGAAGGTGCCACCTGGCAGCTTACCGAGAACCCCTATTACCTGCGCCGCCCCAAAGCAGGCGATCAGGTCGAGTTCAAGAAGGCGACTTTCGGGTCCTATTTCGTGCGGATCAATCGTCAGACCGGCGTTAAAGGCTACCGCGTAAACTGAATCGTTCCCGGCATGCGGGGCGCGAAGGACGATGGCAATGGTGGCATGACCTGGGAAGTGGTCGACAAGTTCGAGTTCCAGGGCGGCACAGAGCTTGCCAGCATTTTCGAGTGGGCCGACTAAGCGCTGGCTATCAAAACAAAAAAGAAGGGGCGGCACCTCGCGGTTCCGCCCCGTTCGTTTGGCTGAAGCGACAGGCCTCTGCCCCCGCTTCAATCTGTCCTAGCTGACAACGAAGGCCAGCGCCCCGTCGCCGTCGTCGATCTTCACCGTCGAGCCGTCGGGCACTTCGCCGGCGAGCAGCTTTTCGGCCAGCGGGTCCTGCAGGTAGCGCTGGACCGCGCGCTTCAATGGCCTTGCGCCGTAGACCGGATCGTAGCCCACCCGGCCCAGCCAGCGCTTGGCGGCGTCGGTCAGTTCGAGCACGATCTTGCGATCCTTGAGCAGCTTCTGCACCCGCTCGATCTGGATCTCCACGATCGGACCCATGTGCTCCTGGCCAAGGCGATGGAACAGCACGATCTCGTCGAGACGGTTGAGGAACTCGGGGCGGAAGTGCGCCTTGACGACGTCCATCACCTGGGGCTCGACACTTTCGACGTCCTGCCCTTCCTCGAGGTTCGAGAGATACTGGCTGCCGAGGTTGCTGGTCAGGATGATCAGCGTGTTGGTGAAGTCCACCTGGCGCCCCTGTCCGTCGGTCAGACGGCCGTCGTCGAGCACTTGCAGCAGCACGTTGAACACATCGCTGTGCGCCTTTTCCACCTCGTCGAACAGCACGACCTGATAGGGCCGGCGCCGCACCGCTTCGGTCAGCACGCCGCCTTCCTCGTAGCCGACATAGCCCGGAGGCGCGCCGATCAGGCGGGCGACCGCGTGCTTTTCCATGAACTCGCTCATGTCGATGCGCACCATCGCGGTGTCGTCGTCGAACAGGAAGCTCGCGAGCGCCTTGGTCAGCTCGGTCTTGCCGACGCCCGTGGGGCCGAGGAACAGGAACGAGCCGAGCGGCCGGTTCGGGTCCTGCAGACCGGCGCGGGCACGGCGCACCGCCTTGGAAACGGCTTCCACCGCATCCTTCTGGCCGATCACGCGCTGGCCGAGGACTTCTTCCATCTTCAGCAGCTTCTCGCGCTCACCCTCGAGCATCTTGTCGACGGGCACGCCGGTCCAGCGGCTGACGACACCGGCGATGTCGTCCTCGGTCACTTCCTCGCGCAGCAGGGCATTGCCCGACTGTTCCTGCGCTTCGACAAGCTGCTTTTCGAGCTTGGGGATCGTGCCGTAGGACAGCTCACCCGCGCGGGCGAGGTCGCCCGAACGCTGTGCCTGTTCCAGTTCGATGCGCGCCTGGTCGAGCTGCTCCTTGATCTTGCCTTCGGCAGCGATCTTGTCGCGCTCGTTCTGCCAGCGCGTGGTAAGCTCGCTCGACTGCTGTTCAAGGTTCGCGAGTTCGTCGCGCAGCGTCGCGAGGCGATCCTTCGAAGCGTCGTCGCTCTCCTTGGCGAGCGCCGATTCCTCGATCTTGAGCTGGATGATGCGGCGGTCGAGGCCTTCGATTTCCTCGGGCTTGCTTTCCACTTCCATGCGGATGCGGCTGGCGGCCTCGTCCATGAGGTCGATCGCCTTGTCGGGCAGGAAGCGGTTGGTGATATAGCGGTTGGAGAGCGTCGCGGCAGCCACGATCGCGCTGTCGGTGATGCGCACACCGTGGTGCAGCTCGTACTTCTCCTTGAGCCCGCGCAGGATCGAGATCGTATCCTCGACGGTCGGCTCATCGACGAAGATCGGCTGGAAACGGCGCTGCAGCGCGGCGTCCTTCTCGACATACTTCTGGTACTCGTCGAGCGTGGTCGCGCCGATGCAGTGCAGCTCGCCACGTGCCAGCGCAGGCTTGAGCAGGTTCCCGGCATCCATCGAGCCTTCGGAAGCGCCCGCGCCGATCAGCGTGTGCATCTCGTCGATGAACAGGATGATGTGGCCCTCGGCGCCCTTCACTTCGTCGAGAACCGCCTTGAGGCGTTCCTCGAACTCGCCGCGGTACTTGGCGCCCGCGATCAGCGAACCCATGTCGAGCGCCATGAGCTGGCGGTCCTTCAGGCTGTCGGGCACGTCGCCATTGGCGATGCGCAGTGCGAGGCCTTCGGCGATGGCGGTCTTGCCGACGCCGGGATCGCCGATGAGCACCGGGTTGTTCTTGGTGCGGCGCGCCAGGATCTGCACGGTGCGGCGGATTTCCTCATCACGGCCGATGACCGGATCGAGCTTGCCGTCCTTCGCCGCCTGCGTGAGGTCGCGCGCGTACTTCTTCATCGCGTCGTAGGCTTCTTCTGCGGAAGCGGTGTCGGCGGTGCGGCCGCCGCGCAGTTCGGTGATCGCGGCTTCGAGCGACTCGGCCGTGATGTTACCCGCCTTGAGCGCCTGCCCGGCCGGGGTCGTGGTGGCGAGCACCAGCGCCAGCAGCAGCCGTTCGACGGTAACATAGCTGTCGCCCGACTTGGTCGCAGCCTGCTCGGCAGCATCGAGCACACGCACGGCATCGTTATCGAGCCCCGGCGAGGCCTGCGCGCCGCTGCCCGACACCGACGGCACCTTGGCGAGCGCCTTGTCGAGTTCCTCGGTCGTATATTCGGGATTGCCGCCCGCGCGCTTGATCAGCCCCGCGGCCATGCCTTCGGGATCGTCGAGCAGCGCCTTGAGCACATGCTCGGGGCTGATGCGCTGGTGGTTCAAGCGGATCGCGACGGTCTGTGCCGCCTGCAGGAAACCCTTGGCGCGGTCGGTGAACTTTTCGAGATTCATGGTGTGTGATGCCTCCTGACCCCGATGATATAGTGTTGCATTTTTGCAACACAAGAGCCTCTCCGATGATTTTTGTCTCTAGCACCGGGAAGGCCGGAATGTTTTGATTCTGCACAAGGATACGAACGATTTGTGACCGTCCGCCCCTCGCCGCGTCCAAGATGGGCACAGACCTGCGCTTTGCCAATCCTGCATGTCGCCACGGCGCTAATCGACAGCGCTGTCGCCTAAAGGTCTTGGCGCCCTGCCCGGCTTTCCCTAGCCTCACGCGCAACACCGACAGTAACGGGAAGAGGTAGACAGACGTGGCGAAATTCACCCCCGAACAGGCAGCGGACGTCCTGGCGATCAAGCAGGCCATCTACGAATGGGGCGACGAGCTGGACATCAACAACGGGTTGTCGATGCGCAAGGCGGACTGCCTGGCCGAAGATGTGCAGTATTTCGTGGGCGGTGAATGGCGCGACGGCCTTACGGCGGTCGAAGCGTTCTACAAGGGCCGCGCCGAGGCCATGGAAGCCGGCGCCGGGCTGATGACCATGCGCCACATCATCTCCTCGCTGCGCGTCTCCTTCGACGACGCGGACCACGCCAAGGTGGGCTACCTGCTGGTCTTTTTCGCGACCGTGAAGGATCTCGACAAGTACTGCGATCCGCTGGCCGTTGCCGACGTGAAGATGGAATGCCGCCGCGATTCCGACGGCGAATGGCGCATCACCCGCTTCGACAGCGGCCAGATCTTCAAGCGCGGATAAGTCGCGATTGTCGGGGTGGGCCGCACCCACCCCGCACATCTCAAAGGCCGTCGAGGCCCTTGCTGACCAGGATGTTCACGGCAACGCGGCGGTTCTGCGCCTTGCCTTCCACTGTATCGTTGCTCGCCAGCGGATCGGCTTCGGCCATACCGGTGGGCGTGAGCATGCGGTAGGGCTTCCAGCCGCAGGCCTGCTGCAGATAGTTGACCACGCGGCCCGCGCGCTTCTCGCTGAGCTTCTGGTTGTATTCGAGGCTGCCCGTGGAATCGGTGTAGCCGACCACCAGCAGCAGCGCGTTGTCCATGCTCTCGGCCTGCGATGCCGCGGCGCACAGCGCCTGCTTGCCCTGCGGGGAGAGCACGGCCTTGCCCGTGTCGAAGTTCACGTTCGTCGTGCCCTTGATGTTGTACTTGTCGATGTCGCCCATGCGGCCGCGCAGCGCCTCGGTTGCCGCGGTCTGCTCGGCGAAGCGCTGATCGGTGCCGTTGTGGATCATGGCCGCGGTCTTGAAGTCGTCGTTGCGGAACTTGATCTCGCTGGCGAACAGGTCTTCGCCTGATTGCAGCGTCTTCACGCTGACCGGCAGGCCATTGAGCAGCGACGTCGCCGCGCGCTCCTTGCTAGCGAGGCCGAGGAAACCGCCGCGCCCCTTGATCTGGGTATCGTCGGTGATGGTGATCACGGCGCTGGTTCCGTCGGTGCTCGTCACCCGCATCTTGTCACCGCTACGCGCCGAGATGATGCCTTCGACCTCGGGCCCTTCGGTCATCTCCGCCGGATCGACCGGACGCGCGCCATAGACGGTCGCAGCGACGCCCGTGTCGGCGGACGGGTCCAGTTCCTGCGCGGAGACGCCAGCCGATGCCGGCAAGGCCGCAGCGCCAAGCAGGAAAAGCAGCTTTGGCCGCAGGGATGTGACACGCATGAATTTACTCCTTCAGATTGTACCAGCCGCCCCGGCCATTCCGCGCCACGTCATGCGACATCCACGGTGACCGCCCTTCCGACTGGCGAAAACTCTTTACCCCTCATTGCTCACGGCACCACCCAGGAAGCAGCACCTGCATGCGAGGGACCTCCTGCCTGTTCAGCCAGACCTGTCCTGCAGATGAACGCATGCGAAGCCACCGTTCACGGGACAGGCAACGCGAGCCCATCGCGCGGCGAACCGTTTCACGCGGGTCCGGACGAGCCGCGCAATCCGCCTGGTGGCCTCCCACAGCCCTTTCCGCAGACTGCCTGCAGGCTTGAGCGGAGTGGCCCGCAGCTTTGCCGCTTCACCACCGATGTAGCGGAAGACGTATCGCCGATGCCCGCACGCGCCGATCCGGCCCAGGCCATGCCGAGCGTTCCGCCGGCCAGTCCAAAGAGCCCTGCCGCGCTTGCCTCGCGCCGTCCGAAACGCGTGTCGAAACCTGCCATTGCAACCCCTCCCTCCAAACCAGGCGTGACGGTTGCACGGCGCTTCCGGCACCGAAACCCGAAGCGCCGCAGTCCCCGCTTGCGGCGGGCCATGCGTTTGCTAGAGCATGGTCCATGCGCATCCCCTCCATGCCGAGCGCCACCGCTCTCGCCGCCGCCCTTCTCCTTTCCCTTGGCACTGCCACGCCCGTAGCCACGCTGGCCAAGGCGCCCAATGCCGGGACGGCAACGACGGCACCCGCAGCCGCCTCGCTGCAGGATCTCGTCGCCAAGGTCGACATTCCCTACGAGAAGTTCGTCCTCGAAAACGGCCTGACGACGCTGATCCACACCGACCGCAAGTCTCCGATCGTCGGCGTCACGCTCTACTACAAGGTCGGCTCCAAGAACGAGCCGCGCGGCCGCACCGGCTTTGCCCACCTATACGAACACCTGTTCTTCGGTGGCTCGGCCAATGTGCCCAACTTCGACATTCCGCTCGAAGCCGCCGGTTCCACCTCGACCAATGGCTCCACTTGGTACGACCGCACCAACTACATCGAGACGGTCCCCACCGGCGCGCTCGATCTGGCCCTGTTCATGGAAAGCGACCGCATGGGCCACCTGCTGCCCGCAGTCACGCAGGACAAGCTCGATAAGCAGCGCGGCGTCGTCCAGAACGAGAAGCGACAGGGCGACAACCAGCCCTACGGCCTGTTCGATTATGTACAGAGCGAAGGCCTCCTGCCCCTCGGCCATCCCTATCGCCATTCCACCATCGGCTCGATGGCCGACCTCGACGCCGCGACGCTGACCGACGTGCGCCAATGGTTCACCGACCACTACGGCTCCAACAATGTCGTGCTCGTCCTCTCGGGCGACATCGACGCGGCGACTGCCCGCCCCAAGGTTGAAAAGTGGTTCGGCGACATTCCGCGCGGGCCGGACATCCATCCGGTCGCGGCCGATCCGGTCACGCTCGCCGCGCCGGTATCGCGCGACATCCACGATCAGGTCCCGGTGCTGCGCCTCACCCGCAACTGGACCGCGCCGGGCCTCAACGATGCCGATACGCCCGCGCTCAAGATCGGCATGCACATCCTCGGCGGCCTTGCCAGCTCGCGGCTCGACAACGCGCTGGTACGCGGCAAGGAACTGGCCGTTTCCGTCTCCGCCTACGATCAGGTGTTCCAGCAGCTCGGCTTCCTGTCGATGTCGATGGACGTGAAGCCCGGCGTCGACCGCGCGGAGGCCGCAAAGGCCTTCGACACGGTTCTGGCCGACTACCTGCGCCAAGGCCCCACCGAGGATGAAGTGCGCCGCGCCGTCACCAGCATGCTCTCGGGCGAGATCGGCGGCCTCGAACGCGTCGGCGGCTTTTCCGGCAAGGGTGCCACTCTGGCCGAGGGCGAAGTCTATTCGGACGATCCGGCACACTACAAGAAGGACCTGGCCGCCATGGCGGCGCTGACCCCGGCCAAGGTCAAGGCCGCGCTCAACAAGTGGCTGTCGCGCCCGGTCTATGCCCTCAACGTCGTCCCCGGTGAGCGTACCGAGAGCGGCGACGGCATGGGCGGCTGGGGCGACGAGGCGGAACGCCCTGCTCCGCAGGCCGATCCGCATGCGGAAGCCGCGCCGTTGCCCCCCGCACCCAAGCGCGAAGCTCCGCCGGTGCAGCCGGTGAAGGCAATGCAGTTCCCGCAAATCGAACGCACCACGCTTTCGAACGGCATTCCCGTAGTGCTGGCGCGCCGTACCGCCGTGCCCAAGCTGGTGATGACGATCGACTTCGACGCCGGCTATGCCGCCGACGCACTCGACACGCCGGGTACGCAGGGCCTCATGCTCTCGATGCTCGATGAAGGCACGACGACGCTCAACGCCACGCAGATCGCCGAAGCGCAGGAGCGGCTCGGCGCCCGCATCGGCACCGACGGCTCGCTCGACACCAGTACGGTCACGCTGAGCGCGCTGAGCGACAATCTCGCCCCCTCGCTGGCGCTGACGGCCGACCTGATCCTGCACCCGGCCTTTGCCGAAAGCGACTTCGTGCGGGTGAAGGCGCAGACCGAGGCGGCTCTGGCGCAGGCGCTCTCGACCCCGCGCAGCCTCGCCGCGCGCACGCTGGAAGCGCAGGTCTACGGTGCACACCCCTATGCCCAGCCGCTCGACGGCCTCGGCAATGCGGAATCGCTGGCAGCACTGACCCCGGCAGACATGCGCGCCGCGCACGACAAGTGGCTGCGTCCCGATCTCGCGCGCATCAGCGTGGTCGGCGATGTCACCATGGACAAACTCAAGCCGCTGCTGGAGCAGGCCTTCGGCGGGTGGAAAGCCCCTGACACCCCGGCCCCGGTCAAGCCGATCGATGCGGCGACGACGCCTGCCGCCGGCAATCGTATCGTGCTGATCGACCGGCCCAATTCGCCGCAGTCGGTGGTGATGGCCGGCCGCGTGCTGCCGATCACCGGCAAGACCCCGGGCAAGGAACCGCTGATCCTCGCCAACAATGTGCTCGGCGGCGATTTCCTCTCGCGCCTCAACCTCGACATCCGCGAGGAAAAAGGCTGGAGCTACGGCGTGCGCACCTCGGTCGACCAGCCGGTCGGCCCGCGCATGCTCGAAGTAAGCGCCCCGGTTCAGGCCGACCGCACCGGTGACACGATCAAGGCGATCATGGATGACATGGCGGCCTTCCCCGCCTCGCAGCCGGTCAGCGACGAGGAACTCCAGCGCGTCACCGACGGTGCGATCCGCGGCATGCCCAACCAGTTCGAGACAAACGCCTCGGTTCTCTCCGGCATCCGCAAGAACGACCAGCTGGGCCGGCCCGAGGACTACTACGCGCAGCTTGCGAGCATCTACCGCGCCGTCGATGCCAAGACCATCGGTGCAGCGGCAACCGAATACCTGCAGCCGACCGGCCTGACGTTCGTCGTCGTGGGAGATCGCAAGATCGTCGAACCGCAGTTGAAAGACCTCGGCATTCCAGTCGAAGTGCGCGCGGCGCCCGCGAGCGCCGACGAAGGATCGGAACAGGAGTAAGCCAGATGTCCGTTGCAGGAAGCTATGACTGCGTGACCAAGACCCCGATGGGGCCGCAGAAGGGCGTGCTGACCATCGTGCCGGGCGAAGGCGATACCTTCACCGGCAACATCACCGGAGACCTCGGCTCGATGGACATCGAGCATGGCACGGTGAGCGGCAACACGCTGACCTGGCAGATGAAGATGACCATGCCGATGCCGATGGACCTCGACTGCACCGCCACCGTGGATGGCGATGCCCTCACCGGCAAAGTGAAGGCCGGGATGTTCGGGACGATGGACCTGACGGGAACGCGGAAAAACTGAGGTTTTTCGGTCTCGTCAGCCTTGAAGACACCCCCTGATATCAAAAGCTTGTCGAGACATTCGTTCAATAATAATACCACCCCCGAAAGCACCCTCCCCGGTCGATTCGAAGGACGGGCTTTCGGGGGAAACAGATATTGCCACATGACTGGATGCGGTACGCGATTGTCGCGGCCGTTAGTGTTGCAAGCGGCACGCTGACTACGCCGTCCACGGCGCAGCCGGTGGACAAGCCTGCGTTGGCCGCTGGTGCACCTGCCCCCGTAGACTGCGAACTGCACGTCTGGCCGTCGAGCGGTTTGCGTTCGACCTACTTCGGATGGTTCCACGGCGGAATCGTGGATGGCGCCGTTCAGGGGCGAGACGGCTACCGCAAACTTCCCGAAACGCCGCTCGATCCGGAACGTCAGGCCGAAATTCTGAAGTCCCTCCCTCTGGCCGATCTTCTGAAGCTGCCGGGATATCGCGCAGTGATCCACAAGAATGCGCCGGACAGCCGAGTCGTCCGCAGGGCACAGGGCCGCCTCACCGATGAAGGCACCGCCTGCTACGCCGAACTGGTGGTCGACGACGTCTTTTTCCAGGAAGACATCGTCACCGGAAAATACCTCAAGACGCTCTACCGGTTTCGTGCATTCGAGGGCGACGCTCCCGCCCGCCGGTTCGGCGCCTACAGCCAAGTTAAACTGCTCCACTTCCCGCCCACAGGTCCCGAAGACGCCGAGGCTGCGCTGGAAGAACTGGGCAAGGCCTATGCGGACGCAGTCGGGGAATTCGGCAAGGCACTCAACAAACCAGCCGGAAAGAAGCGGGGCAAGTGACCCCTTGTCATGGAGGCAAAATGAAAACTCGTATCGTAGCCATGGCGGCAATATGCCTTGGCGCAGCCATGCCGTTGCAGGCGCAGACGGCGGAAGAGGGAGAGGACGTAACGGCCCCGGCTGATGTAGCCGCGGACGTCGCGCCGTCCGCCGAAGAGGAGGTCGCTGACTCCACAGAGGAACCCGGTCGCGCGCTTGCTCCCGACGCTCCCGATGGGTGTGAACTGCACATCTGGCCGGCAGAGCGCATGATCTCGATCACGACCGGCCTGCTGGGCGGTGGATTGCTCGATGTCGCCCTCCACGCAGGCACTGACACCAACAACAAGACGCTGCTAGCCAGTGCGCTGGACAGCCCCAGCCAGCTCGACGCACTGCTCTCGCTCGACCTGCGCGAGGAACTGCAGCTCAGCCCCGGCACGACCTATGTCGTCCACGAAGAGCCGCTTGAGCGCAAGACGATGAACAAGGTGAAGACCCGCCGCTCGGATTCCACGGCGAGCTGCTATTCCGAGCTGATCGTCGCCGACGTATTCTACCAGAAGGCCGCCATCTACGGCCGCTCGCTCAAGACGCTGTTCATGGTCCGCAAATTTGGCGAGGATCAGAAGATTGACTTCGAATACAAGGCGTGGGGCGGCAACGGCCTCAAGCTGTTCCCGCCAAAGGAAGGCGAAGACACGATCGCCGCGCTCGACGAGCTCGTCGGCGTGTTCAAGAAGAACTTCCAGGAATATGCCAACAACGAACGCACGAGCGCCGGGATGAAGCGCCGCTGATGGAAGCGCCCCCGGGCCAGTTCCGGGGGCTCTGCCTTACCCCAACTTCGCCTTCAGGATCTCGTTCACCACCTGCGGGTTGCCCTTGCCTTTCATGGCTTTCATCGTCTGGCCGACGAAGAAGCCGAACAGGGCTTCCTTGCCCGCCTTGTACTGCTCGACCTTGTCGGCATTGGCGGCGAGGACCTTGTCGACTTCGGCTTCGATCGCGCCGGTGTCGGACTCCTGCTTGAGGCCTTCGCGCTCGACGATCACGCCGGCATCGTCGCCGGTCTCGAGCATGATTTCGAGCACCTGCTTGGCGGCCGAGCCGGAGATCGTGCCCTTGGCGATCAGCGCGAGAAGTTCGCCGCCCTTTTCGGGGGCTACGGGCGATTCCTCGAGGCTGGTGCCAAGCTTGTTGAGCGCGCCGAACAGTTCGGAGATCAGCCAGTTGGCAGCCTGCTTGGCGACGTCTGCAGGCTGCTTGCCGGCTGCCTTGGCGGTCTCGGCCAGCAACAGTTCGAACCAGCGCGCGGTCTCGACGTCGGCGGTCAGCACGCCGGCGTTGTAGGCGGACAGGCCGAGGTCGCTCTCGTAGCGATGGCGCTTGGCGTCCGGCAGTTCGGGCAGCGAATTGCGGCAGTCCTCGAGGAAGGCATCATCGAGTTCGAGCGGCAGCAGGTCCGGATCGGGGAAGTAGCGGTAATCGTGCGCGTCTTCCTTGCTGCGCATCGAACGCGTGGTGCCGCTGGTGGGATCGAACAGGCGGGTTTCCTGCACGATCTTGCCCCCGCTCTCCAGCACGTCGACCTGGCGGTTCGCCTCGTGCTCGATCGTCTGCATGACGAAGCGCACCGAGTTGACGTTCTTGGTCTCGGTACGGGTGCCGAACGGCTCACCGGGCCTCCGCACCGAGACGTTGACGTCGCAGCGCATCGAGCCCTGGTCCATGTTGCCGTCACACGAGCCGACATAGCGCAGGATCGTCCGCAGCTTTGCCACGTAAGCCCCTGCTTCGGCGGGAGAACGCATGTCGGGACGGCTGACGATCTCCATCAGCGCCACGCCCGAGCGGTTGAGGTCGACATAGGACATCGTCGGGTGCTGGTCGTGCATCAGCTTGCCCGCGTCCTGCTCGACGTGGATGCGCTCGATACCGATGGTCTTGGTCGAGCCTTCGGGGTCCTTGTCGTCAAGCACGATCTCGATCGAGCCCTCGCCCACCAGCGGGTGGTAGAGCTGGCTGATCTGGTAGCCCTGCGGCAGATCGGCGTAGAAGTAGTTCTTGCGGTCGAACCGGCTCCACTTGTTGATCTGCGCGTTGATCGCCATGCCGGTGCGCACCGCCTGACGGATGCACTCGCGGTTCGGCACCGGCAGCATGCCCGGCATCGCCGCATCGACCAGCGACACCTGCGAATTCGGCTCCGCGCCGAACGCAGTTGCCGAGCCGGAGAACAGCTTGGAGTTCGACGTGACCTGTGCGTGGACTTCGAGGCCGATCACGACCTCCCAGTCACCGGTTGCGCCCTGGATGCGGTAGGTTGATTCAGTCATTGGTCGGTTCCGGTAATATCAGGTCTAGTTCTGGGAAATAGGAGCGAAAGCGGCGCGGGTCACGCGTAAGTACCCGCGCGTTGCGCGCCGCGGCATGAGCGCCGATCACGAAATCAGGCAGCAGGGCGCCGCGGCGGCCTCCGTTGCGGATCCATGCCTTGAAGGCCTGACCGGCACGGAATGCAACGTCATCCGTCAGCGGCTCGACCGGTATCTGCAGGATATCGAGCATCCGTTGCAGTTCCTCGACCGATACCGCGCGTGCTGCCAGTTCGGCCACGACGATGTGGTTGAAGAACGCGCCTGTGCCCAACGCATCGGCAAGTCCATCCTGCGCCCAGCCATGGAAAGGCGATTCCGGGTCAAGGGCATCGATGGCCACATTGGAATCGACGAAGATCACGCCTGATCGTCGCTCTCGGCGCCGTCGCGCTCGAACGGCTGGATCGGCTCACGGATCATCGCCATGTACTCATCGGTCGACATGCCGGGAAAGGCATCGTTGGCCTTGAAGATCGCCTGCGCCTCTTTCAGCCGGTCGAGGTATTCGGCCTTCCGCCGCTCTTTCTCGGCTACTGTGTCGACCTTGAGAATCCGGGCGTTGCCATCGGCATCGAGTTCGAAGCGCACCGGCTGGCCGGCGACGAGCCCCAGGGCATCGCGGATGTCCTTGGGAACGGTCACCTGCCCCTTGCTGGTAAGGTTGCTCTCGTGCCTCATCGATGAAAGTATTACCCGCTCGAGGTAATACCGTCAATCACCACCACTTGTCCGGCTTGGCCGCAAACCCGGCGCGCTGCTCGATCGCGAGGCCCGCGTTCAGCACGCCCTGCTCGTCGAAGGCCTTGCCGATCACCTGCAGTCCCAGCGGCAGACCCTCGCGGTTCAGCCCGGCCGGGACCGACATCGCCGGCAGGCCCGCCAGCGAGGCAGGCACCGCGAAGACGTCGTTGAGGTACATCTTGAGCGGATCGTCGACGTTCTCGCCAAGGCCGAAAGCCGCGCTCGGTGCGGTCGGCGCCAGGATCACGTCGCATTCGGTGAAGGCGTTCTTGAAGTCATGGCTGATCAGCGTGCGCACTTTCTGCGCCTGCGTGTAATAGGCATCGTAGAAGCCCGCCGAGAGCACGTAAGTGCCGATGAGGATGCGGCGCTTCACTTCGGCGCCGAAACCGGCAGCGCGGGTGGCGGCGTACATATCCTGCAAGTTGGCGCCGTCGGGCAGGTCGCGCAGGCCATAGCGCACCCCGTCATAGCGCGCGAGGTTCGAGGAGGCCTCGGCCGGAGCGATGATGTAGTAGGCGGGCAGCGCATACTTGGTGTGCGGCAGCGAGATATCGACGATCTCCGCGCCCGCTTCCTTGAGCCAGGCGATGCCCTGGTCCCACGACTTCAGGACGTCCTCGTCCATCCCGTCCATGCGGTATTCGCGCGGGATGCCGACCTTCTTGCCCTTCATGTCGGCAGAAAGGTTCGCTTCCCATTCGGGCACCGGCATGTCGAGGCTGGTCGCGTCCTTGGGATCGAAACCGGCCATGGCTTCGAGCATGATCGCGCAGTCGCGCGTGTCGCGCGCCATCGGGCCAGCCTGATCGAGCGAACTGGCGAAGGCGACGACACCCCAGCGCGAGCAGCGGCCATACGTCGGCTTGATGCCGGTGATGCCGGTGAAGGCGGCGGGCTGGCGGATCGAGCCGCCAGTGTCGGTGCCGGTCGCCGCCGGGCACAGCCGCGCGGAGACGGCAGCGGAAGACCCGCCGGAGGAACCGCCCGGCGCCAGCGGAGCATTGCCGCCGTCGTTGCGCTTCCACGGCGAGATCACGTTGCCGAAGTAGCTCGTCTCGTTCGAAGAGCCCATCGCGAACTGGTCGAGGTTGAGCTTGCCGAGCATGCCCGCGCCAGCATCCCACAGCTTCTGGCTGACGGTGCTCTCGTATTCGGGCGTGAAGCCTTCGAGGATGTGGCTGGCCGCGGTCGTCTGCACGCCGTGGGTGGCGAACAGGTCCTTCATGCCGATGGGCACGCCGCCCATCTTGCCCAGCGCCTCGCCCTTGGCGCGCCTGGCGTCGATGGCCTTTGCGGCCTCCACTGCCTTTTCAGGCGTGGCGACGATGAAGGCGTTGAGCGCGTCCTGCGCCGCCGCGACGTTCGCGTTGAAGGCTTCGGCCACTTCGACGGCGGTGAAGTCGCCCTTGGCCACGCCGTCGCGGATGGCTGCTACGCCGAGTTCGGTAATGTCAGTCATGCTGTTTTCCAGCCATTGTATGCCGCTCGTGCTTCGACAGGCTCAGCATGAGCGGGGATAGATTCGTTCTGTTCTTCGACCCGCTCATCCGGAGTGCTGAGCCTGTCGAAGCATCGAAGGATGGGAAAACAGCACGGATCACTCGATCACCTTGGGCACGCCGAAGAACCCGTGCTCAGCCGCGGGCGCATTGGCCAGCACCGCGTCGCGCTTGCCGCCGCCGGTGAGCGGATCGGCATCGATCACATCGTCGCGCAGGCGCAGCGTGTTGGGGATCACGGCAGTCATCGGCTCGATGCCGGTGACGTCGACTTCACCCAGCTGCTCGACCCAGGCGAGAATGCCGTTGAGTTCGGGGACCATCGCCTCAAGCTCACCCTCGGACACCTTGATCCGGGCGAGGCTGGCGATCTTGGCCACGGTTGCGGTATCGACCGACATGGCGTTTCCTCAAAGATGACGGGGCCGACATGCGGCCCCAGAACAGGAAAAGGGCTACCGGCGGGCGCTAGCACCCGCCCGGCACCTCATCAAGCGGCAGCCGTCCAGCGACGGCAGCCTGATCAGGGTTGCGGAGCCGCCCCGGCGCCCTGCTGGGCCTGCATCTGCTGCAGCTGCTGCATGATGCGCTGCTGCTGCTCGATCTCGGCACGGCTCTTGAAATCGAGCAGTTCGATTTCGAAGGTCAGGTCGGTGTTCGCCGGAATGTCGCCCACGGCCTTTTCGCCGTAAGCCAGCTCCGAGGGGATCTCGACCTTGTACTTGCCGCCGCGCTGCATCTGCACCAGCGCCTTGCTGAAGCCGGGAACGACTTCGCCCAGCGCCATCGGCACCTGATCGGCCTGATCGAACACCTTCCCGTCGGGAAGCGTGCCCTTGTAGTTGATGAGCACCACGTCATCCATCGTCGGCGACTCGCCGTTACCGGCAGTCAGCGTCTCGACGTGGACGGTGGGCGGAAGCGCGGCGTAGGCGATACCGCCGGCGGCCAGCGCAACCGCGGCCACACCCAGCCAGATCTTGGTAAGCGCGCCCTTGGCGATCGGCTGCAGCGGGACGCGGGTGATCTCTGTCATCGTCGAAAGACCTCGTAAGGAATTGCCCGGGAAGTGCAGATGCACAAAGGGCGCGGATAGAATTTCCGCGCCCTCATGGCTCAAGCCGGGCCCGCGTTCAAGCGCGAACCCGCGATTTTGAGGGTCCCCACGCAGATGCGCAGGAATCCATTCCTACTTGACGCCGTCGCGCTCGAGACGCTTGCGCTCCAGCTTGCGGGCGCGGCGTACAGCAGCAGCCTTTTCGCGAGCGCGCTTTTCCGAGGGCTTTTCGTAGTGACGACGCAGCTTCATTTCGCGGTAGACACCTTCACGCTGCAGCTTCTTCTTGAGCGCACGAAGGGCCTGATCAACATTGTTGTCGCGAACCATGATCTGCATAAACCGAAACACCTCACAAAACGAATGCGCTAGCCCCACATTCCGACGCGGGGAGCACCTTCATATAAAACACGAAGATACGCCGAATCCCCCTGGGGTCGGCTCGAAGTTGGGCGCCGCTAGCACCGGACGGACGAAAAGGCAAGCAATCTCGCCAGAGAACTTGCCGCACAACATGGTCAACGCCGGGCTGCTGTGGCCTGTTATCTATATAAGGCATTTCGCCGCAAATTTCCAGTTGGGCATGACACACGGCGGAGATTGGAAATCCGCGCATTCGCGGCTAAGGCGGCCTCATGCCCCAACCTTCCTTTCTTGCGGCCTCGCTCTACGTAGCGCTGGGCGGCGGCACCGGCGCCTGGTTGCGCTTTCTTGTAGGCCGCGCCTGGACCGCCATGCTCGGCCCCGTGCGCGCGAGCGAATTTCCCTACGGCACCCTGACGGTGAACGTGCTCGGCAGCCTCTTCATGGGCCTGCTCGTCGGCTGGCTCGCCCGCTTCGGCAGCCATGGTGAAGGCACGCGCCTGTTCCTGGCCATGGGCCTGCTGGGCGGGTTCACCACCTTCTCCTCGTTCAGCCTGGACATCGTGTCGCTTGCCGAGCGCGGACAGCTTGGTCTGGCGGCTTTCTATACCGGCATTTCGGTGATCGCGGGCGTTGCCAGCCTGTTCATCGGCCTCTCCCTGATGCGGCACGTAGGATGAGCAAGCAGAACATGAGCGATTCCGTCCGCCAGTTTACCGTCGACAATGACGACGACGGGGTGCGCCTCGACCGTTGGTTCAAACGCCATCTGCCGCAGGTCGGCTTTGCCATGGTCTCGCGCTGGGCGCGCACCGGGCAGATCCGCGTCGACGGCAAGCGCGCCGATGTCGATACCCGGCTCGAAGCCGGTCAGACCCTGCGCGTGCCGCCGGGCGGCGAGGCAAAACCCGGCGGGAACGCCCCGCGCCCGCGGCGCGAGCTGACCGAGGAGGAGCTGGATCTCGCCGATTCGATGGTGCTGACGCAGGACCGCGCCGCCATCGTGCTGAACAAGCCGCCGGGCCTCGCCACGCAGGGCGGCTCGGGCATGAAGCAGCATGTCGACGGGCTGCTCGATGCCTTTGCCCCCGATGGTCCGCGCCCGCGCCTTGTCCACCGGCTCGACAAGGACACCTCGGGCGTGCTGCTGATCGCGCGCACGCCGGGCAGCGCGGCCTATTTCTCCAAGCGCTTTTCAGGGCGTTCGGCCAGGAAGATCTACTGGGCGCTGGTGGTGGGCGTGCCCAGCATCAACGACGGCATGATCGAACTGCCGCTCGCCAAGCAGCCGGGCACCGGCGGCGAGAAGATGCATGTCGACGAGGAAGGCGGCCAGATCGCGCGCACCCGCTACCGCGTGCTCGACCGCGCCGGCAACCGCGCCGCCTGGGTGGAGCTGCATCCGCTGACCGGCCGCACCCACCAGCTTCGCGTCCACATGGCCGCCATCGGCCACCCCATCGTCGGCGACGGCAAGTACGGCGGGCAGGATGCGTTCCTTTCGGGCACGATCAGCCGCAAGATGCACCTGCACGCGCGCCGCCTGATCATCGACCACCCGGACGGCACCCCGCTCGACGTGACCGCGCCGCTGCCCGAGCACTTCGCCAATTCGATGCTGAGCCTCGGCTTCGACGAGGCGGACGGCGCCGAGCTGCCCCTTGGCCCGCCCGAACCGAGCAAGGCGGACGAGAAGCGAGCCGCCAAGGCCCACGCCAAGGAATACCGCAAGGAACGGCGCGGCGAGCGGCGCAAGCGCAGCGAGAGCCCATCAGGCCGCGTCCGTTCCGGCAAGCCTGGTCCGAAGGGGCCTGGAAAGCCCGGTGGCAAACCGACCGGCAAGGGTCCGCCCAAACCCGGACGCCCCGGCGCGCGCAAGCCCGGCGGCGGCCGGTCGGGAGGCCCGAAAGGCAAGCGCTGATGCATCCCAACCCGCTCTTCCGCACCGAGAACCGCGCGCTGATGGAAGCGCTGGTCGACGAGATCGGCTTCGGCATGATCTTCGCGACCACGCCCGATGGCCCGCGCGTCGCGCATACGCCGGTGCTGTGGACGGGGGACGGGGCGATCCAGTTCCACCTTGCCCGCGGCAATGCGCTCGCCCGCCACCTCAGTGGCATGACTGCGCTCGCCGTCGTCAACGGGCCCGAGGCCTATGTCTCCCCGCGCTGGTATGCCGATGCGGCGCAAGTGCCGACATGGAACTACGTGACGGTGGAAATGGAAGGCCGCGTGCGCCGGATGGACAGCGACGGTCTCGATGGCCTGCTCGAAGCACTCTCCGTCCGTAACGAAGCGCGCATCGCCGAAGGCGAAACGTGGACCATGGACAAGGTGCCGTCCGCCACGCTTTCCAAGCTGAAAGCCGGGATCGTCGGCTTCGAAATGGAAGTGCAGGCCTGGCGCCCGACCTTCAAACTTTCGCAGAACAAGAGCGCGGACGAGCGTGAACGCTTGGCGCTTGGCCTCGATGCGCAAGGCTCGCGCGCCATTGCCCAGCTGATGCGGGATGTCGTCGGATGAAGCTCGCGGTTTTCGATTGCGACGGCACGCTCATCGACGGGCAGGCCTCCATCTGCGAGGCGATGGAGATCGCTTTCGGTGCTTTCGACCTGCCGGCCCCGCCGCGCGGCCAGATCCGCCGCGCCGTCGGCCTCTCGCTGCCTCGCGCGATCCGCGAATTGCTACCGGACAGCACCGAAGAGCAGCAGCACGCCATGGCCGAGGCCTACAAGGACGCCTTCCGCACCGCGCGCACCGAGGGCCGCGTGTCGCAGCCGCTGTTTCCCGGTATCGAGGACACCCTTCGCACCCTGCACGGCAAAGGCTGGACGCTCGGCGTCGCCACCGGCATGTCCGACCGGGGTCTGGCCCACTGCCTTGCCGACAACGGCATAGCAGACCTCTTCGTCACGCTCCAGACCGCCGACCGCCACCCCTCCAAACCGCACCCGGCAATGCTGGAGGAAGCGCTGTTTCAGGCCGGCGCGCTGCCTGAGGAAACGGTGATGATCGGCGATACGGCCTACGACATGCAGATGGCTGTCAGCGCCGGCTGCCGCGGGATCGGCGTCGACTGGGGCTATCACCACCCGCACGAGCTTATTGCAGCGGGCGCCGAAAAAGTCGTCGAGAGCCCTGCCGAGCTTCTGGAATACCTGCTGGCATGATCGGATTCACGCGGAGCCGCGGAAAAGCGGAGACTTCTGGTTCGCGCAAAGGCGCAAAGACGCGAAGGGGAAGTGTTTGCGGCGAAGCCGCTATGACACCCAAGCGTGATCTTCATGCAAACGTCGGAACGGAAAAAGGCGCCTCCGGCGCAGAACCGCCTCTTTGCGCCTTTGCGCCTTTGCGCGAACCCAATCCTTATCTTCTCCGCGACTCCACGCCTCTGCGCGAATCCCAATTCAAAAAGGCATGTCCGGCATGAGCGAGAAAGACCCCGCCGCCGGACGCTTTGCCGCGATCCAGATCACGCGGCTGCTGGGCGTGGCCTGCGTGATCGCGGGCATGCTGATCGCCACCGGCCGCATATTGCCCGGCCTGCCCGACTGGGTCGGCTATCTGCTGATAGGCAACGGGCTGGTGGACATTTTCGTTATCCCCTCCATTCTCGTCAAAAAGTGGCGCACACCGAAATGAAGCGCTTTTACAGGACTGTAACGGTCGATCAGACCGACGATGGCTGGCGCGTGCTGCTCGACGGCCGCCCGATCAAGACTGCCGGCGGACGCCCGCAGGTGGTCCCGACGCAGGCGCTGGCCGAAGCCATGGCAGCGGAATGGGCCGCGCAGGGAGACGAGATCGATCCCGCCCTGTTCCACCTGCGCGATCTCGCTGACTTCGCCATCGATGCCGTTGTCCAGAACCCCGATCAGGTGATCGGCGATGTCCTGCCCTACGCCGAGACCGACACGCTGTGCTACCGCGCCGATCCCGACGAGCCGCTCTATGCGCGGCAGGAAGAAGTGTGGGAACCGCTGGTCGCCCGGTTCGAGGACCGGCTGGGCGTGCGCTTCACTCGCGTGTCGGGCATCGTCCACCGCCCCCAGCCCGAGGCAACGCTAGCCCGGCTGCGCGAGGAACTGGAAGCGCACGATGCCTTCGTGCTCGCCGCACTCAGAATGCTGGCCAGCCTCGCCGCATCGCTGACCATCGCGCTTGAGGCGATCCGGCCCGGCGCCGATGCCGAAGCGCTGTGGAAAGCTGCCGAACTGGAGGCCGACTGGCAGGTCGAGCTGTGGGGCGAGGACTGGGAAGCCGCAGAACGCCGCGCCGCCCGGTTCGAGGCCTTCACGTTGGCCATGCGCATGGCGGCGCTTTCGCGAACGGAGTCGCTCGGGGCGGCATGAAGCTGGTCTTCAGCCGCAAGGGTTTCGACAGCACCGCAGGCGGCGTGCCCTCTCCCATCGTTGACGGCGTGCCCGTCTCGCTGCCGATCCCTGCGCGCGACCGGTCTCGCACCACATTCGCGGACCGCGACCTCGGCGATCTGGTGAAAACGGTTTCGCGCGGCAAGCTGACCGGCGAAGATCTCTGCCATGACGATCCGATGTTCGCCGATGGCTTGTGCTGGTTCGGGCAATGCGGCGCGGCCCAAGGCCATCTGCTCAAGCACGGCGTCGGCCCCGGAGACCACTTCCTGTTCTTCGGCCTATTCGCCGATCCCGTAACCGGCGAGCGCCACCACCGGATCTTCGGCCACATGCGCGTGCTGGCCTGCGGGGCGCCGGATATCGTGGCGCAATCCTCGCACTGGCGCGATCCGCCCCGGCATCACCCCCACCTCGAGGGCGAATGGCCTGCCAACAATGCGTTGTGGTTCGGCACCGGCAGGACCGCTCTGTCGGCGCCATCAGAGTTGCGCCTCACACGCCCTGGTGGGCCGCTCAACCTGTGGGACGTGCCGCCCTGGCTCAAGCGGCGGGGCCTGACCTACCACGACCGTGCTGATCGCTGGATCGGCCGCACCGGGCTCGATTCCGCCAAGCGCGGGCAGGAATTCGTCTGCGATCTCGGCCGCGCACAGGAACCGCGCCGCTGGCTTGAACGCATCGTCGCGCTGATCGAAGGCGCCCAGTAGAGCCAGATGGACAAAAGCCCGCCCCGGACGAACCGGGACGGGCCTCCTGACAGGCAGCGCCGAAGCCCTGCCCATCCTCCTTGAGATCAGAACTTCACGCCGAGAGCGACAACGCCATTGTGACGGCTGAAGTCGGATTCGTAGTTCGAATAGCGGTACTCTGCCTTGAGGAAGAGGTTCTCGCTCAGGTCGTACTGGTAACCGGCTCCGAGACGGAAGCCGTCGCCGTTAGCGCCGTCCGAACCCGAGTTCGTGCCGTCGGTATAAGTCGCGCGGAGGCGGGCATTGGTGTAGCCGCCCAGAACGTAGAGCTTACCCTTGTCGCCAACCGTGGTGCCGAGACGAACGACAGCGGCCAGATCGCGGCCGGTCTTGATGCAAGCCTTGTCACCGGCAGAAATGACGTCGCTGACGCATTCCTTGGTCGTGCTGTCGGCAACGGTACCCTGAATGCCGACGAACATACCGCCCGAAAGGGGCATGTCGTAGCCGGCGGAGATGCCGTAGAGGACGCCTTCATCCGATTCCCCGTCGGCGGAGACAGAATCGAGACCGGTTTCAATCTGAACAAAAGCCTGCGCATTGGCGGCAGCCGGGATCGCGAACAGCGCAAGCGCGCCGCCGATGAGGGCGAACTTCTTCATGAGAACTCCTGCAATATTATTATGCCGTTCCGGCTCAGAGCAGAGCCGGGACGCGCCCCATACAGCCAAGTGACTGCCTGTCAAATATGCAGAAAACCCAATGCCTAAGCAGATCTATATTTGTGGCAATACTGCAACAATACTGACCTGCTAACCCGATCAGAATGTCTCGGATTCAGGGCACTTCAATCGATCTCAGTCCTACTTGCTACAAAGCACAAAAAATAATTCGGCATCAGAGGCTTTACTATCGCAAGGGCGATTCCCATGCGCAGTGCAAAGGGTCAGGCGCCCTGCACCCAGTCCGCGACCTGCCGCGCCACGTCGTTGGCAGCCTGATTGATCGCCGGCCCGACGTACTTGGCCTTCGGTTCCATCACGTTCACAATGGATTCAAAGCGCCTGGTCTTGAGGCTGGCGTCACCCGCACCCTCGCGGAGGATGGCGTCGAAACGCACGACAACGGCCCGCTTCTGCACATCGTAGCCCATTTCCAGCAGGCGGCCGCCAAGCTGCGTCTTGCCCGCCATTTCGAAATCGCCGCCTTCCACGACGAGCCGGTTGGTGCGGGCGCGGAGCGTTTCGGCGAGGAGCGACCGGAACTGGCGGGTCGGCTTTTCGATCCAGCCGGCTTTCTTGAGATAGGCCAGACTGGACGCATCGACGCGCACCGGCACGCGCAGGACGTCGAGGCTGCGGTCAGCCTCCGGGTCCTGCACCACGATCGCTTCGGTGATCGGGCCGCTGGTCGTCGCGCCGGCCGGAGCGGTTTCCTCCGGCGTCAGCCGGAACAGTTCATCGGGGGCCTTACTGCCAAGGCTGAGGCAGCCGGATAGCGCAAAGCAGGAGGCGGCCAGCAGCACGCCCTTGATCATGCCACCCCTGAGAGCACCGGTCTTGTCCGGGGACTTCATCGCTTCTTCCATCATCGTTTCCATCCCGGCAGACATCACGGTTCGTAATCGGGCAGTTTCTGCCCCTTCAGCAGCGCGCCAGCGCCCTGCTCGTCGATCTTCTCGGTCACGTTGCGCAGCGCCTTGCTCGTCGCGCGCAAGTCGCGGATCGCGGCTTCAGCGGCAGGCAGCGTACTTTGCGAAACCTGATCGAGCGCCGGCTGGGCATGCTCCATCGTCTTGTTGAGCTGATCCATCGATTTCTGTGCGGACGCCAGAGTCTGACGCAGCTGCACGGCCAGCGAGTTGCCTTCGCTGCCCAGCAGATCGTCGGCCTTGTCGGCCACGCCCTGGAAGGACGCCAGCGTCTGCGTCGCCTGATCGAGTGTACCCTGCAGTTCCACCAGCGTCCGGCGAATCTCCGGCGTCGCGCTCGAGATATCGCGCGTCATCTTGTTGGTGTTGCGCAGAATGCCGGCGATCGAGTTGCGATTGTCTTCGGACAAGAGCTGATTGAGGTTCTCGGTCAGTGTGGCCAGCCGCTCCATCAGCAGCGGCGCGTTGGAGAGGATCTCGCCCAGACCGCCGGGTTTGGTCGGGATCACCGGCACACCTTCCGGCCCCGGCTCCTTGATCGGCGGCGCGCCTTTGGCCGCGCCTTCGAGCTGGATGTCGGAAACGCCGGTAAAGCTGCCCTGGATGGTCGCCGTGGTGCCGACAGTGACCGGTACGTTTTCATCCACGCGGATGCGCACACGCACGAACTTGGGGTCCTTCGGCCACAGCTCGATCTTCTTCACCTGCCCCACGGGCACGCCTGAGTAGGCGACCTGCGAGCCTTTCGCGAGGCCGTCCACGGACTGCTTGAAGAAGATGTCGTATTCATGCTGCGCGCCTTCATTCAGTCGCGCGATCCACAGCACGAAGGCTGCAAGCGCTGCGAGCAGTATCAGCGTGACGGCGCCTACCCAGACGTGATTGGCCCTAGTTTCCATGCCTTGTGTCCTATGCTCCCGTCATGCCTGCGCTGTCCATGCCCGCACTCTCATCCGATTCCGGCATGGCATCCTCCAACTCGGAGTCGCCTTTGGCTGCCAGCGCTGCCCGGCCACGTGGACCATTGAAATATTCCTGAATCCAGGGGTGATCGAGCGCGAGCAGTTCGGGGATTGTCCCGACCGCGATCACCTGCTTGTCCGCCAGCACCGCCACCCTGTCGCAGATCGCGTAAAGCGTATCGAGATCATGGGTGATCAGGAACACGGTGAGGCCGAGCGTTTCCTTGAGTTCGCGCGTGAGGCTGTCGAACGCGGCGGCACCGATCGGGTCGAGCCCGGCGGTCGGCTCGTCGAGGAACAGCAGCTCCGGATCGAGCGCCAGCGCCCGGGCGAGGCCGGCACGCTTGCGCATGCCGCCCGAAAGCTCGCTGGGATAGTTGAACGCGGCCTTTTCCGGCAGGCCCGACAGGCGCACCTTGAAGCGCGCGATCTCGCTGCGCAGTTCGTCCGAAAGCTCGGGATAGAACTGCTTGAGCGGCACTTCGACATTCTCGCCCACGGTCAGCGTAGAAAACAGCGCGCCGCCCTGGAAAAGCACACCCCAGCGCGAGCGGATGTCGATGTCGTCCTCGTCGTGATCCGCCATCATATCGCGGCCCAGCACGTGGATCTGGCCCGCGGTCGGCTCCTGCAGGCCGATGATCGACCGCATCAGCACCGATTTGCCGGTGCCCGATCCGCCGACAACGCCGATCACCTCGCCGCGCTTCACCTTGAGCGAGAGATTGTCGTGAATGACGTGGCTGCCGAAGGCATTGCGCAGCCCCTCGACGACGATCGGATAATCCTCGTACGCGGGCGTATCGCGGACGTATTCCTCCGGCTCGTTCATGTCCAACCGATCTCCGTGAAGAAGATGGCGAAGAACGCGTCGAGCACGATAACCGTGAAGATGGCGGTGACAACGGCCTGCGTGGTGCGCAGACCGACTTCCTCGGCGCTGCCTGCCACCTGCATGCCCTGATAGCACCCCGCCAACGCCACGATCAGCGCGAAGACCGGCGCCTTGACCAGCCCGACCCAGACGTCGGTGATCGGCACAACTTCCTGGGTCCGCTGCAGGAAGGTCCAGAAGGGAATGTCGAGCGCGAAGTTCGAAATGAAGGCCCCCCCGATGATCGAAAGGACGGCGGAGTAGAACCCCAGCAGCGGCATCATCATCATGGAAGCCAGCACGCGCGGCACGACCAAGGCCTCCATGGGAGAGACGCCGATTGTGCGCATCGCGTCCACTTCCTCGGTCAGCTTCATCGTGCCGATCTGCGCGGCGAAGGCGGAACCCGAGCGGCCCGCGACCATGATCGAGGTCATCAGGATGCCCAGCTCGCGCATGGACAGGCGGCCGGTGAGGTTGATCGTGTAGATCTCGGCGCCGAACTGCTGGAGCTGCACCGCGCCCTGCTGCGCGATGACGATACCGATCAGGAAGCTCATCAGGCCGATGATCCACAGCGAATTGACGCCGACATACTGCATGTGGTGGATCAGCGCCGTGCCCCGCAGCCGCGAAGGATGGCGTGCCACCGTACCGAAGGCGGAAACGGTTTCACCCAGGAAGGCGACCGCTCGCTTGAAACCATACCCCCAGTTGAGCACGACATCGCCGATCTCGGACAGCGTGCGGGTAAAGACGCCCGGAACAGGTTCCGGCTCCGCTTCATGCTCGGTAATGTTGCCGATCGCCGCGAAAAGGCGCCGCGCCTGCTCGCTTTCGCCCACAGTCGCAAGATTGTGCTCGCGCGCGAACGTGCTGACGAGCCAGGCGCCGGTGGTATCGATATCGGTTACGCCCGAAAGGTCGATCCGCTCGAAATTGCCCTCCAGCGCGTTCAAACGCGTGTCGAGATCGCCCAGCGAATAGACGCGCAGGGGCCCCTTCAGCACCAGCGTATGGGCGCTGCCATCGTCGCTTTCCGACAGGGTGAATTCGGCGTATTCCCGCATGTTCTCTCGTATTGAGGCAAAAAGCATGGACCGGCAAGTGGTTCCACCGGCGCGACGAATTGTGTTACAGGGTGTGTCATCGGCCTGATGACAGGGCCTTGCGGCGAAAGCGTGGCACTAGCGTCTTGCGCGCAAACCCGCCCGCTGGCAAAGCCCCGCGCCATGACCGACACAACGCCCGACACCGCGCTAGACAAGACTTTCGACCCCGCCCAGATCGAGGCGAAGTGGTACGCCCACTGGGAAGAGAACGGCCTGTTCCACCCGGAGCGGCCCGACGCGCAGCCCTTCACCATCGTCAACCCGCCGCCGAACGTGACGGGCAGCCTGCACATCGGCCACGCGCTCGACAATACGCTGCAGGACGTGGTGATCCGCTACGAGCGCCTGCGCGGCAAGGATGCGCTGTGGGTGGTGGGTACCGACCATGCCGGCATCGCCACGCAGATGGTCGTCGAGCGCCAGATGGAGGAACGGCAGGACAAGCGCACCAACTACACGCGCGAGCAGTTCGTCGAGAAGGTCTGGGAGTGGAAGCACGAGAGCGGCGGCACCATTACCGGCCAGCTGCGGCGCCTCGGCTGCTCAATGGACTGGAGCCGCGAGCAGTTCACCATGGACCCGCACTTCACCAGGGCGGTGGTGAAGGTCTTCGTCGACCTCTACAATCAGGGCCTGATCTACCGCGACAAGCGGCTGGTAAACTGGGACCCGCGCCTGAAGACCGCGATCAGCGACCTCGAAGTGGAAACGCGCGAGGTTCAGGGCAGCTTCTGGCACTTCAAGTACCCGCTCAGCGACGGCTCGGGCCACATCGTGGTCGCCACCACGCGCCCCGAGACGATGCTGGCCGACATGGCCGTGGCGGTGAACCCGGACGACGACCGCTACAAGGCGCTGCTGGAACGCAAGGCCACCGTCACCCTGCCGATCACCGGCCGCGAGATCCCCATCGTCGCCGACGAGCACGCCGATCCCGAACTCGGTTCGGGTGCAGTGAAGATCACGCCGGGGCATGACTTCAACGACTTCGAAGTAGGCAAGCGCGCCGGGTTCAAGCCCGCCGAGATGCTCAACATGCTCGATGCCGATGCGCACGTCTGCCAGACCGCCGACGGCCTGATCCCCGAACAGTTCCTTGGCGTCGAGCGTTTTGCGGCGCGCGAGATGGTCGTGGCCGAGATGAAGGAACTCGGCCTGCTCATCCCGCACGTCACCAGGGACAAGGAAGGCAACGCGCACGAGCACGACGCAGAGCCGCGCACGATCCAGACGCCCTACGGCGACCGCGGCGGCGTGGTGATCGAGCCCTGGCTGACCGACCAGTGGTACGTCGATGCCGAAAAGCTCGCGCAGGCGCCGATCGAGGCGGTGAAGTCCGGCGCGATCGAGATCGTCCCGAAGACCTGGGAAAAGACCTTCTTCAACTGGATGGAGAACATCCAGCCGTGGTGCGTGTCCCGCCAGCTCTGGTGGGGACACCGGATTCCGGCGTGGTATGGGCCGCGAGTTGTTGATGGCAATGCCAGCTACGATCTTATGTCGCTTACAGAAGACGAGCATTTCGTCGCAGAAGATGTCGAAGGCGCGATTGCCCGCGCAAAAGCGCATTACGGCAACGATCTTGAAATTATCGAGATCAGCGATCCAATTGATGTGGTAAATGCGTCCCTGCAGGGCAAATGGCCGGGAAATCGCATTGGCATCTGGCGCGACCCCGACGTCCTAGACACCTGGTTCTCCTCCGCGCTCTGGCCCTTCGCCACGCTTGGCTGGCCGGACGAGGACGCGCCGCTGCTCCAGAAGCACTACCCCAACGACCTGCTGGTCTCCGGCTTCGACATCCTGTTCTTCTGGGATGCGCGCATGGCGATGCAGGGGCTGCACTTCATGAAGGAAGTGCCGTGGAAGCGGCTCTACCTGCATGGTCTCGTGCGCGCGGCGGACGGGGCGAAGATGTCCAAGTCCAAGGGCAACGTCGTCGATCCGCTGGGCCTCATCGACCAGTACGGCGCCGATGCGCTGCGCTTCTTCATGGCCGCCATGGAAAGCCAGGGCCGCGACGTGAAGATGGATGAGAAGCGCGTCGAGGGGTACCGCAACTTCGCCACCAAGCTGTGGAACGCCGCCCGCTTCTGCCAGAGCAATGGCATTTCTGGCGGCATCGGCAATCAGACCGGTCCCGGCATCGTACCGCAGAGTGCGGTCAACAAGTGGATCATCGGCGAAGTCGTCGAGACGCTGGCCGAACTCGACAAGGCCATGGCCGACCTGCGCTTCGACGCGGCCGCGAACACGATTTACCACTTCGTGTGGGACCAGTTCTGCGACTGGTACATCGAACTGGTGAAGGGCAATTTCGACGACGAGACCAAGGCCGTCGCCGGCTGGGTGCTCGACCAGATCCTCGTCATGCTGCACCCCTTCATGCCCTTCGTCACCGAAGAGCTATGGAGCAAGATGGGCGACCGCGAGGGCTATCCGCTGATCACCGCCAAGTGGCCCGAGCCGGGTGCGAGCGTCGATGCCGATGCCAAGCGCGAAGTCGAATGGCTGATCGCGCTGATCGGCAACTTGCGCGGCGCCAAGGCCGAGCTCGGCATTGCGCCGGGCGCGCGCCTCACGGCCTACCTGGAAACACCCTCGGAAAGCACAAGGGCAATCATCGGGCGCAACGGCACGGCGGTCGACCGCCTCGCTCGCCTCGATGCGATCCACTTCGAAGCAGCCCCGGACGGCCCGGCCATGCAGGTCGGCGCCGGCGATGCGATGCTGACGATCCCGCTCGAAGGCGTGATCGACATCGCCGCCGAAAAGGCCCGCCTCGAAAAAGCCCTCGCCGCCTCGCAGAAGGAAGCCAAGTCGCTCGAAGGCCGCCTGTCGAACCCCAAGTTCGTCGAGAAGGCCAAGCCCGAAGCGGTCGAAAAGGCCCGCGCCGATCACGCGCACCATGCGGCCGAGGCGGAACGGCTGGCTGCTGCGCTGGAACGGCTGGGGTAAAGAGCCTCCGCCAAATCAAAGCACATCGTCGCCCCCGCGAAGGCGGGGGCCCCGCTTTATTCCTCACGAAGCGCCCTGCGGCCAGAAGCGGGGTCCCCGCCTTCGCGGCGACGACGGCAGTTTTTTGATTGAGCGGCAATCTATGCGCTGGCCTCCTCCCCCTTGATGGGGGAGGGATACGCAGGCTTGGCAGCTTGTCTGCCTAGCCGGAGTTGGGTGGGGGTGATATTCGAAGCACCACGCCCTCTCACCCCCTTCCAACTGCGCCTAGGTTCGCTCCGCTCACCAAGGCTTCGTATTCTTCCCCCATCGCGGGGGAAGGTTTAGAGGCAATTTCGTTTTCCTACGCCCGCGGCTTCTGCCAGTGTCGCGGCATGACCGCCCTGCTCCGCCTCGAACCCGCACAAGGTGACAGTCCGGCGCAAGGTGACACCTTTCCCTCTGGACCGTGTAAACCGTGTCAACCTGACGTGTAACCTTGTGACATTATTCCTCGCCACCACCGTTCCGGACGAACCGGAAATTTTCGCCTCGCTGCAGGGCGAAGGCCCCTCGATCGGGCGGCCGAGCACGTTCGTGCGTCTCTCGCGCTGCAACCTTGCGTGCCAGTGGTGCGACACCGCCTACACCTGGCGTTTCGAGGGCGATAACCGCCCCCACCGCGACGAAGCTGCCTTCGAGCGCAAGGCCAACCAGATCACGCTGGATGAAGCGGAAGTTGCCGAGCGCATTGCAACGCTGGCGCCCGACCGGCTGGTGATTACCGGCGGCGAACCGCTGCTGCAGGGCGCAGCACTGGCGCGCATGGTTGCGGAACTGAACGCGCTGCGCCCCGGCATGCACGTCGAGATCGAGACCAATGGCACGGTCGCGCCGCACCCCGCGCTCGATCCGCTGGTGCACCAGTTCAACGTCAGCCCCAAGCTGGCGCACAGCGGCAACCCCGCCGATCTCGCGCTGATCCCCGAGCGCCTTACCGCCTGGGCCGCCGAATCGCGCGCCGTGTTCAAGTTCGTGGTGGCACAGCAGCCGGACCTCGACGAAGTGCGCGCCCTGCAGGAGCGCTATGCTATTCCCGGCGAACGCCTCTTCCTCATGCCCGAAGGCCGCTCCAGCGCTATTCTGCGCGAACGTTCGGCATGGCTGGCGGATTTCTGCGCGCAGAGCGGATGGCGCTTCACCGATCGCTTGCACATCCATCTCTGGGGCGACACGAGAGGCACATGAACGAGGCGTCCCCCATCCCGGCCGGTGAAGACCCGGCAGTCGAAACCGATGCGGCGCGACCGCCGATGAAGGGTGACCTGACGCAGGGGCCGATCCTCAAGACGCTGCTGCTGTTCTCGCTGCCGATGCTGCTTTCGAACGTGCTGCAGACGCTCAACGGCTCGGTCAATGCGATCTGGGTCGGGCGGCTGATCGGCGAAAGCGCGCTGGCGGCCACTGCCAATGCCAACGTCATCATGTTCCTGCTCTATGCCGCCGTGTTCGGCTTCGGCATGGCCACGACCGTACGCGTAGGCCAGCACTTCGGCGCGCGCGATGTGGATGCGGCACGCATGACCTTCGGGTCAGGCACGGGCTTCTGCTTCGCGCTGTCGCTGTTTGTTGCCGGATTGGGCTGGATCTTCGCCGCCGACCTGCTCGACACACTGGGAACACCGGATGCGAGCAAGCTGGAAGCGCTCGCTTACCTGCGCGTGATCTTCATCACCATCCCCTTCGGGGGCATCAACATGATGGTCTCCATGGCGATGCGCGGCGCGGGCGATTCCAAGACGCCGATGTACGCGATGATCCTGACGGTGGTGATCGACGCAATCTTCAATCCGCTGCTGATCATGGGGATCGGGCCGTTTCCGCAGCTCGGCATCGCCGGCTCCGCCCTCGCCACGGCCTGCGCCAACATTGCCGGCATGGTCTACCAGATCTGGCGCATATACGGGCAGGACCTGCCGATGCGGCTGCGCGGCGCCGAGCTGGGCTATGTCCTGCCCCGCAAAAGCGAGCTGCGCTACATCGTCACCAAAGGCCTGCCGATGGGCGCCCAGATGCTGCTGGTCTCATCCGCGGGCCTGATCATGGTCGGCCTGGTCAACCGCGAGGGGCTCAACGCCGCGGCCGCCTACGGTGCCTCGCTGCAGCTGTGGAACTACCTGCAGATGCCCGCCTTCGCGATCTCCACCGCAGTCAGCGCCATGGTCGCGCAATCGCTGGGCGCGGGCGACCATTCACGCGTGGGCAAGGTCACGCTGGTGGGCATGGGCACGAACCTTGCGCTTTCGGTGCTGCTGGCCGCGCTGATCGTCGGGTTCGACCGTCCTCTGCTCACCCTGTTCCTCGGCAGCGGCAGCCCCGCCCTGCCGGTCGCCGAGCACATCCAGCTGATCTGCACGACCTCGTTCGTGATCGTCTCGATCACCATGATCCTGACCGGCACGATGCGCGCCTATGGCGCGGTCGTGGCGCCGCTGGTGATCATGTTCCTGGGGCTCTACCCGGGGCGTCTGGGCTTCTATTTCGTGTCGCGGCCGATGCTCGACAGCGAAGCGGTGTGGTGGGCCTATCCGGTCGGCTCGGTGCTGACCGTGGCGCTGACCCTGGGCTATTACCGCTTCGGCAAGTGGCGCGACGCGTTCAGGATGTAAGGCTGGAGCCGGAAATCACCGGCCCTGCGAGCGCCAGCGCTGGACGGTCCGCAGCACCATTTCCTCTTCCCCGCCGGACTTGCTCCACAAGTCGGTGAACGAGGGGTCGGCCGAGGCCGGGCGCTTGTATTCCTCGAGGTCGTCGAAGGATACGCGGATCGGAATCGCCACGCCCTCGCCGCAGATGATGCATTCGCGGTTGCGCAGGGCGGGAATGGAATCGAGGAAGCCGCGCGCGCCTTCGGGCATCGCGGCACGCACGAAAGCCTGGTCGCGGTCGTTGTTGAGCCGCATCGAGATGATCGTGCCGCACTGCGAGAGCACGCCCTCGGCAAGGTCCGACGGACGCTGCGTGATCAGGCCGAGCGAGATGCCGTACTTGCGGCCCTCCTTGGCGATCCGCGACAGGATGCGGCCGACCGAGGAGCCATCGGCGTTCTTCTCGTTGGGCACGTAGCGGTGCGCTTCTTCGCAGACGAGCAGGATCGGGCGGGTGTTATCCTCGCGCGACCACACGGCGAAGTCGAAGACCAGGCGGCTGAGCACGGCGACGACAGTGCTGGTGATATCGGAAGGCACGCCCGAAACGTCGATGATCGAGATCGGCCGGCCCCGCGAAGGCATCCGGAAAAGCTTGGCGATGAAGTCCGCCATCGTGTCGCCCACCAGCATGCCCGAGAACATGAACTGGTAACGCGGATCGCTCTTGAGTTCGTCGAGCTTGTTGCGGATGCGCAGGTAGGGCGCGCTGGTGTGCCCCTTGTCGAGCTTGCCCATCTCGTTGTTGATGATGTTGGACAGATCCGACAGCAGATAGGGGATCGGGGAATCGACGGTGATCTTGCCCATCTGCTCGGCAAGGCGGTTCTTGGACCGCGCCTCGAGCAGGCACTTGGCGAGGATCTCGGAGTCGATCTGGCGATCGTCCCCGCGCGAGGTCAGCAGGATCTCGCAGTGCTCCTCGAAGTTCATCAGCCAGTAGGGCATCTGCAGGTTGGTGACGTCGAGGATGATGCCGGTGTTGCGGAATGCCGCCGAATATTCGCCGTGCGGATCGACCATGATGACATGGCCTTCGGGCGCATGATCGCAGATGCGGTGCAGGATCAGCGCGGCACTCGTCGACTTGCCGGTGCCAGTCGAGCCGAGCAGCGCGAAGTGCTTGCCGAGCAGCGCATCGACGTAGAGCCCGGCGCGGATGTCCTTGGTGGGATAGACATTGCCGATCTGGATCGCGCTGCGCCCGTCGCTGGCGTAGATCTGGCGCAAGTCGTCGCTGGTGGCCGGATAGACCAGCCCGCCGGACATCGGATAGAACGTCACACCGCGGCGGAAGCCGTGAATCCGCCCGGTCAGACGCTCTTCCTGGCCTTCGCCGAGAAAATCGGCGTCGGCGACGATCCCGCCCGGCACCTTGGCATCCTGCTTCTGGCTGCGCACGCTGGCGAGCAGCCAGCCGTTGTCGACGCGAATCTTTACCTGGCTGCCGACCTGCCCGGAGAGCGCGATGGAAGGATCGGAATTCTTGGAAATCTGGTTGAGACGATCGATGTCGAAGGCAATGCGCGTCCCGGCACCGGTGATCTCGAGAATGACTCCGATCGGTTCGCGACCGTGGTCGGAGCCTCCGGCGGGGCCATTCGTCGGGATTTCGCCCGGACCCGCCTCGCGAGCCGTCTCGAAACCATCATGTCGCATTTGCTTCATTCAACACCAGCATTCCAGACAGTTGCATTCTGCCTAGGGGGCCGGCAGTTAATTTCGTCCTAATGCATGGACAGCCGTCAAATTAATTCAAACGAGTGCAAAGAGGCGCCCCGCCAGCCAGCCCATACCCACCGAAACGATCACGGCGAGCAAGCCATAGGCAAAGCCGTAGTCATCGGAAAAGCGGGCAATCGCCAGTTCGACGCCCTGCTTTCGCACTTCGACCTTGCTGCTGGCGGATGCGACCACGCGGCCTTTCGATATCGCGAAAGTTTCTGCCGTATAGGTCCCGGTAAGAACGCTGGATGGCAGATCGATACGGGCCTGATACAGCACCTGCTCGCTGACCTTCACGCCGCCTTCTTCTTCGCGGTAAAGACCGTTGCTACGGTTGAGATCGACGAGTCCTGCCGAAAAGCGCGCCTGCTCTTCGGGATTGATTGCCCCGATGGGCGAGAGCTGCAGCCACTTCAGACCGAGTTCGTAGATCGCCGCTGTCTTGTCATCGACGATCTCGGAGATCGGCTTGGTGGAGGCGATAGCATAATAGGCAGGCGCGGAGCGGAACTCGGTACTGGCGGCGTTGATCCAGATGCCGGCGATCTGCTGCTTTTCGCGCAGGACAATCGACCGGGTCGGCCCCTTGAGAACCACGACGATATCGTAATCCTGCGCTGCGCGGGAGCCCTCGGGCGTGAGTACGGCCCCGAAAAGCAGCAGTTCGGTACCGGTAAACCCCTGCTGCAGGTTCACTTCGTGCTGCGAGACTTCCGGGACGAGGATCGGGTCGCGCGCGCCAGTCAGGGTAACGAGCGCGAAGAGCGCGAGCAGCGAGGCGAGCCTGCGGCTCACAGCGGGGCCATCGTGAAGATTTCGTCCGGCCTGTACCCCAGCCCCAAAGCCATGCGCGCAGCCACCAGCAAGACGATGGTCGCCAGCAGCAGCCGCAGCTTCACCGGGTTGGCCTTCTGCGAGAACATCGCGCCGATCTGCGCGCCGGTTACCGACCCCAGCAACAGCATGGTGGCCAGAACGATATCGATGGCATGCGTGGTCAGCGCGTGCATCATTGTCGTCGCCATCGTCGTGAACAGGATCTGCCACAAGGACGTGCCGACCACGACATTCGCGCTCATGCCCAGAATGTAGAGCATGGCGGGCACAAGGATGAAGCCACCGCCGATACCCATCAGCATGGTCAGAATGCCGGTGCACATTCCCAGGATGAGCGGCGCCAGCGGCGAGATATAAAGGCCGGAGCGATAGAACCGCCAGCGCATGGGCAGGCTGGCCACCATCGGGTGATGGCGCCGCTTCCTGGCAGCAACGGGAACGCCCGACCGCTCGGCGCGGATCGACTGAATGCTCTCTTTCGCCATCAAACTGCCAATCGAGCCGAGAAGCAGGACATAGAGGATATTGATGACCGTATCGATCTGACCGAGCTTCTCGAGCAGATTGAAAAGCACAGCCCCGATGCCCGTACCCAGAATGCCGCCTGCCACCATGACCGAACCGATCTGGTAGTCGACACCCCCGCGCCGCGAATGCGCGAAAACACCGGAAACGCTTGCACCGGTCACCTGGCTGGCCGCCGAGGCCGCCGCGACCGTGGGCGGGATACCGTAGAAGATCATTAGCGGCGTCGTCAGAAACCCGCCGCCCACACCGAAGATGCCGGAGAGCACCCCGGTGATCGCGCCAAGACCGATGATGATCAGCCCATTGACCGATAGATTGGCGATCGGAAGGTAGACGTCCATTGCTGGGCTCTCGCTACCGCAGCATCGGGCGATAGGAAAGCGGCTATTCAGAAACCTGCGGAAAGAGTGACGGCAGGGCCAGAGCCGGGCTGGGCATTGCCGGCGACACGAAAACGCCAGTCCAGAGCGGCGCGCCCGTACATGCGGTTGCCCAGAGGAAACTCGAGCATCGCCGAAGGCCCTATGTCGAGACGTGCAGCGCCTTTCTGTGCTCCGCCCCAAACGCCGCCGCCGAGGCTTCCCTTTATGGAGCCAAGCTCAAAGAGACCGCGATCCAGCCGGACCTGCCCGTCGGCAAAGGCGGTCGAAAAGCGTCCACCGACATATCCGGCTTGAACATAGGCCTCCGAGCGCAGCTTGCCGGGCAACTGAGCTGGTGGAAGGAGCGTGTAGACGAAAGCAGCGGGTTGAAAGCGCGTGCCCCCGATCTGGTCGGTCATCCGACCTTCAACAGCGGCGATCAGCGGAACGTCGGGAAAAGGGCGGGCCGAAAAGCCAAGCGCTGCCGCGTTTTCGCGCACTTCCCCCAGCGCCGTGGTCGTGCGCGCATAGATCGAAGGCCAGTGTGGACTGGTGCGATCCACCCGGAAACGCATAACAGCGCCGGTCTGGCTGCCGCCATAGGTCGCGGGCAGCACGCCTGGCGAAATTCCCCCGCCTGTTTCCCGGCGCAACAGGGCCCATGTGTCCAGTGACCAGCGGTTGGATTTACGCTGAGCCGCAGGCACGGGAGCCGGGGAAACCGGCTGCGGCGCCGCCACTGGCCGCAACGACCCGAATTCCGGGGCATAGAAGTGCTGCCCGGGATCCGACCACGCCAGACCGTCGAACGGCATGAACATGCGGTCAGATTCCCCCAGGCCCGATCCAGGCCCCCTCCAGATCGTTCGGGAAGCGTGGGGCCTTGCCATGCCTGCTGCAGCGACGGCCGGCGCGGCCGGTGCAAAATAGGGCCCAGTATATCCCCCCACCCCCGGAATGATCTGGCCGGCGATGCTGGCCGGCGGATAGGCATCGCCAAAGTGAGGAAGCACTCTTGCAGGAAGCGACTGCGGCCCCGCCCTGCCATCGATCACGAACCCGACGCTGGATACCGGTTGCTGCCAGGGTTGCGGAAGCGTCGCTGCGGCTGCGTCGGAAAGCCGCGGTGCCTCCCAGTTGATGGCGCGACCGCCGATCCATCCCGCCAGGATGGCGAGAAGTGCCACGAGAGGCTGCCCCTTGATCGTGTTCCCGTTGCTCATCGGCCGTTCTCCCCGCCGGCAGGCGCCAGCACCGGATGTGCACTATGCGTGGTCTTTTCCCACTTGACCGCACCGCCCCTCAGGGTGCGCAGATAGCCCATAAAGGCCCTGCGCCCCGCCATGATCGCGATGAAATTGGCTACCGGGATGCGCAGCAACGCCAGCAGGCCTTCGCCTACGCCATATTCGTAAGCGGTGAAGGCGAACCGCATCACGCTGCGCCATGCAAGGCTCACGAAGCACAAGAACAGCATGCCTTGCAGAAACGGAGACACGGCGAGGTGCGATTGCGCTCCGAGCAGCCACGCAGACGCCAGCAACCCCTCGATCACGACAAGCGCATAGCCACAGGCCAGGACGATCGAGGTCAACGGCCCGCGCCTGTCGCGCAGGGCCATCCACAGATCGGTCAGCCCCCGGCTCCAGCCAAGACGGTCCCAGCCTTGAAAGGCGATCCCGTGAATCCAGCGCGCCTTCTGCCGAACCGAATCCTCCAGCCGCGCCGGAAAGTAGGCGCGTGTCGCGACCAGATCGCCCGTTTCGTCGCGCACGCGCACAAACCGCGAGGAGCCCCCTTCCCGCCAGACCAGAACGCCCAGTTCATAGTCTTCGGTAAGGCACTCGGCCGCGAAGGGTCCCGGGCCGCCTTCCGCTTTCCTTTGCCTGGCTATACCGGCGATAATCTCGCGCGAGAAACCGCAGGCCACCCCGGCGGCAGGAATGGCCGCACCCAAAGCATCGCGCACGACCAAAGATTTCGCATGCGATTCCGTGAACTCGTCGGAATAGTGCCCCGCTACCCATGGTGATTGCGGCTGCGGTTCCGGCCGCACCGGAAGTTGTACGAAATCGACCTTGGAGAGTGCCGAGTCGATCACTGCCAGTTCCGCCGGGTGGACCATGTCTTCAGAATCGTGCAAGACAACGCTCTTGAAGCGATATCCGTATCGTTTCTCATCGTCGCACAGGGCGGTGTAGAGGCGGTTCAGGCAGTCCGCTTTGGTGGTCGGCCCGGCGTTGTCGTGGATCACGATCCGGACACGCGCATCCGCGCCTGTTCCGGACATGGCCGCTGCGATTGTTTCGGGATCGTTGGAATAGCAACCGACGTAGAGAGTGAAGTCATCTTGCCGCCAGACAGACAGCGCATGACGCACGGTATGACCGATCACGTCCGCTTCACGCCACGCGGCGATGAGAATGGCGGCACGCCCGGCGAGTGGCGCTCCAGCTTCTTCACGCGTGATCCGATCAACCTGTGCACGGCCGGTCAGCTTCAGCCATATCCAGCACAGATCGACACCGATATCATCGGCGGCACCAAGCAGGAACCAGAACGCTGCGAACAGCAGAAGTTCCTGTTCAACAAATTGCAGCGCATGAATTGCATACTGTATCGTAAAGGTCGCCGCCACAACGCCCCTTTCCCGTACTTGTACGGTAATTCATCCCAATCGGCCGAATCCGATTGCATCTTTTAGAAGATCATCTGAAAATATACTTATGAGCATCCCCAGACATTTCGCCAACAAATTGGCAACCAATTTCACAAAGTTAATGGGCGGCGAAGCTTCGGCCGGCATTCTGCTCATAATTGTTGCGGCGCTGGCGATGATCATTGTCAACGTCGGCTGGTCGCACGAGTACCACGAGTTGTTCCATGGCGAACTTGCGTGGACGCCTGTGGCCAAGCTCGACACGCTGCACTTGTGGATCAACGATGCGTTGATGGCGATTTTCTTCTTCGTCGTCGGGCTGGAGATCAAGCGCGAGATACTTGACGGTGAGTTGTCCAATGCTGCCAAGCGGCGTTTGCCCGTACTGGCAGCAGCGGCCGGCATGGGTGTTCCGGCGCTGATCTACCTGATGGTGGCAGGAACCGGCCAGCCGATGCACCGCGGCTGGGCCATTCCCGCCGCTACCGACATTGCATTTGCGGTGGGCGTCCTTGGCCTGCTGGGCAACCGCGTCCCCGCCTCGCTGCGGCTGTTCCTGCTGACCGTGGCCATTGTCGACGATCTCGGTGCCGTGGCCATCATCGCCATTTTCTACACGGCACAGATCAAGTTGTTGTGGGGCATCGCAGCCCTTGTCCTGCTTGGCGGCCTTATTCTGCTCAACCGCCGCAAGGTCTTTTACCTACCGGCCTATCTGCTTCTGGGTCTGGGGCTCTGGTACTGCATCCTCAACTCCGGCATTCATGCGACGATTGCCGGCGTTGTCTTCGCCTTTACTATCCCGCTCAAGAATTCACCCCGCGGTGACAGCATGCTGCTGCGCCTCGAACATGCGCTGGTGCCGTGGAACAGTTATGTGATCGTGCCGCTGTTCGGCTTCGCCAATGCCGGCGTCGCCCTCGCAGGCATCGGCCTATCCGGCCTGCTCGATCCCATTCCTCTCGGCGTGGCGCTGGGCCTTTTCTTTGGCAAGCAGATCGGCATCTTCGCCGCGATCGTCGCCTCGGACCGGATCGGCTTTGCGCCTCGGCCTGCCGGTGCAAGCTGGGTTCAATTATGGGGAACGTCGGTCTTGTGCGGCATCGGCTTCACGATGAGCCTGTTCATCGGCGCCCTCGCCTTCCCGCACCGACCGCACCTGGTGGAGGAAGCGAAACTGGGGGTTCTGCTGGGATCCTTCCTCTCGTCGCTTCTGGGTTACGCGATCCTGCGTCTGGCCAAGGCGCCACCGGCGCCTCAGCCAGACTGACAGGCGCCTGTTACCAGCTGCCCACGTTGGGCATGCTGGCCCAGGGCTCGGCGGGGTCGAGCCTGCCGTCCTGAAGCAGCTCTACGGAAATGCCGTCGGGTGTGCGGATGAAGGCCATATGGCCATCGCGCGGCGGGCGGTTGATCGTCACGCCCGCGTCCATCAGCCGCTGACAGGTCTCGTAGATGTTGTCGACTTCATAGGCCAGATGACCGAAATTGCGGCCGCCGGTATATTCCTCGGCCGAGCCATCCTCTTCCGGCCAGTTGTAGGTCAGTTCGACCTGGGCATCTTCCTGCCCTTCCGGAGCGAGGAAAATGAGCGTGAAACGCCCTTTTTCATTGGAGAATCGCCGTACCTCCTTGAGACCGATCAGCTCGAAAAAGCGGATTGTCGCATCGGGATCGGTCACGCGGATCATGGTGTGAAGGTATCGCGTCACAGGTTCGTCACCTCATTTCATCTATAGATTGAAACGGTTCATCGCAGATAAAGCCATCTGGCCGCATAGCGAGCAGGTCTATTGGGAGATGCTGCCATGACCGACGATAGCCTAGAAGATACGTCCCGCTCCACCCCCACTTGGCGCAGTTCTGCAATGCGCCCCATCGTTCTCAGCTCCGTCATTCTGGCGGCGAGCATCGTGATCGGCGGATTCGCCCTCGGCGACGGCCTCAAGCGGGCGCAGCGCGCCGACCGTTCCGTGACCGTGCGCGGCCTTGCCGAACGCGACGTGACGGCCGATCTCGCGACCTGGACGATCAGCTATTCGGCTTCGGCAAGCGATCTGTCCTCGGCGCAGGCCAGTGTCGATCAGGACACCAAGCAGATCCACGCGTTCTTCCGCGAACTCGGCTTTCCCGACGATGCACTTCAGCCAACCGGCGTGAACGTCTCGCAATACAAGGACAACGGTGTCCCGAATTTCACCGTGCGCCAGCGCATCACCTTGCGCACGAATGACATCGAACGCGCCGAAGATGCCGTCCGGCGACAGTTCGATCTCGTGCGGCGCGGGGTCATCCTGGAGGAAGGCTCGGGCATGTCCTACACCTTCACCAAACTCAACGACATCAAGCCCGAAATGGTGGCAGCAGCGACCAAGGACGCCCGTGCCGCCGCGGAGCAATTCGCCAAGGACAGCGGTGCGGAAGTGGGCGCGATCAAGAATGCCACCCAGGGGTATTTCTCAATCGACGCGCGCGACGGGGATTCCGGTGGCTGGGGCGTGTCCGACTCCCCCTTCAAGAAGGTCCGCGTCGTCACGACGGTAAACTTCTATCTGCGCTAAACGGACGCAGGCACCCTCCGGAAACGAGAAAACCCGTCCGGATCGCTCCGGACGGGTCCTCCTGCGAAAATCGCAAAGTCGAGTCTGTCAGACGATCAGAACGAGCCCGACAGGGTCACGACGATGGTGTCGTCGGTCAGGCCGTCAACCGACGCGCCATCGACACCAACGTAGGAAACGCTGGCCGAAAGCGGGCCGAAGATGGTGGCCGAGACGCCCAGCGACCAGTCGAGACCGGTGTCGTCATAGCCGCCAGCGAGCAGGTCGGGCGCCAGCACGCCGTCGGTGTAGCCGAGGTGGCCACTGAGAGTGAACGGGGTGTCGGGGATGGCAACCTCGGCATCGGTGTAGATGTAGAGATTGTCCTGGTTACCCAGCGAATCCTGGTCCCAAGCATAGGCGACGCCGGTGGTGATCGATGCCGGGCCCAGCGTGCCGGAAATGCTGGCATAGGGCTCCCAGTAGTTGGCCTTGCCAACGTGCCCGCTCGGGTAGGCGTACAGCAGAAGGCCGACATCGAGCGAAAGACCGCTTGCGCCGAGGTCACCGGTCCAACCGGCATAAATGTCGAGTTCCTGATCGCCGTAGACCGGGCCACCGCTGATCGAGGACGCCCAGGTGCCAATGTAGAAACCGCTCGAGTGGCTGAGATCGAAGCCACCCTGAATGGCCGGGTCGCCGGCGGAAAGCGAAACGCCGCGGAAACGATAGTCGGACGTCAGCGCAACGTTGGCAGAGACCGAAATATCCGCAGGAATATCAGAGTCCTGGGCGAAAGCCGGGGTCGCAGCAAGCGCGGTACCCGCAAGAAGAGTTGCGGCAATAGCGCCGCGGACGGACATAAGCATATTCATTCCCTCACAATTTTTTAATGCCTCGTCCCACCTGCACAGTCACCGCGCGCCTCGTTTCGGACGCGTTTGCGACAGCGGAATAATGCTGCATTGCACCACGATCGGAGACAAGAAAAATTTCACTTTTGCAACAAACCAGCAATGATGTGTGGACTTTCTGCCACTACTGCACACATGGCAGCTCCCGCCTTGTCAGCGATTGCGGGCGGGCCTATACCGCACTGCAACGAATGCTTGCCAAGATCAGACATATTCTGGGTCGGTCCCCTGCGATGCCCACTCCGTCCGTGCCCACCGGTGAACGCGTATATGCGATCGGTGACATCCATGGACGCATCGATCTGTTCGAAGATCTTATCCGCATGATCGAGGAGGATGACGCTGGCCGCAGGCGGGCGCATACGACCATCGTTCTGCTGGGCGACCTGATCGACCGCGGGCATGACAGCGCCGCGGTCGTCGCGCGTGCACGCGAATGGTCCAAGACGCGCGAGATCGAATTCCTGCAGGGCAATCACGAGGAAATGCTCCTGCTGAGCCGCACGAAGACCGAATCGCTACGCGGCTTCCTGAAGTTCGGCGGTCGCGAGACGATCCAGTCCTACGGAGTCGATGCCGAGACGATCATGGCGGCCAGCATCGAGGAATTGCAGGCGCTGATGAACGAGGCGATCCCGCAGGACGACTTCGACTTCCTCGACAGTTTCAAGAAGATGGTGCGCATCGGCGACTACCTCTTCGTCCATGCCGGCATCCGCCCCTCGACACCGATCGAGCACCAGCTCGGACAGGATTGCCGCTGGATTCGCGAACCTTTCCTCAGCCACAAGGGCAGCTTCGGCGCCTGTGTCATTCACGGGCACACGATCACCGAGGAACCGGAGGTCTGCGCCAACCGTATCGGCATCGATACCGGCGCGTTCGTGCATGGCACGCTCACCGCGATCGGCCTGGAAGGTACCGAACGCTGGTTTCTGCAGGCACGCGACCATGAGGTGCCGGCCGAAGAAACGACCGCGGTCGCCTGAGCGGCGGAACAGGCTTTTCAAAATCGTGATGCCGGGGAGCCTGTAAGCCGGGTTCTGTGCCTGGCGTGGTCTCCCTTAAGAGGGACCTTACGCCGCGGCGGCAGCCATTCCTCTCGGCGACGCATTGCTGCGCCGCTCCAGCGACCAACCCGGGCTGCCTGGGTCCGAAACCGACCCGCTATCCGAAGATAGCCAGCAGCCCCTATTCGGTCTTGCTCCGGGTGGGGTTTGCCATGCCGCTTGCCGTCACCGGAAGCGCGGTGCGCTCTTACCGCACCCTTTCACCCTTGCCTGTGCCCCAACCTCCCGAAAGAGGCGCGGGCCATCGGCGGTATGCTCTCTGTGGCACTTTCCCTGAGCTTCGAACGGCCTGAAAACCGCCCTCGCCCGGCGGGCGTTACCCGCCACCCTTGTTTCGTGGAGCCCGGACTTTCCTCGACGTTCTTGCGAACGGCGCGGCTGCCCGGCTCCCCGGCGCTGCGTGCCCTAGCAGGAATTTCGGATAAGGGAAGCTTACCGGGCCCGGCCGGTGTCGCGCTCCAGCAGAAGTTCGAACAGAATGCCGCCGATCTCGCCGTCGAGTTCGCCATCGATGATCATCGGCCGGAACCGCCGCTGAAAGGCGCGCACGGCCGCGCGGCCGTCGGAGATATCATATCCGAACCGCTCCATCGCCAGATAGAAAGCCCCGGGATTGTCGTAGAAGAGGTTCATCTTTGCCGAGGGAATGTCGAGCGCGAGCCCGAGTTCGCCGAGCCGGTGCCAATCGAAATATTCGCCCGGATCCTGCTTGCGGGCTGGTGCGATGTCGGAATGGCCCACGACATTGGCGCGCGGGATGTCATGCCGATCCATCACGTCGGCCAGAAGCGGCAGCAAGGCGTCCATCTGCGGCTCGGGAAACGGACGATAGCCCCACTCGTGCCCCGGATTGGCGAGTTCAATTCCGATGCTGGCCGAGTTCACGTCGGTAACACCGCGCCAATAGGACTTGCCCGCATGCCAGGCACGCTTATCCTCGGGAACCAGCGAGGTCACGACACCCTCCTCGTCGATCATGTAGTGCGCCGACACTTCCGCTTCAGGATCGCACATCCGCGCGAGTGCCTCGTCGGCGCTCTTCATGCCGGTATAGTGCAGCACGACCATCGAGATCGGCAGCTTCCGCGCATTCCAGTTGGGCGATTCGACGACGCGGTTGACCAGCCAGCGGTTCATTTCGCTCGACCTTTCCGCATGCGTGCGTTCTCCCCGGTTTCCTTCAGCTGCCCGGCAGGACGGCGCCGAGCACCAGCGCGTCTTCCGCAAGGACGAATTGCAGCTGGCCGCCATATTCCTCGGCCAGGCCGTTGATCATCGCCGCCGGTGCCGTGCGGCTTGAAAGCTCTCCGGTCGGCAAGGTTCCCTCCAGCGCGCGACCGATATCGCGGTCGAAGGCAATGCGCTGCCCGGCGGCCCGCACCGCGATCTCGCTGCCGCTGTCGCGGAATTCCGCCGCGATGTCGAGGTTGCCGCCGCGCGGCAGCGCCTCGATCCCGAACAGCGCGAAATTGAGCAGGATCTTGATCGCCGCCTTGGGCAGGGAATCACTGGATAGCGACCAGTTAACCACGATCCGCGCATTGTTCGCGACCAGTCCGTCCACCAGCGCCCGCGCTTCACTGACCGGGACCATTTCCCCGAAACCGCCAGCCGCGCCGAACGCGAGGCGGAAGAACTTCAGCTTGTCGGTCGAAATCCGCGCACTCTGGTCCAGCAGCTCGAAACAACGCTGGCGCATTTCGGGATCGTTCTCGTCCGCCAGAAGCTCTAGCCCGTTCGACAGCGCGCCGACGGGGCTGAGCATGTCGTGACACAGTCGGGAGCATAAGAGACTGGCAAGTTCGAGCGAGCTCGTAGTCATTGTATAGGGCGCTTTCCGTTCACTTCGCCTTGATATCGTCCGCATGGTCCTCTCCAACCATGCGATAAGTCAATGCGCGGAAACCATTCCCGCTATCACGCCAGAAAGCAACATGTGCACCGGCAATGATCGCCCAAATGCGCGAATCGCCAGTGGAATGTTCGCAATCGGTGGCCGAAGGCACCGGATGTCCCACCGGATGCGAGTGATAATAGCCCACGATCTGAGGGCCACCACTGCGCGCAGCCTTGTGTGCGGAAAGCAGCACGGCGGGGTCGATTTCAAAGCGCAGACGTGGATCATCGGCCACGTTGGCGGCAGGGACCAGCCCGTCGATACGCCCTTCCCCGCCCGGTTCATCCCGTCCCAGCAGCAGCCCGCAGCATTCTTCGGGCGCGGCGCGGTCCGCTTCCTCGCACAGTGTGGCCATAACGCCACTTGTCACCTCGACAACCATCCCCAAATCCTAGCCGCAATGGGGGCGAACGAAAACATCATCCAGGGCGAGATCGGATCGGCAGGCGGCCGCCTCGACAAGGCGCTGGCCGACGCCAGCGGGCTTTCCCGCGAACGGGTCAAGGCGCTGATGGGCGAAGGTCGCGTCACGCTGGCCGGCAAACCGGCGTCGCAAGCCTCGCTCAAGGTCGCGCCCGGCACGCCGTTTCTGATTGATGTGCCCGAAGCCGCGCCTGCCGAGGCCGTCGCCCAGGATCTGCCACTCAACGTCGTCTACGAGGACGAGGACCTGATCGTGATCGACAAGCCCGCCGGGCTCGTCGTCCATCCCGCTGCAGGCAATCCCGACGGAACTCTGGTCAATGCCCTGCTCCACCATTGCCGCGGCCAGCTTTCTGGCATCGGCGGTGTCGCCCGCCCTGGCATCGTCCACCGCATCGACAAGGACACCTCCGGCCTTCTCGTCGTTGCCAAGACCGATCGCGCACACGAGGGGCTTGCCGCCCAGTTCGCAGACCACTCGATTCAGAGGTCCTACCGCGCCGTAGTGGCCGGAAGACCCGTTCCACCTTCGGGGACTGTAACCGGAGCCATCGGCCGTTCGAATACCAATCGCAAGAAGATGGCGCTGGTCGAGGACGGCAGAGGCAAGCACGCAGTGACGCATTATCGGACTCTGGAAGCGCTCAAGGGCGCATCGCTGATCGAGTGTCGCCTGGAGACAGGGCGGACGCATCAGGTCCGTGTTCACATGTCGTCAATAGGCAATGCGCTATTAGGGGACCCTGTCTATGGACGTACACCTTCAGCGATTCGCCCCCTTCTGCAAAGCTTGGGTTTTTCCCGGCAAGCGCTCCATGCTGCGGAACTTGGCTTCGCTCATCCCGTTAAGAAGGAAACGGTCCACTTCGTCAGTCCATTGCCCGACGACATGCGGACACTGATCGACGAATTGCGACACTGAAATCGTATTTATGTGCTATGATGAACAGGTGGCCGCAAGCTAAGACGCCTCTTAAGGGTCTTTGACCGCTGGCCGACCTAGAAAGGACGGAAGATAGTGAGCAACAAGGAACGAAACCTCCCCGCGGTGCCGACACTGGGCGGTGAGCAGAGCCTCAACCGCTACCTTTCGGAAATCCGCAAATTCCCGGTGCTTGCGCCTGAGCAGGAATACATGCTCGCCAAGCGCTACAAGGAACACGAGGATCCCGAAGCCGCCGCGCATCTGGTGACCAGCCACCTGCGCCTCGTCGCGAAGATCGCGATGGGTTATCGAGGCTACGGCCTGCCCGTGTCGGAACTGATTTCCGAAGGCAACATCGGCCTCATGCAGGGCGTGAAGAAGTTCGAACCCGACCGGGGTTTCCGCCTCGCCACGTATGCAATGTGGTGGATCAAGGCCTCGATTCAAGAGTTCATTCTGCGCTCGTGGTCGCTCGTGAAGATGGGCACCACCGCCGCGCAGAAGAAACTGTTCTTCAACCTGCGCCGCATGAAGAAGAACCTCGACGCATACGAGGATACTGACCTGCACCCGGACGACGTCACCAAGATCGCGACCACGCTGGGCGTGTCGGAGACCGAGGTCGTCAACATGAACCGGCGCATGATGATGGGCGGCGACGCTTCGCTGAACGTCTCGCTGCGCGAGGAAGGCGAAGGCCAGTGGATGGACATCCTGCAGGATGAAAACCCGCTGCAGGACGAAATCGTCGCCGAGGCCGAAGAGAAGACCGTGCGCCACGACATGCTGGTCGAAGCGATGGACTCGCTCAACGATCGCGAACGCGACATTCTGACCGAGCGCCGTCTGACCGACGACCCCAAGACGCTCGAGGAACTCAGCCAGGTCTACAAGGTGAGTCGCGAACGCGTCCGCCAGATCGAGGTCCGCGCCTTCGAGAAGCTGCAGAAGGCGATGAATCGCATCGCCGGCGAAAAGAAACTTATGCCGGCTGCCTGATAAGTTCGCAGGCGCGTAACAATCAAACAAGGACCGGGTCGTCAATCCGACGGCCCGGTCTTTTCGTATATGCAGCTCGTCCAACACCGTGAAAAGTGGGGAAAATCCAGGGATCGGTAATAAACCGTAAGGCATAATCGTGCCATGGAGATGGCTGTCATGCAGCCCCGCGTCTATCCCCGAAATCCGGCCCTGAAGGTACTGGCCTTCCTTGCCGCGTTGCTGCTGTGGACGGGCTGGACGGATCGCGCGGCTGCCGAAGTCATCCTCAACCATTCGCTGTGCCATGCCGTATCGGAAACGCTGTCGGCCGACAGCGCTTCTCCACCGCCTTTCTCATGCATCGGTGATCCGCAAGGCTATCAGCGCGGAAGTCTCTGGCTGCGCACGAACGTAGACACCTATCCTGTCGATCCGCGCAATCTGGTCCTGCTCGTCCATCATTCGCGGTTCGATCGGCTGAAGGTCTCTTTCACGTATGCGGATGGCCGCAGCCTGAGCCAGGAAGTGAACAGCGGCAACTTCGGCTCGCACTGGCGCACGGGCGGTCAGATCGCCTTCGAGGCGCCTTTGCGCGATGCCCGGCTGCTCTCGATCACCATGCGTTTCGATCGACTCGCGAGCGCCAACCTCCTGCGCATGCGCATGATGACCCGCGGCGAGGCCAATGTGCAGGCAACCGCGCTTTCGATCTCGGTCGCAGCAGCACTCACGCTGCTGCTGATCGGTGCGCTCTACAACACAACGCTGGCCTTTTCCCTGCGACGCCAGTTCCCTTTGTGGCAGGCGGCATGGGCAGGCTGCATGCTGGTGTGGGGCACGATGTGGTCGCAGTTGCACCTCTTCATCTTACCCGGATTGGCCGGTGCCGTTTCCGCCCAGACCTGCACGGCGCTCTCGTGCCTTGCCGTGACCATGGCGGCGTTCAGTGCCGTGATGGCGCTCGACCGGCAGGTCCTGCCGGAACCGATGCGCCGCATCACGCTGACCCTCGCCGCTGCCGTCGCCATTCTCGGCATTCCGCTGACTTTCATGCGGCAAGGCCCGATCGAGACCATGGCGGCGGTTCTGGGCGCATTGATCCTCGGCGTGCTGATCGGTGTCGCCCTGTGCCTCGGCTGGGCATGGCGGCGCGGGAGCGTCGAGGCGCGGACCTTCGCGGGCGCATGGTCGCTGCCGATGCTGGCGCTGGGCAGCGTGCAGTTCGTGGATACCAACACTATCTTCTGGGGGGGCGGCTCGCAGCTTCTGGTGCTCTTCGCCGCCGCCTGGCAGACGCTCTGGCTCGCCGCTGCCGCCTCGCGCACCCATGCCCGGCTACGCATCGAGCACGACCGGGCGCGCAGGGCCGAGGCCCAGGCCCACGAACTCGCCCGCCGCGACCCCCTCACCGGCCTGCGCAACCGCCGCGGCTTTGTGGAAGCGGCCGCCCCGATGTTCGACGTCAACCGCTCGGGCGCCAGCCCGCTTGCCCTGCTTCTGCTCGACATCGACAAGTTCAAGCGCATCAACGACACTCATGGCCACGATGCCGGCGACATGGTGCTCGTCACCATTGGCAATCGCATCGCCCGCTGGGAAGGCGACATGTGCAAGGTGGCCCGTCTCGGCGGCGAGGAGTTCGCGCTGATGGTCGCCGGCATGGACGGCTTCGCCCTGCACCGTTTCGCGCAGAGCGTGCGCAAGGGGATCGCAGAGTGCAATCACGCCGAGGCCATTGGCGAGGGCCCGGTGACGGTCAGCATCGGCGTCGCCGAAGCAACGCCCGACAGCGATTTCCGCGAGCTTTACCGGCACGCCGACGAGGCGCTCTACAGTGCCAAGCACGAAGGGCGCGATCGCGTGGTATTCTACCGCGCCGAGAATGCCGGCCACGAAGCCGGGGACAACCCGCCGATCCACGCCGCATAACCCGCGACACCCGTATCAAGCCCCGTTGCCAGATCGCTGCGGCAGGCTCTAGAACCGCTGCAACACTCCGGTTCAGGGCATTTTGCGGGTCATGCGTTTCATCGCCAAGCTTATCGTCTGGTTCGTCGCGATCAGCGTGGGCATCACGGTTCTCTACCGTTTCGTCCCCCCGCCGGTGACGTTCACCATGCTGGCCGACGGCAATGGCCTGACCAAGGACTGGGAACCGCTAAGCCGGATCGACCGCAACATGGTCGCCGCCGTGATCGCGGCAGAGGATGGCAAGTTCTGCAGCCATAACGGTTTCGATACCGAGGCCATCGAAAAGGCCATGGAGCGCAACGCCAAGGGCGAACGCCTGCGCGGCGGCTCCACCATCAGCCAGCAGACCGCCAAGAACGTGTTCCTCTGGCAGGGTGAAGGCTGGTCCCGCTACCTGCGCAAGGGGCTGGAGGTCTGGTTCACTTTCCTGATCGAGAACCTGTGGGACAAACGGCGGATCATGGAGGTGTACCTCAACGTCGCGGAAACCGGCATCGGTACCTACGGCGTCGAGGCCGGGGCGCAGCGCTATTTCGGCAAATCGGCGGCCAAGCTGACGCCGCTCGAAGCCGCGCGCATGGCAGCCGCCCTGCCCAGCCCCAAGACCCGGAGCGTGAAGAGCCCGGGCGGTTTCACCCGCCGCTACGGCAACACCATCGCCGCGCGCCTCGGGACCGTGAAGCGCGACGGTTACGACGCCTGCGTCTACGAATAGCCCCCCAGCGCGACGCCGTCAGCGCGTCGCCAGACCTTCAGGATTGTTGTCGGTAAGCCGGGTGCGCAGCGAGTTCTGCACATACGCCGTCGTCACATAGTGCCCGATGACGATCGGCAGTTCGAGAAGCTGCCTCGCGTCGAGATGGCTAGCGAGCAGATCCCAGGTTTCGTCGCAGATCATGGAATCGGCATGCAGATCCTCTGCAGCGCGCAGAACAGCGCGGTCGAGTTCATCCCACCCCTCGGCCTGCGATCCCTGCGTGATCCGTTCGATTTCTTCGCTGCTCAGCACGCGGTCCCGCGAGGAATGGACATGCTCTCCCCAAACGTAAGGCGCTCCGTGGAGCCATCCGGTCCGCAGGATCGCCAGTTCACGCACCCGCGCCGGCAAGGCACTGCGGATCGAGGCAGTCACGCCGAGATCGATATACCCGGCAAAAAATTCGGGACTGTGCGCCAGAGTAGCGAAGAAGGGCGCCAGCGGCATTCCTTCGGGATAGCCATAGAGCACACGCAACTGCTCCATCGCTTCGAAGTGACGATCGTCGAGCTGGTCTTCGCTGAGGAACGGAAGCCGCTCCCTCGCCCCCACGACCTGCGCATTCCGCTCGGCCTCGTTCCATCGCATGCCCTGTCCTCCCTCGCCCTCTGATCGGAGCCTGTGGGATCACGCTATCGCACTGGTCGATGCGAACAAGAGCATGCCGCCGATTACCGCCGGGAGGATAGCAGACAAAGAAAAAGGGAGGGACCCGCAGGCCCCTCCCTCCTTTTTCTTTCAGACTGATCGAAGGATCAGAAGCCGATCGAGAGCGAAAGGCTGCCGGCGCGCGGAGCACCGATCTGGGCAAAGCTCTCACCGTTGGTCGAACCGCCAAAGTAGCCGATGTAGTATTCATCGAACAGATTGGTCAGGTTCAGCTGGAGCGCGACATCGCCACCGGTCGGCCCCTCAGCGATCACGTAGCGCACGTCGAGATCAACGAGCGTGTAAGCCGGGATGCGAGTCGAGTTGACGTCATCCAACCAGCGCTTGCCGGTCCGCTTGACCTGTGCACCGAGTTCGAGCCCGCCAAAACGAACCTGACCGCGGGCACCAAACGAGTAGTTCGGCGAGCCCGATTCCATTTTGCCACCGGTCAGGAAGTAGTACTGATCACCTACAACCGTGCAACCGTTGTCGCTGTTGTCGACGTCCCTTTGGCTGCAATTGCCACCAAGGATGTCGTCCTTGATCTTGGAGTCGTTGTACGAGCCGAAGATATAGAGGAGCGTATTATCGGTGGGGCTGTACGCGATCGAACCATCGAGACCCCATTTATCGACCTGCCCGAGGTTACGATAAACGGTGGCACCGTCACCGTTGTTGGCATTGGGGTCGAACGAGCTCGCCAGACGGTTGTTGTACTTGGTGTACCAACCCGCGACCTGAGCCGTGAGGCGGCCCCTACGATAGCGCACACCAAGGTCGAAGCTGTCGGTCGTTTCCGGAACCGGGCGAGCGAAGTCGCTGTCGGGCAGGTAGAGCGAGTCGTACAGCGGGTCGGTGCCGGGCACCGAAAGACCCTTGGCATAGTTGGCGAACACCGAAGCTTCAGGCGTGAAGTTGTAGGTGAAGCCGACGTTCGGCAGCAGCTTGTCGTACTTGTAAACGCGCGACTGCGGCTGAGCGTAGTTCGGGTTGGCTGCCATGTATGCCGTCAGGTCCTGACCGGGAGTCGGGCAATCGACGAAACCGCTAACCGACGTCGTGAAGCAGTTCTGGTTCAGGCGACGCGTAAAGAACGGTGCACGCAAACCCAGCTTGGCAGTGAGATCCCCGAACGTACCGCGGTATTCACCCGAAACCTGATGCAGGATGGCCCACGACAGACGATCCCGCTTGTTGACTTCGTTACCGTTGAGGTCGAGCACGGGGTTATCAATCGCGAAAACATCGCTCGGCTCGCCGTTCGGCAGCATGTAGGTAATCTGGCCGGTCTGACGGTGACGGGCGCGGTCCCAGGTGTAGGCGACGCGAACGCGCTGGTCGTCATTGATTTCCCAGATCAGGTTGGCGATCACGCCAAGACGGTCGGTGCGGGTCTGGCTGGGGTCGTTACCAGCGACGCGATCCTGCATGTCACCGTCGCCGTTGAGATCCCGGCCAAAGTAGTAACCGCCACCGAAAGCGCCCGTGTAATTGACACCCCCCTCGGTGTAGAATGCTTCGCGCAGATCGTCGGGGCCGCCACCGTTGGCTTTGACGTACTGGTAGCTCGGATCGACGGTCAGGATGAGACCATCGGCCAGTGTGAAGCGCGAGGAACCGCGGATGTTGCCCGTGTCGGACGGGTTATAGCGGCGATAGAAGGGCGCGCCGCAACCGTTACGGTCGTCGTAGCGTTCGCTTTGGGTGGGATCCCCGCCGCCCTGATAGACCTGGCCGGCAGGAACGCTGCACGGATAGGGCGCTTCGGCTTCCTTCGCGTAGACGGTGAAACGATCACGCTTGCTGAACTCGCCATCGTAGTAGCCAAGCAGATCGTTGACGTCTTCCGAGCCCGCGAAGTTGTTGCGGTTCTGGTTCCAGTGCGCCGCGACCGAAACGAAGTCGCCGCTGCCGCCCAGTTCCTGGTAGATGCGGGCGTTCAGCTGCGTCTTGTCGACCATGCCGTACGGATTGTAGGGTACGCCATAGCGCTGGTAGCTGGCCGAAACGAAAGCCTTGGTGCCCATGCCGGTGATGTCGCCGGTGTCGATCATGCCGAATGCACGGGTGTACAGGCTGTCCGAATAGCTTCCCGGCGAAAGCACGTCACCAATGGACATCGTGGTGAAGACGCCGAAGTCGTCGCCCGGAACGCGCGTGCGCAGGTTGACCGTACCGCCCGAAGCCGAAGCGGTCGGGCTGTCGACGTCGGTCACGCCGAGGTTGACGTTGACGTTGTCGATGATCTCGGTGTCGACTTGCTGGTTGGTGTACAGCGCGTAGTTGCCCGAGTCGTTGAGCGGGAGACCGTCGAGTGTCTGCGAGACGCGGTCTGCGCCGAAGCCGCGGATGGTGAAGCCACCACCCGACGAACCCCAGGGGTCGTTGTTCTGGAAGCTGACGCCGGGGACCAGGTTGATGATGTCGTTGATGGTCTGACCGGGGCGCGCACGCTGGATCTGCTCCGAAGTGAGAACCTGCGAGGCCTTCGGCGTATCGGGCAGTTCGATGCCCTCGACGCCATTGGCCCGAAGGCCGGTGACGACGATCGCGTTATCTTCGAAGTCGATCGAACCGGTCGACTGCGCGAATGCCGGAACGGCGAGGAATGCGGTACCGACAGCCAGGCTACTGGCAGCGGTCTTGAGAACGGACTGGAACTTCATTTTAGCCCCCTGAGCTCTTTCGGACTGGGTGGACACAAAGTGCGACGGTTTGTTTTTTACCCTCCGCCGCAAGATTGCTGCGGCTGCTAAGAGCAGCCCGATATGACAACTTTCTGACGTTTGGGATTCATTTACGTTCGCAACTGCGAAATTTTATGACCAGATTGTCATATCTCCGTCGAGAACATATTTTTATCTATTAATTTCAAATTGATAATTAACCCATGCAGTTTTGCAGTGCGGCAAAAATGTCACGGAAAAGCATTTCCGCCGACCTCTGCTACGCCCGTCAAATGGCCATGAGATGATACGTCATCGCTTGCTGGTGCGACGTGGCGCGTGCGATGGACAAAACATGAGCGCAGGCCATCATCATCATCACAGTCACGGGCACCATCATGGACATGCTCACCCGTCACCACCCAGCAGCGGCGATGCCAGCAAGGCCTTCGCGCTTGCGATAGCGCTCAACGTCATCTTCGTGATTGCCGAAGTCGTCGCCGGCGTTGTCAGTGGATCGATGGCTCTGCTGGCCGACGCCGGGCACAACGTTTCCGACGTTCTCTCGCTGATCCTCGCCTGGGCTGCCAACGTCCTGTCGGCACGACCTCCCTCGGACCGTTTCACCTACGGATTGAAGAGTTCCTCGATCCTCGCCGCGATCGCCAATGCAGCCCTGCTGTGGGTGGCTGTCGGTGCGATTCTGGTCGAGATCATCCGGCGGTTCGCCGATCCTGCGCCTGTGGCCGGTACGACGATGATGGTGGTGGCGGGCATCGGCATCGTCATCAATGCGCTTTCCGCGCTGCTTTTCGTCAAGGATTCGAAGTCGGATCTCAACCTGCGCGCCGCCTTCGTCCATCTCATGGCAGACGCCGTCGTATCGGTCGGCGTGGTCGTCGCCGGGGGGATCATCATGCTGACAGGCTTGGAACTGGTCGATCCGATCACGTCGCTCGTCATTACCGCCGTCATCGCCTGGTCGAGTTGGGGCCTGCTACGCGATTCGCTGCGAATGGGCATGCTGGGCGTTCCGGCCAATATCGATAGCGCCGAAGTGCGGGCCATGCTCGAGCGCCAGCCCGGTGTGACGCAGGTGCATGACCTGCACATCTGGCCGATGAGCACGACCGAAACCGCGATGACCGCGCACCTGCTCATGCCCGAGGGGGCACCGCACGACTCGTTCCTGCGCGATCTCGCGCATGACCTCGAGCACGCGTTCGGAATCGGCCATCCGACCATCCAGATCGAGACGGACGGCAACTGCGCTTGCCCGCTGGAAAGCGCAGCCACAGTCTGACGCTTGCGGTCAGCCCGTAACGAACTCGTGCCGGGCGCCCAGGAAGTCCTCGGGATTGATGGCGAAGCCCGGTGTCACGCAGTCATCCTGCGTCAACCGCAGCTTGAGCTTGTCCGCAAAGTGCGCCCGGGCCTTGCTCTCGTCCGCGACCTTCCAGACAAGTGCGTAGATGCCGTTCTGCTCCTTTGCGAGAAAGGCCCCCAGCGGCCCTGACGCCGTATCGTCGGGCTGGATGAAAGCCACACGCGTATCGCCTACCCGCAGCAACACCCGTCGGCCAGGCTGCGGCAGTTCTGTACGGGCGTCGTCGAGAAGCTGCCCGTCCACCACCTCGGTAAAGAAGTGCAAGGCCGTGGGGATATCGGCAGTTACGCAAGCGATGTGATCCAGCCCGCTTACCGTGCAGGCGTGCCCTGCGCCAACTGCGGGATTCCAGTTGCCACGATCGTAGGGATCGTTCGGCATCGGCAGTTCGCAGACCTCGAGCAACACACCGCCGGTCGATTCGGGCTTCACGAAGAAGAACACGCCGTAGTCGCTGGCGACGGTGCAACCGGCTTCCCGGAAAGCGGCGCTGGCCGCCTTCCCGTCGGGCACCTTGATCTCGAAGGAGTGGAAGGCCTGACCGATCTTGGCCGTCATCCGCACAAACGGCTTGGTCAGATCCTCCGCGTTGCGCGGCGCCATCGGCTCGACCATGTGATCGGTCACATAAAGCAAGGCCGCGTCGCGATCCTCGGCCGGGAAGTAGTTTTCGGCAAAGACCAGCCCGCCGAGTGCATCCTGATAGAGCAGGCGGCATTTGTAGATGTCGGTGGTGGCGTGAATCGTATGGATCACACGCGAAACCGGAATCCGGGCGTCTGTCATCGGCTCTCCCCTCGTTTTTGAAAGGCTAGCGCCGCCGCCGCGCGCGGCGCAAGGTCCGCGACAGACTCCGTGAGAGCGATGTAGCCCAATGGGACAGCACCGCTCCACCAGGAATGCAGGCAGCCTCAGTTAGTGTCTTTATCCGCGTCCTGCCGTGCCATGCGCGCTTCGTAAGCATCATTATCCCGCTTTCGAGCACGTGCGTTCTTGCGCCGCGGGGCATTGTACCGAGCGCGAAGAATGATGGCGACGATCGTCGCGACCATTCCGACGGTAAGCGCATATGCGAGGTAGACTTGGTGAACACGTTCCATGCGTAGCTCCGATTACAGGGGGCTGAAACGCAAGGCGTGACAACACAGGGGGATGTACGACCTCTAGGCTTATACCCGAACAAGTCCATGCCCATCCGCATGAACCGACAAAGAGCAAGGGCTGCCTACACGAGGTGCAAGCAGCCCTTTTTTTGTCTCTACAAAATCAGGCAGATCAGGCCGCAGCCGTCTCCGTCTTGTCGCCCTTCAGCACGCGAACAGGCTCCTTGCGGCCAGCCACCACGTCTGCATCGACTACGACTTCAGCAATATCGCTCTCGGTCGGCAAGTCGAACATGGTGTCAAGCAGGAGGCCCTCCACAATGGAGCGAAGACCACGAGCGCCGGTCTTGCGGTCGATCGCCTTCTGGGCAATCGCCTCGAGCGCATCGTCGGTGAACGTCAGTTCCACGTCCTCAAGATCGAAGAGCTTGGCGTACTGCTTGATCAGCGCGTTCTTCGGCTCGCGCAGGATCATAACCAGTGCGGCGATGTCGAGATCTTCCAGCGTCGCGATCACCGGCAGACGACCGACGAATTCGGGGATGAGACCGAACTTGAGAAGGTCTTCCGGCTCGGCCTTCTGGAGCAGTTCACCGACACGGCGCTTGTCCGGATCGGCGACATGCGCGCCGAAACCGATCGAGCGCTTCTGCAGACGGTCGGCGATGATCTTTTCGAGGCCGGCGAAGGCGCCGCCGCAGATGAACAGGATGTTGGTCGTGTCCACCTGCAGGAATTCCTGCTGCGGGTGCTTGCGCCCGCCCTGCGGCGGTACCGAAGCCGTGGTGCCTTCCATCAGCTTGAGCAGCGCCTGCTGCACGCCTTCACCCGAAACGTCGCGCGTGATCGACGGGTTCTCGGCCTTGCGGCTGATCTTGTCGATCTCGTCGATGTAGACGATGCCGTGCTGCGCCTTCTCGACATTGTAGTCGGAAGCCTGAAGCAGCTTGAGGATGATGTTCTCCACATCCTCTCCCACGTAGCCCGCTTCGGTCAGCGTGGTTGCGTCGGCCATGGTGAAGGGCACATCGAACGTCTTGGCCAGCGTCTGGGCCAGCAGCGTCTTGCCGCAGCCGGTCGGCCCGACCAGCAGGATGTTCGACTTCGACAGTTCGACCTCGCCCTGCTTGCCCGCGTGCTTCAGCCGCTTATAGTGGTTGTGGACAGCCACCGACAGCACGCGCTTGGCGCGTTGCTGGCCGATCACGTAGTCGTTCAGCGTCTCGCAGATTTCGCGGGGAGACGGCACGCCGCCGTCCTTCTTGCCCGCGATGCCAGCCTTGGTTTCCTCACGAATGATGTCGTTGCACAGCTCGACACACTCATCGCAGATGAAAACCGTAGGGCCCGCGATCAGCTTGCGCACTTCGTGCTGCGACTTGCCGCAGAAACTGCAGTACAGGGTGCTTTTCGCGTCAGATCCGCTCAATTTCGTCATTTTCCGTCTTGGGCCCCCCACTGAGGCGACTCGCACAGTCTACTCTGGCAGGGGGCGATTTATCAATCCTAGGCAAAAATGCTTGCCACAGACTGAAGATAGATATCAGTGGCCAAAAAGTCAGCCCTCTGCCGACTTGTCGGCATCAGGACGCGTCTCGAAGACCTTGTCGACCAAGCCGAAAGACAGCGCTTCCTCGGCCTCGAGGAAGGTATCCCGATCCATGGCCTTCTCGATCTCGTCGAGCGTCTTGCCGGTGTACTTCACGTAAAGATCGTTGAGGCGCTTGCGCATGCGCAGGATTTCACGCGCCTGAATCTCGATATCGGATGCCATGCCCTGGGCGCCGCCCGACGGCTGATGGACCATGATGCGCGCGTTCGGCAGCGCAATGCGCATGCCCGGCTCGCCGGCGGCCAACAGGAAGCTGCCCATCGAGGCAGCCTGACCGATGCAAACGGTAGAAACGCGCGGCTTGATGTACTGCATGGTGTCGTGGATCGCCATGCCCGCCGTGACGACGCCACCCGGCGAATTGATGTACATCGAGATGTCCTTCGAAGGATTCTCCGATTCCAGGAACAGCAACTGCGCCACGATCAGCGAGGCCATGTGGTCTTCCACCTGGCCGGTGATGAACACGATGCGCTCGCGCAGGAGGCGCGAATAGATGTCGAAGCTGCGCTCGCCGCGGCTGGTCTGCTCGACAACCATCGGCACCAGGGCGCCAGTCACGGGATCGGTGGTGAACTTTCCTTGGGCGCCCGAGGCGCCAAACAGGTCGAGCATGAGAGTCCTCTTCTGAATGGGACCGCCTATGTCGCGCGCCCGTCATCGATGTTCAAGGGGATTAACCCTTCAATCGTTGTCGCGTTTGAGACAATTCGCCGCTTTTGCTGCGAAAATCGGGCTGGATCGGGCACCGCCGCCGGTTTTATCCTGTTGCAGTCGCGATCCCGAGCGCGCAGTTTCATCCCGTGGGCTGCAAAAGGAACAAGGGGCGTTTATGGGTTTTCCGCGAGTCAAACTGCTGTCCCTGGCATCCGCGCTACTGGCGGCACTACCGGGTTTTCCCGCTACAGCACAGGAAAGCCCCGAGACTTATCTCAAGCGCATAGAGGCCATCGACGACGTGGGGCCGCGCCTCAATGCCGTGATTGCAATCGATCCCGATGCGGGCGATGCAACAGCAGCGTTCGAAGCGGGCATGAGTGCCCCGCTCGCCGGCCATTCGGTCCTGATCAAGGACAACATCGAAACCCGCGACATGCCCACGACTGCGGGCAGCCTCGCGCTCAGGGACAATGAGACCGGGCGCGATGCGCCGCTGGTGGCGGGGCTGCGCAAGGCAGGCGCGATCATCCTGGGCAAGACCAACCTGTCGGAATGGGCCAACTTCCGCGGCGACCGCTCCTCCAGCGGCTGGAGCGGCGTGGGCGGGCAGACGCGCAACCCCTATGCCATAGACCGCAGCCCCTGCGGCTCCTCGGCGGGAAGCGGCGCGGCTGTCGCCGCCGGGTTCGCCTGGGCGGCCATCGGCACTGAAACCGACGGTTCGATCACCTGTCCGGCCTCGGTCAACGGCGTGGTCGGTTTCAAGCCCACGGTCGGGCTCGTCAGCCGCACGCACATCATTCCCATCAGCGCGAGCCAGGATACGGCGGGCCCGATGGCCACCAGCGTTGCCGACGCCGCGCTGCTGCTCAATGCCATGGCGGGAAGCGATCCGGCGGACCCGGCCACGGCGGAAGCAGACGAGCATCTGGTCGATTTCACGCAGGGTCTCGCCCAGGCGAGCCTGAAAGGCGTGCGCATCGGCGTCTTGCGCAAGCAGGCAGGCAACCTGCCGGGCGTTCTTTCGCTGTTCGACCGGGCCATTGCCGACATGAAGCGCGCCCGTGCGGAGATCGTCGAGATCGACTATGAGCGCGACCCGGCCATGGGCCGCGACGAGTACACCGTGCTGCTCTACGAGTTCCGCGAAGGCATCAACGCCTATCTCGCCAGCCTGCCCGGCGATCCCCCTGCCCGCGACCTTGCCGGCCTGATCACTTTCGACGAGGCCCACGCGGCCGAGGAGCTGCGCTGGTACGGGCAGGAAACCTTCAAGGAAGCGCTGGAAGCGACCGACGCCGAGGCATACGAAAAGGCCCGCGAGAACTCTCTCAGACTGGCGAGGTCCGACGGTATCGACAAGCTGATGCGCGAGAACGACGTCGATGTGCTGATTGCGCCGACGACGGGCCCGGCGTGGCCCATCGATCTCGTCAACGGCGACCATTTCATGGGTATCGGCGCGGGATCGCTGGCGGCCATCGCAGGCTATCCGCATCTTACCGTGCCGATGGGCCAGGTGGAGCGCCTGCCGGTGGGCCTGTCGTTCATGGCGGGCCAGTGGGAGGACGCGAAAGTCCTGCGCATCGGCGCCGCCTACGAACGCGCCCGTAGTGCCGAACTTGCCCAGCCGTCCTTCCGCAACTGGCACGAGTAGGCTCCAGCGCCCCGCCGGCTTCACGGAATCTTTGCCTGCTGCGCCTAACGCGGCGGACGGACCGATCAGGAGCACGTAATGGCCAGCCAGGAGGACACCGCCCGTAGCGCACCGCGTGGCGCCGTCGTGGCGGTGGCGCTGCTGGGGCTCGCTGCGGCACTGGTGTGGACATCGCTAACACGCGGGCCGTGGTACGACGAGTTCTACACCCAGTACGTCACCCGCCCCGATCGGGGCTGGATCGAGGCCCTCCGGACAAGCTGGCTGGCGGACAACCACCCGCCCTTCTTCTACATGCTGATGCGGGCCACGGCCTGGACCGGAGACATCGCACATCACCGTCTGGTCAACATTGCGGTGGCTGCGGTCACGGCGACAGGTGGCTGGATCATCGCCCGGGGCGAGCCGCGCCTTCGCGGTGCAGCGGGATTGCTGGTGCTGCTACTGGCGAGCAACGAGTGGACGCTTCACGCGGGCAGCGAACTGCGCTCCTACTTCATCTCGCTATGCGCAGGTGCGCTGCTGTCGCTTACGCTGGCAAGCATCTGGATGGCGCCGACACAAGGCGGACGCGGGCGGCAAGCCGTCTATGCTGCCACGGTCTTGGTCGCCTTCAATACGCACATCATAACAACGCTGTTTTCGGGCTTTCTGCTGGTTCCGTTCATTGCCACTGCCTTGCTTCGGCGCGACCGCGCGCGGCTGCGAGCGCTCCTTCCCGCACCCATCGCGGCGGGAACGCTGTTTCTGGCGGTGACGGCCTTCCAGCTTCCCTACTGGACACGCAACACGCAGGTGTTCTGGATCGAAGCCGGTCTTCCTGCAGCTGGGCATGCGGCACTGTATCTGTCGCTTCGTACTCTGGAAGCAAACCTGCCGATCCTGCTTGGCAGTGCCGCCGGCAGCCTGCTGCTGATCCGCGATGCCTTGCGCGAACGCGCCCTTCCCAACCTCCTGAGCGTCTGCCTGTTGACCGGCGTCGGAATCGTTCTCGGACTAGCCGTGCTCGCGGGCATTCATCTCGTCCGGCCTATCCTTATCGAAAAGTACCTCGTGGTCATGGGCGGTGCGCTGGCCTTCTTCCTGGCCGCCGCCTGCGCGCGGCTCTTGGCCGCCGTGTCCGGACGGATCGAAGTGCTTCTTCTGATCGCCGCGCTCATCTGGACCGGCTTTGCGCTCATGCGCAATGCGCAGACCATCGCGGTGCGCAACAGCTGGCTGGGCACTGGCCGGCTCATTGCCCGCACCGTTGCCGCCTGCCCGGACACCACGGTCCACACCGATGCCTTCTGGAACGCGGACGTGATGGCCATGTCGCCAGCGGACAACCGCCAGGTGGCACCTTGGGCCTATCATCGGGTGGCAGACCAGCTCGGCTTTCGCATCGCGCCTGCCACCTCGCGCGAACTGTCGGGCACTTGCCCAAACCTTTTCTGGGCCGAGCACGAAACGCAGCGCCGCTTCGACGCCGATGCGATTGCACGGCACCTGCGCGAGAGCGGATTTCCGGTCGCAACGGTCACGCTTTACCGCGTGGGTGTGGGCTGGGTCGCCAGCGACCGCCCGTTGCCGGAGACGCGCTGACAGCCGGAATCAGAAAGACCCGGAGCGCTCGGCGCCCCGGGCCCTTGCTGTAGGACCGTATCCGGTAGGGATCAGTCTTCGGTCTTGGCAGCTGCCTTCTTGGCCGGAGCCTTCTTCGCAGCAGGCTTCTTGGCGGCGGGCTTGGCCTCGCCTTCCTCAGCCGCCTCGGCCTTCTTGGCGGCAGGCTTCTTGGCCGGGGCCTTCTTGGCCGCAGGCTTCTTCGCTGCCGGCTTTTCCACGGCAGCATCGTCAGCGTCTTCGGCCTTCTTGGCGGGGGCCTTCTTCGCCGGAGCCTTCTTGGCGGCAGGCTTAGTCTCGGCCTCGCCGTCCTCGGCCTTGTCGGCGTCAGCCTTCTTGGCCGGCGCCTTCTTCGCGGCAGGCTTCTTCGCTGCCGGCTTCTTGGCCTCGGCGGTCTCGCCGTCGGTGTCGGCCTCGATCGCAGCCTGCAGCTCGTCGCGGGTCACTTCGCGCTCGGTGACTTCGGCCTGCTCGATAAGGAAGTCGACTACCTTGTCCTCATAGAGCGGCGCGCGCAGCTGGGCGGCCATCATCGGATCGTTGGCGACGTATTCCATGAAGCGCTGGCGGTCTTCGGGGCGGTACTGCTGCGCGGCCTGCGAGACCAGCATCGACATTTCCTGCTGGCTTACTTCCACGCCGTTGGCCTGGCCGATTTCCGACAGGAGCAGGCCGAGGCGCACGCGGCGCTCGGCGATCTTGCGGTAGTCGTCCTTCTCGGCCTCGATTTCCTTCATCGCCGCCTCGGGATCTTCCTCGTGGCTGGCTTCGTGGGTGAGCTGCTGCCAGATCTGCGAGAATTCGGCTTCGACCATCGTCGGCGGCACGTCGAAATCGTGGCCGGCGGCAAGCTGGTCCAGCAGCGAGCGCTTCATGGCGGTGCGGGTCATGCCGGCAGTTTCCTGCTCGAGCTGGCCCTTGAGCAGACCGCGGAGCTGTTCCAGGCTCTCGAGACCCAGTTCCTTGGCGAAATCGTCGTCGATCTTGCTCTCGGCGGGCGCCTTCACTTCGTGCGCGACGATGTCGAAGGTCGTTTCCTTGCCGGCGAGATGCGCGGCCTGGTAGTCCTCGGGGAAGGTCACGGTGATAGTGCGCTCGTCACCGGCCTTGATGCCGACGAGCTGCTCTTCGAAGCCCGGGATCAGGTTGCCCGAACCGATTACGATCGGCTGCTTCTCGGCCTTGCCGCCTTCGAACTCGACGCCGTCGAGCTTGCCGGTGAAGTCGCAGATCACCTGGTCGCCGTCTTCGGCCGCGCCGTCCTTGGTCTCGAAACGCTGCTGCTGCGAGGCGATGCGCTCCAGGCCTTCCTCGATCTGCTCGTCAGCAACGGCGACGATGAGCTTCTCGAGCTTGAGGCCCTCGGTCGAGGGAGCCTCGATTTGCGGCAGCACTTCTAGGCTGACGGTCAGCTCGGCATCCTTGCCCTGCTCGTAGCCTTCGCCGAGCGAGACGTCGGGATTCATCGCCGGGCGCAGCGCCTTGTCGGCAACCAGCTTGTCCATCGCTTCGCGGATCGTGGTGTTCAGCGCATCCTGATGGATCGCGTCACCGTGCATCTTCTTGACGAGGTTCGCGGGCACCTTGCCGGGGCGGAAGCCGGGCATGCGCACCTGCGGTGCAATCTTCTTGATCTCGCCCTCGACGCGGTCGGTAATGGTCTGGGCGGGAATGGTCACCGTGTAGGCGCGCTTCAGGCCCTCATTGGTGGTTTCGACGATCTGCATTTCGATGCCTTCCTGTGCAATTCTCGGGGCCTTTTCGGCCGATTTTCTTGGCTCCCCCTCCCACAGGCGGCGGACTGGTGCGGGCGAAGGGACTCGAACCCCCACATCTTTCGATACTGGTACCTAAAACCAGCGCGTCTACCAGTTCCGCCACGCCCGCATGGAAGAAGCCTGAAACTCAAGGGACGGGCCCTTAGAATGTCACGCGGAAAAGGGCAAGCGCCGCGACGTTACACACGCTTTCATGCCCCCTTGCGGGACGGCGGGATTGGGCCCACGTAGAAGTCAAAGCTCTACACGAGAGGTTAACATGGCCACCCAGCCCGATGACAACCCCGGCGGCTCGCCTGCCGAAGTGCCCGTTCAGCCCGGCGAGCCCGGCGAACCGGCGACCCCGCCCGAAACGCAGCCCGACATGCCCGACTTCGACCAGCCGGACGAAGCGCCGGTGGAAATGCCACCGCCGGATTGATGCCCTCTCGCTACCAATGTCGTCCCAGCGCAGGCTGGGACCGCTTGCCGCCCGGCGCACGGTCGAGAGCGATCCCAGCCTGCGCTGGGATGACCGGCTATGGTGAACCTACCTACTTAACGAACCGCGCCAGAGCCTGAACCAAGGTCAGATCCCCACTCTTCACCCTGGCGCCCGGCAGCGGCGGACATTCCATGCAATAGGCCTGCACGCCGCGCGCGCCCAGCAATCCATCCAGCTGTTCCAGCGCCCTGCCCGCCTTCGCCTGCTGACGCATGGCGATCATTGCCGCGAAATCGTGAGCGACGGCATTATCCTGCGGCTCGGCTTCCAGCCCCTGAAGGAAGCTGGAGAAGGCATCGGGCTTTTCGTGCAGGAACACGGGATGCCACTTGGCATTGCCCAGTCCGCCCAGCTTCGCCGCATAGGCGAGCGCCGTATCGAGATCGCCCATCTGGTCGACCAGTCCGATCTTCTGCGCTTCCGCGCCGGCCCACACGCGGCCCTGCGCGATCGCATCGATCTGCTCGGGCGTCCGCTCGCGGGCCTTGGCGACCAGATTGATGAACTTGCCATAAGCGTCCTCGACCGTGGACTGGAGCAGGTCGTTCAGCTCCGGCGTGAAGCCACCGAGAATGTCCGGCTGGCCCGAAAGCGGCGTCGTGCGCACCCCGTCGCTGGTCACGCCGAAGTCGGCCAGCGTCTTCTCGAAACTGGGGATCACAGCAAAGACCCCGATCGAGCCGGTAATCGTGGCGGGCTCGGCAAAGATTCGCTGACCCGCCGTGGAGACCCAGTAGCCACCGCTCGCAGCCATGTTGCCCATCGAGATCACCACAGGAATCTTGGCGTCGCGCCAGCGCTGCACCGCACGGCGGATGCGTTCGGCGGCGGTTGCCGACCCGCCGGGCGAATCGACTCGCACTACCAGCGCCTTGTATCCCTCATCGATATTGTCATCGAGCAGGCCGGCAATACGGTCGCCGCCGGCTTCGCCCGGCCCGGCATCGCCATCGACGATGTTACCGGCCACGGTCACCACGGCGACTCCCTTGCCGGGGGTCTTGGGCGGATTGGCCTTCAGCCATGTCGCAAGGCCCGTATGGGCATAAGGCAGATCGCCATCGCTCGAGGCGCCCGCCAGTTTGGCCACGTGCTTGTCGAATTCGGTCTTGTCGCCCAGCTTGTCGACGAGACCGACAGCCTTGGCCGCCTGTGCGAAGTCCCCACCGGCAGACTTGATCGCGGCAAGCGGATCAGCAGCCAGTTTGTCGATCTGCGCCTTGGGGCGGGCCTTTTTCACATCAGCCTGCCACGCACTCCAGAGCGCGCCGTAGATGTCGCGGTAATCTTCGCGCGCCTCGGGCGACATGTCCTTGCGCATGTAAGGCTCGACAAAGCTCTTGTAGGTCCCGACACGGTAGACGTGCGCGTTGACGTTGAAGCGGTCGATCAGTCCCTTGAAGTACTGCGTTTCACCGCCTGGCCCCATCACCAGCGCTTCGCCCATTGGATCCATCCAGACTTCGCTGGCATGTGCTGCAAGCTGAACGGAGTCGTCCACATAGACATTGGCGAATGTCAGGATCGGCTTTCCGGCCTTGCGCACCTCGTCCATGGCCCGGCCTATCTCGCTCAGGTGTACGAAGCGCCCGCCCATGAAGCGCGACAGGTCGAGGACGACAACCTTGATCCGGTCGTCCTTGGCGGCAAGGTGCAGCGCGCGCTCGATGTCGCGGGCCTGGTATTCACGCGTCGGTGCTTCGCTCGCAAGAAGCATGCTCAGCGGATCGACCTCGCTCTTTTCCTCGACGATCACGCCGTTCAGGTCGAGCAGAAGCGCGCCTTTCTCGACATGCCCCGCCGTGGGCCGGGCCGTGAGCACGGCATATATCACGCCGAAGAACAGGATCAGAAACGCCAGCGCCAGCGCATCCTTGATGCCGACCAGCAGCTTCCAGATCTTGCTCGCGAACTTCATGAATACACCTGCCTTTCGAGCTGCTAGATAGCCATAGCGGTGCCCGGTTGAAAGGCGCTGCGCGAATTGGCTTGAGCCGGGGGGCAGGCATGCCTAAGGCATCGTCTTCAATGACATCTCCGGAATACATCTATCCGGAAGGCGGCGCCGCCTTCCCGCATCGCAGCCTTGTAGGGATCGCCGGGCTTGCGCCCCACGAAATCTGGTTCCTGCTCGACGAGGCGGAACAGTGGGTAGAGCTCAACCGCAATGCCCAGAAGCGCCGCGAAGTGCTCTCCGGCCTGACGATCATCAACGCCTTCTTCGAAAACTCGACCCGCACGCTGCTGAGCTTCGAGATCGCCGGCAAGCGTCTCGGCGCCGACGTGGTCAACATGGCGGTCGCGACTTCAAGCGTGAAGAAGGGCGAGACGCTGATCGATACGGCGATGACGCTCAACGCCATGCGCGCCGACGCCATCGTCATTCGCCATGCCAGCTCAGGCGCGGTGCAGCTGATCGCCGACAAGGTCGATTGCCCGGTGCTCAACGCCGGTGACGGACAGCACGAACACCCGACCCAGGCGCTGCTCGATGCCCTCACGATCCGCCACGCCAAGCGCGTGTTCAACGGGCTGCGCGTGACGATCTGCGGCGATATCCTGCACAGCCGCGTAGCCCGCTCGAACATTCTGTGCCTTTCCTCGCTCGGCGCCGAAGTGCGCGTCTGCGCCCCGCCCGCGCTGATGCCGACGGACATCGAGCGGATGAACGTGCAGGTGTTCCATGATTTCGACGCGGCGCTGAAGGGCGCGGACGTGGTGATGATGCTGCGCCTGCAGATGGAGCGTATGCAGGGCCAGTTCATCCCCTCCCCGCGCGAATACCGTCACCTCTACGGCCTCTCGCTGGAGCGGCTTGAAAAGGCGGAACCCGATGCCCTCGTAATGCACCCCGGCCCGATGAACCGCGGGGTCGAGATCGAAAGCGACGTTGCCGATCTGGTCGGTCGCTCGCAGATCACCACGCAGGTGGAAATGGGCGTCGCGCTGCGCATGGCCTGCCTCGACGTGCTGACCCGAAGGGCTCGCAAGCTGGAGGGCTGGTCATGAGCTCGCACGCCCCCCTCACCATCGCAAACGGCCGCCTGCTGCTTCCCGGCGGCACGATCGAAACCGGCGCGCTCCGCTGCGAAGGCGGCTTCATCACCGCCGTCGGGCCTGACGTCGCGGCGCAACCCGGCGATACGGTCCACGATGCCGCCGGCAAGCTGGTCACGCCCGGCCTCGTCGACATCGGCGTGTTCGAGATCGACAAACCGGCCTTCCACTTCGGCGGCATCACCCGCGCCGCGGTCATGCCGGATCAGAACCCGCCTCTCGACGTGCCGGCGCGAGTCCGTTTCGCCGCGCAGTCGGGCAAGCCGGACTTCTGGGTCCACCCGCTTGCGGCAGCGACCAAGGATCTGGGCGGCGAGTCGCTCGCGGAAATCGCGCTGATGCGCGAGGCCGGGGCCCTCGCCGTGGCGACCGGGCGCCAATGGATCGGCGATTCGGGCACGATGCTGCGACTGCTGCAATATGCCGGGATGCTTGGCATGGTGGTGATCGCGCATGCCGAAGATGCCGGGATCACCGGCAACGCGGTGGCCACCGCCGGCGAAATGGCGACCCGTCTGGGCCTGCCGAGCGCCCCGTCCGAGGCCGAGGCGCTGGCGATTGCCCGCGACATCGCGCTGGCCGAACTGGCCGGTGCGGCCATCCACTTCCGCAAGGTCACGACCGCCGCCGGGCTCGATCTGGTCCGCGGGGCGAAGCAGCGCGGCGTGAAAGTCACCGCCGGCGTCTCGCCCGCCTATTTCATGCTGTCGGACCTCGCGATGGCCGAATTCCGCACTTTCGCCCACCTCTCCCCGCCGCTGCGCTCCGAGGCGGACCGTCAGGCCGTGATCGCCGCGGTCGGCGACGGCACGATCGACGTCATCACCTCAAGCCACGATCCGCGCGGCCCGGAAGACAAGCGCTTGCCCTTTACCGATTCGGCCCCCGGCATGGCTGGCGCCGAAACGCTGCTGCCGCTCACGCTTAATCTCGTGCGCGACGGCGTGATCGACATGGGACGCGCCTTCGACCTGCTTGCCGCCAATCCGGCGAAGCTGCTGGGCGTGGATGCCGGACGGCTCGCAGTCGGTGCGGAGGCGGATATTGCGGTGGTCGATCCGGACCGCCCATGGATTGTCGATTCGGACAAGATGGCCGCCAGCGCGGGCAATACGCCGTTCGACAAGCAGCCGGTTCAGGGCCGGGTGCTGGCCCTGTTCAAGGGCGGTGTCACGGTGCGCACGAAGAAGACCAAGCCCGCCTGAGCCCCGCCCTCAATTAGAACCGGCCCCATGCAAAAGAAGGCCCCCGTCCCGAAGGACGGAGGCCTGCAAGGTTTCACATGGGAACTTTTTGAATTCAGAGGCTTGCCAGCATCGCCCCGCTCGTGGACTTGCCCGGGATGGTGCCGGGAAGCGTGTGCGTCTTGGCGTAGGCGAAGCAGCCGCCGCCGCGCTCGCGGACACTGGAGCAGAGGTTGCGCGCGGTACCGCGATCGAAACCTTCAGCCGCGACGCGATAGTACCGGCGGCCGCGAACGTCGGCCTCGGTAATCCGCATAGTGTGATCCTTGAGCTTGGGATTGCGGGCCACGAAGATGCCCCAGGCGCGCTTTGCGCCTTCCAGAGTGCTGAAGGAACCAAGCTGCACCAGATGCGTGGCAGACTTCGGCGCATCGACATAAGCGCTGTGCGTCGCGCTGACCGACTGGACCGTCGGCTGCGAAACGAACTTGCGAACCGGTACCGCCTTCGGATTCTCGATGCTGCGCGAAGCCAGCGCAACAGGTGCTTCCTTGGCAACTTCCGCGGCGTTGGTGGCAAGCGATACCGGCGCGGATGCGGGGGCTGACGCCGGCTCGGCCTTGAAAGCCTGCTGGAAATCACCCTCGGTGGCGGCGGCCAGTTCGCGAGTCGCGACCGGCGGCAGTTCGGCTGTGGCGGGCTCCGGAGCCTGAACCGGCGCGATCGGCGTCGGTACGGGAAGGTCGGCAACAGCCATGCGCGGCGTATCGTCCCTGGCTGCACCGTTCAGCGCGAGCGCAGCGGGCTGGCCCGAGTCGGCACGCACGGGAGCGCCAAGCAGACCGGCCACACGAACCTGGAACTGCTCCGGACGCGCGCTGGCGGCCCATTCGCTCATGCGGGCATCGATCTGGTCTGCCGGCACATCCTGCGAGGCAACCACGCGCGCTTCGGCCCAGCGGCCGTTGAGCGCGTAGGCATAGGCAAGGTTCTGACGGGTCTTGGGATTGTCGTTACCGCTGCGCACCGCATCGGAAAGCAGACCCACCGCCTGCGCGGGCTGACCGGCCAGCGCGAGGGCAAGCCCCAAGTCGCTGACGGGAATGTCCGCGCGGTGGCTACTGAGCAGCGAAAGCGCTTCGGCATTGCGGCCCGACCCGATGTAGCTGAGGGCCAGCCCGAGAGCGACGCGCGGGTCCTTTTCACCCAGGCTCATCGCGTCCTGAAAGGTCGTCGCCGACGAATCGAAACGTCCTGCGGTCAGATAGGCCTGCGCGAGATCGACGCGCGCGGAAGCGCTTTGCGGCGACTTGGCCACCCGCTTCTCCGCCTTGGCAATCGCCTCGCTCATCTGCGCATCGGCGCTTTCGCCGGAAATGGCGGGACTGCCGGAGCTGGCAAGCGGCGCGTGGGCCGAACAGCCCACGAGCAAGACCGCTGCCATTGCACTGCAGGCGGCAAGGCCTGCGAACCTGGCTTTGAAAGTGAAGCGTTCCATCGAACTAAGGTCCCCCTGGATCTCTTTACGAAGCGCTAGGGTCAGGGCCGCGTGCCGGCGGGGCGCTGAGCCTGAGCAACTTCGGGAATTTCGGACAGGTACTTGTCGAGCGCCTCGGTCACGAGCACCTGGGCGCTGCGATTGAGGACGACGCCCGCCATCTTGAGGCGGAAATGACGTTCTGCATCGAGCCGCAGCGTGAATGCGGCGCGGCGGCCTTCGGGCTTGGGCGCTTCGGCGGCCGGCATGGCCCGATTGATGCGCCAGGCGATCTGTTCGATCTGCCGCAGCACTTCGGGAATCTCGCGATCCTGCAGGTCGGATGCACGGGCAGCGGGTGCTGTCGGGATCACCACCTTGCGCGCGCCGCCGCGGTTTGCCGTGCTGGCACGCTTCGGAGCAGTCGCTATGAGCTTTGCGACCTCGCCGCCTTGCGTTTTCTGGTTCTGATCGTGCGCCGCCGTTTCATGGTCGGCCGGATCCGGCGCGGCGTGGTCGTGGTTATGACCCCAATCGTTCCAGCCGAGATCCTCGGTCGGAGCGACACTGCCGCCGTTCACGAACTTGGTGGCATCCTGGCGCCGCATGGCCGGCTTGGCGCCGCCCTTGCGGGCAAGCAGCCGCGGCGAGAGCGAAGCGAAAGCGTGATTTTCGGCCATGGTCTAAGCCTCCTCAGGAACCGGCCACACGGCGGCCGAAACCGCCGACCGGACGCACCGCGCCTTGCATGACATGCTGGCCCGCAGCGGGAACCGAGAACACCGTGCGGCGAAAATTCCGTTCGAGGCGATCGGCGATGTAATTCCAGAGCGCCGTGACTTCCTGCGCCGAGCGTCCCTTGGGATCGACTTCCATCACCGTGCGCCCGTCGATCATCGACGCGGCAAAGTCGGTGCGCTGGTGCAGCGTGACAGGGGCGACAGTACCGTGCTGCGACAGCGCGACAGCGGCTTCACCGGTGATGCGCGCCTTGGGGGTCGCGGCATTGACGACGAAGAGCAGTGGCTTGCCCGAACGTTCGCACAGATCGACCGTGGCGCCCACGGCGCGCAGATCGTGCGGGCTGGGACGGGTAGGCACGACGATGAGTTCAGCGACAGAGATAACGCTCTGGATCGCCATGGTAATCGCCGGCGGCGTATCGATGACCGCCAGTTTGAAGCCCTGCTGGCGCAGAACCTGAAGGTCGCTGGCGAGGCGTGCGACGGTGGTCTGGGCGAAAGCGGGCAATTCTGCCTCGCGCTCGTTCCACCAGTCGGCGAGTGAGCCTTGCGGGTCGATGTCGATCAGGACGACCGGCCCGGCACCGGCGCGCTGCGCCTGGACAGCCAAGTGGCCCGACAGGGTCGTCTTGCCCGACCCACCTTTTTGCGATGCCAAAGCCAGTACCCGCAAAACAACGTCCCCTAATTAAATCAAACAGGCCAAATGAAACTTTCTGCGGGTGGAAATTCGCAGATCGTTCCTAATTTTGAGTTAATCGTTACGAGACTGAAAATGCCCAAGATCGCAGGCGAAATGCGGCGTTTTGCAGACAATGCTAATGCAAAATTCACCATTCCCGGTAACAAGAAAGAATGGTGCAGGTTCATAGCTTTCACGCCTTGTCGCTGGCGTCGGCTACTGTTTTTCGCTTACCATACCGCCAGACAGACGGCTCAGACGGGGGCATGATCGACGTGAAAAAAATTCTGCCGATTCTTGGCTATGCAAGTGCAATTGCGGCTTCCCTCGCCATGGCTTCTACCGCCGCCTTTGCGGACGTGAAGGCCGGAGTCGATGCCTGGAGTGCGGGCGACTACGACACCGCCGTGCGCGACTGGATGCCACTGGCCAAGCAAGGCGATCCCGACGCCCAGTTCAATCTCGCCCAGGCCTACAAGCTTGGCCGCGGTGTGCCGATGGACCTCGACAAGGCCAAGACGCTTTACGGTCAGGCGGCAGCCAACGGCCACATTCAGGCAGCCGACGTCTATGGCCTGCTGCTGTTTCAAGACGGCGAGCGCGAAAAGGCCATGCCTTATATCAAGGCCTCTGCGGCACGCGGCGATCCGCGGGCGCAATACATTCTGGGTGTCGCCCACTTCAACGGCGACCTGGTCGAGAAGGACTGGATCCGCGCCTATGCGCTGGTCAGCCTTGCCCGGCAGTCCGGGTTGCCGCAGGCCTCCCGCGCCTTGCAGAAAATGGACGAACACATTCCGCTGGCAGACCGCCAGAAGAGCGTGATCCTCTCCACCCAGATGGCCACCGAAGCGCAAGCCACAAGCCAGCGCATGGCCGCAACTGCGGAACTCGGCACACCTGCCGCCCAGCCCGGTTATGCCCCTCCGCGTGTTGCCGCCGCTCCCGCCAGAGCGCCCGCCGTCGTCTCGGCCGACCGCGCGGTTGCTGAAGCCACCCGCGTAGCAGGCAACGACAGTCCAGCCACCGCCGGCGCGGACTACGCCCGACCGGCGACGCTTCCCGCCGTTACCAGCCACCCCGCGCCCAAACCGGCACCGGCCCCGGCCCCGGCCGCCATAGCCGCATCCCCGACCCCAGCGCCTGCTCCGGTTGCCGCGTCCCCGTCGGGCCCCTGGCGCGTACAGCTCGGCGCTTTCGGGGTGGCCGGAAATGCCGATGCCCTCTGGGCGAAGATCCGCGGCCGTCCCGAACTCTCGGGCCACGGCAAGCTGCTGGTCCCGGCAGGCCGGCTGACCAAGCTTCAGGCGGGTGGTTTCGCTTCGAAGGCTGCGGCGGACGCCGCATGCTCGCGCCTCTCGGCCGGAGGCTATGCCTGCATTGCCGTGCGGAACTAGGCTCGGCGGCATGATTGCCTGATACCCAACCGGAAGGAGAAAAAAGCGCCGCCGGGGCTCAGCGCCTCGCGTCGCTCGATCTCGTTCGCGGCGTTGCCGTACTCGGCATTCTGGCGATCAACATCGCCGGTTTCGCGGGGCCGATGGCCTCGATGACGTCACCCAACATGCCGCAGCCGGTCTCTCCGATCGACGAAGCCGCCTTCGCTTTCTCGTTCCTGTTTTTCGAAGGCAAGATGCGCGCGCTGTTCTCGCTGCTGTTCGGCGCCGGGCTAGTCCTGTTCTGGGAGCGCGCCGAAGCCGCCGGGCGCAACGGCGATACGCTGCAGACGCGCCGGCTGTTCTGGCTGATGCTGCTGGGCGCGCTGCATTACCTGCTGCTCTGGTGGGGGGACATCCTTTTCCTCTATGCCGTCTGCGGGCTCGGCGCCCTGCTGCTGCGTCCGCTGCGCGACCGCACCCTGCTGATCATCGCGCTCGGGCTCTATTACTTCTGGCATCTTTGGGGCGTTCTCGACTCGTCCGCTGCCATCAGCGCCGAGACCGCGCTGCGCCACGGAACCGCATCCGCTTCGCAGCTTGCCATGCTGGGCGAATGGCTCGATCCGATGCGCAGCTGGGCCGCGCAGGAAATGCGCGAAAGCACTTATGGCTTCTTCGATCTGGTGCTGGTGAAACTGCAGGAGCGCCCGTTCTGGCAGTTCCAGATGGTCACCGGCAGTTTCTCGGAAACGCTGCCGCTGATGCTGGTGGGGATGGTTCTGTACCGGCGCGGGGTCTTCACCGGGACACTCTCGCGGCGGCGGCTGAGAGCCGTCGGCTTTGCCTGCGCGCTGGGCGGACTTGGCCTTACGGCCCTGTTTCTGGGCTGGGCATGGCCCCGTCACTTTCCGCCGGTCACCATGCATGCCGCCCTCGTCTGGGGGCTTGCGCTACCCCACCTGCTGAGCGGCTGCGGCTATGCGGCACTTCTTGTGCTTTCCACCCCGCGCCTAGCGCCCACGGCGCTTGGACGGCGGCTGATCGCGGCAGGGCGAATGGCATTCAGCAACTACATCCTCACCAGCCTCGTCATGACCTTCCTGTTCTACGGCTGGGGGCTCGGCCTGTTCGGCACCGTCGGGCCTGCGATGCAATGGCTTTTCGTGCTCGGCGGCTGGGCGCTCATGCTCGGCTGGAGCGAGCCCTGGCTGCGCCGGTACCGGCGCGGACCGCTCGAATGGCTGTGGCGTTCCTTGATCGAGCGCAAGGTGCTGACGAACCGCGCATGATAATCGTTCTCAAAAGCTATTGCGATTGGATCGCAGTTAGCTATACTGGGGACAAGAGGATTCGCCTATGTATGTCTGCATCTGCAATGCCATTCGGGAAACCGATCTTCGCGACGCAGCCCGTCGCAGCAAGGGTGATGCCGAAGCAATCTATGCCGCTCTCGGTCGCGCTCCGCAGTGTCGTCAGTGTCTCGAAGAGGCAGAAGAAATCATCGCGGAAGAAAATTCCGCCTCGGGCGTGGCGCTTTACGCCGCTGCCTGACTTGTATTGACCGGTCCCTGACCGCATACTGTGCGCTCCCAGTTACAGGAGTAGCGCACGATGAAGGGCGACCCACAGGTCATCGATTTTCTCAACAAGGCCCTGCTCAACGAGCTGACCGCCATCAACCAGTACTGGCTGCATTACCGCATGCTGGACAACTGGGGGATCAAGCGTCTCGCCGACTACGAGCGCCACGAATCGATCGACGAGATGAAACATGCCGATACCCTCGCGGATCGCATCCTGTTTCTCGACGGACTTCCCAACTTCCAGGCGCTCGGCAAGCTGAAGGTCGGCGAAGGCGTGGAAGAAATCCTCAAGTGCGACCTCGCGCTCGAGCATGAAGCCGTACCGCTGCTCAAGGAAGCCATCGCCCATTGCGAGGCGGTGCGCGACTACGTCAGCCGCGAGATCTTCGAGCGCATCCTCGAAAGCGAGGAAGAGCACATCGATTTCCTCGAGAAGCAGTTCGACATGATCGCCCGTATGGGCCTCGAAAACTACTGCCAGCTTCAGAGCAAGCCCGCCGAAGAGTAAGCGCCTCGCCGAGCGTCCCGTGAAATTCGCAGAACGCCTCGGCCTGTCGCTGCCGCTGATCCAGGCGCCGATGGCGGGAACCTCGACACCCGCCCTCGGCGCGGCGGTCAGCAATGCCGGGGCGCTGGGCTCCATCGCTGTCGGCACGCTGACACCGCAAGCCGCCGCGCGCGACATCGCGCAGGTCCGCGCCGCGACCGACCGGCCTTTCAACGTCAACCTGTTCGTCCATACCGATCCAGTGCCCGACCCGGCGCGCGAAGCGGCGTGGCTGCAGGCGCTGGCACCGCGCTTCGCCGAATACGGCGCGGCCCCGCCCGAAGCGCTTGAGACAATCTATCCGACCTTCGCGGGAAACGCGGAGATGCTCGCAATGCTGGTAGGTCTGGCGCCTCCGGTCGTGAGCTTTCATTTCGGCCTGCCCGAACCCGCCGCGCTAGCCGCGCTGAAGGCCGCCGGTTGCCTGCTGCTCGCGACGGTGACCTCGCTTGCCGAAGCGCACCTGGCGCGCGATGCCGGGATCGATGTGCTGGTGGCGCAGGGGTGGGAAGCCGGCGGGCACCGCGGCATTTTCGATCCCGATGGACCGGACGCCCGGCTGGGAACTTTCGCGCTTACGCGGCTGCTTGTCGCGCAATCAGGCCTGCCGGTGATTGCAGCGGGCGGGATCATGGGCGGTGCCGGAATCCGCGCCGCGCTCGATCTGGGCGCCGTCGCCGCACAGATGGGCACGGCCTTCGTCGCCTGCCCGGAAAGCAGTGCCGATGCGGCTTACCGCGAGACGCTCGCCAGCGATGCAGCGTATCGTACCGTGATGGTCGATGCCGTATCCGGTCGCCCGGCGCGCTGCCTTGCCAACCGCTTCACCGCTCTGGCCGACAACCCAGACCTGCCGCAAGTGGCGGCCTATCCGCGCGCCTATCACGCCGGAAAGGCGCTCAACGCGGCGGCCAAAGCACACGGCGAGCATGGCTTCGGCGCACAATGGGCGGGACAGGGTGCGCCCCTCTCCCGCCCGATGCCGGCTGCAAAGCTTGTCGCCCTGCTGGCCGGGGAACTCGCCGCTACTCGCTAGCTGCGGCGTCCGTCTTTCCGTCGGTCCGGTACTTGTCGAACCACGCCAGCACTGCCGAAGCCTTGGCCGCCGCCTGCGACGGACGCGCGGCAATGCCGCCGTGGCTCGCGTCGGGCACCTTTACCATCGCTGTCGGCACACCGCGGATCTGCAGCGCGGCATAGTACTGTTCGGACTCGCTGTCCGGCGTGCGGTAGTCGTCCGACCCCACCACGACGAGCGTAGGCGTCTCGACATTACCGACAAGGCTGAGCGGCGAACGCTTCCAGTACGCCATGGGATCTTCCCACGGCTTCTTGTCGAACCAGTAGCGCGAGGTGAACGGCGTCGCGTCCATGGTCAGCGCCTCGCTGGTCCAGTTGATCACCGGCTTCTGCGTCGCGGCTGCCTTGAAGCGGTTGGTCTTGCCGACGATCCACGCCGTCAGCACACCGCCGCCCGAACCGCCTGTCACGAACAGGTTGTCCGGATCGGCCACGCCATCGGCAATCGCGGCATCGACCGCCGCCATCAGGTCGTCGTAGTCGGTGCCGGGATAGGCGCGGTCGATGAGGTTGGCGAACTCCTCGCCGTAGGAGGTGCTGCCGCGAGGGTTGGTGTAGAGCACCGCGTAGCCATGCGCGGCATAGAGCTGGTTGTCGGTGGCGAAGGACGGGCCATAGGCCGCATTGGGACCACCATGGATTTCCAGGATCAGCGGAGCCTTCTCGCCCGGCTTGAGCCCGGGCGGTGTCACCAGCCAGGCATCGATCGTGCGACCATCGGGCGCCGTGACGGGCAGCTTTCGCACCGGCGCCATGGCCTTGGCATCGATCCAGTTGCCGTTGAGGTCGGTCAGCCGCTTGCCGTTGACCCACAGGTCCGCCGGCTTGGTAGTCGAGCCCCTGGTGTAGGCGACCTTGCCCGCCGCCGAGACGCTGAACTCGCCGCCAGTGTACGGCCGATCGAAGTGCGTGCCCGCCGTAAGCCCCTCGGCCACGGTCTTCATCGATCCGTTCAGGCCGACGCGGGCGACCTTGGTTTCGCCGTGATCGTCGTACTTGATGTAGATCGCGTTGCTGCCCGCCCATTCGAGCGCATCGATCGACCGGTCGAAATCCGGCAGCAGCAGACGCGAGCCGCTGCCATCGGCATTCATCAGGTAGAGGTCGTTGTTCTCATAGGAGCGATTGACGTCGTCGAAGCCGACATAGGCGATGTACTTGCCGTCGGGCGAGAGCTTCGCTCCGGCATCGGGCCCCTGCCGGCTGGTCAGCGGCGTGATCGTGCTGGTCGCGACATCGACGCTGTATACTTCGGAATTGTTGATGTCGCGTTCCCAGTCCTCATGGCGATTGGCGCTGAACACGATGCGGCGGCTATCCGTGCTCCACGAGAGCGGACCGCCATCGTCGTAGTTGCCGAAGGTCACCTGTCGCGGTGCGCCGCCATCGGCGGAGACGACGAAAATGTGATCGAAACCGGCAGGCAGATAACCCGCGCCGTCGAAGCGGTAGATGACGCGGTCGATGATCTGCAGCGGCTTGGCCCATTCGGCCCCTTCGGGACGGCCCGCCGGTTGCGAGCCGAGCTTCATCCCCTCGCCCGGCACCCGCATGGTATAGGCGATGGTGCTGCCATCGGGAGACCAGGCGATGCTGCCGGGGCTGTCGGGAAGTTCGGTAACCTTTACCTTGGCCCCGCTATCCAGCCACATCACATAGAGCTGCGGCGAACTGGAACCGTCACTGGAGACATAGGCCAGCCGCTTGCCGTCCGGGGACCATGCGGGCGAGAAATGCGCACCCGGCCCCGCCACCAGCGGGCGCTGCGCGCCGCTGCTTGCATCGGCCAGCCAGATCGAGGGCACGACCTTGTCAGTCATCACGTCCGCGCTGGACCGCACGTAGGCGATCTTCGACCCATCGGGCGAGATTTCGGGATGGGTCGCGCCGTCCAGCTTGAAAAGATCATCGGGCGTGAAAGCGCGTTCAGGCCCCGCGGCCTTCGCAGCCTCCTGGGCAGAGGCCATGGCCGGCGCAGCGATACACGCGGTTCCAGCCAGAACCACGGCTGCAAAACGGACGAAACGGATTGTGGGCAAGGATCGCACTCCTGCAAATTTCTGGATGCAGGGTGTCTTGCCGGTTTACGAAGCGAAATCCACCCCGGATCATGGTGTTGGTCGATCCATCTGCTGCGTTCGTCGGACCAACGCAGCAGCGCGATAGGGCCGATTGCAAACGGAAAATTCGTGCTAAGGAGAGCCCATGGAAACACCCCCCAATCGCACTTTCGAGGTAGAAGACGGCGGCTTCATCGCGCTCGTTATCCTCATTTCCGTTGCCTTTGCGTACCTGCTCGCGCCCTACTTCGGCGCCGTGCTCTGGGGCGTGGTCGCCGCCATCATGTTCCAGCCGCTCTCGGCCAAGCTCGCGGACAAGCTGGGAGGCCGCAAGAACGTGGCGGCGTCACTGGTGCTTTTGGGGCTCATCGCGGTTTTCGTGATCCCGACAATCCTGCTTGGCATTAACCTCGTCAACGAAGCCAGCAGCATCTACAACCGGATCGTCACCGGCCAGATCGACATCACGGAAATCGTGCGCAACCTGCAGGATGCGCTGCCTGAAAGCCTGCGCCGCTTCATCGCGCAGTACGGCATCAGGGACTTCGAGCAGGTGCGGACCGAGTTCGGATCGAGCATAACTTCCGGTCTCCAGGCTCTTGCCGGGCGGCTGCTGTCGCTGGGTCAGGGCGCGCTAAGCTTCATCGCCGCGCTGGGCGTGATGCTCTATCTCAGCTTCTTCCTCCTGCGTGACGGCGACCGCTATGGTCTGCTGGTGCGCGAATCGCTGCCGCTGAAGCCGGAAACCCGCGATTCCCTGGTCGCCCACTTCCTGCTGGTGGTCCGCGCGACCATGCGCGGAACCGTGGTCGTCGCTGTCGTTCAGGGCGCGCTCGGCGGCATCCTGTTCTCGGCGCTGGGCATCGAAGGTGCGTTGATCTGGGCCGTCCTGATGGGCTTCTTTTCGCTGCTGCCGGCGGTGGGATCGGGCATCATCTGGGTCCCCGTTGCGATCTATCTGTTCGCGGCCGGAGAAGTCGGCAAGGCCGCAATCCTCGTGTTCTGCGGCGTCTTCATCATCGGCATGGTGGACAATGTCCTGCGCCCCATCCTCGTCGGCCGCGACACCCGCATGCCCGACTTCGTCGTGTTGATCTCAACGCTTGCCGGGCTCGAACTGTTCGGCCTCAACGGCTTCATCGTCGGTCCGGTGATCGCCGCGCTGTTCATGGCCGTGTGGAACCAGCAACGTGACCGCAAGTTGGCCGTGCTGGATGAGCAGGCGGACGACCCCGCGAATGCGCGCGACGAGACCGTGGCGCATCCTTCGTAGAAGGTGCGGCGGTAAGATTTATATATCTTTCCCACGCGAACCGCCGACCACTCCCGCGGCCCAGAGTGCCCACCAGCAAATCAGCGGCTGAACGAACAGACGCGGATAGTGATACGCCCAGCCCAGCCCCGTGCCGGTCGAAAGATCGTGCACGGCATGCATGATGTTCGCGGGAAATACGCAAAGCGCATAGAGCGCCAGCATCACCCCGGCCAACTTTCGGGTGCGTGCGATCAGGAGACCGAAAGCTCCGGCAATTTCGCATAGGCCCGTGGCCCTCACGACGAGCGATGCGTCGGGAACCCAGGGCGGTGTCACGCTGACGAACACCGATGGCGACAGCAGATGGATGATCCCTGCCGCCAGATAGAAGAGGCACAAGGCCACCAGCGCTACCGCACGCCCGCGCTCCTCGGGCAAATTCACCTTCGCCCTCCGACCCGTCCGATGAAAGGCGTCGGGGCCATCAACCCTTGCTGAACGGGTTCTTGGGCGAGCGCAGGTTGATCCGGATCGGCACCGCTTCGAAGCCGAGTTCGCGGCGGATGCTGTTGATCAAATAGCGCTTGTAGCTTTCCGGCAGCATGTCGAGCCGGGTGCCGAACAGCACGAAGCCCGGCGGGCGCGTCTTGGCCTGGGTGATGTAGCGCAGCTTGATGCGCTTGCCGCCCGGCGCCGGCGGCGGGTTGGCGGCGAGGGCATCATCGAACCAGCGGTTGAGCGCCGAGGTCGGTACGCGGCGGCTCCAGGCCTCGCGGATCGAGAAGGCAGCGGCGATCATGTCGTCCAGCCCCTTGCCGGTGCGCGCGGAAACCGCCAGCAGCGGCACGCCGCGCACTTGCGCCAGCCCTTCGTCGAGCGCGGCGCGGATGCCGTTGAACAGCTTGCTGGCATCCTCGGCCACGTCCCACTTGTTGATGGCGATCATCAGCGCGCGGCCTTCCTCCAGCGCCATGGAGGCGATCTTGAGGTCCTGATGCTCCAGCCCGCGCGTGGCATCGAGCAGCAGCACGACCACTTCGGCGAAATCGACGGCATGGCGCGCATCGGCCACGGCCATGCGCTCCAGCTTCTCGGTAACCTGCGCCTTCTTGCGCATGCCAGCCGTATCGATCAGCCGCACATCGCGCGAGTCGCCGGTCTTGGGATCGGTCCAGATCCAGTCGATGGCGATCGAGTCGCGGGTAATCCCGGCCTCGGGTCCGGTGAGCAGACGGTCTTCCTGTAGCAGCTTGTTGATGAGCGTGGACTTGCCCGCATTCGGTCGTCCGACGATCGCGAGCTTGAGAACGGCCTGCGGATCGAACTCCCAGTCCTCGTCGCTCTCTTCCTCTTCGGGCGGCTGCAGCGGTTCGAGGTATGGCAGCAGCCCCTCGAACAAATCGCCCATGCCCTGGCCGTGCTCGGCCGAAATGGCAACCGGATCGCCGAGCCCCAGCGAATAGGCCTCAAGCAAGCCGCTCTCGCCCGCGCGGCCTTCCGCCTTGTTGGCGAGCAGGATAACCGGAACCGGTGAGGAGCGCAGCCAGTTGGCAATTTCCTCGTCGAGCGGCGTCACCCCTGCGCGCGCATCGACCACGAAGAGCGCGACATCGGCGGTGGCCAGCGCGGCTTCGGTCTGCTTGCGCATCCGGCCGGGCAGCGTCTCCGCCTCGTCGTCCTCCCAGCCAGCGGTGTCGACGATCTGGAATTTCAGCCCCAGCAGTTCGGCATCGCCGAAGCGGCGATCGCGCGTAACGCCGGGCTGGTCGTCGACCAGCGCCAGACGCTTGCCGACGAGCCGGTTGAATAGCGTGGACTTGCCGACGTTGGGCCGGCCGATGATGATGACCTGAGGGAGCATGACTAGGCGCTTGGGGATCTTTCGGCCATTTGGCAAGCATCCGGCAACCGAACGGCACATGCTTGCCGTGTTGTTAACCTTTCTTTGCAGGATGGCACTAACTTAGCCGCCATAAAACGGGTGGCATGAAGAGTCTCAAAAAGACAATTTTTCTCGGAGCTTGCGCGGTGGCCCTGTCACCGGCAGCAGCCAGTTCGGCCATCGACACGATAGTATCGGGCGATGAGGACACCGGCGGTAGCGCAATCACGTCGAACAAGACGTCGTCGGGCATCCTGCAGTGCGTGCCCTATGCGCGCCGGCTCTCGGGCATCCAGATATACGGCGATGCGCATACCTGGTGGAAGCAGGCCAAGGGCCGTTACGCCCGCGGGCGTACGCCCAGAGTCGGCGCCGTCATGGCCGTCCGCCCGTTCCGCAACTCGCATCTCGGCCACGTTGCGGCGGTCAGCAAGATCGTCGATTCGCGTACGATTCTGCTGAGCCACGCCAACTGGTCGTATCCCGGCAAGATCGAACGGAACGTCACCGCGCTCGATGTCTCCCCAGACAACGACTGGAGCGAGGTGCGCATCTGGTACGGCCCGAGCCATAACCTGGGTACCACCCATTGGCCGGTCGCGGGCTTCATCTACAATGCCGAGCCGGGAAGCATGTCCGATCTCGGCAGCGACCGCCTCACGCAGGTTTCCACGCCTCCCCAGACGAAAACCAAGCGCAAGCGCCGTCACAGCGATCCCATCGGCGAGATCATCGCCGGGACATACTGAAGGACGGCCCGACCCCGCTAAGTTTAAGGGCCGCGCTTAAGCGCCTGTGCTTAGACGATTTAACGTCTCAGAGACGGGACACTCGCCGGAGCCTCCGAAGGGACTGAAGCCTGGAGCTCAGTCTTTCTTCGCGACGGGCGGGTTGTCGCCGAGATCCTCGTACCAGGCTTCGACCGGGCCGGTCAGCTTGATCGTCAGCGGGTTACCCTTGCGGTCCAGCGTCTTGCCGGCCTGCACGCGCACCCAGCTTTCGGAAATGCAGTATTCCTCGACATTGTTCCGCACGGTGCCCTTGAACCGGATGCCGATGCCGCGCTGCAGCTTCTCCGCATCGAAGAACGGGCTGCGCGGATTGATGGCAAGGTGATCGGGCGGCACGTCGGCGCCGGTCTGCTGCGATGCCTGCTCGGGCGTGCTGGTCTCTTCGGTCATGTCTGCGCCTCTAGTGTCCTATCGGGGCTTGTCAATTCAGCGCTTGTCAACGCGCCCCGAGTTGTCTAGGGGCGCGCTTCCGCAAATGGTAGCGGGCGCGTAGCTCAGCGGTAGAGCACACCCTTCACACGGGTGGGGTCACAGGTTCAATCCCTGTCGCGCCCACCATCCCCCAGACGGGATGCCTCCTCCTTCCATCGCCTACCAAAGATCGGTTGACCGCAATCAATGCGGACAACGCCTGTCTGGCGCACTTCCGGCCTATCAAGGACAGGGAGAATGGAAATGTTCAAAGTAAACGTCGGCTCCGTCGATCGCATGCTGCGGATCGTGCTGGGCATTGTCTTGCTGGCGCTGGTGTTCGTGGGACCGAAGACGATGTGGGGCCTGATCGGCGTCGTGCCGCTGGTGACCGGGCTTTTCCGCACCTGCCCGCTCTACAGCCTGCTCGGCATCCGGACCTGCAAGGCTTCGTAAGCGCTCAATCCTCGAAAAAGGCGATGTACCGTAGTTCCGCACTCGCGCGCGGCACGGTATCGGCTGGCGCGTACGGGTTGCGGAAGGCGCCGTGCAGGCATCCGAACGGCACGGACGGATCGCTGTCCCAGGCCTTGAACACGAGCGCATCGTCCGGGGTGAGATCGGAAAACCAGTTCCAGCGCTGCCCGGGATTGAAGACCGTCGTCACGTAAGGGACGCCTTCGGGCATCACCGGCTCGACGGTCTTGCCTTCCACCCAGTCTGCCGGATCGATCGTGCGCTGGTCGCAAATCGCCAGCGGCATGTCGTGCGGCGGCGGCGTGAGTGCGCGCCAGACGTTGTAAATGCGCACGTGCGGATAGCGGGCGCGGATATTTTCCGGCGCGCAGCGCTCGATAAACGGCAGGGCAGACGTGCGGCTATGGTCGAGATGGACGAATTCGGCCGCGGTGGGTTGGGCGGGATCGCCGGTATCGCGGATCAGCGCCATATGGCCGTAAAAAGGCGCGATATGCGCCGCGCCGGTGCATTCGCGAATGTGCTCCATGGTCAGCGGGCTACCGGTCGTCTCGACCCATTCGGGATTGCGCCACTTGGCACCGTCGAACGCCAGCCGATGCACTTCGAAACCTTCGCATTCCAGCGAAGGCGCGTCGGCCGAAAGCGAGCGATCGCGCAACATGATGCCCTGCGCCGTCAGCGGCTGTGTAATCAGCGACTTGTGGAGATTGCTCCAGGTGCCACCATCTTCGCGGTTGGTTGCAAAATTGATCTGCGCCTGCATGGCGCCGAGCGTTTCCGCCTCTGTCATGATCGCTCTCCCCTCGATCTTTGGCCGCAAGTCTCACTCAAAACCCTGAAAAGCACAAGCGAGCCGACTTGCGACGGCCCTCTCAAGACGGCATAGGCGCGGGACCATGCATGACATCCGCCAGATCCGCGAAAACCCGGAAAGCTTCGACGCCGGCCTCGCCCGCCGCGGGGTAGAACCCGTCGCCCAGACCATCCTTGCCATCGACGAGCAGCGCCGCTCGGTCGCCACGCGCATGCAGGAAGGCCAGAGCCGCCGCAACGAGGCCTCCAAGGCCATCGGCAAGGCCATGGGCCAGGGCGACACCGAAACCGCCGAAGCGCTGAAGGCCGAAGTCGCGCAGCTCAAGGAAACGCTCCCCGCGCTCGAAGCCGAGGAAAAGGAGCTGACGGCCAAGCTTCAGGACGCACTCGCGCGCCTGCCGAATATCCCGGTCGATGAAGTGCCGGACGGCGAGGACGAGAGCCAGAACGTCGAAGTCGGCAAGTGGGGCACGCCCGGTACTTTCGCGTTCACGCCCAAGGAACACGCCGACCTCGGCCCTGCCCTCGGCCTCGATTTCGAGACCGGCGCGCTGATCTCGGGCGCGCGTTTCACGTTCCTCAAGGGCCAGATGGCACGCCTGCACCGCGCTTTGGCGCAGTTCATGCTCGATACGCAGACGGCCACCAACGGCTACATGGAATGCAATGTGCCGCTGCTGGTGAAGGACGATGCGGTGTTCGGCACCGGGCAATTGCCGAAGTTTTCCGAAGACCTGTTCCAGACGACTGACGGGCGCTGGATGATCCCCACCGCCGAAGTCAGCCTGACCAATGCGGTGCGCGAGCAGATCCTCGATCCCGAAGCGCTTCCCCTGCGCATGACCGCCCTCACCCCCTGCTTCCGCTCGGAAGCGGGTGCGGCCGGGCGCGATACGCGCGGGTTCATCCGCCAGCACCAGTTCGAGAAGGTCGAACTCGTCACCGTGTGCAAGCCGGAGGAAAGCGAGGCCGAGCACGAGCGCATGGTAGCCGCTGCCGAAGGCATCCTGCAGGCACTGGACCTGCCCTATCGCAAGGTGCTGCTCTGCGCCGGCGACATGGGCGCCACGGCGCGCAAGACATTCGACCTCGAAGTCTGGCTGCCGGGCCAGGGCGCCTACCGCGAGATCAGCTCGATCTCGAACTGCGGCGACTACCAGGCCCGCCGCATGAACGCGCGCTTCAAGCCGGAAGGTTCGAAGAAGACCGAGTTCGTGCACACGCTCAACGGCTCCGGCCTTGCCGTGGGCCGCACGCTCGTGGCGGTTCTGGAAAACTACCAGCAGGAAGACGGCTCGGTCCTCGTGCCTGACGCGCTCAAGCCGTGGATGGGCGGGATCGAGAAGCTCACGCCCCTATCATGACGCCCCGCTCGTCCTGAGCCTGCCGAAGGACGCGAGCACTGTGCCATCATCCTTCGACAAGCTCAGGATGAGCGGACATGGGGACAACCCGACAAACCTGAACCAGAGGTCACCAGCAATGCGCATCCTCCTCACCAACGACGACGGCATCAACGCACCCGGCCTCTACGTTCTGGAAAAGATCGCGGCGCAGCTTTCTGACGATATCTGGATCTGCGCGCCGAGCGAGGAACAGTCGGGCGCAGGCCATTCGCTGACGCTCACCCGTCCCGTGCGGATGCGTCAGCATGCCGAGCGGCGTTTCTCGGTCAGCGGCACGCCGACTGACTCCGTGACCATGGCGCTGAAGAAAATTCTGCCTGCTCCGCCCGATCTGATCCTCTCGGGCGTCAATCGCGGGGCTAATCTGGGCGATGACGTCACCTATTCCGGCACTGTGTCGGCCGCCTTCGAAGGCGCGCTGGCAGGCATCCGCGCCGTGGCCCTCAGCCAGGTCTATTCGAAGGAAGGCGTTGGCAACAATGTCGATTTTTCCGCGGCGGAACAATGGGGTGCGAGAGTCCTGAAGCCGCTGCTCGATGCGCCCTTCGCACCGCGCACGCTGATCAATGTGAACTTTCCGCCGGTCGCCGGTGACCAAGTTGCCGGCATTCGTGTCGTGCGGCAGGGCTTTCACGACTATGCGCGTGGATCAGTTGTGGAAGGAACAGACCCTCGCGGTTTCCCTTATTACTGGTTCGGGCTACATGGCATAGAGCATACTTTAGGTAGCAATACAGATCTCGAAGCGATTGCAGGGGGCTTTGTTTCGGTGACGCCGTTGCAGATTGACTTGACCCATCACGATTCTCTCGCCCCGTTGGCGGAGATCTACCGGGCATGAGGAACTTCCGTCTTCTGGCCGGCGCGGCGCTCGTCCTCGCTCCCCTCGCCATGGCTGCACCGGCTCTGGCGGTCTCGCCGGAAGACGAGGCGGTCCATGTCGTCGAATCCGGTGAAACGCTGAACGGCATTGCCAACCGGGCCGGCGTCTCCGCTTCCGCCATTGCCGAGGCCAATGGGCTCGAAGCACCCTACGTCGTGCAAGTCGGCCAGAAGCTCAGCATTCCGCGCAAGAGTTCCGCAGCGCCTGCCACGGCGTCTACGTCGCAAAGCGGTGTCCACGTCGTCGAGCCCGGCGAGACGCTGGGCGGCATTGCCAACCGGGCCGGTGTCTCTGCCTCCGCCATTGCCGAAGTCAATGGGCTGGAAGCGCCCTATATCGTGCGGATCGGCCAGAAGCTGACGATCCCCGGAGCAGGCGGATCGAAGAGCGCCACCGCTGCAAGCGCGGCAGCGACGCCCGGCTTTCATGTCGTGGAGGCAGGCGAAACGCTTGGCGGTATCGCCAACCGCGGCGGCGTTTCCGCTTCTGCTCTTGCCGAAGCCAACGGCCTTGAAGCGCCCTACATCGTGAGGATCGGTCAGAAGCTGACGATCCCTGGTGCCGCATCGACACGCGTCGCCTCGCGGGTCATTGAGACGCGCCCATCGTCGGCGCCCGTCTCCTCCGGCGGGTCTCCTGAAACCGAAAGCGTTCACGTTGTCGCACCCGGTGAGACGCTGGGCGGGATCGCTGCGCGCGCCAAGGTACCGCGCGTGCTCATCGCGGAAGCCAATGGCCTGCAGCCGCCGTTCACCGTTCGCGTCGGCCAGAAACTGCAGATCCCGCGCACCCGGCACTACACGGTGGCCAGCGGCGATACCGGCTTCTCGATCGCGATGAAGTACGGGATGCCGTGGGAACAGATCGCGACCGCCAATGGCATGGAGCCCGATACCCCCGTCCAGACCGGCCAGAACCTGCTGATTCCGACCTTGCTCAATCCGCCGACAACGGGCGTCTCCAAGCTCAATCCGGCCCCTGCCCCGGCGGCAACCGAACTGCCCGCCAGCAACGCCAAGACGGCGCGCTTCGGCTGGCCGGTCAGCGGGCCGATCCGCCGCGGCTATGCCACCGGCACGAATTACCATGACGGTCTGGACATCCAGGCCGCCAAGGGAACGATGGTCCGCGCTGCTGCGGCCGGCACCGTCAAGTTCGCCGGCAAGGAAAAGGAACAGTTCGGAAATCTGGTCGTGATCGATCATGGTAACGGCTGGTACACCGCCTACGGTTTCCTCAGCCGGATCACCGTGAAGGAAGGCACCAAGGTCTCGGCGGGCGAACGTATCGGGCTCGTCGGCGGCACCGGCCTGGCCAAGGGCAACGAACTGCATTTCGAAGTGCGTCAGGACGGCAAGCCCGTAGACCCGCTGGACGAGCTGCCCAAGGCACCCTAGTCCTCTTCCCATGTCGAGAAAGCGGCCACCGCCTTCCCTTTTCAAACCGCTGCGCCGCGCCTTGGGCATGCCCGTATGGGCCGACGTTGCCCTGCGACTGGGCGGCGCATTGGCGCTCGTGTTCATCGTCGTCATGGTTCACTGGCTGGACCGCGACGGTCTGAACGACTCGCACGATGGCGTCGTCAGCTTTCTCGATGTCGTCTATTTCACGATGATCTCAATCACGACCACGGGCTTCGGCGACATCGCCCCGGTCAGCGACAAGTCACGGCTGGTGGAGGCGGTAATCGTCACCCCGATCCGACTGGCCGTGATCTACATCTTCGTAGGCACCGCCTACAATTTCATCATCAAGCACAGTTGGGAGACCTGGCGCATGAAACGAATTCAGGAGCGCCTCTCGGACCATATCGTGGTGCTCGGCTACGGCGTCAGCGGCTCGGAATCGGTCGCGGAACTGATCGCCCGCGGCACCGATCCCTCGTGCATCGTCGTGATCGACCCCAGCGCCCAGCGTCTGGCCCTTGCCGAACAGGCAGGCTGCAACGTCATGGAAGGCGATGCCACGCGCGACGAGACGCTGGAGGCCGTGCGCATCGGGTCAGCCCGTACCGTGCTGGTTTCGGCAGGCCGCGACGACACCACGATCCTGATCATCCTGACGGCGCGCCATGTAGCCCCGCACGTCCCGATCACAGCGGTAGTACGCGCTGACGACAACGAAGCGCTGGCCCGGCAGGCCGGCGCCAACAATGTCATCAATCCCGTGCGTTTCACCGGACTGCTGCTGGCCGGTTCTGCCGAAGGGCAGCACATTTCCGACTATCTGGCCGACCTCGCCTCGGTAACGGGCCGTGTGCAGCTTATCGAGCGCGCCGTAGAACCCGGCGAAGTGGGCAAGCCGCTGGAGGAGATCGCCACCGGAAAGGGCCTGCGCATCTACCGCAAGGGCAAGGAAATCGGCTTCTGGGAACCCGGCGCGCATGTGTTGGAAGCGGGCGACATCATCGTAGAGATCGCCGCGTGCCCGCAGCCGTCAGCTTAAGACCCAGAACACCAGGCCCATCGCGAGATAGGCCACCAGCCAGAACAGACAGTCGATCACCCTGCGCATCGGCTCTGCGCCATTGCGCAAGTGCGTAAGCCAAACAGAGGGAATCACGAAGGCCAGCGCGATTCCGCCCGTCTGCATGAAGTAGAGCCAGGGCTTTGCCGCGAGCGTTTCCGCGCCGATCCGTGCAAAGTTGTGCCCCAGCATGATCGCGCTGATCAGGAAGACGAACCCCACGAGCATGTAATTGCCGCGCTGGGCGTTACCCGGCAGTAACTGCCGTCCGGTCCGGAAAAGCGGCCCGTTCCACACGAGGCCCACGGCCACTGCCAGTGCTGCAGCCAGGAATACCGCCAACCAGTTCACGGGGCCCATCGCATCTCTCCCTCAATCTTCGTTTTCGTTGAGCGACCGGTCCGGGCGCGTCCAGTGCAAGCGTGCCACATGCCCCTCCCGCGCGTCCATCCAGTCACACGAAAAACGCGTGAGCGCCGTACGAATAGCCGGTATCGCTGCCCCCAGCGCCGATGGCGCAGGCACGTGGGAAGACGCAAACGCGGTTTCGGCAATCCCGATCAGCGCCTGATCGTCGCCGCTGCCCGACCAGAGATCCGCCTCGAAGCATTCGACCAGCCGTTCGACCTGCAACAGTTCCACGATCCCGGCATCCGGCACTTGCGCGCGCTTGGCGCTGGCATGGCCGCTGGCCTTGGCCATCTCGGCGATATCCTCGGGATGCATGCCTTCCGCCACGAGTCCCCAAAAGCCGCGGGCCAGTCCCATCCCCGTTTCAACAAAATAGTGGACCGCATCATGCGGCACCGGGCCTTTCCCGGGAAAGCGCGTCACCGCGACGCTGCCATCGGCGCGGCGAATCTCGATGGCATCGTCACGAGAGCCCTTGGTAATGGCGATTTCCATGGTGTTCGGGCACTCTTCGCGTTTTTCGTGACTCTCGGCCACTTTCAGCGTATCGGGCGCGCGATCCCATGGCCATAGAAATTCCCTCCCCGCCCAAGGTCGGCATGGTCAGCCTCGGCTGCCCCAAAGCGCTTGTCGACTCCGAACGCATCCTCACCCGCCTGCGCGCGGACGGCTACAGCATGAGCCCGGACTATGCCGGCGCCGATGTGGTGCTCGTCAACACCTGCGGTTTTCTCGATTCGGCCAAGGAAGAAAGCCTTGCCGCGATCGGCGAAGCGATGGCCGAAAACGGCCGCGTCATCGTCACCGGCTGCATGGGCAACGAAGCGGACGCGATCCGGGCCAGGTTCCCGCAAGTGCTCGCCGTTACCGGTGCGCACCAGTACGAGGCCGTCGTCGAGGCCGTGCACGAGGCTGCTCCGCCAGATCTGAGCCCCTACGTGGATCTCATCCCGCAGGCCCGCGGTGATTTTGGCGACGAGGCCGGCGTGAAGCTGACGCCGCGCCACTACAGCTATCTGAAGATTTCCGAGGGCTGCAACCACGCCTGCTCGTTCTGCATCATCCCCTCGCTGCGCGGAAAGCTGGCAAGCCGCCGCATCGACGCGGTGCTGCGCGAGGCGGAAAAGCTGGTGCAGGCCGGTACGCGCGAGTTGCTGGTGATCAGCCAGGACACCTCGGCCTACGGTGTCGAGGTCAAGCACGAGGAACGCATGTGGAAGGACCATCCGGTTCGCACCCACATGACCGACCTCGCCCGCGAACTTGGCCAGCTCTCTGATGCGCAGGGGCGCCGACCCTGGGTACGGCTGCACTACGTCTATCCCTATCCGCACGTCGATGCGGTGATCCCGCTGATGGCCGAGGGGCTACTGACGCCGTACCTCGACATTCCCTTCCAGCATGCCGCACCGTCGGTGCTGAAAGCGATGAAACGCCCAGCGAACGAAGCCAAGGTGCTCGAGCGGCTGCGTAACTGGCGCGAGATCTGCCCCGACATCGCCATCCGCTCCAGCTTCGTGGTCGGCTTTCCCGGTGAGACCGAGGCGGACTTCGAGTACCTGCTCGACTGGCTGGACGAAGCGCAGCTCGATCGCGTGGGCGCGTTCCGCTTCGAACCGGTCGAAGGGGCCAGCGCCAACCACCTGCCCGGCGCCGTTCCCGAAGAGGTCAAGGAAGAGCGTTACGCCCGGATCATGGAAAAGACCGCCGCGATCAGCGCCGCAAAGCTGGCCGCAAAGGTTGGCCGCGTTCTGCCCGTGATCATCGACGAAGTCGGTGAACCGGATGAGGAAGGCGACATCGGTGCAACAGGTCGCTCCCAGGCGGATGCCCCGGAGATCGACGGCAACGTCTTCCTTCGTGATGTCGGGGAAGACCTACAAGTTGGTGATATCATTGATGTTATTGTCGAAGATGCGGACGAGCACGACCTTTTCGGAGCGATCGCCCAGGCCTGACTCTCATCGAAAGGGCGATATGTAGTTGCAAATCATGCAACTTCTGCAAAGGTTTTCTCATTTGCCGGAATCGGGGCCGGGATGCATATCGGAACGGCCTTTCAGGCATCCTCTCCCAAATAACTTCCAAGGGGCTGGTCTTCGGATCGGCCCTTTTTTTTGGCCTTCTGCGGCCCCTCGGTGGCATCCTCCTCCACCCGATCTGCAGTTGCACGTTATGCAACATTGCTGAACCTTTTCGCATTTGCAGCATGGGTGACTCTGGCGCATAAGGATCGGACCTTTCAGGCATCCTCTCCCAAAACTTCTACAGGGCTGGTCCTCGGACCGGCCCTTTCTTTTTGCCCGAATTTCGCATGCTTTGGGATTTGTGCGCCCTGTGCGCTATGACTTCAGGGTGCCCAGCATGGCTGTGCCGCTTGTTCGCCCAGATGGAGGCATGGCATGCCGATGTGGTCACGCCCTATCTGCCGGACGATCACGCGCTCACCGAAGCCGATCCGCTCGCCGGTTTCAGGTCCGGATACCTCGACCCGCGGACGCGGCCTCATTCCGAAGAGCGCTGCGCAAGGCCCGTGGCGGCTCAGCCATGACTGGCTCGTCGACCGCAAGGCCCTGCGCGAAACGCCGATCGATGACGGAAACCTGCGTTTCCAAAGGATAGTACGGCGCGAAACTCTGGCCCCGGACGCGCAATTGTCCTAGCGACGTTGCATGGCCAGTGCTCCGCGAATCTATTCAGCCGCCCTCGTCGTAATCGGCGACGAAATCCTCTCGGGCCGGACCCACGACAAGAACATCGCCCAGGTCGCCTCCTGGCTGCAGGTTCAGGGCATACGCCTCAAGGAAGTGCGTGTCGTGGCAGACGACGTCGACGCCATCGTCGAGGCTGTGAACACGCTGCGGGCCCGCAACGACTATCTGTTCACCACAGGCGGTATCGGCCCCACGCACGACGACATTACCGTAGATGCCATTTCGCAGGCGCTCGGCGTGCCCGTGATCGTGCACCCTGAAGCGCGCGAGATCCTCGAAGGTTATTATGAAACCCGCGGCGGCCTCAGCGATGCCCGCCTGCGCATGGCGCGCACGCCCGAAGGCGCGACGCTGATACCCAACCGTTACACCGGCGCACCGGGGATCCGCTACGACAACATCTTCATCATGGCCGGTGTGCCCAGCATCACGGCGGGCATGCTCGATGCGCTCTCGGGGCAGCTCGAAGGCGGCGCACCGCTGCTGGCCGAGACCATCGGCTGCTGGGTCGCCGAAAGCGAAGTGGCCGACGTGTTGCGTGAGACCGAACAGGAATTCGACACCTGCCAGATCGGCTCCTATCCGTTCTGGGCCGAGGGCCGGACAGGCGCCAATTTCGTCATCCGTTCGGTCAGCGCCGACGATCTCGCCTCCTGCACACGCGCTCTGGTGCGCCGCCTGGAAGCGATCGACAAACCTGCCATCGCCGGGGGAATCTGAGTTTGCTCGTGCCGATCGTTGCGATGGCAGCCCCCGCGATGGAACACCCCGCCCAACCGACCCTGGACGCCTTCGAGGCGGTGCTACGCCGTCACGACAGCGCTACCCTTGCGCTTGAGGAGTGGTGCGCCATGCGCGGCATGGCCAATCCGGCCGAGGTAACTGCCCACGGCACCAAGGCACCTGCCGGAGCACCGCCGGCCGAAGCCCGCGCGCACCTTGTACTGCAAGGCGACGAAACGGTGGCCATGCGCAACGTCCGGCTGACCTGCGGACCGGCCGTGCTCTCCGTGGCCTGGAACTGGTATGTCCCCGCGCGGCTCACGCCGGAAATGAACGCGGCGCTCGAAGGCAGCGACGCGCCGTTCGGCAAGGTCGTTGCGCCGCTGAACTTTCGGCGGCAACCGCTCGAAAACGTGCGCGGCCGGGCCGAGGGCTGCCCCCAAGGGACCATCTCCACGCACCGCGCCATGCTGGTCCTGCCCGACGGGCGGCCGCTGGCCTACCTTATCGAGTGCTATACCGCCGCGAACCTGGCCGACAGCCTCTAGGCGAGGCCGCCGGCCGCTTTACGGTCAGGCCGCTACCGCCTCAGTGCCCGCGATCGAGGTGCGGTGCATCATTCGGCCGGTCGATTTTTCGTAGGGGATCGCCCGGTGCATCGCGCCGGTGTTGTCCCAGATCACGAAGTCGCCCTTCGTCCACTTGTGCCGCAGCGAGAAGGCAGGCTGGGCGGCCCATTCCTGCAGCCGTACCAGCATTGCGCGGCCGGCCGGGATATCCATGCCAACGATGTGATCGGCGGTCGTGCCGATTACCATCGACTTGCGCCCGTCCTCATGCGTCCACACCACCGGATGCTCCTTCACGAGACCGATGCCCAGCACGCGTTCGCGATGCTTTTCGGGGATCGCATCGGCAATCGGCGAGAGGCTGGCCTTGACCGAATGCTCGGCCTTGAGCCCTTCGAGCGCCTGCTTCTCTTCCTCGGGCAACCCCTCGTAGGCGGCATAAGTGCTGGCGAACTCGGTCTCGCCGCCCTTGTCCGGAGCAATGCGGCAGGACAGCAGCGTCGCGAACGGCGGCGGCGTGTCCACGGTTATGCCGTCCATGTGCCAGAAGAACGTGCCCAGCACGTATTCGGGCTGCGGGTTGATCTTTTCGTCGAGCGTGACCTGATAGACATCCTCATCGTTCGATTGGACATTGGTGGTGTTGGTCAGGCGCATCTTCGGGCCGATGGCATTGGTGATCGCCAATTGTTCCTCGTCGGTGAGGTTCACTTCGGGGAAGACCAGCACGGTGCGCTCGGCCACCTGCTCGCGAATCGCCTTTGCGGCTTCAGGCGTGAAGAGATCGGCGCGGTCGTCCCAGGACACTCGCGATCCGATATGTTCCTTAATGTTTTCAAAGTGGATAGCCATGGACGCTACCTTCTCCCAGATTGTATGCTGAACATGTGTACAGCAAGCCAATACATGGGAACGGTTCGCAGGTAAACGGCCAACGCATACAGGCTTGCGCACGCCACCGAAGGCGGACATGCGGAAGCCTGTCGTGTAAAGGAGCCTCAGTCTGTAGTCGGCATCATCGGGCTGTGGCTGGTAGCGACCATACCCTCGTACAACCTCTTCCGGAACAGCCGTTTGATGAGCCTGTCCTCAAGAATGCGGCCGCCAACATAAAGCGCGGCAAATATTCCGGCGAAGACACAAGCCGGCGTGGGCGAGTGCTTGCCTTCCTGAGCGCCTTCTTCCTCGCTGTCGGCCTTGTCCTTCTCGGGCTTTTCGGGTTCTGGCGCACCGAGGAACTTGTCGATCGGGTGCATCGGCACCTCGGCCTTCTCCTTCTCCGCCTTTTTCTTTTCTTCCGATGCAGCCCCGGCTTTGGCTGACGCCGCTTCGTACGAATTCACGAAAATGGCCAGCTGGGCGAAACCCAGGAAAAGCAACGGCGCCAGAAAACAGGCCAGCAATGCCCGGCTGATCATATGATAGCGCAAAACGCCGCCACCCGGGCCTCGTTCGACTTGCAGCACGCCGCCGTCGAACACCGACATCTTGTCCTGAGCGGCGGAGTCCTTTTTCTTGAACCTCAGAGTGTCCCCTGCGCGTTCATGGGTGGTGCCGACCTGGTTGAACAAGGGTTCAAGCTTGTCGAAAGCCTCGTCGCTCGTTTGTCCGGGGGCGAGTGCCACGCTCCCCCTGATGTGCCAGATCCAGTCGATAAAGCGAGGGACCACGCGATTTCCTTCTTGCAGGGCCTATCTTGCCGCTCGATGCGGCAAGCAGGGTCAGGCCGGATCGATTAGGATCGCTCCGGCCTGACCATTATCGGCATGTTTTGTACTTGTTCCAGTGCGGCTGCCGTGCAGTCACTCTGCCGGAACGGCTGCCGGTTCGTGGCGGCCGAATTTCGCCTTCAGCGTCTTCCAGCCCTCGCTGAAGGGGAACGTCATGTTCTCGCGGATCGACATCTTGCGACCGCCTTCCATGCCCAGCAGCTCCGCCTCGCCGTCGACGCAAGTGCCGAACATGCGGTCGATGATGATCCAGGTTCCGGAATAGTTGCTGCGCGTGGCTTCATAGTCCTGCGAATGGTGCACACTGTGATGCTCGGTCGTGTTGAACACGAAGCGCCACCAGCGCGGCGTGTTGAAGCGCACGTTGATATGCTGGTAGATGCTCACGGCCAGACCGAGCGACCCTGCCAGCAGGAAGGCGCGCGGCAGGAAGTCGAAAAATCCGCCGATACCCAGGCCGATCAGGAAGAGTTCGATCGGGTTGCCGACAGCGCCCTTGTTGATGTTCAACTGGGTGATGTAGTGATGCGGCGCGTGGGTCAGCCACAGCGGATACCAGTTATGCATCCCGCGGTGCATCCAGTATTGTCCGAAATCGAAAATGAACGAGATCAGGAAAGCCTGCACCAGCAGCGGCAAACCGGTGAACCATGTGAACTTTTCCATTTGGAAAAAGTTCTGGATCGAAGTGATGATGACCGTATCGCCGACGTAAGTGTCGGCCATGCGCAGAATCGTATAGCCCAGGCTGACAAAAAACAGATCGGTCGCCAGCTCCTTCCACGTGAGACGCCAGCTCTCGTGCCGCGGGTTCACCCATTCGAGCCCCAGCAGCAGGATTTTCACGCCGATACCGATGCCGATGGCCGTCGAGAACTTGGCGATGGAATTGGGGGCGTAGTACCAGAAAGCAATCAGTGCAAAGAGCATGGCAGGCTGGAACCATGTGAAGACGAACTGCTTCACCGGACCACCTTCCACGCGGGGGAGATTTTCCCATCCGATGGTCACCGGCGCATCCGCACCAATGATCCTTTTGCCAACCCGAACGCCGTTCATATTTTCCACCCTCGTAATACCTAGCTACCCATCTCAGTAATACGCAATGGAATCATAGTAATACTATTTCCAGCCTGTGTCTACGGCCACCTTCGCACATGCGGCATAATAATTCGAGACAGCCCCTGCTGACGTCAGATTCTGTCCTGATTCCAAGTGTTTGGTTGTCGCTGTAACAGGGCGAACCAATCGCAGGCCGGATTTGCCATCGCAGCGCCCGAAAAACCTGGCAGGCTTCCCACCACCCCCCCTTCGGCCATGGCTGCGAAAGCAAAGTCTGCGGCGTTTATCGCGAGCAATAAAAAAGGCCGGGAGGTTTCCCTCCCGACCTTTTCTTGTCTCTTCGGTGCTCTGAGCGAATCAGGCGCCGGCAACTTCCGTCGTGTCGATCTTCAGGCCCGGGCCCATCGACGAGGACAGCGCGATCTTCTGCACGTACTTGCCCTTGGCGCCCGACGGCTTGGCCTTGACGATGGCATCGACGAAAGCGTCGAAGTTCTTCTTCAGATCGTCATCCGAGAACGACATCTTGCCGATGCCGGCGTGGATGATGCCCTGCTTCTCGACGCGGAACTCGATCTGGCCGCCCTTGGCGTCCTTCACGGCCTGCTCGACGTTCGGGGTAACGGTGCCCAGCTTCGGGTTCGGCATCAGGCCCTTGGGACCCAGCAGCTTACCGAGACGGCCGACGACGCCCATCATGTCCGGAGTGGCGATGACGCGGTCGTAGTCGAGGTTGCCGGCCTGCATGTCTTCCATGAGGTCCTCGGCGCCCACCTTGTCGGCACCAGCGGCGACAGCGGCCTCGGCCTTGTCGCCCTTGGCGAACACGGCGACGCGAACGGTCTTGCCGGTACCGGCCGGGAGCGAAACCATGCCGCGGACCATCTGGTCGGCGTGGCGCGGATCGACACCCAGGTTCATCGCGACTTCAACGGTCTCGTCGAACTTGGTGGTCTTGAGGTCACGCAGGGTCTGCAGCGCTTCGCCAACGGCGTAGAGCTTCATGTTGTCGCCCAGCTTCTCGTTCAGCGACTTCTGCTTCTTGGTCAGCTTTGCCATGTGATCAGCCCTCCGTCACTTCGAGGCCCATCGCACGGGCCGAACCTTCGATGATCTTGGTCGCAGCCTCGATATCGTTGGCGTTGAGATCCTTCATCTTCATCTCGGCAATTTCGCTCAGCTTCGAGCGAGCGATCTTGCCGGCCGACACCTTGCCGGGCTCCTTCGAGCCGGACTTGAGGTTGGCAGCCTTCTTGATGAGGAACGAAGCCGGGGGCGTCTTGGTGACGAACGTGAAGCTGCGATCCGCATAGACCGTGATGATGGTCGGGATCGGCATGCCCTTTTCCATCTCCTGCGTGGCGGCATTGAACGCCTTGCAGAATTCCATGATGTTCACACCGCGCTGACCCAGGGCGGGGCCGATCGGCGGCGAGGGGTTGGCGGCGCCGGCAGGCACCTGCAGCTTGATGTAGCCTTCAATTTTCTTGGCCACGAGAGGCCTCCTTTCACACTATCGCCCCTGCACCTTGGCAGAAGCTCATGTTAAGCGGTCGAACAGGCGCCTGAGCGCCCTCCCGCACGATAATCACCTCGGCCCCGGAAAATCCGCAAGGCCGCCGCGAAGAGCGCGCCCCTAACCGAATTCGGATCAAAAGGAAAGCGCCGTGTTGATGGCCCTTATGTGGGGCTGGTCGCGACTACCCTGCAGGCAGACATTTGCGAAGACATAGCCGGAAATCAGGAAGATCCGGTCGGCCAACCCCAAGCCTGGAACCCTGGGAGCGGAAGCGGCGCATTCGCGAGCAAAGAAACTGCAGATGATCGAGAAAGGCCACACCGCAACCGGCGAGCCCGCGCAGGCCGCCCAGTCGCGGAAGGCGCGCCACCCCTGCGGACGCAATGCGCCCGCCGTCTGACCTCATTCCCGGCATACGGGAACGGGGACACCTTCAGGGTACGCTTATCGTCAATGCACCAGTGCGGCATGCCGACAAGGCACGCGCCGCGGTGACGCGATTACTTGCTGAGTTCGACGTGCTCGAAGTCGAGTTCGACCGGGGTCGCACGACCGAAGATCGAGACCGAGACCTTGACGCGGTTCTTGTCGAAATCGAGCTCCTCGACCACGCCGTTGAAGCTGGCGAAGGGACCGTCGAGAACCTTGACCGAGTCGCCGATCTCGTAATCGATGCTGACCTGCTGGCGCGGGGCGGCGGCTGCGGCTTCGGCGGCGCCGAAGTAGCGTGCGGCCTCGGTTTCGCTGATCGCCTGCGGCTTGCCGCTGGCACCGAGGAATCCGGTTACCTTGGGCGTGTTCTTCACAAGGTGGTAGATGTCGTCGTTCAGCGTCAGCTTGGCGAGCACATAGCCGGGCATGGTCTTGCGATCGACCTGAACCTTCTTGCCGCGCTTCACTTCAGTGATGGTTTCCGAAGGGACCTGAATGTCCTCGACGAGCTGCGAGAGCCCCATCCGTTCAGCTTCGGCGAGGATCGCTTCCTTCACCTTGTTCTCGAAGCCGGAGTAGGCGTGGATGATGTACCAGCGGGCCATGATTCTCTCTATCTAAGTCTATTTTCAGGCGATCACAGCAGCGACAGCAGCGCGCTGACGACCCAGCCGAACAGGGCGTCGATACCCAGGAAGAACGTCGCGAGCAGCACCGTCATGATGCCGACGAAGATCGCCGTGGTCACCGTCTCCTGGCGCGAGGGCCAGTAGATCTTGCGTCCTTCCGCCTGGACCTGACGCATGAATTCGCCGGGATTGATCTTGGCCATGTCAGTCGCTTTCGTATCTCTTGCCTGATGCCTGAGCAAAATTCTCGTGGCTTCCGGCTAGGGGCCATCGCCACCCCGGTCGAGACCGGGAGGGGCAGATTGCGTTTCCTATGTCGGAAGGAATTGGCGACTTAGCCCCCGTCTGCCGGATTTGCAAGGTCCACTGCATCTGGCATGCGCGCCAGGAACGAATTGGGCGTGCTGTAAACGATCCGTGCCCCATCGGGCACCGCCACTGGATGTACGCTGCCGATGAACCAGAGGTAGTCCGCATGGCGCGCAGGCTTGAACTTGCGCAGATCGATCCGCTGGTTCGGGGAATAGAGAATGCGCTGAGTCGGATCGTTGAAACGGTACTTGGTCTCACGCATTGCCAGCATGTGCACATCGGGGAGCGCGAAGTTGGAATTCTCCATGGCGCTGCGCCGGACGACGGCATAGCTGCCGAAATGCTCGAACGGGCCGAAGCGCCACTGCACGCGCGGAATGGCGACGGCCGTAGCGACCTTGGCGCCTTCAGGCACGTAATCGAGCGCGGCGATCAGTTGCTTGGCGCTCTGCGCATCCTGATACCAGACTACAGTGGTCACGGCCGTGCGCGCCGAGAACAGCAGGCCGGCCAGCGCCAGCCCCCAGCGCGACACCGGCCAGTCGATCGCCAGGCACGCGACCAGCAGCGCGGCGGTGCTGAGCCGGTAGTCGGCATAGTCGCCGCCGAAGATCTGACGCGGCACGGCCAGCGTCAGGAAGAACAGCAGCAGTGCGGCCCAGCCGGCGCGGCCGTCGATACGCCTGGTGAACAACGCAAAGGTGATGACGAGCATCACCAGACAAAGGCTGGCGATGTCGAACACCTGATCGTAGCTGCGCATCGCCTTGTAGAGGATCGCCCACTTGTACTCGAGCACGCCCCAGCGACCGTAGGAAACCTGCGAATTGGCGCCCATCCCCGCGAGCATCGGCACAATCGGGAATACCAGCGGCCAGGGCTTGGTGAACGGGCGCCAGTCCAGCCAGTTGCGGCGGCGGGTCCATTCGTAGCCGAACACGAGCACACCCATGATGCCCCAGCCCGAGACATGGCACAGCCATACCGCAAAGGAGATCGGCACGAAAACGACGTGGCGCCAGGCCGATCCTTCCATGCGCACCCACAGCGCGAACGCGAACAGCGCCATGGCCAGCGAGAGCGAATAGTTGAGGAAGCCCATCAGCAGCGACGGCGACCAGATCATCGCAAAGGCCAGGATCGCGCCCACGCCGATGTTCTTGCGCAGGCTCCAGGCCACCGCCATGATGGAAAGCCCGGTCAGGAAAGGGATCAGCGCGACTATCAACCGTCCCGCCTCTTCCAGGCCGAAGATCGGCGCCAGCGGCACCATCAGCAGTTCGGCCCCGAGATTGCCGGTCCATTCCCAGTTGTGCAGGAAATAATGCGTCAGCCAGGGATCGGAGCCGTGGTCGAGCAGAACCTTGTATCCCGCGAGGTGCGAGGGATAGTCGGTCATCTGCGGAGCCCAGGTGACGAGTACGGGGAGCGAGGCGACGATCGAGAGGAACAGTCCCAGCCAGAAAGCGACATCGCGCTTGCGACGATAGGCTTCGGTGGCTTCGCTTTCGGCGGCCGTCTCCGGCACGTCGCCCTTATCGCCCGCGTCTGGCTTAGCCGTTCCGTGCATGTGCGACTGAATCTTTCCCCGCAAAGTCGAAACCGGACCGGGTCGTACGTGCGTAACGACTCGCCGGAAACGTCGCCGTCCTAAATGCCCCCAAGCCGTTGGCAAGTCCCGCATAAGCTATACGGGATCGCGGCAGGCCGCAATTTCCGCATGATCCGTAGCGGCGAGGCTTTGGGGAGAGACTGGCAGGAGTGGCAGGATTCGAACCCGCGGCCCTCGGTTTTGGAGACCGATGCTCTACCAACTGAGCTACACTCCTGCAGGCGCCGGGTGCCTCTAGAGGGAGACGATGAGGATTACAAGGGCGGAATGCGCCTGCCGCGACAACGCACAAATCGCCATCGCGCGGTGATACGATATTCGCGTTCACTTCTATTTGCTATGACACCCGGAATGCATGCCCCGCGCGCCGTCGACCTGATCGAGCCCGATCTTCTCATGCTCGCATACCGCACCGGGATTTTCCCGATGGCGGACAGCCGCGACGACCCGGAAATCTTCTGGGTGGAACCGCGCCTGCGCGCAATTCTTCCGCTCGACGGCTTCCATCTCTCGCGATCGCTGGCCCGCACCTTGCGCCGCGGCCGCTTCAAGGTGACCTGCAATGCCGCCTTTTCGCAGGTTGTGGAGGCCTGCGCCGCACCAAGAGAGCCGACCGGCGAGGACGACGACGGGCGCAGCTGGATCAGCCATCGCATCCAGGCCAGCTACGAAAACCTGCACGAGATGGGTCAGGCCCATTCGGTGGAATGCTGGCAGGACGGGCCCGATGGCAGCGGTCCGCGACTCGTCGGCGGTCTCTACGGAGTCGGCTTCGACGGGGTCTTTTGCGGCGAAAGCATGTTCAGCCGCGTGCCGGATGCCTCGAAAGTGGCCCTCGCCTGGCTCGTCGCAGCCATGCGCCGCGGCCATGGCAGCCTGCTCGACTGCCAGTTCATAACCGACCATCTTTCGTCGCTGGGGGCCGTGGAGATCAGCCAGAAGCGCTATGTTGCGCTACTGAAGGACGCTCAGTCCGTTTCGCCTTCGGAACTCGCCGGAGCAGACGTACTGGCACTGCCCGCGGCATTCGCGGCACTCCGCGAGGATGCCGTGGCGGCCGGGCTCGAATCCTCGCCCGGGAAGCTCATCGCGCACTTCTTGACCCAGACGTCGTAGACCGGGTGCTCGACCACATTCAGGCCCGGCGAATTCTTGAACAGCCAGCCTGAAAAGACCTTGTGCCACGCCAGCTTCTCGTCGGCGTTGGCCCGTTCCTCGACGAAGACCTGAACGAAAGCGCCCTGCTCCTCCGGGTGCTCCCAGGGAAGCGTCTTCTCGCAGGTTGCCACTTTCACGACGAGATTGCCGAGGCGCTTCGATTCGCCCGGCTTCATCACCACGTCCTGCGTGAGGTTGTTGCGCTTGTTGAGCACGCCCAGCGTGACCACGCGGTCCTTGTTGGGCGTGCCGAGGTGCTGGCCCTGCTCGGCCTGCGCCGGCCCTGCCTGCATGCCGGCGATCGCCTCCGGCACAGAGGTATCCTGCGCTTCCGGATCGTTCCCCCCGCTACCGCAGGCTGCAAGCAGCGACAGCGAGGCGAAAAGCGTCAGATTGGCGGCGGCCCGCTTCACTAGGCCGCCCTTCAGGCGTCCGGCGACCAGGCTTCGTAGTCGCCCGTTGCCGCCGCACGTCGGCCGCCGCGTTCGAGCGCGCCCTGCGGACGGTAGGCAGCGACCGTACCCGTGGCGTTGGGTGTGTAGTCGACTTCCCAGATCCGCGGCGGCGGAAGGTGGCTTTCGGGCACCTCGTCATAGGAGTGGTGCAGCCAGCCATGCCACTCGGACGGCACGTTGCTGGCATCGTTGGCGCCGGCATAGATCACCCAGCGCTTGTCGTAGCCTTCGGGCGTCGTGGCCTTCTTGGCACGATAGTACTTGTTGCCCTGTGCGTCGGTGCCGACATGCTCGCCGTTACGCGCGCTCCAGAGCGAGGTGCCGATGGTGGCGCCGTCCCACCAGGTGAAGATCTTGCCGAGAATTCCCATGAGCCGCGCGTTACCTCTCCGCCTGCGCCAAGGCAAGCGTGTTGAGCGGGAGCCCTGCACGAACGGAGTGATCCCACAACGTCCTATTTGATCCCCTGCGGGGCTGCGGATAGGCTGCCCACGATGAATCACGAGCCGTCCCCCGCGCGGATTGTCGAAACCGACGTCCCCGCGCGCCTCGATCGCCTGCCATGGGCGGGTTTTCACTGGCTTGTGGTCGTGGCGCTGGGAATCACCTGGATTCTCGATGGACTGGAAGTCACGCTTGCCGGTTCGGTAGCCCCTGCCCTGCGCGAAAGCCCCACCTTGCGCTTCACCGCGAGCGATGTGGGCCTCGCCAACAGCGCCTATCTCGCCGGCGCTGTGCTGGGCGCGCTGTTCTTCGGCTGGCTGACCGACCGGATGGGTCGCAAGAAGCTCTTCACGATCACGCTGCTGATCTATCTTTCGGCGACTGCCGGAACTGCCCTCACCTGGGACCTGCCGAGTTTCGCGCTGATGCGCTTCCTGACCGGCGCCGGGATCGGCGGCGAATACAGCGCGATCAACTCAGCGATTCAGGAGCTGATCCCGGCCCGCCATCGCGGCTGGACCGACCTCGTCATCAACGGCAGTTACTGGATCGGAGCCGCCGTGGCCGGCGTGGTGGCGGTGGTCGTGCTCGACCCGGAAGTCCTGCACGTGGATCTTGGCTGGCGCTTCGCCTTCCTGATCGGGGCCATCACCGGCCTCGTGATCATTTTCCTGCGCCGCCACCTGCCCGAAAGCCCTCGATGGCTGATCACGCACGGCCATGCCGAACAGGCCGAAGCGATCGTGGCGGACATTGAAAGCAACATCGTCGCAAGCGGCGGCAAGCTCGATCCGGTGGACCAGAAGATGCGCCTCAGGGCCCGCCGCTACACGCCGCTGAGTGAAGTCTTCGGCACTTTGCTGCGCACTTATCCGCAACGCGCCGCACTCGGCCTGTTGCTGATGGCGTCGCAGGCGTTTCTCTACAACGCGATCTTCTTCACCTACGCACTGATGCTGAGCGATTTCTACGGCATCCCCTCGGCAGACGTGGGCTGGTACGTCCTGCCCTTCGCGGCGGGTAACGTGCTGGGCCCGCTTCTGCTGGGGCGGCTGTTCGACACCGTCGGGCGCAGACAGATGATCGCTCTCACCTATGCCGTCTCCGGCGCCCTGCTCGCGATCACCGGCCTGTTTTTCGCCGCCGAGTTGCTCGACGCCACGACCCAGACGCTATGCTGGAGCCTGACCTTCTTCTTCGCTTCGGCCGCAGCCTCCTCGGCCTACCTCACCGTAGCGGAAAGCTTCCCGCTGGAGATCCGCGCCCTGTCCATCGCCCTGTTCTATGCAATGGGCACCGGCGTCGGCGGGGTTCTGGCCCCGTGGGTCTTCGGCCTGCTGATCGAGAGCGGATCGCGCCTGCAAGTGCTGGGCGGCTATCTCTTTGCCGCCGTGCTCATGATCGTAGCCGGCGCAGCCGCATGGCGCTTCGGCCTCGACAGCGCGCGCAAGCCGCTAGAACACGTGGCGCGCCCGCTGTCATGGCATGAGGACTGCGACGGTTACCACTTCACCTTGTCGCCGGGCTTGATGCCCAGTTCGGCGGCGCGGCCGCCCGCGAGTTCCAGTACGCCCGAGGTAATCCCGGTCGAAGGCAACGGCGTCTCGTCGTAAGGCACGGCGTTCGCCGCGATGTTCAGAATGCGGTGATCGGTACCGATGAAGATGATGTCGAGCGGGATCACCGTATTGCGCATCCAGAAAGCCGAACGCTCGGGCGGGTCCTTCGGAAAGATCATGCCTTCGTCGGGGCCCAGTTCGGTGCGAAACATCAGGCCCTTGGCCTGCTCCGCCTCGGTCTTGGCGACTTCCACCTGGAACGTGTGAGTCTTGCCGTCCGACGTCACCGTTAGCGGCACGACCGGCAGGCCGGAAACAGGATGCACGGCCGCCTGCTTGGTCGCGGCACTGGCCGCGGCTTCGGGGCCGCTCTGCGAGCAAGCGGCGATAGCCAAAAGGAAAGTGGCGGCAAAAGTCCTGGTCAGGCGCACTTATTCATCTCCGAAAGCCGACTCGACCCACTCCTCGGTCTCGTCGGGGTCGGTGGCATCGACGATCCGGCGCGCAATGTCGAGCGGGTGTCCAGCCCGCAGCATCGCGGCGAGGTGCTTTTCCCGCGCCGGCCTGTCGACAGGCTGAACCGCGAACGGTCCGAAGCGCCGCCTACGCGCCATGATCAAGGCGGCGCGGCGCTGATCGCCTTCCGATGCGCGCAGGTCCTCGCGAACATCCTCCTCGATGCCTGCGTGCCCCAGCGCCTCGGCCACGCGCCGCCTACCGTAACCGCGCCGCATCAGGCTGCCCGCCTTCATCCGCGCCCAGGCTTCGTCGTCGATGTAGCCCAACTCGGCGTAGCGGCTCACCAGATCGTCGATCGGTGGCGTGCCCTCGTCTTCCCAGCCCCGCTCGCGCAGCTTGCGCTGGAGATAAGCGCGCAACTTCGCTTGCGTCGTGGCAAAGCGCGCGACATAGGCCAGCGCCAGCTCTTCCAGGCGGGCCGACGTAAGGGGACGGGGATTGCGACGCTTGACCGACATCTTGCCCTATTCGTGCCACACTCGGCTCAGATTGGGGAGAGCGCGTGGTGGCAAGCAGGAGACGTCAGCTATCTCCGGTTCAGAAAGTACCGGCTAGAAGCGCATCTCTTTGAAGAATTTAATGTATAACAACAACGGGTTAGACGAATATGGCCGACACCATCAGCATGGTGCCGAATTCAAATGAGGCACTTGTAGCGACGCCGAACGACGACGCTTTGCCGCGCCGGTTCGCCGACTTCGACACCTTTGGCGACGCGCTCGACTACGCGGCGCAGGGTGAGCGTGGTTTCAATTTCCATGATCCGCGCGGCACGCTGAAGCAGGTCTATCCTTTCAGCCAATTGCGTGAAGATTCGCTTACCGTTGCCTATGCGCTCATTGCGCGCGGCGTGAAGCCGGGCGACCGCATCGCGCTGATCGCCGAGACTGGCCCGGACTTCGCCGCGCTTTTCTGCGGCGCCGTCTATGCCGGTGCCTGGCCGGTGCCGCTGCCGCTGCCGACCAGCTTCGGCGGCAAGGACAACTACATCGAGCAGCTTGCCGTCCAGCTCTCCAGCTCGGACCCGCTGATGCTGATCGGCCCGGACGAGATCGCCGCGCTGACCTCGGCCGCTGCCGAACGTCAGGGCTGCGGTCACGCGACCTGGGCCGACTTCGCCGCCAGGGACGCAGCGCCCTGCGACCTGCCGAAGCTCAGCCCCGACGACATCTGCTACCTGCAGTACTCCAGCGGCTCGACCCGCTTCCCGCACGGCGTCGCCGTCACGCACCGTTCGCTCATGTCGAACCTCGCCGCGCACAGTCACGGCATGCAGCTTACCGATGGGGATCGCTGCATTTCCTGGCTGCCCTGGTACCACGACATGGGCCTGGTCGGCTGCTTCCTCTCACTGATCGCGAACCAGGTTTCGGGCGACTATCTCAAGACCGAGGACTTCGCCCGCCGCCCGCTGGCGTGGCTGGACCTGATCACGCGCAACCAGGGCGCCTCGATCTCGTATTCGCCGACTTTCGGCTACGACATCTGCTCGCGCCGGATCTCGACGCAGACTGCGGTTTCGGAACGCTTCGACCTGTCGCGCTGGCGCCTTGCCGGCAACGGTGCCGACATGATCCGCCCGGACGTGATGCAGAGCTTCGTCAACGCCTTCGCCGACGCCGGCTTCAAGGCGACCGCCTTCCTGCCCAGCTACGGCCTTGCCGAAGCGACGCTCGCGGTGACGATCATGCCACCGGGCGAAGGCATCCGCGTCGAGCTGGTCGAGGAAGAACGCCTGTCCGGCAGCCCGCGCGACCTCTCGCGCCCCGCCCGCTACCGCGCCATCGTCAACTGCGGCAAGCCGGTGAAGGACATGGAAGTCGTGATCCGCGGCGAGAAGGGCCAGACGCTGGCCGATCACAAGATCGGCAAGGTCTGGTGCCGCGGCACCAGCGTGATGCATTCCTACTTCCGCGATCCCGAAGCGACCGCCGAATGCATGGTCGATGGCTGGCTGGACACCGGCGACATGGGTTACATGGCCGATGGCTACCTGTTCATCGTCGGCCGCGCCAAGGACATGATCATCATCAACGGCAAGAACCACTGGCCGCAGGACATCGAGTGGGCCGTCGAGCAGCTTCCCGGCTTCAACCACGGCGACATCGCCGCGTTCTCGGTGGAAACCGAAAACGGCGAGGAAGCCCCCGCCGTGCTCGTCCACTGCCGCGTTTCCGATCCGGACAAGCGCCTGGAACTGCGCGAGCAGATCCGCGACAAGGTCCGTTCGATCACCGGCATGAACTGCGTGGTCGAACTGGTCCCGCCCAAGAGCCTGCCGCGTACCAGCTCGGGCAAGCTCAGCCGCGCCAAGGCCAAGAAGCTCTACCTCTCGGGCGAGATCGAACCCTTCAAGCTCGCCGCCTGAGCGGCTTCACGAGGTGACGAAAGGCGGGCTGGAAGGCGTAGGCTTTCCGGCCCGTTTCTTTGTGACACCGCTGACTGCAGATTGTTTTTGTAAAATTAGAGCGGTTTTCGATCATTCTGGTTCGTACCCGCATGATTTGAAGTAGTTGGCGCATTCGTGGG
>NZ_BMLK01000001.1 GCF_014645195.1 Novosphingobium indicum | reverse complement strand
CGCTGCGGTGAGAGGCCCTCTAAAAGCACCCCTCGATTCGGTCAAACACTTTCTTCAAAAAAGTTTCATGAAAGTGCCCGAATGGCGGAATTCCGAGGGTTTTTCGGTGAAATTGCGAAGGCGCCTGCTGAATCCGCGTTTTTGGCAGCCTGTTCAGGCCCGGAAAAATGCGGGCGTTGAAACGTGATGCGCCGCACATTGCTGCCGACCACCAGATCAGCCCACAGACTCGGTACTCAGGCGTCTAACAGCTGAGGGGAAGATGACAGGCCATCGCTTCGATCTTGAGCAGATAACGGCACAAGCCATGGCCGCATCGCCGGGTAACGAACGCGCCGTTGAACTCCCAACTCCGTCCACGAGCGAGAGAGTGATCGCGTACGATGCGCCTCATTGTCGAGAGGGCACATATACTAGGTTGCTATCACCGGAGGGCACCGCCCGCAGGAGCCGCTTCGGCGGCATGCAGTATCGATCTCGTGGAGATGACACAGTCGCCGCCTACGGACATGGCCATGAAACGCCATCGAACCGCGAGGGTGTCCGACCGGCGAAACATCGAAATGGTGATTGGCGCACCCGACAGGATTCGAACCTGTGGCCTCTGCCTTCGGAGGGCAGCGCTCTATCCAGCTGAGCTACGGGTGCAGTGGAGCGGCGGTTAGCAGAGGGTGACGGGGGTTTCCAGCGACAAATCGCACCTGCTGCCACTCCTGCATGCGAATGCACGGGTGGCATTGCGCCGAAGCCCGGAAAATTAGGGATTTTGCAAAACCTGCCGGGCTACGTTTCACCGTCATGGATTCGAATCCGCATAGCAAGGGCGGCAGCCTGTCCCGTTCCGGCCGACCGCAGTTCGGCCTGGGCTCGGCGAGCGCGCTCAGCATGAAGTGGTCGGCGCTGCACGATGCGGCGGGCGCCGTGGCCACGATCGCGGGCGTTGCCTGCGCGCCGCTGCCCGCCGAAGTGCGCAACTTTCCCGCCGTGATGCGCGACGAGGGCGGCTCGCGCAGGGCTATGGCGGAACAGCATATCGAAGACCTTTCCGCGATCATGGAAGCGGGCCTTTCCGCGCTGCTCTCCGCCCTGGCACGCGGCGTCGATCCGCGCGGCGGGGCAAAGGCGCTGTGGCGCGAGTTCCTGACCGCGCGCGACGCCATGCTCGCGCTGGCGCCGCAGGGTTCCGGCGGACCGCGCCGCGCGGCCTGAGCTACACCTTCCGCTTGCGAGTTCTTGGTATGTTCCTATGATGGGGCATGGCCGAAGCTGATTCTCCCCTGATCGCCCCTTCCTCCGCGAATGCGGCAAGCCCGATCGCACAGGACGTCGTCCGAGGGATTTCACGCCTCTTTGCCCGCAACGACATCTGGTGCCTGCCGGAAATGCCGCTGCGCTGCGGGCGTCGGGCGGACCTGATGGGGATCGACGCCAAGGGCCGTGTGATCATCGTCGAGATCAAGGTGAGCCGCGCCGACCTTCTGGGCGACGGCAAGTGGACCGACTATCTCGACTATTGCGACCGCTTCTACTGGGGCCTCTCGCCGGCGCTGGACCGTGCCCCGCTGGAGACCGAGGCTTTCCTGCCCGACCAGTGCGGGGTCATCGTCGCCGATGGCTACGATGCGGAGATCCTGCGCCCGGCCCCGCTGCGCCAGCTGGCCGCTGCGCGCCGCAAGGTGGAGACCGAACGGCTCGCCCGCGCCTCGCTGCGTAGACTGGTGACGCAGGCGGATCCGCAGACGCTGCAATGGGGCGCCGAGGCCTGATGCCTTCGCGACGCGATCTGGTGGAGATGTCGGCGGCGGAAGTGCGCGCCTATCTGGAAGGCCAGCGGCGCATCGTGCTGATCACCAACGGCCCGCACGGCATGCCGCATCCGGTGCCGATGAACTACGGCCTCGACGAGGAGGATCGTGTTCTGCTCACCAGCTTCGCGCGCAGCCAGAAAGTGCGCAATCTCGAACGCGACCCGCGCGCCAGCCTGCTGATCGAAAGCGGCGACCGCTATGCCGAGCTCGAGGCCGTGATTCTCTATGCCGAGGCCGAGATCGTGCGCGATCCGGAAGAGGTCGTGCAATTGATGGGCCGCATCCAAGCCGCCGAGCCGCTCGCCGGCAGCCTGGATGCCGCCATGTCGCAGCAGGTGCGCACGTCCATCGCCAAGCGTGTCGTCCTGCGGTTTACCCCGTTTCGCGTGGCAAGCTGGGATCACAGCAAACTGGATGGGAAATACTGAGCCTAGGGGACGCGGCGCTCCCTCACCTGCGCCATGATCGCGCGGCGGTCCTTCTCGCTCATGCTGCCCCACAGGACGATCTCGTCCATCGTGCGGCGGCAGCCGATGCACAGGCCGGAGCTCTGGTCGATGCGGCAGACGCCGGTGCAGGGAGTGGTAACCTTGGGCATGACGCGCCTCTCAGCAGCCATGGACCGTGCGGGCAAGCGCAATTTTCTTGCGCTTTGGTGCAATGCACACTAAATGGCTCGCCAGCAACCGGCGCGCGGGGACTATCCCTGCCGCAATCCGAGAGCAGCGTGAGGTGTGGATGCCAGGCATCCGGACCGGCCCGGACGAACGGTTTGCCACCAACCAAGCTTCCTTATTCACGCAGGGTCGCCCGAAACGACACCTTGCCGTGTGCGCGGGCCTTACGATTATCCGCGCGCTCCGCACTTTATTGAAAGTGACGTATGTCCTATTTTTCCGAACTTGGCCTTGCCGAGCCCATTCTTCGCGCGCTCCAGGTCAAGGGTTACACCGATCCCTCGCCGATCCAGCGCCAGGCGATCCCCGCCCTGCTGGAAGGCCGCGATCTTCTCGGCATCGCGCAGACCGGCACCGGCAAGACCGCCGCGTTCTCGCTGCCCTCGCTGCACCGCCTCGCCGCCGACCCCAAGCCGCGCAATAATGCCGGTTGCCGCATGCTGGTGCTTTCGCCCACCCGCGAACTGGCAGCACAGATCGCCGACAACATGCGCGGCTATGCGAAATTCCTCAATCTCTCGGTCCAGTGCGTGTTCGGCGGCGTGCCGGTGGGCAAGCAGGCCCGTGCGCTGGAACGCGGCTGCGACATCCTCGTCGCCACGCCCGGCCGCCTGCTCGACCTGATCGACCAGCGCGCGCTGACGCTGCGCCATGTCGAGATCTTCGTGCTCGACGAAGCCGACCAGATGATGGACCTGGGCTTCATCGTGCCGCTCAAGCGCGTCGCCGCCCTGCTGCCCAAGCAGCGCCAGAGCCTGTTCTTCTCGGCCACCATGCCGCAGGCAATTGCCGAGCTGGGCCGCCAGTTCATCAACAACCCGGTCAAGGTCGAGGTCGCGCCGCAGTCGACCACGGCCGAGCGCGTCGAGCAGTATGCCACGTTCGTGAATCAGGCCGAGAAGCAATCGCTGCTGACCATCCGCCTGCGCGAGGGGCTGGCCTCTGACGCCGAAGAAAAGGCGGAGCATGGCGCGATCGACCGCGCGCTCGTCTTCACCCGCACCAAGCATGGCGCCGACCGCGTGGTGCGCCATCTGACCGCAGCCGGCATCCCGGCCGCCGCGATCCACGGCAACAAGAGCCAGGCGCAGCGCACCGCAGCGCTCGGCGGCTTCCGTCAGGGCACGATCCGCGTCCTCATCGCCACCGACATCGCCGCGCGCGGCATCGACGTTTCGGGCGTGAGCCACGTCTACAACTTCGAGATCCCGAACGTGCCCGAACAGTACGTCCACCGCATCGGCCGCACGGCGCGCGCCGGAGCCGACGGCGTGGCGGTCAGCTTCGTGGCACCGGACGAAAAGCCCTATATCCGCGACATCGAGCGCCTGACCCGCATCAAGCTGGCGCCGCTGCCGCTGCCGGAAGACTTCCAGAAGGAAGCCGCACGCCTTCCCGCCCCTTCGCGCAAGGCTCCCCCGCAGCCGCAGGGTGCCGGCAAGGGCAACCGCAGAGCGGGCGGTGCCAATCAGGGTGGCGCAAAGCAGGGCGGTGGCCAGAAAGCCGGTGGCAAGCGCCGTGACGACCGTCGTCATGAACGGCCGCAGGGCGAGCGTCCGCGCGGCGAAGGCGAGCGCGGCGAGCGCCGTGAACGCGAAGCCGGCGATGAGCAGGGCCAGCGCAAGCGCAGCTTCCGCCCCCGCGGGCCCAAGGGCATGGGCGCGCACAAGAACAAGGTCCGCCGCGCAGGCTGATCTGCAGGGTTGCCCGGTGCAGGATCGGGGACGGATTGCACGGCCGATGCAAAGAGCCTCTGGCCGAGCCCGTCCCTTCCCGGCATAAGCTGAACCCATGTCTGCAAGCCTCGGCCCCGGTCTCTCGGCAGCGCTGCTGTCCGCCGCCGTCATGACGGGCATCGTCGGCGTACGCTATCTGATCACCTCGGGGCTTTTCGCGTGGATCACCGCGCGCGTGCGTCCCGGCGCCTATGCAGGTCTCGACCACCAGATCCGCAAGGAAATCGGGTGGTCGCTGTTGTCCGCCGCGATTTACGGCGTACCCGCCGGCGTGGTCGCCTGGGGCTGGCAGCAATATGGCTGGACGCGGATCTACACCGATGCCGGCGCCTACCCGCTGTGGTGGATGCCGCTGTCGCTGCTGATCTACCTCTTCCTCCACGACACCTGGTTCTACTGGACCCACCGCTGGATGCACCTGCCCGGCCCGTTCCGCGTGGCCCATGCGGTGCACCACGCCAGCCGCCCGCCGACGGCCTGGGCGGCCATGAGCTTCCATCCGGTGGAAGCCGTGACCGGCGCCGTGGTCATTCCCGCGCTGGTCTTTTTCGTGCCGATCCACATCGGCATGCTCGCCGCGGTGCTCGCCATCATGACGGTCATGGGCGTGACCAATCACATGGGCTGGGAGCTGTTTCCCCGCCGTCTGGTCGAATCGCGTGTCGGCCACTGGCTGATCACGGCCAGCCACCACAACCGGCATCACGAAAGCTACAAATGCAACTACGGGCTCTATTTCCGTGTCTGGGATCATCTTTGCGGTACCGACAAGGGGCTCTCCTCGCCCTGACCGCAGGCGGCTTCGCGCTGGCTGGAACCGCCCCGGCCGGAACCGATGTCTCCGCGAAAGTGACCGACCTGCGCTCCACCAAGGGGCAGATTCTCGCCTGCCTGACGACCCGCGCCGACGCTTTCCCCGACTGCGGCAAGGACCCGCACGCACGCACGCTGATCGTGCCGGCGCGCCGCGACCTGCAGCTGGACTTCGGCCGGGTGCCCGATGGCGAATATGCGATCTCGCTGGTCCACGACGAAAACGGCAACGGCAAGATGGACAAGCGCCTGATCATCCCGCGCGAGGGCTTCGGATTCTCGCGCGATGCCCCCGTCCGTATGGGCCCGCCGCCCTTCGACCGCGCCGCTTTCGCGGTGGACGGCGCCCCGATCCACCTGACCATCCGCATGCGATATATGCTCTGAGCCTACTTGCCGTCCCCCGGCAGCAGGCTTAGGCCGGGAACGTGTCACGTGAAGAAGAGATCGTAGAGGAGGTCGTCGAGACAACGACGTCCGGGCTGGTTCCGCAGCCCTCCGGCGGCACATTCTCACCCTTTCGCTATCCGATCTTCCGCGCGATCTGGATCGCCAACCTGTTTTCCAACCTCGGTTCGACGCTGCAGTCGGTCGGCGCGGCCTGGCTGATGACCGAGCTTACGCCCTCGCACCAGCTCGTTGCGCTGGTGCAGGCCTCCGCCACGGTGCCGATCATGCTCTTCGGCATGTTCGCAGGCGCCATCGCCGACAACTACGACCGCCGCCGCGTCATGCTGGCCGCGCAAGTGGGCATGCTGACCGTCTCGGCTGCACTCGCGGCGCTGACCTATGCCGGGTGGATATCCCCGTTCCTGCTGCTGGCCTTCACTTTGACGGTGGGCGCGGGCACGGCGCTCAATTCGCCCGCCTGGCAGGCATCGGTGCGCCAGCAGGTCGCGCCCAAGGAAATCCCGCAGGCAATCGCGCTCAATTCGATCTCGTTCAACATTGCCCGCTCGATCGGTCCGGCGCTGGGCGGTGTGCTGATCTCGCTGTTCGATGTTTCCTTCGCCTTCGCCATGAATGCCGTCAGCTATATCGGCCTCATCGGCGTGCTCCTGTGGTGGCGCCCCGAAGCCCGCCAGATCGAGCGGCGGCCGATCCTGCCCGCCGTCGGCGTCGGCATCCGCTACTGTGTGAGCAACGGTCCGCTGCGCCGTATCCTGCTGCGCGGGCTCGCGCTCGGCTTCAGCCTGGCCGCCTACCAGTCGCTGCTGCCTGCCGTGGTGAGCGATCACATGAAAGGCACGGAGCTGGATTTCGGCATGATGCTGGGCCTTTTCGGCATCGGCTCGATCACGGCCGCTCCGTTTATCGGCACGATTCGCACCAAGCTCGGGCTCGAAGGCATTCTGGCCGTAGGCGCGGCGATGTTCGTGTTCTCGCTCTCGCTGGTGGCCGAAGTGCACGCGGTTCTCTACGCCCTGCCCGCCGCCTTCATCGCCGGCATGGGCTGGGTCTGGATCCTCACCACCATCAACACTGCGGTGCAGATGCGCTCTCCCGACGAGATCCTCGGCCGCTGCCTCTCGATCTATCAGGCCGTGACGTTCGGCGGCATGGCGCTGGGATCGTGGATCTGGGGCATGATCGCGGACTGGAAGAGCCTGCCCTTCGCGCTCCACGCCGGGTCGGTGTTCCTGATCGTCTCGTTCGCGACGCTGCGCATTCTCGCCCCGCTGCCCCGCCCCGGCGAAGGGGTCCTGAAACACACCTGACCCCGAAACCGCTCGCAGGCGCAACTTAAAGAATAATTCACCATGTTGCGCCAGAAGGACCGGGATAAAGGTTATGGGGAACCCACATGGATACGTTGCGCGGCCAGTTTTCCGATCGGAATGAGCCCGATGAGGTCTCTTCGGGAGCGGGAGATTCGAGCGCCGATTCGCAGCCGCCCGTAGTGGGTTCGGACGAGCGGCGCATGCATGTGCGCGCCTACAATTTCTGGGCGAGCCTGCTCGACAACCGCACCTTTCCCGACATTGCATCGCTCCACCCGGAACAGCTGCACGATTTCGGTCCGCACTCGGTGCTGCTCGATTTCACCGACGGCATCGACAATCCGGCGATCGGCTATCTCGGCGCCAAGCTGGCCGAGGAATGCGGCACGGACGACAGCATCAAGCGGCTGAACGACGTTCCCGCGCGCTCTCTGCTGTCGCGCATCACCGACCATTACATGCAGATCCTCGCCAATCAGGCGCCGATCGGGTTCGAAGCGGAATTCGTCAACCAGCGCGGCGTGACGATTCTCTATCGCGGGATACTCCTGCCCTTCTCGCGCGACGACCGGACGATCGATCACATCTACGGCGTGATCAACTGGAAGGAACTGGCCGACCAGTCGAGCACCGACGCGCTGATGCGGCAGGTCGACGAAGCCGTGGACGCCCGGCCCGCGATGCTGCGCGAAACGCTGCCGATGAGCGAATGGGCCGACGGTCCGGTCGATCTGGGCCTGGGCGACGTCCGCCACGAACCGCTGGATCTGCCGCTCGCCGAATTCGGCCTGCCGGGCAGCGCCTTCGACGATTCGCCGCTTCCCGGCAGCAGCCCGGAAATGGCGCTGGGCGACTGGCTCGCTGTCGCCCGCGAAGAAGCCATGAACGCGCGCAGCAGCGAAGACCGCTCGCGCCGTGCCCTCTATGAAGCCATCGGCCGCGCCTACGACTTCGCGCTGGCCGCCGCCGATGCGCCGGAAGACTTCGCCGAACTGGTCGAGGATGCCGGGCTCAAGGTTCAGGAACGGGCTCCGCTGATCCCGCTCGTCAAGCTCGTCTTCGGCGCCGACTACGACAAGACGCGCCTAACCGAATTCGCCACCGTGATCTCCCATGGCCAGCGCCTCGGCGTCGGTCACGGCGGCCTTGGCCCGCTGCTGGCCGACGCGCCCGGTGGTCTGAAGGGCCTCGTGCGCGAGGAACGCCGTCTGCGCCGCGAGGAAAGCGGCAAGGACAATGCCCCGCGCAACGCTCACGAGGCGCTGGTGGCCGGTCTGCGCCAGCTCGCGCCGCGTCCGCTCGATACGGTGGCCCGCGACAGCGAGTTCGCCTTGGTCGTAGCCCGCCGGCTGGAAGACGGACAGGTCGTGCTGCTCGGCGAAGTCAGCGACGATACGGCTCTGCTGGACCGCGCCGCCCGCCGTCTTCTCGACTGATCCCGATACAATCGACAGCACCATTGGCACGGCCTCTTGCAACGGGGCCGGCGGCCACTAGGCTGCCGGACGAAAGGTCGCGCCCAAGACAGCGGCGGCGCTTCAGCGCCGGTTAAGGCCTTGCAGTCCCAAGAGGCACAATGCGGCAGTTGCGATTCCCCGCCTTCGTCCTGATGTTCTTCGCCCTGCTCGGCTGGTCGGCCACACCGACCGCCGCGCAGTCGATCCTGCGCGACGCCGAGACCGAGGCCCTGCTGCATGACATGGCCACGCCGCTGATCGAGGCGGCCGGGCTCGATCCCGTCAACGTCGACATCGTGCTGGTCAACGACCAGTCTGTGAACGCATTCGTGGCCGGCGGACAGGCCGTCTACATCAACGCCGGGCTGATCAACGAGGCGGACACCGCCGAGGAAGTTCAGGGCGTGATCGCCCACGAGCTGGGCCACGTCACCGGCGGCCATGCCGTGCTCAATCAGGGCGCCAAGAGCGCAAGCAACATCTCGATCCTCTCGCTGCTGCTCGGCGCCGCGGCAGCCGCGGCCGGTGGCGGCGAGGCGGCAATGGGCGTGCTGATGGCCGGGCAGCAGGCAGCCATGGGCAAGTTCCTGGCCTATACCCGCTCGCAGGAAGCCTCGGCCGATGCCGCCGGCGCCAAATATCTCTCGGAAGCCGGACTCAGCGGACGCGGCTCGATCGAGTTCTTCAAGAAGCTGCAGAACATGGAATACCGCTATGGCTACAGCCAGCGCAGCCAGGACGAGTTCTTCAGCACCCACCCGCTCACCAGCGACCGTATCGCCACGCTGCAGGACACCTACCAGAAGGATCCGGCGTGGAATGCCAAGCCCGATCCGACGATCCAGAAGCGCTTCGTGCGCATGAAGGCCAAGCTCTACGGCTATCTCGCCGAACCGCGCGACGTGTTCCGCCGCTACCCGCTGACGGACAACTCGGTGCCCGCACACTACGCCCGCGCCTATGCCTACAACCGCGAATCGAAGCTGGACGAGGCGCGCGCCGAAACCGATGCGCTGGTCGCCCAGGATCCCGAAGATCCTTATTTCCTCGAACTGCAGGGCCAGATCCTGCTCGAATCGGGCAAGCCCACCGAAGCCCTCGCACCGCTGCGTGAAGCCACCCAGCTCACCGCCAACCAGCCGCTGATCGCGACGCTCTTCGGCCATGCCCTGATGGCGACCGAGGACCCGGCCAATTTCAAGGAGGCCGAACGCGTACTGCGCGCCGCCGTCGTGCGCGACCGCGAGAATCCCTTCGCCTGGTACCAGCTCGGCACGATCTATGCGGCCAATGGCGACATGCCCCGTGCCCGCCTTGCCAGTGCCGAACAGCAGGTGCTCTCGGGCCGGATGCAGGAAGCCCTGGTAAGTGCCCGGGCGGCCGAGGCCGGCCTTGCCACCGGCTCGCCCGACTGGCTGCGCGCGCAGGACATCGAAATGCAGGCCCGCGCCGAACTGGAACGCGAGAAGAAGCGGCGCTAAGGCCGGAACATCAGTGAGTTCTCAGGAGATTCCATGGCCAAGGGCTTGAAGTTCGCAGCGATTATCGGCGGTCTCGCGCTGGTCGGCGTGGGCGGCTGGTTCGGCGGACGCATCGCCGTCGAGCACGTGGTTCACGACTATATCCTCGAAAACCCCGAAATCCTGCCCGAGGCCATGAACGAGTTGCAGCGCCGCCAAAGCGCGCAGCAGCTGGCCGGAGTGCGCTCCACGGTCGAAACGCCCTTCCCCGGCGCCGTGCTCGGCAATCCGAACGGCAAGGTCACGCTCGTCGAGTTCACGGACTTCGCCTGCGGCTACTGCCGCCAGAGCCTGCCCGACGTGAAGGCCCTGATCGAGAACAACCCTGACCTGCGCATCGTCGTGCGCGAGCTGCCGATCATCAGCCCGCAGAGCCCCGAAGCCGCCAAGATGGCGCTCGCCGCTGCCGAGCAGGGCAAGTATCCGGCCTTCCACGATGCCATGTTCGCCGCCGGCCAGATCGACGACGAGACGATCGAAGCGGTCGCCCGCAAGGTCGGCCTCGACATGGAGCGGGCGCGCGAGTTCGCGCAGAGCCCGACGGTCGAGGCGGAAATCAACCGCAATCTCGAAATGGCCAGCCGCCTCGGCTTCTCCGGCACCCCCAGCTGGATCGCCGGAGACCGGCTGATTGCCGGCGCGGTCGGCGTCGACCAGCTGACCCAGGCCGTGCAGGCGGCACGCGAAAGTTGATATTCCCGCGCCATGACAGCCGCCGCATTTCAGCTCTGGCAGGAATTGGACTAAACTCATGCCCATGAGCGTCCTGCCCATCCAGCCGATTCCGTTCTTTGCCGACAAGGACAAGGCGTTCTGGCGCCTGCAATCGGCCGGCTGGGCGGGCGCGATGCTGCTGCGCACGATGTCGCTGATTGCCAACAACCAGCCGCTGACCTCGCTGGTGCTGGTGCTGATCGCGACGATCACCGGCTTTTCGATCTCGCTGGTGCTCTCGGTGATCTACCGCGCGCTGATCCAGCGTCCGGCTCTCGTGACCTGGGGCCTCACCGCCCTCGTCCTGCCTTTCGCCGTGGCGCTGCACGCCTTCATCGACGGCTGGGTCTGGTCGCTCTGGCGCACGGACAGCGATGCCAGCTTCACGCAGCTGTTCCTCGGCGTGTTCTACCTCGATGCCACGCTGCTCGGCGCCTGGACCGCGCTCTACTACATGGTGAACTTCTACCTGCAGGTGGAAGAGCAGAACGACCAGCTGATCCGCCTCGAGAACCAGGCGACGAGCGCGCAGCTCGCCATGCTGCGCTACCAGCTCAACCCGCACTTCCTGTTCAACACGCTGAACTCGATTTCCACGCTGGTGCTGCTCAAGCAGACCGAGCCGGCCAATGCCATGCTCTCGCGCCTGTCCGCCTTCCTGCGCTATACGCTGGTCAACAAGCCATCCGCACAAGTCACGGTCGCGCAGGAAGTCGAGACCCTGAAGCTCTATCTCGACATCGAGCGCATGCGGTTCGAGGAGCGACTGCGCACCGAGTTCGACATAGACCCTGCAACCGAAGCCTGCCTGCTGCCCTCGCTGCTGCTGCAGCCGCTAGTCGAGAACGCCGTCAAGTATGCCGTATCGCCGCAGGAATCCGGGGCCGAGATCACCATCACCTCGCAGCTTGTCGGTCCCACGCTTCGCATCACCGTCTCGGACACCGGCCCGGGCTTGCAAAGTCCGACCACCAACAACAGGTTATCGGGCATGACTTACGATGGAGGGGAGCCGGTATCCACCGGCGTCGGCCTTTCGAACATCCGGGACAGGCTGGTACAGGCCTATGGTGACAACCACCGCTTCGAGACGGTGGAGCCCGTCGAAGGCGGGTTCGCCGTGCTGATCGAAGTTCCGGCAGAACACCGCGAATCCATCGAGGAAAGTCCCGAGCACCCGCGCCCGCCGGTACTGGTGGCGCGATGAAACATAAGTGGACCGCACGCGTTAGCGGGCCCGGAGACCAAAACAGATGACTATCCGCACGATCATTGTCGACGACGAGAAACTGGCGATTCAGGGCCTGCAGCTTCGCTTGGAGAAATACCCCGACGTCGAAATCATCGATACCTGTGCGAACGGACGCGAGGCGATCCGCAAGATCAAGACGGAAAAGCCCGATCTGGTCTTTCTCGACATCCAGATGCCCGGCTTCGACGGCTTCTCGGTGGTCAAGGGCGTGATGGAAATCGAACCGCCGCTGTTCGTGTTCGTCACCGCCTACCAGGAACATGCCGTGCGCGCGTTCGAGGCGAACGCGGTGAACTACCTGATGAAGCCGGTGGACGAGACCAAGCTGGACGACACGCTGGCGCGGGTGCGTCAGCGCCTGACCGAAAAGCGCTCTGCCGAGGAAGCCGAGAAGCTCAAGAACGTGCTCGCCGAAGTGGCGCCCGACGCGATGGAGCAGATGCCCGAGGAAGGCGATGCCGGCGCAGACCGTTACGAAAAGCTCATCAACATCAAGGACCGCGGGCAGATCTTCCGCATTGATGTCGATTCGATCGAGCACATCGAGGCTGCCGGCGACTACATGTGCATCCGCACCGCCGACAATTCGCTGATCCTGCGCGAAACGATGAAGGATCTCGAGCGCCGTCTCGATCCCCGCGTCTTCCAGCGCGTCCACCGCTCGACCATCGTCAACCTCAACCAGGTTCGCCAGGTCAAGCCGCACACCAACGGCGAATGCTTCCTGGTGCTCGATTCGGGCGCGCAGGTGAAAGTCTCGCGATCCTACCGCGACGTCATCGCCCGCTTCGTGCACTGATACTTACTGCGCGTCCCGGCTTTGCCCGTGAGGCCGGCCGGGAGCAGTGGTTACTTCTCCGACCTACGTCATCCCGGCGCAGGCCGGGATCGTTGCGAGCATGGCGCAACATCGAGAACCACCCCAGTCTGCGCCGGGATGACGTTCTCTGCTCAGGGAGCCGCTCAAGGCCGGCACCCATAAGAAAAGGCGGCCAGTGGCCGCCCTTCCCCCTCTCCAAACCTGTCTGGCTGGCCCCGTCTGCTGCGGCGCCTGACCCTTGGCCTGTAACTTGTGATCAACCGCCCTTGGCTGCGTTCGCTTCAGCGGCGGCAAGGCCAGCGGTCGACTGCATGTAAGGGATCGGATTGACCGCCTCGCCGTCGACGCGGACTTCGTAGTGCAGGTGCGGGCCGGTCGAGCGGCCGGTCGAACCGACGAAGCCGATCACGTCGCCCTTGTGGACCGTCTGGCCCTCGGCAACGTTGAGGCGCGAAAGGTGGCCATAGCGGGTCTGCATCTCACCGCCATGTTCGACCGAGATATAGAGGCCATAGCTGCTGAACCAGGAAGCGCGGCTGACGACGCCGTCGGCGGGCGCATAGACCGGCGTACCGACCGGAGCGGCCAGATCGACGCCTTTGTGCATGCGGCGACGGCCGAGGACCGGATGCTCGCGCTCACCGTAGCTGCTCGTCATCACGTCATGTTCGAGCGGGTTGCGCGAAGGGATGGAAACCGAGGCAATGCCGCCGGAGACGGAAGGCTTGGCCTTCGAAACGGCGAGGCCGGTTTCCTCGAAATTCTGCCAGGAGCTGAAAAGCTGACGGAACTGTTCGTCTTCGCTGCCACTGACCGACTGGTTGGCTGCCTGTGCAGCGCGGAGCGGAGCGGAAATTTCTGCAGCGGCGGCGCTGCTGTTTGCCATGGCCGGGTGAGCAGCAATGGTTAAACCCGCGGCAACGAAAATACTGGCCACTGCGCGGAACTTGGCGAAAGACTTCGTTACGACCACTCGCAATACCTTGTTCTTCACCGGTTCCACCACAGGCCCGGTGCTGTTCGTTCGATGCACGCCCTTTGAAAAAGGCCGCTCGCTTAGAATTATTGGAGATGGTCGGAACCCCCCGCCGTCTCGTGAGTTGTGACTTAGGCTGTCATCTTTGGTTCAGGCAACCCCAGCGTAAAGATCCCGCGATAAACCGGCTGCAAGACGCGCCGAGTCGTTGAACGGCGGTTTCAGGGTTCCCCGAAAGTACCGGGAAACAAGGGATTTCCATAAGTCCGCGGTAACCAAGTCCAAACGTTTTGCCACGTCGGCGAAATGATTTGCGCCGCAACGGACGTGCCGAATTTCATCGTCAAGGATTCGTTCGAGGATGCGCGCACCCGATTCGTCGCCCTGCGCCCGCACGCGTTCGACTGTGGCCGGAGTGACGTCGAGGGCGCGCGCCTCGAGCACCATGGGCACCACCGCCAGCCGCGCCGCAACGTCGTGCCGGGTATCATGGGCCGCGGTCCACAGGCCCGCATGCGCCGGATACGCGCCATAGTGGCTGCCCAATGCGCGCAGGTGCCGGCCAAGCAATGCGAAGTGCATCGCCTCGTCCGCCGCGACCGCCAGAAAGTCGCTCACGAACTGCTCACCCATTTCCGCGCCGAATCGTCCCGCCATGTCGAGCGCGAGGTCGATGGCGACGAACTCGATGTGCGCCAGCGCATGCCACAGGGCGATCCGGCCGCGCTCCGAACCGGCCTTGCCGCGCTTGGGCATGCGGCCCGGCGGCAGCAGTTCGGGCACATCGGGCCGGCCCGGCTGATCCGGCATCGTGACGTCGAATTCGAACGCCAGCCGCCCGAGCCGCCAGTCGCGCGCGACCTTGCGTGCAGCCATGGCCTTCCGGTGCGGGTTGCATTCCAGCATGGTTGCCCGGATGGCAGCGGAAACGGACGGGCGGTGGTCGAGGCTCATCAGCATGCGCCCGCGTGATTGGGCACGCGGAGGCGCGGAGACGCGGAGGAGCAGAGTTCGCGCACAGGCGCAGTGGCGCGAAGAGGTAATACCGCGCTGAAGGCGCCATCCCGTCGCCCAACCCTTGCGTCAAACGCGCCGGGACGAATGGATAGCGGCTCCGCCGCGAGCACGAGATCTTCGCGGCTCTGCGCCTGTGCGCGAACCAAAAATCTCCGCGTCTCCGCGCCTCCGCGTGAACCCATAAAACGCATCTTCAGAGCGCCTTCGCAGCCTCCAGAACAGCCTGCGCGTGGCCCTTGACCTTCACCTTGTCCCAGACTTGCGCGATCTTGCCGTCGGGGCCGATCAGGTAAGTGGTGCGCACCATGCCCATGTAGGTGCGGCCGTAGTTCTTCTTCTCGGTCCAGATGCCGAGCGCGTCGGACAGGCCGTTTTCCTCGGCATCGGTGGCGAGCGGCGCCTTGAGGTCGTGCTTGGCGATGAAGTTCTGGTGCTTCTTCGCCGAATCCTTGCTCACGCCGAGCAGCGCGACGCCAGCCGCATCGAACTCGCCCTTGAGCGCCGAGAAGTCGATGTTCTCGGTGGTGCAGCCGGGCGTGTTGTCCTTGGGATAGAAGAACACCACCAGCTTCTTGCCCGCGAAGTCCGACGCCTTCACGCTGCCGCCATCCGGGGTTTCCATCGCGATATCGGGAAACGTGTCGCCAACGCCGGGCTTGCTCATCATTCTATCTCCAGTGTTTCGCCGAAGGCCTCCTGCCACGCCGCGGCGACTTGTCCGCGCGCGGCCAGAAGTCCGGCCTCAAGGGTGTTCCAATCCTCATAACCACAGGCACGCACGAGCGCCATGCAGGCCGCATCGCACGGCACCTTGGAATCGGGTGCCAACAGCCGCGCGGCCACGAGGAAGCGGCTGAGGACGTCGTGCGCCTCGCCCAGCGGCAGGTCGAGCTCGCGGATGGCATCGGCCAGTCCGGGGCGGAAGCCGCGCCCCTCACGCAGCTGGGTGAAGTGGACGATGAATTCGAGATCAACGAGACCGCCGCGTGCCAGCTTGACGTCAAGCGAACCCTTGGGCGCCTTGTGCTTGGCCATGGTGGCGCGCATTTCCAGCACGTCGGCCAGCAGCTCCTCGCGCACGCGCGGCGCGGTCAGGACATTGCCGATCACATCGGAAAGCGCCTCGCTGGCCTCCTGCGAACCGTAGAGCGGCCGGGCGCGGCACAGCGCCATGTGCTCCCAGGTCCAGGCCTGCTCGCGCTGGTAGCGTTCGAAGCTGTCGATACTGGCCGCCGGTGGTCCCTGCGCGCCCGAAGGACGCAGGCGGGTGTCGACTTCGTAGAGCGCGCCCTCTGCGGTCGGCACCGAAAGCGCCGAGATCGCCCGCTGCGAAAGGCGGTTGTAGTAATGTGTCGCCCCCAGCGGCCGCCGCCCGTCGGATTCGGCATTGAAGTCGCCGGTGAAGAGATAGACCAGATCGAGGTCGGAGGCATGGGTGAGCACGCCACCACCCATCCGGCCCAGCCCGAGCACCACCAGTTCGCTGCCCGGCACGCGGCCATGGTTGATCTCGAACTCGGCCGCCGTCTCATCGGTCAGCACGATCAGCGCGGCCTCGGCGACGCGGGCAAGGGCATGACCGATGTCGAGCGGGTCGTTGGCGCCCTCGATCAGCTGCACGCCGAGCTTGAAGCGCAGTTCGCCGACCTTGCGGCGCACGGCATCGAGCTTTCGCTCGAAATCGTCGCCCCGCTCGAAGCGCGAGAAGGCCGCGACAAGCTCTTCGGTGTCGCCGGGCAGCTCGAAAGCGCTGGCATCGATCAACGGATCGAGAAGATCGGCGCGGCGCGCGAGCGCATCGGCGAGCGGCGGAGCCAGGCTGAGAATGCGCGCGAGCAGTTCGAGCAGGCCCGGCCGCGCTTCGAGCAGGCGGAAGAGGTTGATCGCGCTGGGCAGGTTGTTGAGCAGTTGTTCCCAGCGCGCGAGGGCCCGTTCGGGTTCGGGCGCACCCGCCAGCGCGGCGAGCAGGTCGCTGCGGATCGCCTCGAACGCCGATCGTGCCGCATCCGAACGCAGCGCGCGCACCCGGCCCGACTGCCAACCCTCGATCCGCTGCGCGAGGGCCGCGGGATCGGCAAAGCCCAGCCCTTCCAGATGCTCGAGCAGCGTCGCCTGATCGGGCATGGCGACCGGCACTGTGGTATCGCTCGGGGTGTTCGCCATGATCAGGGCATCGTAACGATCGCCCACCGCATCGGTGATCTCGGTGATCTCGGCCAGCAGGGCTTTCCCGTCGGGCAGGCCGTCGAGCTGCGCCACGGCATCGAGCGCCTCTGGCGTGGTCGGCAGGCTGTGAGTCTGCTGATCGTGCATCATCTGCAGACGGTGCTCGATGGTGCGCAGCCGGTCGTAGCTCTCGCCCAGCAGCCGCGCCTCGTCGGCGGCGACCAGCCCGGCATCGGCCAGCGCATCGAGCGTGGCGCGCGTACCGCGCAGGCGCAGCGCGGGATTGCGGCCGCCGTGGATAAGCTGGTGCGTCTGCGCGTAGAACTCCACTTCGCGGATGCCGCCGCGCCCCTTCTTGAGATCGAAACCCGGCCCCACCGACGGCCCGCCGCGCGTGTTGGCACGGATCTGGCTGGTCAGCCGGCCGATCTCGGCAATCGCGCCGAAGTCGAGGCTCTTGCGCCACACGAAAGGCCGGATCGCGGCGAGGAACGCCTCGCCCGCCGGAACATCCCCCGCACAGGCCCGCGCGCGGATGAACGCCGCCCGCTCCCACGCCAGCGCCGAGGATTCGTAGTGCGTGAGCGCGGCATCGACCGAGATCGCCAGCGGGCTGACTTCCGATGCCGGGCGCAGCCGCAAGTCCACGCGGAAGACATAGCCCTCCGCCGTCACCTGCGAGAGCATCTCCACCACCGTGCGCGCCACCCGCTGCGCCGCCTCGCCCGGCTCGTCGCGCTCGCGGCGCGGCAGCAGGTCGGGTTCGAAGAGCAGGATCGGATCGATGTCCGAGCTGTAGTTGAGTTCGCCCGCGCCATGCTTGCCGAGCGCCAGCGCGAGAAACCCGGCCGGCTCGGAATCCGGCACGCGGCGGCGGATGCCCGCGGCAATCGCGGCATCGAGCGCGCGGTCGGCAAAGGCAGACAGCTCGCCCGTCACTTTCAGCAGCGGAAAGGCACCGGCCAGATCGCCGATAGCCAGCGCGAGTGCCAGCGCCTGCTTCTCGCGGCGCAGGGCTACGGGAACGTCCGGCGCGCCCTCGCCCGCCGCGAAAGCCCGGGCCAGCGCTGTCTCGCCGTCACCCGCGGCAAGGATCTCGGTCAGCTCGGGCAAGCGGTCGAGAAGCCCGGCCAGATAGGGTGCGTGGGCGCGGGCGCGGGCTAGGGCTCCAGTCCAGTCGGCGGTCATGCGCCCTTCCCTGCCCGCTCGACGCGGCCGGGGCAAGTGGGCCTGCTTGTGCATCCCGGCGCTCTCTGGCACCTGTGCGCTTCCCCCCTTTTCTGCAAAAGAGGTCGCACACGTGAAGCAGCACGCCCTTATCCTTGCCATTCTGGGCCTGAGCGCCTGCAGTTCGCCCTATGCCGGCCCCGATATGCCCAAGGGCACGGCGCTGCCGCCGCCCGAGGAAACCGTGGCGGCGCCCCGGCAGCCAGACATCTCGGTCGACCTCATGAAGCAGATGACCAAGCGCCTCTCGGCCGACGATTTCGAGGGCCGCGCTCCCAGCACCGCAGTCGAACCCAAGGTGCTCGACTACATTATTGCGCAGTTCAAGGCCGCGGGCCTGCAGCCCGGCAACGACGGCAAGTGGCTGCAGCCGGTGCCGACCGTGGAGATCACCGCCAGCAACGCCACGCCGCTGCAAGTCGGCGGCCCGGCGGCGATGATGAAGTTCGATTTCGGCAACGACTATGTCGCCGCCAGCTACCGTGTCACCTCGCACACCAAGGTGGAAGACAGCGAGCTGGTCTTCGTCGGCTACGGCATCAATGCGCCCGAACTGGGCTGGAACGACTATGCCGGCGTGGACATGCACGGGAAGACCGCGGTCATCCTCGTCAACGACCCCGACTACGCCAGCGAGACCGAGGACGGGCTCTTCAAGGGCCGCCGTATGACCTACTACGGCCGCTGGACCTACAAGTTCGAGGAAGCCGCAAGGCAGGGCGCGACCGCCGCGCTGATCGTCCACGACACCTTCCCCGCCGCCTATGGCTGGAACGTCGTCAATTCGAGCTGGACCGGCGCGCAGTACTATGTGCAGACGCCCGATGACGGCGCCGACCAGACCAAGGCCAACGGCTGGATCCAGAAGCCCGTCGCCCAGGCGATCCTGCAGGCCGCGGGCAAGAACCTCGCCGCGCTTACCGAAGCCGCCAAGCACAAGGGCTTCAAGCCGGTGCCGCTGGGCCTCAAGGCCAGCTTGGGGTTCGACAACGCGATCCGCAAGTCGACCTCGAACAACGTCGTCGGCGTGCTGCCCGGCAAGACCCGCCCCGACGAATACGTGCTCTATTCGGGGCATTGGGACCACCTCGGCCACTGCACGCCCGACGACACCGGCGACGACATCTGCAACGGCGCAGTCGACAATGCCACCGGCATCGCTGCACTGGCCGCCATCGCCAAGGCCAATGTCGAGGCCGGCCCCGCCGACCGCAGTCAGGTATTCCTGGCCGTCACGCTTGAGGAATCGGGCCTGCTCGGGTCCGAGTTCTATGCCGCCAACCCGATCTACCCGCTCGACCACACCGTGGGCGGCGTGAACATGGATGCGCTGATGCCCAGCCCGCGTTCGCGCTCCCATTCGATGACCGGCGGCGACAAGTCGGACCTTACCGCCGTCTTCCGCGAAGCGCTGGCCGACGAAGGCCTTGGCGAAGTGCCCGAGGATCACAGCGAGCGCGGCTACTACTACCGCTCCGACCACTTCAGCTTCGCCAAGCGCGGCGTGCCGATGTTCGACGTGGGCCGCAGCACCGATCTGGTCGAAGGCGGCAAGGCGGCCGGCGACAAGATCTCCGAGGACTACACCACCAACCACTATCACGCCCCCAGCGACGAATATTCGGACGACTGGAATTGGGACGGGATTGCCGAGGACGTAGGCCTCTACTACCGGCTCGGCCGCACGCTTGCCGATTCGGACATGTGGCCGAACTGGCACGAGAGCGACGAATTCCGCGCCATCCGCGACAAGGCCTGCGCCGCGGCAACAGGAGGCTGCCACAAGTGAGCTATACCCTGCCGCCCGAATGGCATGCGCAGGACTGGATCTGGATCGGCTTTCCGCATGACCCGGTCGAATGGCCGGGCTTCCTGGAAGCTGCTCAGGTGCAGATGGCGCAGTTCGCCAGCGCGGTTGCCGAGTCCGGTCAGGAAGTCCGCCTGATCGTGCGCGACGAGGCTAACCGCGCGCGGGCGGCATCGCTCGTATCGGAAAAGGTGAAGCTCGAAACGCGCCGTTACGGCGACGTCTGGCTGCGCGATACCGGGCCGCTCGTCGTCATGGACGAGGCGGGCCGGCGCAAGGCCATGCGCTTCGGCTTCAACGGCTGGGGCGGCAAGTACCTGATGGACGGCGATCAGGAGATTGGCGCCAGGCTCGCCGAGAGCGCCAATCTCGCCGTCGAGACCGCGGACTGGATCCTCGAGGGCGGCGCGCTCGATGGCGACGGAACCGGCCTTGTCGCCACGACCGAACAGTGCCTGCTCAACCGCAACCGCAACCCGCACCTCTCGCGCGCTGATCTGGAAATGCGCCTGCAGCGCGACCTCGGCTATACCCGCGTGCTGTGGCTCGGCGACGGCCTGATCAACGACCACACCGACGGCCACGTGGACAACCTTGCCCGGTTCGTGGCCCCCAATGTCATGGCCTTGCCCCGCGCGACGGGGCCGGACGATCCCAACGCGGCGATCTATGCCGATGCCAAGACCCGCGCAGAGGCGATGGGCGTGCAAGTGCGCGAGGTGCCCTCCCCCGGCCGCGTGGAAAGCGACGGCCGGATCGAACCGGCCAGCTACATGAACTTCGCGATCACCTCGAAGCTGGTCGTGGTCCCGATCTACGGCACCGCCCACGATCAGGACGGCGTCGCCGCCATCGCCGAGCTGTTTCCGGACCGCGAGACGGCGGGCGTGATGGCCGATGCCGTGCTGGCGGGCGGCGGCTCGTTCCATTGCTCCAGCCAGCAGATGCCGTCGCGGGAGTAGCCGGCGCAGCCCCTCAGAACGCGTAGCGGACCGACGCGGACACGGTCCGCCCGGTGATCGACCGCGCCCGGATATAGTTCACCCCTGCCCCGGAGATCGCGCCCTCCTCTGCCTCGGTGAAGCCGAGAACGTCGAACAGGTTGTTGACGGCAAGCGACAATGTGACCTTTTCGACGGGGCGCACGCTGACAAAGGCGTTGACCTGCGTGAAGCCCGGGAAGACCAGCTGGTTGTTGTCCTGCGCATAGGCGCGGGTCCGCCCGACGATGTTCAGACCGGCGCGAACGCTATCGAAATCCAGCGTCGGTATAACCTGATAGGCCAGCCTGGCCTGGCGGCGCGGCCGGTTGCCTTCGTTCGCCGGCGTGATCGCGTCGCTTGCGATCCGGGAATCGGTATATGTGGCGGCGGCGCGAACATCGAGCACGCCCTTGCGAAAGGCCGCTTCCACTTCCATGCCGGTCGCCTTGTACACGCGGTCGAGAAACCGCTGGCTGGTGGCCTCGTAGTTCTGTTCGTCCGTGCGGACATGAAACGCGGTGACGGAGAGCTCGAACGGGTCCGAGCGGTATCGCACACCGGCCTCGTACTGCTCGACATGATCGACGGCATCGGCCTTGCGCACGGAACCATCGGCCTCGACGGCGCCGAACAGCAGGCGGTCCGCATTGGCACGCCCGCCGCGGCTGACGCGGGCAAAGACCGCGGTGTCGTGGTGGATGTGGTAGTTCGCACCGACCGACCACGAGACGTACCCGGCGGAATAATCCACCGGGCGGGCGTGGGCATTGTCGATCAGCGAAACGCTGCTTTCCACCGGCTCGATCGTGCCATTGCCATCGACGTCGAACGCGGACTGGATCGTGCCGGCATAGCTGCCTTTGGCCGCGATGTGATCGTAGCGCAGGCTGGCATCCACGGTGAGGCCGCCCTTTGCATAGTGTGCCGCAAGGTAAGGCGCGTCGATATCGTAGCGCACGTCGTAGCTGCGCTGGCAGCAGTTGCCCCAGAAGGGCACGCCATAGGCATAGAGCCCGTTGCGGGTAAGGACGCTGTCACGCGAATCGACGACGTCGAGCAAGGCAGCGTTGTCGCCCTTCACTTCCAGCAGGTGCGAGGTCCAGACCCAGTCCATGTCGATGGTCTGCCGCGCCTTGTAGTAGCCTGCGGTGATCGCGCCCTGATCGAAGCTGCGGGTAAGCTTCAGGTCATTGGTGAAGCTGCCGAAATCATTGATTTCGGTATTGAGCAGATGCGTGCGCATGGCCAGGACGCCATCCGCCGCCTGCCCGGCACGAGGCCCGCTTGCATTGACGAGGCCATAGGTTCCGGCCGTCCCGGTGAGCTGCGCGCCGACGGCATCGGCCATCGCCTGCCCGCCCGCGATCTCGGCCGGAAACGGCGATACGAAGCGGCCGTGAATGCTCGACCAGCGAAAGCGTTCCTGCAGTTCCCATCCCTCGCTCACGTCGAATACGGCTTCCAGCCCCAGCGAAGTGACGACCGGGTGCATGCCGTCCTTGATGTCGGTGGTATAGGGCCGATTGTCGCCGTCGAGGCCCAGGCTCGAGGGGAAATACGATGAGTGGGCAGTGTCGGCCTTGATGTCGAACCCGGGCAGCGAGCGGTACTGCGGATCGTCGTTGGTGCCGCTGACCGACACCGGCATCGGCAGGTAGCCGATCGCCCTGTCATCCAGCCGCTTGGCGTAGAACCGCACATGGCCGCCGGCGAATTCATGCGTGATGTTGGCCTTGACCTGATAGCCCCGGTTTCCCGTGTAGCCGGCATCGCGCGTGCCCGTTCCTTCACGCCAGAACCCGCCGATGTTGAAGCGGGTGGTGCCGGACAAGGGACCGCCGTAATCGAAATCGAGCCGATGCTCGCCATAGTCGAGCCCCGCCGTGGCCACGACAACGCCGCCCTGCTCGCTCCCGTCCTTCGACAGGAAGTTGATGACGCCGCCCGGCGCATTGGAAGCAAGCGTGGATGCCGAACCCCCGCGGACCGCCTGGATCGCGGCAAGCGTGGCATCGGCCCGCAGAAAGATATCGGCATTGCCGAAAGCAATGTCCCCGAACTGCATGACCGGCATGCCGTCTTCCTGCAACTGCACGAACTTGGCCCCGCCCGAAACCAGCGGAAGGCCGCGTACCGATATGTTCGCGTTCCCTTCGCCGCCGGTGGCTTCCACATGAAATCCGGGTAGCTGGCGGAATATTTCCGCCGTCGTGCGCGGCGCCGCTTCCAGAATGGTCCGTTCGCCAAGCGTCGTGGCGGAAATCGACGCGTCGAGAGGTTTTACGGGCCGGACAGTCGCCGTGACGATGATTTCATCCGTGCCGGCCACTTCACGAGTGCCGGAACGCGCTTCGGCAGCGTCTGGCGATTGCCCCCAGGCTGCAGGAGCACCCGCCCCTGTGCAAATCACGAGCATATTCACAAGTACGGGACGCATGGACCTTCCGAAATTCGGCATCGTTGTGCGCAAGGGGTCGGGCAGACGCGCGAAAATATCAAGCATTGGCCAATCCGGAACTGCAATTGCACCGTCGTCGGATCAGGATATCGCTCTTCCGATTCTGCAAGGCCGCTTACACCTGCTGACGGGCAGTGCCTGACTGCAGATTGTTACAGGATTACAGCCGTCAGTGGCACGTTAACTTTTTGGCAAGGCCCTTGCGTCATGGTGCATCCATGGCTCGTGTCATTTCCATCGTCCCGCACCGCGCCCATGCCGCGCGGCACCTTGAGGTGCTGCGCACGCTGGTGGTTGCCGGCTGCGCGATGGCCCTGATCCTTGCCAGGGGGCCGCTGCCCTTCTGATCCGCCACGGGCCCGCCCGGCCCTCGCGATTTCCTACACGGCCCGCATCTGCCACGCTGCGCGCGGCATCGTTTTGCCCGCGCTCTTTGAACAGTAGATTTCCCCCGGCACAGCAGCGTGACGTTTCAGTGACTTCAAGCCGGTGAAACATTTCGTTTGTCCCGATTTTTTCATCGAGGCCAAGTGGACAAACTTTGCGAAGTTTGCCGCCCGATGGCCCCAAGGAAAAACGCCGCGCGAAGGACGGATCCCTTCGCACGGCGCTCCCTGAACCCGGCAATGGCTTACCGGAACCGTTTTACGGCGCGTCAGGCCATTTCCTGCTCCTTGGCCCGCTTTTCGGCGTGGGCCTTGAACATCTCCATGACGTCGCCCGAGGTGACCGGACGCGTCTCGTTGGTCGGAACCGAACCGCCCGAGGACTTCGGCGCGGTGTCGACACCCTTGGCTGCGGCCTTGGCGTGCAGCGCACCGACGTTGATGTCCTCACGCTTGAAGTTCTCGAACAGCGAGTCGTGCTTGAGCCACTTGATCGCGTTCTGGTGGGTGATCATGTCGATGTACTCGTCCGACAGATCCTTCACCTGCTCCCACAGCAGTTCTGCGGCATCCGGCCACAGCGCGTCCGAGTGCGGATAGTCGACTTCGTAGGTGACGTTCTCGACGCCCACTTCGTCGAGGTTCTTCAGGCCATAGGGATCCCACAGGAAGCAGTGGCAGAAGTGGCGCTTCATCAGTTCGCTGGGCTTCACGTCCTGGAAGCGCGAGCGGGTCCAAGCCTTGTGGCGCCAGTTCGAAAAGTCGGCGCGTTCCATCAGGTAGGGCACCCAGCCGATCGAGCCTTCAGCGACGATGATGCGCATGTTCGGATACTTGTGCAGTTCCTCGAGCTGCAGCCAGTCGGCCACGCCCTGCGCCACCGACATCGGCATTGTAGAGATCCACGCCTCGATCGGCGTTTCCATCGAGGCGTGCGGCGCCGGGTTGCCCGAACCGATGTGACAGGCGATCGTCATGTCGTTGTCGGTGATCGCCTTGAATACCGGGTCCCAGTAGTCGTTGTGGATCGACGGCAGGCCCTGAACGGTCGGGTTCTCGTTCATCGAGACGACGTTGAAGCCCTTCTTCGCGAGGCGGTTCACCTCGTCCACGGTGGCCTGCTGGTCCCAGGTCGGCAGGATGCCGATCGGAATGAAGCGGCCCGGATAGGCCATGCACCACTCGTCGTAGTGCCAGTCGTTGTATGCCTGCATGTGGCGCAGCGCGAGCTTCTTGTCGGGCGCCTTGTGGAAGGTCTGGCCGTCGAAGCCGATCGAGTTGCCGAAGCACATCGAGGCGGCAATGCCGTTCACGTCCATGTCGTCGATGCGGGCATGCACGTCGTAGCAGCCGTCACGCAGCTGATCGAGCGAGGTCGGCTCCATGCCGTATTCCTCGAACGGGCGACCGACCACGGCGTTGAGGCCGACCGACGGGCGGATGTAGCCTTGGTATTCCCAGAAGTTCTTGCCCTCGCCATCGACCTTGAGCTTCGGCGCAGAAGCGAGCAGTTCGCCCGAAAGCTGATTGTCGAACAGCGTCGGCGGCTCGCAGATGTGATCGTCGGTGCTGATCACCACCATATCGTCTTTTTGCATTTCCAACTCCCTCTTATCCGGATGAGCGCGGGCGATTCCCGCCATCATGTGGCGCCATCCTTGGCCGGGAGCGGGCTGTTGCCATTGACTCGCATCAAACGTTTCAGGTGATCGCATGCGACCGCCACGGCGAAGGCCGGGCGGGAAAGCGGCGGAAACAGGAAGTGAGGTAGGTTTGCGGCCTACTTGCGGCGATACCGGAAGTACCAGACCTCGTGGCCGTAGACCGACCGCGCCTTGGCTTCATAGCGGGTTTCGGGCCAGCCGCCGGGGCGCTTCTGGAAGTCGCCGGGCTTTTCACAGAGCCAATCGAACTGGTGGGTGTGGCGCTGCATGACCATCAGCGCATGGCGCACATAGACCGGGTGGTCGGTACCGAAACGGAACTCGCCGCCGGGCTTCAGCTTGGCCGCGAACATGTCGACCGGCCCGTCGTTCATCATCCGCCGCTTGGCATGGCGAGCCTTGGGCCAGGGATCGGGGTGCAGCAGGTAGAGGAACGAGAGCGCACCATCGGGGATCCGCGCCAGCACTTCGAGCGCATCGCCATGATGGATGCGCACATTGCCGATCGGCGGGTGGGCGCCATTGTCGCCCGACACATGCATCAGCGCCTGGGCGACACCGTTCAGGAAAGGCTCGGCACCGATGAAGCCGTGGTCGGGCAGCATGTCGGCGCGCTGCGCCATATGCTCGCCGCCGCCGAAGCCGATCTCGAAGTGGAGCGGACAGGGCTGGCCGAACAGGCGCTCGGCCGTGACGGGGCCTTCCTCCGGCACCGCGATGCGCGGCAGGAGATTGTCCACCAGCGCCTGCTGGCCGGCCCGCAGGGGCTTGCCCTTGGCGCGGCCGTAAAGGCGGTTGAGCGTGGTCGGATCACCGGATTTGTATGCGGTCATGGCGCGGCGCAGTGGCAGCGAAGGCCGTCCCGGTCAATGTCGCAAATGGCGTGCCGCCAAATGCAAACGGCCCGCCCCGAAGGACGAGCCGTCTCGGTCCCCAGCGAGGGAGCGAGCCTGGATCAGGCTGCTTCTGCAGCCTCGTCCGGATCGCGCAGCACATAGCCGCGGCCCCAGACGGTTTCGATGTAGTTGGCACCACCGCAAGCGTGAGCGAGCTTCTTGCGCAGCTTGCAGATGAAGACGTCGATGATCTTCAGCTCGGGCTCGTCCATGCCGCCGTAGAGGTGGTTGAGGAACATTTCCTTGGTCAGCGTCGTGCCCTTGCGCAGCGAAAGCAGCTCGAGCATCGCGTATTCCTTGCCGGTCAGGTGCACGCGGGCGCCATCGACCTCGACCGTCTTGGCGTCGAGATTGACGATCAGCTTACCGGTGCGGATGACCGACTGTGAGTGGCCCTTGGAGCGGCGCACGACCGCGTGGATACGGGCAATCAGTTCTTCGCGGTGAAACGGCTTGGTCACGTAGTCGTCGGCACCGAAGCCGAACGAGCGGACCTTGCTGTCCATTTCGGAAATGCCCGAAAGGATCAGTACCGGCGTCTGCACCTTGGCGACACGCAGCTTCTTCAGGACGTCGTAGCCGTGCATGTCCGGCAGGTTCAGGTCCAGAAGAATGATGTCGTAGTCGTACAGCTTGCCAAGATCGAGGCCCTCTTCGCCAAGATCCGTCGAATAGACATTGAAGCCTTCGGCCGTAAGCATGAGCTCGATTGCCCGGGCCGTGGTCGGTTCGTCCTCGATCAACAGCACTCGCATTGGGTGACCCCCTTTTGCCCCTGGATTCCGCGACGGTAACGTTGTCGCAACGGAAATTGCCGCAAATTAACCATAGGACCAATGAAGGTTAAAGGTTAATTTGCCGTAAATGTAGAACTGAGTTCGGATTTTCCGAATTTGCCCCCGGTTCTGACACGCTTCGTCGCAACACCACTGCGCGGCGACAAATCCTAAAACGGCAGCAAACGAGAAAGGTTAAGGAACGGCAACCGATTTCGTTCAAACATGCCGCATCAGGCGGCAGCAACGGGGTCGCATACCGCCTTCACCTGCATGCGCAGCGGGCCCTTGCGCAGCGACTCGCGGCCGGGCTGGTCAATCCGCTTAATGTAGCTCCAGAAGCCGCACTGCAAACCGATCAACATCAGGATGAAAGGCTGGAAGGCGATGCCGACAAACAGCGAGCCGACCATGTAGACGATATGCGCCAGTTGCAGGGCATTGGCGAGCGGCGCCACCCAGGCCTCGTCGGGGCCTGTTCGCGCTCTCCATTTGCGGCGGATCAGTTCCATCTGGAGAACGCCGGTCAACTGCAGCGCCAACCAGAGCGCCAGTCCGGGATAGCCCTGCTCGCCGAGCATCTCGAAATAGCTCGAATGGTAGGCGCGGCCCTTTTCCTCGACCGGCGTGGCCTCGACCACTGTCGTGCTGCCGCTCGTCTTGGCCACATAGGTATCGTAGTGCACCACCGCACTTTGATAGGCGTAGAAGCCGCCGCCGAACGGATGCTGTTTGGCATATTCCCAGGTCCACTTCCACATCGCGAGACGGGTGCTGGCGGACTGGTCCGACTGGTGGTTCTCGATCGTGTTCATGCGCTTCATGAACGACTGCGGCAGGAACGGCACGGCAAGGACCGCGACCAGCGCCATGCCGCCGGCAATCAGGAACCGGTGCTTGGCCGTGCGCAGATAGAGCATGCACAGGATCGCCACACAGACGAGCCCGGTGCGCGCCTGCGTCCCGACAGGGATGAGCGCGCAGGCAAAGATCAGCGCGGCCGCGAACGTCATCACACGCCAGTCCGTCGGGAAGACGGTGCCGTGCTTCGACAGCCAGACCACGATCGGAATGATCGATATGGCCACTGCGGAGATGATCGAGCCTTCGAACAGGCCGCTGTTGCTGTCCACAAAAATGCGCAGCGTCCCGTAGCCGCCGCCGCCGCCCACGGTCTTGATACCGCCATCGATGATGAGCGCGCTGGCGGCCAGCACCATGACCAGCGCTACTGCCTCTATCCGCAGGCGCGTGCGCAAGGTCAGCGGCATGAAGATCGCGAAGAGCAGCGCCTTCCAGACCCAGCCCCACTTCTCCGGGGCATCCTCTGGATAGGCCGCCGTGATCGTCGTGTAGCCGCAATAGAGCAGGAGCACCAGCAACAGCCCCTGCCGCATGGTAAAACGCGAATCCGCTTTCTTGTCGAAGACCAGCCAACCCATGAACGCCGCCGCGAAGGCGATCAGCGATACCGGCACATGCGAAAGAAAGCCCCAGGTGATGACCTGCGGCTGGACGATGTCGACATAGAGGTAGAGCAGCAGCCACACGAAGGGGCGCTTGAAGCCGGCGAGCAGCAGGGCCGCGAAAAAGCCGGTGAAAGCCAGATTAAGCATCGGGCCCGTCCCGCCGCCTGGTCTCCGCCTCGTCATAGAGATCGCCGCGCCACAGCAACCGCCATACGGCGAGCGCAAGCAGCCCGTGGCTGACGGCGAGGGCAAACATGTCGACCATTGCCGATCGCGATAGCACCGCAGAGTTGACGCAGCGTTAAGCCTTGCACGCTACCTAGACGCAATCATGACGCGCATTCTCCATGTCCTCGACCACTCGCTGCCGATGCACAGCGGATACACCTTTCGCACAAGGGCGATCCTGAAAGCGCAGCAGGCGCTGGGCTACGACGTGCGCGGCGTCACCGGCCTGCGTCACACCGCCGAGGGACCTTCCGCCGAGGAAGCAGACGGTCTGCTGTTCCACCGCTCGACGGGTTCGGTAAGCGGACCGGCCGGCTGGCGCGAATGGCGCGAGATCGGCCTTTTCGCGCAAGGCATCGAGAAAGTGGTGCGCGACTGGCGCCCGGACATCCTGCATGCGCACTCGCCTGCACTCTGCGGCCAGGCAGCGCTTCGCGTCGCCCGCAAGCATGGCCTGCCGCTGGTCTACGAAATCCGCGCATTCTGGGAAGACGCCGCCGTGGGCAACGGCACCGGCAGCGAAGGCTCCGCCAAGTACCGGTTGACCCGCGCGCTGGAGAGCCATGTCGTGCGCGAAGCCGATGCAGTGGTCACCATTTGCGAAGGCCTGCGCCAGGACCTCGTCGCGCGCGGCACGCCTGAAGAAAAAATCACCGTCATGCCGAACGGCGTCGACCTGTCGCTGTTCGGCAAGCCGACCGAACGCGATGCAGAACTGGCCCGCAATCTGGGCCTCGAGATCGACGGAAGGCCCTGCCCGGTTATCGGCTTCATCGGCAGCTTCTACGACTACGAAGGCCTCGATGTGCTTATCGAAGCCATGCCGGCGGTGATCGCCCGCCAGCCCGATGCGCGGCTGCTGCTTGTCGGTGGCGGCCCGATGGAAGGTGCCTTGCGCGCCCAGGCAGAAAGCTCTCCGGCTGCGGAGGCGATCCGCTTCATGGGCCGCGTGCCGCATCACGAGGTCGAGCGCTACTACGCTCTCAGTGACATCATGTCCTATCCGCGCAAGCGCAGCCGGCTGACCGATCTCGTCACCCCGCTGAAGCCGCTCGAAGCCATGGCGCAGGGCAAGCTGGTCGCCGCCAGCGATGTAGGCGGCCACCGCGAGCTGATCGAAGACGGCCTGACTGGCACGCTTTTTACACCCGATGATCCCGGCGCTTGTGCGGCGGCCCTCGCCGACCTGCTCGACAATCGCGCGCAGTGGGACAGCTATCGCCGCGCCGGACGCATTCACGTTGAAAACCGGCACGATTGGGGGGCGAATGTGGCCCGTTATCAAGACGTTTACCAAATGCTGTCACTTGTACCCACTGCAAGAGGCGCCGCCGCCGCCTGACCGCGCGGCCGGAGCCTCCCGGTTCAAGATGGGATGAAGAAGAGTGTCCGAGCAAAAGCGTAGCACGTCGGGCGGAAGTCAGCCGATTACCCGGCACCCCCTCTTTCCCGCCATTGTCGCCCTCTGGTTCGGTGCCCTGTTCGGTCTGGCCAGCATGGCCATCCGTCCCGCTCTGATCGAGCGCGCGGTTGTGAGCCTCGGCATCGACAGCGTGATACCCATGGCTGCCCCGCCGCTCGGAACGACCACGCGCATCCTGATTGCGCTCGCGATGACCGGTATCGGCGGCCTGATCGGTGCGCTTGCGGCACGGCGGATCACGCGTGTAAAACCCGAAGTGCATGAACGCCGCCGCGGCACGACGCCGGTTGCGGAGGAAGAAAGCACACCCGCCGTGCAGGAGCAGCCGGAGCCCAAGCCCCAGCAGCGCCGCCGCGCGCTTTCCTTCGAAAGCAACACGTCTGCGACGTACGATGCCCCCGAGCGCGCGCCGCTCCCAGGTCACGATTCGCGCATCCTGAATATCGCGGAGTTCGACCTCGAAGGATATGAGGATGCCGACGTTACAAACGCGGACATCCGCGTTGAGGCGGCTGCCGAATCGTCTCTCGTAGGGGCTGAATTCGTCGCCGACATTCCCGAAGCGCAGCTGCCTGTGTCGTTCGACGCCATGCCGGCGCCATCGGCGGCGGAACAGGGCTTCGACGCGCCCACAGCTCATTCGTTCGGCGAAGCAGAAAGCCTTTCGAGCCTGAAAAATGCCACCTTCGAGGCACCCGAAAATGACGCTGCGGACGGTTCTCCCGTCCCGCTCAGCAACGGGCTGTTCGAGAACTTCTCGCGAGGGATCGGCAACCACAGCCCCGCAGCCGTCGAAGCGCATGACGAAGTCGAGCAGGCTGCGCCCTTCGCAGCCTCTCAGGCACAGTCCCCGTCCGAAGACAAACCCGAGCCCGGTTTCACGCTCCTGCCCCACGTGGACGCAGCAGTGAACAGTGTCGAAGAACCAGACGCCGAAGATGAAGTGGCTGCCTTTGCCTCACCGGCCGAATTCCAGGTCGGGGAACAGCAAGACGAACCTGCCGAACTGCACGAAGCGAGCGCTTCTGTCGAAACCGAGGAAGTCGAAGAATCGCCGGCAGCCGTGGAAGAGAAGCGCACTGCCGCCGAGCGCATCGTTTCCGCCGAACTTGACGAACTTTCGCCCGTTGAACTGCTCGAGCGCCTCGGCCTCGCCATGGCCCAGCGCCGCGAGCAGATCCGCCAGGCCGCTGCTACTCCGGCGCCCGTCCTGACCGAAGTCGCACCCGAACCCGAAGAGACGGCCGACGGAAGTGAAGACTTCGCCCCGGTCGCTTTCGAGACGGAAGCTCTTGAGGCTCACGAGGCACCCGAAGCGCCGGCGCCCTTCAACCCGCTGCCCTTTGCCGCCCCTCACCTCGAATCGCTGCGGGCCGAAGCCAGCCCGGTCGAAGCCGAAGAAACGGCCTCTGACGGTTCGCAGGACCCGGAACCTGAAGAAGCCGCCGCCGAGCCGGCCATGCCGCGCATCCCGGCTGCCCTTCGCCCGGTGAGCCTGGACGACTTCGACGACGACGATGACTCGCTCCAGAGCTATATCCCGCCCCGCCACATCGGTCTTTCGATCGCCGCCAAGAACGACGCTCCGGCCCCATCCGCTGCCCCCTTCGCGCAGCCCAAGGGAGCAGAATCCAACCTCGACGACGAAGACGAGATGGATGAGGAAGACAGTGTCCTCGAGCAGGGCTATTCCTCGCTGCTCAACCTATCGCGCCCGATCGAAGGCGGCGAGAAGCCGAAACAGGAATTCGTCCGGATCGAAGAGCCCGAGGACGAAGGCGACATCCAGCCGGTGGTCATCTTCCCGGGCGACGAAGCCCGCGACGCCGGCCCCTTCTCCAGCCCCACGGCCGCCTCGGCAACCAAGCCGAAGCCGGCCCCGGAACCGGAAAGTGCCGGAGAACGCATTTTCGACGCCCCCGGCAAGGCGGATCCGGAAGAAACCGAAAAGGCGCTGCGCACCGCCCTGGCCACGCTGCAGCGCATGAGCGGGGCGGCCTGACCGCCAACTGCCTGCACACTCGCACAGCAACACAAAACCCCGTCCGGTCGATCCGGGCGGGGTTTTGATAATAAAATGGCGAAATATATGCCGCCTGCGCGTTGAATCCTGCGCGCCAGAAGCGTTCGCGGTTGCAAAATGGGCCATCAATCGGCAAGGGGACATTGGGGCCACTTACGTCGCGTGGGGGACGTCGCACTGATTCGTGCGCGTCTATTAGGCACGCCCGGAGCCCCGGAAAAAATGACAGGATGGATTTATATCGATGGGATTTCCTAAGCCCCAAGGTCTTTACGATGCGCGTAACGAACATGACTCCTGCGGTGTAGGCTTCGTCGCCCACATCAAAGGGCAGAAAAGCCATGCCATTATTACGCAGGCCCTGGAGATCCTGAAAAACATCGACCACCGCGGTGCGGTGGGCGCCGACCCCTTGCTGGGCGACGGCGCAGGCATCCTGACGCAGATTCCCGACCAGCTGTTCCGCAAGTGGGCGCAGGGCGAAGGCGTCGATCTGCCGGCCGCCGGCGACTACGCCGTGGCCATGTGCTTCCTGCCGCAGGACAAGGCGGCACGCGATTTCGTGGTCGCCAAGTTCGAGAAGTTCATTGCCAAGGAAGGCCAGGTCCTCCTCGGCTGGCGCGACGTGCCGGTGACGCTCGACGGCCTCGGCAAGACCGTAATCGAATCGATGCCGGTCATCAGCCAGTGCTTCGTCGGCCGCGGCCCGACCTGCGCCGATCAGGACGCCTTCGAGCGCAAGCTGATGGCAATCCGCAAGCAGACCCAGAACCCGCTGGACGAGCTGGCCATCAAGCACGACCTGCCCGGCCTGACCGAGCTCTACATGCCGAGCTTCTCCAGCCGGACGATCGTCTACAAGGGCCTGCTGCTCGCGACCCAGGTCGGCTCGTTCTACGACGACCTGCGCGATCCCGACTTCGTGTCGGCGCTCGGCCTCGTTCACCAGCGCTTCTCGACCAACACCTTCCCGAGCTGGAAGCTGGCGCACCCCTATCGCTTCATGGCGCACAACGGCGAGATCAACACGGTTCGCGGCAACGTGAACTGGATGAACGCCCGCCGCCGCACCATGGAAAGCGACCTGCTGGGTTCCGACCTCGACAAGATGTGGCCGCTGATCCCGCACGGACAATCGGACACCGCGTGCCTCGACAACGCCTTTGAACTGCTGCTCGCGGGCGGCTATTCGCTGTGCCACGCGATGATGATGCTCATTCCCGAGGCGTGGGCCGGCAATCCGCTGATGGATGCCCAGCGCCGCGCGTTCTACGAGTATCACGCGGCCCTGATGGAGCCCTGGGACGGCCCCGCCGCCGTGGCCTTCACCGATGGCCGCCAGATCGGCGCCACGCTGGACCGCAACGGCCTGCGCCCGGCCCGCTTCCTCGTGACCGACGACGACTTGTGCGTGATGGCTTCCGAAAGCGGCGTTCTGCCGATCAAGGAAGACAACATCGTGCGCAAGTGGCGCCTCCAGCCCGGCAAGATGCTGCTGATCGACTTCGAGGAAGGCCGCATCATCGAGGACAAGGAGATCAAGGCCAAGCTCGCAGAGGAAGAACCCTACGAGAAGTGGCTCGAAAAGGCGCAGTACAAGCTTCGCGATCTCGACGTGATCGAGCCCGAACTGGCCGAATTGCCCCAGCCCACCGGCACGCTGCTCGATCGCCAGCAGGCCTTCGGCTACACGCAGGAAGACACGCTGCGCTTCCTTGAGCCGATGGCTATGAACGGTGACGATCCGATCGGATCGATGGGCACCGATACGCCGATCCCGGTCCTGTCGAACAAGCCGCGCCTGCTCTACGACTATTTCAAGCAGAACTTCGCGCAAGTCACCAACCCGCCGATCGACCCGATCCGCGAGGAACTGGTGATGAGCCTGGTCACGATGATCGGTCCGCGCCCGAACCTTCTCGGCCATGACGCCGGCACGCACAAGCGTCTGGAAGTCAGCCAGCCGATCCTGACCGATCTCGGCCTCGCCAAGATCCGCTCGGTCGAAGCCGCACTCGACGGTGCCTTCCGCACTGAGACCATCGACATGACCTGGGATGCCGAGAGCGGCGCCGATGGCCTCGAGATGGCGATCAAGGAAATGTGCTGGGCCGCCACCGAGGCAGTGCTGGCGGACAAGAACATCCTGATCCTGTCCGACCGGGCGCAGGGCCCGGATCGCATTCCGATGCCCGCGCTGCTGGCGACGTCTGCCGTTCACCATCACCTCGTCCGTCAGGGTCTGCGCATGCAGACGGGTCTTGTCGTCGAAACCGGCGAAGCGCGCGAAGTCCAGCACTTCTGCGCCCTTGCAGGCTACGGCGCCGAAGCCATCAATCCCTACCTCGCGTTCGAGACGATCGAGCAGATCCGCGTTCGCAAGAACCTGCCGGTTTCGGCCGAGGACGCCGCGAAGAACTACGTCTACGCGGTCGGCAAGGGTATCCGGAAGGTCATGTCCAAGATGGGCATCTCGACCTACCAGTCCTATTGCGGCGCGCAGATCTTCGACGCGGTCGGCCTTTCGACCGCTTTCGTAGAGAAGTACTTCACCGGCACCGCCACCACCATCGAGGGTGCCGGGCTGCAGGAGATCGCGGAAGAAACCGTGCGCCGCCATGCCGCGGCCTATGGCGACAACCCGGTCTACGCCAACATGCTCGACGTGGGCGGCATCTACGGCTCGCGCGTGCGCGGCGAGGAACACGCCTGGACGAGCGAGAACATCGGCAATCTCCAGCACGCCGTGCGCGGCAACGTGCCGGAGAAGTACAAGGCGTTCGCCGAAACCATCAACAACCAGTCCGAGCGCATGCTCACGATCCGCGGACTGATGGACTTTGTCCCGGCAGAAGAGCCGATTTCGATCGACGAGGTCGAACCCGCCAACGAAATCGTGAAGCGCTTCGCCACCGGCGCGATGAGCTACGGCTCGATCAGCTGGGAAGCGCACACCACGCTGGCACTCGCTATGAACCGCATCGGCGGCAAGTCGAACACGGGTGAAGGCGGCGAGGATCCCAAGCGCTTCAAGCCGCTCGACAACGGCGACACCATGCGCTCGTCGATCAAGCAGGTGGCCTCGGGCCGCTTCGGCGTGACCACCGAGTACCTGGTCAATGCCGACGACATCCAGATCAAGATGGCGCAGGGTGCAAAGCCCGGCGAAGGCGGCCAGCTGCCCGGCCACAAGGTCGACAAGATCATCGGCAAGACCCGGCACTCGACCCCGGGCGTCGGCCTGATCTCGCCGCCGCCGCACCACGACATCTACTCGATCGAAGACCTCGCGCAGCTTATTCACGACCTCAAGAACGTGAACCCGGGCAGCCGCGTCTCGGTCAAGCTGGTATCGGAAGTGGGTGTCGGCACGGTCGCCGCGGGCGTCTCCAAGGCGCGCGCGGACCACGTGACGATCTCCGGCTACGAAGGCGGCACCGGCGCGTCGCCGCTGACCTCGCTCACCCACGCCGGTTCGCCCTGGGAAATCGGCCTTGCCGAAACCCAGCAGACGCTGCTGCTCAACAACCTGCGCAGCCGCATCTGCGTGCAGGCCGACGGCGGCCTGCGCACCGGACGTGACGTTGCCGTGGCCGCGCTGCTCGGCGCCGACGAGTTCGGCTTTGCAACCGCACCGCTGATCGCGGCGGGCTGCATCATGATGCGCAAGTGCCACCTCAACACCTGCCCGGTCGGCGTAGCCACCCAGGACCCGGTCCTGCGCGCGCGCTTCACCGGCCAGCCCGAGCACGTGATCAACTACTTCTTCTTCGTTGCCGAAGAGCTGCGCGCGATCATGGCCGAGCTGGGCTTCCGCACGGTCGCCGAAATGGTCGGCCGCGTCGACAGGCTCAACATGAAGAAGGCGATCAGCCACTGGAAGGCCAAGGGCGTCGATCTCTCGAAGATCCTCTACCAGGCCCCGCTGGGCGAGAGCCCCTCGCTCAACTGGAGCGGGACGCAGGACCACGGTCTCGAGAACGCGCTCGACAACGCACTGATCGAAGCCTCCGCCGATGCCCTCGAAAAAGGCAGCGCGGTGCGCGTCGAAAAGCCGATCATCAACGTCAACCGCACGGTCGGCGCGATGCTGTCGGGCGAAGTTGCCAAGCGCTATGGCCATGAAGGCCTGCCCGACAACACGATCCACATCACCCTGAACGGTGTCGCCGGCCAGAGCTTCGGCGCCTGGCTCGCACATGGCGTCACGCTCGACCTGACCGGCGATGCCAACGACTACGTCGGCAAGGGCCTTTCGGGCGGCCGCGTGATCGTGCGCCAGCCCGGCCATGTCGATCGCGACCCGCTCAAGAACATCATCGTCGGCAACACCGTGCTCTACGGCGCGATTTCCGGCGAGGCGTTCTTCAACGGCGTCGGCGGCGAGCGCTTCGCCGTCCGCAACTCGGGAGCGATCGCGGTTGTCGAAGGCTGCGGCGACCACGGCTGCGAATACATGACCGGCGGCGTCGTGATGGTTCTTGGCAAGACCGGCCGCAACTTCGCGGCGGGCATGTCGGGCGGTATCGCCTACGTCTATGACGAGGACGGCGAGTTCGACAAGCTGTGCAACCACGCCATGGTCGACATCCTCAAGGTCTCGCCGGAAGCGGACGAGGACGAAGGCACCGGTCGCCCGCAGCAGCGGACGGTCAGCGTCAACGACCTCGGCATGGGCGACATGCTGCGGCACGACGCGGAACGCACTCGCGTACTGCTTGAACGCCACCACCTGCACACCGGCTCCAAGCGGGCCCGGGCGCTGCTCGACGACTGGGACAACGCTGTTACCAAGTTCGTCAAGGTGATGCCGCGCGACTACGCGAAGGCGCTCAAGCAGATGGAAGCCGAGCGGCTCGAAGCCGGTTCCGTGGCAGCAGAATAAGATCGGGAATCAAGACACGATGGGCAAGGAAACCGGCTTTCTCGAACTCGACCGGCAGGACCGCACTTATGGTCCGGTCGACGAGCGACTGAAGAACTACAAGGAATTCGTCGTTCCGCTTTCGGCGGAGACGCTCAAGGACCAGGCATCGCGCTGCATGAACTGCGGCGTGCCGCACTGTCATACCGGCTGTCCGGTCAACAACATCATCCCGGACTGGAACCATCTGGTCTACGAGGACGACTTTAAGAACGCGCTCGAAGTTCTGCACTCGACCAACAACTTCCCCGAGTTCACCGGCCGCATCTGCCCCGCTCCGTGCGAGGCAGCCTGCACGCTGAACATCATCGACCAGCCGGTCACCATCAAGTCGATCGAATGCGCGATCGTCGACAAGGGCTGGCAGGAAGGCTGGATCACGCCGAAGATCCCGGCGCAGAAGACCGGCAAGTCGGTCGCTGTCGTGGGTTCGGGCCCGGCCGGCCTTGCCTGCGCGCAGCAGCTGGCCCGCGCCGGCCACTCGGTATCGGTGTTCGAGAAGAACGACCGTGTCGGCGGGCTGATGCGCTACGGCATTCCCGACTTCAAGATGGAGAAACACCTCATCAATCGCCGCGCGGCGCAGATGGAAGCCGAAGGCGTGGTGTTCAAGACGTCGGTGGAAGTCGGCGTTTCCGTCTCGGTGAACTCGCTGAAGGACAACTACGACGCCATCGTCTTCGCCGGTGGTGCGGAAGACGCCCGTCGCCTCGACATTCCGGGTTCCGAGCTGCCGGGCGTGCGCCTGGCGATGGAATTCCTGATGCAGCAGAACAAGCGCAACGCGGGCGACGATGAAATGCGCGCCGCACCGCGCGGCACGCTGACGGCAACCGGCAAGCACGTCATCGTCATCGGTGGCGGCGACACCGGGTCCGATTGCGTGGGCACCTCGAACCGTCAGGGCGCCGCTTCGGTGACCCAGCTGGAAATCATGCCCAAGCCGCCCGAGCACGAGAACAAGGCCATGTCCTGGCCGTTCTGGCCGCTCAAGCTGCGCACCTCGTCCAGCCACCAGGAAGGCTGCGATCGCGACTGGGCGGTGCTGACCAAGCGCGTCGTCGGCGACAACGACGTCAAGGGCCTCGAGTGCGTGCGCGTCGAATGGAAGGACGGCAAGATGCACGAGGTGCCGGGCAGCGAGTTTACGCTTCAGGCCGACCTCATCCTGCTTGCCATGGGCTTCGTCGGTCCGCGCAAGGCCGGCATGCTCGACCAGTCGGGCGTCGATCTCGACCCGCGCGGCAACGTCAAGGCCGATACCAACGTGTACCAGACCAGCGACGAGAAGATCTGGGCTTGCGGCGACATGCGCCGCGGTCAGTCGCTGGTGGTCTGGGCCATCCGCGAGGGCCGCCAGTGCGCACGCTCGGTGGACGAAGCGCTGATGGGCGCCAGCCAACTGCCGCGCTGACGACCGCACACAACGGTTAAAATCCTGAAATGAGGGAGCGGAAGGCCGGCCGGCCTTTCGCTCCTTTTCCTTTTTAAAAACAATGGTTTGCCCTGAATCGCTGGGCTGTTATCGGCGGACATCAGGTATTTACCTCTAGTCTCTGCATTCTGCCGCTTTCACCATGCTCACTGCACCGCCGTCCTCACGGAAGGGCCATCGCCCGACAGGACTGTGAAGGACATGATCAAGCAGCAAACCCGGATTGGCGGCCGGATACTCACCGCCCTCGTCGTGCTGGCCATGCTGGCCACGGCTTTCGTGATCTACGAGATCCGCTTTGGCGGCCCCATCCAGCGCAAGCATTCGCTCAACGACGAAGTGCTGGCGGACATCCTGCCGCCACCCGCCTTCGTGGTGGAGCCCTATCTCCAGGCCTCGCTGGCCGCAGCCAACCCGGAAACCGGGCCCGAGGATCTCAAGCGGATCCGTGAAATCCAGGCCGAGTTCAACGAACGCAAGGCCTACTGGGCGACCGCTCCCGTCCCGGAGGAAATGCGGGCGCAATTGAACTCGACGCTCGGCGTGGCCGACCGCTTCTTCGCGACTGTCGACAAGCACCTGGCACCTGCCATTGCCAGCGGGCAACGTGAGCGTATCGACACGGTCCTCAATCGCGATCTGACGCCAATCTATCAGCAGCAGCGCGCGGAAGTCGTAAAGCTCGTCGCCATGTCGCGAGCGTTCAATGCGCGCGAGATGGCCAGCGACAGCTTCATGGTCACGCTTTATCTGGGCTTCGCAGCTCTGGTCGCAGTCGTCGTGATTGGCTCGGTACAGGCGGGTTCGGCCTTCATTCGCCGCCGCATCGTCAATCCGCTCGACGAAACCAGCCGCACGATCGACGCACTGGCGGCAGGCAACTTCCACGTCACCGTTCAGGGCCTGTCGAGCAAGGACGAATTCGGCGCGACGGCCAGGGCCATGGAAGTCTTCCGCAACGCCGGCCTCGCCCGCGAAGAGGCTCGCAAACAGCAGGCGCATATCGTCGAAGTGCTGTCGATCGGCCTCGACAAGCTCGCATCAAAGGACCTCGAATTCCGGATCGACGAGGAATTTCCTCCGGCCTACGATGCGCTGCGCCGTAACTACAACGTCGCGCTCGATTCGTTCGCCAAGGCCATGGGCACCGTCCGGGTCGGCACCTCGAGCGTGATGAACTCCATTTCGGAAATCCGCGCAGCATCCGACGACCTGGCCCTGCGCAACCAGCAGCAGGCGGCCAGCCTCGAAGAGACCGCAGCGGCCATGCGCCAGGTCACCACGCGCGTGAACGAGTCGGCATCCGGCACCATTGTCGCGCAGGAAACGATCACGCAGGCACAACAACATGCCAGCGAAGGCGGCGAAGTCGTGCGCCACGCCATCGACGCCATGGCTGCCATCGAAGGCTCCGCGCAGGAAATCGCCTCGATCATCAACCTGATCGACGGAATCGCTTTCCAGACCAACCTCCTCGCGCTCAATGCCGGCGTGGAAGCGGCCCGGGCAGGCGATGCCGGAAAGGGCTTCGCCGTGGTCGCCAACGAAGTGCGCGAACTCGCCCAGCGTTCCGCCGATGCCGCGCAGGAAATCAAGGACCTGATTACCAAGAGTGCCGATCAGGTCGGCGCCGGCGTCGCGCTCGTCGGCCAGACCGGCGAGAAGTTCGGCGACATCGTCGGGCGCGTGGACGACCTTCATGGTCTGATCAGCACCATGGCGGACTCCGCCCGTGCGCAGGCGGCCGACCTGCAACAGGTGGACAATGCCGTCAACGCCACGGACCGGATGACCCAGCAGAACGCGGCAATGGTCGAGGAAACGACCGCGGCCACCCGCAGTCTGGAAGCCGAGGCTACGGCCCTAAGCAAGATGATGAGCACTTTCCGCACGCGCGTCCGCAAGAGCCGGCCCGACATTCCGGGCGACACGAACCGCCTGCGCCGCGATACCATGGTCGGCGAGGACATCGGCAAACCGGTGAGTGCCCAGGCCGCCTGAACCGTAATCGGCAGCGCATCTCCGGCGGAAAATCCGCTGGAGATGCGCTGCAGCGATCTCGACTGCTCTCCGCTTGACGCTGAAGACACCCCCGGCGACATCTTGCGCACACCAGAGGGAGAGGGATCGAAACATGCTGCTCGAAATCGCCGAAATCGAAGTGCGCCCCGGAGCCGAGGATGAGTTTGCCGCCGCCATGCGCGAAACCGGCATTCCGCACCTTGCTAGCTGCGAAGGCGTCGTCTCCGTCAGCTTCGGGCGCGGCGTCGAGAACCCTTCGAAATTCACTTTCAACGTCGTGTGGACATCGATGGATGCGCACTCGGCCGCGCGCAATCTCGAGGGCTTCGGCAAGTTCCGGATGGCCTTCGGTGACCTGACCACCGGTGGGGCCATGAGCCACTATGTCATGGACGAGGCCATACCTGGCGCATCGGCCTGACCCCGCTCACCAGTCGATCGGCTCGCGCCCGTTCGCTTTCAGAAATTCGTTGGTTCGGCTGAAATGCTTGCAACCGAAGAAGCCCGAATGGGCCGATAGCGGACTGGGGTGCGGTGCCGTCAGCACCAGATGATGGCTATTGGCAAGGCCGGGCACACGCTCGGCCTTCTTGCGCGCATGGCTGCCCCATAACAGGAAGACACAAGGCTCGGGCTTTGCGGCGACGGCTGCCACGGCCGCGTCGGTAATCGCTTCCCAGCCCTTTTTCTGGTGCGAACCGGCCTGGCCTTCCTGCACCGTCAGCGAGTTGTTCAGCAGAAGCACGCCCTGCCTGGCCCAGTGCTCGAGATTGCCGTGCGGCGGGATCGTGATGCCGCAGTCACTCGCCAGTTCCTTGTAGATGTTCACCAGCGAAGGCGGCACCCTGACGCCTTCGGGAACCGAGAACGCAAGCCCGTGCGCCTGCCCTGCCCCGTGATAGGGATCCTGCCCCAGGATCACGACCTTCACCTTGTCGAGCGGCGTCAATTCAAGCGCACGCAGCCGGCTGCCACGGGGCGGATAGATGCGCTTGCCGGACGCTTCCTCGGCCTTGAGCCAACCGCCCAGACGGCGGGCTTCGGGGGCTGCCAGAACGGCATCGAGTGCCGGCGCCCAGGTGTCGGGAACGGCCTGCGCACTATCTGAAGCGGTCATGCTCTCAAGACTCCTGAAAATCCCGGCGCCCATTGCGTAACACTGACCCAGCCCCTAAGCATTTTCGCACCATGGCTGTCTATCTCCACCAAGAAGATCTCCCCGAGGGCGTCCTCGCGCCGGGGCCCGTTGCCGTCGACACCGAGACGATGGGGCTCATCACCCCGCGCGATCGTCTGTGCGTGGTCCAGATCTCCGACGGGCAGGGAGACGAGCACCTCATCAGGTTCGCTCCGGGCAGCACCTACGACGCCCCGAACCTCAAGGCCGTGCTGGCCGATCCGGAGCGCCTCAAGCTCTATCACTTCGCGCGCTTCGACCTCGCCGCGATCGAGCACTACTTGGGCGTCATGGCGGCCCCCGTGTTCTGCACCAAGATCGCCAGCAAGCTGGTGCGCACCTACACCGACCGTCACGGCCTCAAGGACCTCGTGCGCGAACTGCTCGGCAAGGAAGTGTCCAAGCAGCAGCAGTCCAGCGACTGGGGCGCTCCGGAACTGTCCGATGCGCAAAAGGACTATGCCGCATCCGACGTGCGCTATCTGCACGCGATGCATGAAATCCTGGTCGTGCGTCTGGCCCGCGAGAACCGCACAGAAATCGCGCAGGCCTGCTTCGACTTCCTTCCGGCACGTGCCCGGCTCGATCTTGCCGGCTGGCCGGATCACGACATCTTCAGCCATCAGTCGGCCTGAGGCGCAAACGGAACCTGAACGCCCATGTCGCAGGAAGCCATCCAGATCCGAAACCGGCGGCAGCACTTCGCTGCGCCGGGCGGTTCGCATGACCGGTTGGTGGGATTTCTTGCCAAGGCGCTTCCGGCCCTGATCGGGCTCGTCGCCGCGGTCATGATTCTGGTACCCCTGTCACCCCGCGGCGAGATCAGTTTTCTGCTCGACCGCAACAAAGTTGCAGTCACCACAGACCGTATCAAGCTGCAGGACGCGGCCTACATGGGCCAGGACGATCAGGGGCGCGATTTCAAGGTTACCGCGGGCACTGCCGTCCAGAAGTCTGCCGAGACCCCCATCGTCGAGATGCTCGATCTTGCCGCGAACATGAGTTTGCAGGACGGTCCCGCTCAGATCAAAGCGCCGCGCGGCGCGTACAACTACGACACCGAAACGATAGACATTGCCGGCCCTGTGCAGTTCTCGGCGCCTGACGGCTACCGGATGTCCACCAGCAAAGTCGCCGTCGACCTCAAGCAGAAGGTGGCCGTGGCCTCGGGCGGTGTAGAGGGCGCCGTGACGACCGGGACGTTCAAGGCCGATTCGATGAAGGCAGATCTGGAAAACCGCACTGTAACTCTCGAAGGCAATGCCCGGCTGCAGATGACGCCCGGCAAGTTGAGGATACCCAAATGACGATTCGTCGCCTGCGCCCTCTGCCTGTTCGCGCAAGCCTTGCCGCTGCCCTGATCGCCACTACCGCGATTGCCGTGCCGCAACTGGCCGCACAGGTCTTTCCCGGGCACGACACCAATGCTCCGGTGAACTACGCCGCCGACCGCATCGAACTGCAGGACAAGCAGAACCGCGTCGTGCTTTCGGGCAATGTCGACGTCCGTCAGGGCAACCTGGAACTCCGCGCCGGCCGTACCGTGGTCAATTTCACCGACGCAGGGTCGCTGCAGATCCAGCGCATCACCGCCAGCGGCGGCGTCGTCGTAACCCGCGGAAGCGAGCGGGCGACGGGGGATGTGGCGATCTATGACTTCAACAAGAAGATCATCACGATGTCGGGCAACTCCACGCTCAAGCGCGGAAATGGCGATACGCTGCGCGGCGCACGCTTCGTGATCGATCTCAACAGCGGCGTATCCTCGGCGTCCGGCGGACGCGTCTCGGGCACGTTCACGGTTCCCAAGCAGAACTGAGAAAGCTCAGGCCACCAGCTTGAGAGAAGGAGCTGGCCGGCTGGCGTTTATCGCCTTGCCGGGCGTCTACCGATCAGAATGCGCGGTCGTGGACAAGGACGCGCAGCGTCAGGAAGATGATCTTGATGTCGCGCATGATCGTCCAGCCCTCAAGGTATTCGAGGTCGGACTGGAGGCGGTTGACCAGATCGGATTCGTGGTCCGTCGCACCGCGATAGCCACGGATCTGCGCCAGACCGCTCAGGCCGGGCTTGAGGCAGTGGCGCTGCCAGTAGCGCAGGTCGACTTCCCAGAACAGCTTGTCACCCGCCAGCGAACCCGTCGCATGCGGACGCGGCCCGACAAGACTCATGTCGCCAAGCAGCACGTTGAAGAGCTGCGGCAGTTCGTCGATGCTGGTGCCGCGAATGAAACGCCCCACCCTGGTGATGCGCTGGTCGTTCTTCGAAGCCGACTGGTTGCCGTCCTTGTCGCACAGGGACTGCGTCATCGACCGGAACTTGTACATGTTGAAGAACCGGTTGCCGCGGCCCATGCGCTTTTGCATGAAGAACACGGGACCGCCGTCCTGCAGCTTCACCGCCAGAGCCACCGCAATGAGCAGCGGCGACAGCGCGATGATCGCGGAACCGGCGAAGGTAACGTCGAACAGCCGCTTGATGGCGCGGTCACGCATACCGAGCGGCCCTGCCGAAACGAGCAGAAGGCCATGCTTGCCGACCACGCGCGCGCCCTGGGCGCCGAGCCGCGCAACCTCGTCGTCGAGCACTTCGCCGTCGACGTTGGCGCCCTTGAGCATCATGGCCCACTCAGCACGCCTGCCGCCCGGACAACTGACGATCACACGGTCTATATTGCGCAGGATCAGCCCGAGACGGTCGAGCGCATCCGGGTCCTTCAGATCGGGCTTCAATTCCATGGCGGCGGCGGAAATACGAATGGCACCCCGCATGTTCACTTGCGGACCACCGTCGTCGATGATCAGTTCGTTGATCACGCTGGCCCCGCAGCGCCACCGCACGAAACTGCGCAACTGCAGGCGCGTCCAAGCCATAAGGAGCATGGCCGCAAGCGCGCCGCCATTGAAAACCGAGCGGGAGAAATCCGTACCCGGCTTGATGAGGAACTGGACGAACACGACCACCGCCATGGCAATGACGACCGCAAGCATGGCCCGGAATATGCCTGTCCACGCTTCGCGCAGCGCATCGATCGAATAGGCGCCGTTGTAGAGTGCCAGAGTCAGGAATATCGGCAGGATCAGCTGCGCGTGGACCAGCGAGTCGGCCACGCCTTCGCGAGCAGCAAAAACATATCCGACGACAGAAAAACCGAGAATAACGGAAATAATATCGCCGACCAGCAGCGCCAGATAGCACTGTAGACGGCGCTTTTCACGAGACGGCGCAACAAGAAGATCATCGACGTGAGGCGCGTCCGCTACAAGCGGACGCGCGGCAAACGGCGCGTTCATCGGCTTTGTACTCCCCGTACTCATGGTCGTGGCCATTACCCCCAAGCCAGGACTACTGCACCATACGCAACAGCTGCTTCATGCTGCAGTGCAAAAGGTATATGCACCGATGGTTCGAACGGGCAACCGCAAAATATTATCAATCCCTGTTCATTTTGACGGCTGTTTAACTTTGGAACAGGCAATGCGGCTAATCGTCAACAAACCATCTGCCAGAAGCAGTTCGGCGTCCTGACTATTGGTCATAAGTGACTGGTGTAAGGCAACAAGCCTTGCGACGAGTCGTTCCAACCGCGGGCCACGCCAATTCTTGAGCTGAACGGCAAGGGCCGGCTGATCTTTCCAGAAGATGCGGCGCGCGCCTGCTTCTGCTTTCAGAAAACCTCCGACATCGGGATTTCGTCCAAGCCGGGCGTTGAGAGCAGCAAGTTGCGCCACCCGCCGCTCGAACGCCAGCAGCAGGCCTACCGGATTGAGCCCCAGCTCGCGCATACGCTTGAGTTCAGGACCGACAGCCTCGCGCCGTCCGCCCAGAACCGCGTCGACCAGCGGCGTGAAGCCATCATCCTCGGTCTGCGCGCCAACCGCATCGAGGTCTGCGGCCGATACCGGACGCGGCGTTTCCGGGGAGGCGTCGAGATAGAGCGCCAGCTTGGTGACTTCGGAGCGCGCCAGGCGTGTATCGAGGCCGGAGGCGCGCGCAATGCGCTCGGCAATCTCGCTGCCGAGCTTCAGGCCTGCGGCGTTTGCCATCGTGCGGACTGAAGCCGTGACCGAACCGAGATCGGGCGGATAGAACATCGCCACAAGGCCATCCGGTCGGTTCGCAAGCAGCTTGGCCGTACGCGACTTGTCCGTCGCACCCGTAGCCACGATCAGGACCGGACAGGCCTCCACGGCATTCTCGAGCAGCAGAGAGACGGCATCGTGGGCCTCGTCGCCCTGGGCGCGGATCCAGATGTGCCGCGTGCCGCCGAAAAGCGAATTTGAGCGGGCTTCGTCGCCGAGCCTGACCGGGTCCTTGCGCAATTCCGCACCGGCCATTTCGACCCGCTCACCCGGATCGGAGAGGAGCGAGACGATTCGCGCCGCTGCATCGCTTGCGCCAGCTTCATCCGGGCCGCAGAAGAAGAAGACTTTCGCCTCTTGCGCGGCGCGGGCTGCTATTCCGCCGAAATCCTTCTGAGTCGCCTTCACAATGCCTCGGACCCGGTCACGGGATCATCCGTTCACTGGGCCGTATCGCCACGAAGGCGCAAGGCAATGCTGGTAACGATGCGGCTCGCGACATCCTTGGAGAGATTTTCCAGAGCCGTCTGTTCCGCGGCGATCGTTGCATAGTCCGACGAGACAACATCGATACCTGCATCCGAACCAGCGGTAGCATCCAACACCACGTCCCCGCTCGAAAGGTCGACGAGCTGGTAGCGGGCACGCAGGGTGCGCCGTTCGCGGCCGATGGTATCGTCCGAGAGCAGCGCAAAGCCTTCCAGATTGTCGTCGAGGCGCACGTCGAGACGATAGCGGGCGGAAGATCCGCTGCCATCCGAGCCCAGCCGGTCCAGCAGCGCGTTGCGGACAAGCCACCCGGCCCGCCCCTCGATAGCGGAAACCTGCACATCGGAAAGCCCGCGCGCCACCTTGCCGCTACCGCCGCCCGCGTACATTGGCTGCAGGCCGCAGCCAGCCAGCGCCAAGGCAGCAGCAAAGGCGATCAGCACTCTCACGCGACGAGGTTCACAAGACGGTCGGGCACGACGATTACCTTGCGGATTTCGGCTCCATCCAGAGCACGCTGCACCTTCTCGCTGGCGAGGGCAAGCGCCTCCAGCTCTTCCTTCGCAGTGCCCTTGGCGACCGTCAGGGTATCGCGAAGTTTGCCCTTGACCTGTACGGCGATGGTCACTTCGTCCTCGACGAGCAGCGCGGGATCGACTTCGGGCCAAGCGGCATCGGCGACCAGACCCTCGCCGAAGGTCGCGTAAGCCTCTTCGGCAAGGTGCGGCATCATCGGCGCGATCAGCAAAAGCAGCGTGCGGATCGCAGCCGAACGGCTGGCGGACGGCTTCGCCTTCTCGACTGCGCCGGTCAGCTCGTAGATGCGCGCCACGGCCTTGTTGAAGCCGAGCGATTCGATGTCTTCGGCCACGGCCGCCACGGCCTGGTGCGCCTTGCGGTCGATGGCCTTGTCTTCGCCTTCGGCAGACGCATCGTACTGCCCGAAAAGACGCCACAGACGCTGCACAAAGCGGGCGCAGCCTTCGATCCCGGCCTCGGACCAGGGCAGGTCGCGCTCGGGCGGGCTGTCGGAAAGCATGAACCAGCGGATCGCGTCGGCGCCGTAGGTCGCGACGATCTCGTCGGGATCGACCACGTTCTTCTTCGACTTCGACATCTTGATGACGCGGCCAACCTCGACTTCGCCACCGTCGTCCTTAGCGAAAACACCTCCGTCACGGCGCTCTATTTCGTCTGGTGCTAGATACGCGCCGAGGACTCTAGCCATCTCTGGCGGCGTGTCCTTTTGTGGCGGGAGTTGGACAATCCTCTGATATGTCTCATGCGTGACCATGCCCTGCGTGAACAGGCTCCCGAAAGGCTCCTTCACCTCGATCTTGCCGATATGGGCGAGCGCGCGTGTCCAGAAGCGGGCGTAGAGCAAGTGCAGGATCGCGTGCTCGATGCCGCCGATATACTGTTCGACCGGCAGCCACTGCGCGATCTGCGCCGGGTCGAAAGGACGATCCTTGGGCTGGCTGGCGAAACGCAGGAAATACCACGAGCTGTCGACGAAGGTATCGAGCGTGTCGGTCTCGCGTCGGGCGGGCTTGCCGCACTGGGGACAGTCGACATGCTTCCAGGTCGGGTGACGCGCCAGCGGATTGCCGGGGACCGAGAAATCGACGTCCTCGGGCAGCGTGACCGGAAGCTGCTTCTTGGGCACCGGCACGACGCCGCAGACTTCGCAGTGGATGAACGGGATCGGCGTACCCCAGTAGCGCTGGCGCGAAACGCCCCAGTCGCGCAGCCGCCAGACCGTCTTGCCTTCGCCCCAGCCCTCGCTTTCGGCACGCGAGATTACCTCGGCCTTGGCCTCCTCGACGCTCATGCCGTTTAGGAAGTCCGAATGGACGCAGACGCCGTCACCGGCTTCCGCTTCACCTTCGAAGGGCTTGTCGGCATCGTCTGCGCTGGCGGCGACGACGCGCAGGATCGGCAGCTCGTACTTTGTGGCGAATTCGAAGTCGCGCTGGTCGTGACCGGGAACGGCCATGACCGCGCCGGTGCCGTATTCCATCAGCACGAAGTTGGCGATGTAGACCGGCAATTCGGCGCCGGTGAACGGATGCCGCACCTTGAAACCGGTATCGAAACCGAGCTTTTCTGCCGTCTCCAGCTCAGCCGCGGTGGTGCCCCCGCGCTTGCACTCCTCAATGAATGCCTGCGCTTCGGCGGACTTCGCCGCAACCTGCTGCGCCACCGGGTGTTCCGCAGCCACGGCTACGAAGCTGGCGCCAAAGATCGTGTCCGGGCGGGTCGAATAGACTTCGATTTCCGAATCGAAGTTGGCCGGTTTGAAGCGGAACTGCAGGCCCTGACTCTTGCCGATCCAGTTTTCCTGCATGGTCCGGACCTTTTCCGGCCACTTGTCGAGCGACCCCAGACCTTCGAGCAGTTCCTCGGCGAAATCGGTGATCTTGAGGAACCACTGCGAGAGCTTGCGCTTCTCGACCAGCGCGCCCGAGCGCCAGCCTCGCCCGTCGATCACCTGCTCATTGGCAAGCACGGTCTGGTCGACCGGGTCCCAGTTGACCGCCGATTCCTTGCGGTAGACGAGACTGCCTTCGTAGAGATCGAGGAACAGCGCCTGTTCGTGGCCGTAGTACTCCGGCTCGCAGGTGGCGAGTTCGCGGCTCCAGTCGAGCGCGAAACCAAGGCGCTTGAGCTGCGCCTTCATGTTGGCGATGTTCTCACGCGTCCAGCCTCCCGGGTGCACACCCTTTTCCATGGCGGCGTTCTCGGCGGGCATACCGAAGGCATCCCAACCCATCGGGTGCAGGACCTCGAAGCCCTTCATCCGCTTGTAGCGCGCGAGCACGTCACCCATCGTGTAATTGCGCACGTGGCCGATGTGGATGCGCCCCGAAGGATAGGGGAACATCTCGAGGACGTAGCTGCGCGGCTTCGCGCTCGAATCGTCCGCCTTGAAGCATTGCGCATCGTCCCACGCAGCCTGCCAGCGCGTGTCCGCCTGAGCCGGATCGAACCGCTCACTCATGTCAGTCTAGTCTCCTGCGGGCCTTCCCTGCCCGCCAAATGGATAAACCCGGCGTGGGATCAGCCACCCATCGAGTTGCGACGCAGATCGCGCGCGCGGGTCAGGATGATGTCTTCGAGCTTCTGCACGGTCGCGGCCTGAACCGGCGCCGGCGTCCAGCCGCCGCCCTGCGCCACTTCGCGCACGGCCGTCACCTTGAGGGCGTCGGCCCGCAGATCCTGATCGAGGATCAGCACCGAAATCTTCACGCGTTCGCCCGGATCCTTGGGATTGGTGTACCAGTCGGTGACGATGACACCACCGGCGCTGTCCGACTGGAGCAGCGGCATGAACGAAAGCGTGTCGAGGCTGGCACGCCATAGGTAGCTGTTCACGCCGATCGTGGTCACCTGCGAGGGTGCCATGACCGCGCCCGTCTGCTTCTTGCCGCCGCAACCGGCCAGTGCGAGCGCCGCCGTGGCACAGACGGCCGTGGTGACCAGCGAGCGCGCGGTGAAAAAGCCGGTATCGGTGCTGCCTGTCATTGTCGTTCCCAGTTCCTGATCTTGTCTGGCGGGAACCGGAAACCGGCACCTGCCTTCACTCGCCTCTATAACCGCCACTGCCGGGGCGGCAAGTGCGCGTTCCTCGCCCGTCCACCCTAAACCGCCGCTGAACATCGGGATGGGCAGGGCCGACCTACCCCCGACCGACCACTCTCTCGCCTGCACGATCAGGCTATGTTAATATCGCAGGATGAAGATACGTGGCCTGCCGCAGGCACCTGAAGTGCGCACTGCAGCGGATGGATTTGACGGGCAACAGGGCTGGACCATGGTTTCGGAGGGCGCAATTGCGTCGAGAGGCAGCATGAAGGCCGGTGTAATGATCGCCGCCAGCGTCGGAGTGCTTGCGCTCCCCAGCGCTGTCATGGCGTTTTCCTCGACATTCGCGACCCTGACAGGGCGAAGCGCTCCCATCGATTCTCTCGATCCCGAAGCCTCACCCGAAAACCTGACCCGGGTCATCGCCATGCGATCGCTGGCAAAGGGCGAGCGTTTTCCGTTCACGCCGGCGGGGACGCCGAATCGCCCCGAACGGTCCGTAACCGTGGCCGTGCGCGTCGATCCCGAAGCGGCGAAGGCGATCATCGTCCACGGCACGAGCGAAGTCGCGAAGAATGCGAGCGAACCCGGCCGGCTGCGCATTCCGCAAACGGCATTCAACCTGGGCGTCTCGCGCGGCTACCAGAACTTCGCGCAGGACCTCGTTCCGCAGACACCGAACAACAAGTCGCTGGCGGACGCACCCGAACTCAAGAAGTTCAGCCTGCAGCCCAGCCCGGCAGCCACGGACAACCCGCGCTTCAGCACGCGGCTTTCGATTGACGAGAAGCGCGCGCCGGGCCGGGCGCCGCGCACCTTTGCCGGAGATGCAGGCGAAGTTGACCTGAGCGGCGCCTATCGCGTGACCGACAATCTGAATGTCACGGCAGGCGTACGCTATTCGCAGGACCGCGAGCGCCTGTTGCCGCTGACCGACGGCAGGCAGGACAGCCAGGCCGTCTATGTGGGGACCCAGTTCAACTTCTGATTCCGGCAAGGCGCCTTGCAGGAAAATCAACGCAGTCTGCACCGAATAGCCATCGAATAGCGCTTCAGCGGCCTTGCTCAATTACTTGGCATTTCCTAGCACTGTGCCTGGTGGATGCACACAAGCGAGAGGCTCGATATGGCGCGCGTTGCAATTGTTACCGGTGGGACCAGGGGTATTGGTGAAGCCATTTCGCTGGCCCTGAAAGACAGAGGTCACACCGTCGTCGCGAATTACGGCGGCAACGACGAAAAGGCCAAGGCCTTTACGGCGGCCACGGGCATTCCCGCCTACAAGTGGGACGTCGGCGATCACGAAGCGACGCTCGAAGGGTGTGCGCGGGTGGCCGAGGAGGTCGGGCCGGTCGACATCGTCGTCAACAACGCGGGCATCACCCGCGACGGCGTGCTCCACAAGATGAGCTTCGAAGACTGGAACGAGGTGATGCGAATCAACCTCGGCGGCTGCTTCAACATGGCCAAGGCCTGCTTCCCCGGCATGCGTGAACGCAAGTGGGGCCGCGTGGTCAACATCGGCTCGATCAACGGCCAGGCCGGCCAATACGGTCAGGTGAACTATGCGGCTGCGAAGTCCGGCATTCACGGCTTCACCAAGGCACTGGCGCAGGAAGGCGCCAAGTTCGGAGTGACAGTGAACGCCATCGCACCGGGGTATATCGATACCGACATGGTCGCGGCGGTGCCCGAACCGGTGCTGGAAAAGATCGTCGCCAAGATCCCGGTGGGCCGCCTCGGCCATGCTTACGAGATCGCCCGCGGCGTCGCTTTCCTGTGCTCGGAAAATGCGGCTTTCGTGACCGGCTCGACGATGAGCATCAACGGCGGCCAGCACATGTACTGATGCCGGCCAGAGAAGGCATGGCGCGATGTTCAGGCGCTGAACATCGCGCTACCTTCGTGCCATGAGCACACTCTATCACCCGCCGGTGAAACGTTCGGTCGAGATCGCGGGACATAAGACATCGATCAGCCTCGAACCCGTGTTCTGGGACATGCTGAAGGTCGCAGCGGCGCGCGAAGGCGTGCCGCTCAACGCCATCGTGGCGCGAATCGATGCTGAACGGCTTGAAGCCGAAGTCCCGCCCGGGCTGGCCAGCGCCATCCGGGTATGGCTGGCGTCACGGCTCTAGCGCCGACACGACGAAGGGAGCGGCTCCGCGTTGCGGAACCACTCCCTTCGCAAAGACCAGCGTCCTGTCAGTACGTCGCCGGCGGGTCGCTCGCCGGGAAACTCTCATCGATCGCTTCATCGGTCTTCGACCAGCGAACAGGCTTGTCCTGCATGTTTTCGGGACCAGCATCGCGCACGCGCTGTCCGTCTCCGGCATGCGCGGCCTTGGCTTCCTTGTTGGTCGCATACTTGTAGAGCGCGTAGCCGGCGGCACCGGCGGCGGCCATCTTGATCAGGCCCATGTCCAAACTCCTCCAGACTCCAAAATTGGGTTACGGAGGAGAAACGCACGGGTCCTCTCAGAGTTTCCTCAGTCGCTGCCGACCCGTTCGATCTGCGCGCCGACCAGCGCCAGCTTTTCCTCGAGCCGTTCATAGCCGCGGTCGAGATGGTAAAGGCGATGAACCTGAGTCTCGCCCTCGGCAGCAAGGCCCGCGATCACGAGGCTCATCGAGGCCCGCAGGTCGGTAGCCATGACTTCGGCGCCGGTGAGTTTTTCGACGCCGTGGACGATGGCGGTGCGCCCCTTGGTCTCGATACGCGCGCCCATGCGGTTGAGTTCGGGCACATGCATGTAGCGATTCTCGAAAATCGTCTCGGTCAGCACGCTCGAGCCCTCTGCCCGGCAGACCAGCGCCATAAGTTGGGCCTGCATGTCGGTGGCAAAGCCCGGATAGGGCGCAGTCGAAAGCGTCACCGGACGCAGCTTACCGTCGGACGCCACCTTCAGGCCTCCCGCAACCGGCTCGATGGCAACCCCTGCATCGCGCAGCGCCTGGACCGTGGCTTCCATTTCCTCGATCCGCGCGCCTTTCAGCGTCACTTCACCGCCGGTAATGGCTGCGGCGCAAGCATAGGAACCGGCCTCGATACGGTCGGGCATGACCATGTAGGTCGCCCCGTGGAGACGCGGAACGCCATGGATCACCAGATCGGACGTGCCGATGCCCTCGATCTCGGCCCCCATCGCGACGAGCAGCTTGCATAAGTCGACGATTTCCGGCTCGCGCGCGGCATTGTGAAGCGTTGACTTGCCGCGGGCCGTGACGGCCGCCATCAGCGCATTCTCGGTCGCGCCCACGGACACCACCGGGAAGGAATACCGTCCCCCAGGCAAACCACCATCCGGCGCAATCGCACGGACATAGCCAGCAGCAAGTTCGATCTGCGCGCCCAGCGCCTCAAGCGCCTTGAGGTGAAGGTCGATCGGCCGGTTGCCGATAGCGCAGCCGCCGGGCAGCGAGACGGTCGCTTCGCCCATGCGCGCCAGCATCGGGCCGAGTACGAGAATCGATGCACGCATCTTGCGCACGAGATCGTACGGAGCGACCGAGCTGGTGATGCGCGTCGCCTGAAGCGTCATCACCCGGCCGAAATCCTCGGGCCGGCTTCCCGCAATCATTGTCGAGATGCCGAACTGATTCATCAGGTGCTGGAAGCCGTCGATGTCGGCCAGACGCGGCAGATTGCGCAGAGTCAGCGGCTCGTCGGTCAGCAAGGCACAGGGCAACAGGGTGAGTGCTGCATTTTTTGCGCCCGAAACGGGGATAGTGCCCGAAAGACGTTTTCCGCCTTCGATAATGATCTTGTCCATCCCCCGTCATTTAACGGGAAAAGCGATCACGGCAACGGGTGACCCGACAGAGAGTTGTGATGACAGCAGCCGTTAGAACAATACGTCACGGTTGCATGCGTCTGTCTAAGTCGCTTTATTTGCAGTGCAACACAGGGAGGCCCCGTCTCAGCCCATGAGTGACTCGAATTTCCGCAAGCCCGTCCGCAAGGCCGTTTTCCCGGTGGCGGGCCTGGGCACCCGCTTCCTGCCGGCAACGAAGGCGATTCCAAAGGAACTGCTGCCCGTCGTCGATCGACCATTGATCCAGTATGCGGTCGATGAAGCGCGCGAGGCCGGTATCGAGGAGTTCATTTTCGTCACCGGGCGCGGCAAGACGGCGATCGTCGAGCATTTCGATACGGCCTACGAACTCGAAGCGACGATGACCGGCCGCGGCAAGTCGCTCGCACCGCTCGACCCGACTCGCATCGAGCCCGGCAATCTGGTGACCGTACGCCAGCAAGTGCCGATGGGGCTGGGCCATGCCGTATGGTGCGCGCGGGCCGTGACCGGAGACGAGCCTTTCGCGATCTTTCTCCCCGACGAGCTCATGTACGGTTCGCCCGGCTGCATGGCGCAGATGATCGAGGCCTACAACGAAGTGGGCGGCAACCTCGTCTCGGTGCTCGAAGTGCCAATGGAGGAAGTCTCCAGCTACGGCGTCATTGCGCCGGGTGAAAGCAAGGGCAACCTTACCGAAGTCAAAGGCCTGGTCGAAAAGCCCAAGGTGGACGAGGCGCCTTCGAACAAGATCGTCTCGGGCCGCTACATCCTCCAGCCGGAAGTCATGGACCTGCTGGCAAGCCAGGGCAAAGGCGCCGGCGGCGAGATCCAGCTTACCGATTCGATGGCGAAGCTGATCGACAAGCAGCCGTTCCATGCGGTCACCTTCAACGGCCGTCGTTTCGACTGCGGTTCGAAGATCGGTTTCGTGGAAGCGACGCTCGCACTTGCACTTGATCGCGAGGATATGGGCGCCGAAGTGCGCGAAATGGCCAAGAAGATGCTGGGCTGATCGAGCCCGCAGTGCGTAGCCCGCTGCGGCGGGCTACTGCCGGACAGTGTCGGTCAGGCGCGCCATGATCGCGGCAACGTACTGTTTCGTTTCGCGAATGTTGGGAATGCCGCCCGCCTTCTCCACGCGGGACGGGCCGGCATTGTAGGCGGCAAGCGCCTTTTCAACGTCGCCGCCGAAAGCATCGAGCTGCATGCGCAAGTACCGGGCGCCACCTTCGAGATTGGCCGTCGGATCGCCCGGATCGACGCCCATCTGTGCAGCTGTGCCGGGCATCAACTGCGCAAGACCGCGCGCACCGGCGGGCGATACGGCACGTTCGTTCCAGCGGCTTTCCTGCCAGACCACGGCTTCAAGCAACGCCGGGCTGATATCGTATTTCGCAGCCAGTTGCGCGATGCGGACACGCCAGCGCGACGGCCCCGCGGCATCGAGCGCCTCGGTGATCGACTGCGGGTGAAGCTCCGCGTCGATTGCCAGCGGGGTCTGTTCCACGCTGGCTGCATCGTCCAGACCATCCGGAGAAACCAGACCGACGGCAGGCCCGACCGGCCCGCCGGCAATCCACTCGGCCCCGGAATCACCGAGCTGCATGACATCAGCCATGGCGGGAAGTGGCGCGCCAAGTATCAGGGCAGCCAAGGCCGCCGCTGTCGCGCGCGCTTTCACGGATTTCGAATCCCACACCATGGCCGCCGCCATTACCGCAAATGGAGGGCGCCGCTCAAGCAATATGCAGCGGCACCGCTCTATTCGATTTCCAGCGCCTCGCGGATCGATTGCCACGACAGGAGCTTGAAGTTCTGCGCCTCCGGCGCGTTGTCGCCGTCCTGTGCAATGAACAGGCCTTCCGGAAAACGCGGACCGAAATCGCCCAGCACGACCTCGATGCCGTCGGTATCGCTGGTGCCATCGATTTCGCCTCCGCCGATACGGAAGCGACCGGTCATGGAGCCGTCCGCAAGGTCGAACAGCGTATAGGCGTTGTCGCCCTGGCTGGATGCGACCAGCCAAGCCCGCTCCTTGCCGTCGCGGGCGATGGCAAGACCTTCGACGTCGTCGACGAGCCCATCCTGTGCGCCGACGCGGGCATAGGCCTCGGCCTTCAGAACGGTCTGCAGCGGGACTTTCCAGATGCCGACATCTTCCTCGGCGACATAGAGCGTCTGCGTGGCGTCATCGACGACGCAGCCTTCCGACTGGGTCGCCAGCTTTACGTCGCGGATGTAGGTCGGAACGATCCGGTCGCCCTGTTCGAACAAGGCGCTTTCGACGACCGTCCCGTCCTTGAGCACGACATAGGCGCGAGCGAGATCGTTTTCGCCGAGCGCACCGCCCATGCAGAAGCCATAGGCCTCGGCCGAGCCGCGATCTGCCGGCAGGAATGTCTCCGTTCCGATTTCGGAGAGCTTGCCATTGGTGCCCTCCAGCCAGAACAGCGCGATACGCGGCTGGGACCGGTCGGTGCGGTCGCTGGCGGCCACGAGGATGCGCTTCGTGCCATCGGCAAGCGTGACCTCACGCAGATCCGCGTTGTTGAGCGCGCCGGCAGCGAGAAAATCGCGCACCTTCCCATCGAGCCCATAGACATAGAGCCCGGCCTTCTTGTCGGTCCCGACAATCAGGCTGGCTGCAGGATCGGCAGCATTGCGCCAGATCGCCGGATCGTCTGCCGCGTCGTCGTTGGCGGTGCCAACCGGCACGGTTTCGGCGATCGCTGGGACGTCCACAGCCGGGAGATAGGCCTTCGGCGGCTCCGGCAGGGTCGCACACCCTGCCAGGAGCAGGCCCGGGAGCAGTGCTCCCGAGCCATACTTTACGAGATCGCACATCCGCATCAGAAGTTCACCCGCGCGCCGAACTTCACGGTCTGGCCGTACTGCTCGAACTGCAGCAGGCGCTGGGCGCTCTCGAAGTTCTGGTAGGCGAAGTACCGCGCATTGTTGATGTTGATCACGTCGAGGGTGAGGCGGATATTGTCGGTCACCTTCAGCTTGCCCGAGAAATCGAGCTGGAAGTGCTTGTCTACCCAGCGGTCTTCGGTGGCATCTTCGCCGACCTCGTCCAGGTACCTGTCGCGGAAGGTGCCCGAAAGGCGCAGGTTCACCGGTCCCTTCTGGTAGCCGAGAACGGCGTTGAAGGTGTTCTTCGACGAATTCGGCAGACTGATCCGACGGCCATCGCCCAGTTCGCCCTTTGCATACGTGTAGGTGTAATTGAACTGCGTCAGCAAGCCGTCGAACGGCGCGGGCAGCATGGTAAAGGCCTGGCTGTAGCTCGCTTCGAAACCGACGATCGTCGCGCTGTCACCGTTACGGAAAGTGGTGAACTCATCGTAGGCGATACCCTGGTAGGTGAAATCGTCGAAGGTCTGCTCGTAAGTAAAGTTGTCGACCGACTTGTAGAAGGCGTTGAAGGTCAACGCGCCGTTCGAGGTGAAATAGTACTCGACGCTCGTATCAAGGTTCCATGCTTTGTAAGGCAGCAAATCCGGATTGCCGAATTCTGCCTCGTTGTCTTCGTTCACCGTCGAGCGCGGCGCAAGCTGGGAGAACTTGGGGCGAACCAGGCTCCTGGAGCCGGCAAAGCGTGCGACGATGTTGTTCTGCGGAGAGACACGGATCGCCAGGCTGGGCAGCCAGTCCGTATAGCTGCGCTTGTACTGGACGGCCTCGATGATCGGCAGGTCGGCACCATCCACTTCGGTGACGATGTTGCCGTTCAGCGTGTTCTCGGTGTGCTCCATACGAACACCGCCGATGACCCGGACGGCATCCGAGTCCCAGCGAGCCAGGGCGTACCCGGCATAGATGTTTTCCTTGACCGAATAGTCATCGGTCGCACCATCGTAGGCGACGTCGAAATCGTCGATCTCGAAAGTGTCCCTGTAGGCGTTGAGGAACGTTTCGCCTGCCGACTTGGTCAGGACGGGACCGAGGCTTATGCCATGCAGACGGTAGGTCTGCTCGCCGAGTTCGGCATCGGCCATGGTGTACTCGATTTCGCCGCCTTTGTACTTGATGTAGTTGAAGTCGTAAGACTTCTCACGCCAGCGAGCCTTGCCGCCGACCTGAACCGTGAAGTCCCCGTTGTCCATCGCGAAAGTGCGCGCAAGATCGGCCTTTACCGCCCATTCCTCGTCCTGGCTGTCGGACAGGGTGGTCAACTCGATCTTGTCGAACTCGTAGTTCTCGGGACCGTTCACGAGATTGGCGCCGCTGGTGATGGCGTAGGTCGGGACCCTGCGATCCGAATAATCCCAGTCGATGCCGACTCCTGCGCCTTCAAATTCGGCGGCAAAGGCAATCGGGTCGACGGAGTGAGTCTCCTTCTCGCTCGACTTGGAGTAGCTGGCCAGCCAGCTGAACTTCCAGATGCCGGTGTCCGTGTCCGAACCCAGCGCAATCGAGTAGATGCGCTGGCGCTCGAAACGATCCTTGAGATCGCGCTCGATCACGATGGCACCATCGCCTTCGTCATCGGCGGCGTCGGTGAAGCTGACGCCGGTGCTGGTCCAGGTGATGTCCGTCGCGTCCTCGAAGTTGAACGTCGTGCGGCGGCGATATTCCTGGTCGTCGAACTGGCTCCAGATGCCCTTTACGAAGGCCGTCGTGGTGTCCGATACGCGCCAGTCGAAGCTGAGGTTGGCATTGATGCGCTTACGCTCGACGTCGTAGTCGCGATACTCCAATACTTCGCTGTAGGCCGTACCGTCGTCGGCCGTGGTCCAGGGATCGGATTCGACATTGTCGGTTTCGAACTTGCGGTTGTAGTAGCTTACGCCGCCGGAAACGCCGAAATCGTCGCCAATCGGAGCGGAGAAACTGGCCGAAACCTTTGGAGTCACTTCACCCGAATAGTCATTGTAGCTGCCTTCGGCATTGACCGAGAAGCTGGCCTTCTTGAGGTCGAAGGCGCTGGTGGTGTTGATCTCGATCGAGGCGCCGATGGTGTCGGCGTCCATGTCCGGCGTAAGCGACTTCTTGACCTCGATCGATTCGATCAGGTCCGAAGAGATGACGTCGAGGGCGACACCGCGCGAATCCGATTCCGGCGCCGGGATGCGCACACCGTTAAGCGAGGTCGAGTTGAGATCGGGGTCCAGGCCACGCACCGACACGTAGCGCCCTTCGCCCTGATCGTTGAGGATGTTCAGGCCCGGCAGGCGGCGCAGCGATTCGGCGACATTCTGGTCGGGGAACTGGCCGATGGCGTCGCGGGTCAGCACCGATTCGACACCATCCGCAGCTTTCTTGCGCGACAACGAGCTGGAAAGGTTGGCGGCCTGACCCACCACCAGGATGTCCCCGCCACCGATGCCGGCCAGCGCGAAGTTGCCTGAAACCCGGCCGGTCGCCGGCACCGAAATCGTGCGCGCTTCCATGACGGCGCCAACGTAGTCGACCTCCACCGTGTAGTCGCCTGCGGGAATGTCCGCGAAAATGTAGCTGCCATCGCGGCTTGTCTCGGCTTCGCGATTCAATTCGACAATTCGCACCGTGGCCGACTGCAGAGCTCGGGTTCCGGTGGCGTCAGAGACGTTGCCGGAGAGTTCACCTGCGTGAACGACAGTCGCGAAAGACGTCGAGGCTAGCAGCCCCGCGACGAGGCGGAGGGACGTTTTCATGTGATGGGAACCCCTGTTGCGAATGAATTGCGCGGGGCCTAGGGGCGGTCTGTGACACCGGCGTGCCACTACCGAGACAGTTCCATGACATCGTTGCACGCAACACAGACGCCACACGACTCGGGATTCCGGGCGTTCTTGTGCAAGGGACTGATCCGGAGGGGAATGGTGCTGCTGGGGAGGATTGAACTCCCGACCTCACCCTTACCAAGGGTGCGCTCTACCACTGAGCTACAGCAGCGCCTTTGTTCGGACGATCCGGAACGCGTCGATTCCGGTTGCCCGAGGCAGGGGCGCGCTATTGTCTGCGAAGGTGGCAATTGTCAAGCGCCGCTTGCGCTTTGCCGCGACGAACGGCAATGCCGCGCCATGGACGAGAAATCTGGCACAGATGGCGGGAAGGACACAGGCAAGCTCACCCGCGAGGAGCGCCTTGCCGCCAAGCTGCGCGAAAACCTGCGCCGCCGCAAGGCACAGGCGCGCGCGCATGCTTCCCGGGGCAACGACGATATCGAATCGGGCAGGCTTTCCAAACCGTCCGCGGAAAGCTAGGGGCAGCGGCCTGACAATCGCGACACGCCGCTCCGGTTGCGGCACCGCAAGCCAACAGGGAGTCCTGCCTTGCCCCGTCTGATTCTTCTGCGCCACGGCCAGAGCCAGTGGAACCTCGAAAATCGCTTCACCGGCTGGTGGGACGTAGACGTGACCGAAAAGGGCGAGGCGGAAGCCCGCGCCGCCGGCGCTCTGCTGAAGGACAAGGGCATGCTGCCCACCGTGGCCTTCACCTCGGTCCAGACCCGCGCGATCAAGACGCTGCACTTCGCTCTGGAAGCGGCCGGCATCCTGTGGATCCCGGAAACCAAGGACTGGCGCCTCAACGAGCGGCACTATGGCGGGCTCACCGGCCTCGACAAGGCCGAGACGGCCGCCAAGCACGGCGATGACCAGGTCAAGATCTGGCGCCGCAGCTTCGACACGCCGCCGCCGGTGCTGGAACGCGGCAGCGAGTTCGATCTGTCCGACGATCCGCGCTATGCCGGCATCGACGTGCCGCAGACCGAAAGCCTCAAGGACACCATCGCGCGCGTCCTGCCTTATTACGAAGGCGCCATCGTGCCGCACCTCAAGGCCGGCGCCACGGTGCTGGTCGCCGCGCACGGCAACTCGCTGCGCGCGCTGGTAAAGCACCTCTCGGGCATTTCGGACGACGAGATCACCGGTCTCGAGATCCCGACCGGTCAGCCGATCATCTACGATCTGGACGACGAACTGGCCGTTCTCGACCGTTACTACCTGTCGGAGCGCTGATATGAGCGAAGCGGGTACCCCGCCGGTCGCGATCATCATGGGCAGCCAGTCGGACTGGCCGACCATGCAGCGCGCCGCCGCGATGCTCGACAAGCTGGGCGTCGCCTACGACGCGCGCATCGTTTCGGCCCACCGCACGCCCGACCGGCTGGTCGAGTTCGCCAAGAGCGCGGCGGACGAAGGCTTCAAGGTGGTGATCGCCGGTGCCGGCGGTGCCGCGCACCTGCCCGGCATGGTCGCGGCGATGACGCACCTGCCGGTGCTGGGCGTACCGGTGCAGTCCAAGGCGCTTTCGGGGCAGGACAGCCTGCTCTCGATCGTGCAGATGCCCGCGGGCATTCCGGTGGGGACGCTGGCCATCGGCGAGGCGGGCGCGGCCAATGCCGGCCTGCTTGCCGCCGCCATTCTCGCCACTTCCGACGAGGCACTGGCCGAGCGTCTGCAGGCCTTCCGCGCCGAGCAGACCGCCAGCGTCGCAGAGCGGCCGTCCTGATGCTTCGACAAGCTCGGCATGAGCGGGAAATGACCGCAATTCTCACCCCCAATTCCGCTCGTCCTGAGCCAGTCGAAAGACAGTAGGTAAAACGCGCATGATCGCACCGGGAGAGACAATCGGCATCCTCGGCGGCGGCCAGCTTGGCCGGATGATCGCCATGGCCGCAGCGCAGCTGGGCTATCGCTGCCATATCTACGCGCCCGAAACCGACTCCGTCGCCGCCGATGTCTCCGCCGCGTTCACCTGCGCCGAATGGGACGATGCCGAGGCCATGGCCGCCTTCGCCGCCGATTGCGCGGTGGTGACCTACGAGTTCGAGAATGTGCCGGTGGGTCCGCTCTCGGCGTTGGGCACTGTCGTTGCCCACCCGCATCCGCGCGCACTGGAAATCGCGCAGGACCGGCTGAGCGAAAAGCGCTTCGTCAGCGATCTGGGCGGCACACCGGCCCCGTTCGCACCGGTTGATTCGAAGCTCGACCTCATGGCCGCCGTGTCTGGGATCGGTGCTCCCGGCATCCTCAAGACCCGCCGTGACGGCTACGACGGCAAGGGCCAGTGGCGGATCGGCAGCGCGGACGATGCCAGCGCGCTCGACCTGCCCGACACCGCCCTGATCTACGAAGGGTTCGTGACCTTCTTCGCCGAGTTCTCGGTGATCCTGTGCCGCGGCACCGACGGCGACATCCGCTTCTTCGATTCGGCCCGCAACGTCCACGAAAACGGCATACTTGCGTTTAGCGGCGTGCCGGCACCGGCAAACCTGCTCGAACAGGTCCCCGCCGCGCGCGCGCTCGCTGCCAAGGTGGCGGAGGCGCTCGACTATGTCGGCGTGCTCACGCTGGAATTCTTCGCGACCGAGAACGGGCCGGTATTCAACGAAATGGCGCCGCGCGTCCACAATTCGGGGCACTGGACCATCGAGGGCTCCGTGACCAGCCAGTTCGAAAACCACGTGCGCGCCATCTGCGGATTGCCGCTGGGAAGTACCGGACTGGCAGCCAGGGCCGTCGAGATGCGCAACCTGATCGGGGACGAAGCGCACGACTGGGCCACGATCCTTTCCGATCCGGCCAATCACCTGCATCTCTACGGCAAGGCCGCCGCGCGGCCCGGGCGCAAGATGGGCCACGTCACCCGGCTGACGCTGGACTGAGGCGGGCAGACGGCATGGCGCAGGATGTGTTCTTGATCTACGCGCGCGCCGCGAATGGGGTGATCGGCCGCGACGGCGCCCTGCCCTGGCGGCTTTCCGCCGACCTCAAGCACTTCAAGGCCATGACCATGGGCAAGCCGATGATCATGGGGCGCAAGACCTTCGAGAGCTTCCCCTCCCCGCTGCCGGGCCGTCGCCATATCGTGCTGACGCGCGACCGCGACTGGCAGGCGCAAGGCGCGGAGGTGGTACATTCCCCCGATGCCGCGCTGGCGCTCGCAAGCGAAGGCGAAGTGGCGGTGATCGGAGGTGCGGAAATCTACGCCCTGTTCCTCCCGCTCGCCAGCCGCATCGAACTGACCGAGATTCACGCCGACTACGAAGGCGATACCGCGATGCCGCCGCTTGGCCCCGAATGGCAGGAGCAGGCGCGCGAAGAACACGCAGCGCAAGGCGAAGCACCGGCTTACGCTTTCGTGACGCTGCAGCGCGACCTATAGGCGGCTGCAACCATGATTCGCCTCGACAACCTCACCCCCATTCCCGAATCGATGCGCGGCGCGATTGTCGCGCTGGGCAACTTCGACGGTTTCCATCAGGGCCATCAGGCCGTTGTCGGAGAAGCCATCCGCTGGGCCCGCGCCGAAGGCCGGCCCGCGATCGTCGCCACGTTCGACCCGCACCCGGTGCGTCTGTTCCAGCCGGATGCCGAGCCGTTTCGGCTGACCACACTCGAACAGCGCGAGGAATTGTTCGCCGCTGCCGGCGCCGATGCCATGCTGGTGCTCCACTTCGACCGCGCCATGGCCACGATGGGCGCGGCCGAGTGGGTCGAGAAGGAACTCGTCGGCCACCTCGGCGCTACCGGCGTCGTTACCGGCGAGGACTTCACTTTCGGGCGCGGACGTAGCGGCAATCCGCAAGTGCTCAGCGAAGTCGGCGGACGTTTCGGCCTGTCGGGCCGTACAGTCGGTCCGGTCAGCGACGCCGAGGGGGTGATTTCCTCCAGCCGCATTCGCGAGGCGCTCAAGGCCGGCGATTGCGAAACGGCGGCGCGCCTACTCACGCGCCCCTTCGCGATCCGCGGCGTGGTCCAGCATGGCGACAAGCTGGGCCGCGAAATCGGCTTTCCCACCGCCAATATCGACATGGCCGCCTATCTGCGCCCACATTACGGCGTCTACGCGGTGACTTCGCGCCTGGCCGACGGACGCGAGCTGCCCGGCGCCGCCAATCTCGGCGTGCGCCCCCAGATCGACCCGCCCAAGGAACTGCTCGAGCCGCACATCTTCGACTTTTCCGAGGAACTGTACGATCAGGAAATCGAAGTGGTGTTCCATCACTTCCTTAGGCCCGAAGGCAAGTTCGATTCGCTTGCGGCGCTGACCGCTCAGATTGCAGCCGATTGCATCAAGGCACGCGCCTTGCTGGCCGGCGTGGCCTGACTAGGGATTTTTACCGCATCCTGCCCCGGTAATGCGTGGTTGTGCGCAAGGCGGGCTCTTCCAACGTTAAGCCAATTGTTCTAACGCCCGCCGATCATGACCGAACAGCGCGACTATCGTAACACCGTCTTCTTGCCGAAGACCGATTTTCCCATGAAGGCCGGGCTCCCTCAGAAGGAACCGGGCATTCTTGCGCGCTGGCAGGAACAGGACATTTACCGCGTCATCCGCGAGGCCCGCGCCGGACGCGAAAAGTTCATCCTGCATGACGGCCCGCCCTACGCGAACGGCGACATGCACATCGGCCATGCGCTTAACCATATCCTCAAGGACATGGTGGTGCGCACGCAGACCTTGCTCGGCAAGGACGCGCCCTATGTGCCCGGCTGGGACTGCCACGGCCTGCCCATCGAATGGAAGGTCGAGGAAGAATACCGCAAGAAAAAGAAGAACAAGGATGAAGTCCCGGCGGAAGAATTCCGCGCCGAGTGTCGCGCCTATGCGGCGCACTGGGTCGACGTGCAGCGCGAACAGCTCAAGCGGCTGGGCATCGGCGGCGACTGGGACAATCCCTATCTGACAATGGACTTCGCGGCCGAGGCGACGATCGTTTCGGAACTGATGAAGTTCGCCGAAAGCCAGATGCTCTACCGCGGCGCCAAGCCGGTGATGTGGAGCCCGGTCGAAAAGACCGCGCTGGCAGAGGCCGAAGTCGAATACGAAGACATCGTGTCGACCCAGATCGACGTCGGCTTCGAGATCGTCGAGTGCCCCGATGAAGACCTGATCGGCGCGCAGCTGGTGATCTGGACGACCACGCCCTGGACTATCCCGGTCAACCAGGCCGTCGCCTACGGCAAGCAGATCGACTACCACATGATCGAGGTCGAGGGCACCCGCTACCTCGTCGCCGAACCGCTCGTCGAGGGCTTCGTGAAGCGTCTGGGCCACGAGAGCCACGATCTGCACTTCTACATCAAGGGCGCCGGGCTCGAAGGCACCAAGGTGCGCCATCCCATGCACCACCTCGGCGGCTTCTTTGCCGAGCTGCGCCCGCTGCTCGACGGTTCCAGCTTCGTCACCACCGAAAGCGGTACCGGCTTCGTCCACATGGCGCCCGACCATGGCGAGGACGACTTCGATCTGTGCAAGGCGCACGGGATCAATCCCAAGTTCGCGGTCGAAGGCGACGGCAGGTACCGCGAGGACTGGCTGTGGCTGGGCGGTCAGGGATCGGTGATCAATCCCAAGTTCAACGCGCCCGACGGGCCGATCTGTTCGGACCTGCGCGAGACGGGCTGCCTGCTGGCCGCTTCGGCCGACTACCAGCACAGCTATCCGCACTCCTGGCGTTCGAAGGCCAAGGTCATCTACCGCTGCACCCCGCAATGGTTCGTGCCGATGGACAAGCCGATGGCGGCCGGCGGCGGCTTCACGCTGCGCGAAACCGCGCATAATGCGCTCGCCGAAACCCGCTTCGTGCCGGCCAAGGGCCGCAACCGCATCGGCGCGATGGTCGATGGCCGCCCCGACTGGGTGCTCAGCCGCCAGCGCGCCTGGGGCGTGCCGATCACGATCTTCGTCCACCGCGAAACCGGCGAGTATCTTGCCGATCCGGAAGTCAACGCGCGGATCGTCGCGGCCATCCGCCAGGGCGGCGTCGATGCATGGAACGACGCGCGCGCACAGGAATACCTCGGCAACAGCTACAATGCCGAGGACTACGAGCGCGTCACCGACATCCTCGACGTGTGGTTCGATTCCGGCTCGACCCACGCTTTCGTGCTCGAATCGGGCAAGTGGCCCGACCTGCTCCGCCCCGAAGGCTACAAGGGACCGCACGCGGACCTCTACCTGGAAGGCTCGGACCAGCATCGCGGCTGGTTCCAGTCCTCGCTGCTCGAAGCCTGCGCCACGCGCGGCCATGCGCCCTACAAGGCGGTTCTCACCCACGGCTTCACCATGGATGCCAAGGGCGAGAAGATGTCCAAGTCAAAGGGCAACACGGTCAGCCCGCTCAAGGTCATGGAGCAGTACGGCGCCGACATCATCCGCCTCTGGGCGCTGTCGGTCGACTTCACCGAAGACCACCGCATCGGCGAGGAGATCCTGAAGGGCGTGGGCGACCAGTACCGCCGCCTGCGTAACACCTTCCGCTACATGCTCGGCGCCTTGGCCGGTTTCAGCGAGGACGAACGCCTGCCGGTCGACGAGATGCCCGAACTCGAGCGTTACGTACTCTCGCTGCTCGGCGGGGTCGATTCCGCGCTTCGCAAGGCGATCGATGACTACGACTTCAACGACTACGTCCGCACGCTCGTCGATTTCTGCAGCGAAGACCTCTCGGCCTTCTTCTTCGACATCCGCAAGGACTGCCTCTATTGCGACGGCCCGGAGGATCTGAAGCGCCGCGCCTATCGCACCGTTCTCGACACGCTGTTCCACGCTCTGGTGCGCTATGCCGCGCCGGTGCTGGTATTCACCGCCGAAGAGACCTGGGGCACGCGCTATCCCGATGGCGGCAGCGTCCATCTGCTCGAATGGCCCGAAGTGCCGCAGGTCGAAGAGCAGAACGCGAAGTGGAACGCCCTTCGTGAGTTGCGCGAGACGGTCACCGAGACGATCGAGCCGCTGCGCCGCGAAAAGACGATCCGCTCCAGTCTCGAGGCCGAGATGACCGTTCCTGCGGCTTCGGTGCCCGAGGGCTTCTCCGATGCCGATCTGGCCGAGCTGTTCATCACTGCGACAGTCACGCGCGGGCAAGGCGAGGCGGTAACCGTCACGCCCACGTCCCACCACAAGTGCGGCCGCTGCTGGCGCCACCTTCCGGAAGTGTCCGAGGATGGCGATCTGTGCGGGCGCTGTGACGAAGTGGTCGGCGCCATGGAGGCCAATGCATGAACAACGCGGTGCGCCACCGCATCGCCGGTTTGCTGATCGCGGCGCTGATTTTCCTCGCGGACCAGGGTCTCAAGAGCTGGCTCGTTTACGGCCTGAAGCTGCGCCAGCAACATGTGATCGAGCTGCTGCCGTTCTTCGATTTGCGCTGGACGCAGAACTTCGGCGTCTCGCTCGGCCTGTTCACGGCCGGCTCTCCCGAAGGCCGCTGGGCGCTTGTGGCGATGACCGGTGCGATCGCGCTGTTCGTCTTTGTCTGGATGATGCGCGAGCGCAAGATGGGAGACATTGTTGCCCTGGCGCTGGTCCTCGGCGGGGCTGCGGGCAACATCCGCGACCGCGCCGAAGTGGGCTACGTCATCGACTATGCCGATCTGCATTTGGGGGAATGGCGCCCGTTCCTCATCTTCAATCTGGCCGATGCCGCGATTACCATCGGTGTCCTGATTATCCTTGCCCGATCCCTGCTTTCGAGCGAAAAGCCCGATGCGAAAACCGAACCCGCTCCGGAGAGTTGATTTGATGCCCATGAAGAAAACCGGCGCCCTTATTCTCGTCACGACAGGCGCGGTCCTGCTGTCCGCCTGCGGCAGCACGGGGCTTTTCAACCGCAACCGTCCCGACGAGTTTGCGGTGCAGCGCCAGTCTCCGCTGGTGGTTCCGCCCGACTTCTCGCTGACGCCGCCCAAGGAAGGCGAGCCGCGCCCGACCGATGGCAGCCTGCAGCAGCAGACGCTCGACGCCCTGTTCGGCGGCCCGCAGGCCCGCAGCGACATCGAGAAGAATACGCTCGGCATGGCCGGCACGGCCGATCCCGGCATTCGTTCCTCGGTCGGCGATCCGCAGACCTACACCGTGGCCAAGGGGCAGGTGACCCGCGCGATCCTCTCGGCACCGGAAGGTGACGGCCGCGACGCCCAGACTTCGGTCGGCGGCTGAACCAACCAGCACCGCAAGACACAGAAAAAGGGCCGGGGGAAACTCCGGCCCTTTCTTGCTGTATCCGGGTGATCGGGAACACCGAACCCCGGTCAGCTATCTCCGCTGACACCATCGCCTTCTTCGACTTCCGCAGCGAATTCGACGAGTTCGACAAGCACCTTGTCGATCCGCAGCCCATCCATGTCGACGACTTCGAAGCGCCACCCGTACTCGGTGAAGGCGTCACCCTCCTTGGGGACCTTCTTGAGCACGGCCATGACGTAGCCGGCCACGGTCGCGAACTCACGGTCTTCGGGCAAGGTCACCTGCAAGCGGTCCGCCATGGCATCGGCCGGCATGGAACCCGAGATCAGCAACGATCCATTCTCACGCTCGACCACCATCGGCTCGTCGCCCTCGTCTTGGTGGCTCACGAACGATCCGGCCAGCGCGGCCAGCACGTCCGACGGGGTCACGAGACCTTCGAGATGGCCATACTCGTCGTGGACGACAGCCATGGCGACTTCGGCGGTCTGCAGCTTGCGCAGCGCATCCATCGAATCGAGCTGGTCGGGAATGACTTCCGCCTTCTTCATCATGGTGCGGATGTCGACTTCACGTCCGGCGACTAGCGCCGCGAGGACTTCCTTGACCCGCAGAATGCCCACGACGTTGTCGGGCGAATCCTCGTCGGCGACAGGAAGCAGCGAGTGCGGCGAAGCCTCGATCTTGGCGCGCAGACCGGCTTCGTCGGCATCGATGTCGATCCAGTCGATCTGGTTGCGCGGCGTCATCAGTTCGCGCACCGGGCGATCGGCAAGACGCATGACCCCCGTCATCATCGCGCGCTCTTCTTCCTCGATCACGCCGCTGCGCGTGGCTTCGGCAAAGATCATGTGGAGTTCTTCCGCGGTCAGCCGCTCCTGCCCGCTTCCGCGGATCGAAAACAGCCGCAGGATCACGCCCGAAGACTTGTCGAGCAGCCATACGAACGGGGCCATCAGGCGGGCCATCCAAAGCATCGGTCGCGCCATCAGAATGGCGACGGGCTCGGCCATACGCAGCGCGAGCTGCTTGGGTACCAGCTCGCCGATAACAAGACTGCCATAGGTCGTGGCGATGATCACGAGCGCGAAGCCCGTCTGACTGGCGATGCCTTCAGGCACACCCAGCATCTTTACCCGCTCACCCACCGGTTCGCCCAGGCTTGCGCCCGAATAGGCACCGGCGACAATGCCGATCAGGGTGATCCCGATCTGCACGGTAGAGAGGAACTTGCCGGGGTCGGCAGCCAGCTCCAGCGCGGTCTTCGCCGCACCGCTGCCCTTTTCGGCAGAAACCTGGAGCCGGGCCGAACGCGCTGAAACAATGGCCAGTTCAGACATCGAGAACAGGCCGTTGAGCAGGATAAGTCCGGCGATGATGAGGAGGTCGGTCCAGGGAAAGGGCGTCACAATGGAGCCAGCGCTAGCAGAGATTTGCGCAATAGCGAAGAGGCGCTTGCAACAGCACCGTCATCGCCTTGGTAGAGAGGCAGATGGAACACATGGGGACGAAACGAGTTTGGACACTAATATCCATTTGCCGTTCATGTTCACTACCGCACATACACGCGCAAGAATTTAACAGAGGAAGGGCCTGTCTCATGAAGAAATCGCGCCTGTTAACATCGGCCGCGGCTGCACTGTCGCTTGTTGCCGTGTCAGCTTGTGTCACCGATCCCAACACCGGCGAGCGCAAGGTTTCGCGCACGGCCATCGGCGGCGTCGGCGGCGCCGGGCTCGGCTATCTGCTGGGTAGTGTCATCGGCGGCAAGACCGCACGTATCCTTGGTGCCGGCATCGGCGGCGTCGCGGGCGGCGTGGTCGGCTACCAGATGGACAAGCAGATCAAGGAACTCAAGGAGCAGACCGCCGGCTCCGGCGTCGATGTCAGCCAGGAAGGCGACGGCATCCTCGTAAACCTGCCCGACGTGACCTTCGCCGTTAATTCGACCGCGATCAGCCCGTCGTTCCAGGCGACGCTGGACAAGGTCGCCAACTCGATGGTCCAGTACCCGAACAGCCTGATCGACGTCTATGGCCACACCGATTCGACCGGATCGGACGCCTACAACATGGACCTGTCGAAGCGCCGCGCCGATTCGGTCGCCCGCTACCTGATCAGCCGCGGCGTTTCCTCCGCGCGCATCCAGACGCAGGGCATGGGAGAAGGCTACCCGGTCGCGGACAACACCACCCCGGAAGGCCGCGCGCTCAACCGCCGCGTCGAAATCAAGATCACGCCGGTCACGACCGACGAGGCCAATGCCGCGCGCTAAGCCCCTCGCTTGACGCGAACACGCAAAGAGGCCGGGTGCGATCCGCATTCCGGCCTCTTTTGGCTTTCTAGCCATCGGCGAATATTCCTATCGCACGGAGGCGATAGGAAAGACCGCAGCGCACTGCGCCCCCAACGCGAGGACGGACCATGGTAGCCTACGCCGATCAGGACAAGCGCGTGCTGAGAAACCCGCTCAACGACTTTCTCAGCAAGGAAGCCGTTGCCGGCCTGATCCTCGTGGCCTGCGCTGCCGTGGCGCTGCTGCTCGCGAACAGTGCCTACGGCATCCATTACGAGCGGTTCCTCGCGATCCCCGGCTCGGTCATCCTCGGCCCGCTGGAGATCACCAAGCCGCTGCTGCTCTGGGTCAACGACCTGTGGATGGCGGTGTTCTTCTTCCTCATCGGGCTCGAAGTGAAGCGCGAGTTTCTTGAAGGCGCTTTCGCCGACCGCTCGGCCCTGGCACTGCCGGTGGTGGCGGCCCTCGGCGGAATGATCGTGCCGTGCCTGATCTATGCCTTCATCAACCGCGCCGATCCGGCCGGCATGCCCGGCGTCGCCATTCCCGCCGCGACCGACATTGCCTTCGCGCTCGGCATCATCGCGCTTGCCGGCAACCGCGTTCCGACATCGCTCAAGATCCTGCTCACCGCGATCGCCATCATCGACGACCTCGGAATCATCATCGTGATCGCCGTCTTCTACACCAGCGATCTATCGACCGTTTCGCTGGCACTGGCGGCAGTCGCGGTGCTGGCACTCATCGTTCTCAACCGGATGGGGGTGGAGCAACTCATCCCCTATGCGCTTATCGCCGCGATCCTCTGGGCCTGCGTGCTCAAGTCGGGCGTCCACGCGACGCTGGCGGGCGTCGTTACGGCCTTTGCGATTCCGATGACCTCGCGCAAGTCGCCGGACCGCTCGCCCCTCAAGGATCTCGAGCACGTTCTGCATCCCTGGGTGGCCTATCTGATCCTGCCGATGTTCGCCTTCGTCAACGCCGGTGTCGCTTTCGGCGGCGTGGGGCTGGAAAGCTTCCGCGAGCCGGTCACTCTGGGCATTGTCCTCGGCCTGTTTCTCGGCAAGCAGCTTGGCATCTTCCTGCCGATGGCGGCGATGATCCGGTTCGGCTTCGCGCCGATGCCGGCGGCGACCCGCTGGGTCCAGCTCTACGGCCTCGCAGCCTGCTGCGGCATCGGCTTCACGATGAGCCTGTTCCTCGGCGGCCTCGCCTTCGAGATGTCGTCGTTCGATGCGCCGGTCCGGCTCGGAGTGCTTACCGGATCGCTGCTCTCGGCCATGCTCGGGCTGGTTCTGCTGCGCAGCAGTTCACCGCGAGAACCCGTCGCGACCTGAGCCGCCGTCAGGACAGGATTCGCGCCGCCCGGTCCGCCAGCCGCTCCACTGCCTGGCCATGAATGCCCGCGGAAGAGCAAAGCACGCCGAAGGCGCGCGGATCGTGCTTGTTGTAGTTGAGCGGGCGGCCGAAGGCATCGGTGACGGCGGCCCCGGCCTCGCGCGCGATCAGACCAGCCGCTGCAATGTCCCATTCGAAACCCCAGCGCAGTGTCGCCAGCAGGTCCGCCTCGTCGGCCGCGACCATTGCCATGCGCAGGGCAATCGAGTTGGGCTGGTCGACCAGCTCCAGATCGGCGTCCTCAGGCGCAAGCTTTTTTGCCGGTACGCGCGCACCGGGCAGCGAATCGCGGGAGCTCGCCGTCAGCCGGCTGCCGTTGCGCCAGGCTCCCTTGCCCGCCTCGCCCGACCAGAATTCGCCCCCCTCCTCGCGGCGCCGCGCCGGCGCATAGAGATAACCGAGCAGCGGCCGCCGGGTGTTGACCAGCGCGACGGAGATCGACCAGCCGGGACGCCCGCCGATGAAGTCGCGCGTGCCGTCTATGGGATCGACCAGCCACACCAGCGAATCGTTCAGCCGTTCATGGGCATCGAGCGTTTCCTCGGATAGCCAGCCCGCCGCCGGCAGGAGCGCGCGCAACTCCTTCTTCAGAAACGAATCGACTTCCAGGTCGACCGAACAGACCGGATTGCCCGGCGACTTTTCCCAGTGATCGAGCACGTGCCCGTCGCCCGGCCAGCCGGCAAGCGCGATGCGCCCGGCTTCGCGGACGATGGCTTCGAGTTTCTGGCGGTCGATCATGGGAGGAGGTCTTCTTTCTTTCACAGGGCGGGCCCACCCTATGAAATTGCGCAGGGAACGGGACTTTTCAAGCGCGCAGGGATGTGCTTATGCGGCGGTGCAAAATTCGGCACCCGCGCCTTCCCCGAGGAAACTCCAGCAGAAAGCGATTCAGCGATGAACATTCACGAGTATCAGGCCAAGGAACTGCTTGCGAAGTATGGCGTGGGTATCCCCGCCGGCATCCCCGCCCTCACCGTCGAAGAGGCCGTTGCCGCCGCCAAGCAGCTTCCCGGACCGCTCTATGTCGTGAAGGCCCAGATTCACGCCGGTGGCCGCGGCAAGGGCAAGTTCAAGGAACTCGGCCCCGATGCCAAGGGCGGCGTGCGCCTCGCCAAGTCGATCGAGGAGGTCGAGGAATTCGCCAAGGAAATGCTCGGCAACACCCTCGTCACCATCCAGACCGGTGAAGCCGGCAAGCAGGTGAACCGCCTCTACGTGACCGACGGCGTCGACATTGCCAAGGAATACTACTTCTCGATGCTGGTCGACCGCGCCAGCGGCCGCGTCGCCATGATCGCCTCGACCGAAGGCGGCATGGACATCGAGGAAGTCGCCCACTCGACTCCGGAAAAGATCACGACCGTCACGATCGATCCGGCCGAAGGCCTCCAGCCGCACCACGGCCGCGCCGTCGCTTTCGCGCTCAAGCTGACGGGTGACCTCAACAAGCAGGCCCAGAAGCTCGCCAAGCAGGTCTACGAAGCCTTCATCGCGCTCGACTGCGACATGCTCGAGATCAACCCACTGGTCGAAAGCGCCGACGGCAAGCTGCTCGTGCTCGACACCAAGATGAGCTTCGATTCGAACTCGCTCTACCGCCACCCCGACGTGGCCGAGCTGCGCGACGAGACCGAGGAAGATCCGGCCGAGATCGAAGCCAGCAAGTACGACCTCGCCTACATCAAGCTCGATGGCGACATCGGCTGCATGGTGAACGGCGCCGGCCTCGCCATGGCGACCATGGACATCATCAAGCTCAACGGTTCCTTCCCCGCCAACTTCCTCGACGTGGGCGGCGGCGCCAACAAGGAGAAGGTGACGGCCGCGTTCAAGATTATCCTCGGCGATCCCAACGTGAAGGGCATCCTCGTGAACATCTTCGGCGGCATCATGAAGTGCGACGTCATTGCCGAGGGCATCGTTGCCGCGGCCAAGGACGTGAACCTCTCGGTTCCGCTGGTGGTTCGCCTCGAAGGCACCAATGTTCAGCAGGGCAAGGACATCCTCGCCAACTCCGGCCTGCCCATCGTGGCGGCCAACGACCTGGGCGACGCCGCCCAGAAGATCGTCGCCGAAGTCAAGAAGGCGGCCTGATTCTTTCGGACAGCCTCAAGGCACCGATAAGACGACATGCGGCGGGGGCGAACACCCTCGCCGTTTGTTTATCCGGGCGCTGAAAGCGATGAATCGCAAAGGCATCGAGACACCCATCGCTTTTTGCAGGGCTTGACGTTACGCCTTCATATCGCAATAGCGAGCCCGACCAGATTTAATCGCGCGGTTAAATTGCTGCCGCGCCGCAGTGAGAGGACTGATCGAAATGAAAATCCTCGTCCCCGTTAAGCGGGTGATCGACTATAACGTGAAGCCGCGGGTCAAGGCCGACGGCTCCGGCGTTGACCTCGCCAACGTCAAGATGAGCATGAACCCGTTCGACGAAATCGCCGTCGAGGAAGCCATTCGTCTCAAGGAAGCCGGCAGCGCGGAAGAGATCGTCGCGGTCTCGATCGGCCCGGCAAAGGCGCAGGAAACCCTGCGCACCGCGCTCGCCATGGGCGCCGACCGCGCCATCCTCGTCCAGACCGACGACGAAGTCGAGCCGCTGGCCGTTGCCAAGATCCTCAAGGCGATCGTCGACGAGGAAACCCCGGGTCTCGTGATCCTGGGCAAGCAAGCAATCGACGACGATTCGAACCAGACCGGCCAGATGCTCGCCGCGCTGCTCGGCCGCCCGCAGGGCACTTTTGCCAGCAAGGTCGTGATCGAAGGTGACAGCGTTTCCGTCACCCGCGAGGTCGACGGCGGTCTCGAGACCGTGAAGCTCGCCATGCCGGCGATCGTCACCACCGACCTGCGCCTCAACGAGCCGCGCTACGCTTCGCTGCCGAACATCATGAAGGCGAAGAAGAAGCCGCTCGATAACAAGACGCCTGCCGACTACGGCGTCGAGACCGCTCCGCGTCTCAAGACCCTCAAGGTCTCCGAGCCGCCGGTGCGCCAGGCCGGCATCAAGGTCGAGGACGTCGACGCCCTCGTCGCCAAGCTCAAGGAAATGGGAGTCGCCTGATGAAGACGCTCGTTTGGGTCGAACATGACAACGCGTCCCTGAAGGACGCCACTCTCGCCACCGTCACCGCCGCTTCGAAGCTCGGTGAGGTACACCTTCTGGTCGCCGGTTCGGGCTGCCGCGCCGTGGCCGAGGCCGCCGCGCAGATCGCCGGCGTGGGCAAGGTCCACCTGGCCGACAATGCCGCCTACGAACACGGTCTGGCCGAAAACGCCGCGCCGCTGATCGCCGATCTCATGGGCCATCACGACGCGTTCCTGGCCCCCGCCACCACGACCGGCAAGAACATCGCGCCGCGCGTCGCCGCGCTGCTCGACGTGATGCAGATCTCGGACATCATCTCGGTCGAAGGCGAAAAGACCTTCACGCGCCCGATCTATGCCGGCAACGCCATCGCCACCGTCGAATCGAGCGATGCCAAGCTGGTGATCACCGTGCGCGGCACCGCCTTCGAAAAGGCTGCTGCAACCGGCGGTTCGGCTGCGATCGAGGATGTTGCCGGTCCCGGTGATGCAGGTCTCTCCAGCTTCGTCGGCGCCGAAATCGCCAAGAGCGAGCGTCCGGAACTGACCAGCGCGAAGATCATCGTCTCGGGCGGACGCGCCCTCAAGGACGGTCCGACCTTCGAAGAGTACATCATGCCGCTCGCCGACAAGCTCGGCGCTGCCGTCGGCGCCAGCCGCGCCGCGGTCGACTCCGGCTACGTGCCCAACGACTACCAGGTCGGCCAGACCGGCAAGATCGTGGCACCGGAAGTCTACATCGCCGTGGGTATCTCGGGCGCCATCCAGCACCTTGCCGGCATGAAGGACTCCAAGACCATCATCGCCATCAACAAGGACGAGGACGCCCCGATCTTCCAGGTCGCCGATATCGGCCTCGTGGCGGACCTCTTCAATGCCGTGCCGGAGCTGACCGGCAAGCTCTGAGGCACCGCAAAAACGAACAAGAACGAGAACCCCGGAAGGCTTCCTTCCGGGGTTTTTGCTTGCGCTCCTTCCTTCTCATCATAGCCTGCCACGAAATCGAGCGGGAGAATGCGGTGCAAGGGCCAGAGCGGGACGAACGTCTGCAGGAACTGTGGGACCATCACGAGATCCGCCAGCTGCTGGCGACTTATTGCCACGGCTGCGATCGTGCCGACGAGGCCGAAATGGCGTCGGTCTATTGCGAGGAGAGCTGGGACGATCACGGTCCGGACAAGTGCGACGGAAAGGTCTTCACACAGCGCATTCTGGAAAAGGCGCGGCAGACCACCAAGGTTGTCAGCCACATGCTGGGCCAGTCGCTCATCCGGGTGAACGGCAGTGCCGCTTCGGCGGAGACATACTTCGTGGCCACGCTCATCGCGGACACCGATCCGGGAGAACGCATGACCCAGCTGGGTGGGCGCTACGTCGACACTCTGGAGCGCGAACAGGGCACCTGGCGCATCAAGGAGCGGCTCTGCGTGCGCGACTGGTCGAGCACCGGCGAGATCGATCCCGGCTATCTGGCCACTGCCGGCTTCGTCGAGGGACGCCGCGGGAGTGCGGATGTTTCGTGGGAGAAACTCGGCCTCGTTCCGGAAACCGCCGCCTAGCCCGGCAGGCGCTCGAACAGGTTGACGGCGGCGCCACCCTCTTCTTCGTGGCTATCGTATTTCACGAAACCCAGCGACCCGGCGACCTTTTCCGACGCAGTGTTGCCCGCCTCGATCATGCAGGCAACGCGCCTCGGCCCGTGTGCCGTATCGAACCAGGCGAGCGACGCCCGCATCATTTCACCGGCGACACCCTGCCCCCAGCAGTCCTGACGCACGATCCAGCCGGCCTCGGCGACGTCGTCCAGCCCTTTACCGAAACCGCGCCAGGAATGGAAAATGCCGCCCGTCGCGATGATGTCGCCTTCTCCGCGACGGCGAACGCTGAAGGTGCCATAGTCGTAAAGCGCCCAGCTTCCGGCGTGCTGCAGAAGCTTGTCATGCTGCGCCTTGGGATCGGGACCGATAGTGCCCAGGAACTGCATCATGCCGTCTCCTTCGAGCAGGCGGACCCTGTCCGGCAGATCTCCTGCCTGCGGCTTCCACAGCTCTAAGCGTTCGGTGGTCAGAAACGGTCCATCGGTCATAGCCAGCGATCTACCGTGTGGATGGCCACACCCACAAGCCCGCCGACAACGGTCCCGTTGATGCGGATGAACTGGAGGTCGCGCCCGACGGCACCCTCGATACGGTCCGAAACCGTCTTGGCATCCCAGCGCTTCACCGTCTCCGAGACCAGCCGCACGATCTCCGACCCATAGCGTGAGGCGACACCGACCAACGTGCGGCGGGCAAAGCGATTGACCAGGACCTGCAATCGCGGATCCTCGCCCAGCGCCTGACCCAGCTGCGCGATCGATTCGCCAAGGCTGCCGGCAAGCGCCCGGTCCGGGTTGCGGACGGCGCGCAGCAGCGCCTCGCGACCACGCTCCCACATGGCGTCCATCCACGCTGCCATGGCCGGGTTCTCGAGCAGTTCGCTCTTGATCCGCTCGGCCTTGGCACGGGTCTCCGGATCGTGCCTCAGGTCGTGCGCGAGACTGGCAAGCGCCTCGTCGATCTTTGCGCGCAGCGGGTGATCGGGCTGCACGATTACCTCGGCCAGCAAGCGATAGGTCCCGTCGAGGACGCCATTCGCCAGCCGCTCGTCGAGCCCCGTCCAGCGCATGATCGTGTTGGCGCGCTGGTGGATCATCTCGCGGATCATCGGCTCGTTCGATTCGACCGCCTCGCCCACCTTGCGCAGCAGGCTTTCCAGCACCGGGAGGTGGCGCTTGTCGGCAATGGCGTTTTCCAGCATCTGACCGAGCAACGACGCGATATCGATCTTCTCGATCTGGCGTCGCAGGCCGGTCTTGACCATGCCGCCCATCCTGTCGGGATCGAGCGATTCCAGAACGTCAGCGAGCAGGCCCGCCGCGCCTTCGCGCAAGCGCGACTGGTCGCTGCGCTGCGGGTTCGCGAGCAAGGCGCCCGCACTCGCGGCAAGGTTGAACACCTGAAGGCGCCGCGCGACAACTTGCGGCGTCAGGAAGTTGTCCCGCAGGAAGGTCGCCATCGAATCGGCGATCCGGTCCTTGTTGACCGGGATGATCGCAGTGTGCGGGATCGGCAGGCCGAGCGGACGGCGGAACAGCGCGGTCACCGCAAACCAGTCGGCCAGCCCACCGACCATGGCCGCCTCGGTAAAGGCGATGGCATAGCCCAGCGGCACGTCCCATCCGGGATAGAGCGTCTGCAGTTGCCGAAAGGTGATGAACGCCGCCGCCATGACAAGCAGCAGCCCGGTCGCGAACAACCGCATGCGCCGGGCCCTGTCAGATGGGGGAAGCTGCGCGATCGCGACCCTGTTTCGCCGGACTGGCGGCAATGGCTTCCTTTCGCTTATTCCGCCGGAAGCCCATGCTCGCCGCGATGCGCTTCCTCCGCGTGGTGAGGCTCGAAGGTCAGCAGCGACTTGCGCAGACGCGGACCGATGCGTTTTTCGAAACCATCGGCAAGGCTAAAGGCTGCAGGCACGATCACCAAGGTCAGCAGCGTCGAGAGCAGCAGGCCGCCGATCACGGTCAGGCCCATCGGTGCACGGAACGCGCCGTCGCCGGACAACGAGAGCGCCGTCGGCACCATGCCTGCGGTCATCGCCACAGTGGTCATCACGATCGGCTGGGCACGTTTATGACCGGCATCCATGATCGCGTGCAGCTTGTCGACACCCTTGCCCATCTCCTCGATGGCGAAGTCTATCAGCAGGATCGAGTTCTTGGCGACGATGCCCAGCAGCATGAGAATGCCGATGTAGACCGGCATCGAAACCGGCTGCCCCACCACCGTCAACGCCAGCAGGCCGCCGAGCGGGGCCAGCAGCAGCGAGGCCATGTTTACCAGCGGCGAAACGAAGCGCTTGTAGAGCAGCACCAGCACCGCGAAGACCAGGAAGATGCCGCTGATCACCGCGATCACGAAGCTGGAGATCATTTCCGCCTGCCATTTGTCTTCACCCACCGGTGCATTCGAAACGCCGGTCGGCAGGTTCTTCATGATCGGCAGGTTCTGGATCTGCTCCATGATCGGGCCCTTGACCTGACCTTCGCCCAGATCGGCGCCAACGAAGATGCGGCGCGACTGATTGTAGCGCTGGATCTGGGTGGGGCCGGCCCCGAAGCGGATCTCTGCAACGCGCTTGAGCGGAACCGAACCGCCGCTGGTGGTTGGCACAGCGAGGTTTTCGATAGTCGAGAAGTCGCGGCGCGAGGACCGGCCCAGCATGACGCGGATCGGCACCTGGCGATCGCTGAGCGAGAACTTGGCGGCGTTCTGGTCGATCTCGCCCATCGTCGCGATGCGGATCGTCTGGCTGAGCGCGGCTGTCGTCACCCCAAGCTGTGCGGCAAGATCGAGACGCGGCACGATAACGATTTCGGGCTGTTGCAGGTCGGCCGCGATCCGCGGCGCCACCACGCCGGGAATACCGCGCATCTGTTCCACCAGCGTCTGCGCGGTCTGGTTGAGCAAGTCGCTGTCGCTGCCCGAGAGCATAACCGAGATGTCGCGGCCACTGCCGAAGCCGCCCGACTGCGTCGCGAAGCTCACGCGGGCGTCGGCGATCTGCTGGAGCTGCGGAGCGATCCGCCGTTCGAACTCCACACTGGTAATGCCGCGCTCGCCGGCAGGCTTGAGCGAGATATAGAGCGTTGCCCGCCCCTCGCGGCTGGCCTGGAGTACCTGACGGACCTCGGGCTGCTCTTCGAGCAGATGCGTGACTTCGTCGGTGACACCCACGGTTTGCTCGAGCGTGGTGCCGGGCACCATCTCGATATTGATCTGGCTGAAGTCATCGTTCTGGTTGGGCTGGAACTGCTGCGGCAGGCCGGCCAGCAGAGCGAAGGTCAGAACCAGCGCGTAGATACCGGCACAGAACGCGTAGAAGCGGTGATCGTGCATGCGCGCTGCGATGCGGTCCGAGAAATAGCGATACCACCGTCCCAGACCACCCATCGCAGAAGCCGCCATCTTGAACAGCTTGCCCAGCACAATGACCGCGACCGGAATGCCGAGCGGCGCCAGCGCGGCAGCCAGCACGAAGGCCGCCTTGTCGAGCCCGATGGCGCCCAGCCCCATCTGCAGGACTTTGAATATCCCGCCGGCGAGGGCCATGCCTGCGCCGAGGATCACCACGATCAGCACGGTCGCGACGAGGTAGTACCACCAGTGCGACGGTGCCTTTTCCAGCGCAGCCTTGCGGCGGTGCGCCTCGCTGCTGTCGAGCGTCCAGGCGAGCACCTTCATGTAGAGGTCCATCGCCTTGCCGCCGCCGTGCTCGGCGTGACCATGGGCTTTCAGGAAGTAGGCCGCGACCATCGGCGTGATGAGACGCGCCACAGCAAGGCTCATCAGCACGGCCGCAACCACGGTAAGACCGAAGGCCTTGAAGAACTGTCCCGGAATACCCGGCATCAGGCCGACAGGCAGGAACACCGCGACAATCGAGAAGGTCGTGGCGACGACTGCCAGGCCGATCTCGTCGGCAGCGTCGATAGACGCCTGATAGGCGCTCTTGCCCATTCGCATGTGTCTGACGATATTCTCGATCTCGACGATCGCGTCGTCGACGAGGACACCCGCCACGAGACTCAGCGCCAGCAGCGAAAGGAAGTTCAGCGTGAAGCCGAGCATGTCCATGAACCAGAAGGTCGGGATCGCGGACAGCGGAATGGCGATTGCCGAAATGAACGTGGCCCGCCAGTCGCGCAGGAACAGGTAGACGATCACGATGGCCAGAACCGCGCCTTCCACCAGCGCTTCCATCGAAGAACTGTACTGTTCCTTGGTATAGTCGACCGGTGCGAACAGCCGCGTGATGTGGATGTTCGGATTGTCCTTCTCGATCCGGTTGAGCTTCTTCATCGCCTCGTCGTAGACGGTGACGTCCGAGGCCCCGAGCGCGCGGCGGAAGCTGAACGTGACGACTTCGCGTCCGCGCAGCTTGGCGATGCGGGTCTGTTCCGAATAGCCGTCGTAGACACTGGCGATGTCGGACAGCTTGATCTGCCGGCCGCCGCCCAGATTGATGCGCGTCTGGGACAGGTCGTAGGCATTTTCGGCATTACCCAGAACGCGCACCGACTGGCGCGAACCGGCGATTTCGGCCTGCCCGCCGGCTGCGTCGGTGTTGATCTGGCGCAGCGCAATGTTGACGTCGCGCGCGGTCACGCCCAGTGCCTGCATGCGCTCGGGATCGACGACGACGCGGATCTCGCGGTCGACACCACCATTGCGGTCTACCTCGGCGAGGCCCTCCACCGAAAGCAGCGCCTTGGAGATGGTATCGTCGATGAACCAGCTGAGCTGCTCCATCGTCATGTCGTCGGTGCTCACGGCAAAGTAAGCCAGCGCATCGCCGCCGCCTTCGATCTTCGTCACCTGCGGCTCGAGAATGCCGTCGGGCAGGTCGCTGCGGATCTGATCGACCGCATTCTTGACCTGGTTGGTGGCCACGTCGGCGTTGGTGCCCACCGAGAAGAATACCAGCGTGGTCGAGCCGCCTTCGGAGGCGGTCGACTGGATTTCCTCGACGCCGGGGACCGAACGGGCCGCGGCTTCTACCTTTTGCGTGACCTGCGTCTCGATTTCGGTCGGCGCGGCGCCCGGCTGGGTCACGCGCACGATCACACCGGGAAACTCGATGTCCGGCATGTTGTTGACGTCCATCCGGTTGAAGGACACCAGACCGGCAATCATCACGCCGATGAAGAACACGATCGGAATGATCGGGTTGCGGATCGACCATGCGGATATGTTGCGCAGGCTCATGCGCCGATCACTCCTCGCCGGAGACGAGCTTGGCCTTGACCTTGTCGCCGTCGTTGAGGAAGCCACCGGCACGCAGTACCACCTGTTCGGTGCCGCTCAGGCCGGATGTGACGGCAATGCCCTGCCCCGTGACCATACCGGTCTTGACCGGCTTGCGATGCACGATGCCCTTGTCGTCGATGGTATAGACGAACGCGCCCTTGGCATCGTTCTGGATCGCCGATTCCGGCAGCATCGGCGCCACGACGGTACCGCTGCTGATTTTCACGCTGGCGAAACCGCCCGGACGCAGCGCCGGATCGTAATCGAGCGCGATGCGGGCCGTGCCCTGACGGCTCTGCGGATCGATGACCGGCGAGAGCTGCCAGACCTGCCCGGTAAAGACCTTTTCGGTGCCGACCGGAGTCACTTGCGCGGTGACGCCCACGGAAATCGAGGACAGGTCATCTTCGCTGAGATCGGCGAGCAGTTCGAGCTGACCACCCTTGGCAATGGTAAACAGGGCGCCGCTGCCGCCGCCGACGACCTGGCCGGGTTCGACGCTGCGGGTCAGCACGAGACCGGCCTCGGGCGCGACGATGTTGAGACGTGCAGTCTGCGCCTGCAGCTGCCGCAGCGTGGCGCGCGCGACCTGCACGCGCGCGTTGGCCGCGTCGCGGGTCGCCGTCAGCCTGTCGACGTCGGCCTTGGAAATGAAGCCGCGGTCCACGAGCTGGAGCGCGCGGTCGAGGTTGGACTGGGCGAGCCGGGCATCCGCCTCGGCCACCTGGACCTGTGCGGCCTGGCTCTGGATCTGCTGCGACTGCACCGAACGGTCCACGACCGCCAGGATCTGACCCTTCTTGACCCAGTCGCCGGGTTCGACGCGAACCGAACGGACTTCACCGCCCTCACCGACCGAACCGACCGGCATTTCGCGGCGTGCCGCCAGCGTGCCGGTAGCATTGATTTCACCGGCGATCGTCGTCTTGCCGGGAACGACCGCCGTGACGACCGGGATCTGTCCCGCCGCATCGCCGGCCAGGTCTTCGCTGCTACCGCTGTGCAGAAGAAACCAGATACCGACGATTGCCGCCAGGGCAATACCGACGATGAACCAGATCCGGCGCTTGGAGGCACGTTCCTGTTCGAGGTCCGTGTCCAGCGGGTTTTCCGCAGTATCCACCTGGTTGCTTTCTTCGGCTTCTATCTTGGGTTCGTAATTCATTCAGTCACCGCAACGGCCGAAGCCTTCCCACAAGGCCACATCGACCTTCTCTTGCCACGAAGCCGACGGATCACAAGTCGATCCGGTCTGCACATGCGACAGAAATTCGTTGCTGCCGCCATATACCTGCATCCGGTTAGTGGCAATGTGCGCTCGCCTTGGAGCGGATCAGGATCGACGAACGACTTGGTTGCCGAAAACACCCCTCGGGCATGCTGATTGTTACGCCAGAAAGCAAAAAAGCGGCGGTGAACCGTGTCCACCGCCGCTCTTTTTGTCGTTGAGACCTTCAGGTCGCCGTCGTCAGTATTTCTGCTGGCGCTCGTAAAGATCGCGATAGTGTTGAATTCGGGTCACACGCAGGCCCTGCATGCCCGACCGGTCCACCGCGCGCTGCCACGACGCGAATTCCTCGAGTGTGAGCTGATAGCGTTCACAAACTTCGTCAATCGTCAGCAGCCCGCCGTTAACCGCGGCCACCACTTCCGCCTTGCGACGCACGACCCAGCGGGTCGTGTTCGGCGGCGGCAATGAGTCCAGCGTCAGCGGCTCACCGAGAGGCCCGATCACCTGGGCTGGACGGATTTTCTGGTTCTCGATCATCTTTACCCTCGTCCGCCGGTGCTGCTTGTTCCGGCGACAGGAGTGACTTTTGCCGCTTCAGGCTTGCAATAGGCTGAAGCTTTTGGGTTAACGGGTCTTGATACACCTTGATAAGTAGTTAGCGCGGAGGCTGCGCAACCGTCGAAACTTCCACGGATTCGCAGGCGCAAAGGCCTGGTTTCCGGGGACAGGACGGTGCGAACTTCATGAGCGGCGAACAAGCGCGTACGCAGGTCCCTCCAGTCTAGCTGAAGGGGCTCGAACGCCTCATCCGCGCGACCCTGCGGATGCCCTGTCGTGCAGGTTTTGTGGTCGTGAGCTATGTTCATGCCGGCCGTATAACCTCAACATGGTCAAGGGACGGTAAAGGACGTTCTTACGGTTCGTTGAACAAGCTTAACGACCCGGTACGCCTTGCGTTCCCGCGCGCCGAAGCCTTCAAAGGTAGGAAAACCGTGCCATGCGCTGTATGGGGCCGCCCATGAGCCCTCTTTCCGACCTGCTTGCCGGCCTCGATCCGGTTAAGATCTGGCAATTGCCCGAGCCGCTTTCCGAGCGGCGCATCGTCGTCGCCATGTCCGGCGGAGTCGACAGCTCGGTGGTTGCCGCCCTTGCCGCCGCGAGCGGCGCCGAAGTCATCGGCGTGACCCTGCAGCTTTACGACTATGGCGCGGCGACCGGTCGCAAGGGCGCCTGCTGCGCCGGCGACGATATCCGCGACGCCCGCGCCGTGGCCGACCGACTGGGCATCGCCCACTACGTGTTCGACCATGAGAGCAGCTTCCGCGAGGAAGTCGTCGAGCGTTTCGCCGACGATTATCTCTCGGGTCGCACGCCGATCCCCTGCATCCGCTGCAACATGGGGCCCAAGTTCACAGACCTGCTGGCCATGGCCCGCGAACTCGGCGCGGACTGCCTTGCCACCGGGCACTACGTGCAGCGCGTGATCGGCCCGGCCGGCCCCGAACTGCACCGCGCCGCCGATCCCGCGCGCGACCAGAGCTACTTCCTCTACGGCACCACCGAGGAACAGCTCGACTTCCTGCGCTTCCCGCTCGGCGGGTTGCCCAAGACCGAAACCCGGCGCCTCGCCGAAGCTGCCGGGCTGCGCGTAGCCGCCAAGCCCGACAGCCAGGACATCTGCTTCGTGCCCGACGGCGATTACGCCAAGGTAGTGCGCTCCGTGCGTCCCGAGGGCGAAGCGCCCGGCGAGATCGTCCATGCCGAGACCGGCGACGTTCTCGGTACGCATCGTGGCGTGATCCACTATACGGTCGGTCAGCGCCGCGGCCTCGAGATCGGCGGGCAGCCCGAACCGCTCTATGTCGTGCGCATCGATGCCGACACGCGCCATGTGGTAGTCGGCCCGCGCCGTCTGCTCGCCACCGCGTCCGCGCGGATCACCGAGACCAACCGCATCGGCCCGCTACCCGCGGGCACCCCGCTCACCGCCAAGGTCCGTTCGCTCGCCAAGCCGGTGCCGATCACGCTCGATGGCCCCTTCGGCGACGATGCCGAGACGACCATCCGCTTCGCCAATCCCGAATACGGCGTGGCGCCGGGACAGGCAGCGGTGATCTACGCCGGCGAGCGGGTGATCGGCGGGGGCTGGATCGAAGCGACCGAAGCCGCCATAACCGCCTGACCACAAAGCACTTCGTGCCCGATCAGGGCAACAGGGGAAGTTTCGATGCTGCTTGGTCTTCTTGCCGGTGCCGCGCTCGCGGCGCAAACACCGTCCGCTGCCACGCCCTGGGAAGGGGCCGGGCCTCTCCAGCCGATCGTGACCGCGGACGGCCATACCGACCCCGCCGTTCGCGGTGCCTGGCGCTCGCGAGGCTACGGCTGGATCATCGATATCGACGAAGACGGCGTGACCCGGTTCCAGAGCGGCGACACCTGCTACCGCCCGCCGCAGGAAGGCGGGCCGCTCAGCGACATGTCTTCGGTCCACTACCGCTACTTCCGCGCGCTTCCCGGCGGGAAGTCGGCGATCTTCCAGCTTCTCGCGGGCGATACCAATGTTGTCTTCGATCGCCTCGAAGCCCTGCCCGCGCCCTGCCTTTCGCCCGTGCAAGCAACGCCGCAAGTGGTCGCCGATGCCTTCCTCGATCATTTCGAGCGGCACTATGCCTTCTTCGACCGCCGCCCGCCCGATTTCGCGGCCCGCGCCGCAAAGTTGCGCGCCAGGATGCACCCCGACATGGACGACGACGCGCTGTGGACCGCGCTGGGGGCCTTCATGGACGGCCTTTCCGACAGCCACACCAAGCTGATCGGCGTTGTCGAGGGCAAGAAGCGGCGCATCCAGGACGGTCAGGGCGAGACGCTTCCACGCATCCGCGCCAGCATGGGTGAGGGCGCGTGGCTAACGCAGCTCATGGCAAAGACGCGTGCGGGGCTCGGCGATACGGCCCATCAGGTCGCGCAGGACCGCATCATCTGGGGTGTGATCGACGGGCGGGTGGGCTATCTGCAGGTCTTCGTGATGGGCGGCTTCACCGACCGCGAGGACTTCGCCTCTCCGGAATGGGCTGCCGCCGAACTGGGCGCGCTTGATAGTGTGCTGGATGAGGCCTCCACGGCTTTCGAGGGGCTCGATGCCGTCATCGTCGACTTGTCCAACAACCGCGGCGGCTGGGACGCGGTGGCCAAGGCGCTGCCCGGCCGCTTCACCGAAAAGCCCTATATCGGCTTCACCACCCGCGCGCCCCGCTCGGGCCTCGCGCCGTTTCCCCACTGGATCAGGCCAGCCGACGGTCCGCGCTTCGACGGACCGGTCTACCTGATGACCAGCGACGTGACCGTGAGCGGCGGCGAACTGGCGACGCTGGCGTTCCGGCAGCTTCCGCAGGTCCGTCAGGTCGGCACGACCACGCGCGGTTCCTTCTCGACGCCGCTGCCCAAGCCGCTACCAAACGGCTGGCTGCTCGAACTCTCGAACGAAGTCTTCGCCGCGCCCGACGGCACCGTGTTCGAGGAAACCGGCATCGCCCCGCAGGAGTGGCTGGAAATCTACGACCCGGCCGATCCGGTCGCCAGCCACTGGAAAGCCGTCCAGTCTGTTGCGAAGGAAGCCCTGGGGGACTGACCTTGGGGGACTGACCTTGGGGGACTGACGATCAGTCCTGCCAGGGTTCGAGCTGGCAACCGGTCTTGGCATCGAAGGTCGCACGTTGATGCATCAGCATCGGGATGCCAGCGGTGATCGTCTTCGTCTCGTTGTTCTCGGAGAGCGAGACCAGCGAAGCGATACGACCCAGCCCGGCCACCGCAATATCGCCTTCGCAGCTGTCGAGCGAACGGTTCGAAACATAGCGGCAGACGCAGCCGACGCGCGCGCCATAGGCCGATCCGACCAGCGCCCGTTCGCGCAGCCCGTGCCAGGACCCCGCCAGCGCGGCAACACCCGCGATCAGCAGCACGATCACCAGATTACGTGCCCAGCGCGAAGGCTGGCGCGTGGGGTAGGCCTGCGAGGGGTTGTCCCCTGTCCGCGATTTTCCGGGTGTTGCCATTCGCCTGCGCCTCGCACATCACACCGAGCGTCATGCCGGTGCGCCGCCTTCCCCATATCCTCGCCCTGCTTGCGCTGCCAACCCTGTGGGGCTGTGGACAGTCCGCCCCCGAAGGGCCGCCACCGCCAAGCGATGCCTCGCTCGCCGCGATTGCCGACGAAGGCGGCGCGCCGCGCGAACCGCTCGGCCGCGCGCTGGACGCGCTGTTCGACAGCGAAAGCGTGGGCAGGACAGAGGCGCTGATCGTGATGAAGCGCGGGTCAGTGATCGTCGAGCGCTATGGCGAGGGCATCGACAAGGATACCCGCCTACCCGGCTGGAGCATGGGGCAGTGCGTCACGTCGCTGATGATCGGTCAACTCGTGAGCGACGGCCGCTTGCGGCTCAACGAATCCGCCCCCGTCCCCGCGTGGCAGCGGCCCGGCGACCCGCGCGGCGTCGTGACTCTCAAGCAGCTGCTGCAGATGCGCTCGGGCCTGCGCCATTCGGAGAAGGCCGAAAGCGGCGAGGACCAGGACCGCGAATCGGATCGCATGCGCATGCTCTTCCTCGACGGGCGCGACGACATGGCCGCCTATGCCGAGGCCCAGCCGCTGGAAGCGCCCGCCGGCCGCGTCTTCGAGAATTCCTCGGCGACCCCGGTTATCCTCTCGGACCTTGCCGCAAGGGTGCTTGCGCCCGACAACAATCCCGCCCGCCGCCGCCATGCCGTGAGCGAATTCCTCAAGAACCGGGTGCTGCTGCCGATCGGCATGGATTCGACGCTAGTGGGATACGACCGCGCGGGCACGATGATCGGCGCCGCCATGATCCACGCCGACGCACGCGACTGGGGCAAGCTCGGCGAGTTCCTGCGCCACAAGGGGTCGGTCAAGGGCGCCCAGATCCTGCCGCGCCGCTGGATCCAGTTCATGCTGAGCCCCTCGCCGCGCAACGAGGCCTATGGCGCGGGGGTCTGGCTCAACACCGCCCCGCCGGGTGACGAGGCCCGCCTCTATCCCGGCACGGCCCCGAGCAACCTTTTCGCGTGCCTTGGCGAGCATGGGCAGTACGTGATCGGATCGCCCAGCCAGTTGCTCACGATCGTCCGCCTCGGCGAAAGCGATGCGGCGCAGGAACGCGTGCTGCACGACCGGCTGGGCGCGCTGCTCGCCCTGTTCCCGGGCTGGAAAGACTAGCGCCGATCCCGCCTAGGGTGTTTCGGCATCGATCCGGATCGGGGGCAGCACGTCCTTGCCGGCATCGCCCTTTTCATCGACCAGACCGTCCGGATCGGTGTGGATCAGCACTTCCACGCCGGGAAACTCGGAATGAATCTGGGCCTCGATCTCGTCCATGACCCGGTGCGCCTTGCGCACCGTCATCGCCGGATCGACCCAGATGTGAAACTGCACGAAATCCTTGTCGCCCGACGTGCGCGTCCGCAGGTCGTGCACCCCGGTAATGTCGGGATAGCGGGCCAGCACTTCCAGAAAACGCTGCTTCTTCGCCTCGGGCCATTCGTGGTCCATGAGCTGATCGAGCACCTGCTTCGACGCCTTCCAGGCACCCCAGCCCAGCCACAGCGCAATGCCGAAGCCGAACAGCGGGTCGGCGGCGCGAATGCCCGCATACTGGTCGAGCGCCAGCGCCGCGATCACGGCAAGGTTGAGCAGCAGGTCTGACTGGTAATGGACGTTATCGGTGGTGATCGCGAGGCTGCCCGTCTTGCGGATCACGTGGCGCTGCCACGCCAGCAGCGCGAAGGTCACGACAATCGCCGCCACCGAAACACCGATACCCTCGGCTGCGGACTGCACCCGCGCGCCGGACAGGAACTGCTCGATGGCGCGGCTGGCGATCCCGAGCGCAGAGATCGAGATCAGGACGATCTGGAACAGCGCGGCGATGGCCTCTGCCTTGCCGTGGCCGAAGCGATGCTTGTCGTCCGCCGGCTGCGCGGCGATCCACACGCCCAGCAGCGTCGCCAAGCTGGCAACCAGATCGAGTACGGTGTCGGCAAGGCTGCCGAGCATCGCTGTCGAGCCGGTCGACCACGCCGCCCAGCCCTTGATCGCCAGCAGCAGCGTCGCCGCCAAGATACTGGCGATGGCCGCACTGCGGTTGAGATGCCCGTGGTGCATGCTCACGGATAGAGCAGCGTACTGGACCAGTCGCCGTCGGCCCCGCGCTCGAAACGGCGGCGCTCGTGCAGCCGGTGCGCGCGGTCGTGCCAGAATTCCATCGCTGCCGGGACGACCCGGTACCCGCCCCAATGCCCCGGACGCTCGACGTCCTTGCCATCGAACCTGTCGCGCACGGATTCGTAGCGTGCCAGGAACGTCTCACGGCTGTCGAGCGGCGCCGACTGGTCGGAAGCGACAGCGCCGAGCTGCGAATCCCGCGCGCGCGAATGGAAATAGGCGTCGGCCTCCTCCGCCGTTACCGGCTGCAGATGGCCTTCGATGCGGATCTGGCGGCGCAGGCTCTTCCAGTGAAAGAGCAACGCGACGTTCGGGTTCGCGGCAATCTCGCGCCCCTTGCGCGAAAGGCCATTGGTATAGAACACGAAGCCGTCCGCCCCGTAGCCCTTGAGCAGGACCATGCGCACCGAAGGCAGCCCCTCCGGCGTCGCGGTGGCGAGAGCCATGGCATTGGAATCATTTAACTCGGTGGTCCGGGCCTCGTCGTACCAGGCCTTGAACAGCGCGATGGGATCGCCGTGCGGGACGACTTCGCGGGCCAGTTCATTTTCCATGGCGGTTTCCTGATGCGATTGACACGGTTTGCACTGTCCTGAGGGTTTGATGGGAAAGGAATACGCTTCTTGCCCGCACGGCCACGGGCCGCCTTGATCGGGAACAATTCAAATAGGCACGAAGCGGCATAACCCAAGCGATAGCCGCCGCGCACGCAGTAGAAAAGCGCACGGGCATACATAACTTGCCGTAAGCCCCGAGGACACCTAGCTAAGCGTCACTATGGCAGCAGATCCTTATACCACTCTCGGCGTATCGCGGGGCGCGAGCGAAAAGGACATCAAGTCCGCCTATCGCAGGCTTGCGAAGGAGCTCCACCCCGACGCCAACAAGGACAATCCCAAGGCGACGGAGCGTTTCTCCGACGTCACCCGCGCCTATGACCTTCTGTCCGACAAGACCAAGCGCGCACAGTTCGACCGCGGCGAGATCGATGCCGACGGAAACCCGACGATGCCGTTTGGTGCCGGCGGCAGCGGATTTGGCGGCGGTATGGGCGGTGGCGGAGGCCAGCGCGGCTTCTCCGGCGGCTTCGGCGGCAACGAGGGGATCGACCTCGAGGACCTGTTCGGCGGTATCTTCGGCGGTGCCGGTGGGCGCAGCCCCGGCGGTATGGGCGGAATGGGCGGCGGGCGCAGCCGGGCCGCGCCGCGCGGCTCCAACGTCGCCTATCGCCTCGCCGTTCCGCTGACAGATGCGGCCGAGCGCAAGGACCAGCGCATTACCCTGTCCGACGGGTCGACCATCGACCTCAAGCTACCCGCCGGTGTCGAGGACGGCACCCAGATGCGGCTGGGCGGCAAGGGCGAACCGGGACCGGGTGGCCCCGGCGACGCGCTGATCACCATCCAGATCCAGCCGCATGCCTACTTCACGCAGGACGGCGACGACCTCAGGCTCGACCTGCCGATCACGCTCGACGAGGCGCTGAACGGCGCGAAGGTCAAGGCGCCCACCGCATCCGGCGCCGTGATGCTGACGGTCCCCGCGGGCTCCAGCTCGGGCAAGGTCCTGCGTCTCAAGGGCAAGGGCATGACCCGCAAGGACGGCAGTCGCGGCGACCAGCTCATCACGCTCCAAATCGTCCTGCCCGAACACGACGAGGACCTCGCCAAGCGGCTGGAAGGCTGGACCGACACACGCGACGTGCGCGGCAAGCTGGGCGTTTAGGCTGGCGACTGCGCAGCCTTGTGCCAACGGGCCGCCTGACTTGCTTTTCCACTGCCAGTTGACCGAGCGTGCGTGCAAATTGAACGCAGCGCCGCCAGCGCCTATGTCCGGCCAGTGAACATCGAACCGCCGATAGAACCTGCCGGTCCGCCGGACCTCACGCCCGAAGGGCGGCGGCGGGAGGCGGTGCTCGAGAAGGAGGGCCTGCGACAGCGCATCAAGCGGCGTGCCGGGCCGGGATCACGCGTTTTCGCGGTGATCGCTCGCGTAGCCAGCGGTGCCTGGAACGACGGTTTCATCCACGCCGGCAACCTCGCCTACATGACGCTGCTGGCGCTGTTTCCTTTTTTCATCGCAGTCGCTGCCATTTTCTCCGCGATCGGCGAAGAGGCCCGGCTGGGCGCCTCGATCGATGCCGTGCTACGGGCGATGCCGCCGCGCGTCGCCGAAGTCCTGGGCCCGGTCGCGCATGACGTCGTGACTGCACGGCACGGCTGGCTGCTCTGGGCTGGCGGACTTTTCGGATTGTGGACGGCGACCAGCCTGATCGAGACCATCCGCGACATCCTGCACCGCGCCTATGGCACCACCAAGCGCCAGCGCTACTGGCGTTACCGGCTGATTTCGACCGGACTGATCTTCGGCGCAGTGCTGCTGCTGCTGATCTCGCTTTCCTCGCAGGTCCTGATATCGGCGACGCAGACGATCATCTTCGCACTGTTTCCACAGCTCGACACCCTGCCCGAGCAGATCGCCATTTCCAGTGTAATCACCGCCGGCGCCCTCATGGGGTCGATCTACATGCTGTTCTATCTGCTCACGCCCGCAGCCTATCAGAGCCGGGCCTACCCGAAATGGCCGGGCGCCACGCTTGTCACGGCCTGGTGGCTGCTGGTCGCCTACATGCTGCCCAAGGTCCTGCGCAACTTTTTCATGTACGATCTGACCTATGGAAGTCTGGGCGGAGTGATGATCGCACTTTTCTTTTTCTGGCTGGTAGGCTTAGGGATGGTCGTGGGCGCAGAACTGAATGCGGCCCTCGCTGAATCGCCCGAAGAGAGGGACATGCTCGGACGATCCGCCATGGCCAGCGCGCCGCATGAAAACGAAGCACGGGAAGAACACGAATGACCGGTCTGATGCAGGGTAAACGCGGCCTGATCATGGGCCTTGCCAATGACAAGTCCCTGGCTTGGGGTATCGCCAAGAAGCTGCACGAACAGGGGGCCGAAATGGCCTTCTCCTATCAGGGCGAAGCGCTGGCAAAGCGCGTGCGTCCGCTCGCCGAGAGCCTGGGAAGCGATTTCCTGATCGATTGCGACGTGTCCTCGATGGATGCGCTCGACACGGCTTTCGCCACGCTGGCCGAACGCTGGCCGACGATAGACTTCGTCGTTCACGCCATCGGCTATTCGGACAAGAGCCAGCTGCGCGGGAAGTTCTACGACACCACGCTCGACAACTTCCTGATGACGATGAACATCTCGGCCTACAGCCTGGTCGCTGTCACCAAGCGGGCGATGCCGATGATGTCCAGCGGCGGCTCGATTCTGACGCTGACGTATTATGGCGCCGAAAAGGTCGTGCCGCACTACAACGTGATGGGCGTCGCCAAGGCGGCGCTGGAAAGCTCGGTGAAGTACCTCGCCAACGACTGCGGTCCGGACGGCGTGCGCGTCAACGCGATCTCCGCCGGCCCGATCAAGACGCTGGCAGCCAGCGGCATTGGCGACTTCCGCTACATCCTCAAGTGGAACGAACTGAACTCGCCGATGCGCCGCAACGTCACCATCGACGATGTCGGCGGTGCGGGCCTCTACCTGCTGTCGGACCTCGCCTCGGGCGTGACCGGCGAGACGCATCATGTCGATGCCGGGTATCACACTGTCGGCATGAAGCAGGAAGATGCGCCGGATATCGCGCTCGGCTGAGCCCAAACGCCACCGCATACAAAAAAAGCCGGGAGCCACTCTCCCGGCTTTTTTGTTTCGCGCCTGAAGCCGCCCTTACTTGGGCTCGGTCTTCGGTTCCTGGACCGGAGACTCCACGGTGGCATTGCCGTTTTCATCCTCGGCAGCGGCATCTTCGGACTGCTGCTTCTTGTCCTGTGCGAAGTAGGCCTTTTCAGCCTCCTCGACGCGCTTCTGCTGCGCAGCGGCAGAGGCATCGATGGTCGAGAGGCGCTTCTCGCGCTCTTCGGCGATCAGTTCGCTGAACTTGACGTCGCTACCGTTGGCCTTCTCGGCATAGGCCTTGTCGATGAGGTCCTGCGTGCAGCCGAGCGATCCGCCCGCGCCGACCGGCGAGCAGCTCAGCGTGCCGAAAGACCCCACGGTTTCGTAGGCTTCGACCCGGTCGGTCCACGCGCGGGCCTGAGGCGAATCGATGCCGCGCAGCGGCTTGGGAATGCGGTAGCGCTCCGCTTCGGGCTTGCGCGCGCAGACGGTGATTTCATTGTCGGTCGAGGCCGGGCACGGATCCTCGCCGTAGACGATCAGCTGGTTCACCCGTTCGCCATCGGGGGCGACGATCCCGTCCTCGTCCTGCTCGTCCTGCGCGAAAATGGGCGCAGCCGCCATGGTCAGGCCAAGGGTAACGGCAGCAGCAGCGGTAAGGAAGCGCGACATCGGGGGCTCCAATCGATCGAATGTATCTTGTCCGGCCCCCTATAGGGGCCTGCGGGCTTGAACGATAGCTTAAGCGCCGGCGCCAACCTTGCGCCAGAACAACTCGCGGGCGAAATATTCAGATGCGTTCCGACAGCTTGATCGCGGCACGGCAGCCCAGGCGGATCGCGTTGAACAGCAAGGGATAGGCCGGCGCCTTCTCCGCACCGGCGGCCAGCGCGGCATCGCGATGCTCGCGCTCGTCGTCGCGGAATTCGCGCACGACCTCGGAAAGCTCGGGATCATCCTCGCCCAGTTCCTCGAGCTGTTCGGTGTAATGCCGGTCGATCTCGGTCTCGATGGCGGCGGTGCAGGCCATGGCCGCTTCGGGGCCCATGAGCGCGGTCGCCGCGCCCAAGGCGTAACCGGCCACCGACCACACCGGCTGCAGCAAGGTCGGGCGCACGCCGCGCTCGGCAATCATGGCATCGAAGCGGGCGCGGTGGTCCTCTTCCTGCCGCGCCATGCCCGCGACCTCGGTCGCGTGCGGCGCGCGCGTACCCATCACCGCGATCTGCCCGGCATAGATGCGAGTCGCGCCGTATTCGCCGGCCTGATCGACGCGCAGCATCCGCGCGCTTCGTTCTGCAGTCATGCCCTCAGGCTCCTCTTCTCGCATTCCCGCTGGCCGCCAGCAGGCCGAATACCGCCAATGCGCCGGCCGTCGAGAACAGAAAGTTCCAACCCGCCAGCGAGATCCCGAACAGGCTCCACTGCACCTGATCGCAGCGCACAACCGGCGCGCTCATGATCGCCTCGAGCGGATCGGCGCCCGCGGCGAAGGGGCTGGCGGTGCAGGCGGTGATCCCTTCCCACCAGCCGTATTCCACCCCGGCATGAAACGCGCCGATAAGGCCCGATGTCAGGATGCCGAGTGCCGCCACGGCGACGAGCGGACGGACCGGTCGCCAGAAAAAAGCCAACGCCGCAAAGACCAGCGCGAACATATGCGGATAGCGCTGCCACCAGCACATCTCGCACGGGTAGAGCCCGAAGACGTACTGGCTGATATAGGCCCCGCCCAGCAATGCGGCGGGGACGATCAGGGCCAGCCAGCTGGCTGCCCGAACGGGTGCGGCGACGGGAACGGCCATGGCGTGTACCCGTTCAGTCCTTTGACTTTTCCGCGCCGGCCGCAGCCAGCGCGGGCTTGTCGGCGGTTCGTTCCAGCGTCGAGATGGCGTAGTGGAGCTGGAAGTCCTTGATGCCCTTTTCCTTGAGCTCCTCGGCCGAGACCTTGAAGCGCGGATCCTGCGTGTCGTCGGATTCCAGATCCTTGTCGTCGAGCGCGGCCTCGTTGATCAGATGACCGCGAAGGTCGGATTCGCGCACCGCCCGCTCGGCCCGGGCGCGGGCGTCAGGATCGGAAAGCTGCGGCACCTTGATGTCGGGGATGATGCCCCCTTCCTGCACCGAATGACCCGAGGGCGTGTAGTAGCGCGCCGTCGTCAGCTTCACCGCGCTGGTGGGATCGAGCTGGATGAAGGACTGCACCGAGCCCTTGCCGAAGGTCCGCTCACCCATGACCACGGCGCGGTGCTGATCCTGCAACGCACCCGCGACGATTTCCGAAGCGGAAGCCGAGCCGGCATCGACCAGCACAACCACTGGCAAGCCCTTGGCGGCATCGCCCTTGAAGACGGTCTCGGCCCGGTAGAACTGGTTCTCGCTGGCCAGACGCCCGCGCTGCGAAACGATGTCGCCATGATCGAGGAACAGGTCGGACAGGGCAATCGCCTCGTCGAGCGAGCCGCCCGGGTTCGAGCGCAAGTCGAGCACGAGGCCGACGAGCTTGCCGTTGCCCTTGAGCGCGGCCTGTTTCTTGAGGTCGATGAGTCCCTTGTTCACCTCCAAGCCGACATTGCGCGAGAACTCGTTGACGCTGATGACGCCGACGTTGTCCTTCAGCTCCCAGGTCACCGGCTTCAGTTCGATCACGCCGCGCGTCACGGTGACGTCGAGCGGCTCGTCGCGGCCGGGGCGATAAACGGTGAGGTTGATCGTGGTGCCGGCGGGCCCGCGCATCTTCTCGACCGCTTCGTCGAGGTCGCGGTCGTAGTAGAGCACGCCGTTGATGTGGGTGATGTAGTCGCCCGCCTTGAGGCCGGCCTTCTCCGCCGGGCTGCCCTTGAACGGCGAGATGATCTTTACCGCCCCGTCCTCTTCGATCACCGAGAGGCCGAGGCCGGAATACTTGCCGTCGATCATCGTCTCGAGCCGCTGCAGAGCGGGCCCGTCGAGATAGTTCGAATGCGGATCGAGGCTGGCGAGCATGCCGTCGATCGCACCCTTCACCAGCTTGTCGTCGTCGACCTGATCGACGTAGTTCTGCCTCACCAGCTCGTAGATGGTGAAGAGCTTGTCGAACTCGTGATTGACGCGACCGTCCACGGCGGCGAGGCCGGAGGTTGCAGCGGGCACCACGGCCACGGCGGAAACCAGCAGGGCGGCGCGCATCAGGGGGGCGAATTTCATCGGGCGATATGCCTCTCGTACTTCACTTCCGGCCCGGGGCCGGTCGGGGTTTCCGGGTCCGATCCTACCGGTCCTTGGCGGTGAACGCCAGTGGCCCGATGGGGGCGGAGGCTCGCACTATAGCGAACGGATATATTGCAGGGGATTAACAGGATCCCGGTCGCGCCGCAGTTCGACCATGACTTGCGGATTTCCCGGCCCCGTCATGCCGAGCGGCGAGCCTGTCACCACTTTCTCCCCCACATCGACGTCCAGCCGGGCGAGTCCCGTCACCAGCGAGGTCCAGCCACCATCGTGCTCGAGAATGACAATACGGTCGTAGCCGCGATAGGGCCCTGCGAAGGCCACGCGTCCGGGTGCAGGCGAGACCACCTGCGCATTCGCCCGCGTCGCGAGCACCAACCCGGAAGACCGCGCCTGCCCCGGCGCATCCTCGCCGAAGCCAGTGACGACTCGGCCGGTGACGGGAAGCATGTAGCTCGGCAGGCCTTCCGGCGGCGGCGTGAACTGCGAGGCTTCGACGACCTGCGCTTCCTCGGGCCGCGGCGGGCGCATGATCGGACCGGGCAACCCCGCAAGCTGCTCGCGCAGTTCGCCCTGCTTGCCCATGGTCTCCACCAGATCGCCCAGATCGCGCGCCTTTTCGGCAAAGGCGAGCGCGCGTTCGCTTTCACGTGCAGCAATGCCGCTGGCCTTGCGACTGGCGAGCCGCTGCTGCGATTCGAGCGCGGCGAGGCGCTGGCGGCGATCACGCAACTGCTTTTCGGTCTGCGTAAGATCCGCCTCGGCCGCCTGCGCGCTTTGCTCCAGCGTGCGCCCGCGCTCGATCTCGCTGCGCAAGTCGGCGGTGCGGGCCTGCACTTCGGGCAGCACGGTATCGAGCAGTGCGCGCATGTAGACGGCTTCGCGCACCGTGCCGGGCCGCAGCAGGGCCAGCACCGGCGGACGGCGCGAGAGACGCTGCAAAGACCCCGTCAGGCGGGCGAGCGGGTCCTGCTTGGCCGCCAGTTCGGCGCGCAACTTCGCTCGCTGCGAGGCAATCAGGTCGATCCTGGCCTGCTGCGCCGCGATCGCCGCTTCGGTCTCCTGGATTCGCGCCGCCACCGCCGCCGCGTCACGCGCGGTCTTCTCGGCCTGCTCGGTGACTTCGCGTGCACGCGCCTCGAGCTTTTCCGCCCGCTTGCGCGCCGCTTCGCCCTCACGCCGGGCCGCCAGCATGTCTTCCTGCGCCTTGGTCGCGTCGGCAGCGGGATCGAGCACCGCCAGCGTCCCCTGCTGCGTCAGCGCCTGCGTGGCGAACACGGCAGAGGCACTCGCGGCGAGGATCAGGGCAAGGCGGACAGCGGGCTTCACGGCGTCCTACCTAGAGGGCCGCGAGTCGCGCGGAAAGAGGGAAGTGGCGTCATGCCGAACCGTCATCCCGGTGGAGGCTGGGATCGCGGGCCGTACAAAGCAACGTTGCGTAAGATCGATAGCGGTCCCCAGCCTGCGCTGGGATGACGAAATTAGGCCAGCGAAGTTTTTACCCCGACCGATGATAAGGATGCCCCGCAAGGATGGCCGTCGCGCGCCAGAGCTGTTCGGCCAGCATTGCGCGGGCCATCAGGTGGGGCCACGTCATCTTGCCGAAGCACAGGAGGTGATCGGCCTGCGCGCGGGCTTCGTCGCCGTGGCCGTCGGCGGCGCCGATGAGGAAGCGGCATTCGCGCACGCCCTCGTCGCGCCAGCGGCCGAGCAGGGCCGCGAACTCCTCGCTGGTCATGGCCTTGCCGCGCTCGTCGAGGAGCACTTCGCGAACGGGTGTCTGGGTGGGCGGCGGAATCTTTCCGCCACTATCGGGCAACTCGCTGTGCTTGAACGGCCAGGTCAAGCGCCTGGCGTAGCGCTCAAGCAGCTCGGCTTCGGGCGAGCGGGCGATCTTCCCGCGGGCGATGATGTGCAGCAGCATCTGTCAGTATGTGACCTGGCAGGCACGCGACACACCGCGGCGCCTTTCGCGCAAGTTCCTCTCGCTTGGGCCCGGTTGCTCGTGCGCCGGGCTGTTCCTGGCAGTCGGACGCGGCGGTCAGGCCGCGCCGGACGGTCCGTCGAAGCCCCACATCCTCTCGAGGTTGTAGAAGCTGCGCACTTCCGGACGGAAGAGGTGGACAATCACGCCGCCGGCGTCGACGAGAACCCAGTCGGCTGCCGGAAGTCCCTCGATACGGGGATTGCCGAAGCCGCCGTGTTTCAGACGTTCGCCAAGTTTCTGTGCCATGGCGGCAACCTGCCGGGTCGAACGACCGGAGGCGATCACCATGAAGTCCGCAATGCTGGATTTGCCTTCCAGGTCGATGGTCACAAGATCCTGCGCCTGATCATCGTCAAGTGACTGCAGGATAAGGGTCAATAACGGATCGTCGCTATCGACCATCGCCGGGGGCGCGGTGCCGGTGGAAGCCGGCTGAATTTGTGCCTGTGGCATCTAAGTAGGTTCTGCTCCTTTCAGGGATCGTCGCCGCAAGGTGGTGATCATCCTGCCGCGTTCAATCATATGCTGGAAAAGCCGGGTACATGGGAGAAGGGCCTGAAGGCCATTCACGCTGCCGTTCCCGGGATAATGCGGTGGGTGACAGCATCCCGAAGAGACAGGGTGCGCGCTGGCCGCGTCCCGATCGTCCGGGCCCAGTCCGGATCGGCCCGGCGTATCGCCGTAGCCGACCGCGTATCGGGGTCGAATCGCAATGTCACAAGCGCTGGCGCGCTCCACCTTTCCGGACCACGAAGACTGGAAACAGGCCGCCGGAACTGCCTCAACCAGGCCATCGCGGGGCTCGCGAGGGCAGCGGCATCATACCCCGGTCTGGCGATAACCGCAATCGGCATCAGCTTCGCGATGGCACGCCAGTCCCTCCACTTGTGGAATTGGGCCAGATTATCGGCGCCCATCAGCCAGACGAATCGCCGCTTTGGGTAGCGCCGCAGCAGTGCGCGGAGGGTATCGGCCGTGTAGCGGGTCCCCAGTTCGCGCTCGATCGCGGTGACCCGGATTCGCGTGCGGCGGGTCTGCCGCCGCGCCGAGGCGACCCGCGCCGCGAGGGGCGCCATGCCCGCTGCCGGCTTGAGCGGATTACCCGGAGACACCAGCCACCAGACCTCGTCGAGCGCCAGCGCGTCCATCGCGAAAAGCGAAATGCGTCGGTGCCCGCCGTGCGCGGGGTTGAAGCTGCCGCCGAGCAGCCCGATGGCCGGGCCGCAGCGCCGCCGCGAGGCCACGGCTTTCAGGGCCGCGTCTGGCCGCTGCCGCGCACTTGCCACTTGTAGGTGGTCAGCCCCTCGAGCGCGACGGGGCCGCGTGCGTGAAGACGCCCGGTGGCAATGCCGATTTCCGCGCCGAGGCCGAACTCGCCGCCATCGGCAAACTGGCTCGATGCGTTGACCATGACGATGGCGCTGTCGACTTCATTGAGGAAGCGTTCGGCTGCGGCGTCATCGGCCGTCACGATGGCATCCGTATGGTGCGAGGAATGCGCGGCAATGTGATCCATCGCGGCATCGAGTCCGTCGACGACCGCGACCGACAGCACGGCATCGAGGTACTCGGTATCCCAGTCCTCCTCGCCCGCCGGCAGGATACGCGAATCGAGCGACCGCGCCCGCGCGTCGCCGCGCAGTTCGCAGCCCGATTCGATCAGTGCTGTGACCACATCGCGCGAGGCGGGAAACTGCGTGTCGAGCAGCAGCGTCTCCATCGCTCCGCAAATGCCGGTGCGGCGCATCTTGGCATTGAGCGCGACCTGCTTCGCCATCTCGGGATCGGCGGCGGAATGGATGTAGGTGTGGCAGATACCGTCGAGGTGGGCGAGCACAGGCACGCGCGCATCGGCCTGCACCCGCGCGACGAGGCTCTTGCCCCCGCGCGGCACGATCATGTCGATCAGCCCGGCAGCGGTGAGCATGGCGCCGACAACGGCGCGGTCCTGCGTGGGCACGAGCTGGATCGCGGAAGCGGGAATACCGACGCTTTCGAGACCCGTCGCGAAAGCTGCGCGAATCGCCCGGTTCGAATGGAGCGCCTCGCTTCCCCCGCGCAGCAGCACCGCGTTGCCCGAACGCAGGCACAGCGCCGCGGCATCGGCGGTCACATTGGGCCGACTCTCGTAGATGATGCCGATCAGGCCGATGGGAATGCGCACGCGGCTGAGCTTCAGCCCGTTGGGCCGCTCGGTCGCCTCGATGACCTGTCCGACCGGATCGGGAAGATTCGCGACCTGCTCGACCGCATCGGCAATCCCGACCAGACGCGCCGAATCGAGCCGCAGACGATCGAGCATGGCGCCGGTCAGCCCCTTCTCCTCGCCGGCGACGACATCGCGTGCATTGGCTTCGAGAATGGCCGGCGCGGCCCCGCGCAGCGCGCTTGCGGCGGCGCGCAAGGCATCTGCCTTTTCCGTATCGCTGAGGCGTGCAAGCACGCGCTGCGCGGCCCGGCCATCCCGCGCCAGACGCGCAACGAGATCTTCGGGCGATTCTTCGGGAGCGGCTGCCATGGGCGCCGCCTCGCTGGTGGTCTGCAGGTTCATCGCCGCCGCCTAGCACCGAAGTGGCGAAATGTCACCGATTCCGCCGCCCGGCTGTGCCTTCGGGGCCACAACAGCGGCACAATGACAACATGCCGCGTTCCTGTCGTCCTTTTTCATTTGACACGTTTCAGCGGCCTAAGGACGAAAACTAACGGAGTTCCCTCAACTCATCGCAACCACCCGGCAACTCACCCCGTTTCTGCAATGGTTTACGGTGAGCCGATTCGCCATAGACCCATGCCGCTGCTAGCTCCCTGCCCCGGGACTGAGATTGCAAGATCGAAGCGGGGTCGTTTTGAACATTACATCTGCCGGGGCGCTTTTTTCGCGCCTGCGGGCCGCCTTTCCAGATCGCGAGTTCATCATGCGCTCGCAGGGACAGGTCCGTTTTATTACAATTTCATCGCGCTTCCAGATTCTCGGTGCAGGCGTTGCCGCATCGCTTCTGGTGGTCTGGCTCGGCACCATCGCCGCTGCAGCCATTGCACAGGTTTCCGCCGATGCCGAACAGGCCTCGCTGCTGCACCGCGAAGCCGCCGTCGCCAAGTCGGAAAACCGCGTCGCGGCCTACCGCGACAAGCTTGACGACACGACCGAAGATCTCCGCCGCCGCCAGCACTTCATCGAACAGATGGTCCAGGCCCACATCGGCGATCTTCCCAAGGACGTGAAAACCGGCGAAACCGTTTCCGACAGCACCGGCGAAGCCGCCGACACGGTCAAGAAGGTCAGCTCCGTCGTTCCCGAAGCCCGCGGTCTAGCAGCCGTCGAGGCGGATCAGCTCGCCTTCGTCGAACGCCTGACCCGCTATGCCGACCGCCGCGCCGACGCGGCCAGCACGGCCATCCGCAAGCTCGGCCTCAACCCCAATGCCATCATCGCCAATGCCAAGGGCGGCGAAGGTGGTCCGCTGATGCGCCTCGCCACCTCGGCCGACGGCAGCCTCGACCCGCGCTTCCAGCGCATGGGTGCCAGCCTCGCCCGCATGGACGCGCTGGAAAACGGCCTCGCCTCGATCCCGCAGGTCAGTCCGGCCCACGTCGCCTACGTATCGTCGAGCTACGGCTATCGCTCCGACCCGTTCACCCACGCCGCTGCCTTCCACGCCGGCCTCGACTTTCCCGGTCCGCGCGGTTCGTCGATCTACTCCGCCGCCAAGGGCAAGGTCAGCTTCGTCGGCCGCCGTCATGGCTACGGCAACTGCATCGAGATCAGCCACGGCAACGGCCTGATGACGCGCTATGCGCACCTTTCCGGCTTCAAGGCCCATGTCGGTGAAAAGGTCGACGCCGGCACCGTGATCGGCGCCATGGGCAGCACCGGCCGTTCCACCGGCCCCCACCTGCACTTCGAAGTCCGCGTCAATGGCCGTCCGGTCAATCCGCGTCCTTTCCTGGAAGCCGCACGCAATGTTCAGCAAAAAGATTCCTGATTCTATGGCACGGACACCCCCCAGCGCCCGCTCCAACGGCGCGTCCACCTTCTCCATGCTCGGCAGCGACACCGTCATCACCGGAAACGTCGAAGCCAGTGCCGACCTGCATGTCGACGGCCGCGTCGACGGCGACATCACCTGCAATGCACTCGTCCAGGGCGAAGGCAGCGAGATCACCGGTGCCGTGCGCGCCGAGACGGTCCGCGTCGCCGGTCTGGTACGCGGCACGATCGCCGCCCGCGAAGTGGTGATTCTGAAAACCGCCCGTATCGAAGGCGATGTCGCTTACGATTCGCTCACGATCGAACAGGGCGCCCGTCTCGAGGGACGCCTGAGCCCCAACGGCGGACAGACGCCTCCGGCGGTCGCGCACCTGCCCAAGGCTGCGGGTGGTGAAGCGGAACTGGTTCTCGAAAGCGCGAACTGAGCGCTTGGTGGCAGCAGGGCCTGCGGGCCCTGCCCGTCCCCTCAGACGGTAAAGCTCTCGCCGCAACCGCAGGCGCCCTTGGCGTTGGGGTTGTCGAACACGAAGCCCGCGGTGAAGTCGTCTTCCTGCCAGTCCATCGTGCTGCCGATCAGGTAGAGCACCGAGGCGCTGTCGATGTAGAAGATGCCGCCGGGAGTTTCGATCTTCTCGTCGAACTTCTCTTCCTCGGTGACGTAGTCGACCGAGTAGGCCAGCCCCGAGCAACCCCGGCGCGGGGTCGAGAGTTTGACGCCGATCGCGCCTTCGGGCGCCTGGCTCATCAGCTTGGCAATACGCGCTTCGGCGGCCGGGGTGAGAACGACGGCAGCCGGACGTTCCCGGGTGGGGGTACTGGTTGTCGTGGTCATAGCTTCTTTTCCCAGAACTGCGCGGTCCCCGCTTCGGGGGCGAGCGCGTAATTTGCATAGCCAAGCGCGGCATAGAGCGTCTTTGCCCGTTCGTTGCCGCCCAGCACTTCGAGCGTGACCTTGCAGGCGCCCCGTGCACGGGCCTCATCCTCGACCGCCTGCATCAGCGCGCGGCCGATCCCGCGGCCACGCTGGCCGGGCAGGACCGCGAGGTCGTGAATGTTGATCAGCGGCCGGGCCGCGAAGGTCGAAAAGCCGGTGAAGCAATTGGCAACGCCCACCGGCTCGGAACCGTCCTCGCCATCGAACGCGAGCAGCGAAAAGGCGCCGGGAAAGGCATCGAGCGCCGCCACCAGCCGCTTGCGCACCGAATCGTCGAGCGGCTCGCCGCCGCCCATCGGATCGCGCGCATAGGCATCGAGCAGCGTGACGACGGCCTGCGCGTCGGGTTCGTAGCCATAGTCCGCCAGCCGCACCGTCACATCGGCCGGTGCAGCCTCCGTCTTCGTATCGGGGGCCAGCGTATCGCTCATAGCATTCCCAGTTCCAGCTTCGCCTCGTCGGACATCTTGGCCATGTCCCACGGCGGATCCCAGACGAGATTGACCTCGCAGTCGCGCACACCCGGCACCGCGGCCACCCGCAGCTCGACTTCACCCGGCATCGATTCGGCGACCGGGCAATGCGGCGTGGTCAGCGTCATGATGACCGAGACCGAGGATTCGGGCGAAACCTCGACGCCGTAGATCAGGCCGAGATCGTAGATATTGACCGGGATTTCCGGGTCGAAGATCTCCTTGAGCGCGGCGACCACGGCATCGTAGACCGCGCCGCCCGGTTCGCCCGGATTGTCGGCCTGCGGCTTCTCCGAGAGAAAGCCTTCGAGGTAGTCGCGCTTTCGCTCGAGCTTTTCCGCCGCGCTCTCTGCATCCTGCACGCGCGCCCGCGGTGGCTGGCTGGCCGCTTCGACTTCCTCGACCTGGAACTTGCGGTGTTCGTCGCTCATCCAAAGATTCTCCTGGTACGCTCGATCCCTTTCAGGAGCGCCTCGATATCGCTGTCATCGCTGTAAAGGCCAAAGCTGGCCCGTGCTGTCGCCGGAACGCCGAGGCTGTCCATCAGCGGCTGCGCACAATGGTGCCCCGCCCGAATCGCAACACCTTCCTCGTCCAATATGGTGCCCAGATCGTGCGGGTGAACCCCGTCGAGGGCGAAACTGACAATGCCGACCGAATCGGTGGGCCCGAACAGGGTCACATCGTTGCGCTTGCCCAGCGCGTCGCGCAGCTTGGCGGCCAGCTCGCGCTCGTGCCGCTCGGCGCGGTCGAGGCCGATTTCGGTAAGCCAGTCCATTGCCTTCGCCATGCCGAGTGCTTCGACGATCATCGGCGTGCCCGCCTCGAAGCGCTGCGGCGCCGGGGCATAAGTCGTCTTCTCGAAGGTCACGCGGTCGATCATCGCACCGCCGCCGTGCCATGGCGGCATGGCATCGAGAATGTCCTTGCGCGCCCAGAGGACGCCGACGCCCGTCGGGCCGTAGAGCTTGTGCGCCGAGAAAACGTAGAAATCGCAGTCCAGCGCCTGCACGTCGAGCGCGATGCGCGGGGCGGCCTGGCAGCCGTCGATCAACAGCCTGGCACCGACCGCATGGGCGAGATCTGCCGCGCGGCGCACATCGAGTACCGAACCCAGCACGTTGGAGACGTGCGCCAGGGCCACCAGCTTGTGCGCCGGGGTGAGCATGCGCTCTGCCGCATCGAGATCGATCTGGCCATCGGCGGTCAGCGGGCAGACGTCGATTTCCACGCCGGTGCGCTCGCCCAGCATCTGCCAGGGCACGATGTTCGAATGGTGCTCCAGCGTCGAAAGCAGCACGCGGTCGCCCGCCTTGAGATTCTCGACACCCCAGGTCTGCGCGACGAGATTGATCGCTTCGGTCGCCCCGCGGGTGAAGACGATCTCGTCCTCGGCGCCTTTGACAAACGCCGCGGTGCGCTGCCGCGCCGCTTCGAAGGCCAGCGTCATGTCGGCCGAGCGCGCGTAGACGCCGCGATGCACGGTCGCATAGTCGCGGCCCAGCGCATTGACCGTGGCATCGATCACTGCCTGTGGCTTCTGCGCCGTTGCGGCGGTATCGAGATAGTGCCAGCCGCCGGCGAGACCGGGGAACTGGTCCTTCAGGGTCAGCGTTGCCGTCGTCACAGGCCCGTCTCCACCAGGGTGCCCAGCCGTACCAGCGCCGCTTCGCTCAGGGCTTCCTCATCCGGTGCGCCGGTGAAGGCTTCGGCAATGAAGGCCTGCAGCATGAGCCGCTTGGCCTCTGCCGGCGGCAGCCCGCGGCTCATCAGGTAGAACAGGCCGTCCGCGTCGAGTTCACCGACCGCGCAACCGTGTGCCGCCTTGACGTCATCGGCGAAAATTTCGAGTTCCGGCCGCGCGTTGGCCGTTGCCGTGCGATCGAGCAGCATGGCCCGCACCGACTGTTCGGCATCGGTCCCGTCCGCGCCGCGCGCTACGGCAATACGGCCGAGATAGGTGCCGGTGGCATGGTCCGCGAGCACCGTGCGCACGACTTGCGCGGAGGTCGCGTTCGGACCGGTGTGATGGACGTCAGTGACGATCTCCAGCGTCTCGGTTCCGGTCGCCAGCTGCGCCGCTCCAAGCGTGAAGTCGGCGTCTTCGGCCAGCGTCACATCGAGTGCGATGCGCCCGTATGTCGGACCGGCGGACAGCACGCGCAGATCGAACGTCGCGCCCTTGCCGACCGAAATGGCGATATGGCGCGCTATGGCCTCCGAATCGTCCAGGACGATCTGCAGCGTATCTTCGGCGCCATCGGCAACGGCGATTTCCTCGCGCGCCACAGGCCAGAGCGTGCCGAGCGCGTCGATATCGGAATAGCGGAAGTCTTCGTCCTTCCGCGTCGGGAGGGCGGCTACTTCACTCACGCGACCACCGCCTCGTAGCCTTCGTCCTCGAGCTGGTGCGCAAGCTCCGGACCGCCCGACTTGACGATGCGGCCGCCAGCCAGGACGTGCACGAAGTCCGGCTTCACGTAGTCGAGCAGGCGCTGGTAGTGGGTGATCAGCAGCACCGCCTTGTCGGGCGCACGCATGATCGAATTGATGCCTTCGCCGCAGATGCGCAGCGCGTCGATGTCGAGGCCGGAGTCCGTCTCGTCAAGGATTGCCAGCTTGGGATCGAGAATGCCCATCTGCACCATCTCGGCGCGCTTCTTCTCGCCGCCGGAGAAGCCGACGTTCACGGCACGCTTGAGCATGTCCATATCCATCTTGAGCAGACCGGCCTTTTCCTTGGCCAGCTTGAGGAATTCGCCGCCCGAGTAGGGTTCCTCGCCGCGCCCCTTGCGCTGGGCATTGGCCGCCTCGCGCAGGAACTGGACGAAAGACACGCCGGGGATTTCGACGGGGTACTGGAAGCCGAGGAACAGCCCGGCAGCGGCGCGCTCGTGCGGTTCGAGGTCGAGCAGGTTCTGCCCGGCGAACTCCACCGACCCACCCGTGACTTCATAGCCGGGACGGCCGCCGAGCGTGTAGCCGAGCGTCGACTTGCCCGCGCCGTTCGGCCCCATGATGGCGTGGATCTCCCCCGGATTGATCTCGAGCGAGAGCCCCTTGAGGATGGGCTTGTCGGCCACATTGGCCTGAAGATTGTCGATCTTGAGCATGGTCATCCTTCGGCTCCTTCGAATGCAGGAGCGGGCGTGTTGGCAGTCTGGCCGCGACGCGCGGCGCGCTTGTCGAACGGCTTGTTCACTTCGGTGTTGATGGCCTTCACCACCGTGTCGACTTCGGCGAGCACCTCGGCGTCGCTGAAACGCAGGACACGGATGCCGACATCGGCCAGCTTCTTGTCCTGCAGCGCATCGACCTCGGCGTTGGAATCGGCGCCCGAAAGCGAGACGACGATCCAGCGCGAGGGGCAGGCGAAATCCACGATGACAGAGCCTACCACCGACTGGCGCATGAACTTCACGCCGCCCAGCCGCGCGCCGGACAGTTCCGTCCAGAGCGCCTGCTGTGCCTCGGTCGGGTGGCGGCGCAAGTCGCGGGCGCGTTCCTTGAGCTTCTCCAGCCGCGCACCGGTAACGTTGAACACGGCGCGGGCGTCGGACTTGGGAGCCGACGCGCTGCTCACGCCAAGAGTCTTGCGTTCCGACATCACCCCACACTCCCCTCAAGCGAAATGCCCAGCAGCTTCTGCGCCTCGACCGCGAATTCCATCGGCAGTTGCTGCAGCACTTCCTTGGCGAAGCCGTTGACGATCAGCGCCACCGCCTGCTCGGTGTCGAGCCCGCGCTGCATCGCGTAGAACAGCTGGTCGTCGCTGATCTTGGAGGTGGTCGCCTCGTGCTCGATCTGCGCGCTCGGGTTCTTCACCTCGATGTAGGGCACGGTATGCGCGCCGCAGTCCTTGCCCAGCAGCAGCGAATCGCACTGGGTGAAGTTGCGCACGTTCTCCGCGCCCGAGGCCACGCGCACGAGGCCGCGGTAGGTGTTGTTCGACTTGCCGGCGGAAATACCCTTGGAGATGATCGTCGAGCGCGAGCCCTTGCCATTGTGGATCATCTTGGTGCCGGTATCGGCCTGCTGGTAATTGTTGGTGACGGCGACCGAGTAGAACTCGCCCACCGAATCCTCGCCGTTGAGCACGCAGCTGGGATACTTCCAGGTTACGGCCGAGCCGGTTTCGACCTGCGTCCACGAGATCTTCGAGCGCGCGCCCTGGCACAGTCCGCGCTTGGTCACAAAGTTGTAGATGCCGCCCTTGCCTTCCTCGTTGCCGGGATACCAGTTCTGCACCGTCGAGTACTTGATCTCGGCATCTTCCATCGCGACCAGCTCGACCACGGCGGCGTGGAGCTGGTTTTCGTCGCGCTGCGGCGCGGTGCAGCCTTCGAGGTAGGAGACGTAGGAGCCCTTTTCGGCGACGATCAGCGTGCGCTCGAACTGACCGGTGTTCTCGGCATTGATGCGGAAATAGGTGGAAAGCTCCATTGGACAGCGCACGCCCTCGGGCACGTAAACGAAGGTGCCGTCCGAAAAGACCGCGCAGTTGAGCGCCGCGAAGTAGTTGTCATGCTGGGGCACGACCTTGCCCAGCCACTTCTTCACCATGTCCGGATATTCGCGGATCGCCTCGGAGATCGAGCGGAAGATGACGCCCGCCTGCTCCAGCTCCTTGCGGAAGGTAGTGGCCACCGAGACCGAATCGAACACCGCATCGACAGCAACCTTGCGGGCGCCTTCCACCCCGGCGAGCACTTTCTGCTCCTCGAGCGGAATGCCGAGCTTTTCATAGACGCGCAGGATCTCGGGATCGACTTCGTCGAGGCTCTTGGGCCCATCCTTCTTCTTGGGCGCGGCCCAGTAGTAGGCTTCCTGATAGTCGATCGGCGGCACCGAGAGCTTGGCCCAGTCCGGCGGCGTCATTTCCAGCCAGCGGCGATAGGCTTTCAGGCGCCAATCCAGCATCCATTCCGGCTCTTCCTTCTTGCCCGAGATGAAGCGCACGGTGTCTTCGGACAGACCCTTGGGCCCGAATTCCTGCTCGATATCGGAGGACCAGCCGTGCTCGTATTCAGCCACACGCGCGGCAGCCTCGCGGGCCGCGGCATCACGCACTTCGGGGACGGTTTCTTCGGTCATTCGACTTCCTCGGCAAGCTGGGTCAGCGGCACATTCGCCAAAGCGCTACGCAAGGCCGCGTTCACGGCGGGCCAATGGCTGCGCACATTGCAGGCACTCTCCAGCGTACAATCGTTTTTCTGTGCATCGAGGCAGGCGGTAAGCGCGATCGGCCCCTCCACTGCCTCGACGATGTCCGCCAGCGTGATCGTCGCCGGCGGTCGGGCGAGCTTGAGACCACCCCCGACACCACGCGAAGAGCGCATGAGGCCGGCCGCGGAAAGCTTGCTCACCAGTTTTTGCACGGTCGGCACCGGCAGCCCGGTTTCGTCTGCGAGCTGCCCCGCCGATACGCGTGCGCCACCACAGTGCCGCGAGGCGGCAGACATGATGACAACGGCATAATCGGCCATGCTGGACAGGCGCATAGGGCTACTTTTTCCGGACCCGCAGTTAAATCGGATTGATTCTTTCCGATTTCACCTAGTGCAGCCGCGCCGCTGTTTCAATGGGGTTTCCGACGCCTTTCGGGAACGAATCGCCGCCCGGTGCAGTTCCCGGGTTGAAAAAAGGCGGTTCCCGGCCGAGGCCGGAAACCGCCATCAAGGTAAGTAAGGAACTCGTGCGCATCCCGCTACGAGCCCTTCGGGTCGCAAGTTGGTTGTATGCGCCGGGCAAGGCGATTTATTGTACAATTGCGACAAGCGCGGTTTGATCCGGCATGTTGCAACCGATTGTGTTCGCTCTTGTAATAAAATTATGCGCGCAGGAAGGAATTGAGCACTGCGTCGGCAGGGTTTATGCGCTGTGTCCGTGCTATATCCGCTGATCAGACCCGCCCTTTTCCGAATCGACCCCGAAAGGGCCCACGGCCTTTCGCTCAAGGCGCTGAAACTCGCCAAACCGTCGCGCACACCGAAGCCGCTTCCGGGGCTCGCGGTTCGCGTGGCCGGGATCGATTTTCCCAATCCCGTCGGCATGGCCGCAGGCTACGACAAGGATGCCGAGGCGCCCGATGCGCTGCTGGGGCTCGGTTTCGGTTTCACCGAAGTCGGTTCGATCACCCCCCTTCCCCAGGCCGGGAACCCCAAGCCGCGGCTGTTCCGGCTGGTCGAGGACCGCGCGGTGATAAACCGCATGGGCTTCAACAATGGCGGCGCCGAGGCCGCGCTCACCCGAATAAAAGCCCGCGCCGGCAGGCCCGGCGTGCTCGGCATCAACATCGGTGCCAACAAGGATTCGCCGGACCGCATTGCCGACTACGCGAAGATGGCGGCACTCATGGCCCCGCACGCGAGCTATCTGGCCGTGAACATCTCCAGCCCGAACACCCCGGGTCTGCGCGCGCTTCAGGACGAATCGGCGCTCACCGGGCTGCTCGATGCCGTCATCGAGGCGCGCGACACGGTCTGCGGAGAAGCCGCACCGCCCGTTTTCCTCAAGGTCGCCCCCGATCTGGAGCCGGCCGATATCGATGCCATCGCGCGTATCGCGATCGACAAGGCGCTCGGCGCGCTGATCGTTTCCAACACCACGATTTCACGCCCGCCGCTTGCCTCGCCGCATGCCGGGGAGACCGGCGGCCTTTCGGGCGCGCCGCTGCGCGATCTCGCCCAGCAGCGTCTGCGCGACTTCCGCAAGGCAACCGGCGGCACCGTGCCACTGGTTGGCGTGGGCGGCATTGCCAATGCCGACGACGCATGGGCCCGCATCCGTGCCGGGGCCAGCCTCGTCCAGCTCTACAGTGCGATGGTCTATGAAGGTCCGGGGATTGCCCGCGCGATCTGCAAGGGGTTGGTCGACCTGATGCGCCGCGACGGATTCACCACCCTCGCCGAAGCTGTGGGCACCGAATAAGACACAGAGAAAGCCACGGTTGCCGCAACCTTCCCCCCCGCCTAGACGTTCGGGTGCAAAAGAGGGGATGTAGAGAGGCGCCATGGACCTCGCCGAATTCGACAAGAGCCCGAACCTCGTCTCGCTGTTCCTGAAGCGGGCCGAAAGCCGCGGAAACGCGCCCATGTTGTGGGCCAAGCGCGAGGGCGAATGGGTATCGCTGAGCTGGGCCGAGGTGGCCCGACGCGTCTGCCTGCTCGCCGCTTCGCTGCGCCGGATCGGGCTGCAGCCGGGCGACCGCGTCCTGATCGTTTCGGAAAACCGGCCCGAATGGTGTCTGGCGGACCTCGCCATCATGGCCGCAGGCTGCGTGACGGTGCCCACCTACACCACCAACACCACCCGCGATCACGTCCATATCCTAGAGAATTCGGGCGCACGGGCCGCCATCGTCTCCAGCGCCAAGCTGGCCAAGACGCTGCTGCCTGCCATCGTCCAGACCGACATGTGCCGCCACGTCGTGAGCATGGAACCGTTGAACCCGATGCAGGGCGGTACTTTCACCCACTACGACTGGGATACCCTTCTGGAAGGCGATTCGCTCCAAGCCCGCGCCGAGGTCGAGGCGCAGCTGGTCACGATGGAGCGCGACCACCTCGCCTGCATTATCTACACCAGCGGCACAGGCGGCGCCCCGCGCGGCGTGCGCCAGCACCACGGCATGCTGCTTTCCAACGTCGCCGGGGCCGCGCAGATCATCGAGGAAGACTTCGGCTGGAGCGAGGACGAGACGTTCCTCTCCTTCCTCCCGCTCAGCCATGCCTATGAGCACACAGGAGGCCAGTTCCTGCCGATCGGGCTCGGTGCACAGATCTACTACGCCGAAGGGCTCGACAAGCTTTCCGCCAATATCGAGGAAACGCGCCCGACCATCATGGTGGTCGTACCGCGCCTCTTCGAAGTTCTGCGCACCCGCATCATCAAGCAGATCGAGAAGCAGGGCAGCACGGCCAAACGCCTGCTCGACACCGCCATGGGCATAGCCGAACGCAAGGAGGAAGGCCGCCGGCGCCTCCTCGACTATCCGCTCAACCTGCTCGTCGAACGCACCTTGCGGCCCAAGGTCCGCGCCAGGTTCGGTGGTCGAATCAAGGCGCTGGTTTCGGGCGGTGCACCGCTCAACCCGGAGATCGGCAGTTTCTTCGATGCCATGGGGCTTACCCTGCTTCAGGGCTACGGCCAGACCGAGGCGGGCCCGATCATCAGTTGCAACCGGCCGGCTGCGGGCGTGAAGTTCGATACCGTCGGCCCGCCGATGCGCGGCGTCGATGTGTGCATTGCCGAGGACGGCGAGATCCTCGTGCAAGGCGAACTGGTCATGTCCGGCTACTGGCAGAACGAGGCCGCCAGCGCGAACGTCCTGCGGTTCGAGACTGGCTCGGGCACCTGGCTGCACACCGGCGACATCGGCCACTTCGACGAAAAGGGCCGCATCTGCATCACCGACCGCAAGAAGGACATGATCGTCAACGACAAGGGCGACAACGTCTCTCCGCAAAAGGTCGAATCGATGCTGACGCTGCAGCCGGAGATCGCGCAGGCCATGGTCTCGGGCGACCGCCGCCCCTACATCGTCGGTCTGATCGTGCCCGATCCCGAATGGATGCAGCAATGGGCCAGCGACAACGGCAAGTCTGCGGAAATTTCGGACTTGCGCGACGACCCCGAATTCCGCAGCGCGATCCGGGTCGCCATCGACCGCGTCAACGTCCACCTCTCGGTCGTCGAGAAAGTCCGTCAGTTCACCTTCGCCGATGAACCCTTCACCATCGAGAACGAGGAAATGACACCGAGCCTGAAGATCCGGCGGCACAAGCTGAAAGAACGCTACGGTCCACGCATGGATGGGCTATACAAGAGTAAATCTAACTAATTTATATAAATAAATCAGTTAGATAGAGCCTCCCGTCAGGCGCTGGCAGATCAGGTCGAGCTGATCGAGCGTGGTATAGCGGATCGTCACCGCGCCCGACTTGGGATCGGCATCGGCATTGATCTTTACCGGCAGACCGAGGAACTCCTCAAGGTGGCTCTGCACGGCGGCAATGTCCGCGTCGTCGGCGGGATTGCGCGCCGTGCGGGCACGGCGCGGCGCGGCATCGCCCCGCTGCTTCTTGCGCACCTGCTTTTCGACCTCGCGTACCGACATCTGCTTGGCAATCGCGGCCTCGGCGATTTCCTCGGCATCGTCGCAGCCGATCAGCGCGCGGGCATGGCCCATCGACAGATCACCCTTCTCGACGAAGTTGATCACCCCTTCGGGCAGCGCGAGCAGGCGCTGGAAGTTCGCGACATGGCTGCGGCTCTTGTCGACCATCCGCGCGATCTCGGCCTGCGTCATGCCTTCCAGCTCGGCCAGCCGGTTGTAGGCCCGCGCTTCCTCGATGGGATTCAGATCTTCGCGCTGCAGGTTCTCGATCAGCGCCAGCGCCATGACGTCCCGCTCGGACAGATCACGGACGAGCGCCGGGATCTCGTGCAGCCGCGCTTTCTGCGCCGCCCGCCAGCGGCGTTCACCGGCGACGAGCTGGTAACGCCCATTATCGGTAGGCCGAACAATAATCGGCTGGATCACCCCGCGCTGCGAAATCGAGGCCGCCAGTTCCTCCAGTGCGTTCTCGTCGAAGATGCGGCGCGGCTGATCGGGGTGCGGCGTGATGTCGGCAATCGCCAGCGTCATCAGCCCGGTGGCGCGTGCAGACGCGGAGGCGCCTTCACCCGAGGGCGCCTGTGCCAACGGCTCCTCGCGACGCGATTCGCCCAGGAGCGCACCGAGCCCCCGGCCCAGCCCCTTCGACTTCTGACGCGACGGGGCGTTCGTGCGGGTGACCGATTCGTCGCTCATGCCGCTTTCCTCTTCTCGGGCAGACGGGTGATCAGTTCGCGCGCCAGCGCCATGTAGGCCCGGCTGCCTGCACAGGCGTGATCATAGATCAGCGCGGGAACGCCATGGCTGGGCGCTTCGGACAGACGCACGTTGCGCGGAATGGTTGTTTCGAAGACGAGCTGGCCCAGACACGAACGCACGTCCTCTGCCACTTGGTCGGTCAGGCGATTGCGGCGGTCGAACATGGTCAGCGCGATGCCGATGATGCCGAGATCGGGATTGAAGCGTTGCTGCACCCGGTCGACCGTCTGGAGCAACTGGCTCAGGCCTTCGAGCGCGAAAAACTCGCACTGCAGGGGCACCAGCAGCGTGTCGGCGGCTGTCAGGGCATTGAGCGTCAGCAGGCCTAGCGAAGGCGGGCAGTCGATCAGGCAGACGTCGTATCCTAGATCGCCCCGTAGCGCGCCCTGCAGACGGTGGGCGCGATCGTCCTCGTTGACCAGTTCGACTTCGGCGCCGGACAGGTCGACCGTAGCAGGGAGTAGATCGAGACCCGGAATGCGCGTCGGCATCACGCAATCGGCAACCGGCGTCCGATCGACTAGCACATCGTAGGAAGAGGCATCGCGCTCGGATGAGGACACGCCGATCCCGGTGGAAGCGTTACCCTGCGGATCGAGATCGATCATCAGGGTCTTCCAGCCTGTCGCGGCAAGCGCAGTCGAGATGTTGATGGCGGTCGTCGTCTTCCCGACCCCGCCCTTCTGGTTGGCAATGGCAATCCGGATCACTTGGTCTTGTCCTTCCTGCCGGCGAGTGTGCCGACAATAATGCCTGCCTGCGGGTCCGTCAGGGACTGTTCCACGTGGAACACATGCCGCCACTTGCGAAGGTCATCCAATTCTTGCTGCGCGGAGCGCCCTTTGGGCAACAGCCAGATGGTGTCAGCTGTGGAAAATCGTGCTGATAGTGGCAGCAAACGATCCAAAGGTGCAAATGCGCGTGCCGATATGACTGCAACCTGACGTGTTTCGACCATTTCGAGGCGTTGGCCGAGCACTTGCGCCTTGTCCAGACCCATGGCGATTCGCGCGCGGTCGAGCCATTCGATTCGCCGTTTGCGCGATTCGACCATGAGCACTTCGCATTCGGGCCGCAGCGCGGCGATGACGAGGCCGGGAAATCCCGCTCCCGTTCCAAGGTCGAGCCATCGACCTGGCGTTTCACGTGGAACATGCGGCAGGAGCTGGGCGCTATCGACGATGTGCCGCAACCAGACCTGATCAAGGCTTGTCGCCGAGACGAGGTTCTGGCGCTGGTTCTCTTCGGCCAGCATAGCGCAGAGCAGTTCCAGCCGCTCGAGCGCCGCACTGTCGCATTCGGGCAAGGCCTGCAGCCAGGCGCGTGCCTCTTGCTCGGATTCGATCACGCGGCCTCCCGCCGGGCATGGACCAGCAGCGCCGCCAGCGCCGCGGGGGTGATACCGGGGATGCGCCCTGCCGCTGCCAGAGTTGCCGGCCGAGCCTTGCTCAGCCGCTCGACCATTTCTCGTGACAGGCCGGGGATCGCCTCATAGGGGAAACGATCCCCCAGCGGCAGGGCCTCACTCGCGCGCAGGTCACGCAGCTCGCGCTCCTGCCGTTCAAGGTAAGGGGCATAGGCCGCGTCCTCGGCCATCTCCTCGGCAAGGTCACGATCCGTGAGGAGGTCGTCTTCAAGCCATGGGGTCAGCCCTTCGAGGTCGACACCACCGAAGCGGAGCCACTCGCGCAGCGGAAGGCGCCCGGCATCAGTGCGCACCGGCAGGCCGGCGTTGGCCAGATCGTTCGCGGAGACCGGCATATCGAACGCTGCGCCCAACGCCTGCTTCGCCTGCTCACGTCGTACGAACCAGGCCTTGCGCTCAGGGCCGACCGTCCCGGCTTTCAGCGCCAGGGGCGTGAGCCGGCTCGTGGCGTTGTTGGCGCGGAGACGCAGCCGGTACTCGGCCCGCGCAGTGAGCATGCGGTAGGGTTCGCTCACGCCATGCAGCGTGAGGTCGTCGATCATCACCGCCATGTAGCTGTTGGCCCGGTCGATCGCAGCGGCTTCGCGGCCCAGCACTTCGGCAGCCGCGTGCATGCCGGCAACCAGCCCTTGCGCAGCGGCCTCCTCGTATCCGGTGGTGCCGTTGATCTGGCCCGCGCAAAAAAGGCCGGGCATTTCGCGCAGCTCAAGGGTGGTGCGCAGTGCGCGCGGATCGATGTGATCGTACTCGACGGCATAGCCCGGCACGACCATCTCGACCGTCTCCAGCCCTTCCATGGTGCGCAGCATGGCAAGCTGCACGTCTGCGGGCAGCGATGTGCTGATACCGTTGGGATAGACAAGGTGCGTGTCGAGACCCTCAGGCTCGAGGAATATCTGGTGCCCGTCACGGTCGGCGAAGCGGTGGATCTTGTCCTCGATCGAAGGGCAGTAGCGCGGCCCCTGCGCGCCGATCGCGCCCGAGAAGAGCGGCGAGCGATGGAGATTGTCGCGGATGACATCGTGGCTGTGCGGGTTGGTCCGGGTGATCGCGCAGAAGACTTGCGGATTGATCCGGCGCGTCCCCATGGCGGACATCGTCCACATCTCACCATCGGAAGGCTGCTCGCCGAGCCGGGCCCAATCGATAGTGCGGCCATCGAGGCGTGGCGGGGTCCCGGTCTTGAGGCGTGCCATCGGCAGTTCGGCCTCGCGCATCTGCTCGGCCAGCCGCTGCGCCGAGGCCTCGCCGATACGGCCACCGACAATACGCTCCTCGCCCCGAAACAGAGTGCCGCCGAGGAAAGTGCCGGTACACAGCACGACGGCTTGAGCCATCAGCCGCGTGCCATCGGCGAGGTCGATGCCGACCACCCTGCCCCCGTCGAACGCCAGCGCCGCCGCTTCGCCGGCCACGAGCGTCAGGTCTCCCTGCTCCTTCAGCAGTCTTTGAATGGCCGCCTTGAACAGCTTGCGGTCGGCCTGCACGCGCGGGCCCTGCACCGCGCTGCCTTTCGAACGGTTGAGCATGCGGTAGTGGATTGCGCCCGCATCTGCGGCCCGGCCGATCAGTCCATCGAAGGCGTCGACCTCGCGCACGAGGTGCCCCTTACCCAAACCACCGATTGCGGGGTTGCAGCTCATCGCCCCGATGGCATCAAGATCGAAGCTGACGAGCGCGACGCGCGCGCCCATGCGCGCGGCAACAGCCGCCGCCTCGCAGCCGGCATGGCCGCCGCCGATCACGATCACATCGAAGGAATGCATACGCCGCCCTTACTCCAGAGCGAGATTCGCGTCAAAGCACCTTGGCACGTTTCACGTGAAACTTTGGCCTCTGACCTTCCGGTTGGGCCCCCAACTACTTCCCGATGCAGAACCGGCCGAACAGGGCGTCGAGCATGTCCTCGGTCGTCGCCCGGCCGATCAAGGCATCGAAAGCCACACGCACCAGACGCAGCGCCTCGGCCACCAGAAGGGGATCGGTCTCATCCCGGGCATCACGCAGCGCCGCTTCGGCCTGAACGAGCAAGGCATGCTGCCGCCTGTTGAGCGCGGCCTCACCGGGCCTGGGCATCGCCCGCCGGGCCGTCTCGATCAGATCGGTCCGCAGCGCGTCGAGCCCCTCACCCGTAACCGCCGACACCCGATGGCGCGGCGTCGATTTGGCACTGGCATCATCCCGGTCGGACTGGGCCGCAATCTCCCAAGCCGCGTCCGGCCCGTCCCCTTCCGGACCGAGCCAAAGGACCAGATCGGCCCCCTCCAGCGCAGCACGGGCGCGGGCGATCCCGATGACTTCGATCTCGTCGCCGGATTCGTCACGCAGGCCCGCCGTATCGGCAAATACGAAAGGCACGCCGCCGATGGCCACCGCGCGCGTCAGAACATCGCGGGTGGTGCCCGCCAGCGGTGCGGTGATGGCCGCCTCGTCCTCGACGAGCGCATTGAACAGAGTGCTCTTGCCGGCATTGGGCGGCCCCGCCAGCACCACCCGAAACCCCTCGCGCAAAGTTTCCGCGCGAGGCCGGGAAAGCCAATCGGACACCTCGCCGGCCAGCACATCGAGCCGCGCGATGAAGTCCGGCGGCAAATCGGCAACGTCATCCTCGTCGCCGAAATCGAGCACGGCTTCCACCGCCGCCGACGCCGCCAGTACCCGGTCGCGCCATTCTTCGATCTGCCGAGAGAAGGCGCCCCCTGCCATGGCAAGGGCAGCGCGGCGCTGCAGGTCGGTTTCTGCGGTGAGCAGATCGGCCAGTCCTTCGGCCTCGGCGAGGTCGATCCGGCCATTGGCGAAAGCGCGGCGGGTGAACTCTCCCGGGACAGCACGGCGCAATCCGGACAGGTCAGCCAGTGCGGCTTCCACCGCGGCGACGACCGCCCTGCCACCGTGGAGGTGTAGTTCGGCCAGATCCTCGCCGGTCGCCGTGCGCGGTCCGGGGAACCATAGCACCAGCGCCTGATCGAGCACTGTTCCACGTGGAACACGCAAGGTGCGGTAGCTCGCCATGCGCGGCTTCGGCAAGGCACCGGCCAGCGCCGCGAGCGCCTCCCCCGCTCGCGGCCCGCTGATCCGCACCACCGCTATGGCCGCAGGCGGAGACCCGCTCGAGAGCGCGAAAATCGTATCAGCCATGATGCTGCAACAGGCCCGCGTCGCGGAGCCGTCCCGAACTTACTTGTCGTTCTTGGGCTTGCCCGATGGCGAGTTGCCACCGCTCATCGCCATGGCCACACCGCTTTCGATGAACTGCTGGAACATCTTCAGGCCGAATTCGCCCATCGGCGCAATCTGCTTGGTGAGTTCCTGAAGCTGATCGAAATTGCCGGCGCCTTTCATAGCGTTGGTCAGGGCATCGACATAGACCTCGTTGGCCTTGGTTACATCGGGCAGACCAAGAAAACGCCGGGCCTCTTCAGGCGAACATTCGACCTCGACATTGACCTTCATTCAGCGTCTCCCGCGGGATTTCTTTGACATAGCTGACACATGCACTTCACAAAGTCCAATGCAAGTGCCTAACAAGCCTGAAACCCGATTCAGGCCAACCCGCTTCAGGAGAGACCCCCATGGCGACTACCAACACCGAAATCCCCACACTCGACGGTGACGGCATGATCCCGGCCTACGTGGCAAAGCCCGAAGGCACCCCCCGCGGGGCGATCATCGTGCAGCAGGAAGTGTTCGGCGTCGATCCCGGTATCCGCAAGAAGGCCGATGGCTGGGCCGCCAAGGGCTACCTCGCCGTCGCACCCGATGCCTTCTGGCGCCAGGAGCCGAGCGTCGAACTCGATGCCGACAAGCCCGAGGAATTCCAGAAGGCCATCGACTTCATGATGAAGCACGACTTCGATCTCGGTATCCGCGACCTCGAAGCGGTGATCCACTGGATCCGCCGCGAACAGGGTGTGCCCAAGGTGGGCCTCGTCGGCTACTGCATGGGCGGCAAGGTCGCCTACATGGTCGCCGCGCGCACCGACATCGATGCCACGGTCGGCTACTACGGCGTCGGCATCGACCAGATGCTGAATGAGAAGCACGCGATCGCCAAGCCGCTCATGCTTCACGTACCCACGGCAGACGGCTTCGTTCCGCCCGAAGCGCAGAAGGCCATGCACGAAGGTCTCGACGATCACCCGCGCGTGACGCTCTACGACTACGAAGGTCTCGACCACGGCTTTGCCGCCGAGATCGGGTCGCGCCGCGATGAGGCCGGCGCCAAGCTCGCCGACGAACGAACCGAAGCCTTCTTCAAGGAGCACATCGGCTAAGCCGCCATGTCGCTTATCCCGCGTTATGTCGTGCCGCTGGCGGTCGTGGTGCTCACGGCCGCCTGCTGGTTCGTCGCCCCCCTGCGCTGGGCGCTGGTGCTGTTCGTCCCGATCCTGCTGATCACGCTCTGGGACTTTCTTCAGAATCGGCATGCGCTGCGCCGCAACTATCCGCTGATCGCGCGCGTGCGCTGGCTCTTCGAGGACCTGCGCCCGTTCCTGCGCGCCTATATAGTCGAAAGCGACCGCGAGGGCCGTCCGTTTAACATCGATGAACGCGCCCTCGTCTACGCCCGCGCCAAAGGCGATATCTCGACTCATCCGATGGGCACCGAACTCGACGTCTATTCGGACGAGTACGAGTGGCTGGGCCATTCGATCGCCCCGAACGAGGATGCGCCCAAGAGCTGGCACGTGCGCGTCGGCGGCGAGGCATGTACCAAGCCCTACGACAGCGCCCTGCTCAACATCTCCGCGATGAGCTTCGGCTCGCTTTCCGCCAATGCCATCGAGGCCCTGAACAAGGGTGCGGCGATCGGCGGATTCGCGCACGACACCGGCGAAGGATCGATCAGCCGCTATCACCGCAAGCACGGCGGCGACCTGATCTGGGAACTGGGCAGCGGCTATTTCGGATGCCGCCACAAGGACGGCCGCTTCAATCCCGAACTCTTCGCGGAGCAGGCGCAGGACGACCAGGTCAAGATGGTCGAGATCAAGCTGAGCCAGGGCGCCAAGCCCGGACACGGCGGCATGCTGCCCGGCGCCAAGGTCACCGCCGAGATCGCGGCCGCGCGCAAGGTCGATGTCGGTGAGGACTGCATCTCGCCCCCGGCCCACTCCGCTTTTTCGACGCCGATCGAACTGCTGCAATTCGTGGCGCAGCTGCGCGAGCTGTCGGGCGGCAAACCGGCCGGCTTCAAGCTGTGTGTCGGCCAGCCGCACGAGATCATGGCTGTCGTGAAAGCCATGATCGAAACCGATATCACCCCGGACTTCATCGTCGTCGATGGCGCCGAGGGCGGAACCGGCGCCGCGCCGCAGGAGCTGACCGACAACGTCGGCATGCCCTTGCGCGAAGGTCTGATCCTGGTGCGCAACGCTCTGGTGGGCGCCAACCTCAAGCATCGCGTGCGCATCGGTGCCTCGGGCAAGGTCCATTCGGGCGCCGGCATGGCCCGCTCGTTCGCGCTGGGCGCGGACTGGTGCAATGCCGCGCGAGCCTTCATGTTCTCGCTGGGCTGCGTCCAGTCGATGAAGTGCCACACCGGCGAATGCCCGACAGGTGTCGCGACCCAGGTCGACTGGCGCCAGAAAGGCCTCGTGGTCGATGACAAGGCGGAGCGGGTCGCGCGCTTCCAGCACGAGACGCTGAAGTCGCTGCGCGAGATCGTCGTCGCCATGGGCTACGACAATCCCTGGCAGCTCACCCAGCACGACATGTACCAGCGCATCGACAGCGCCAAGGCCGGCCCGCTCGACGAAGTCTATCGCTTCGTGCAGCCGGGGCAGCTTTTGGAAGATCCTGAATCGACGCACTATGCACACGCCTGGCGCGTTTCACGTGCGGAAACTTTCCGCCGTGTGAATTAATATTATATTTCAAAGGATTGGTTGGATATGCCAGAGGGATACCGCATCATCGTGAAGACCCACGGCGGCCCGGAAGTCCTCGAACGGGAAGACTTCACGGTCCCCTCCCCCGGCACCGGTGAAATCCTGATCGAAACCGAGGCCGTGGGGCTCAACTTCATCGATACCTATTACCGCAAAGGGCTCTATCCCGATGCCCTGCCGATCCATCTGGGGTCCGAAAGCGTCGGGCGAATCGTCGCGCTGGGCGATGGCGTGAGCGGCTTTGCCGTCGGCGAGCGCATCGGCACCACGCAAAACGGCGGTGCCTATTCCACGCACCGGCTGATCCCCGCCGACAAGGCGATTCGGATCCCCGAAGGCGTGGCGCCGGAAACGGCCGCGGCGGTCATGCTCAAGGGGCTGACGGCCTGCTATCTGGCAGAGGACACCTTTCCCGCAGCCGTAGGCCAGACCGCGCTCGTGCACGCGGCGGCCGGCGGCGTGGGATCGCTGCTGGTCCCCTGGCTCGTCGACAAGGGCGTGACCGTGATCGCCCATTCGGGTACGGCGGAAAAGGCCGCACAAGTGCCCGCGCAGCATTCGCTCCATGTCTCTTTTGACGAGCTGTCCGAAGCGGTTCACGCCGTGACCGGCGGCGCGCTGTGCGATGTGGTCTACGACGGCGTCGGCGCGGCATCGTGGGAGGCATCGCTCGCTTGCCTGCGCCGCAGAGGCATGATGGTCAGCTACGGCAATGCCTCGGGCGCGGTCCCGCCGATCTCGCTGCTCGACCTGATGCGCGGCGGCTCGCTCTACACCACGCGCCCTACCCTCGCCGACTACATCGCGACGCCCGAGATGCTGGTGGCCAGTGCGAAAAAGCTGTTCGGTCGCATCGCCAGCGGCGTGCTCCAGCCGAAAATCGGCCAGACCTACAAGCTGGAAGACGCCGCCAAGGCGCACCGCGCGCTGGAGAACCGCGAAACGACCGGCTCGACCGTGCTGATCCCGTAAGCGGGCTTTCCTACCGACGGTGAGCCTGTCACCATCGGCGGGCTCCTTGTCATCGTCGGGAGAAACGCGAAACGCGCCGGTTCTTCACCAGCGCGTTTCTCATAATGCATTGAATTAAAACGCTATCCTTGAAACTTGCGCGTTGTCCACGTGGACAACGTTTGTGAAGTTTCAGGCGGCTTCCTTCTCGATGAATTCGGGATAGAAGCTCGGCTCGCGGGCCGACCAGCCCGGCGCCGTGGCAGCCGCTTCGCTGATCGAGTGGAGCAGCATCTTGCGGCGGTCCGGGCGGATCTGCGGCAGGGCCCCCGCCCCGCAGAAAGCGCCGGGAAGCCAGGGGCGGACCCAGGCACCGAGCAAACGCTCGTAAAGGAAGCGGAAGGCCGAGAAGCTGCTGAGCTTTTCCTGCGCAAGGTCGAAGGCGGCCATGCGGACCAGCTTGCCCATGAACACCTCGATGTCCTCGAAGCCGACGTCATCCGGGCTCATGACGCGCAGCGCCTTGAGATCCTGATAGGCAACGTACTGCTTGCGAATCGCTGCCGCTTCGGCTTCGTCGCGCGCCCAGAGCTTGAAAGCATCCTGACGGCCGAGACCGATGTCGAGGCTGCGCCGGATGTAGCGCTGCTCGCATGACGTGAAGCCCGCGAACTCGCGCAGTTCGCTGATCGTCAGAGTTGCTGTGCCCGCATAAGTCATGGCCGTGTACCCCCGTGACCTTCTTTAACTGTGACTCGAAGGAACCCCCCTTCGCGAGTCGCAGTTAACCATTCCGGCGGTTACGAAGCCGTTAACTATGCAAACGTTTGTGTACTACGTATATGGTAAGTATTTGGAAATAAAACGATTAACCATCGCATAGCGCGGAATTGCGCCAACGATCCCCGTTCGTGCGCGCTCAGGGCTTAACGCCGGTAGGCGACAGAACGCCTGTCACGTGCCCCGATGCACGCACAAATCCTAAGACTTTTGCGCGAGGGCGTTTACCAAAGCCCCCTGCCCGTTGCCGCGACTCAGATGAGTCCGGCAAGCGGGCTCGACGGATCGGCATAGCGCCGCGTCGCCATCCGGCCGGCCAGATAGGCATCGCGCCCCGCCTGCACGGACAGCTTCATGGCGCGGGCCATGCGAAGCGGGTCCTTCGCTTCGGCAATCGCGGTGTTCATCAGCACGCCGTCGCAGCCGAGTTCCATCGCGACCGCCGCATCGGACGCGGTGCCGACCCCGGCATCGACGAGCACCGGCACATTCGCCCCCTCGACGATCAGGCGCACAGTCACCTTGTTCTGGATGCCGAGTCCCGAGCCGATCGGTGCGCCCAGCGGCATGATCGCGACAGCGCCGGCTTCCTCGAGCTGCTTGGCGGCGATCGGATCGTCGACGCAGTAAACCATCGGCGCGAAGCCTTCCTTGGCCAGCACTTCGCAGGCCTTCAGCGTCTCGCGCATGTCGGGATAGAGCGTGCGGGCCTCGCCCAGCACTTCCAGCTTCACCAGATCCCAGCCGCCGGCCTCGCGCGCCAGCCGCAGCGTGCGGATCGCATCATCGGCCGTGAAGCACCCCGCCGTGTTGGGCAGATAGGTGATCTTCTTCGGATCGATGAAGTCGGTAAGCATCGGCGCCTTGGGATCCGAAATGTTCACCCGGCGCACTGCCACGGTCACGATCTCGGCTCCGCTCGCCTCCACGGCAGCCGCGTTCTGTTCAAAGTCCTTGTACTTGCCGGTCCCCACGATCAGGCGCGAGGTGAACGTGCGCCCGGCAACGGTCCAGGTGTCGGCGGTGGCGGCAGGGGTATCGGTCAAGGTTCGCATCCTTTCGGGAGCGCAGCGGTTCTAAGGGCGGGCGGGAAGCGCGGCGGGCTCAGCCGCCGCCTACGAAGTGGACAATCTCCAGCACATCGCCATCGGCAAGCGCCACATCGGCAAGCGTCGAGCGCGGCGCGATCTCGGCATTGTGCTCCACCGCGACCTTCTGCGGGTTGAGGCCAAGGCTTTCGACCAGATCGGCAATCGTCGCACCGGCAGCGATGCGGCGCATTTCGCCATTCACGGTCAGTTTGAGTTCGCCTGAGGTTTCCGGAGCCATGCCCCGCAGATAGCGTTCAGCAGGCCGCGTGCAAGTTCCGAATGTGCGCAAAAGCGACAAGCGAGACGCCCAGCACCGTCAGGACCGCCTCGGGAAGGCCGTGCCCCACGGCAATCGCCGCCGCCATGAGCGCCAGACCGAAACCGCCGAGCACCAGCGGACCGAGCCGCCCGTGACGCATGACGCCGAAGCCCAGCGAAACGAGGCCGACAGCCAGCGCCAAAACCAGACCGTAGCGGTGAATCGCAGGAGACATCAGCACACCGCCACCCAGTCCCAGAACGCCAACGAGGACCACGCCGAGCACGCAATGCACCATGCACAGGCCGCTCAGGAGAACCCCTGCCCGGTCCAGCCGGTCCCGAATCGCTATGATGGCGCTGCGCATGCGAGTGCAGATATGTAATGTTGTAACATCATTCAAGCCCGTCCCGCGCCGGAGCGTTCAAAATCACAGCCCTTGCACATTGCGCCGTGAAATCGCAGGAAATGCGTCCATGAAAGTCGAACACCCATGAAAGTCACCGACGGTCGCCCCCTGATCGGTACAACCGACGATATTACCCCCATGGTTCGCTGGCTTCAGATCGTGGCCGCGCTCGTCATCCTTATCGTTGCCGTGGGCGGGATTACCCGGCTTACCGAATCCGGCCTCTCGATCACGCAGTGGAAACCGATCACTGGCGCCATCCCGCCGCTGACCGATGCCCAGTGGCAGGCCGAATTCGCCGACTACAAGAAGATCCCGCAATATCTGGATATCAACGGTCCTGCCGGGATGACGCTGGCACAGTACAAGTTCATCTATTTCTGGGAATGGGTTCATCGCCTGCTCGCCCGGATCATCGGCCTGGCCTTCGCCCTGCCGCTGGCCTGGTTCTGGTACAAGCGCACGATTCCGCTGGGCTACAAGCCGCGTCTGCTCGCACTCCTTGCACTGGGTGGACTTCAGGGCGCCGTGGGCTGGTGGATGGTCTCTTCCGGGCTCACCCCCGAAGCGGCCGACCGCGTGAGCCACTTCCGCCTCGCCGCGCACCTGCTGGTTGCGCTTACGACGCTGGGCGGCCTCGTCTGGACCGCACTCGACCTCAAGAACCTGCGCGTCGGGGAACCTCCGGTGCACATCACGCGGTTCGGCGTCGTGACGCTCCTCGTTCTGCTTTTCCAGCTGCTCATGGGCGCCATGGTCGCGGGCATGCGGGCCGGTTATGTCGCCGGAGCCGGCTGGTTCAGCCTCGACGCCTGGCCGCTCATGCAAGGGCGTTTCTTTCCCGAGGGCGTCGATTGGTCCGGCGGGTTCTTCCATGCCCTGTTCAACGATCCCTATCTCACGCACCTCGTCCATCGCTGGTGGGCCTGGGTCGTGGTCGCCGTCCTGATCGTCATGGCCCGCCGCCTGCGCGACCGGCGCCAGCGCATCATTTCCGTTGCCATTCACATGGCATTCGGCCTGCAGATCGTTCTCGGCATCTCCACCATATGGTCTGGCGTCGCCCTCTGGCTCGCGGTCGCCCACCAGTTGTGCGGCGCGCTGCTGGTCGCCGCTACGGTATGGGGTGCGCACGCGCTCGGCCGGCGCGATCCGGTGAACCTGCTGAGCGCGCCATGACGCAAGCCGCGCTGATCTGGTGCCCCTTCCCCGACGAAGAGGCCGCGCTTGCAGCGATCAACACGCTGCTCGACGAACGCCTTATCGCGTGCGGAAACGTGCTACCGGCCATGACTTCCATGTTCGCATGGAACGGACACAAGGATATGGCGCGGGAGAACGGCGCCCTTCTGAAGACGAATGCCGATCTGCTGGAGCAGGCCATCGACCGGCTGGCCGACATCCATCCCTACGATGAACCGGCGGTGGTCGGATGGCACTGCGATTCGGCGGCAATGGGAACGCTCGATTGGCTGCGAGCCATCGCCGGATAGACTTTACGGTATTATATTACCTCTCTGGAAATCCGCAGTCAGCTTGACTTACACGCCTATTTCGACGATTTGCCCGCCTTCCCGTGCGGCGGGAGATTCGCGAATACATGCGATTCTCACGGCGTGCGCACGAAATTAAGGGATAGACCAGCCATGAAGGCGCTTACGAAGGTCACCCGGTCGATCAAACCGGCCGAGGTAGAAAAGAAGTGGCATCTGATCGATGCCGAAGGTCTGGTGGTTGGCCGCCTCGCGGTCGTGATCGCCGATCTGCTGCGCGGCAAGCACAAGCCGAGCTACACCCCGCACGTCGATTGCGGCGATCATGTCGTCGTCATCAACGCCGAAAAGGTCCGCTTCACTGGCAACAAGCTGAAGCAGCAGACCTACTACAAGCACACCGGCTACGCCGGCGGCATCAAGGAAATCACCGCGGACAAGGTTCTCGCCGGTCGCTTCCCCGAGCGCGTGCTCGAGAAGGCCGTTGAGCGCATGATCCCGCGCGGCCCCCTTGGCCGTGATCAGATGCGCGCCCTGCACGTCTATGCCGGTTCCGAGCACCCGCATGGCGGCACGCAGCCGGAGCCCCTCGACGTCGCTTCCATGAGCCGTAAGAACAAGGTGGGCGCATAATGTCCGAGAACGATACCGTTTCGAGCCTGTCCGACCTCAAGGACATCGCTGGCAACGCCCCCGAAGGCGAAACCGAAGTTGCTGCTCCCGTTTCCAACGCGCCGCTGCGCGAACAGGAAATCGACGCTCAGGGCCGCGCCTATGCAACCGGCCGCCGCAAGGACGCCGTTGCCCGCGTCTGGCTGAAGCCCGGCAGCGGCAAGGTCACCGTCAACGGCCGCGATCAGGAAGTCTACTTCGCCCGTCCGACCCTGCGCCTCGTCATCGCGCAGCCCTTCACGATCACCGGTCGTGAAGAGCAGTACGACGTCGTCGCCACCGTCAAGGGCGGTGGTCTCTCTGGCCAGGCCGGTGCCGTGAAGCACGGCATCTCGCAGGCCCTCAGCAAGTACGAGCCCGCCCTGCGCAGCACGGTCAAGGCTGCCGGCTTCCTCACCCGCGACAGCCGCGTGGTCGAGCGTAAGAAGTACGGCCGCGCCAAGGCCCGCAAGAGCTTCCAGTTCTCGAAGCGCTAAGCGTCTCGCGAGCTACGGCTTACGAAAAAAGGGTCGCGAGGCAACTCGCGGCCCCTTTTCTTTGCAGTGTGCCAGGCGCGGATCAGCCGGTACCCAGCACGGCATCGGCCAGCTTCGTGTCCAGATACTCCCGTACCGAAACGATCTTGCCCGCCTCGAGCCGGAAGACGAAGCAACAGTCATTGTTATAGCGCTGTCCTTCCGTGGTCATCGTATCGCCGCGCGCCAGCACCACGACGTGGTCGCCATCGGCCAGCACCAGTTCGAGCATGTTGAGATAGGGCGTGGCAAATCGTGCAAAGAGCGGCGCCATCAGGTCCTTCTGGACATTCGCGAGGCCTTTTGCCTCCTTCGACCAATGGCTGCTTCCCATCACCCGCCAGCTGATCTCGTCGGAGAACAGCGCCATGAAAGCGTCGGCATTACCCGTTTTCAGATCGTGAAAGGCCCGCGTAAGCGCAGCCCGGTTCTCCTCGGCAACTGACATCCCACTCTCCTTTTCGGACAAGTCTTCGCAGCTACGCGAATACCGATAGCCTCGAAACGGGAGGATAGATGACCTCTCAGGCGATTGCACCGAATCCGAATCAACAACGCGAATCGCGCCAATTCCAGTGCGCCAGGCAACAGCCATCAAGCCGATAACAAGGCCCGTTTCAGCCGAGCACGTCACTTCTGCAGAGCATGAAGACCGCAAGCGAACCACCTCATCGCATTATATACCATTGTTTTTACTCACTTTAATATCATAGCCTATTGATCAATACCTAGCATAAGAATGGTCACATGTATCGACATGTACCTCCTTTAAATTGGTACCTTGCTTTGAACAGTAGCTTGCCATATACACTGCTCATCCGCAGGAGATGATTCGATGTCCGAAATCGAAGTCCAGTTGAAGAAAGGGGTGCTCGGCCTGTGCGTGCTGGCGCTGTTGTCACGCGGCAACAGCTACGCCTACGAGATCGCGAGCCGCATGGCCGACGCGGTCGATATGGGCGAAGGCACGATCTACCCGCTCATGCGCCGCATGCAGTCGGAGGGTCTGGTGACCACCTATCTCGAGGAATCGCCCTCGGGACCGCCCCGCAAGTACTACCGCATCACCGAAACCGGCCGTTCGCGGCTGACCGCACAGGTCGAGGAATGGCGCGGCTTCACCGCCGCGGTCGACGGCCTGATCGACGGCGCCGTCACCGCCTCTTCGGAAGAGCCCCAGAGCCAGGAAGGGGAAACCAGCCATGAAGCGTAATGAATTCATCAAACGCCTGAAGGCAGGCCTCAAGGGCATGCCGCAGAACGATATCGACGAGATCGTCGGCGACTACGAAGATCACTTTGAAGCCGGTCTCGCCGACGGCAGAAGCGAAGAGGAGGTCGCAGACGCCCTCGGCAATCCCGCCCGCCTCGCCCGCGAACTGCGCTTCGAGGCAGGCTTCCGGAACTGGGAAGCCGATCGCTCACCGTCATCGGCCATGGCCGCCATTCTGGCTTTCATGGGCCTGGCAACGATCGACATCCTGATCCTGCTGCCCATCGTTCTGCCGATCATCGGTGTGGTCGCCGCCCTCTTCGTGGCTGTCGTGGCCGTGTTCATCAGCGGTGGCTTCGTATTCATCGTCGGTCCGTTTAGCGGATTTCCCGGCGGCTGGCTCGTAGCCCTTCTGGCAGGCCTCGGCATCATGAGCGGCTCGGTTGCCGCGGGTGCCCTGCTTACGCTGATCAGCATCTGGGTCATCAACGCACTGATGTGGTTCGGCCGCTTGCACTACCGGGTGATCCAGCCCGCCATCAATCCCGAAGCCTGAAAAGACGATAGAAAGGAAACATGAGATGTTCAGGAAGCTGCTCATCGTATTCGCCAGCGGCGTGATCCTGTCGATCGTCGCATTCAGCGCAGCCTGGCTGGTTGGCGGCGACAAGTTCCGGCAGGAGTTCCGTGAAAACGACGGCTGGCATTGGGACATCGGCGACGATGACGACTACGCCGGCCCCCGCAAGAGCCGTACCTTCACGGTCGAACCCGGCACCCGGCTTGCCATGGAAATCCCGGTGGAGCTGAGCTTCACCCGCGGTGACAAGGCCGAGATGATCGTGTCGGGCCCGAACAAGCTGGTCGACCGCGTGGTCTGGGAAGACGGCCACCTGTCGATCCCCGGCACCGTCAACATGCGTCACGGACTCAAGGTGAAGATCACCGCGCCCGAAATCTCGGGTCTCGATCTCGATGCCCCTGGCGACGTGACGCTCATCGACATGCAGCAGGACCAGTTCCGGTTGAAATCCGAAGGCGCAGTAAACCTCGATGCTGGGGGCAAGGTCCGCAAGATCATGGTCACCAGCGAAGGGGCCGGCAACATCGACCTCGAAAAGCTCGACGTCGAAGATGCAACCGTCCGTATGGATGGCGTCGGCAACGTCACCATCGGCGCAACCAACCTCGTCGACGTCACGATCAATGGCGCGGGCCATCTTACCCTCACACGCAAGCCGAAGACGCTGCGCAGTCAGATCAACGGCATCGGTTCAGTCGATCACGACTACTGAGAGTACAAGTCAGGGAGGAGAGCTGCCGGGGTCGTGTCCCCTTCCCCGGCAGTCCCAACAAAGAGGCCGCACCGTCACGAAGACGGTGCGGCCTTTCTGATTCGACAGCCTGCATGTCCGATTCAGTTCACCGGCGGATCTACTGACGGCACCGTCCCCACGGGCGAAACCGGATCCCCCGGCTCACGTGGCGGCAGTGCATTTTCCGGGACCTCCGGAATTTGCATCGCTGGCGTGGCTACATGCTCGAGATTACGCGCTTCGACGCGCAGATCGTCCCCGTCGATGATGATCTCGTTGAAGCTCGGCGGCGTGGACCGGATACGCCTCGAAAGCGTACCGGCACCGACCATCCGCAAGGGCCCGGCAGATGTCTGTGCAACCAGATCGAAAGGATCGTGGATGTGTCCTGAAAGTATAGCCATGACTTTCCGTCCGGCCAGCGCTTCCATGGTTTTCGTACCATTGATCGTCAGCAGCTTGTTGTCGCGTTCGCGCCGCTCGGTCAGCGGGTGGTGCGCGGCGACCAGAACGCGCGTTCCTTCAGGCTGAGCATCGATCGCTTCGAGACAATGAGCCAGCGCGCGTTCGGTTACCCAACCGTTGGACCAGGGAAAGCGCTGATATTGCGCACGGGTCGTCGTGCGCAGCGGCACGATGGCGAGGTTCGGCAGATCAAGCTGCGACTCGACAAGGCTCTCGATTGCCCGGAACCTTCGGTAAGGCGCAAAAAACCGCTGGTAGAGGTTGAAATAGGGAATGTCGTGATTGCCGACCTCGACCGTGACAGGCACGTCGAGCGCGGTGATCCATTCACAGGCCGCCTTGAATTCCCGGCTGCGCGCCCGCATCGTCAGATCGCCGGTTATGGCAACGGCATCGGGGCGCTCGCCCTCGATGCATTCCTTCGCCCAGGCGATCGCGCGGCGGTCTTCCAGCCCGAAGTGAATGTCGCTCAGGTGGAACAGCCTGATCGGTCCGCAAGGCATCTGCGAAACTTTACCGTGCATCGCCCGCATTTCCTTGAACCGTCGTCACCAGATTCATGTCGCACGGAACCGGCTCGAACAGCTCTTCGGACCCGCCGTTGAAAGGTTCCCCATCGATCAACAGGCCCATTGGCTCTCCTTCCGGACAGAACAATCGCACCTTGCCGTGCCTGCCCAATTCATCATGGGGGCCATCGCGAAAATTGCGGTTGAGCAGGGCAATACCCTGTCCGGCATAGTCGCCGAGCGTCTCGGCGTAGTAGCCGTTTGCTTCGAGGCCATCTTCCTGCGGGGTCACTGTGATGGCGGCATAGCCTTCCTCACGCCCGCAGTCGACCTCCTGACACAGCACCTTCGGGCCGTTTGTCGAATAGCGGATAGCCTGCTGTGTCGTTGCAACCACTTCCAGCAAATCGACACTGCGCAGCGCTTCGCGCACCTCGTTCCAGATGGCGCCGGGGCCTGCGAGAAGCCCGGTCAGCGCTATCCCGTGCTGCGTACGCACCACCATCGGCCTTGTGCAATGCACCTTTCCTCCGGCGAGACGCGCGACGATGTCCTGCGCCGGCACGTCGCCGTGAATGCGCTTGGACAGCATGTTCATGGTGCCGCCGGGCAGCACCAGAACCAGGCCATCCCATCCCGCTGCCTGCTTCATCGCCGCATGAACCGTCCCGTCACCGCCGAATACGGCGAGCATGCCGACACGCTCCCGCTCAAGGAGATCAGCGTCAGGCGCCGCCTCGTCCGGAAACTGGATCGTGCGCTGCAGATCGAGACCAACGTCGGTGAATGCGGCTGTCACCGCCTCGACGGCCTCCGCGCTGTTGCTCCCGCTCGCGGCGTTGCAGACAAGCCAGACCTTTTGTGTGGTGAGATGATCGGAACGTGTTTTGGTCATGCCATCATCAACCGGGCATCACCCCCCCGGTTCCCGCTAGACCCTGCCGCTCGCAATCAACCACGCGGAAAAGCCGTTGAGCAGTGTGTAAAGCGCATAGACCCATGTCCAGCCCATCGATCCTGCCGCTGCCATGATCATGGCACCCAGCAGCATAACGAATTCGACGATAAGGCTGAGACGACCTCCGAGCGACCGAAACAGCCATGGCACCTGCACCAGGATGGGGTGACCGCTTTCCAGCACCGCCTTGTGCGCGGCAAAGTTCACGACACCAAGGCAAAATACGACGACGAGAGGCAGCATTGCCTGCGCTTGTACCGCCACGACGGCGAACTGGCCAGCACTGCGCAACGGGGCCGCGCGACTCACGCCTACCGATCCAGATCGGACCGCCATAAAACGCCAAGTCGTTCATCGACTACAAATGTCGTTCGTCAGCAAAAGCCGCATTTGGTCGAGCTTCGACCGGCGACAATCGAACCTCGCGTGATTGGTCGGGCGATCGGGCGCACAACAAACTCATCGAGCCGCACAGCCCCCCAGGCAGGCTCTCAAGAGGAGGAGACCAAAATGTTCAAGAATGCACCGATCGCCGCTACCGCCGCCCTGCTCGGCCTCGCCCTGACCACCGCTCCGGCCTTCGCCGGTGCCGGCGAACGCACCCAGGTTCGCGTGGAATACAGCGACCTCGACCTCACTTCCGCAGACGGCCAGCGTACGCTCGAACGTCGCCTTGATGCTGCTGCTCGCGACGCCTGCGGCTACGATGTCCGCGTCACCGGCTCGAGCCTTCCCAGCAAGCACGCCCGCAACTGCTACCGTCAGGCGCGGACCCGCGCCAAGGACGTGATGGCAGTTGCTATCGACAACGCAACGTCGGACGCCCGCCTGGGCGGCTGATGCGAGCAAGGGACCGGGCTTGCGCGACACCATGCGCAAGCCGCCCTTCTTCAAGAGTTTCTTGAGGTCCCAAAAAAATAATAACCCGGAAAAAGACTGGCGGGTCCTAGCGGCCCGCCATTTTTTTCACTGCCGGCAGGTACGTTCGGCCAATCCTCAGCGCCTCGCCACCGGCGATTTCCACCGACCAGACACCCAGACCCTCATGCCGCAAGCCCGATACGCAATCGCGCCTGACGATATGGCTGCGGTGAATGCGAATGAACTGCTCGGGATCGAGCCGTTCTTCCAGACTGGTGATCGTCTGCAGCAGAAGAAAACTCTGATCGCCGACATGCAGCCGGACGTAATCGCGTTCGGCATCGATGCGCTGCACGTCGCTGGCGGGAATACGCACCAGTTCCGAACGGTGCGGAACCCAGAACTCCTCTAGCCACTGGCTGGACTGCGGTTCCGCGCGCTGTCCCCGCCGGGCAATCACCCGTCCCACGGCGCGCTGCAGACGATCCGGCGACACTGGCTTGAGCACATAGTCCACGGCGTCCAGATCGAAGGCTTCGACGGCGAACTCGTCGTGCGCGGTGACGAAGATCACCGCCGGCGGACTTTCCTCGCCAGACAGCTGGCGGGCGACCGTCAGGCCGTCGGTCTCCGGCATCGTCAGATCGAGCAGAATTAGATCCGGATTGAGCGCAGCGACCAGCCGCAAGGCGGCCTGACCGTCGCTGGCGGTGCCGATAACGTTCACATCGTCGATACCTGCGCAGATCACCTGCATGCGCTCGACTGCGAGCGGCTCGTCGTCGACAATCAGCGTGCGCAAGGGCGTGTCGTTCTGGTCGGCTCCGTCTCTGGGTTCAGACACGGCCGAGCTCCAGCGGCATACGCAGTTCCGTCTCGAAGCCGCCCTCCGGACGCTTGCCGAACTTCAGCGTGCCGGCGCCGCCAAACCGTGCCTTCAGGCGGTCACGCACGTTGGCGAGACCGATACCGCAGCCTTCGGCCTTGCTTCGCTCGGCGCCCGGCCCATCGTCGCCGACTGTCAGCACGAGCTGTCCGCCTTCACGGCGCGCCTTGATGCTTACAGTTACCGGTCGCTGTGTCGCGGCGACGGCGTACTTCACCGAATTTTCGACGAGTGGCTGCAGGATCATGCCCGGCACCATCGCATCGATGGCGTCGGGGTCAATATCGATTTGCGTCAGCAATCGATTGGGGAAGCGCACCGCCTCGATCGCGAAATAGAGTTTCTGCAGCTCGATCTCGTCCACCAGCCGAATGTCGTTGGTCGGGTCACCCGAAAGCGTGCGCCGGTAAAAGGTCGAAAGGGTTTGGATCATGTGCTCCGCGTCCTCCTTGCGCCCGGTCATTACCAGCGCGGAGAGCGAATTGAGCGTGTTGAACAGGAAGTGCGGGTTCACCTGATAGCGCAGGCTGCGCAGCTCGGCGGCCTCGGCAGCACGCCGGTATTCGCTTTCCCGCCGCTCGGCCGCGCGGGCCTCTTCTGCCTTGGCCAGTGCAAAGTAGAGCGCCGCCCAGGCGAGGACGAGAAAGTACCGGCCAAAAGCGTTATCGGCCAGCGCATCGAGACGCGTGTAGCTCTTGTCGCGGGTGCTGCGTGTGTGGATGGTGATTCCCGAACCGTCGTCCTCCATCACCGGGGCCAGGTCTTCGGCGGCCTCGCTGCTCTCGTCCATCGGCTGCGAGGAGGAACGGGCGGCCTTCGGCAGATCCACGAGAATGTTGCCGGCATCGTCACGCGTGATCCGCACCTTGCCGGACGGATCCTCGATCACGTCCTGCGCTTGGCTCTTGGTGACCTCGATGTCCGCAAAGATGACGTTGTTGATGAAGCTCAGGACGAATGCGAGCGGCAAGGCCCCCACCAGCACGACAAGAAGCCGCACCAGGTTCGACTTGCGGTCGAGCATCTGCAGCAAGGGCCAGACGGAGGCCATGACCAGCATTGAGACAATGCAGATCGTCAGGCGCCGCGACACGATAGGCCAGGCGAAATCGAAGCCGATGAAGGCCCCGCGCAAGGTCGCTACCGCGAAATAACACGTCCACAGCGCAGCGAGCGAGAGAAGCACCAGCCGCGCGGGCACGCGCGGGTTTTCAACCATATCCGTCATGACCGCCCCGGATAGCCCGAAAACGACCCTGCACGCCAATCCATCGGTCGGCGCGCATGGGTCGTTTGTCGAAGGAAGCCCTTAGTCTGCGAGCAGGCCTTCCTTGGCAATCTTTTCCTTCCACACCAGCGGGGCGAGCTGGTGGACGTTCTTGCCTTCGGAATCGACCGCGACCGTCACCGGCATGTCCTCGACGGTGAATTCGTAGATCGCTTCCATGCCGAGGTCTTCGAACCCGACGACCTTGGCCTCCTTGATCGCGCGCGCAACGAGATAGGCGGCGCCGCCCACGGCCATCAGGTAAGCCGATTCGTGCTTGGCGATCGACTCGGTCGCCGCCGGTCCGCGCTCGGCCTTGCCGACGCAGGCGAGCAGGCCCTGTGCGAGCATCATGTCCATGAACTTGTCCATGCGCGTCGCAGTGGTCGGGCCAGCCGGGCCGACGATCTCGTCGCGTACCGGATCGACCGGGCCGACGTAGTAGATCACGCGACCCTTGAACTCGACGGGGAGTTCCTCGCCCTTCTCCAGCATGTCCTGGATACGCTTGTGCGCGGCATCGCGGCCGGTCAGCATCTTGCCGTTGAGCAGCAGGCGGTCGCCCTGCTTCCAGCTCTTCACGTCCTCGGCGGTCAGCGTGTCGAGATCGACGCGGATCGCTTCCTTGCTCGGCTTCCACTCGACTTCGGGCCATTCGGCCAAGTTCGGCTTTTCGAGATAGCTCGGACCCGAACCGTCGAGCGTAAAGTGCGCATGGCGCGTAGCGGCACAATTCGGAATCATCGCGACGGGCTTGTTCGCCGCGTGGCACGGCCAGTCGAGGATCTTGACGTCGAGAATGGTCGAAAGACCACCCAGTCCCTGCGCACCGATGCCCATGGCATTGACCTTGTCGAAGATCTCGATGCGCAGTGCTTCGATATCGTTCTGAGGCCCGCGTGCCTTGAGCTGGCCCATGTCGATCGGGTCCATCAGGCTCTGCTTGGCCAGCTTGACGCAGTGCTCGGCAGTACCGCCGATGCCGATGCCCAGCATCCCCGGCGGACACCAGCCCGCGCCCATCTGCGGCAGCATCTCAAGTACCCAGTCGACGATCGAATCGCTGGGATTCATCATCTTGAACTTGGACTTGGCTTCCGAGCCTCCGCCCTTGGCCGCGACGTCCACCGAGACCTTGCTACCCGGGACCATCGATACCGAGAGCACCGACGGCGTGTTGTCCTTGGTGTTGCGGCGGGTGAAGGCGGGATCGGCCAGCACCGAGGCGCGCAGCTTGTTTTCCTTGTTACCGTATGCGCGGCGCACGCCTTCATCGACCACTTCCTGCAAGGAGCGATCGGATTCGAGCCGGCAGTTCTGGCCCCACTCGATGAAGACGTTGACGATGCCGGTGTCCTGGCAGATCGGGCGATGCCCTTCGGCGCACATGCGGCTGTTGGTGAGGATCTGCGCGATCGCGTCCTTGGCGGCCGGGCCCTGCTCGGCCTCGTAGGCTTCGCCGAGCGCCCGGATGTAGTCCATCGGGTGATAATAGCTGATGTATTGCAGAGCGTCGGCGACACTTTCGATCAGGTCGTCTTCGCGGATGGTCACCATTTCGGCCATGGACTAAGCGCTCCCGGTTAAGCGGATCACGTGAATTTCGCGCCGCTCCCATAATCCGGGCGCCAAGGATCGTCAAAGTGATCGTCGAACCGCTTGCGTGGATCGACAAGGGTATCGTCAAAGCGCTTGGCCTCCATGGCACCTTGGCCTAGAAGGCCCCGCAGAAAGTGCCGTTGTTGCGGAAAACCGAAGCGCCCAGCGCGCAATCCGTGAATGCATGAGGGAATTGCACCAGATGACCTTGACCGAGGATCGGTCGGCGCCAGAGGCCGAACAGACCGCCGCCGCCAAGTCCGCCGCCCGCCACGCGATGATCGTCAGCCAGCTGCGCACAAGCGGCGTGAACGAACCCTGGGTTCTTTCGGCGATGGCCCACGTCGCCCGCGAGGACTACGTTCCCGAAACGCTGCGCGATGCCGCCTATATCGACCGTGCCATTCCGCTTGGGAACGGTCGTTTCCTTGCCGCTCCGCTGGTTCACGGCAAGATGCTCGCCGAGGCCGCGCCGACGAAAACCGACAGGGTTCTGCTGGTCGGAGACGCTGAGGGTTACCTGGCAGCGCTGCTGCGCCCGCTTGTCGGTACGCTCGACGCCGTCGATCCTTCGGCTGTTTCCAGCCTGTCCGGCGAAGGCGTTTATTCCCTGATCATCGTCGATGGCGCCGTGGAAGAGTTTCCCGAAGTGCTCGGACGGCAGCTCGCCGAAGGTGGGCGGATCGTGACCGGTCTGGTCGTACGCGGCGTGAGCCGCCTCGCCACCGGCTGCAAGGCCGCGGGTTCGGTCTCCCTGCTTCCGCTTGCCGAACTCGGTATTCCCGCCCTTCCCGAATTCGCGGCACCCAAGCGCTGGAGCTTCTGACCGTGGCCCGGTTCGCGCGTCGGGCCGGGTTGCTGGCCAGCGTCGCCCTGTTCGCCACAACCGCGGGTACTATGGTTCGTGCAGATACCCTGCGCGAGGCCTTGGTCATGGCCTACCAGACCAACCCTTCGTTGCAGTCGGCCCGCGCCCAGCAACGCGGAACGGACGAGAACGTGCCGATCGCACGCGCGTCGGGCTTGCCCAGCGTGAATGCCAGCGGCCGATACACCGAATTCGTCAAGCAGAGCCCCAACGCGTTCTCAAACCCCGACCGGGCACTGACGAGCAATGTCGAGCTTGGTGTGCCGATTTACTCCGGCGGGGCGGTCAAGAACCGCATCAACGCCGCCAAGATCCGCGTAGAAGCCGGTCAGGCTGGTCTGCGCGGCACTGAAAGCCAGATCTTCGCATCGGTCGTCGCGGCGTACATGGACGTGATCCGGAACCGCGCCATCGTCGGGCTCAACCGCAAGAACGTCAACGTCCTCAAGGTCAACCTTCAGGCCACGAGCGACCGCTTCGAGATCGGCGACCTCACCCGCACCGACGTCGCCCAGTCGCAATCGCGCCTTGCCATCGCGCAGAGCGATGCCCGCGCGGCCGAGGCGAACCTCGCGGCTGCGCGCGAAACCTATATCCAGCTGGTCGGCAAAGCTCCGGAAGACCTGGCCGCTCCGCCGCCGCTGCCGAACCTTCCGGAAACGCCCTCAGAAGCTGTCGACATCGCTCTGGAAAACAACCCGGATCTGATTGCCGCCCGCGAGCAGACCAGAGCCGCGAAGAAGGACATTGACGTTGCCGGCGCCGGACGCCTGCCGCGTGTCAGCCTCTTCGCATCGGGTGCATACAACAACTATTTCAACACACTTGGTGGCCTGAGTTCAGCTGCGTTCGCGCAAAGCGAAACGACCGGGCAGGCCGGCGCGCAGATCTCGATCCCGATATTCCAGGGTGGTCTGCCCGCGGCGCAACGCCGTCAGGCGCAGGCCCAGGCATCGGCCGCTCTCGAAAGCGAAATCGCGACCGAACGCAGCGTGATTGCTCAGGTTCGCTCCGCCTATACCTCCTGGGTTGCTGCCAACGACGTTATCCGGTCCTCGCAAGTCGCGGTGGAGGCGGCAGCGCTCAGCCTCGAAGGCGTGCGGGCGGAAAACTCCGTCGGCAACCGCACAATTCTGGACATCCTGAACGCCGAACAGGAATCGCTCAATGCGCAGGTGCAGCTGGTTACGGCGCGGCGCAACGCCTACGTCGCCGGCTTCAATCTGCTGGCCGCCATGGGCAGGGCCGAGGCGCGCGACCTGAGCCTCGACAGCGACATCCTCTACGACCCGAATCTCAACTACAAGCGGGTACGCGGCAAGTTCTTCGATTGGGACGACGATCCAGCACCTGTCGTGCGTTCGACGAGCACCGTTGACACGCCGGTCCAGGATGGGGACATTCCGGAGGAGTAAGGGCCAGCTCCGATTCGGGGCAGGTCGATGCTTGCGTCCTGCAAGGGTGCACCAGGGGGACATTGGAAATGCATCAGAACGGCGAACCTTCGGTCGAGGAGATCCTCCAGTCGATTAAGCAGGTTATTGCCCGTGACAATCGCACCGGTGCGCGTATCGAGCGGCAGCGCCGGGCCAATGTCGGTGTGATCGAGGAAAACCCCCTCGCGCAGTCCGAACCCGAAGAGGACGTTCTCGAGCTGCAGGAAACCGCGCAGGTCACCGAGGGCCCCACGGAAGACGAGATCGAACCGTCGCTGATCCGTGATCAGGTCCGCGATTCGATGCGCGAATCACTTGCAGCGCTTGCCATGCTCTCCGAACCCAGCGCACCGCCGAAAATCGTCCGTTCGGGCGAGACCTCGCTCGAGGACCTGACGCGTGAACTGCTGCGCCCGGCGCTTGCCGAGTGGCTCGACAAGAACCTTCCACCGCTTGTCGAACGCCTGGTCGCGGCAGAAATCTCTCGGATCGTCGGCAAGAAGGTCTGAGCCCGGCCAATTCCGGACTGGACCTGCGGGGTAGCGCTGCCTACTTCGCAGAACATGGCGAAACCCGATCCCGCGCTTCTCAATCCCGCGCGCTATCCCTTCACGACAACGATCGAACCCCGTTTCGGCGATCTCGACGTAAACCTGCATGTCAACAACGTGGCGATGGCAGGTCTGCTGGAAGATTCGCGCGTTCGCTTCCACCGTCAGTGCGGCTATCGCAATCTTCTGGTGGGCATGACATCGATGGTCGCCAGCGTGGCCATCGAATATCTCGGCGAGGCCGCCTATCCTGACAGCGTCGAAATCGGCTGCGCCATGGAGCATGTCGGTCGGACCAGTCACCGGCTCGTCCAGGTCGTCACGCAGCATGGAACGCCGATCGTCTTCGCCCGCACGGTCCTCGTAACCGTGGGACCCGATGGACCGGCGCCACTGCCTGAAAGCTTTGCAACTTCCATCGAACCGTGGATGCTGCGCGCATGACGAATACCGCATCCGACATCGAACGCGCGCAGGATGCACTGGCCAAGGCCGGCGGCAACGGCATTCATCGCCATATCTTCATCTGCGCCGAACCGCAGAAAGGGGAGTGCTGCTCCCCGGAGAAGGGGCGCGCAGCCTGGAAGTATCTGAAGAAGCGCCTCAAGCAGCTTGACCTCGACAGCCGGGGCGGTGTCGCACGCACAAAGGCGGATTGCCTGCGCATCTGCGCGGCCGGGCCCGTCGCGGTCGTCTGGCCGGATGGCGTATGGTACCACTCATGCGACGAAGAGGCGCTGGAGAAGATCATCCAGCAGCACCTTATCGGTGGTCAGCCGGTCGAGGAAAACCGCCTCAGGCCCAAGCAGGACTGACCTATAGCGCCGCCAGCCGCTATCGCAGCGAATCCTCGTCCTCCAGGGGATCGATGATGCAGTCGTCGTGCCCGGTACCGCTGGAAAGGAATACCAGCCCCATCAGGGCCGACGTCAGCAGCATGGTGAACCCGATCCCGAGGGCCGTCGCGATGTAGAAGTGGATCGAGACCATCCCGTTCGACTTGTACAGCAGGATAATCGCCACGGCCACGAGCCCCACGGTCGCCAGCATCATCCAGCGCATGATGCGCAGATACCGCGCCCAGGCGTGTGCCGCATTCTTAGGATCTTCAAGAGGTGAGGGGGGAACCATCTGGCCCATGTGAGGGCTGACGGGCACTCTCGCAAGCCTCTCGTGACAGGCCGCACAAACAGCGGGACGAAGTGGCGAACCTTCAAGGCCTGTGATACTCTGTCCCGGCCTGCTTTCGGGGAGCAGGCCCAAGCAGAACAGGGAGAGTTGACGATGACCATTGGTCGCCTCATCGAAGGCCGCGACGCCGTCCTCACATGCGACGTCTCCGCAACTGTACGCGAAGCCGCCGGCATCCTTGCCGATCGGCGCATCGGTGCATTGCCCATCATGGAAAACGGCGCAATCGCGGGGATTTTCTCCGAACGTGACGTGATCTACCGATTGCGTGAATTCGGCCACGAGATGCTCGACATGACGGTCGGCGACGTCATGACCAAGCCAGCCGTAACCGTAGACCCCGGCACCCCGGTTCTAAGTGCCCTTGCCCTGATGACCCGGCGGCGCATTCGCCATCTCCCCGTCGTGGAGAATGACAGGATGATCGGCTTCGTCTCGATCGGCGATCTCGTCAAATACCGGATCGACGCAATGGAAGCAGAAGCGGCCGCCATGCGGGATTACATCCGCACGGCCTGATTCAGCCGGTTTCCGGCCCTCCCGCCTTGCCGCGTGGGGCAGAGGCGCTTACATTCCGGACATGGACCAACAAAGCCTCACTCTCAGCCCGTCAGCTGCTGCCCGCGTCGCCGCCATTGCAGAAAAGCAGGGCACGCCGGCAATCCTGCGCCTCTCGGTCGAGGGCGGCGGATGCTCCGGCTTCCAGTACAAGTTCGGGCTCGCCGACGCGCCCGAAACAGACGACCTCGTCACTGAAACCGATGGCGTCCGGCTCGTGGTCGATCCGATGAGCCTTGATCTCGTCGACGGCTGCGTCGTCGATTTCGTCGAATCTCTCGGTGGCGCCGCTTTTCGGGTCGAAAACCCGAATGCCGCCGCCGGATGTGGATGCGGATCGAGTTTCTCCGTGTGAGAAAAATCGCCTCGTTCAACATCAACGGTGTGAAGGCCCGCCTGCCGCGCCTGCTCGAATGGCTCGACGAGACCCGGCCAGCCGTTGCATGCCTGCAGGAAATCAAGTCGCAGGATGAAGGCCTCCCGATCTCCGAGTTCGAGAAGCTGGGCTACAAGGGCATCTGGCACGGCCAGAAGAGCTTCAATGGCGTCGCCATCCTCGCTGACGGCGAACAGCCTGTCGAAGTCCGGCGCGGCCTGGACGGGGAACCCGAGGACGATCACTCGCGCTATCTGGAAGCCGATGTCTTCGGTTTGCGCGTCGTGTGCATCTATCTGCCCAACGGCAACCCGCTGCCCGGACCCAAGTTCGATTACAAACTACGCTGGATGGGGCGGCTGCGAAAACGCATGGCCGCGATCAAAGCCGAGGAAGTACCGGCCATCGTCACCGGCGACTTCAACGTCATTCCGACCGACCGCGACGTCTGGTCACCCCCTGCCATGGCCTCAGACGCCCTGATGCAGCCGGAATCACGCGACGCCTACTATCGCCTCCTTGGCGACGGCTGGACCGATGCCCTGGCAACACACAACCCGCGTGGCGGCGTGTGGACCTATTGGGACTACCAGGCCGGCGCATGGCAACGCGATCATGGCTTCCGGATCGACCACGCACTGCTCTCGCCGGAACTTGCCGACCGACTGGTCGCATGCGGTGTCGACAAGGCCCATCGCGGCCGGGAAAAGGCCAGCGATCACGCGCCCGTCTGGGTTCAGTTGCGCGCGTAACCGGTCAGGCGGGGAACCAAACCGGTCCCCGCCCGTTCATCAACGGTAGAAAATGTGATTGTCGATGCGGCCCACTCGAGTGAGGCGCCACTTCGGTGAAACACGTGCTGCGTGGAAGAACAGAGCACCTTTGGCCGGGCTGACCCAGCTATCGGCCTGAGCGATCTGCGCGATCGCCACAGCACGGCGCCAGCTGTTGGAATGTTCGTGGATCGTGGGCATCGAGCGGCCACGGACGAACGAGAATTGCGAGCGCTGGTATACGACGCCGCAGTAGCTGTCGGGGAACCGGTCTGACGCGGCGCGGTTAACGATCACGCGGCCGACTGCCAGCTGGCCCTCGAGCGTTTCACCACGGGCTTCGAAATAGATTGCCCCAGCCAGGCAGCGCATCTGGCGGCTCATCTTGCCAGGCATGCTCTGCTCGGACACGAGCTGCGCCAACGTGGTCACTTCGCTCTCGGGGGCGGTTTCGACTGCTTCCTCTGCGGGAGCCTCTTCACCTTCCTTGGCGAGCGGCTGAACAACCGGCTGGGAAACGAATTCCACTTTGGGTTTCTGTTCGACGAGAGTCGGAATCATCTCCGACGCCGCCGCGCCCGAACCCTGGGCGCTAAACAAAGCGGTAAACACCGTCGCGGCCAGCGCCATCGCGCTCGCCCACTGAACCTTGCTACGCATATTGCCTTGGTCAAATGCGGTGAACCCTCTGACACAGGTCTGATCGTGAATGCTCTTTCGGGAGCATTTTACCTCACGTTCGAACCTGCCGACGATTCCCCGTCTGCGTGCCAGCACAAAGACCGAAATGTCTTTTCATGCCGCCTGCGCATCTGCGAGGGGCCCCTTAACTTGCAAAGCTTGCAAGTCAACAAAGAAATTTACGCGAGCCCGATGAAGCGTTCACCTTGTGCGATATCCAGCTCCACGATCCAGAGGTCGGGATCCTGCTCACCCCGCCGGGTCAGGAAGTCTTCGAATTCCTGTTTTTTATCAATATCTTGGTTGCGAACACAATGCCAGTCGCGGGTCCCGTCCAGCTGCGGCATACGCTCGTAAGCTCGTGTATTCGCGCCGTTTTCCGTGAGTACGACCATGATCGTCCCTGCGTCGCGTTCACCTTTCCTGATTACCGTGGCAAAGCCTCCCGCGGCATCGACGCTGCGGATCAGCCCTGAGACTTCGATATGAGTCGGAAGCCGCGCATCCATGGGTCAGGAAACCTTGGAGGCGGTGTATCCAGGCAGACCGGACAGCGCGATGCGCGAGCGCATGAAAGTGCCGGTTCCGCGCCCGACCTCTTCGCCTTCCTCGTCCAGCAGCCACGATTCGGCCACCAGGACGCGGCGGCGCCCACTGACCCAGCGACCCTCGGCGACCACACGGCCACCCTTGATAGGCTTGCTGAAGTGGAGGTTGAACGAGGTCGTCAACAGGAAGCGGTCCGTCACCAGCGTATTCGCAGCATAGAAAGCCGCGTCGTCCAGCATCTTGAAATAGATCGTACCATGCGCGGCGCCGGCCGCGTGAAAACAGTCGGGCTCGATCAGAAAGGTGATGCGCGACAACCCTTCGCCAACGATTTCGAGAGACGAGCGAAACTTGTGGTTGATCGGCGCGGATGCGTAAAGGCCTTCCAGAGCCCGCCAGTGCAAATTGGCACCGGAGACTTCTGGCGCCTCCCCGTCCGTCATATCATGCGACATCGCGATCGATGACGTTGCTGAGCAGACTGAACAGCACTTCCGGCCCCGGCGCAGCCAGCAGCGCTTCGTGCATGGTTTCATCGCGCATCATGCGCGAAATCGCTGCGAGCGCATGCAAGTGCGCGGCACCCGCGCCTTCCGGAGACAAAAGGCCGAAGACCAGGTCCACCGGCATACCGTCGGCAGAATCGAACTCGACCGGCGATTCCAGGCGAATGAACGCTGCAACGGGCCGGCCCAGTCCTGGAATGCGGGCATGCGGTATCGCAATCCGGCGACCGAACCCGGTGCTGCCGAGTTCTTCGCGTTCCACGATCCGTTTGAGCACGGTATCGCGATCAAGATTATAGACCCCGGCAAACTGTGCCGCGAGCTTTCCCAGAATGATGTCCTTGCTGTCCGCACGCGCCGTGGTCACGGCCTCGGGCAGCAGGTTAAAAAGACCAGTCATGACAAATCTAATTCTAGGCTTGATCGGTTTCCAATTGATGCATGCCCCAAAACCCCCGGTCACCCGGGGGGTTTCTCCCCTATCTTCCGATCAGAAGTTCGGCACGCTGCGGCAGCGTCAGTGCGGTTCGACCCAGCCGATCGAGCCGTCGCCGCGGCGGTAAACCATATTATGCCGCCCAGTTCCAGCGTTTTTGAAGAACAGTGCCGTAGTGTTGCGCAGGTCGAGCATCATTACCGCGTCGGAGACAGTCGCTTCCGGCACGTCGACTCGCGTTTCGGCGATGACGACGGGCGCATCGGTTTCCGCTTCTTCGTCGCGATCAGCCGGCGATTCTTCGAAGATCGTATACCCGGCCTCTTCGTAGGCCGCGTCTTCCACCGCCATTGCGTGCTGGGCCTGCTCGTGCCGATCCTTGAGACGGCGCTTGTAGCGACGCAGCTGCTTGTCGATCTTCTCGGCCGCCTGGTCGAAGGCGACATGCGCGTCATGCGCAACACCCGTTCCTTTGAGCACGAGGTTCTGCATCACATGCATGATGATATCGCATCGGAACGCGCCGGCCGGAGCTCGCCCAAAGGTGACGTGCGATGACAGCGCTCGACTGAAATACTTCTCGATGATCGCCATCAGTCGCTCGTTGGCGTGAGTCTGCAGGGCTTCACCAGTGTCGACCTGATGACCGGAGACGCGAATATCCATGAGCGAATTCTCCTCAGTACTAGAGTTCATGCACCCCAGAGCGGGGTATCGACCGACTTGAGAAACTCGGCGTGAGCCGCCAGTTCCTGGCCGGTGGCCGCGTGGGGACGCGGCTGACGGTATATCCGGTCCTTGCGAACGAGGACTTTGACTTCCGTCACGATTTCAGTGGTTTCCGCAACAAGCTCGAGGCCGATCTGGCGGCCGCCGCGAAGCTCGACATAGACCTGCGCGAGCAGTTCTGCGTCGAGGAGCGCGCCGTGCTTGGTGCGGTGGCTGCGATCGATGCCATAGCGCGAGCACAAGGCATCGAGGGAAAGCTTGGCACCGGGATGACGCACCTTGGCCAGTGCCACGGTATCTACCATGCGGTCTTTCCCGACGATGGGCAGGCCGCAAAGCGTCAGCTCGGCATTGATGAAGTTGAAGTCGAACCCGGCGTTGTGAGCGACCATCGGGCTATCTTCGATGAAATCGAGAAAATCCTGCGCAAGCTCGGAAAACAGAGGCTTATCAGCCAGGAAAGCATCCGAAAGGCCGTGCACGGCCTCCGCCTCAGCGGGCATCGAGCGTTCAGGATTGAAATACGCGTGAAATGTTTTGCCGGTAGGAACTCGGTTGATCATTTCGATGCAGCCGATTTCCACCATGCGGTCCCCGCTTTTGGGGTCGAAACCGGTCGTTTCGGTATCGAAGATGATCTCTCGCATCTCTTCCCATATCTGCCTGCATAGCCCCCTGCGCAAGGGCCTGCCGACGATTATTCTGCTCGTTCCAGCGTCCTGACGATACCGGCTACCTGATTGCGCGTCTGTGTCAGGCTTGTACCGGTATCTATCACGAAATCGGCACGCGCACGCTTTTCCGCATCGGGCACCTGAAGTGCCAGAATTTGCTCGAACTTTTCCACGGTCATGCCCGGCCTCGCAAGAACACGTTCGCGTTGATCGGAAGCGGGCGCCGACACCACCGCTACGGCATCAAGTCCCTGCTGCCCCCCTTTTTCATAGAGCAGTGGAATGTCGAAGACGATGAGAGGGGCATCCGCATTGTCCCGAAGAAAGCCGCTGCGCATGGCCGCGACGGCCGGATGCACGATTTCCTCGAGTCGCTTGAGCTTTTCGGAGTCACCGAATACCGCAGCGCCCAGTTTCTGCCGGTCGACTCCGTCCGGTCCGGTCGTCCCGGGAAATTCTGCCTCGATGGCCGGCAACAGCGCACCGCCCGGTCCCTGCAGTTCGTGGACGGCAGCATCGGCATCGAACACCGGCACCCCCAAATCACGCATCATGCCCGCCACGGTCGACTTGCCCATGCCGATCGAACCGGTGAGGCCGAGGATGGTCTGCCGCTTCTTCTCTTTCGTCATGACAGGATCAGGTCCCGCAATGTCTGATCGTCTTCGCGCGGAGGCTTCCGGCCGAAGAAATGCTCGAAAGCACTATCCGCCTGCCCGATCAGCATGGATAGACCATCGACCGTTGAAAATCCGGCTTCCCGCGCTTCCTTGAGGAACTGTGTATCGAGCGGGCTGGTAACGATGTCGTAAACGACACTGCCCGGCGGGGCATGGCTGAAATCGAACGCCAGCGGCGGCTGCCCGGTCATGCCAAGCGGGCTGGCATTGACGATCAGATCCATGCAGCCCTCGCGCTGATCGAAAGCAAAGTCGGTCGGATGCACGAAATGGGCAAGATCGATCGCGTGGTGATCCTTACCGGACGCCAGTTCATCGAGCATTGCCCGCGCCTTGCCCGGATCGCGGCCGGCCAGGACAATGACGAAGTGCTCTTGCGCCAGTGCCGCAACGATCGCGCGAGCTGCACCTCCCGTGCCGAGTACACGCGCCATACGGAACAGGTGTGTTTTAGCCAGTTCATCGCGCAAGGGTTCCAGGAAACCGGGAGCGTCGGTGTTGTATCCCGTCAGCGTTCCGTCGTTTTCGCGCACGACGGTGTTCACCGCTCCGATCTTGGCCGCGAGCGGATCGAGCCGGTCGAGCATGGGGACGATCGCGAGCTTGTGTGGCATAGTGACATTGCAGCCACGCCAGTCGGGATCGGATCGGCGTTCGGCGAGATAGGCCTCGAGACCGGCCAACTCGACAAGGCAAGGGCTATAATGGCCTTCCAGCCCCAGTTTCTTAAGCCAGAAGGTGTGAATCGCCGGCGATTTCGATTGCGCTATCGGATCGCCGATCACCTCGGCGTAAGGCACGTTCACTGCTGCATCACTCCCAACTTGCGCAAAGCCGCCTGCACCTTGAGCAGCGGCATGCCAAGGATGGTGAAATAGTCACCCTCGATCTTTTCGAACAGCTGAACGCCGCGTGCTTCGATACGGAAGACGCCGACGCAGCCGGCAACGGCCGGCCATTCGGCTTCCAGATAGCTCTCTATAAAAGAGTTGGACAGATCGGCCACATGCAGTTGGGCCACGGCGTTTTCAGCCCAAAGCACGTCCCCGTCACGAACCAGGGCCGCAGCGCTGTGCAATTCCATGACCTTGCCCGAAAAGAAGCGCAGATGCTCGGCGGCCTGTTCGCGCGAGGCCGGTTTGTCGAAGCGTCTCCCCCCGCATGCCACAAGGGAATCGCTTCCCAGCACGACTTCCTCTTCGGCAAACACGGCCAGCGCCTTTGCCTTTGCCAGTTCGAGAGCGATCTTGGCCGGGCCGGCATCGCCCAGCGCCAGTTCAATACCCCGCTCGTCGACGTGGGCGGGCTGTGCCCGGAAGGGGATTCCGGCAGCTTCGAGCATGGCGCGGCGCGACGCACTTTGGGAGGCAAGGACGATCATCGGTATTTCCTGGTTCTTCAGATCGGCTTCGGACCGACCTGACCCTGAATGCCGGCCGCCTTACGTTCATTATAGAGATTGATCACCGCAGCCGCCGTTTCCTCGATCGAGCGGCGCGTGACATCGATGACCGCCCAGGAATTGTCGGCGAACATGCGCCGGGCATATTTCACTTCGCTCTCGACCTTTTCCATCTGCACATAGTCTGTGTCCGGCGACTGGCTGAGCGAAAGCAAGCGATTACGGCGTACCTGGATCAAGCGCTCCGGCGCCGTGGTCAGACCCACCACCATGGGGCGCTTGAGTCCAAACAGGGCAGGCGGCGGCGGGCTTTCCACAACAATGGGAATGTTCGCCACCTTGTATCCACGATTGGCGAGATAGATGCTCGTCGGCGTCTTGCTCGTGCGGGAGACTCCGGCCAGCAGGATGTCGGCCTCTTCCCAATCTTCCCAGGCAATGCCGTCGTCATGGGCAATCGTATATTGAATCGCATCGACCCGCGCGAAGTAGGCATCGTCGAGCCTGTGCTGGCGGCCGGGGCGCCCCTTGGCTTCCTGCCCGAGATGCGCCTCGAGCGCGTCGGTCACACCATCGAGCACGGCAATGGCCGGAAGGCCGAGCGCCTGGCACCGCTCCTCCAGCCGGCCGCGCGTTTCCTCGTTGACCAGTGTGTAAAACACCAGACCCGGATGGGCGGCAATCTCGCCCATGATCCGGTCGAGATGCTGCTGCGAGCGCACCATCGGCCAGAAGTGACGAAGAACGTCGGAATCGTCGAACTGGGCAAGCGCAGCCTTAGCGATCATCTCCAGCGTTTCGCCGGTCGAGTCCGAGAGGAGATGCAGGTTGAAACGCGCCATGAAGTGCCTTTTTGCGGGAGTTCGGGCTCCTTGTGGATATCTTCCGGCATAAACCACGGGATCGATCCGGTGACAACTCGCAGGGCCGATTTCCTGCCCGCTACCCGCATTCCCCAGCCCGACTTGTGGACAGCCTGGGGCGCGGTTCCACACCCTGTGGACAAGGCGAACAACCTTTGCTTGACCACGGCGCTGCTCAGAGTCGGCTCGGTCACTTCACCCTGTTCATCGCGGGACAAATCGGGCAAGGCGCGCTCGTCCCCGATATCCACAGGACCAACAGACTCCATCAATCTTTTATAAAAATTCTAAATTATTTTGATCGGATCCGAAACGCGATGCCCGGCCTCCTCCTGAACACGCTCCGTGGTGAGAATGCGACCAAGCGGCCTGTCTGGCTCATGCGCCAGGCGGGACGGTACCTTCCCGAGTACCGGGAACTGCGCGCCGAAAAGGGCGGCTTCCTTGCGCTGGTCTACGATACCGACGCGGCAACCGAGATTACCTTGCAGCCGATCCGCCGGTTCGGCTTCGATGGCGCTATCCTGTTTTCCGACATTCTGATTGTGCCCTATGCGATGGGTCAGGATCTCAGGTTCCTGGCAGGCGAAGGACCGAAGTTGTCCCCCAAGCTCGTCGATCATGCGCTGGAAGGGCTGACAGCGGTGCCCGAGCGGCTCTCACCGATCTACGAAACCGTACGGAAAGTGCGGACTTCGCTGGCTGTGGACAAAACCATGCTCGGTTTTGCAGGCTCACCCTGGACCGTCGCGACCTACATGGTGGCTGGCGAAGGCAGCCGCGATCAGCATGAGACCCGGGCCATGGCCTATCGCGATCCGGTGGCATTCCAGGCGATCATCGATGCGGTGATCGAGGTCACTGTGGAATACCTTTCCGGTCAGATCGAGGCTGGTGCCGAAGCCGTGCAGCTGTTCGATTCCTGGGCAGGCAGTCTTGCCCCGGCACAATTCGAGAAATGGGTGATCGCGCCCAATGCCCGGATCGTCTCGGCCCTCAAGGCGCGTCATCCCGAAACGCCGATCATCGGTTTCCCGAAGGGGTCGGGAGAGAAGCTGGTCGCTTATGCCCGCGAAACCGGTGTCGATGCCGTGGGTGTGGATGAAACCGTCGATCCCGTCTGGGCGGCCGGGAATCTTCCGGACGGCATGCCCGTGCAAGGCAATCTCGATCCGCTGCTGCTGCTGGCTGGCGGCGACGATCTGGACCGTCAGGCACGCGATGTGCTCGATGCCTTTGCGGGGCGTCCGCATGTGTTCAATCTCGGGCACGGTATTGGCCAGCATACGCCGATCGAGAACGTCGAGCGGCTGCTCGGTGTGCTGCGGGCCTGGGAACGCTGATCGGCAGACTTGGACCTTGCGACGACAAACAGGGGCTGACACGCGCCGGGGGCAGGCGCTAAGAGGCTGACCTCATGGAGCAGATCTTGCAGACCACCTACCTCTGGCTGAAAGCCGGGCACATCATCTTCGTGATCTTCTGGATGGCCGGGTTGTTCATGCTACCCCGCTATTTCGTCTATCATCAGGAGGCCGAGCCCGGTTCGGCCGAGGAAGCGCGCTGGATCGATCGCGAGGCCAAGCTGCGCAAGATCATCCTGACGCCATCGCTGATTCTCGTCTGGGTATTCGGTCTCGCACTGGCATATGCCGGCAGCTGGTGGGTTGCTCCCTGGCTCCATGCCAAGCTGCTCTTCGTGGTTGCCCTCAGCGGCTATCACGGCTGGCTCGTGAGCTATGGGAAGAAGCTGGCGAAAGGCGAAAGGCCGCTTACCGGCAAGAAGCTGCGCCTGCTTAACGAAGTGCCGGGCCTTGCCGCTGCGATCATCGTGGTGCTGGTGGTCGTCAAACCGTTCTAGGGGAGACATGTCATGATCGTCGGTCTGGTGGCAGCGGCGGCTCTGGCGGGGGTCGATCCTGCTATCGAAAGCGACTTGCGATGCATGGGCGTCTTCGCGATTGCAGTGGCGCACAGCGAGGGCATGACCGAAAGTGAAAAGTCCGGCGTTATCGGGGCGATGATGTTCTACGTAGGCCGGATCGAGGGACGTCAGCCGGACTTTCCAACGGTGGAAAGTCTGCGCGAACTGACAACCACGCAAACCTACCGCACCGAGATACAGGCCGATGCGGAACGGTGTTCAGCCGAAATGAAGGCCAAAGCCGGCAAGTTGTCCGCGTTCGGCAAGATCATCAAGGAAGGCCGAGAGGCGCAGGCCGACCCTGATAAATGATCGTTCCGACGCGCTTTGTACGCGCGCCGGCCGATGATACGTTGACCGTAGCGATGGCAACGCTTATTTGAACGGTACTCCGGCACGGGGCAGCGAAGCCCTTTCGCATGCCCGGGTCTGCTTTCCCCAAGCCCAACGATCCGCCGGCCGACATCTCTTTTTCCATTCGGAATCTACACAAAATGCATCTCAAAGAACTCAAGAAGAAAAACGCGGCAGAACTGGTCGAAATGGCGGAGGAAATGGGCGTCGAAGGCGCCTCGACCATGCGCCGGCAGGATCTCATGTTCGGCATCCTCAAGGAAGTGGCAGAGGACGGCGAGGAAATCGTCGGCCAGGGCACGATCGAGGTTCTTACCGACGGTTTCGGCTTCCTGCGCAGCCCGGAGGCGAACTATCTTGCCGGTCCCGACGATATCTACGTCTCGCCCAACCAGGTCCGTAAGTGGGGCTTGCGCACCGGTGACACGGTTGAAGGCGAAATCCGCGCGCCGCGCGATGGCGAGCGCTATTTTGCCATTACCAAGCTCATCAGCATCAATTTCGACGATCCCGATGTGGTGCGTCACCGTGTCAACTTCGACAACCTGACGCCGCTCTATCCCGACTCGCGCCTCAAGCTCGATAGCCTCGATCCGACGGTCAAAGACAAGTCGGCACGCGTCATCGATCTCATCAGCCCGCAGGGCAAGGGCCAGCGTGCGCTGATCGTCGCGCCGCCGCGTACGGGTAAGACCGTTCTGCTGCAGAACATGGCCAAGGCCATCACCGACAACCATCCGGAAGTCTTTCTGCTGGTGCTGCTCGTCGACGAGCGTCCCGAGGAAGTCACCGACATGCAGCGCTCGGTGAAAGGTGAGGTCATCTCCTCGACCTTCGACGAACCGGCCCAGCGCCACGTCCAGGTTGCCGAGATGGTGATCGAGAAGGCCAAGCGTCTCGTCGAGCACAAGCGCGATGTCGTCATCCTGCTCGACTCGATCACCCGTCTGGGCCGTGCCTACAACACCGTGGTGCCCAGCTCGGGCAAGGTCCTGACCGGCGGTGTCGATGCCAATGCCCTGCAGCGTCCGAAGCGTTTCTTTGGTGCCGCGCGTAACATCGAGGAGGGCGGTTCGCTCTCGATCATCGCCACGGCCCTGATCGATACCGGCAGCCGCATGGACGAAGTCATCTTCGAAGAATTCAAGGGCACCGGTAACTCGGAAATCGTGCTCGACCGCAAGGTGGCCGACAAGCGCATCTTCCCGGCGCTCGATGTCGGCAAGTCCGGTACCCGCAAGGAAGAGCTGCTGGTTCCCAAGGATCAGCTCTCGAAGATGTGGGTGCTGCGCCGAATTCTCATGCAGATGGGAACTGTCGACGCCATGGAGTTTTTGCTCGACAAGATGAAGGACTCGAAGACCAACGAGGACTTCTTCGCCACGATGAACCAGTAAGCGGGGTCTGGAGTTTTGATCATCCTGGGAATGCTAGCCGAAGCGGCTTCGCTCGGAGGTCCGGCAGAAATCTGGCAGCATATCATCGCCGATTTCTCCAACATTTCCGAACCGGCGGCGCTGGCCGCTTTCGGTCAGGTTCTGATGATCGACCTCCTGCTCGCCGGCGACAACGCGATTGTCGTCGGCGCCCTGGCAGCAGGACTGCCGGCGGCCGACCGCAAGAAGGTCATCATGATCGGCATCGGCGCTGCGCTCGTATTGCGCATCGTCTTTGCCTTGATGGTGACCTGGCTGCTGGGGATTGTCGGGCTGATCTTTGCAGGCGGTCTGCTGCTGCTGTGGGTGGCCTGGAAGTTCTGGCGCGAATTGCACCATAGCGGGCAGAGCGCCGGTTCTCCCGAGATCGAGGGCGACGAGGAAAGCGGGCTGCATGCGGCCAAGAGCTTTGCCGGTGCCGCATGGGCTGTTGCCCTGGCCGACGTCTCGATGAGCCTCGACAATGTTCTCGCGGTGGCGGGTGCGGCACGAGATCATCCGGGTATCCTGATCGTCGGTCTGCTGCTTTCGGTTATCCTCATGGGCGTGGCAGCCAACTTCATCGCCCGGTATATCGAGCGCTATCGCTGGATTGCGTATCTGGGCTTGGTCGTGATCCTCTACGTCGCAGGCAAGATGATCTACGACGGTTGGGTGGATCCGCATCTGGGCGTTTCCACGCTGTTCTGAAAAAAGAGGACGGAGAGTTCGTACTCTCCGGCCTCTTTTTTTACTTCACCGATTTGATGCGTTTGTCGGGAACCGTTTTCACGCGCTTGTCGGGCACGATCTTGGTCCGCTTGGGAATGTAACGTTTTTTCGGAACAGGGCGGACCGGCACGTCTTCGTAGACGTATTCCACGGTCTCCTTGCACTGCGGCTGCGCTTGCGTAACCGGAACCATCATCATGGGAACCGCCATCATCGGCTGGGTCATGCAGCAACCCTGCGCGGCATATCCGTACGCGGGGTAATAGCCTTGCTGGTTGCCGTAACCATAACCCTGTCCGTACCCATAGCCATAGCCGGGATAACCGCCGCGCGCGTACTGGGCGTAGTAATTGTCGAGATAGGCTTCGCACTCATCGCGGTTCCGGCCGGAGTCCTCGGCCTTGTCGATCGCGGCCCCGGCCACCGCGCCAATCGCTGCCCCGGCCACGGTACCCACCGTACGGTTGCCCTTGCCGGCGATACGGTTACCCGCGAGCCCGCCAATTACACCCCCGATTACGGCGCCGCCCACACCGGAGTCGCGCTTCGAAAGCCGCTTGCGGCAATCGGCGAGCCAGGCTTCGCGCGTTGCCATGGGATCATAGCTGCCGTACTGCGGGCCACCGGGGTACGGCACCTGCGCACCGACCGGAGCGCCGGGATAGGGAACAGGCGCTGGCGGAGGGGCGTCCTGCGCCATGGCTGGCGTGGCGAGAATGGCGAATGCTGCAGCCGCAGCGGAAACTGGTAAGCGCATCGGGAGTACCCTTTCGCGAAAGCGTTACGGTTAGTTCCGTAAGTTAACGCGAAATTTAGCATCGCAATCCGCAGAAAACCAAGCGTTTTGCCCGGATCCTTCGGCGATGTCCCGAATCGGTGCAGTTCAGCGCTCAGATAGAGAGCGCTGCCACCTGCGCTACCAGCTGCATTCCCGATGCATCTTGCTGGTCGAAGCGGCCCGGGTTCGGACTGTCGAGATCGATCACGGCGATCACGCGGCCATTGCTGACGACAGGCACGACCAGCTCGGAACGGCTTTCCGCATCGCAGGCGATATGGCCGGGAAAGGCATGAACGTCGGCCACGACCTGCGTTGTTCCAAGGGCTGCAGCCGTTCCACACACACCGCTGCCGATGGGAATGCGGATGCAGGCAGGCTTGCCGATGAAGGGACCGAGAACGAGTTCATCGCCTTTCGCGCCGGGAACCACGCGATAGAATCCGGCCCAGTTGAGGTCGGGGACAAACTGCCAGATCAGGGCTGCCATATTCGCCATGTTGGCGATCGGATCGGGCTCCCCTTCCACCAGAGCGCTCGCTGCGCGCGAGAGGGCGCTATAGAGTTCAGGCTTTTCAAGGTCGTGCTGGGGGGCAAAGTCGTACATAGGGCCTCCGTTAGCGCAACTCGCGGTTGCCGCCTAGGCGGCGTGGGCCTATCTCCTTGCCATGCGCTCGATCCTCAAGAAGGCTGCCCTTGCCATAGTTGCCATTATCCTCGTCCTGATCGGGGTGGTGGCCTGGACTCAATATTCCAATTCCTCGGACCTTCCCAGCGATGCGACCGCAGGCAAGGACCCGAAGCTGGTCGAACCCGATCCGCAGTGGCTGCCGAGCGTAAAGCTACTCGAGACGGTCGGCTGGGGCGAGAACGAGAAGCCTAAGGCGGCGGACGGACTGACAGTCAGCCGTTTCGCGCAAGGTCTCGACCATCCGCGCACGATGCTCACCTTACCCAATGGTGACGTTCTGGTTGCCGAGACCAATGCTCCACCGCGTCCGGAGAGCGGCGGGATTACCGGCATGGTGATGGGCTGGATGATGAACAAGGTCGGTGCCGGTGTTCCTTCGCCCGATACGATCATGCTGCTGCGCGATGCCGATGGGGACGGCAAGGCCGAGCAGAAATTCGATTTCCGCACTGCCGACATGCATTCGCCCTCGGGCATGGCCTATGGCAACGGCAAGCTCTACATCGCCAATCACAACGAAATTCTCGAATTTCCCTTCGAACCGGGCGCCACCAAGCTGGAAGGTTCCGCCAAGAAGCTGATGGACCTGTGGCCCGGCGGAAACCACTGGATGCGCAATCTGGTGCTGAGCCCGGATGGCAAGCACCTTTACGTTGCCGTTGGCTCCGCCTCCAACATCGCCGAAAACGGGATGGAGGAAGAGGCCGGTCGCGCATCGATCTGGGAAATTGATACTGACACTGGTAAGCGCCGTCAGTTCGCGGCGGGCATGCGCAACCCCAACGGCATGGACTGGAATCCATCGAGCGGTGAACTCTGGGCGACCGTGCAGGAACGTGACATGCTGGGCCCGGATCTTGTTCCCGACTACTTCACCAACGTGCCCGTCGGCGCGCAGTACGGTTGGCCTTGGGTCTATTGGAAGAACACCTTCGACGACCGCGTGCAGTGGCCGATGCAGACCTACATGATCGAATATACCCGCAAGCCCGAATACGCGATGGGCGCGCATACGGCCGTCCTCGGCATGGTGTTCGACAAGGGCGGCAGCCGCTTGGGTAAGAAGTTCGACAATGGCGCCTTCATTGCGCGCCACGGGTCGTGGAACCGTCGCCCGGCGGTAGGCTACGATGTCGTTTTCATCCCCTTCGATGCCAACGGCAATCCCAAGGACGTGAAACCGCAGCGCGTGCTGACCGGGTTCAACACCGGTGAAGGTACGACCCATGGCCGCCCCACCTGGGTGGCCTGGGACAAGACCGGCGCGCTGCTCGTCAGCGACGATACGGCCGGGATCATCTGGCGTGTCGTCAAGCCGGGCGCGGAACCTTCGCCCGAGGTGAAGCCGGTGGAAACCGGCCATCTGGAGCCGCAGAAGGAACTCAAGGACCCGACGCTGCCCGGTGGTGGCGGTCAGCTTGAAGCGGGTTTCCGCGATGAGACGGACAAGCTGCTTCCCTGATCCGGCCTGGCCAGATCGGTGATCAGATGGTCTTGCCCGCGCGGCCGGCGAGTTCGTTGACGTATTGCCAAGCCACGCGTCCCGAACGGGCACCGCGGCGGCGCGACCATTCCAGCGCGTCGCTTTCTTCCCAGTCGAGGCCGAACGCGCGCGCATAGCCTGCGATGATCGCGAGGTAGGCGTCCTGATCGCAATTGTGGAAGCCGATCGAAAGACCAAAACGGTCGGCCAGGGCGAGACGATCATCGACGGCATCGCGCGGATTTATGGGATCGTCCTGCTCCGACATGTTGCGGGCCACGATCGCGCGGCGGTTCGAGGTCACTGCGAGACGGACGTTGCCGGGGCGTGCCTCGACGCCGCCTTCAAGCCAGGAACGGAGCAATCGCGGGCCGGACCCATCGTTTTCCTCGAAGCCCAGATCGTCGATGAAAACGAGGAAATGGCGTTCAATCTTGCCCAGAGTTGCAAACAGGCCAGCGACGCCCGAGAGCGCTTCCTGCGCGACCTGCACCAGGGCGATGCTGCCGGGATGGACGTTCTGCGCCGAACGGATCGCGGCGCGCAGCAACGCGGACTTGCCCATGCCGCGCGATCCCCACAGCAGCATGTCGTGGGCGGCATGGCCTGCAGCTAGGCGTTCGACATTGGTGACGACCCGATCCTTCTGATCGTCGATACCCTGCAGCAGGCCGAGCGCAGGAGCATCGAGCACCGGCACGGGTCGGGCCGCTTCACCCGTCCAGACATAGGCCGGATGCCTCAGCCAGTCGCAGGATGCGAGAGGCGGCGGCGCCAGCCGGTCCAGCGCTTCGGCAATACGGGCGAGAAGTTCGGTCTGATCGGCAGTCTGATCGGGCGAGGGGGATGTCATTCGCACGCTTTTCCTTGGCTTTCGTCGCGCGCGGCTATAGCGGCGGGGCATGGATCACGCCAGCCGACCCGCCATTCTGACGCCCGATCGGGAAGGAATTGCCGAGGCGGCGCGAATCCTGCGCGAGGGTGGACTAGTCGCGGTGCCCACCGAGACAGTCTATGGCCTTGCGGCGCGTGCGGATCGCGACGAATCCGTGGCTGCGATCTACAAGGCCAAGGGGCGGCCGAGTTTCAATCCGCTGATCGTTCATGTTGCCGGCCTCGAGGCGGCACAGGCACTGGCGACGTTCGATGCACGTGCACTGCAGCTTGCGGACGCGTTCTGGCCGGGGCCGCTGACTCTGGTCCTGCCGCTGCGTGATGATGCGCCAGTGGCAGCTGCTGTCACGGCAAGGCTTGCAACAGTCGCGCTGCGGTGTCCGGCTCATCCGGTCATGCGCGCCTTGATTGCGGAGACGGGCCTGCCCCTGGCAGCGCCCTCGGCCAACCGCAGTGGCGGTGTCAGCCCGACCGATGCGGCGCATGTCGTCTCGTCGCTGGAGGATCGGATCGATGCCGTGATCGACGCGGGTACCTGCGAAGCGGGGCTCGAATCCACGATCATCGCTCTGCGCGAAGGCGGGCGCTGGCAGGTCCTCCGTCCGGGACCGATCTCCGAAAGGCGCATTGCTGCCGTGCTCGGGACCTCGAGCGAGGCCGTGACGTCACAGGCGATCGAGGCCCCCGGACAACTTGCAAGCCACTACGCGCCGGGAAAGCCCGTGCGTCTCGATGCCCCCACCGCGCAGGCGGACGAGTTCCACATCGGTTTCGGCGATGTCGCTGGTGACGTCACGCTGTCGGCATCGGGCGATCTCGATGAAGCGGCCGCCCGGCTCTATGCGCTCCTGCATGAAGCGGCGGCTTCCCAGCAGAAGCGGATTGCCGTGGCGCCGATTCCGCACGACGGCATAGGTACCGCGATCAACGACCGGTTGCGCCGCGCGGCAGCCTGAGGCGTTTCAGTAAGGCGCCGATGCGCGAAGCTGCTGGATGTCCGCATAGTCGTTGCGCGCCTTGAGACAGGCGGAATCGCTGCCGTCGTCGCACTGGCGCATATGCTTCTGATAGCGCCGTTCCAGCTTGCCCAGGTCTTCCTCGTATTCCCGCATGCGCCGGCCACGCTTTTCGTCGGCTTCGGACTGGCTGGTCGTGGCCATGTCCACGGCTTTGCTGGTCACGCGAACCGGCGCAGTCACGACGTTTGCTGCCGTCTTGGCAATGCAGCCCGACAGCATGGGAAGCAGGCAAATGCCCAGAACGGGAAGAAGACGGGGGGCTCTCATGCCCGGGTCATCTCATGATCGGGGTAACGGGGCAATGAACGATTGCCTGAAAGCCAAAGACTCAAAGCAAGAAGGCCGCCTCCTTGCGGAAGCGGCCTCCTGTGCATCGAAAAACGCCGGATCAGGCGGTTTCGGCGCTCTCGTAGTACTTCGGCGCGTGCTCGTTGAGGATCGCGAGGATCTTCTGCAGCGCGGCCGGCTCGTCGGTCTTTTCCATGGCCGCTAGTTCGCGGGCCAGGCGCGACGAAGCCGCCTCGAAGATCTGCCGTTCGGAATAGCTCTGTTCCGGCTGATCGTCGGCGCGGAACAGGTCTCGGGTTACTTCGGCGATGGAAACGAGATCGCCCGAATTGATCTTGGCTTCGTATTCCTGCGCGCGGCGCGACCACATGGTGCGCTTTACCTTTGGCTTGCCCTTGAGGGTGTCGAGCGCTTCGCGCAGCGTCTTGTCCGAAGACAGCTTGCGCATGCCGATCGATTCCACTTTGTTCATCGGAACACGCAGCGTCATGCGTTCTTTCTCGAAACGCAGAACATAAAGTTCGAGCTGCATCCCGGCGATTTCCTGCTTTTGCAGTTCAATCACACGGCCAACACCGTGCTTCGGGTATACAACGTAGTCTCCAACATCGAAGGCGTCGGCCTTGGTTGCCATGTATCGTCCTTTCACCTGCAGGGGGCGATGCAATTTGTAGCGGAGGGTGTTCCGGGGGGCGTGCGACCTGGAGGCAAAACCTCCGCCGCCCGGTCAGATCACTCTCCCAACCGCTTGCTTTCGAACCCTGCCTCGCAATGAAAACGCCTGCCAGACGAGCAGACCGCCCGGGCAGTTGACACATTATATAGCATCGATGTGACAAAATATCCAGAGGCGAGCGGAGGAATCCCTCCGGCTCACCCAGCGGAAGCGCAATCGTCCGATTTCGATACGGACATATCGATCACGGGGCAGTCAAAAATGAGACCGTCCCGTGAAATGTCAGGGGCTTGACGGACTTTCGTCCGCAGCGATCAATCGCCCTCGCCCGGCTCCGCCGAGAAGTACTTCTCGAACTTGCCTTCCTCGTCCTTGAAGTCATCGGCATCGGGGGCCGCATCCTTCTTGGAGGTCAGGTTGGGCCATTCGGCCGAATACTTGGTGTTCAGCTCAAGCCACTGTTCCAGACCGTTCTCGGTATCCGGAAGGATGGCTTCGGCCGGGCACTCGGGCTCGCACACGCCGCAGTCGATGCATTCGCTGGGGTTGATGACGAGCATGTTCTCGCCTTCGTAGAAGCAATCGACGGGGCAGACCTCCACGCAATCCGTGTACTTGCACCGGATGCATGCGTCGGTGACGACATAGGTCATGGCTGCAAATTCCTTCTCTCAGGCATCGTTGACGGACGCTGCTATGGGATCAACGGCCTGTCCGTCAAGCACTCTGTAGCAGGCTTTTGCTTCGGGCGCGGGTCCGCGGCGCGGTGGAAGGGCGATGATCTCGATGACGTGCACGGCGCCGCCGACGGGCATGGTCAGCACGTCTCCGGTCGCGATCTTCTGGTGGGCACGGTCCACCCTCCGGCCGTTGAGCCGCATGTGGCCGCCTTCAGCCATCGCCTGGGCGACGGGGCGGGTCTTTGCCAGCCGCAGATACCAAAGCAGCTTGTCTACCCTCACTGAATCGCCCTTCGGCAGGCACCGCTTCCATCTGCCAGGATGATCGCGAGCGGCCGGCGTATCACCGCACCATGTCCGCGAGCGCGGCAAAGGCACTGTCCTTGCGTACACGGGCCGGATGTTCCTGCTGCCGCGCCTGTCGGCGGGGAGGCCGCCAGCGCCAGCGCACCGGGGCAGGGGGCCCGTGGGCTTCTTCCGCGAGAGGCGGCGGCACGATTGCCTGAAAGCCGCCAAGACGCAGCAGCTTGGAATAGCTGCCGGTCGTCAGCCCCATGGAGACCGCCCGTGCCGGATCGAGCTTGAAATCGCGGGCATTTTCCGCACTGCGCGCTTCATGCGCTTCGCGCAGGAGCTTTTCCGCCATGTCGAGCCGGACCAATTGCTTGCCGAGATTGCGGTAGCCGGGCACGCGGCCGTGGCGGGTTGCGGGCAGGGCGGGCGGCATTTCCGCCTCTGGGTTGCCGCCCGTTCCCGTCTTGCCGGCAAGACGGGCGAGCAGTTGCCACAAGGCAATGGGCCGGGTCCTGAGCATGGCCGGCACGAACAGATCCAGCGCTCCAACGCGAACGCCGAGCTTCGCCAGCATGGTCCGCCGCTGCTTGTCGAGCTTGTCGACACCCGATTGTTCGCGTGACGTCATCCCGCCACGTTCCACCAGCGTGATCAGCAGGGCGCGCAGTTCCGGGCCGGCATCTTCGGCGCGGCTCGCTTCATCGAGCTTGCGCAAGGGATCGAGCGGCGAAAGTGCGCTTTCCAGCCAGGTTTCGAGAGCTGCCACCAGCGCCTTGCGCGATGGGCCGGGAATGGCATCCAGCGTCCGGTCCGGCACGAGCACGGGCGTGAGCAGTGAGCGTCCGGCGTAGAGCGTGGCGATCGTTTCGCCGTCCCAGACGAGAGCGCCGTCTTCCAGCGTGATCTCTGCCGTTCCGGCGTGGATGGCATCGGACAGGGCATCGGCGCGCTCCTGCAGCAGCGAGGCGAGGTGTTTCTCTGCGGCTGCGAGCAGCAGTTTGCGATCGGACAATCGCGTACCGGGATCGACCTTGAACGCGAATCCGCGCAGCGAGCCGATATGCTCGCCTTCCACCAGAACTTCCTCGTCCTCCAGACGGACGGACAACAGCCCCGCGTCGGGCCCCAGTTTCTTCATAAGTACAGCGGTCCTGCGATTGATGAATCGTTCAGTCAGCTTGCCGTGAAGCGCATCGGAGAGTCGAGCCTCGACTGCACGGGCCCGGGCGGCCATCTCATCGCGCGCCAGGACCCAGTCGGGTCGCTGTGCGATGTAGGCCCATGAACGGATCGCGGCGATGCGTCCCTGCAGCGTGTCGATATCGCCACTGGTGCGGTCGAGCTGGGCGATCTGTCCGGCCACGAAATCGGCGCCGAGTTCGCCTTCGCGCAGGTCCTGCCAGAGCCGGGCGACGAAGCGCGAATGCGTTTCCACGCCCTGATGGCGGAAATCGGGGAGGCGGCAGGCATCCCAGAAGCGCTCCACTTGCGCTGCATTGCGCACGGTCTCGGCCACCTGCGGGTCGTCGGATAGCCGCTTGAGCACAGCGAGATCGATCGCTTCGGGTGCGGGCGCCAGTTCCGGGCGCAGCGGCGGCGTCTCGAGATCGGCGATGAGTCGTTCCAGACTGTCGAAACGCGGTTCGGGTTCGCGCCAGAACAGTTTTGTCAGCGGTGCGAAACGGTGTTCTTCAATGGCGTAGATTTCTTCGGGTTCGAATTCGGAATCGTGTCCGCCCGACCCGGTCAGCGTGCCGAAGCTGCCGTCTTTCTGGTGACGTCCGGCGCGACCCGCGATCTGCGCCATTTCCGCTGTGGTCAGGCGGCGATGGCGGCGGCCGTCGAACTTGGAAAGGCCGGCAAAGGCCACATGCTCGACATCGAGATTGAGCCCCATGCCGATGGCGTCGGTGGCGACCAGATAGTCCACTTCGCCCGACTGGTAGAGCTCGACCTGCGCATTGCGCGTCTGCGGGCTGAGCGCTCCCATGACGACGGCGGCTCCGCCCCGGAAGCGGCGCAACATTTCCGCGATGGCATAGACCTGCTCGGCCGAAAACGCGACGATGGCGCTGCGCGGCGGAATGCGGCTGAGCTTCTTCGCGCCGGCATGGGTAAGCGTGGAAAAGCGCGGGCGGGTGACGATCTCGGCTTCGGGCACGAGCGCCTTGACCATAGGTTCAAGAGTGGAGGAGCCGAGGATCATCGTCTCTTCGCGGCCGCGTGCATGCAGCAGGCGGTCGGTAAAGACATGGCCGCGCTCGCGGTCGGCCGCGAGCTGCGCCTCGTCGATGGCGACGAAGGCCATCGAGCGGTCCATGATCGGCATCGCTTCTGCCGTGCACAGCAGGTAGCGCGCTTCCTTGGGCTCGATGCGTTCTTCGCCGGTGATCAGCGCGACGCTCTTTTCGCCCTTGATGTGGCAGACCCGGTCGTAGACCTCGCGCGCCAGCAGGCGCAGGGGAAAGCCGATCATGCCGCTGGAATGCGCGCACATGCGTTCGATGGCGAGGTGCGTCTTGCCGGTATTCGTCGGCCCGAGCACCGCCTTCACCCCGCTTGGGGTGTCCTGACGTGAGGAGACGTGCGGAGCGTGAACCATCTCGCGTGTGAATGTGGCACCCCCGCCTGCCGCTCGCAAGTGTCGGCTCACCGAAAAACCCGGCAAGAATCCACAGGATTAGGGGTGCATTAACCTTGAGCGGGCAGAAAAAATGGCGAAGGTCCGCATTTGGATCTTCTCCCCGTTGAAGGGGATCCACGGGTTGCACACGCAGTTTAAACGGGAAGCGGGGCGTTTTGTTCAAGGCGCTTGAAGAAAACGGCGGATATATCCGCGATGGCGCAGAGGCAGCATCCCTTTCGCATGCGCAGGTCGTTGCCGCTCCGGCGTCGCCGGAGGAAGTCTGGCTCCATGCTCCCGATGAGCCCGCTGAACGCCCGGGATTGTTCGACCGTTTCGCAGATCGCTGCCGCCGCTTCGAAGCCTGGTGCGCGCATGTCGATCTTGCGCCTGACCTCGCCAGCGAGATCGGTAGTCGCAAATGGATGCGCGGCCTCGCCACATTCCTGGGATTGAGCGCTGCCGCGATCGCCCTGTGGCCCGACTTTTCCGAAGTCGAAGCGGCTACCGCCATGCCGGTGGAACACCGCGAACGCGACGAGTTCCGCAGCCAGAGCATAGCGCCACTGGCGCTCGGTGCCGACAGTGGCCGTCACATGGGCGCAAGCACTCTGGTGAAACCGCTTGCGCACGTTCCGGAGCGTCCGACCATCCAGCTGGTCTCGACGCTGGGGCAGGGTGACAGCTTTGGCCGCATGCTCGAGCGGGCCGGCGTGGGCGGAAGCGACATTTCGCGCGTTTCCGAACTCGTCGCCAATGCTTTGCCCGTGAACGACATCGCATCGGGTACCCAGTTCGACATTACACTGGGCAAACGTGCCGCACCCAACGCGCCGCGTGCGCTCGATGCCATCGATTTCCGTGCGCGGTTCGATCTCGATCTCTCCATCGAACGCGGCGACGACGGCAACCTGTCCCTCGTTCGTCACCCCATCGCCGTGGACGAGACGCCGCTGCGCATTCGCGGAACGGTCGGCTCGAGTCTCTACCGCTCTGCCCGCAACGCCGGCGCGCCAGTTGCGGCGATCCAGTCGTACCTGCAGGCCGTCGACAAGTATCTCAGGCTTGAAGACGATATCGGCTCGTCGGACGAATACGACATGATTGTCGCCTACAAGCGCTCGGCCAAGGGCGAGCGTCAGGTGGGCAAGCTGCTCTATGCGGGCATCGAGCGCGACGGAAAGCCGCGGTTGCAGTTGCTGCGCTGGGGCAAGGGTGACCAGATGTTCTCGGCATCCTCGATCGACAGGCCCCGCGCGGTGCCGATCGGTCAGCCGGTCGCGGGCCGCATCACCTCGCGCTACGGCATGCGCCGTCACCCGATCCTCGGGTACGTGCGTATGCATGCGGGTCTGGATTTCGGTGCCCGCTACGGGTCGCCCATCTACGCTGTCGCCGATGGGACCGTTACTTATGCCGGCCGCCATGGCGGGCATGGCAAATACGTGCGGATTCAACATAGCGGCGGGCTCGGCACGGGCTACGCGCACATGAGCCGTATTGCCGTCTCTTCGGGCACGCATGTGCGGGCCGGGCAGGTGATCGGCTATGTCGGTTCCACCGGCCTTTCGACAGGACCGCACTTGCATCTCGAGGCCTATCGCAACGGCCACACCATCAATCCCGCCGGTCTCAGCATCATGTCGCGGCCGCAGATCGCGGGCGAGGAACGCGAGGCTTTCAAGGCCCGCCTCAAGTCCCTGCTGACGGTTGAACCGGGCGCGGCGCTTGGCACGATCGCCCCGGTTACGAGCGCCCATGCCGAAGCAGAACGCGAGATCGACCGGCTGGCACCCAAGAAGGTCGGCTGACGACGCCGATTGCGCAAGTCGCGGCGCATCTTGCGCAATTGAACCGCAAGGCATTTTCCGGCAATCACCCGGCCATGTCCGGAACCTATCCCCACACCCGCCTGCGCCGCGTGCGCGCCACGGCCTGGAGCCGTGCCATGCACCGCGAGACGCAGCTTGCGCCTGCAGACCTGATCTGGCCGCTCTTCATCACCGAAGGCGATGCCATCGAACAGCCCGTTGCCTCGCTTCCCGGGGTGTCGCGCTGGTCCGTCGATCAGGTCGTGGTTCGTGCCAAAGAGGCTGTGGATCTGGGCATTCCCTGTCTCGCCCTGTTCCCGAACACCCAGCCCGACCGCCGCAGCGAGGACGGCAAGGAAGCGCTCAATCCGGACAACCTGATGTGCCGTGCGATCCGTGCGATTCGCGATGCGCTCGGCGATTCCATCGGTTTGCTGACCGATGTGGCGCTCGATCCCTATACCAGCCACGGGCAGGACGGGCTGATCGACGAGGCCGGCTATGTCCTCAATGACGAGACGGTGGAAATGCTCGTCGGCCAGTCGCTCAACCAGGCGGCGGCGGGGGCTGACATCATTGCCCCTTCGGACATGATGGACGGCCGCATCGGTGCGATCCGCGATGCGCTCGAGGATGGGGGCCATCGCAATGTCCAGATCATGAGCTACGCGGCGAAATACGCCTCCGCCTTTTACGGTCCGTTCCGCGATGCGGTCGGTTCGGGCGGTCTGCTCAAGGGCAACAAGAAGACCTACCAGATGGACCCGGCCAATGCCGAGGAAGCCCTGCGCGAGGTCGAAATGGACCTCGCCGAGGGCGCCGACAGCGTCATGGTCAAGCCAGGCCTGCCTTATCTCGATATCGTGCGGCGGGTGAAGGAGACCTTCGAAGTTCCGGTCTTCACCTATCAGGTCTCCGGCGAATACGCGATGATCGAGGCTGCCGTGGCCGCAGGCGCGGGCGAGCGCGATGCTCTGGTGCTGGAAACGCTGCTCGCATTCAAGCGCGCGGGGTGCTCGGGCGTGCTGACCTACCATGCCGCCCACGCCGCCCGTCTCCTCAATGGCTGACTTCTGCCTGAAAACCGAGCGATTGGTCCTGCGAGGCTGGCGTGACGAGGATGTCCCGGCGTTTCATGCGATCTGCTCGGACCCGACCGTCATGGCGACGCTCGGTGCTCCGCTTTCGTATGAGCAGACCGAAGCGCTCGTTGCCCGGATGCAGGGATTGCAGGCCGATGTCGGGCATTGCTTCTGGGCGATGGAGCGCAGGGAGGATGCACGGCTGATCGGCTGGTGCGGGATCATTCGCGGCAGTGTCGGTCCGGTAGTCGATCAGCCTGAAGCCGGTTGGCGCATGGCCGCCGACTGTTGGGGCAAGGGCTACACCAGCGAGGCGGCACGGGCCAGTATCGACTGGGCCTTTGCCAACCTGCCCGATCCTGCCGTCTATGCAATCACCAGCGACGGTAACCAGCGCAGCCGCGCGGTGATGGAGCGCATGGGGATGACGCGGCTCGCGGAAGGCGACTTCGACCATCCCAAGGTCGATCCTGCGAGTCCGCTGCTGCGGCATGTCACCTACAGCGTCACGCGCGAGGATTGGGACTCGCGCACGGCGTGACGCGTTCGGCCGCCGCTGCCCATCGCCCGCTCTTCGTGGCGACAATCCTGCTGGGCAGTATCCTGCTCTTTCTGGTGCAGCCGATGGTGGCGCGCATGGCCCTGCCGAGGCTGGGCGGATCGCCCAACGTCTGGAACAGCGCGATGCTGGTCTATCAGGGGCTGCTGCTCGCCGGGTATGGCTACGCGCACTTTCTCGGCAAAGTATCGCTGCGCTATCAGAGCCTGATCCACCTGGCAGTCTTTGCCCTCGCTGCCCTGACCCTGCCTGTTGCCCTGGTGGACTTGCCAATCTCCGGAGCGGGCCGCGAGGTGCTCTGGGTGCCGCTGCTGCTGGGGCTGAGCATCGGGCCGGTCTTCGTGGTCGTCTCCGCGCAGGCTCCCCTGATGCAGCGCTGGTTTGCGGCCGGTCCCGAGGCGGGCGCGCCATGGGCGCTCTATGCGGCCTCCAATCTCGGCAGTTTCGCCGGCCTGATCGCCTATCCCCTGCTGGCGGAGCCTTTCCTGACGCTGGACCAGCAGAGCTGGGCATGGGCAAGCGGGTATGCGTTGCTAGTCGTGCTGGTAGCTTTGTGCATTCTGGCGCGGCGAAAGAGCCTGGATGCCGGCAAGGACCGGGTTGAAGATTTGCCGCGCGAAGCGATTGCGCTGCGCCGCATCTTGCTGTGGCTTGCGCTTTCTGCGGTCCCGTCCGGGCTCATGCTGTCGACAACGACGCATATCACCACCGACATTCTGGCCGTCCCGCTGCTGTGGGTTATCCCGCTCGGCCTTTACCTGCTCAGCTTCAGCCTTGCCTTCGCCGATCGGCGGCAGGCTGCGCGTGCCATCACGCTGGTGGCGCCGATCGTGATGGTCTTCGCCGGCAGCTACGCGATGCTTTCCACCGGTATCAACGGGGTGTGGGGCTTGTTGGGGCCATGCGTCCTGTTGTTCTGCGTGGCGACCGCGCTGCATTCGCGGCTTTATGACCTGCGACCGGGTACGGGCAATCTCACAAGGTTCTACTTCTTCATGTCGCTCGGCGGGGCGCTGGGCGGCCTGTTTACCGCGCTCATAGCGCCGTTGGTGTTCGACTGGGTGTGGGAACATCCGTTGCTGCTGCTCGCCGCCGCCATGCTGATGCCGCTCGAACCGCTGCTTCGCTGGCATGAGAAGGAAGGCATGGAGCCTGCCTCGTTCCGTCTCGCCGTGATCCTGCTGGTGGCAATGGCCGCTTTTCTCTCGAAGCAGCTTTACGACTTCTCGTACGAGGCCAGCACCCATTTCGCTGCGCTGATCACCACCGTGTTCCTCGTCGGGATCGGCATGATGCTGACGCCCTTCCGTCCGCTGTTCGTCGCGGTACTGGCCATGGCGATGGTCGGGCAAGGCGGCGCGCTGACAATGATGGGCAGCCTGGAAGGGTCGCGTACCCGCAGCTACTTCGGCATCTACAATGTGCGCGAGGACAAGCAGAGTGAGCAGCGCTACCTCGTCCACGGCACGACGCTCCACGGCAAGCAATCGACGCGGCCGGGCGAGGAGCGTGCACTCACCAGCTACTATGGTCCCACATCGGGCGTGGGTCTGGCGTTCGATGCGGTGCCGGCGCTCTATGGGGACCGCGCGCGCGTCGGCGTGGTCGGGCTAGGCACGGGAACGCTGGCCTGCCATCGCCAGCCGGGACAGGACTGGACCTTCTTCGAGATCGATCCGGTGGTGGAGGCCTTCTCCCGTAAGGGCACCTTCACGTTCCTGAAGGTCTGCGCGCCCGATGCCCGCGTCGTTATCGGCGACGCGCGGCTGCAATTGGAGAAAGAACCACCCGGCAGCTTCGACGCGCTCGCGATAGATGCGTTTTCCTCCGATTCGATTCCGCTGCATCTGCTGACGGCGGAAGCGGTTGGGGTCTATCAGCGCGCGCTGACGTCAGATGGTATCCTGCTGATCCATATCTCCAACCGGTTCATCGATCTCGAGCCGGTGCTGTCGGCCATCGCGCGCGAACGCGGCATGGCGGCGCTGCTACGAATGGACCCGCAGTACGACTCGCGGCTTCTGACCTATTCCGGCTGGATCGCGCTCGCCCGCACCCCGGAGGTGCTGGATCGGATGCGCGCGCACCGTCCCGACGTGGCATGGAGACCGCTCGATCCGCCGACCGGCCGGGTCTGGAGGGATGACTATGCATCGATCCTGCCCTACATCCGCTGGGAGAAGATACTGGAGCTGTGATGACTGAGCGTACCGACATCACCCTGGCCGCGATCAACGGCAAGGCCCCGAAAATCCATTCGAGCGCGTTCATTGCGCCGGGTTGCCGGATCATCGGCAATGTGGAAATCGGGCCTGATGCCAGCGTCTGGTACAACTGCGTGATCCGTGCCGACGTGCACCGCGTCGTAATCGGGGCACGGACCAACATTCAGGACGGTACCGTCGTTCACTGCGACAGCCCCAAGCCTTCGAATCCGGACGGTTTCCCGGCGATCATCGGGGAGGACGTGCTGATCGGCCACATGGCCATGGTGCATGGTTGCACGCTGGAGGACCGCGCCTTCGTCGGCCTCGGCGCGATCGTCATGGACGGCAGCTATATCGAAAGCGACGGGATGCTGGCCGCCGGGGCCATGCTCACCGGCAAGCGCATCGGTGCGCGCCAGCTCTGGATGGGCCGCCCGGCCAAGTACCTGCGCGATCTCGATGATGCCGCGGTCGAGGGCAACCAGGCCGGGGTGAACGGCTACGTCATCAATGGCCGCATGCATGCCGAGGCGCTCGGCCTGAAGGACTGATGGCCAAGCCGAAAGCCGTCTTGCCCGATCCAGAGGCCGTTCGCGCGCTGGTGGACGGAGACCGGCTTGCCGTGCGCGTGACGCCGGGCGCGCGCGTGGAGGCGCTGGAGATTTCCGAAGGGCGCCTGCTCGCGAAAGTTCGAGCTAAACCCGAAGGCGGCAAGGCCAACAATGCTGTTCGTGGGCTTCTCGCAGCAGCGCTGGGGCTGGCGCCGTCCCGGCTGGAGCTGTTGCGCGGCGCAACTTCGCGCGAGAAGCAGTTCAGGATCGAAGGTTAGCGCGTGCGATCCGATATCCGGCCAGTGTCAGCACGGCGGAGGCTATAACCCCTATCCACAGGCTCGCCCGTCCAAGCGAGAGGAATGCGAGTGCGCCGAAAGCTGCGCCCCCGGCGAGTGAGGCCCACATGGCGAAAAATGGCCAGGCTGGCGTCTGGTCGCGCCGCCGGGTGATGGCCGTGCCCAATGCTTGCCCGATCCGCACAAGTGCCCCAGTAAGATAGGTCAGCGGAACGGGGATCTCATCCCGCTGCAGGGCGTTGTTGAGCGCCCCCATGGCCAGCACGAGGCAGCCCATCATGGCCGAGCGATAACCCAGTGCCGTGCAGATTCCGCCCAGCAGCAGGAGTGACGTCACCAGCGAGAGCACCGCCGGCTTGCGCCACGGCCCGGCCTTGTAGGCGGTGACGTTGCCTGCCGCCACGCCCAGCACGAATCCTGTGATCAACAGCGCAGGAATAGCGGCACGGACCCCCTCGGTAATCAGATCGGTCGCGAACCGCGTGGTGTTACCGGACATGAACGACACGAAGTATCGGTCCGCCGACAGATAGCCGACAGCGTCGACATATCCCGCGAGTGCGGAGAGAAAGGCCGCCAGTGTCTTTCGGGGTCGATCGAGATTATGCACAGGGCGGGTTTTAGCGCCCCGAATACCGACTGACGAGGGGGATCAGCGCCCCATACCGCGTGCGAGATCGCCCAGCACTTCGCCCATGGCCTTGGCCATGTCTGCGGGTTCGGGGGCGACGTCTGCGATCGCGCGTTCCATCGCCTCGGCCCACTGGCCGGCAGTGTCCTTGGTGATGGTGAAGGGCTTGTGGATGCTCATCATGCAGCGGCCCGGATTGGCTTCGAACCAGTCGCGCGGGCCTCCGGCCCAACCGGCAAGGAACTTGGGCAGCGATTCGCGCATCGGCGCGAGGTCAGGTGCGTGCATGGCGCGCAGTTCGGCATAGGCCGGGTCCTGCTCCATCAGATCGTAGAAGCGGTTGCAGATCGCCTCGAATACGGGCGCTCCGCCGAGGCGGTAGAACGGCGCATTGGGATTGGCGGTCGGCTTGGCAGGCGCGTCGACGGTCACAGGCTGAACTCTCCGTACGGTGGGGGCTTATGATGCCTCCTTAGCGCAAGCGTTTCACGTGGAACCTTGATCGGGGTCAATCGCGGACGAGGGCGCGGAGAGCCTCGATCCGGTCGGCTTCATGCGCGGGCTTGTCGGCGCGGATGCGGCTGATGCGGGGAAAGCGCATGGCAAGGCCGGACTTGTGCCGCTTGCTGGCATGGACGGAATCGAAAGCCACTTCGAAAACAAGCGACTTGTCGGTTTCGCGTACCGGGCCGAAGCGGTCGACGGTGTGGTTGCGCACGTACTTGTCCAGCCACTTCAGTTCCTCGTCGGTGAAACCGAAATAGGCTTTGCCAACCGGCAGGAGGTCGGCGCCCGCATCCGGGTCACCGTCCCAGCAGCCGAAGGTGTAGTCCGAATAGAACGAGGAACGTTTACCCGATCCGCGCTGGGCATACATCAGCACGCAGTCGATCAGCAGCGGATCGCGCTTCCACTTGTACCAAAGCCCGGTCTTGCGGCCGGCAAGATAGGGGCTGTCGCGGCGCTTGAGCATGACGCCTTCGATGGCATCGTCCCGCGCACGTTCACGCAAAGCAGCTAGCGCAGCGAAGTCCTCGGCCTCTATGATCTGCGATACATCGAACCTGTCCGGGTCGAGATCGCCTGCCAAGGCCTCCAGCCGCTTGCGCCGCGCGCTCCAGGGCAACCCGCGCAAGTCCGCGCCTTCGACAATCAGCGCATCGTAGAGCCGCACGAAGGCGGGCAATTCAGCCAGCATCTTCTTCGACACGGTCTTGCGGCCGAGCCGCTGCTGCAGGGCGTTGAAACTGGCGGCACCACCCGTTTCGCCGCCCTGATGACTACCACGCACGAGCAATTCGCCATCGAGCACCGCATCGACGTCGAGCGCCCGCGTGATCTCGGGGAAGGTACCGGAAATGTCGTCGCCCGAGCGCGAATAGACCCGCGTTTCGCCGCCGGCTCGTACGACCTGCACACGGATACCGTCCCATTTCCACTCTGCGGCAAACTCGCTCAGGTCGACTTCGGCTTCTTCGAGCGGATGCGCGAGCATGAACGGGCGGAACAGCGGGCGGTTTTCGGTATCCGGGGGCGCGGCGCCATGGGCGGCCCAAGCGAACAGTTCGGTATAGGGAGGCTCCTGCCCGTGCCAGTGCTCCTCGACATCCTCCACAGCGACATCGAAGGCCTGCGCGAAGGCGGTCTTGCCCAGCCTTGCGGAAATTCCGATGCGCATGGCGCCTGTCGCCAGCTTGAGCAGGGCATAGCGGCCATTGGCATCGAGCCGGTCGAGCAGCTTGGGCAGTTCGGCCATGACATTGGCGCGGGTCATGCGTGAGAGTTGGTCGACCGCTTCGCTGACCGTCGGCGGGGAGGGGGCCTCGCCGCTTTCCGGCCAGAGCAGGCTTGCCGTTTCGGCAGAATCGCCGACGTAATCGCGGCTTAGTGTCCACAGCACCGGATCGACGCGCTCACTCATCAGGTTGCGGATGGTGGCGCTTTTTACTGCGGGAAAATCGAGGCCGTCGGTGAGGGCGGCGAGAGCCCATCCCCGGTCGGGATCCGGCGTGTCGCGCAAGTAGTCGGCCAGCAGCTTGAGCTTGGCATTGCGGCTGCGGGTATAGACTAGCGCGTCGAGGAGGGCGGCGAAGCGTTCCATCAAATGGGTTTCACGCAGAGGCGCGGAGACGCGGAGGAACAGGGCCGCGCCGAAGGCGCCTTCCTCGTCACTACGGTCGCGAATGGTCCGCTGGGCGGAGGAAAAAGCGGCTTTGCCGCAGGCGCGCCCTCTTTGCGTCTCTGCGCCTCTGCGTGAACCAACTCAATCATCCTCATCCTCGTAACCCACCAGCGCAAGAGCCTTCGCGCGTCGCTGGTTGAGCTGGCACCAGCGCAGCATCGCCTCTTCGCGTCCATGCGTGATCCAGGTTTCGCCGGGGTCGACATCGATCACGGTCTGGGTGAGCTCGTCCCAGTCGGCGTGGTCGGAAATGACCAGCGGCAATTCGACCATCCGCTGCCGCGCCCGCTGGCGCACGCGCATCCAGCCCGAGGCCATGGCGGTGACGGGATCGGGTAGGCGGCGGCTCCAGCGGTCGTTGAGAGCGGAGGGCGGGGCGATCACCACGCTGCCGCGCAGCGCCTCCTTTTTCGCATCGGACACGAGACGCAGTTCGCCCAGATCCACGCCGTGGTCCTCGTAAAGTCGGCACATTTTTTCCATGGCGCCATGCATCCAGATCACATCGCGATGTCCCGCGCGGCGCAATTCTGCTATGACTCGCTGCGCCTTGCCGAGCGCATAGGCGCCGACGAGGACGCAGCGTTCCGGATTGGCCACCAGCGTCGAGAGAATTTTGCTGATCTCCTGTTCAGCAGAAGGATGCCGAAACACCGGAAGACCGAATGTCGCCTCGGTAATCAGGACATCGCAAGGGGTTACTGCGAAGGGGGCGCATGTCGGATCGGGCCGGCGCTTGAAGTCCCCGGTGACGACGATGCGCTCGCCGGCATGTTCGAGCAGGATCTGCGCCGAGCCCAGAACGTGTCCAGCGGGAATCCAGGTGGCCGACACACCGCCCGGCAACTTGAGCGTTTCACCATAGGCGACCGGGAGCGCGCCTTCGTCGGTGCCGTAGCGCAGTTTCATGATCGCCAGCGTCTCGGGCGTCGCCATGGTCTTGCCATGACCGCCGCGCGCGTGATCGGCATGGCCATGGGTGACCAGCGCCCGGTCGACGGGGCGTGACGGGTCTATCCAGCAATCGGCGGGTACGACGTGGACCCCCCAGGGCTCTGGCCGGATCCAGGAAAAATCGCGGGGCATGAAAGCAAAATGGGGCGGAACCCGTTCCGGTTCCACCCCATGGTGCAGTTATCGGACTACTGGAGCCTTCGCGGCTCAGTCGTCGGTGCTTTCCTCCGGCTGCTCGCCGGTGTTCTGGGTCGGCGCCTTCTTGGCAGGCGCCTTGCGCTTCTTGGCCTTGCTGACCTTCGGCGCAGAGGGCGTCAGCTCGAAGCTGAGCGCATCTTCCTTAACCGAGACATGAACCTCGCCGCCAAGCGCCAGCTTGCCGAACAGCAGTTCCTCGGCGAGCGGCTGCTTGACCTTTTCCTGGATCACGCGGCCCATCGGGCGCGCGCCATAGAGCCGGTCGTAACCGCGTTCGCCCAGCCATGCGCGGGCATCGGAGTCGAACTGGATGTGGACGTTCTGGTCGGCCAGCTGCAGTTCGAGCTGGAGGATGAACTTGTCCACGACGCGGCTGATCGTTTCCTTGGCAAGGTAGGCGAAGGGTACGATTGCATCGAGACGGTTGCGGAATTCGGGGGTGAACATCTGTTTCACCGCCTCGTCGCCCGCGTCGGCCTTCGATACGTCGCCGAAGCCGATGCCGGACCGGGCCATGTCCGCCGCGCCCGCGTTGGTGGTCATGATGAGCACCACGTTGCGGAAATCGACGGTCTTGCCGTGGTGATCGGTCAGCTTGCCGTTGTCCATCACCTGCAGGAGGATGTTGAACAGGTCCGGGTGTGCCTTTTCGATCTCGTCGAGCAGGAGGACGCAGTGCGGCTGCTGGTCGATGGCATCGGTAAGCAGACCGCCCTGGTCGAACCCGACATAGCCCGGAGGGGCACCGATCAGGCGACTGACCGAGTGGCGTTCCATATATTCGGACATGTCGAAGCGCTGCATCGGAATGCCCATGATCTCGGCAAGCTGCTTGGCGACTTCGGTCTTGCCGACACCGGTCGGGCCCGAGAACAGGAAGGAGCCGATCGGCTTGTCCGGATCGCGCAGGCCGGCGCGGCTCAGCTTCATCGCGGTCGAGAGCACCTCGATGGCCTTGTCCTGACCGAAGACGACGCGCTTGAGATCACGCTCGAGGTTTTCGAGTGCCTTCTTGTCGTCCTTGCTGACCGACTTGGGTGGAATGCGGGCCATCGTCGCGATGACCTGTTCGATCTCGCGCGCGCCGATGGTCTTCTTCCGGCGGCTGGGCGGCAGCAGCATCTGCATCGCGCCCACTTCGTCGATCACGTCGATCGCCTTGTCGGGCAGCTTGCGGTCGTTGATATAGCGCGCCGAAAGCTCGACGGCGGTCTTGATCGCGTCGGTGGTGTACTTGACCTTGTGGTGTTCCTCGAAAGCCGAGCGCAGGCCGCGCAGGATCTTGATCGTGTCTTCCACGGTCGGTTCGTTCACGTCGATCTTCTGGAACCGGCGCAGCAGCGCGCGGTCCTTTTCGAAGTGGTTGCGGAATTCCTTGTAGGTGGTCGAGCCGATGCAGCGGATCGTGCCGCCCGACAGCGCGGGCTTGAGCAGGTTGGAGGCGTCCATCGCGCCGCCGCTGGTGGCACCGGCGCCGATCACGGTGTGAATCTCGTCGATGAACAGGATCGCGTGCGGCATCTTCTCCAGTTCGGAGACGACCTGCTTGAGGCGTTCCTCGAAATCGCCGCGATAGCGGGTGCCGGCCAGCAGGCTGCCCATGTCGAGCGAGTAGATCACCGCTTCGGACAGAACCTCGGGCACTTCCCCTTCGACGATCTTGCGGGCCAGACCCTCGGCAATGGCGGTCTTGCCGACGCCCGGATCACCCACATAGAGCGGGTTGTTCTTGGAACGGCGGCACAGGATCTGGATCGTGCGGTCCACTTCGGGGCCGCGGCCGATCAGCGGGTCGACCTTACCCGCGAGTGCCTTCTCGTTGAGGTTGACGCAGAACTGGTCGAGCGCGGAGTCCTTCTTGCTGCCCGCGCCCTTGGTTTCGGCCTTGTCTTCCTGCGGCGAGGCGCCGTCCTCGTTGCCCTTGGGGCTGCGGTCCTCGATGCGCTTGCCGCCCTTGCCGATGCCATGGCTGATGTAGCTGACGGCATCCAGACGGCTCATGTCCTGCTGCTGCAGGAAATACACGGCATAAGAATCGCGTTCGGAGAACAGGGCTACCAGCACGTTGGCGCCGGTCACCGTGTCCTTGCCGGAAGACTGGACGTGGAGGATGGCCCGCTGGATTACGCGCTGGAAGCCGGCGGTCGGGGCCGGATCGCCCTTTTCCTCGGTCTTGAGCGACTGGTATTCCTGGTCGAGATACTGGCGCACGACATCGCCGAGATCGCCAAGGTCCACGCCGCAAGCCTGCATGACCTGGGCTGCGTCCGCATCGTCGATCAGCGCGAGCAGGAGGTGCTCGAGCGTCGCGTATTCGTGGCTCCGCTCAGACGCGTGAGACAGGGCCGAGTGCAGGGTCTTTTCTAGGCTTTGCGCGAAACTTGGCATTTAGGACACTTTCATTGGGAGGAAGGACTCTCCTTGGGGGAGTGTGTGGGCGGAGCAGGGTTTAAGAAACATATAGGAACGCTCAGGGCGGATGCGAGGTGCCGCTACGGGCAACGAGGCGAACCTTGGCCGGTTCACGTTGTCTTTGGCCTGAACAGCGCTTCGGCAGCGGCCATGTGCGCAGAGGACTTGTCGCGGTGGGCGCGGATGCGGACGACCTCGGTTTCGAGCAAAACGATGCGTGCATCCAGTTCGTCCAGCGAATAGCGCTCCAGGCTTTCGCTGGCGAGAAGGCTGGCGGCACCGAGATTACTCTCGGGCGACCGCCGCCGCGGTCGATCGTCCTCGTCCATTGCAGTGCAGCATCGGACTGTAATTCTCTGCTGTCAATGCCCGGAAAAGAGTTCCCCTCCACTGGCACTGTGTGGCAACAGAGAATTCATGTTAGCTAATCTTCCCGCAACCATGACTGCAGTCGGGTTCGAGACGCCGGGCGATCCGGACGTCCTTAAACCCGTGACATTGTCGCTTCCCCGGCCCGGTCCGGGGGAAGTGCTGATCAAGGTGGCATTTGCGGGCGTTAACCGGCCCGATGTCGTGCAGCGCAAGGGCAACTATCCGCCGCCGCCGGGCGCGTCGCCGATCCCCGGCCTCGAGGTTGCAGGCATCGTCGCGGTACTTGGCGAAGGGGTGAGCGAACTGGCCGTCGGGCAGGAGGTTTGCGCTCTGGTGTCAGGCGGCGGCTATGCGCAGTATTGCCTCGCCAAGGCCGGCCACTGCCTCCCTGTTCCGGACGGCATGCCGCTCGATTCCGCTGCCGCCTTGCCCGAAACGCTCTTCACCGTCTGGCACAATGTCTTCGAGCGCGGCTATGCCCGCGAAGGCGAGACCATCCTTGTCCATGGCGGCACCAGCGGCATCGGCACCATGGCGATCATGCTGGGTAGGCATTTCGGCATCGACGTGATCGTGACGTGCGGATCGCCGGAAAAATGTGCCGAGGCGCTGAAGATCGGCGCGGCGCAAGCCATCGACTACAAAGCCACCGACTTCGTGGAAGAGGTCGCGCGGCTCACCGGCGGCAAGGGCGTGAACCTTGTGCTGGATATGGTCGCGGGCAGCTATGTCGCGCGCAATCTCAAGTGCCTCGCTATGGACGGGCGCCATGTCACCATTGCCGTTCAGGGCGGTGCCAAGGCCGAGATCAACATGGCCGTCGTGATGAGCCGGCGCTACACGCTGACCGGATCGACGCTGCGGCCGCGCTCGGACGAGTTCAAGGCGCTGCTGGCGCAGGAAATCCTCGCCAACGCCTGGCCTCTCGTGGAAAGTGGGGCCTTGCGGCCGATCATGGATGCGCGCTTCCCCTTGGCGGATGCCGCTGCGGCCCACGCGCGCATGGAAGCCGGCGATCATATCGGCAAGATCGTGCTGGAGGTGTGAGGTCACTCATGCGATGAACTGCGCATGGATGCCCTGACCCTTCACGAAGACCCGCGCAGCGGGAACTGTTACAAGATCCGGCTCACGGCGGCCCTGCTGGGCAAGCGCGTCAAGCGCGTTCAGTACGACATCATGAAGGGCGATACGCGCCGGCCCGAATTCCTGCAGAGCGTGAATGCCACGGGACGCATTCCGGTGCTGCAGATCGGCGACCGGTTTCTGCCCGAAAGCAATGCCGCCTGCTGGTATCTCGCGGAAAGCTCTGCGCTGATGCCAACCGATGCTTTCCAGCGTGCCGATATGCTGCGCTGGATGTTCTTCGAACAATACAGCCATGAGCCGAACATCGCGACCTTGCGCTTCTGGCTGATGTTCGTGGGCGAATCGAACCTGTCGCGCTTTCAGAAAGACCAGATCATGGCCAAGCGCGCCGGCGGCGAAGCGGCTTTGGCGGTAATGGATGAGCATCTTGCCGAGCGTGACTGGTTCGTTGGCAAGGGTGCGACTTTGGCCGATATCGCCCTCTATCCCTACACCCATGTCTGCGAGGCGGGCGGTTTCCGCCTGCACGACTATCCGGCCGTGTGCCGCTGGCTGAAGCGCGTATCGGGCTTGCCGGGCTACGTGCCGATGGACTGATGGCCGGGTTTCGGCAGGACGGTTCGCAAGAAACTAGGCTTTTGCTTGCCGAATCCCGAAACTTTCCCTAAATCGGGCACGAACGGCCACTCCGAAGGGGTGGCCCTTATTGTTTCCGCCGGAGATAGAGAATGAGCCAGCCCACTCCGCTGATGCCGCACGCGACCGCCTCCTGGCTGGTCGACAACACTGCACTGAGCTTCGAGCAGATCGCCGAGTTCTGCGGCCTGCACCTGCTCGAGGTCCAGGCCATGGCCGACGATCTCGCGTCCAGCAAGTACACCGGTCGCGACCCCGTGCGCGCCGGCGAGCTGACCATGGAAGAGATCGAGAAGGGTCAGTCCGACCCCGACTACAAGCTCAAGATGCATAAGGCCCCGGTCACCGTCAGCCGTACCAAGGGCCCGCGCTATACCCCGGTTTCCAAGCGTCAGGACAAGCCCGACGGCATCGCCTGGATCCTGCGCAACCATCCCGAAGTTTCGGATGCGCAGATCGGCAAGTTGATCGGCACCACGCGCAACACCATCGGTGCCATTCGCGATCGTTCGCACTGGAACATCGCCAACATCACGCCGAAGGATCCGGTCACGCTTGGCCTGTGCTCGCAGCGTGAACTCGACGCGATCGTTGCCAAGGCCGCCAAGAAGGCCGGCATCGAGGACGATCTGCCGGGCGATGAGCGTCTGGTCGACGACAAGCAGGCGCTGATCGACGAGCTGCGCGCCGAACGTGAAGCTGCCGCCAAGGCCGCCAACGAAGCCGCACAGGAAGCAGAGGCCGCCGCCTGGCTCGAAGCCAAGCGTGCCGCCGAAGCTGCGGAAGAGCGCGGCGAGTAACCGCGAATCCGGCGCCGCGCGTTCTAGACCTGTCGGTAAAGTTAACAACTGAACACAAGTTGCTTGCCCGGGGCCGGTCTTGCGCCCACTATCGTGGGTATGGAGAAGAGGACCGGTCCCGGCGCATGGCGTAGCAGCTATGCACACCCTTGCTCGTGGGCGCAGGATTTTGCGCCTCTTTCCATGACGTCCTTGTTCGCCGACAGCGCCGGGCGCTACGCAGACCGCGTGTTCGCCGACTTTCTCGGCCGTGAATTCACCTACCGTCAGATCGATATAGAGGCACGGCGTTTTGCCGCCGGATTGCAGTCTCTCGGTATCGGCAAGGGCGACAGGGTCGGTCTCTACCTTCCCAACGTTCCGACCTATCTCGCCGCTTATTTCGGTGTTCTGATGACCGGTGCGGCAGTGGTGAATTTCTCACCGCTCTATACCGTGGCCGAACTGAAAGCACAGGTGGCCGGTTCTGGCACGCGCCTGCTGGTCACGCTCGACGTTTCGTTCCTTTTGCCAGCGGCCGAAGAGGTGCTGCAGAAATCCGATCTCGAATGGCTGGTCGTGGCGCGGCTGGCGGCGCAGATGCCGTTCTGGCAGGGCCTGGGCCTGCGCATGTTCCGGCGCGACGAGACCGTGCCGGTCCCCACGAGCGCGAACATCTTCGAATGGTCGGAAATTCTGGCCGATAACAATCCAGAACCGGTCGAGATCGATCCGCTTACCGATCTGGCCCTTCTGCAATACACGGGCGGCACCACCGGCACGCCCAAGGGGGCGATGCTCACGCACCAGAACCTTACGGCCAATGCCCGCCAGATCGAATGCATCGATCCCCATGCCCATGCGCGCGACGTTATCATGGGCGTGCTGCCGTTCTTCCATGTTTTCGCCAATTCGACCGTGCTCAATCGTACGATTTGCAACGGGGGGATGATTGCGATCCTGCCGCGCTTTCGGCCCGGGCAGGTGTTGGAGACGATGCAGCGCGTAAAGGCGACGGCGATGCCGGGGGTCCCCACCATGTTCCAGGGTCTGCTCGATCATCCGAGCATGGCGCGTACGGACTTCTCGAGCCTGTTTACCTGTATTTCAGGCGGCGCCCCCCTATCGGCCTCGCTGAAGCGGCAGTTCGAACGCGGAAGCGGGGCCAAGCTCGTGGAAGGGTACGGCCTTACCGAGGCGGCTGGAGTGGTCGCGACCAATCCGTTCGATGGCCGAGAAGGGCCCGGATCTATCGGTCATCCCCTGCCGGGAACCGACTTACGGCTGCTCGACAAGGAGGATCCGCAGCGGGACGCAGGTCCCGATGAGCCCGGCGAGCTGGCGGTTTCGGGACCGCAAGTCATGCTGGGTTACTGGAATCGTCCGGAAGCGGCTGCAGAGGCATTTGTCGAGCGGGACGGTACGCGCTGGTTGCGGACCGGCGATATCGCGACGATCGATGAAGACGGCTACGTGTGTATCGTTGATCGGGCGAAAGACATGATTGCGGTCAGCGGTTTCAAGGTCTTTCCCAGCCAGATCGAGCAGGTCCTGCTCGATCATCCCGACGTCAAGGAAGCGATCGTTCTGGGCGCGCCCGACGACTACCACGGTGAAATCCCGCGAGCCTACGTCGTGTTGCAGCCAGCCACCGTTGCCGAGGCCGATGAGATCGCCGACTGGCTCAATGCCCGTATCGGCAAGCACGAGCGCGTCGACGAGGTCGTACTGCGCGCGGAATTGCCCCGGACCATGGTTGGTAAACTGGACCGAAAGGCTCTCAAGGCCGAAGTCTTCGGAGCCTGATTAGCCGGGGACGACATCGTCCTCGCAGACAGGCAGTTCCGCTGAATATCAGGGCTGGTAGCCGTCCTCGGCCAGGAATCGGAGCAGGGCCTGATCGTATTCGTCGACCACGCCGTTGGCTTCGATCCGGTCGTCGAGCCAGGTCTTCTCGTCCCTGGTGACCTCGACGGCGGCCTCGATAAGCGTTTCGAACTTCGCTTCGACTTTCTTGCGGCCGAATATCACACCCTTGACGTTGGCCGTGCCGATGCTGCGCACTGCGCGGACCATGAAACCGCCCACCGAGGAGGTGTGGTCGTTCATGAAGGCTTCGAGCTGTGTCGCGCGTTCGCGCGAAAGCGGTGTGTGCGACGTGAAGCCCTGCAGGTAGTTGCCAACACCCTGAACAAAGAGCTGCTTCCATTCGGGCGCGTTGTCGCCTTCGAGCGTTTCGTCTTTGATGCGGAACAGCAGCTCGGCTTCCCGGCGGCTCACACCTGCGGGACGCTCGCTTCCCGATGCGAAGAGAATGCGGCGCATGATGCGCGCTTCTGCCTGCGTGACGTTTCCGGCTGCGAGTTCGCCGCCGCAGCGGGTCGGGCCGACACCGCTAACGACCGATTCCTCAACCTGGCGCAGGGCGTAGGCGCGCAGGGCCTCGGGCACGTTCAGGGCTTTTTCGAAAACACGCACCAGCAATTCGAGTTCGGTGATCGAGTGCAACCGGCCGTCGCGCTCGATGTGCGTAATCAGCCAGTCCGCATTGCCCTCGGTCAGATAGCCGCGCGGTTCAAGCTGGTTGACCACGTATTCGCCGATGGCCTCGATAAAGAAATCGGTCCACTCGGCGCTCGGCATGTCCAGCCGGCCGTTGATGGCGAAAATCACATCCGCCTGATCCGGATCGATCCGGCCGTTGGCCCAGCCGGCCCGGCGCAGCGACAGGACGTCGTCGCCACAGATCTCGCCATCGGCAAGCGCCTGTTCGGCGATTTTGCTGAAATGCATGCTCATCGTATTGCGGCTCCCGACAAGGATCGTCGGGAATCGAGTGGCAGAATACCTCTAATTTGGCGTTAAACGCCTCGTTATCCCTGCTTGAGCGCGGCGATGCAGGCGGCGCGGTCGACATCCTGCCCATCGGACGCGCGTCGGGCATCGACATAGGTCGCCAGCGGCTCGCGCGAGCGCGATGTGGGATAGAGATAGATGTCCAGAACGCAGGGGGTCCCGGTGAACTGCAGCTTGCGGGCGTCTCCTTCCCAGACATCCAGGCGGGGATCGCCGAACTGGCGGACCAGCTGCCTCTGCGTGGCACCGATCACCCCTTCCAGCCCGGGGCCGGACTGGAATTGCGGATCGCGCGGTGCGGTACGCGTCGGCTGGCGTACGGCGGGTACGCCTGCCGAGGGGCGCTGCGTGCTGGCCACACCGCCAGCGCATGCGCTGAGCAGCAGGGCAAGGGAACAGGCGGCCAGCGGTGCGCGCATACGGTGGATGGTGGGTCGCAAGGTATTCATGATCGGCCTCTCGCATTGCCCGGCTGTGGAGTCCTGTCAACGGCAGCTTTGATGGCGCACGGTTGCGGAGCGGCGAGCCGCACGCTACTCGCGGCCATTGCATTTCACGGCAATTCAAGGACACTACCCCCATGACGCAACCGACCCTGGACGTCATTGCCATCGGCAATGCCATTATCGACGTCATCGCGAACTGCGAGGACAGCCTGATAGACGAACTGGGTCTCGCCCGTGGCGGCATGATGCTCATCGATACCGATCAGGCGCGCAGCCTTTACGATGCCATGGGCCCCGCGCGCGAAATTTCCGGCGGTTCGGCAGCCAATACGCTCGCCGGTCTCGCCATGCTCGGGGCCAAGTGCGGCTTTATCGGGCAGGTGGCACAGGACCAGCTCGGCGACGTCTTTTCGCACGACATCCGCTCTGCTGGCATCCAGTTCTCGGTCCCGGCGCGCGCCGGCGATCCGCCGACGGCGCGTTGTCTGATCTTCGTGACGCCCGACGGTCAGCGTACGATGAACACATTTCTCGGCGCCTCGCAGCATCTTCCGCCCGAAGCGCTGGACGAAACCGTGATTGCGGATGCCGCGGTGCTCTACCTCGAAGGATACCTGTGGGATCCGGAAGAACCGCGTGCGGCCATGCGCAAGGCGATCGCGGCAGCGCGCCGGGCAGGCCGCAAGGTTGCTTTCACCCCTTCCGAAACTTTTGTGATCGACCGGCACCGCGACGACTTCATCGAGCTGATCGATGGCGGCGAGATCGACGTGCTGTTCTGCAACGAGCACGAAATGGCGGCGCTTACCCAGAAAGAGGACTTCGAAGCCGGCCTTGCTGCCTTGGCGCCGAAGATCCCCACGCTTGTCGTCACGCGCAGCGCGGATGGTGCGGTCGCGGTCGAAAATGGCGAGCGTAGCGAAGTAGCCGCGGAGCCGATCGACAAGGTGGTCGACACCACGGGTGCCGGCGACCTGTTCGCCGCCGGTTTCCTGTTCGGGCATGTTCGCGGCAAGCCGACGGCCGATTGCCTGCGGATGGGGGCGATATGCGCCAGCGAAATCATCTCGCACTACGGCGCGCGCGCCGAGAAGGATCTCAAGGCTTTCGTCGCCGAACGCATGGGATGAGCGGCCATTGAGGTGCATAAGGGAGACTTGATATTACCTGTCCGGCGTTGATCGACTTCGAAGCGAGCTGCCTGCCCGAATACGGGCAGTCCTTCCCCATCGAAGTCGCCATCGCCCGGACGGACGGGGACAGCCGCGCCTGGCTGATCCGGCCTGCCGATGCCTGGAAATACTGGGACTGGTCGGAAGAGGCCGAAAAGCTCCACGGCATAAGCCGCGACCTGCTCGAAGAGAAAGGCTTGCCGCTTACGCAAGTCGTCGCCGAAATGAGCGAGTTCGTGCATGACTGCAACGTCTATGCCGATGCCGATCTCGATCAGTACTGGCTGGAAGTGTTGTGTCACGCCGCAGGCTCACAGGTCCCGTTTCCGGTGCATTACCTCGGTGAGTTCATAAAGAAGCGCGGCTACACCCGTGCCCAGGTCGTATCCGCGCTTGACGAGGCAAAGAACAGGCTGCCCAAGGAGCACCTCGCCCGCGAGGACGCAAAGCGGCTGGCCATGGTCGTCAAGCTGCTGCTCGACCAGCCGCCCGAGGGTCTCAGCTACTGATCTGAAATGGCGCCGCCTGTTTGGTCCAGCAGGCTTGCGCTCCCTTGCACGGCTTGCAGCTTGGCAAGGCACTCGCGTTTGCGTGTGTCGCGCGCACCGGTGAGTTCGCGCGCCATTCGTGCTGGCAAGGCGCAGTCGCTGGCCGGGCGGATCGGATGCTTGGCGCGGCATCCCCGTTCGGTGCTGAACAGATTGTCCGCGCAATCGTCGAAGGCTGCTACATCCGCATCGTGCATGGCCTGGCAACTCCCTGCCCAGCGCCGCTTGTAGGACATCTCGGCAAAGCCGATGCAGTCGTTGTACTCGGCCTGCGCCGCCTTGGCGTGCTCGGCATTGCGTTTCGCTTCTTCCGCTTCGCGCCGTGCTTGCTCGACGAGTGCCTGGCTTTGCGCCGCTGCAGCGGATTTGCGTTCGGCCATGGCCTGCGTCTGGCGGCGGATATCCTGCGAGGGCAGGAAGATACCGTAGTAGAAACCGACCCCTGCACCGGCGAGCAGGACCCCAAGGGCAGTCGCCAGTTTCAGGATGGCATCGGAGTGCTTAAGCATCGCCTGCTTCGCGCGCCACTTCGCGCCAGCCGATATCGCGGCGGCTGAAACCGGTCGGGAAGTCGATGGCGTCCACGGCCGCATAGGCCTTGCGCTGGGCCTCGGTCACGGACTCGCCGCGCGCCGTGACATTGAGAACCCGGCCACCGTTGGCAACCAGCTTTCCGTCCTTGATGGCAGTACCGGCGTGGAAGACCTTGGCGCCGCCGGCCTCGGCCTCGGCAATGCCCTCTATCGATCCGCCCTTTTCCGGCGTGCCGGGATAACCCTTGGCCGCCATGACCACGGTCAGCGCCGTATCATCGGCAAAGCGCGGCGGCTGGATCGATCCCAGGCGATATTCGGCACAGGCGTGGAGCAGTTCGACAAGGTCCGATTCGAGCCGCAGCAGCATGACCTGGCACTCGGGATCGCCGAAACGGCAATTGTACTCGATCAGCTTCGGACCTTCGCGGGTGAGCATGAGGCCCAGGAACAGGACGCCCGAATAGGGCATGCCTTCGTCTGCCAGCGTTTTAACGGTCGGCGCTATGATCCGCGTCATCGCTTCGCCGGCCAGATCCGCAGTCAGAACAGGGGCCGGGCTGTAAGCGCCCATGCCTCCGGTGTTCGGGCCGGTATCGCCGTCCCCGACACGCTTGTGGTCCTGGGCGGACGCGAAGGGCACGATGGTGGAGCCGTCGGTGAGGGCGAAGAAGCTGGCTTCTTCGCCTTCGAGAAACTCCTCGATCACCGCTTCGGCGCCGGCCTCTCCGAAGCGGCCGGCGAAGATATCGCGCACCGCTTCTTCGGCTTCGGGCATGGTCATCGCGACCGTCACACCCTTGCCCGCGGCAAGCCCGTCAGCCTTGATGACGACCGGGGCGCCGAATTTCTGCAGGGCCGCCATGGCATCGGCTTCATTGGCCACGCGTTCGTAGCCGCCGGTGGGGATATTGGCGCGGGCGCACAGGTCCTTGGTGAAACCCTTCGACCCTTCAAGCTGGGCGGCCGCCTTGCTCGGGCCGAACACGGCAAAGCCCTTGTCGCGCAGCGAATCGGCAAGCCCATCGACCAGCGGGGCCTCGGGACCGATCACGATCAGGCCGATCACCTTTTCCTCGCAAAAGGCCAGTACCGCCGCATGATCGGTGGCATCCAGCGCCACGCATGTTGCATGTTCGGCGATACCCGGATTACCGGGGGCAGCCCACAATGTGTCGCAGAGCGGGGATTGCGCCAGCTTCCAGGCCAGCGCATGTTCGCGGCCGCCCGAGCCCAGAAGAAGGATGTTCATTTGCCTCAGCCTTTCGGTCAGTCTTTCGATGACGACGAATATGGAAACGGTCGTTCGGGGGGGCTGGTAGCGAAGCAGGCTGCCGGGGACAACGCCGCCCCGCTTTCCATCAGCGAGATTTCTTCGCTGCTCAAGCGCACGGTGGAAGAACGCTTTGGTTTCGTGCGCCTTCGCGGCGAGCTGTCCGGCGTCAAACGGGCAGCTTCAGGACACCTTTACTGCGCACTCAAGGACGAGAAGGCAGTGATCGACGGGGTCATGTGGCGCGGCGGCGCCCAGCGTCTCGCGTTTCGGCCCGAAGACGGTCTGGAAGTCATCGTCTCGGGTAAGCTGACCACCTATCCGGGCCGCTCGAAGTACCAGATCGTCATCGAATCGATGGAGATCGCCGGCGAGGGCGCATTGCTCGCCCTGCTCGAAAAGCTCCGTGCCCGGCTGGCAGCCGAAGGTCTCTTCGCGCCCGAGCGCAAGCGCGCCCTGCCGTTCCTGCCGACCGTGATCGGCGTCGTGACGTCACCCACGGGTGCCGTTATCCGCGACATTCTGCACCGCCTTGCCGACCGCTTCCCCAGCCGGGTGCTGGTCTGGCCGGTGCTGGTGCAGGGCGAAGGCGCCGCCCAGCAGGTAGCCAATGCCGTGCGCGGTTTTTCGGCGATTACGCCCGGCGGGGCTATCCCGCGGCCGGACGTCGTGATCGTGGCACGTGGCGGCGGCTCGATCGAGGACCTTTGGGGCTTCAATGAAGAAGCGGTCGTGCGGGCGGTCGCGGAATCGTCGATTCCGGTGATTTCCGCTGTCGGGCATGAAACCGACACTACGCTTTGCGATTACGCTGCCGACCGTCGCGCCCCGACGCCGACCGCCGCAGCAGAGATGGCGGTCCCGGTGCGCGCCGAACTCATGGCCCAGCTCGACGAACTGGCCTTGCGCAAGCGCCGCTGTGCGCTGCGTCCCGTCACTCTGGGCCGCGAGCGGCTGGAAGCCCGTGTCCAGCGTCTGCCGAAGCCGGACGCCATCCTGGCCGCGAAGGTCCAGAAGCTCGACGAGCTTTCCGAGCGGCTGCGTCGGGGCCTGCAAGATCAGGAGCGCAGCAAGCGCGAACGTTTGAGCGGTACGGCAGCGAAGCTGTCACTGCCCTTGCTGCGCCAGCGCGTTCAAGCCAGCCGGGACCGGCTCGCGCATGCCGGGCTGACGTCGCGCCTGCTCACGTGGCGCTGGGTGCAGGCGCGCGACAGTCTCGCACCGGTAGCCCGCGTTCTCCCCCAGCTCGATCCGCGCCTGCCGCTGCTGCGGGGCTATGCTCTGGTTACCGACACGAACGGTCAGGCGCTCACCAGTCGGGAGCGGGCGGAACAGGAAGCTTCGCTGGTACTCGAATTCCGGGATGGGAAACTGCCGGTCACGGTCGGTTCAGGCACGATGCCGCAGACAGCAACCCCGACGCCCCCCGCGCGCAAACCGGCGCGACCGAAGGCCGATGAGCCGCGGCAGGGCGATTTGTTCTGATTGCACCGCTCTGCTAGGTACTTTGCATGCTCATGTCTTCCGCTGATCGTCCCGCAACTCTCAGTTATGGTCCCAACGGCTTCCGGGTGCTCAGCCCCGGCCACTTCGTGGAATGCGCCGTCACCGGCGAGAAGATCTCGCTGGAGGCCCTTCGCTACTGGAGTGTCGGTCGGCAGGAAGCCTATGCCTCCGCGGAGATCGCCACCCGGCGCCTGCTGGAGCAGGCATGACGCTCCCCAAAGTGTCTATCGCATCGCTCGCGGTTGGCGGGCTCGCAGTGCTTTGCCTCGCGGGGGCCGTCGCTGGCGTGCCGTTCGGAGGGCGTGATTCAGCCCATGCTGCGACGCCGGGACTGCGCGCCGCGCCTCTGACATTTTCCGGCGAATTGACGCAAGGCGGCTGGATTCGCGGCAAGGCACCCGCAGACGTCAAGGCTTTGTCGCTTGATGGGCAGGATGTCCCGCTGGCGGCTGACGGTGCCTGGTTTGCGGCGTTCGATCGTGATGCCGGCCCGCATGCCACGCTCACGATCACGACGATAGACGGTGCCTTGACCCGGCAGACGCTGGATGTCACGCCGCGTGCCTGGAACATCGAGCGTGTAAACATCGCGCGCAGGTCCGGAGGGCCTTCCGAGGCCTTCATGAAGCTGCGCCGACCGGAGCTTGCCCGGATCCATGCCGCGCGGGCGATTCGCAGCGATGCGCAGGGTTGGCGCCAGACGTTCATCTGGCCGGTGGAAGGCCGCATTTCCGGGCGCTTCGGGTCGCAGCGCATCTATCGCGGCGAACCCGGCAGCTATCACTCGGGCATCGACATCACCACTGGCAAGGGTGGAAGTCCCTTCGTTGCACCGGCAGACGGTGTCGTGACGCTCGTTGCGGATAAGCCTTTCACGCTCGAAGGCAATCTGCTGATGATCGATCATGGCATGGGTCTCAACAGCGCATTCCTGCACTGTTCGCAGATCCTCGTGAAGGAAGGCGATCACGTGAAGCAGGGGCAGGTCATCGGCAAGATCGGCATGAGTGGCCGCGCCACCGGTCCGCACCTGCACTGGTCCATCAAGTGGGAAAAGGACCGGCTCGATCCCTTGCTTTTCACAGGCCCCATGAACTGAAGCCCCGGAAAGGCTTGCGGCGGCGCCGGAACAGACTAATCACGCATTGTGCGCCGCAACATCGCCCTCCTGATCCCGCTTCTGGCGCTTTTGGTGGTGACTTGGGGGCATGAAGCGCCAGATCCGGTGCAGAACGATCCGAGCATCCGCACGATTGCGTTGAAGCTTCCCTCGCAAAAAGTCCTGGCTTCTTATCTTGGGTCTTTTCAGCTCGAACATGCTTGGCAACTGGAATCGCGTGGCACGCGTTTTTCTGGTTACTCGTCAATGTTGCCTCTGCCGGATGGCAGAATACTGGCGCTTACCGACAATGGCTCCTTTGTGCGATTTTTTCCGCCGGGGACAAAACAGGCGCCTATCCAGTTCGGATGGCTCAAGTTTGGGCATAACCTGCACAGATCGCCCAGAGACGTTGAGTCCGTGGCATACGATGCTTCCACACATCGCTACTGGCTGGGCGTAGAGGGCAGCAACGCCATAATAAGATTGAACAGTCGTTTTGAGCAAACCGCTCGATTGCGGCCTGTGCAGATGGAGGACTGGGGCCGCAACACAGGGCCCGAAGCTATGACTCGATTGCCTGATGGCCGCTTCGTGGTGATACGAGAAGTCACGCGATCCTGGCAGGAATCACGCCTGCATCAAGCAGTGATGTTCGATGGAGATCCTGTCGAGCACCCGGCAGGCCACAGGTTCCTTTTTGACGGGCCGGACAACTTTTCTGTGGTCGATATGGCGCTCCTGCCCGACGGCCGGGCGCTGATTCTCATGCGGCGACTGCTCTGGGCCTTTCCCATGCGCTTTGCCGGGCGGATCGTGATTGCCGATCCTGCGCAGATAAGGCCGGGGAAAATCTGGCATTCGGTGCCGCTGGCTTCACTGGCCTCCGTACTCCCCGTCGATAATTTCGAGGCGATTGCCGTCGTTCCGCAGGCCGATGACAAAGTTGCTGTCTGGCTCATGTCCGATGACAACAACATGCGCGTCTTGCAGCGCACATTGCTTTGGAAGCTGACAGTCGACCCTACCCAACTTCCGTGGCCCGGAAAGTCGGAACGCAAACGCTAAAAAGCGCACGAGGCAGGCCTCGTACGCTCCGTAGCTTCCAACCGGATAATGGCTCTCCCGCAGGAGGGCCAGATTATCAGGCGGCCTGCTTCTTCTTGAGCTCGCGCTTCACCTTCAGGGCGCGCGGCGAAAGCTTCGTGTCGGAAGCCTTGAGCAGCCAGTTGTCGAGGCCACCGTTGTGCTCGACCGAGCGCAGGCCCTGGGTCGAAACGCGGAACTTGAAGCTGCGCTCCAAGGATTCCGACATCAGCGTGACGTTCTGCAGGTTCGGCAGGAAGACGCGCTTGGTCTTGTTGTTGGCGTGGCTGACGTTGCAGCCAACCTGACGGCCCTTGCCGGTCAGTTCGCAGATGCGGGACATGTCTACTCTCGCTCGAAAAAATCTGTTGCCGTTTGTACGGGAAGGCGCGCCCTTACCGAGTCGTCTCGACAAGGTCAAGTTGCATGGCGGAATTCAGCGCGCTAGCGGGGTTCGATGACCCGCTGGCCGCTCCCCGATTACATGCAACAGGCTCTCGCGCAAGCGCGGGAGGCTGCCGATTCGGGAGAGGTTCCTATCGGTGCCGTCGTGGTAAAGGACGGGCAGGTCATTGCAACCGGCCGCAACGGACCGCGTGAGCGGCACGACCCCACCAGTCACGCCGAAATCGAGGCGATTCGCGCGGCTGCACGTGCTCTCGGCAATGAACGGCTCGAAGGCTGCGAACTCTGGGTGACACTGGAGCCCTGCGCGATGTGTGCAGGCGCCATCGCCCATGCCCGGATTGCCCGCCTCTACTACGGTGCTTCAGATCCCAAGGGAGGGGCTGTCGAGCACGGTGCCCGCGTCTTCCAGCAAGCCCAGTGCCTGCACCGGCTGGAAGTCTATGCGGGCATCGGTGAGGCCGAATCGGCGGAGTTACTGCGCCAATTCTTTCGCGAGAGGCGGTGAGACCTCGCGTCCCACCTACAGGCCCCGCCAGATCTTAAGGCCGGCCGCATCGGGTGGGCCATATTGCCACTTGCTGCAGGGCTTTGGCATGAAGTCGTTCCCGTAGCACAGCCGGAGTTCCCGCAGCCATCCGGTTCGGCTGACTTCGACACCGACATAGGAGGCTTTCCAGTCGGGATTGCGCGCCAGAAATGCCTTGCGCAGGTCACCCACGGTAAGGTCTTTCTGACGCGAGAGGCGGTCGGCATCGGGCCAGCGGATGGATCGCCACAGGATCGCGCTGACATTGAAATAGGTTTTGGGCAGCTTCGTCATGCAGGTGCCGTGCTTGGCCCATTCATGTGCCAGCAGATCGGCCGATGGCGTCATGCACAAGTTGCGCCGCACAACTTCCGGGGAAGGCATTGTACCGCTTCCACACCATTGCGGCGCCGGTCCGCGACGGGCTTCGGGCCACAGGCCGTGCAGAATGAAGCCGAAGCGGCCGTTCTTGCGTGAACACTGCATGGAGCGGGTTTCTCCGCTCATCTTGCAGTAGTCGGGAGACCAGCTTGCCGCGAGCGTATAGCCGGCTACCGGCAGCTTGCGTACGGGCCCGTCAGGCGTGACGGGTTGCATCGGTGCTATGCTGCGCGGCAGCGCGCATTGATAGGCTTGAGCCCATGCGGGAACAGGCGCCAGCATGGCGGCTAGCGCGACAAGGGCTTTGCGGAACATTTCAGCGGAAGATCTCGGCTTCGTCGGATTCGGTCCGGCCACGATGGCGCAGCCAGTGATCGGCGTCCTCCCGGAAAAGGACCGCGACGGCGGCAACCTGCGCCATCGAGGCTATCACGGTCGTGACGATATAGGGCATGCCCAGAGCCAGATAGCGTTCGTAGTCAAGCATCTGGTTCACCAGGCCGAGCGCCGTCAGGCCCAGCAGGAACCAGCGTGCGATGTTGCTCGCGCGGCGGGCAATGGCGACCCAGAAGCACAGGTTGTAGCCGGTAACCCTCATCATCGCGAGCAGCGGGCCGGCTGCCGACTGGCCGTTGTTCACCGCCTGTGCGCGCAATTGGCCATAGTAGGCCAGCAGCAGCCCAACAGTCAGAATTGTCGCAGCAAGGACGAGATACCCGAACAACCGGACCGAGGGCGGCTGCTGCCGCTTCACAGTGGCGTGAAATCCAGTCCGATATCGGCTGCAGGAGCGCTCTGCGTCAGGCGGCCGACGGAGACGTAGGTAACACCGGTTGCGGCGATCGGTCCGATGGTCTCGAGATTGACCCCGCCCGAGGCTTCCGTGGGAACCCGGCCCGCCACCAGGGCGATGGCCTCGCGCAGCCTATCCGGTGCCATGTTGTCGAGCAGCAGATGGTGTGCGCCAGCGGCAATGGCCGGCTCGATCTGTTCGAGGTGATCGACCTCACAGATGATCTGCGCCACCCCGGCTGCCTTGGCGCGCGCTACCGCGGGCCCGACGCCGCCGGCGACGAGGGCATGGTTGTCCTTGATCATCGCGGCATCCCACAGGCCCATACGGTGGTTCTGGGCGCCGCCCATGCGGGTTGCGTACTTTTCCAGGTGCCGAAGCCCCGGAATGGTCTTGCGCGTGTCCAGCAGCGTTGCGTGGCCGTTCATGGCATCGACGTATTGGCGGGTCATCGTTGCGATGCCCGAAAGGTGCTGCACGGTGTTGAGCGCAGAGCGTTCCGCCGTGAGCATCGCGCGGGCATTGCCGGTCAGCCGCATCAGGTCGGTGCCGGGCTGCACGCGCGATCCTTCTTCGGCCAGGATCGCGATTTCCATGGTCGGGTCGAGCTTGCGGAAAAAGGCAGCCGCAATCGGCAGACCGGCCACGGTGATCGCGTCGCGCGAATCCATCACCCCGGAAAACCGCGCGTCGGCGTCGATTACGCTTTCCGATGTGACGTCATGACCGCCGCCGGGAAGCCCGACGCCGAGATCTTCGGCCAGAGTGACCTCGACGAACGCGGCCAGATCGAAGCCGGGGATCGAAAATGCGCTCATGCAACGTTTCCCGATGCGATCAGCCCGTGACTCCTGCCGCGGCAAGCACGGCGCTGGTCAGAACGTCGGGAGCAATCGCGGTCATCGGCACGATCTGCACGGGCTTTTCCATGCCCAGCAGCATCGGGCCGATATTGGTCGCCCCGCCGATTTCGCGCAGTAGCTTGGCCGAGATATTGGCCGACTGCAGACCCGGCATGATCAGCACGTTTGCCGGCGCGGAGAGCCTGCAGAACGGATAGAGGGCCAGGATCTTGGGGTTCAGCGCGGCATCGGGTGCCATGTCGCCATCGAATTCGAAACCCGGGTTCTGCGATTCCAGGATCTGGACCGCCCCGCGGATCGTCTCGAGCCACTTGCCCGAGGGATTGCCGAAGGTCGAATAGCTGAGGAAGGCGACACGCGGTTCGTGGCCGAGCCTGCGGGCGACCGCGGCAGTTTCGGTGGCGATGACGGCCAGTTCTTCCGCGTTCGGACGTTCGTTGATGGTAGTGTCGGCCAGGAACACGGTGTGGTGCTTGCCCACCAGCATATGGATGCCGAAAGGCAGCTTGTTCTCGGCCGGATCGAGCACACGGCGCACATCCTTCATCGACTGCGCGAAGGGGCGCGTCATGCCGGTGATCATGGCATCGCCGACGCCCAGCTTGAGCAGGCCCGAAGCAAAGACGTTGCGGTCGGTGTTTACCATCCGCTGCACGTCACGCTCCAGGAAACCGCGGCGCTTGAGCCGCTCGTAAAGCAGGCCCACCATCGGTTCGACGTGCTCGGAGACCATCGAGTTCTCGATCTGGTAGCTCTCCGGATCAGCAACGCCCAGCTCGCTCATGAGGTCGCGGATGTTCTGCGTACGGCCGACCAGGATGGGTTCACCATAACCGAAATCGCGGAACTGGATGGCAGCGCGCAGCACCACCTCGTTGTCGGCCTCGGCAAAGATCACCCGCTTGGGATTGGCCTTTACCTGCCCATAGACGCTGCTCAGCACCGACGTGGTCGGGTTGAGACGGCCCTTGAGCTCATGCCGGTAGGCGTCGAAGTCCTCGATGTGCTTCTGGGCGACGCCCGATTCCATTGCCGCCTTGGCAACGGCCATCGGGACGACTTCCATCAGGCGCGGATCGAAGGGGGCCGGAATGATGTATTCGCGGCCGAACTGCTGCGTCTCGCCATAGGCGGCAGCGACTTCCTCGGGCACCTGCTTGCGCGCCAGCTCGGCGATGGCGTGGGCGGCCGCGACTTTCATTTCTTCGTTGATCGCGGTTGCGCGCACGTCGAGCGCACCGCGGAAGATGAAGGGGAAGCCCAGCACGTTGTTGACCTGGTTCGGATAGTCCGAACGGCCGGTGGCGACGATGGCATCCGGCCGCACGGCCTTGACGTCGGGCGGAGTAATCTCCGGATCCGGGTTGGCCATGGCGAAGATGATCGGCTCGTTGGCCATTTCCTTCACCATCTCCTGCGTTACCGCGCCGGCAACCGAGAGGCCGAGGAAAACGTCTGCACCCTTGAGCGCTTCGGTGAGCGTGCGCTTGTCTGTCGTGACCGCATGGGCGGACTTGAACTGGTCGACGTTCTCGCGGCCCTTGTAGATGACACCCTTGGAGTCGCAGACAATCACGTTGTCGTGGCGCACGCCCAGGGACTTGATGAGAGCCGTGCACGCCAGGGCCGAAGCGCCGGCTCCGTTGACCACGACCTTGACCTTGTCGAGATCGCGACCGGTCAGGTGCGCCGCATTGATCAGGCCGGCAGCGGCGATGATCGCGGTGCCGTGCTGGTCGTCGTGCATGACCGGGATCTTCATGCGCTCGCGCAGCGTCTGCTCGATGATGAAGCACTCGGGCGCCTTGATGTCTTCGAGGTTTATGCCGCCGAAGCTCGGTTCCATCATCGCGATGGCTTCGATCAGTGCGTCCACGTTCTCGCTGGCCAGTTCGATATCGATCGAGTCGACGTCGGCGAAGCGCTTGAACAGAACCGCCTTGCCTTCCATCACCGGCTTGGACGCGAGCGCGCCGAGGTTGCCCATGCCGAGGATGGCCGTGCCGTTGGAAATTACCGCGACGAGGTTGCCCTTGGCAGTGTAGTCGTAAGCGGTCTGCGGATTGTCGGCGATGGCCTGCACGGGCACGGCCACACCGGGAGAATAGGCAAGGGACAAATCGCGCTGCGTCGCCATCGGTTTGCTGGCGATAATCTCGATCTTACCGGGACGGATCGTCTCGTGGTAGAACAGCGCTTCACGCTCGGTGAACTGAACCTTGCTTTTCTCGGACAAGCTACATCTCCTGCATTCGCCGGAGCCCCTAACGGATGTTGGGGGCACGCGATAGGGGAAAGGAGCGATCATGCGCTTCACAAAAAGCGATAAGCGGCGCTAACGCTCGCGCACATGAGCGGCAAATCCGGCAACCAGGGTGCCACCCCGATGATGGCCCAATACCTCGCGCTGCGCGAGGAGGCCGGCGATTGCCTGCTCTTCTACCGGATGGGCGACTTCTTCGAGCTGTTCTTCGATGACGCTAAGAAGGCCGCCGCGATCCTCGACATCGCGCTGACCACGCGGGGCGAGCACAATGGCGTGCCGATCCCGATGTGCGGCGTTCCGGTCCATTCCGCCGAAAGCTATCTCGCCCGCCTGATCAAGGGTGGCTGCCGGGTGGCGATTGCCGAACAGACCGAAACGCCGGCCGAAGCCAAGGAGCGCGCGCGAAAGGAAGGAAGGGTCTCGAAGGCGCTGGTCGCGCGCGACATCGTACGTTTCGTCACCGCGGGCACACTCACTGAGGAAGCCCTGCTCGAGCCGCGCCGGGCCAACGTGCTTGCAGCCGCCTGCGAAGTGCGCGGAACGGTGGGCATCGCTGCCTGCGATATCTCGACGGGCCGGATGGAGTTGGAGGAATGCGCGCCCGACCGTCTCGGCGCCGCGCTTGCCCGGCTTGGCGCGAGCGAAGTGGTGGTGCCCGACGGCTGGGAAATGGCCCCCGACGATGCGATCGGCCGGTCCGGGCACGAATTCTCTTCCGATGGTGGCGAGGAACGGCTCAAGGGCATCCACGGCGTCGCCACGCTGGATGGTTTCGGCACCTTCACCCGGCCGATGCTGGCAGCAGCAGGCGGGCTCATTGCCTATCTCGACCATGTCGGACGCGGGGCGCTGCCTTTATTGCTGCCGCCCGAGCCGCGCTCGGGTGAAGCCACGCTAGCAATGGACGAAGCGACGCGCGCCAGCCTTGAAATTCTCGAATCCACGCAAGGTACACGCAAGGGCAGCCTGATCGAGGCCATCGACCGCTGCGTGACCGGCGCCGGGGCCCGCCAGTTGGCCGAGGATCTCGCAGCGCCGCTCACCGACCGGTCTGCGATCGCCGAGCGGCTTGAACTGGTCGAGTGGCTGCACGACGATGCCTTGCTGCGCGAGGACTTGCGCGCCGCGCTGCGTTCGCTGCCCGATGTCGGCCGGGCGCTCGGCCGCGTGGTTGCCGGACGGGGAAGCCCGCGCGACCTCGGGCAACTGCGCGACGGCCTTTCCGGCGCGCGTGCCATTAGTGACAGGCTGGCGCAGCGGGACGATCTGCCGGTGCTGCTCAAAGCCTTGCTGCCGCATCTCGGCGGGCACGGTGCGCTGGTCGATCACTTTGCGCGGGCGCTGGTGCCGGCGCCGCCGACCGAGCGCGGGCAGGGCGGCTACATTGCCGAAGGCTACGACGCCGCGCTCGACGAACTGCGCCGGACTTCGGGCAACGCCCGCCGCGCGATTGCCGCGCTGGAAGCGAAGTATCGCGAGGAAACCGGCGTTGCCGCGCTGAAGATCAAGCACAACAATGTGCTCGGCTACTTCATCGAGGTTCCTTCGCGCCATGCCGACAAGCTGATGGAGGCCGACAGCGGCTTCTCGCATCGGCAGACCATGGCGGGGGCCATGCGCTTCAATGCGCTGGCGCTGCACGAGGAGGCGAGCCGCATCACCGAGGCGGGCGCTCATGCCCTTGCCGCCGAGGAAGCGCACTTCGAGGATCTGGTGGCCGAAGCGGTCGCGGCCCGCCGGGAAATCGCCGGAACGGCCGCTGCGCTGGCACGTATCGATGTGTCTGCCGGACAGGCAGAGCGGGCAGCGGAAGGCGGGTGGATCCGCCCCGAAGTGGTCGAAGGTCTCTCTCTCGACATCGAGGGTGGGCGGCACCCCGTCGTCGAGGCTGCACTGGCGGCGCAAGGCGAGCGCTTTGTCGCCAATGACTGCCGGCTGGGGACGCACGACCGGCTCTGGCTGATCGGCGGCCCCAACATGGGCGGTAAATCGACCTTTCTGCGGCAGAACGCCCTTATCGTGCTGCTGGCGCAGGCGGGCGGGTTCGTCCCGGCGCAATCGGCGCGGATCGGCATGGTCGACAGGCTTTTCAGCCGCGTGGGCGCAGCGGACAATCTTGCGCGCGGGCGCTCCACTTTCATGGTCGAAATGGTCGAGACGGCCGCTATTCTCGCGCAGGCGAGCGAACGCAGTTTCGTCATTCTCGATGAAGTCGGCCGCGGCACGTCTACCTACGACGGTCTGGCGTTGGCCTGGGCGGTGGCCGAGGCCGTGCACGAGACCAATCGCTGCCGCTGCCTCTTCGCCACGCACTACCATGAGCTGGCGAGGCTGGCGGAGACCTGTGAGGCGCTGTCGCTCCACCATGTCCGTGCGCGCGAGTGGAAAGGCGATCTCGTCCTGCTCCACGAGCTCGCCGATGGCCCGGCGGACCGCAGCTATGGCCTTGCCGTAGCGCGTCTCGCCGGTGTGCCGCCCAAGGTGGTAAGCCGGGCGAAAGCAGTGCTGGAAAAGCTGGAAAAGGGCCGGGCGGAAACCGGCGGGCTTGCCGCCGGGCTCGGCGATTTGCCGCTCTTTGCGGCGGCGCAGGAAACGCGCGAGGAACAGTGCGATACCTTGCGCGAGAAGCTGCGCGATATGGATGTGGATGCCCTCGCGCCGCGCGATGCGCTGGAAATTCTCTACGACCTCAAGCGCGAGGCCGGTACCGAACCTTAACCTTGCGGGCCTAGGTTCGCACGATGATGTTCGGGCCGAAGATAACCACCGTCTTCAAGAGCCGCTGGAACGCCCTGTTCTGGGCGGCCGGCATACTGGCGACGGCTTACTGCACGGTGCCGGCCGCCGATCAGGCAGCCAGGCACGAAAACGCCCAGGTTGCGGCGCAAAAGCCCGATCACACGAATCCCTGGGCCAAGGACTCCGACAGCCCGAACTAGCTGTCGTCGTGCGCCAGATAGTCGTCGGCCACGGCTGCTCGGCCATAGCGGTTTTCCAGATCGTCCATCGTTTCCTCGCCGCGATAGGCGCTCATGTCGATGGTGCCGCTGGTGTCCATCTGCTTCATGTGATCGACGAGATCCTGCGTTGCTGCGGGGTTGAGGCTGTTGGAGAGCTTTTCGCTCTGTTCCAGCCCCAGCACGGACAGCGAGCTGGTCATCGCCTGATCCGCAACGGCCTGCGCTTGCGTATTGGCATCCTGCTGCTCGGCATTGACGGTTTCGGGAGCGAGATCGTCGGTACGTTCGGTCATGAAAATTCTCCTTTGACCGAATAACGGCGAAGACCGGGCTGCTGTTCCCGCTTTGCGCCGAGAGAATGCTTCGACAAGCTCAGCACGAGCGGACGGGAAACCGCATCCGCTCGCCCCGAGCCTGTCGAAGGGCAATGCCCGTTACAGGCTTGGAACCGGCTTTTCGCCCGAATAGTCGTAGAAGCCCTTGCCGCTCTTGCGGCCGTACCAGCCGGCCTCGACATACTTCTGCAGCAGCGGGGCAGGACGGTACTTGGGATCGCCGGTGGTCGCCTGGAACACCTTCATGATCTCGTAGAGCGTGTCGAGGCCCACGAAGTCGGCCAGCGTCAGCGGGCCCATCGGGTGGTTGGCGCCCAGACGCATGCCGGCGTCGATGTCCTCGACCGAACCCAGCCCTTCACCCAGCACGAAGATCGCCTCGTTCAGCAGTGGGCACAGGATGCGGTTGACCACGAAGCCCGGCCCGTCGCCGGCAAGGACGACGGTCTTGCCGAGCTTTTCGCCGAAGGCCTTCATGCGGTCGGTGGTGTCCTGCGAGGTGGCCAGGCCGGGAATTACCTCGACCAGGCCCATCACCGGCACCGGGTTGAAGAAGTGCATGCCGCAGAAACGCGTCGGATCCGGCGACTGCGCGGCCATGCGGGTGATCGGGATCGAGCTGGTATTGGACACCATGATCGCGCCGTCCTTGAGCACTTTGCCCGCGGCTTCGAAGATCTTGGCCTTGATATCCTCGCGCTCGGTCGCGGCCTCGATGATGATGTCGCAGTCCGACAGCGGCGCATAGTCGCCGACCGGCGTGATGCGCGCCAGCAGCGCATCGGCATCGGCCTGGGTCATCTTTTCCTTGGCGACGAGCTTCGACAGGCCCTTGGCGATGCCGGCCTTGCCTTTCTCCGCATTCTCGAGGCTGATGTCCGTGAGGACCACGTCCATGCCCTTGCTCGCGACGGTCTGGGCAATGCCCGAGCCCATGATGCCCGCACCGATGATACCGACTGTCTGCACGCTTCACTCCCTCTCGCTGAACCGAATTCGCGCGCTGCCTAGCGCGTCGCCTTCATCGAGGGAACCTAGCGATTTTGGCCGGGCACCCAAAGCACGTCTTGGGTGCCGTTGGCATTCAGCGCCCGAGCGAGGACGAAGAGATAGTCGCTGAGCCGGTTGATATAGGCGAGCGCGGCCGGGTTGGTGGGCTCGGCAGCGGCAAGAGCCGCAGCCTTGCGCTCCGCAGCGCGGGTCGAGGCGCGAGCCACGTGGACCCGTGCCGCTGCTTCACTGCCGCCGGGCAGGATGAAGCTCTTGAGCGGCTGAAGGTCCGCGTTGATCGTGTCGATTGCCGTTTCGAGCGATTCGACTTGCGCGTCCACGATACGCAGCGTCATCTCTCCGGGTGTGAAGTCCTCGCCGGGCGTGGCCAGATCGGCGCCGAGATCGAACAGGTCGTTCTGGATCCGGATCAGCGTGGCGGCATGCGGCGAATCCTTCATCGCGCAGACGGCCAGACCGATCGCGCTGTTCGTTTCGTCGACCGCGCCGATCGCATCCATGCGCGCAGCGTGCTTGGGCAATCGCGATCCGTCGACGAGACCCGTGGTCCCGTCGTCGCCGGTGCGCGTGTAGATCTTGTTCAACCGAACCAAGGGAGTACTCGTCTGGAAAGGGCCTGCGAGCGCCCTAGGCGGTGCGGGCCGCTGTTACAATGGTCAGCGGGCCATCGCGAGCAGCAGGCCGCAGACCAGCACAGCCGCCGCCTGATACTTGATGCGGTTGAACATCATCTTGTTCTGCAGCACCTGATTGGGCGAGGGCCCGGTCGCGTTCGGATCGCGGTTGAGGTCTTCCTTGGTGCTGTTGATGAAGGCGGCAATGCCGCGCACCAGACTGACCACGACCATGATCATGAGCACGATGATGATGGGGACAAGAATATAGCTCATGGGGTCCCATTTAGGGCTTGTGACAGGGAAATGCCAGCGGGGAAGCGTTGCGCCCGCAGCGCATCGGCGATCGCAAGGCCGCCTTCCCCGGCGCGGCGCCGGTCTGCCAGCGAGGGCGAGCCGCGCCGCTTGGCGAGCTTGCGGCCATCGGGTTCGACCAGCAGGCCGTGGTGGTGCCAGACCGGTACCGGCAGATCGAGCAGGGCCTGCAGCAGGCGGTGCACATGGCTCGAGCGGAACAGGTCCATGCCGCGCGTGACCAGCGTGATGCCGTCGGCGGCATCGTCGAGCGTGGCGGCAAGGTGATAGCTGGCGGGAAGATCCTTTCGCAGCAGCACGACATCGCCGAAGATCTGCGGGGTCGCTGCTTGCGGACCAGCGCCTTCGTCCAGCCATTCCAGCGGTCCGGTACGGTTCATCGCGGCAGTGACGTCAAGCCGCCATGCGGCGCCTTCGGGGGCGACCGCGCGATGCCGGCAGGTGCCCGGATAGATCGGGCCGTCGGGGCCGATCTCGGTCGCGGCGGCGGCAATTTCAGCGCGGGTGCAGCGGCAGGGATAGAGCAGGCCCATCGCCTTGAGCCGCTCGCCGGCCCCGGCATAGCGGGCGAGGCGATGCGACTGGAAAGCGGCCTCGCCGTCCCAGCTCAGGCCCAGCCATTCGAGATCCTGGAAGAACTCCTCGACGAACTCGGGCCTGCTGCGCGCGCCGTCGATGTCCTCGATCCGCAGGCGGAAGGCACCGCCTCTTTCGTATGCCAGATCGTGCGCGACAACGGCGGCATAGGCGTGGCCGAGGTGCAGCGGGCCGTTCGGGCTGGGGGCGAAGCGCGTCACGATCATCGTGCGCTTGTCCTATCGCGCGGCGCGGTCGCCGCAAGGTGTCGAGGCTGTGGATTGTAGGAGCGGTGTAATAATGTCTGCTTGACGAGGACTCGTGCAAGTGCATGAATGTGCCCATGCTCAGTGCCACATCCCATTGCCATCAAACCGCAATGACGGCCTGCGACAGGAGGCCATGCTCAAGTCGGAGCTGATCGAGCGCGCGGCCCGGTTCCGCAGCGCGGAGGATGATCCCTCCCGAAGTCTTTCAGACTGTCCTGCTCTGGTGCTGAACGCGGATTACACGCCGCTGTCCTATTATCCGCTCAGTGTCTGGCCCTGGCAGACCGCGATCAAGGCGGTGGTGCTTGAACGGGTGGACATTGTTTCCACCTATGGCCGCGCGGTGCACAGTCCCAGCTGGACGATGCAGATCCCCTCGGTGATCGCACTGCGCCAGTACGTGAAGCCGAGCGAGTTTCCAGCTTTCACCCGTTTCAACCTGTTCCTGCGCGACCGATTCAGCTGCCAGTACTGCGGCAGCCCGCATAACCTGACGTTCGACCACGTCGTCCCGCGCCGCCTCGGCGGCAGGACGAGCTGGGAAAACATCCTCACCGCCTGCGCCCCCTGCAATCTCAAGAAGGGCGGGCGCACGCCCAAGCAGGCGAAGATGCCGCCGCTGGTGCAGCCGATCCGGCCGACGAACTGGCAGTTGCAGGAACGCGGCAAGGGCTTTCCGCCCAACTACCTCCACGAAACCTGGCGCGACTGGCTTTACTGGGACATCGAGCTCGAAGAGTAAGCGTTCAGTGCAGGGTTTGGGGCGCTTCGTGCGGCTCCGCTTCCGACGCGCCTGCATCGACGGCACTCGTCACGGCCACGTCCATCGTCACGTTGCCGACCGTGCGCATGATGTCGGGCAGCATCTCCACGGCCACGAGAATGCCCAGCGGCCAAAGCGGCACGCCCATGGCGGCAGCGATGGGGCCTGTGGAGGCGATGAAGCTGATGGTGCCGGGTAGCGAGACCGTGCCGAATGTCGTGACGAAAGCTACGATCACGCCTGCGGCAATCGCCATGGGTGTCAGCTCGTACCCGGCCAGCGTGGCGGCATAGATCGTGACGCCCATGTTCATCGCCGGGCCTGTCGCGCGGAACAGCGTGACGGCGAGCGGCAGGACGAACTCGCTGGTCGTTGGCGCAATTTTCAGCTCGCGGCAGGAGCCGAGCATGGCGGGCAGGCTGGCCAGCGAGCTTTGGGTGGATACGGCCACGACCTGGGCGGGCAAGGCGGCCTTTGCGAAAGCGCCCAATCCGCGCCGTCCGACCCATACCGCCAGCGGATAGCCGCCAAGCAGGAAGATCGCCCCCAGCGACGATACCAGCGCGATGTAGTGCGCCATTGCACCTATGGCCGCTGCGCCGCTCGTTGCCGCGAGGGAAAGGCCTAGCGCGAAGACGCCGAGCGGAGCCAAAGTAAGGACCCAGCCGATTACCACGATCATGGCCCCCGCCAGACCCTCGAAAAACAGCGCAAGCTGGCGGCGCGGTTCTTCGGCGAGGCGGGTCGCGGCGGTGGCGAACAGCGCCGTGAAGACGATCACCGGCAGCATGGCGTCATCCGCTGCAGCGGTGAAGACGTTGGTCGGCAGGAGCGAGCTCAGAAAGTCGGCGAAACCGGGCAGATCGGCGTCCGGCGTGGTGCTGGCGGGCGGCAGGTTCAGTGCGGGGGCGGGAAACAAGGCCAGCAGCCCCGGCATCAGTACGCCGCCCAGAACGGCGCTCGCGGCCAGAACGCCGACGATCAGGATCAGCGTGCGCCGGGCCATGGCGCCCGCCTCGGCGGCAGCGGCAGTCTCGATGATACCGGTGAACATCAGGCCGATCACCAGCGGCAAGATCGTCATCTTGAGCGCTTGCAGCCAGAAACCGCCGAGCGGTCGGGCGATCTCAAGCAGGGGCGGCAGAACGCTCGTGCCCTGCAGCACTGCGCCCAGAATTAGCCCGGCAATCAGGCCGGCCAGTGTCAGGAGGCCCGGGACGCGGATTTCGGGCATACGCGCGGCAGGGCTGTTTTCGGTCATGCGGTTCCTGTGGCAAGTAAGGCCATGTGACATTACCAAGCCGTCACGACATAGCAATTTGTCAGGATTCCCGTGGTAAGGGGCAGCCCATGAGCAAGCAGTTTTTCGGCACGGACGGCATTCGCGGCCGCACCAATCAGGGCGCGATGACCGCCGCCACCGCCATGAAAGTCGGCCAGGCCGCCGGTACCCGCTTCCTGCGCGGCACCCATCGCCATCGCGTCGTGATCGGCAAGGATACCCGCCTGTCGGGCTACATGCTGGAAAACGCCATGGTGGCGGGCTTTACCAGTGTGGGCATGGACGTCGTGCTACTCGGCCCGATGCCGACGCCCGCCGTGGCCCTGCTGACCCGCGAACTGCGCGCCGATGTCGGCGTGATGATCTCGGCCAGCCACAACCCATACGAGGACAACGGCATCAAGCTCTTCGGTCCCGATGGTTTCAAGCTGTCCGACGAGGATGAGCTCGCTATCGAAAAAATGCTGGGCGAGGAACTTGGGCTTGCCGCCAGCGAGGACATTGGCCGGGCGCGGCGCATCGAGGACGCGCGCGGGCGGTACATGCACGCGGTCAAGGCGTCGCTGCCCAGCCTGGTGCGGCTCGACGGGCTGAAGATCGCGGTCGATTGCGCCAATGGCGCGGCCTATCAGGTCGCTCCTTCCGCTTTCTGGGAACTGGGCGCGGAAATCGTGGCGGTGGGCGTTTCGCCCAACGGCAAGAACATCAACAAGGCTTGCGGCTCCACGCATCCTGGCCTGCTTCAGGAGACCGTTGTCTCCTCGGGCGCGGACATCGGCATTGCTCTCGATGGCGATGCGGACCGTCTGATCGTCGTGGATGAGAAGGGGCAGGTCGTGGACGGCGACCAGATCATGGCGCTGATCGGCAGCCAGCTTGCCGCGCGCGGCGAACTGCGCGGCGGCGGCGTGGTTGCCACAGTCATGTCGAACCTCGGGCTCGAACGCTTCCTGCAGGGGCAGGGCCTGAATCTCGAGCGCACCAAGGTCGGCGACCGCCATGTGCTCGAGCGGATGAAGACCGGCGGTTTCAACGTGGGCGGCGAACAGTCGGGCCACATGATCCTGCTCGATCACGCGACGACCGGCGACGGCACTGTGGCAGCGCTGCAGGTGCTGGCTGCGCTCGTCCAGTCGGGCAAGCGGGCGAGCGAGCTGCTGCATCTGTTCGATCCCGTCCCGCAATTGCTGCGCAACGTGCGCTTTGCGGGCGGCAAGCCGCTCGAAGAGGGCAGCGTGAAAGCGGCGATTGCCGATGCGGAAGCCTCGCTCAACGGCAAGGGGCGGCTGGTCATCCGGCCATCGGGCACCGAACCAGTGATCCGCGTCATGGCCGAAGGCGACCATGCCGGCGAGGTGGAGGCCGCCGTCGCCTCGATCTGCCAGGCGGTCGAAAAGGTGGCCGGCTGATGGCTCTGGAAATGCGCCCTGACTGCGAGCGTTGCGGCACGGACCTCCCCGCCGAGGCGCCCGGCGCCTTCATCTGCAGTTTCGAATGCACCTTCTGCGCCGAATGCGCCGAGGACCTGGATGATCGGTGCCCGACCTGCGGCGGCGAACTCGTCGACCGCCCGACCCGCGCGAAGCGGCATCAGGATGCCCATCCCCCTTCGAAAGTGCGCCGTTACAAGGGGTAGCAGTCGACGGGATTCTCAAGCTAGGTGGGGGCGGAACCAAATCCCGCTCATCCTGAGCCTGCCGAAGGATGGATGCGCGCTCAACCGGACGTATTACTCATGAATCCCCCCCGCATTCTCTCCATCGCCGGTTCCGACAGCTCCGGTGGCGCCGGCATTCAGGCCGACATCAAGACGATCACGATGCTGGGCGGTTACGCCATGACCGCGATCACGGCGATCACGGCGCAAAGCACGCTGGGTGTGACCGGCGTGGAGACGCTTTCACCCGAAATGGTTGCGGCGCAGATCGATGCTTGCATCGGCGACATCGGTGTCGATGCGGTGAAGATCGGAATGCTGGGCTCGGCAGCGATTGCCCATGCGGTTGCCGACAAGCTGGAAACGCTCGGCGTACCCGTGGTGTTCGATCCTGTGATGATCGCCACGAGTGGATCCGTGCTGGCGGATGCGGATACCATCGCGGCGTTCGAACGGCTGATTGCCGTGGCGACACTGACCACGCCCAATGTCCCCGAACTCGCGGCATTGGGGGGCGATGCGGCCATGGCCGCGCGCAGTGCCGCGTATCTCGCCAAGGGGGGCGACGCCGAGGGCGAGGTGGTGGAAGACCGGCTTGTCGTGCCGGGCTGCGATCCGGTCGTCTGGACTGTGCCCCGGCTGAATACGCGCCATAATCACGGCACAGGCTGCACGCTTTCCAGCGCTATTGCCAAATTTCTAGGGCAGGGCATGGCGCTGATAGCCGCCGTCGAGGCCGGGCGCACCTTCGTCCAGCTCGCGTTGCGCGATGCGCCGGGGTTCGGGGCCGGTCATGGGCCGATGGGGCATGCGGTGGTGCGGCTGGATCTGGCGGGAGAGCTGTGCCTGAACCAGATCACGCTGCCGGCGCGCGACCTCGATGAATCGGTCGCGTTCTACAAGGCGCTTGGCTTGACCCAGGTCGTCGACAGCCCGAAGTCGGGATACGCGCGTTTCGAAGCGCCTGGCGGCGTTACCTTGTCGGTGAGTACCGGTCACGGTGAGGTTGTGGGCGGGGGCATCTACTTCGAATGCCTCGATCTCGATGCGGTGATCGCAGCGCTGACGAACGCGGGGATGGCGATCGAGCCTGCGCGCGATCAATCCTGGAGCTGGCGTGAGGCATGGCTTGCCGATCCGGCGGGTAATCGCTTGTGCCTGTACAGCGCCGGGCTGTCGCGCCGTTATCCGCCCTGGGCCCTACCGCGCCAGGATGACCGCTAGCGGGGCGCGTCCAGCTTGAGATAGACGCTGTCGCACCACTCGCCGTCGACCTGCCATGTACGCTGCGCCCGGGCGGTCTCATGGAACCCCAGCCGTGCAAGCAGGCCAAGGGAGGCCGCGTTGCGCGGATCGACGTCGGCAATCACGTGATCGAGGGCGTGCACGGCAAAGCCGCGTGCCAGCACTACCTCCAGCGCCTCGCGGGCGAAGCCTCGGCCCCAGAAGTCGGGGTGGAGAATGAAGCCGATCTCGGGAAACCGCCATAGACCGGCTTTGCCGATACACCGGCCTTCATGCTCGATGATGAAATCCTCGCCCGCACCGGACGGGATTTCGATCATCGAGGCGAGCCATTCGCGAGTCTCTGCAAGGCTCTCGTGCGGCGGACGCGACCAGTAGCGCATCGCTTCCGGCCGCGTGAAAATGGCGTGGAGATCGTCGGCGTCATCCACGCGGGCCGGGCGCAGGATCAGGTGCTGTGTCTCGATCCGCGCCACGGCCTGCGCCTTATCCGCAATCGAGGTCGTAGAACCGGCTGATCTCGCGCCAGCCGTCCTCGGCCGTCTCGCACCAGGTGAACAGGTCGAGATCGCGGCGGTTGATTGTGCCTTCCTCGGCCAGAGCCTCGAAGTTGATGATGCGTTCCCAGAACTCGCGGCCATAGAGCAGGATCGGGATCGGCTTCATTTTGCCGGTCTGGATCAGCGTGAGCAGTTCGAGGAACTCGTCCAGCGTGCCGAAACCGCCGGGGAATACGGCGACGGCGCGAGCGCGCAGCAGGAAGTGCATCTTCCTGAGCGCAAAGTAGTGGAACTGGAACGAGAGGCGCGGCGTCACGTAGGGATTGGGTGCCTGCTCGTGCGGCAGGACGATGTTCAGGCCGAGCGATTCGGCGCCCACGTCCGAAGCGCCGCGATTGGCGGCTTCCATGATCGAAGGGCCGCCGCCCGAGCAGACCACGAACTGGCGCATGCCCTTTTCGACGATGGCGCACTGGCTGGCGAGTTGTGCCAGGCGCTGCGCCTCTTCGTAGTACCTGGTCTTGGCAGCGAGGCGCTCGGCGACTTTCTTCTCTTCCTCGGTCCCCGGCGTGGCGAGAAAGGCCTCGCGCTTTTCGGGCGAGGGGATGCGCGCTGATCCGTAGAAGACCAGCGTTGAGCCGATCTGGGCTTCTTCCAGCAACATCTCGGTCTTGAGCAGTTCGAGCTGGAAGCGCACCGGCCGCAGCTCGTCGCGCAACAGGAAATCGGTGTCGCGGAACGCGAGCCGATAGGCCGGATGTTCGGTCTGGATGGTGCCGCTCTGCTGGTCGGCAAAGCCGACCTCCTGTTCGGCCTTGTAGAAACGGCGCTGGGTGAGGGGCTTGTCGTCTTCGTCGTCTGTCATTGAGGCTCCATGGCGGTTCGCGCGGCGGACGTCGAGTGAAGATAATCGCACGCCTACTTGCGCGGAATTGACCAGCCTCTAGGGTTTTTGCCGATGCTGACCCGACGCCAGGCTGTCGCGGGGCTGGGTGCCGCCGCTTTCGCCGTTTCGCAATTTTCCGCGCGCGCTGTCGCCGTGCCGGCAGGATCGCCCGCGCCGGTCAGGCCGCCGCGTCTGCGCGAAGGAGACGTGCTGGGGCTGGTGGCACCCGCCGGCTTCATCGGTGACCGCTTCGGGCTTTCCGAAATCGAAGAGACCGTGCGCGCCATGGGGCTGGTCCCCAAGAGCGCACCGCATCTGCTGGCTCGGGAAGGCTATCTCGCCGGCTCGGACGAGGCGCGTGCGGACGACCTGATGGCCATGTTCGCCGACGATGATGTTCGCGGCATCATGGCCGTTCGCGGCGGCTGGGGCTCGGCGCGGCTGCTGCCGCATATCGATTTCGCCGCAATTGCGCGCAAGCCGAAACTCTTCGCGGGTTTCAGCGACAATACGGCGCTTCATCTGGCGCTGACGGCCCGCACCGGAGTGCACAGCATCCATGGGCCCAATGCCGCGGCATCCTGGCCGCCGCAGGCTTGGGAGGCCTTTCGCCGACTCGCCTTCGATGCGGCCACGCCGACCTATTCGGTCCCTTCCTACAGCGGCCCCAACCTCTCGGGGCGCGGCGCGGAGGTGCGGACCTTTCGCGGCGGCAAGGCGCAAGGCCGGTTGCTGGGCGGCAATCTGACCGTGCTGTCGGCGCTTGTCGGCACGCCCTATCTGCCCGACTTTTCCGGTGCGATCCTGTTTCTGGAAGATACCAACGAATCCGAATACCGGATCGACCGCATGCTCACCCAGCTCGCGCTGGCCGGCATTCTCGACAAGGTGGCGGGCGTGGTCTTCGGGCAATGCACGGGCTGCCACAACCCCGATGGCGGGTATTCGAACTTCACAGTCTATGAAGTGTTCGACCGCCGTTTTGCAGAGCTGGGCGTGCCGGCGTTTCAGGGGGCGATGATCGGCCACATTTCAGGCCAGATCAGCATGCCGGTGGGGGTGATGGCGGAGATCGACGCCGATGCCGGAACGATCCGGATGCTGGAGCCGACGGTATCCTGAGGCCTGTCAGGCCGCGGCAGCGGAACTTTGACCCAATCCGTAGCAGGCCACCAGGTTGACGAAGACCGTGTTTTCGAGGGGGTCCGCGAACTCCAGACCGGCGCAGTGATCGTTGGCCCAGGCAACGAAGGCCAGCGCAGGGCGGCACCCGGGAAGGGCCAGGCTGACCGCCTCGTCGGTTTCGAGCTGACCGACACCCTCGATCCGCGCACCGAAGCGCGTCAGGTCCTTGAGCATGACCGTGCTGCTCACCACTCCGCGGCGAAAGCGGGCCATCATCTCGACCTCCGCCCGCTGGTGCCGACGGGTGCCGACGGGTGCCGGATGGGATGGTATCGGACCTTGAGTAGCCATTGGAAACAATCCTGAAAAAATTAACCAGTCTTGTTGAGTGCACTCTAGGGCGCAGCCGTTTAGGGAGTAGCAGAACTCGACTGCGCATTTTCCCTTGGTCGGTCGGTATGCAGTTACGCATACATGGTAAATTTGGAGTAAAATTGCCGACCATTGCAGAATCCGGCAGGGCTGGCTTTGGCCGTTTTGCGGCGTTTACGAGTTATAGGTCAGTGAAATACGTGTGTTCACGTATTCGCTGGTCCGGATTGCATCAACCGAGCACCGGTACCTTGCGGCTATCTCGCGGAAATTTCGGCGAGTCTGGTAGTTAACGAGGTATTGCGCGTGCTCACGGCCACACCGGTCCCCGATCCGGAACCCGCCGCAACAATGGCGCATCCTCTTGCCACCGCGGGACGCAACGACCCGCGAGCCTATCTTCTTAAGCAATCGCACGTCGCCGCTACGCTGGGATCGCCGTTCACGGGCGAAATTCTGGCCGCCGCCTATCGCCAGCTCTGGCGGGCACCCCGGCTCGATGCGACGATTGCCGAGTGGCCTCTCGATCCGGCGGCAAGCGCCATGGCGCTTCGGCTCAATGCCGGGTTGCACGCTCTGGCGCGGCGCGGGACCTTTGCCGACCTTTCCGCCCTCTATGCCGGCGACCACACCGAATTCGACCGGGCCGTGGGCGAAGCACTGGAACTTGGCGAACCGACGCTGCTGGTGTGGATGGCCCACCCGACGCAGACCAACGAAGTCCGCCGGTCGAGCGCTTTCATGGCCGCTCTTTCGCTCCTGGCCAAGCGGCATGGCATGCCCTTCGATCTGCTCGAAGTGGGGGCCAGCGCAGGCCTCAATCTGCTGCTCGATCATTATGCGCACGACCTGGGCGGCGTTGCCTTTGGCGATTCGAACTCACGGCTGCGGCTGCAACCGGATTGGCAGGGCGCACCGCCTCCCATGGCCCACGTGGCCATAGCCTCTGCGCGCGGCGCCGATCTGCGGCCGCTGCGGCTCGACGATTCGCATACGCGCGAGCGCCTGATGTCCTATGTCTGGCCGGGCGACGAAGTGCGCTCCGAATGTCTGGCGCAAGCGATGTTGCTGGCGCGCGACGATGTTCCTCTCGTGGATCGCGAGAGTGCGGGCACCTGGCTGTCACAGCGGCTCAGAGAGCCGCAGGCCGCCGGGACCATGCGCGTCGTTCAGCACTCGATGGTGCTGCAGTACCTTCCCGAAGATGAATTGCTGGCCTTGAAGGCTTCCATTCTCGAGGCGGGCCACAGGGCTACTCGAGACCGGCCGCTGGCACGGATCGGGCTGGAATGGAATCGGGACCGCACGCAGGTCCTGCTTTGCCTCACTTCCTGGGCTGGCCGCGCTGGTGATGGCGAGAGGCAGATCCTTGCGGCTTGTCATCCTTATGGTGCCTGGCTGAAGTGGCACCTCCCGGCGCAAGGCCAGGTCACGGCCTGATTCTCCTTTAGAACGAAAGCCTGTCGCGCCGCCGGGGATCGCCAGCCTTGCGTTCGCGCGGATGCTTTACCGGGTCTGGCGTTGTGGCTGGCCCAGCGTCACCCAGCCGACCCACCCGAACAGATCGCCACAAGACGTCCCGCCATGCCGTCGATCAGTCTCGGCGTAGCGCTCGGCTGCCAGCGGTCCCTGCCTTTGCCGGGATGACGGCCGGCCGGCGGTTTCATGTTGCTCTCGCACTTTGTGCGCCCAGCCTCCATTTTCGGGGACGTTTCCCAAAACAAAAAAAGGGCGGCGCGCTTGTAACGCACCGCCCTTTCGTATCGGGTTGGAACTGCCGGAGCCTTAGAACTCCGACCAGTCGTCCGCGTTCGCCTGTACCGCAAGGTTGCCCATGACAGGCGGCGCTGCGGCCGGTTTCGGCGCCGATCTGGCGCGCGGTGCCGGCAGCGGTGTCGGTGCCGTGGCGCGCATGGGAACCGGGGCACCGTCGTCGACCTTGAAGATCGAGAAGGCCTCGAACAGCTGCTGGGCTTCGCGAGCCAGCATTTCGGTCGCGGCCGTGGTTTCCTCGACCATCGCGGCGTTCTGCTGGGTCATCGAGTCCATTGCTGTAATGGCTTCGTTGACCTTGAGCAGGCCGGTGGACTGTTGTTCGGCAGTCTTGGCCATGTTCTCGATCGATTCGCTGACGCTCGATACGCGCTCGATGATGCGTGTCAGCGAGCCGCCGGTATCGTTGACCAGTTCGACGCCCGAGGTCACGTGGTCGGTGGCAGCCAGAATGCGCGACTTGACGTCCGAGGCGGCATCGGCAGCTCGCTGTGCGAGGGCTCGCACTTCGGAGGCGACAACTGCGAAACCCTTGCCGGCATCGCCCGCGCGGGCTGCTTCGACGCCGGCATTGAGAGCCAGCAGGTTGGTCTGGAAGGCGATCCCGTCGATCACGGTGATGATCTCGGCGATTTCCCTTGTTGCCTGATCGATGCCATTCATGGCCTCGATGGCACGTTGCACGACCTCGCCGCCCTGCTCGGCTTCGCCGCGCGCTTCGGTCATGGCGCGGCTGGCCTGCGAAGCGATGCCAGCGCTTTCACCGATCTTGCGGGTGATCTCGTCCATGGCGGCAGCCGACGACTGCAGGCGCGCTGCCTGTTCCTCGCTACGGTTCGAGAGGTCGGTCGTGGCCTGGCGGATTTCCGACGAGCCCGTGGAAATCGAGTTGATGCTTCCGCGGACCGACAGCATGACGCCGCTGAGCTGATCGAGTGCGTCGTTGAAGTCGCGTGCGACCGTGGCGAAGGCGTCCGGCAGATTATCGAGGCGTGCGCGCAGATCGGATTGCGACAGGTCATGAAGTTTGCTGCCGATTTCCGCCATGGCGGCTTCACGGTCCTTATCCGCCGCGACCTTGGCAACGGCTTCATCGCGGAAGACCAGCACGGCGCGGGCCATGTTGCCCAGTTCGTCGACGCGCTCGGTACCTGGGACGGATACGTCGTTGCGACCGGCCGCAAGAGCGGACATCGTCTCGGTCAGGTCACCAACAGGCACGGCGATGTCGCGGCTCAGCTTGCGCTGGAGGGCCACGGCGATGCCGATCAGAGCAAGGCCGCCGATAGCCAGGGCTATCCAGGCCGTGGTGATGGCGGAACTCTGGCCGCTCGACTCTTCCTGAAGCTGTGCTTGTTCGTAGTCGCGCAGGTCGCGCAAGGGCAGAACTGCGGCGCTGACGAGCGCAGCCTTGCCGGCGTCGCGAACGCGCTCGGCGGCTTCGGCGCGGCGCCCTTCCTTGACCATCGCAATCGACTTGTCGCCCCAGTCCTCACGCCACTTGAGCGTTTCGGTGCGCGATTCCAGCAGCTTCTGGCGCATTTCAGGGTTGGTCAGGATTTTCTCGAGCTCGGCCGAAGTCGCGTCGTACTCGTCGCGGCCTTCGTAGTAGGATTTGAGGTACACATCGTCGCCAGTCACCAGATATCCGCGCATCTGGCTGTTCTGACGCAGGATCTGCGTCTCCAGCGACAGCGCCTTGGAGTGGATATCCTGATGGAAATTGGTCCGCTCGGTTGAACGGCTGATCATGGCGATGTTGGTAGCGAAGACCAGCATCATGACCGCCGCCGAGAGGTTGATCGCAATGAAGGCGACCGCCAACTTCTTCGGAATGTTCAACGAGCTGAGCATAATTTCATTCCAATCTTGTGTTCGCTTTCGTCAGGGCCCGGCCGCAGTGCCGAGAGCACTGCGGCCGGAATTCCGTCAGAAGTTGAAGCGCAACGAGGCAGAGATGGTGCGCGGATTGATCGTGCGCGCCGTCACCACACCGCTCGACGGGATGTATTCCGCGTCGACTTCGACGAGACCTAGAACGTCGAACAGGTTGTTGGCATTAAGCATGACCGTGACATTATCGGTCGGACGGTATTGCACGAAGGCATTGGTCACGACGTATCCGGGCATCTTCAGCTGGTTCGTATCGCCGGCGAAGCTGCTCGTGGTGCCGTAGAAGTTGGCGCCGATCGTGAAGCGTTCGACTTCAACCTGCGGGGTGACCTGGAAGATCAGGTCGGCCTGCTGCTTCGGCGTGTTACCGACCGTGGTCGGATTCAGCGCGTCGGAAGTGATTTCCGCCTTGGTCCAGGTCGCGCCGCCATACACCGAGAATATGCCGCGTTGGTAACCGGCTTCGAGTTCGGCGCCATAGGCACGATAAGTGCGTTCGAGACCGATGTTGTGCTCGCCAGTCTTGGCCCAGAAGCCGGTCAGGTAGACTTCCAGGTTGTCGCCGCGGTACTTGAAGCCGCCTTCCGCCTGCTTCACCGGGTCGTATGCCGCTTCGGAGACCAGCAGTTCGCCGGTGGTCGGGCTGACGTAGTTGGCGAAGAGGATGCGGTCGGCGTTGGCGCGGCCACCCTTCGAGTAGCGGCCGAACAGCGAGAAGTTGTCCGACATGCGGTAGTTCGCGCTGAGCGAGTACGACAGGTAATTGTAGTCGTAGTGGACCGGTGCGGGCTTGGTGTAGTCGATGAAACCGACGTTGGTTTCGGGGATCGTGATCACACCGTCGCCGTTGATGTCGAACGTGGTCGACTTCGCGGTACCGGGAAGGCTGGAGCCATAGAGCGTGCCGCGCACGCGGCCCATGTCATAACGGATGCTGGCACCAAGCGCGAACTTGCCGAACATATAGTTGAGCGAGCCGTAAGGCGCGTTGATGTCGTAGTTCACATCGTAGCGGTCACGGCGATAGCCGCCGATGAGCGCTGCGTTGTAAGCCAGTACACCATTCTGCGTGATCTGATACGGGCCGGCAAAAGCGTTGATCAGATGGGCCTCGCCGCCACCGAGCACGTCGGTGATCATGGTCGTCCAGGTCCAGGCCGTATCGATGTCTTGGCTGGATTTGTAGTAGCCGGCGGTGAACGTCAGCTTGCCCGAGCCGAGATCCCACACCTTGCTGGCGCGGATGTCGTTGGTCATGTTGTTCAGGCTGTTGAGGGTAACGTCCTGATTGGTGACGAGCGCCAGCAGGCCATTGCCATTAAGGGTGGTGGGGTCCGCAATTGTCTGGCCAGCGTTGGGGCCGGTCGCGTACTGCAGACTGCTTGCCCGCAGCATGCCCATGATGACCGGGGCCGAATTGATGGACTGTACCGGCAACTGGGCGTTCGCATTGGAGAGCGTGTACGGCTGGATCGTGTGGCCGGAGATGTCCGAGTACCGGAACTTCTCGTTGATGCGCCAGCCTTCGATTTCGAACTTGGTTTCGAAGCCGATGGACTTGACCTTGGAGTGGGTTGCATCGCTGAATGCGTTGTTGGTCGGCTTGTTCTCGTCGTCGAGCGTCAGGTTGCCCGGAATGTAGCGCGAGAACAGCGAATCCTTGCGCACGTTCAGGCCCGGAACGTTCGAATAGTCCGGATTGTCGCCCGAACCCGAAACCAGGATCGGCGAGAACGGCGTCGGTACGGTCTGGTCGTCGAGCAGCTTGGCGTAGACGCGGAAGTAGCCGCCGGCGAAGTCCTTGGTCATGTTGAACTTGACCTGGCCGCCCTTGAAGCCGTCGAATCCGGTTTCGCGCGGGCCTTCGCCCTTGCGGTAGAAACCGCCGACGTGGAAACGCAGCGTATCGGTGATCGGCGAGCCGTATTCGAAGTCGATCCGCTTGGAATCGTAATCGAGGCCGGTGCTGATCTGCACGGCGCCGCCGGCGACGTCGCCGGTCTTGTCGATCAGGTTGACGATGCCGCCCGAGGAGTTCGACGCGAAGGTCGAGGCCGAACCGCCGCGGATCGCCTGCACGCCCGCAAGGTTGAGGTCGGCACGCAGGAACTGGTCCGCCGTGGCAAAGGCGATGTCGCCGAATTCGAGTGTGGGCAGCCCGTTTTCCTGGATCTGCAGGAACTTCGCACCGCCCAGAGCGATCGGCAGGCCGCGGATGGAGATGTTGGCAAAGCCTTCACCGCCGGTGCTGCCGGCGCGCATGCCGGGGATGTTACGGAAGATTTCCGCTACCGAGCGGGCACCGAACTTCTCGATCTCGTCGCCGGTGATCGTGCTGGTCGAGGTGGCGCTGTCGAGGCGGTCGCGGGCACGAGCCACGCCCGTGGTCATCTGGTTGACGCGCGCTTCCTGAGCGGGCGGCGCATCGGTGCCGGTATCGTCGTCGGCGGCCAGAGCCGGAAGCGGCATGAGACACGCCGATGCAAGCAGAAGAAGACTTTTGGTTTTCACTTTTTTTGATCCCTGTTGCGCTGATGTTCGCGGGATCGGCATTGTTCACGGGGGGCTTAAATCCGGCATTCGCGCCGTTAAGGATAATTGCTGGGTTTGCTGACAACCGGCTGGTTGCAAGCGCGGCCTTCCGTGGCGCGCGTCCACCGGCACGAGGCAGGCATGGTTGTCGACGAAGCACTCCTGCACGCTGCGGCGTAAGGCCCTGCGAAGAAACTTGGTTTCTTTCAGGTGAAGAGCCCAATGCCCGGGAATCCGCCCATTTTTGACGGTAGTGCGAGAGACCCGTGACAAAAGTCCCGACGGCGGGACGTCCCGGCGCCCCACATCGATACCTCTATCGAAATCGGCATCCTGCCGCCGATCAGAGGAGCGTGCGCAGCAGCATCGATTCGCCATCGCACCTGCGATCTGTGTCCGCGCAGCCTGCTTTGCAGGCGTACTGATAGCTCCCGAGCGAGAGCACATCTTCTGGATTGTAAGGGAGACTGGATGCCCCGCGAGGATTCGAACCTCGATAGACGGAATCAGAATCCGTAGTCTTACCATTAGACGACGGGGCACCGGAGGGCGCCCCTCTAGAGGCGGTTGCGATTCGGGTCAAGCATCTTGCCGCGATCCGTTCACCGGGCGCTCTTGCTCCTTTCGTCGCAGGTCGTTAGCATCGGTGTCAGGTGCCCGTCCGATGGTGGCGGGATGAGATAAACGAGTATTGATACCATGGCGGAGCACGATCCGCCGGCAGCGAAAGTCGATGGACCGGGCCGCCAGCGGCGGCGGCGCAAGGGCCGGAGGGGCAAGTCACGCCCGTCGGTTCCCGGAACAGGCAAGGCGAAGGGGCGTCCCCAGCGGGAAGCGCCGACGCAGAAGGCAGACGCAGCGCCGCGCGAATACAATGACAACAGTGTACCGGCCTCTGTGGGGCCGGATGAAACACGGCAGGGCCAGTCGCAGCCCGCCTCACTCCACAACAATCAGTCGAAGGATGGGCCGCCACGGCAGGGGCCGCCGCGCCAGTCGTATGCGGCCATCGATCTCGGCACGAACAATTGCCGTCTGCTGATCGCGCGGCCTTCCGGCGAGAACTTCACGGTGATCGATGCCTTCAGCCGCGTCGTGCGGCTGGGCGAAGGGCTGGCCCAGTCGGGCCGACTGTCCGACGAGGCGATGGATCGTACCCTCGCGGCACTGCGCGTCTGTGCGGAAAAGCTGAAGCGCCGCAATGTCTTCCTTGCCCGCTCGGTCGCGACTGAAGCTTGCCGCCGGGCCGAGAACGGGCCGGAATTCATCGAGCGCGTGCGCCGCGAAACGGGGATTGCGCTCGACATCATCAGCGCGCGCGAGGAAGCGCGGCTGGCCGTGCTGGGCTGCCACGTGCTTCTGGAGGACGGCCTCGGCCCGGCAATGATCTTCGATATCGGCGGTGGATCGACCGAACTGGTGCTGATCGAGAGCACCGGCACCGTTCCGCGCATTCTCGACTGGCAGAGTGTCCCTTGGGGTGTCGTGTCGCTGACGGAAAGCTGTGGTCCGGAAGGCCATACGCTGGAGGACAGGCTCGAACGCTATCGCCACATGCACAGCCTGGTTGCGGAAAGCTTCTCTGCCTTTTCCAAGCGGGTGTCCCCGGCGCGTGAGAACGCGGGGCAGGACGGTCCGCTTCGTCTGCTGGGGACCAGTGGCACCGTCACGACACTGGCCAGCCTGCATCTCGAATTGCCGCAATACGACCGGCGCATGGTGGACGGATTGATCGTTCCGGCCGAATCGATGCGCAAGATCAGCAGCCGTCTCTCTTCCATGGCGGTGGAGGACCGGCGCGAAGTGAATTGTATCGGACGTGAGAGAGCCGATCTCGTGGTTGCAGGGTGTGCGATTCTCGAGGCGATTCTCGATCTTTGGCCGGCCGGGCGCCTCGGTGTGGCGGATCGCGGGATACGCGAAGGTATCCTGCGTAGCCTGATCGCCTCGCACGGACATGGTCGCGGGCACGCATCGAGGACCACGAGTGCAGGCGTACGCCGCGCGGTGGCCTCGCGATGAGAAAGTGGAAACGATGACCCGGTCCGGACGCAATCCCGGCGAGAAACTTCGCACCGCGAAGAAGCGCACGACGAGTTCGGCGCGGTGGCTGCAGCGCCAAATCAACGATCCATACGTAAAAAAGGCCAAGGCTGACGGGTACCGCAGCCGTGCCGCCTACAAGCTGATCGAGCTCGACGAGAAGTTCGGCCTGTTCAAGGGCGTGGAGCGCGCCGTCGACCTCGGCATTGCCCCCGGCGGCTGGAGCCAGGTCCTGCGGTTGAAATGCCCCAAGGCGAAAGTCGTGGGGATCGACCTTCTACCGACGGATCCGATCGAAGGTGTCACCATTTTCGAGATGGACTTCATGGCGGATGAGGCCCCGGCAGCGCTGGAAGGCGCTCTGGATGGTCCGCCAGATCTGGTACTTTCCGACATGGCGGCGAACACCGTCGGTCACAAGCAGACCGACCACCTGCGCACGATGGGCCTGGTGGAAACCGCGGCCGACTTCGCGATCCAGGCGCTGGCGCCGGGCGGGACCTTCGTCGCCAAGGTGCTCGCGGGGGGCACCGACACCGAACTCCTCGGTCTGCTCAAGCGCCACTTCACCAGCGTCAAGCACGCCAAACCTCCGGCGAGCCGCAAGGATTCGTCGGAGTGGTACGTGATCGCCAAGGGCTTCAAGGGCTGAGAGGTCTAACGAGGTAGCGCTTGCAGTACCGCGCTGCCTCGGCCCCTAACGAAAACGATCCGCAAGGCGACTCGGTGGCGCCTGCGGACCGTTTTCGACCGGCAATGCCGGATTTCAGAATTGCATTCAGGCGGCCGGTGCGGCTGCCTCTTCGGCCGGAGCCTCGCCTTCGGCGGCGGCTTCACCTTCCGGTGCGGCAGCTTCGGCGTCCTCGCCTTCGGCCGTGGCGGCGTCACCCTCTGCCGGCGCTGCCTCTTCCGTTACCGGCTCGGGCAGCGGCAGGTTCGAGCCCTGCGTGTTGAGGTACGCGACGAGGTCGGCGCGGTCCTGCGGCTTGGAAAGGCCGGCAAAAGTCATCTTGGTGCCCGGTGCGAAGGCCTTGGGGCTCTTCAGCCACTCGTTGAGCTTGTCGAAGGTCCACTCGCCGCCCACGCTCTTGAGCGCGTCGGAGAAAGCGAAACCGCCAACACCCTTGCCGATCACCTCGCCCACTACGCCATGCAGGTTCGGGCCGATGCCGTTGGCGCCGCCTTCGTTGATGGTGTGGCACGACTTGCACTTGGCGAAGACGGCTTCGCCCTTGGCGACGTCGGCAACGGCCAGAAGGTTGGCAAAGGGCTCTTCCTTGCTGCCTTCACCTTCTTCAGCGACGCCCTCGATGGCATAACCCATCGTTTCCGGACGTTCGTGCTTGTCAGCCTTGAAGTACTGCGAACTGACAATGCTCAGGCCAAGCCCGACGATGCCGGCAAAAAGTGCCCAGCCGGCAATGGTGTTGAAACGATCGTCCATTCGTGCATGCCCCGCGGTGAATGTTATCTCATTCGGATCGCACGCGCTCTAGTGTCGGCTCGCGCGGAGTGCAAGAGCCATTGCGGATATCGCCGTGGCCGCTTAAGCGCGCTCCCATCATGCATTCGTATCCTGGACCCGCTCTGGAACTCGTCGCCCGCATGGGTGAGGCCGCTACCGCAGATCGCACCCGCGCCGTCGCGCTGCAGGGTGCGCCCGGCTGCAACTCGCACCGTGCGGCGCTCGAATATGACCCCGACTGTCTGCCTTTGCCGTGTTTTTCCTTTGAGGATGCGCTGGATGCCGTGAAGGAAGGGCGTGCCGAGCGGGCCATCATTCCCATCGAGAATTCGCAGCACGGCCGCGTGGCCGACATCCATTTCCTGCTGCCGGAAAGCGGGCTTTCTATCGTCGGCGAGCATTTCATGTCGATCCACCATGCGCTGATGGGGCTGGGCGGTGGCCCGTTCAAGGCAGCCTACAGCCACCCGCAGGCACTGGGCCAGTCGCGCCATTACCTGCGCGAGCGCGGCATCGTGCCGATGTCCTATGCCGACACCGCCGGCGCTGCCGCTTTCGTGCGTGAGCAGGGTGATTCGCAGGCCTGCGCGATCGCGCCCAAGCTCGCGGCGGAGCTCTACGACCTCAAGGTTATCGACGAAAACGTCGAGGATGCCGCCGACAACACCACGCGTTTCGTGGTGCTGGCGAAGGAGCCGCTGGACCCGTTCATGCTGGAAGGTCAGCCGGCGATGACCACGTTCATCTTCGAGGTCCGCAACATTCCCGCCGCGCTCTACAAGGCACTTGGCGGGTTCGCGACCAACGGCGTGAACATGACCAAGCTGGAAAGCTACCAGACCGGCGCCAGCTTTGCCGCATCGACCTTCTACGCCGATATCGAAGGCGCGCCGGGCGACCCGCGCGTCGATCTGGCGCTGCAGGAACTGGCCTTCCACTGCAAGTACGTGCGCCCGCTCGGGACTTACCGTCAGGCCCGTCCGCGCGGCTGAGCGCGCACGAAGCGCAGCGATTACAAGAGATTCACCGTGGAGCATGCTTGCGTGCGCTGATGCGCCATGCCAAGCACGTCGCCGTGACGGTTGCAGGCGGTCAGATAGAGAATGCGGCTGCGGCCCGCGATGCTGCCAGCGACTGGGAAGCCGTGCGCCACGCCGCCGATATCCAGTATGCGCCGTTGCCCCCGCCCAAGACTCCTGAACTTCCGCAAATACCCGAATGGCTCCAGGCTATCGGCCGAGCCCTGGAGGCGATTTTCGCCCCGATCGGGCGGCTGCTCGGCATGTCCTGGCCGGTGTTCCAGTGGGTGCTGATCGTCGCGGGCGTTCTGCTGTTGCTGTTTCTGCTGTGGCGCGTGTTCGCACCGATGATCATGAACCGGCGCCTGCGCAATCCAAACGCGGAGGAGGAAGCAGAGCATTGGGCTCCGAACCGCTTTCAGGCGGTGGCGCTGCTTGAGGACGCCGACAGGCTCGCGTCCGAGGGGCGCTATGCCGAAGCGACGCACCTGCTGTTGCAACGAAGCGTGCGCCAGATTGCCGATGCGCGGCCGGACTGGGTCATACCGGCATCCACCGCGCGCGAGATTGCCGTGCTGCCGATGCTGCCCGAGGCCGGGCGTAGCGCTTTCAACACCATCGCCGAACGGGTCGAGCGCTGCCTTTTCGCCTTGCGCGATCTGGATGCGCAGGACTGGGCGGCGGCCCGCTCGGCCTATGCCGACTTCGCCCGCATAGAGCTGCCGGCATGAGCACTGCTCTCGCACCCAGTCATGACATAGCTGTCGGCGCTAATCCGTTTTCGCGGCGGTCGGTGCTTGCCATCGTGCTGATCGGCACCTTGCTGTTCGTCGCTCTGCTCTGGATGATCGGCACAGGTGCCGGCATGGGGTCTCCCAACAACGGCAAGGCCCACGCCGCGAGCAAGGGCGTGACAGGCTATGCCGCCATGGCCGACTATCTCGACCGGCGGGGATATGCCGTCCGGCAGGTCCGCAACGAGGGAGCGCTCGACAAGGCCGGGCTGCTCGTGCTTACCCCGCCAGCCTTCGCCGACGGCAAGGAGATCGAGAAGATCGTCTCCGCTCGCCGCTACACGGGGCCGACCCTCGTGATCTTGCCGAAGTGGATAGAAATGCCGCCGGCAAAGGATCAGACCGAGGCAAAGAAGGGCTGGGTAAGCCTCGGCGGCGTTCAGCCGCCGCACTGGGAAGGCTTTCTCGACACGCTTTCGGTACGGGGAAGCCAATTCACCAAGTCCGAAGGTCCAGGGCGATGGCACGGTGTCGGATTGAGCGGGCTTTTGCCCGACAGCAAGCATATCCAGAGCGGCGGTGGGACCGATCTGGTTCAGCTTATTGCGGGCGCACGAGACAACATAACGCTTGCGGGGTTCATGGATGACGGCGGGTACTATCCGGGCCTCGAGCCGTTGGCGCGCGACCGGGTGCTTCATTCGGGCGAAGACGAGGATCTCTATCCGCTTGTGGTCGTCTTTGAGCCGGACCTGTTCAACAATTACGGTATGGCAAGCCGCTCCAGCGCGCAGCTGCTTGATGTTCTGGTGCCGGCGATGGAAGTCGATGACGGCGGGTCCGTTCTGTTCGACCTGACGCTTAACGGGCTGGGGCGGTCAAACAACCTGCTCACGCTGGCTTTCACGCCGCCGTTTCTCGCGGCGACCCTCTGCCTGCTGCTGGCAGCGGTCATTGTCGGATGGCGCGCCTTCCTGCGTTTCGGTCCGCCCTTTGCGCCGGACCGCGCGATAGCTTTCGGCAAGCGCGCCCTGGTTGCGAACGCGGCGGGTCTCGTTCGCCGGTCGGGCCGACTGCACTTGCTCGCCGGACCCTATGCCGAGCGCTCGCGGGAGCGGCTGATGCAGGCGCTCGCTCTGCCGCGCACGCTCGATCCCGAGGAAGCCGGCGAGGCAATAGACCGCGCGCTGGCCGCTCGCCACGACGATGCCGAACCCTTTACCGCGATCGTCGCGCGCCTGAAAGCGGCGCGGCGTCCGCACGATCTCCTGAAAGCCGCGCGCGATCTCCATGCGCTCGAAAGGATGCTGATGCGATGACCGAGTCCCAATCTCTCAGTCTGCCCGAAGTGGCGACGCTTGCCGATGCGATCCGGGCGCAGATCGCCAAGGCCGTGGTGGGTCAGGCCGAGACCATCGATCACCTGCTGATCGCGCTGATGGCACGCGGCCATGTTCTGCTCGAAGGTCCGCCGGGAACCGCCAAGACTTTCCTCGCGCAGTGCTTTGCCGCGACGCTGGGGCTCGATTTCGGGCGCATCCAGTTCACGCCGGACCTGATGCCGGGCGATATTCTGGGTTCGAACCTGTTCAACTTCCAGACCAGCCAGTTCACGCTGACGCATGGCCCGATCTTCTGCGACCTGTTGCTGGCCGACGAGATCAACCGCACACCGCCCAAGACGCAGGCGGCCTTGCTCGAGGCAATGCAGGAACGCCGCGTGACGCTCGACGGCACGGCGCATACACTGCCGCAGCATTTCACCGTCGTGGCGACGCAGAACCCGATCGAGAGCCAGGGCGTCTATCCGCTGCCCGAAGCGCAGCTCGACCGTTTCCTGTTCAAGCTGCTGGTCGGCTATCCGAGCATCGAGGAAGAATGCCGTATCGTCGCCCGCTACGGCGAGAATCGCGGAGCGCCGAGCCCGGCCGAACTCGGGATCGAAGCCGTGACGTCACCGGAGCTTCTGGCCGCCGCCACCCGAGCGGTTGCAAGCGTCACCCTTTCCGCCAGTGTCACCGACTATGTCGTCCGGCTGGTACGCGCGACGCGCGAGAGTCCGGATCTGTCATCCGGTGCCAGCCCGCGTTCCGCCGTCCTGCTGGCCGGTGCCTCCCGTGCTCGCGCTGCGCTCGAAGGCCGCGACTATGTCGTGCCCGATGACGTCAAGGCACTCGCCGGCAGCGTGCTGCGCCACCGCCTGCTGCTCAGCCCGGCTGCGGAGATCGAGGGCAAGCAGGTCGAGCAGCTCGTCGCCCAGCTGGTCGAGCAGACCGAGGCGCCCCGCTAGGACATGCGCCGCGGCATCGCCCCGATTGTTCCGACCGTTCGCGCCGCCGTGCTGCTGGTGCTGGCGGCGCCGGTCGCGCTGGTGATCGGCGCAACCCGGCCGGACGCGTGGGTGATCGCGCCTTTCGCAGGCCTTGTCCTTCTGGCGCTGGTCGTGATCGATGCACTGCTGGCTGGCCGGCTGGAAGACCTTCGCCTTGCGGTGCCGGGTGATATCGAAGTCGGCGCGAGCGAAGCCATGGGCGCGCATGTCCGGCTGAGCGGCGGGCGTCCATCGGCGATGCAACTGGCGCTTGCCTGCGATCCGCGGCTGGCACCGGGTGGGCGCATGACGCTTGATCTCCAGAGGCAAACCGATGACTGGCAGGGCTCTGCGCGCTTCAGCGCGACACGCCGTGGAACCGGGCAAGTAAGCCGCACGTGGCTGCGCTGGACGGGCCCGCTCGGGCTCGGTGCGCGCCAGCTTGAGGGCGACGTCGACGAGGCTGTGCGGGTCTGGCCCAACATCGCCGCTGTCCGTTCGCCGGCACTGCAGACCTTCCTCAAGGACGCGCAGTTCGGCCTGATCGCGCGGCGTATCCGCGGTGAGGGGACGCAGTTCGAAGCACTGGCCGAGTACGAGCCGGGCATGGACCGCCGGCGCATCGACTGGAAGGCTTCGGCCAAGCACGTCCATCTCTATGCCAAGGAATACGAGACCGAGCGCAACAACCAGATCGTTTTCGCTTTCGATTGCGGGCAGGCGATGTGCGAACCGATACAGGGTATGCCGCGGCTCGACCGGGCGGTTTCGGCCGCTCTGGCAACGGCTTATGTCGCGCTGCGTGGAGGGGACAGGGTCTCGCTGTTCGGCTTTGCCGGTCATCCCGAAGTGCAGACGCCCTTCATTGCCGCATCGGGCGAATTCTACCGGCTGCAGCGTGCGGCCGCCGAGCTGGAATACCGCACCGAGGAACCCAACTTCACGCTGGCGCTGGCAACGCTGGCCGGTCGCCTGCAGCGCCGCTCGCTGATCGTCGTCTTTTCGGACTTCAGCGATCCCACAAATGCCGAGCTGATGATCGAGAGCATATCGCGACTTGTTTCGCGCCATGTGGTCCTGTTCGTGACCATGGCCGACGATGAGCTGGAAACGATGTCGGCCGCCGCGCCCGACGATCTGGAGACCTTGTCCGAAGCCGTCTCCGCCGATTTGCTGCTTCGTCAGAGGGCGCTGGTCACGGGCCGGTTGCGGCAGATCGGCGTCGATGTCGTGGAGGCGCCTTTCGACCGCATCGGCACGCGCCTGCTCGACGCCTATCTTTCCATCAAGCGATCGGGAGCGATCGGATGAACGCCGCTGTTTCCGCCCCCTCGGCCATTGAAACCGCCGCCCTGCGCTCCGACCGTTTCCGGCTTGACCGCGAGGCCGACTGGAAGCGGCTGGAGACCATCGTCACGCGGATGGAGAAGGGGCGCCTCAAGGGGATCTCTGACGAGGATCTTCTGGCACTGCCCGGCCTCTATCGCACAGTGGCATCGAGCCTTTCGATTGCCCGCGAGACCTCGCTCGATGCTGCCACGCTGGCCTATCTGGAATCGCTGGTTCAGCGCGCGTGGTTCGTCGTTTACGGAACGCGGTCCTCGCTGTGGGAATGGCTGAGAGGGTTTCTGGGCGGCGGCTGGAGCGCGGCGGTCCGTTCGATCTGGCTGGACCTGCTCATAGCATTTGCCGTCATGGTGGCCGGCGCCGTGGTCGGCTGGATCCTCGTCAGCCACGATCCCGAATGGTATTTCTCGCTGGTGGGCCGTGAGATGGCCGGGCAGCGCGTTCCCGGCGCCAGCGAGGAAGTGCTGCGCAGCACGATTTTCGGCCAATCCAAGGAAAGCGGCATGAGCGTTTTTGCTGCTCAACTGTTCAGCAACAATGCGCAGGTCTCGATTCTGGCCTTCGCGCTGGGCTTTGCCTTCGGTGTGCCGTCTCTGCTGCTGCTGGTGCAGAACCTCGCGACGCTCGGTGCCATGGCCTGGGTCTATCATCGGGTTGGCCTGGCCGTGGACTTCGCGGGGTGGATCGCGGTGCATGGCACGACCGAACTCTTCGCGATCCTGCTTGCCGGCGCTGCCGGGCTGCATATCGGCCGCGCCTTCGCCTTTCCCGGCAACAGGCCGGTACTGCAGGCGGCCGGAGAGGCCGGGCGCCGCTCCGCCGTGGTTATGACCGGGGTCGTGCTGATGCTGGTGATCGCGGCGCTTCTGGAAGGCTTTGCCCGACAGATGGTCGATGAAACCTTCGGTCGCTTCGTCATCGGCGGTTTCATGCTCTCCCTCTGGTGCGTCTACTTCTTCGCCTTTCGCGGCAATGCCGATGCGGTGCTGGACCGGCGATGAGCGCGCTGCCCAATCGCCTGCGCCGGTCCCGCCGCGATCGCATTCTGGTGACGCCTGAGGGCATTTCGCTACCGGTCGCCGTTGCCAGCCGGGGTGCCCGCATGGGCGCGCTGATGCTCGATCTGCTGATTATTGTCGTGCTGATCATCGCCAGCACCATCGCTCTGTTCCAGATTGCAGGCGGCGTGGCGCAGGTAGAGCGGGCGGCGCAGTCCGGCTCGGTTGCCGGGCAGGCGCTGCAGTTTCTCGTCATTGTCTGGATCGTTGTGATCTTCCTGTTCCGCAATGCCTACTTCCTGTTCTTCGAACTGGGCCCGCGTGGGGCGACGCCGGGCAAGCGGCTGACCGGCATCCGCATCGCCGCGCGCGATGGCGGACGGCTCACCGCCGAGATGGTCATCGCCCGCAACCTGCTGCGCGATATCGAGCTGTTCCTGCCGCTGGTGTTCCTCGCGAGTGCAGGGGCGGACAACGGCTGGGCCTGGCTGGCGGCGACGGCCTGGTTCCTGATCTTCATGCTCTTCCCGCTGTTCAACCGCGACGCCCTGCGTGCGGGCGACGTGATCGCCGGATCGTGGGTGCTCGAGCGACCGCGCCAGAAACTCGAAGCGGCAATGTCTGCAGGCGAAACCGATGCTGTCAGCACGTCGCGCCGTGGCTATCGCTTCGAGGAGGCCGAACTGGAGGTCTACGGCGAGTATGAACTGCAGACGCTCGAACGTGTCCTGCGCGAGAACCGCGAAAAGTCGATCGAGACGGTCTATCAGACCATCGCTGGCAAGATCGACCGCAACGACGGCTGGAACGATGAAAAGGCGTTCCTCGAGGATTACTACACGCAGTTGCGGGCAAGGCTGGAAAGCGGCATGCGCATGGGCCGGCGCAAGGCCGACAAGCATTCCGAGTGAGGCCATGATCGAGAATCTGACGATCGTTCCCGACGATCTGACCGGTGAGCCGGTGCTCGCCCTGCTGCAATTGCACCTCGATGAGATGCACCAGTGGTCTCCGGCCTGCAAAGTCCATGCAATGCCGGCCGAGCGCTTGCGGCAGCCCGACGTGCGCTTCTTTTCCGCGTGGGACGGGGAGAGGCTGGCAGGATGCGGCGCGATCAAGCATCTCGACGATATGCACGGCGAACTGAAGTCGATGCGCGCGGCGCCCGAATACCGGGGCAAGGGCGTGGGCAAGGCGATCCTGCTCAGGCTGATCGAAGAGGCGCGCTCGCGCGGCTATAGCCGGGTCAGTCTGGAAACGGGGCGGCCCGAACCTTTTCAGGCCGCGCAGACCCTCTACCGCGCCCATGGCTTCACCGAATGCCCGCCCTTCGGCGACTACGTTTCGGATGAATTCTCTATGTGCATGACCAAGGTGCTATAATGGAATTGCGTAAGGCTATACTCAGCGATGCTGCGGCACTCGCCGAACTCGGGGCGCACAGCTTCGTCGTCAAGTTCGGCCATCTCTACACGCCCGAGGACCTCTCGACGTTTCTCGCGGAATCGCACACCGAGGCGAAAGTCGCCAAGGAGATCGCCGACCCGCAGATGCGCGTGATGGTGGCCGAACGCGACGGCAAGCTGCTCGGCTATTGCAAGCTGATCATGGCCTGCGGCTGGCCCGACCATGCGCGCGGGCAGCGGGTGATCGAACTCAAGCAGCTTTACACCGATCCCGAGGCGACCGGCCAGGGCATCGGCACGTGCCTGATGGACTGGGCACTGCAGGAAGCCGCTGCCTTTGGTGCCGACGAGATCCAGCTTTCGGTCTATTCGGACAACCCCGGCGCACAGAAGTTCTACTGCCGCTACGGCTTCGACAAGGTGGCCGACATCCACTTCATGGTAGGCGAACAGCGCGACGAGGAGTACCTGTTCGCGAAGCTGGTCGGAGCGGCTTAGGGAAACTGTCGATCCGAGCATCCAACCCAGTTCAAGTAGTGCTTGGGCTGGTCAGTCTTGCCGTCACCAGACAGCGTCTAGCACCTCGACCGCACTTCGACGCAGAAGTGGTTCGTTACGGGATTGGACCTTCGAGCCCACACGCTGGGCGAAGCGCGTGAACGTCTGTTGATCTCTTTGCTCCAAGGCTGTGCACACTTGCTCAACCTCTGCCGGGCTAAGTGCCTGCCAGCTGAGTACAAGGTTGCGTTTCCATTCGCCCGCGTGCCGTTCAACGGCGTCATCAATGGCTTGATCAAGCTTCTGACCCGCAGCACTACCGTCTTTGGCAGCGGCCATCTTCGCAGTCTGCGTGCGATTGACCACGCCTTTGAGCATCGACTTGAACTGCGCTTCCGGCCTCAGTGCTTCAACGAGACCCTGAGCATCATTGCTTGCGCAGTGGGGGGACATGGTCCCACACCCGGCAACGGCAAATGCCGCGATGATAGTCACAAAGCGCTTCATGTCTTTGATGTATGGCTACGTCCGTTATTTATTTGCTAATTTGCCGGACGTCGCAGTTGCGGGCCGCTTCAACCATCATTCTAAGCCACATCGAATTCGATATTCAGCCGCGCGATGTTGCGGAAGCTGTAGGTCGGCTCGAACTCGTATCGGCGTGCATCGGGCGGGCCGTGGTGGGCTTCCGAAATGCGGATGTCCTTAGTGCGCTTGAGCAGTTCCTCGATGGCGACGCGTGCCTCGAGCCGGGCCAGCGGAGCGCCCATGCAGGCGTGGCCGCCGCGGCTGAAGGCCATGTGATCGCGCAGACCTTCGCGGTCCATGTCGAAATCGTCGGGGTGGGGGAAGTGGCGCGGGTCGTTGCTCGCGCCGGTCAGACTGACGTTGATCACGGTGCCGGCGGGGGTTTCGACGCCGGCGATCTCGGTGGACTTGCGGGCCAAGCGATAGACCACCTTGACCGGCGGATCGATCCGCAGCGTTTCCTCGATGAAATCGCCGATCTTTTCCGGCTCGGCGCGCAGGCGGGCCTGGATGTCGGGCCGGTCCCCCAACACGCGGATGGCCATCGCGATCAGGCGCGAGGTCGTGTCCTGCCCGGCGCCGAAGAGGAAGCGGGCCATTTCCGCGAGCCGCTCGCAGGGCGGAGCGCTGCCGTCCTTGAAACGGGAATTGGCGAGATCGCTCATCAGGTCGCCCTGCGGCTCGGCCTGACGCGAGAGGATGTAGTTGTCGAACCGTTCCTTGAGGAAGATCAGCGGGTCGGGGCCGACCTTGTGCACGGCATCGCCGTCGATCTGGCTCGGCGGCGCGCCCAGCATTTCCAGCAATTCCGCGCGGTCGGCCATGGGAATGCCCATTATGTCGCTGATCGCGTAGGTGGACGTGGCGTGGGCGAACTGGGTCACCACTTCGCAGCCGCCGTCCTTGGCGAAAGCATCGAACAGCCGGTTCACCAGACCGCGCAGGTATTCCTCGTTGGCCTTGAGGCGCTTGAAGGTGAGCAGGCTGGTCAGCAGGGCGCGGTGCCGGGTGTGGTCTTCGCCGTCGAAGCACACGAGGTGCGCTGTCCACGGCATTTCGCCCCGGTGCGCGTCGAGCTGCTCGCCGATATCGTCGCCTTGCGGTGTGAAGGGCAGGGGCGGTAGCGGTCCGAGAACCGATACCGCCGAGGAGAACGTGTCGTCCCGGCTGGTGAGGACTTCCACGACTTCGTCGTACCCCGAGACCACCAGCGATCCGTGATAGGCCTCGCGCTGCACCGGCGCGGCGGAGCGCATCTGCGCGAAGTACTCGCGTGGATGGTCGATCACCTTCGGGTCGGAATAGAAGTCCGGATAATTCGGCGGTGTAAGCGTCTCTGTCTGCGGCACGCCTTCTCTCCCTCGGCGTTTTCGTCAGACTGTTAGCACCGGCAGATTCTGTCAACCGGAAAACTGTACAACCGTCAAATCCACTTGAGTTTTCGGGCGATGAGCAGCTCGATGACAAACAGGCCCAGACACAGTCCGACGATAATCCAGAAACCGTGACTGCCAGGGCTTGCCAGCGGAATATCGCTCACGTTGATGCCCAGCAGTCCGGTCAGAAAGGTCAGCGGGAGGAAGATGCCCGCGACCATGGTCAGCATGTTCTGCGTGCGCTCGGTACTGGCGGCAGCGCGGGCGCGAATGTCGTCCTGCAGCACCAGCGCGCTTTCCTTGCTGATGTCGAGATCGTCGAGATAACGGCGGAGCCGGTCAATGGTCTCGGCGATCTCGCGGCGGTCGTGGTCCTCGAACCAGTCCGGCGCATTGTTGGCGATGGCAAGCAGCGCCTCGTGTTGCGGCGACATGTGCCGCTTGAGGCCCAGGCAGTTGCGGCGGATGGTGGCGATCTTGTCGAGTACCGACTCGGTATCCTCTTCGGGATCGCCGTCTTCCAGCTCGTCGATGGCATCGTTCATGTCGATGATCGAATGGCTCATGCGGTCGATCAGGTGCTCGGTCAGCGAGGTGACCAGCGAACCCGCGTCGACCGGGCCGGTGCCGGCATCCACGTCGTTGCAGGTCATCCGCGGTGTCTGCAGCGGCAGCCGGCGCAGGGTCACGACCCGCTTGCCGTCGCTCCACAGCTGCATCGAGAGCATGTCCTCCGGCTCGGCACCGGGGTTGAAGTTGATACCGCGCAACGTGGCGACCAGCGTGCTGCCGTCGCGGAAGGCACGCGGGCGGGTTGCCTCACCGGTGAGCAGTTCGGCGGTGGGTTCGGGGATGCCGAGGCACTCCTCCAGCCACTGCTGGACGCCGGGATGCGTGCGCTGGAGGTGGATCCAGAGCATCTCGTTGTCATTGCCGGGGCGCCATTCCGGCACCTCCTCCCAGCTGATCGGCCGGCCGCCGCCCTTGCCGTCCAGCACGCGGCCGAACAGCATCGGCATCGAGCCGTCGCCTTCATCGGTCAGGATTTTTGCCTTCATGTCCTTTGCATGCCCCAATTCGCTGCGGCGCAAAAGGGCATCTATCGACATCACGGCGGGGTGCCGCCGTGCGACAGGATACAGGAATCGCCGAGGAAGGTCGGAAGCGGCTTCAAACCCGCGCGCCGAACGCCTATAGGGCTGTCATGTCTTCTGTACGCCCCTGGCGCGATATCGAGCGCCGCAAGAGCCGCCAGATCATGGTCGGCAGCGTACCCGTCGGTGGCGATGCCCCGATCACGGTACAGACCATGACCAACACGCCCACTTCCGACGCAAAGGCCACGATCGACCAGATCCGCCGCTGCGAGGAGGCCGGGGCGGATCTCATCCGCGTGTCCTGCCCCGATGTGGAAAGCACGGCGGCCTTCCGCGAGATTGCCAGGGCGGCGCAGGTGCCGCTGATCGCGGACATCCATTTCCACTACAAGCGCGCGCTCGAAGCCGCCGATGCCGGCGCGGCCTGCCTGCGCATCAATCCCGGCAATATCGGCTCCGACGAACGCGTGGCCGAAGTTGTGCGGGCGGCCAAGGCCAATGGCTGTGCCATCCGAATCGGCGTGAACGCAGGCAGCCTCGAGCGCGATCTGCTCGAAAAGTATGGCGAACCCTGTCCGGAAGCGCTGGTCGAATCGGCGCTCGATCACATCAAGTTGCTGCAGGACCACGATTTCCACGAATACAAGGTGGCGGTGAAGGCCAGCGACGTGTTCCTCGCGGTTGCCGCCTATCAGGGGCTTGCCGACGCGGTGGATTGTCCGCTGCACCTCGGCATTACCGAGGCGGGCGGGCTTATCGGCGGCACGGTCAAATCGGCGCTCGGCATCGGTAACATGCTCTGGGCCGGCATCGGCGATACCTTGCGTGTCTCGCTTTCCGCCGAGCCGGAAGAGGAAGTGCGCGTCGGCTTCGAGATCCTGAAAGCGCTGGGCCTGCGCACCCGCGGTGTTCGCGTGGTCTCATGCCCCTCCTGCGCACGGCAGGGCTTCGACGTGATCCGCACGGTCGAGGCACTGGAAGCGCGCTTGCAGCACATCAAGACGCCGCTTTCGCTCTCGGTACTGGGTTGCGTTGTCAACGGTCCCGGCGAAGCGCGGGAGACCGACATCGGCATTACCGGCGGGGGTAACGGCAAGCACATGGTCTATCTCTCGGGCGTGACCGATCACCACGTGCAGAGCGACGACATGCTCGATCACATCGTTTCTCTGGTCGAGGCCAAGGCGGCCGAGATCGAAGCGGCGGAACAGGCGCAGGCGGTGGCCGCCGAATGAGCGCGATGAAGCGGGAGCTGTCGGCGTTTCTGGTTACACAGCGCGACAGCGTCCTGCTCTGGCGGTTGGCCCCGATCGTGCCGATGGTCGCGATCGTGCCGGAATTTGCGCAGCATGTCGCCGAGGTCCGCCTCGGCATGTTCGACAGCCTGGATGCGTTCCGGGCGCTGGCCATGGACCCGCAGCGCATGGCCTTCGGCGCTTTCAAGATTGCCGGCCTGATGATCGCGGTCGTCCTGGCGGCGCTGGTCTGGGCCAACCGCGAGCGTGGTGCGCGCTGGTGGAGCCTTGCCGGGATCGCGTGGAAACGGGTTCTTATCGGCTTCGCGATTCAGATTGTCGCATCGCTCCCCGGCATGATCTTCACGAGTGCATCCCCGCAAGTGGCAACGGCGATATCGGCCGTGATGACGGTCGCGAGCCTGCCCGCGCTCGTGCTCATGATCGGCGGCCTGGTCGGCGATCGGGCCTCGGGGCTGACGCAGGTTTACCGCGAGGGGTGGGGTCAGGCTCTGCGCATCGTCGTGCATGCGGGACCGGGCTGGTTGCTGCTGCAGGCGGTTCACAGCTGGAACCACGTGGCCGCTCTCGGTCGGCCCGAATCGCTGGTCTGGTCGCTGATGGTGTGGGATGCGCTGATCGTCGGCCTGATGGCGACACTGGCGGGTACGGCCATGCATCACGGCTACCGTATGGATCGGCCGGATCCGCAGGCGCTTTAACCGGCCATCATCCTTTGTCGGCTAACCTGCCGACATGCGCGCCGGACCTATCATCCTTCTCTTTGCGACGGTGACTTTCGTCGGCTGGATCGCGCCTGGACTCGAGGGAGAGACGGCAGTGGAGGCAGAACCCGCCCAGGTCGTTGCCGCTCCGCCGAGCCGGCAGGCCTGGATGAGCGGGGGCGCCGTGCTCGACCGGGCAGGCGATGGCCATTTCTATGCCGATGTGGACGTCGAATCGCGTCCCATCCATTTCCTGGTCGATACCGGGGCCAGCATCGTTGCGCTTACCGGAGCGGATGCGCGGTCGGTCGGTCTGGTCTGGAACGACGCCGATCTCGTACCGGTCGGCCGGGGGGCAAGCGGCACCGTCTACGGCGTGCCGGTGAGGCTTGACCGGGTGGAACTGGATACTTTCATAGCCCGGGATGTTGCCGCGGCGATCATCCCTGAGGGACTCGACGTGTCGCTGCTGGGTCAGTCTTTCCTCACGCATCTTCCCGGCGTGAAGGTTGAAGGCGACCGGATGGTGCTCGGCGACGAGGGCTGAGCGGATCAGACCATGTAGGGGGAAAGTCCCGCAAGGCTGGACCAGATGGCGAAAGCCGTCATGCCGATGACCGAGGCCATTGCAGCGGGCGTTACTTTCGATTCAGGGGCAATCATCTGTCCATAGCCTTGCGAGAGCGGGGGGTGCGCTCATCTAGCCCCGTCGCTGCTGCAAGGCCATGCAGCCGGTCGGACAGCAAACGACGTTTGTCGATGGCCGTCCGACCTGTGCTCAGTTCATCAGCTTTTCGGTGAGATAGGTCAGCCACAGCGCGGTGGTCTTGGCCGATTGGCGCACGTCGGCGCCCGAACCATGCCCGCCCTCGGTATTCTCGTAGAAGTAGTAGGGCAGGCCGAACTCGTCCATGCGCGCCGCGAACTTGCGGGCGTGCTGCGGGCCGACGCGGTCGTCCTTGGTCGTGGTGAAGATATAGGGCTCGGGATATTTCCCGTCTTTGCGCAGCGCATGATAGGGCGAGGTCTTGAGCCAGAAGGCGCGGGCATCGTCGTTCTTGGTGACATCCCCGTATTCGCCCTGCCAGCTCGCCCCCGCCGCGATCTTGCTGATGCGGATCATGTCGAGCAGCGGCACCTGGATGACCACGGCGTTATAGAGCTCGGGAAATTCCGTCATCTCTACGCCCATCAGCAGTCCGCCATTCGACCCGCCGAGAATGCCGAGATGGCGCGGCGAGGTGATCCGGGCGGCAATCATGTCACGCGCGACGGCCGCGAAGTCATCGTAGGCGATCTGCCGCTTCGTCTTGAGCGCGGCCTCGTGCCAGGCGGGGCCGAATTCGCCCCCACCCCGGATGTTGGCCAGTGCGAAGGCGCCACCGCGTTCCATCCAGAGCTTGCCGATGGTGCCCGAATAGAACGGCGTCTCGCTGATCTGGAAACCGCCATAGGCATTGAGCAGAACCGGTGTGGACCCGTCGAACGGGATATCCTTGCGGTGCACCAGGAAGTACGGGATCTTGGTGCCGTCGGTGGAGGTCGCCTCGCGCTGTTCGACGACGAGATTGCTGGCGTCGAACTTTGCCGGCAGGGTCTTGACCGCCTGCACCTCGCCATCCCTGGCATCGGCCAGATAGAGCGTGTCGGGTGTGGTGAAACCTTCGGCGGTCACGAAGACACGGTCGGTCGTGGTATCGGCCGAACCGAAATCGAGCCGCATCTTGTCGGGTAGCGGCAGCGCCGCTTGCTGCCAGCTTCCGTCCGCTTGAGGCGCAAACGCCAGCACGCGTCCGTTGACGTTGTCGAGCGTGGACAGCAGCAGACGATCGTGGGGCGCCTCGATGCCGTCGACGACCTTGAGCGCTTCGCGTGGTCCCGGCTTCCAGACCAGTCGCGGGGTCATGGCCTCGGGATGGGCCAGCACATCCGCAAGCGGTTCTGAAGCGACCGATCCCGCGGGCAGATCGCCCCAGGCTTCGTCGAGACGGAACACGACCTGGCCATTGACAAGCTCGGCTACCGAGACCTTTTCCGGCATTGTCAGCTTTTGCACGCCATCTGCGCCGACAATGAAAGTCTGCGAATGGAAGAAGTCGACGTTGCGGACGATCAGCGCCAGCGAATGGCCCTGCGCATCGTGCAGCACCGATGGAGTTGTGCCGACATCGCTTTTCTCGCCGCGGTAGATTTCCACGGCTTCGGATAGCGGCTGGCCGCGCGTCACGCGCTTGACGATATAGGCATAGCCGGATTCGGTCATGTCGCCCGGCGTCCATTCAGTCGCGACGAGCAGGTGATCGGCATCCTGCCAGACGACGTCCTGTTTGGCGCGGGGAAGCCGGAAGCCGCCCTCTACGAAGGAGCCGGCAGCAAGGTCGAACTCGCGGACTTCGACAGCGTCTTCGCCGCCGTCGGAAAGCGAGATCAGGCACCGCTGCTGATCAGGCTCGAGGCACTTGGCGCCCTTGAACACCCAGCTCTTGTCTTCGGCCTTGCCCAGCGCATCGATGTCGAGGACGGTCTGCCACTGTGGATCGGCCTTGCGATAGTCCTCCAGCGAGGTCTTGCGCCAGATCCCGCGCAAGTGGGCCTCGTCCTGCCAGAAGTTGTAGATCTCGCCATTGAGGAAGCGCGGCGCGGGGATACGGTCCTTGGCCCCCAGCAGGGCCAGCGCGTCTTCATAGAAAGTCTTGTAGTGCGGGCTGGCTTCGAGCCGCTCTTCAGTGGTGGCGTTTTGCGCCTTTACCCAGTCCATAGACCGCTGGCCGTCGAGGTCTTCCAGCCAGATGAAGGGATCGGCGGGATCGCGTGGATCGACCGGGCCCGGCGGCGCGGCGACGGCGGCGGGAACATAGGCCGCCGAAGCGGTCATGGTGACGAGAAGGACGGCCATGGCCGCGCGTACAGATTTCATGGGGAGACCCTCTGAACGGATACAGAGGGATAGCCTATCGGCCTCAGTTTTCGGTGCAAGGCCGTTGTTTCAAAACGAAGAAACCCCGCCGGTTCGCACCGGCGGGGCTCCGTTTGCCTGTCAGGCGGAAGGAAGGGAGGCTCAGGCCTCGCCTTCCCCTTCGCCCTTGTTCAGGTATTCGCCGGCATCGGCATCGGTGCCGTGGGTTTCACCCTCGACTGCCGCCAGCGGATCGTCGCCAAGATCGTCGAGTGGATCGCGCTGCAGTTCGGCTGCATGCTCTTCTTCCGCCGAGTTTGCGGCAATGAGCGCTTCCTGCATCTTGCGATAGGAGGCGCGCAAAGCGGCGTCGCGGCCGGAAGCGGCAACACGCACGCGGTTCATGCCCGCGCCGGTACCTGCCGGGATGAGGCGGCCGACGATGACGTTTTCCTTCAGACCGATCAGCGAGTCCTTCTTTCCTTCGACCGCCGCCTGCGTGAGCACGCGGGTGGTTTCCTGGAACGAAGCGGCCGAGATGAACGAACGGGTCTGCAGCGAGGCCTTGGTGATGCCGAGCAGAACCGGCTTGCCTTCGGCGGGCTTCTGGCCAGCCTTCAGCTTGCTGTTGTACTCGTTCATTTCCTCGTAGTCGACCTGCTCGCCGGCCAGCAGCGTGGTGTCGCCGCCATCGGTGATCTCGACCTTCTGCAGCATCTGGCGAACGATCACCTCGATGTGCTTGTCGTTGATCTTAACGCCCTGCAAGCGGTAGACTTCCTGGATTTCCGCGACGAGGTATTCCGCCAGCGCCTCGACACCGAGGACTTCGAGAATGTCGTGCGGATCGGGGCTGCCCGAGATCAGGTTGTCGCCCTTCTTGACGAAGTCGCCTTCCTGCACGTCGATCACGCGGCTCTTGGGGATCAGGTACTCGACCGGATCGCCCTCTTCCGGAATGATCGCGATCTTGCGCTTGGCCTTGTAGTCGCGAACGAACTCGATGCGGCCCGAGACCTTGGCGATGATCGAGTTGTCCTTCGGCTTGCGGGCCTCGAACAGCTCGGCAACACGCGGCAGACCGCCGGTGATGTCGCGGGTCTTGGCGGCTTCGCGCGAAGCACGGGCGAGAATGTCGCCGGCCTCGACGGTCTGGCCGTCTTCCACCGAGAGGGTCGTACCCGGTGCCATCATGTAGCGCGCGGCCTCGCCCGACTGGTCGTCGAGCAGGGTCAGGCGCGGACGCAGGTCTTCCTTCTTCTTCGAGCGGCTGGACGAACGGTCCTCGGTCACGACGCGGCTGGTCATGCCGGTCGCTTCATCGGCCTGTTCGGTCAGCGTGCGACCGTCGATCAGGTCCTGATACTTCACCACACCCGAGGTTTCGGTGATGATCGGCAGGGTGAACGGGTCCCACTCGGCCAGACGTTCGCCTTCCTTCACCGTCGCCCCATCGGTGTGGAGCAGCATGGTGCCGTAAGGCACGCGGTGCATGGCGCGCTCGCGTCCTTCGGTATCCATGATCACGACCTCGCCGTTGCGGGCGAGCGACAGACGGCGACCGCGCTTGTCGACGATCGTCGGGATGTCGCGGTAGTGAACCGTACCGTCGCAGATCGATTCCAGGTGGCTGGTTTCGTTGAGCTGCGCGGCGCCGCCGATGTGGAAGGTACGCATGGTGAGCTGCGTGCCCGGTTCGCCGATGGACTGCGCGGCGATGACGCCGACAGCTTCACCGATGTTGACCGGCGTGCCGCGAGCAAGGTCACGACCGTAGCATTTGGCGCACACGCCCTGTTCCGCTTCGCAGACCAGGGGAGAGCGAATCCGGGCCGCCTGCGTGCCGGTGGCCTCGATTGCAGCCACGGCCGGCTCATCGAGCAGCTGGCCATTGGCAGCCACTACGTTGCCTTCCTTGTCGGCGATGTCCTCGGCCAGGGTACGGCCCAGGATACGCTCGGCGAGCGAGGCGATGACCGAACCGCCCTGAACGATCGCGCGCATTTCCAGCGCACGCTCGGTACCGCAGTCCTCGACGACGACGACGCAGTCCTGCGACACGTCGACCAGACGGCGGGTCAGGTAACCGGAGTTCGCAGTCTTGAGCGCGGTGTCGGCCAGACCCTTACGGGCGCCGTGGGTCGAGTTGAAGTATTCAAGAACGGTCAGGCCTTCCTTGAAGTTCGAGATGATCGGCGTTTCGATGATCTCGCCCGACGGCTTGGCCATCAGGCCGCGCATACCGGCCAGCTGCTTCATCTGGGCCGGGCTACCACGGGCGCCGGAGTGGCTCATCATGTAGATCGAGTTGATCTGCGCCTCGCGACCGGTTTCCGGATCGATCGGCTGAGCCTTAATCTCGTCCATCATGGCGTTCGCGACCTGGTCGCCGCAACGGCTCCAGGCGTCGATCACCTTGTTGTACTTTTCCTGCTGGGTGATCAGGCCGTCCTGATACTGCTGCTCGTAGTCGGCAACCAGTTCCTTGGTCTCGGCGACCATTGCCACCTTCGAGTCCGGAATGATCATGTCATCCTTGCCGAAGGAGATGCCGGCCTTGAACGCGTGGCGGAAGCCGAGCGACATGATGGCGTCTGCGAACAGCACCGTGTCCTTCTGGCCGGTGTGGCGATAGACTTGGTCGATGACGTCGCCGATTTCCTTCTTGGTGAGAAGGCGGTTGATGACGTCGAACGGAACGGTGTGGCTCTTCGGCAGGCATTCGCCGATGAGCATTCGGCCCGGGGTCGTCACGACGCGGCGGAGGTACTCGTTGCCCTCCTCGTCGGTCTGCGGGACGCGGGTGATGATCTTGCTGTGCAGCGTCACCGCCTTGGTTTCGAGGGCCTGGTGGACCTCGGCTATGTCGGCGAAGCGCGGCAGCTTCTCGATCTTCTCGCCGCTTGCGTCCTCGATGAACTCGGGGGTCTTCTCCTGGCGTTCCATCGACAGGTAGTAGAGGCCGAGAACCATGTCCTGCGAAGGAACGATGATCGGCTTGCCGTTCGCGGGCGAGAGGATGTTGTTGGTCGACATCATCAGCACGCGCGCTTCGAGCTGGGCTTCCAGCGAAAGCGGAACGTGGACGGCCATCTGATCACCGTCGAAGTCGGCGTTGAAGGCCGAGCAGACGAGCGGGTGCAGCTGGATCGCCTTGCCCTCGATGAGAACCGGCTCGAACGCCTGAATGCCGAGGCGGTGAAGCGTCGGGGCGCGGTTCAGCATGACCGGGTGCTCGCGAATGACTTCGTCGAGGATGTCCCAGACTTCCTTGCGTTCCTTCTCGACCCACTTCTTGGCCTGCTTCAGGGTCATCGAGAGACCCTTGGCATCGAGGCGGGCGTAGATGAACGGCTTGAACAGCTCGAGCGCCATCTTCTTGGGCAGGCCGCACTGGTGCAGCTTGAGCTCCGGACCGGTCACGATCACCGAACGGCCCGAGTAGTCGACGCGCTTGCCGAGCAGGTTCTGACGGAAGCGGCCCTGCTTGCCCTTGAGCATGTCGGACAGCGACTTGAGCGGACGCTTGTTGGCGCCGGTGATGACGCGGCCGCGGCGACCGTTGTCGAACAGCGCGTCAACAGCCTCCTGCAGCATGCGCTTTTCGTTGCGGACGATGATGTCCGGCGCGCGCAGCTCGATCAAGCGCTTCAGGCGGTTGTTGCGGTTGATGACGCGGCGGTAGAGGTCGTTGAGGTCCGACGTCGCGAAGCGGCCGCCGTCCAGCGGCACCAGCGGGCGCAGTTCGGGCGGAATGACCGGCACGACTTCGAGGATCATCCACTCGGGACGGTTGCCCGAATCGATGAACGATTCGACGACCTTGAGGCGCTTGATGATCTTCTTGGGCTTGAGTTCCGACTTGGTCGTCTCGAGCTCCTGCAACAGGTCGGCACGCTCCTGTTCGAGGTCGAGGTTCATCAGCATGTGCTTGACGGCCTCGGCGCCGATGCCGGCCGAGAAGGCGTCCTCGCCGTACTCGTCCTGCGCGTCGAGCAGTTCGTCCTCGGTCAGCAGCTGGTACTTCTCGAGCGGGGTCAGGCCCGGCTCGGTGACGATGTAGCTCTCGAAGTAGAGGACGCGCTCAAGCAGCTTCAGCTGCATGTCGAGCAGCAGGCCGATGCGCGAAGGCAGCGACTTGAGGAACCAGATGTGCGCCACCGGCGCGGCCAGCTCGATGTGGCCCATGCGCTCGCGGCGCACCTTGGTGACGGTGACTTCGACGCCGCACTTCTCGCAGACGACGCCCTTGTACTTCATGCGCTTGTACTTGCCGCAAAGGCACTCGTAGTCCTTCACCGGGCCGAAGATGCGCGCGCAGAACAGACCGTCACGTTCGGGCTTGAACGTGCGGTAGTTGATGGTTTCCGGCTTCTTGATCTCGCCGAAGGACCAGGAGCGGATACGCTCGGGCGAGGCGAGACCGATCTGGATCTGATCGAAAGTCTCGGGCTTCGCCATCTGGTTGGTGAACTTGGTCAGGTCGTTCATAGTTCAATTCCCATTGAAGGGTGAATTCGTCGGAGCGGAAAGGGAGGGCGGCCGCGTTGCGGCGGACCGCCCGCTCCCTGTTACTCCGCAGCCTGGGGCAGCATGTCGCCGTCTTCGCCATCGTCGAGGCTCTTGAGCTCGACGTTGAGGCCCAGCGAGCGCATTTCCTTGACGAGAACGTTGAAGCTCTCGGGAATGCCGGCCTCGAAGGTGTCGTCGCCCTTGACGATCGCTTCGTAGACCTTGGTGCGGCCGACGACGTCGTCGGACTTCACCGTCAGCATTTCCTGCAAGGTGTATGCGGCGCCGTAGGCCTGGAGAGCCCAGACCTCCATCTCACCGAAGCGCTGACCGCCGAACTGCGCCTTACCGCCCAGCGGCTGCTGGGTGACGAGCGAGTAGGGGCCGATCGAACGGGCGTGGATCTTGTCGTCGACGAGGTGGTGCAGCTTCAGCATGTAGATGATGCCCACGGTCACCTTGCGGTCGAACGGCTCGCCGGTGCGGCCGTCGAACAGGGTGGACTGACCCGACTTGTCGAGACCGGCCAGCTCCAGCATGTCCGCGACGTCGGATTCCACCGCGCCGTCGAACACCGGAGTGCCCATCGGGACGCCCTTGGTGACGTTGCCGGCGAGTTCGAGCAGCGACGCGGTGTCGCGGCTGTCGATGTCGTCGGCATAGTGCGCGCCGTAGATCGTCTTGAGGCGTTCGCGCACCGCTTCTGGCGGCGCGGCCGTTTCCGGGTCCGGATTGGCGTGGCGCCAGTCTTCCAGAGCCTGTTTGACCTGCTGGCCCAGACCGCGCGCGGCCCAGCCCAGATGGGTCTCGAAGATCTGCCCGACGTTCATGCGCGAAGGCACGCCCAGCGGGTTGAGCACGATGTCTACAGGCGTACCGTCCTCGAGGAACGGCATGTCTTCCTGCGGCAGGATGCGCGAGATGACGCCCTTGTTACCGTGACGGCCGGCCATCTTGTCGCCCGGCTGCAGCTTGCGCTTCACGGCCACGAAGACCTTGACCATCTTGAGCACGCCCGGAGCCAGCTCGTCGCCGCGCTCCAGCTTCTCCTTGCGATCCTCGAACTTCTCCTGGATCGCCTTGACGGTCTCGTCGTACTGCGCCTTCACCGCTTCGAGCTGCGACTGCATGTGGTCGTCCGCAACCGCGAACTTCCACCATTCGTGCTTCTCGACTTCGGCAAGGATCTCGTCGGTGATCTCGCCACCCTTCTTCACACCCTTGGGCGCGGAAGCGGCAACCTGGCCGACCAGCATTTCCTGCAGGCGGTTGTAGGTTGCGCGGTTGAGAATGGCGCGCTCGTCCTCGCGGTCCTTGGCGAGGCGTTCAATTTCCTCGTTCTGGATCGCGCGGGTACGGTCGTCGATCTCGATGCCGTGACGGTTGAACACGCGCACGTCGACGATGGTGCCCGAAACGCCCGGCGGCAGGCGAAGCGAGGTGTCGCGCACGTCGCTGGCCTTTTCGCCGAAGATGGCGCGCAGAAGCTTTTCTTCCGGCGTCATCGGGCTTTCGCCCTTCGGCGTGATCTTGCCGACGAGGATGTCACCCGGGTGCACTTCGGCGCCGATGTAGACGATACCCGCTTCGTCGAGGTTGCGCAGGGCTTCCTCGCCGACATTGGGAATGTCGCGGGTGATGTCTTCCGGGCCCAGCTTGGTGTCGCGGGCCATGACCTCGAAATCGTCGATGTGGATCGAAGTGAAGACGTCGTCCTTCACGATCCGCTCGGAGATGAGGATGGAGTCCTCGTAGTTGTAGCCGTTCCAGGGCATGAACGCGACGAGGGTGTTGCGGCCCAGCGCGAGTTCGCCCAGTTCGGTCGAGGGGCCGTCGGCAATGGTGTCGCCGGCCTTGACCCAGTCGCCGACCTTCACCAGCGGCCGCTGGTTGATGCAGGTCGACTGGTTCGAACGTTCGAACTTCTGCAAACGGTAGATGTCGACGCCCGACTTGCCAGGCTCGATGTCGCCCGAGGCGCGGATGACGATACGGGTCGCGTCGACCTGGTCGACGATACCGCCGCGCAGGGCCGAGATAGCAGCGCCCGAATCGCGCGCCACGGTCTCTTCCATGCCGGTGCCGACGAACGGAGCGTCCGCCTTCACGAGCGGCACGGCCTGACGCTGCATGTTCGAGCCCATCAGAGCGCGGTTGGCGTCGTCGTTTTCCAGGAACGGAATGAGCGAGGCCGCGACCGAGACGAGCTGCTTGGGCGAAACGTCCATCAGCGTGATCTGGTCGGACGGGCTCATGATGAACTCGCCGTTCTGACGAGCCGAGATGAGATCCTCGACGAACGTGCCGTCATCGGTGAGCATGGCCGATGCCTGGGCGACGGTGTGCTTCTGCTCTTCCATGGCCGAGAGGTAGATCACCTCGCCGGTCACCTTGCCGTCGATCACCTTGCGGTACGGCGTTTCGATGAAGCCGTACTTGTTGACGCGGGCGAAGGTCGAGAGCGAGTTGATCAGACCGATGTTCGGGCCTTCCGGCGTTTCAATCGGGCAGATGCGGCCATAGTGGGTCGGGTGAACGTCGCGGACTTCGAAACCGGCGCGCTCACGGGTCAGACCGCCCGGGCCAAGCGCCGAAACGCGGCGCTTGTGGGTGACTTCCGACAGCGGGTTGGTCTGGTCCATGAACTGCGAGAGCTGGCTGGAACCGAAGAACTCGCGAACGGCGGCCACGGCGGGCTTGGCGTTGATGAGGTCGTTCGGCATCACGGTCGAGACGTCGACCGAACTCATGCGTTCCTTGACGGCGCGCTCCATGCGCAGCAGGCCGACGCGGTACTGGTTTTCCAGCAGCTCGCCCACCGAACGCACACGGCGGTTGCCGAGGTTGTCGATGTCGTCGATCTCGCCCTTGCCGTCCTTGAGGTTCACCAGTTCCTTGACCACGGCGAGGATGTCCTCGGTGCGCAGCGTGGTAACGGTGTCCTCGGCATCGAGGCTGAGACGCATGTTGAGCTTGACGCGGCCGACAGCGGAAAGGTCATAGCGATCGCCATCGAAGAACAGGCCTTCGAAGAGGGCTTCGGCGGTTTCCTTCGTCGGCGGCTCGCCCGGGCGCATGACCTTGTAGATCGCCTCGAGGCCCATCTCGCGGTTCTCGGCCTTGTCGGCCTTCATGGTGTTGCGCATCCACGGGCCGGTGTTGACGTCGTCGATGTCGAGCAGGTTGAGCTGGTCGATACCGGCGGCATCGAGCGCCTCGAGGTTTTCCGGCGTCACTTCGTCGCCGGCCTCGATGTAGATACGGCCGGTCGACTCGTCGATCATGTCTTCGGCGACATAGCGGCCGAAGATTTCCTCGGTCGGGATGAGGAGCTCCTCGAGACCGTCCTTCTGCGCCTTGTTGGCAGCGCGCGGGCTGATCTTGTGACCGGCGCCGAACACGACTTCGCCCGACTTGGCATCGACGATGTCGAAGGTCGGCTTCAGGCCGCGCCACGCTTCGGGCGAGTAGGGCAGGCGCCAGCCGCCTTCACCACGCTTCCAGGTGACGGTTTCGTAGAAGTGGTCAAGGATCTGCTCGCTGTCGAGGCCGAGGGCATAAAGCAGCGAGGTGACCGGCAGCTTGCGCTTACGGTCGATACGCACGTTGACGATGTCCTTGGCGTCGAATTCGAAGTCGAGCCAGGAACCGCGGTACGGAATCACGCGGGCAGCGAAGAGGAACTTGCCCGAGGAGTGCGTCTTGCCGCGGTCATGGTCGAACAGCACGCCCGGCGAACGGTGCATCTGCGAAACGATCACGCGCTCGGTGCCGTTGATGAAGAAGGTGCCGTTTTCGGTCATGAGCGGCATGTCGCCCATGTAGACGTCCTGCTCCTTGATATCGAGGACCGAGCGGGTTTCGGTCTCGGCGTCGACCTCGAACACGATGAGGCGCAGCGTGACCTTCATCGGAGCCGCGTAGGTGATGCCGCGCTGGCGGCACTCGGTCACGTCGTACTTCGGGTCTTCCAGTTCGTAATGGACGAAATCCAGTTCGCTGGTGCCTGCGAAGTCACGGACGGGGAACACCGAACGCAGCGTCTTTTCCAGGCCCGAGACATAACCGGTCGCCGGGTCGGAGCGCAGGAACTGCTCGTAGCTTTCGCGCTGAACTTCGATGAGGTTGGGCATCTGGACGACTTCGTGGATGTCGCCGAAGATCTTGCGGATGCGCTTCTTGACGGAGCGTCCGGTGGTATCGAGGGGCTTGGTCGCCATGTGGGTCTTTGCCTCTTCGCTTCTCTAGAGGGGCCGATTCGTTTTGATTCGGCCCGAAAATATTTCGTCTTGCGAGGACGTTTTTCCGCTTCTGAACGGACCATCGGAAACGCGAAAAGGCCGCTCGGCGTGCAAGAAACCCTTGAAAAGGGTGTCATTGCGGCCTGCAGCCTGGCGTCAGATGGAAACCCGGTTCGCTTCCTTCCCGGGCGTGTCCCCGCGCATGGACCCGCCTTGCTCGAAGCGCCGAGCGAAAGGGGGTTATAGGATCGCACCCGCGACGTGTCAAACCCGCGGTTCATGCCTTAAGACAGGATCATGACCACACCCAACCCCGTACCCGAACCTGTGGATCTAGACCGAACGCTGGGCGACGCCACCGGCATCATGATTCCCGCGCATGGCGAGGCGCTGCGCAAGGACGGCGCACCTTGGCTCACGGCTGCGTTCCGCCGCTTCGGATCGCTGCCTGCCGACAATGCCGTCGAGCGCATCGTCAGGCTGGAGCGCTGCGCGGGCGGCAGCACCGGTGCCAAATTTCTCCTCGATGTCGAATATGCCCGGCCCGGTCCGGATCTGCGCACGGCGTTGTTCGTGAAGTTCTCGCGCGATTTTACCGACCGCCGCCGCGACCATCCGGGGCGCTATGAAATGGCGAGCGAGGTACCTTTCATGGCGCTCGCCCGGCAGCCGGACTTTCCGGTGGACGTCGCCGAGCCCTATTTCGCCGACTACGAGCAGGCAACGGGGACCGGCATCGTCATTACCGAACGCATCGCTTTCGGTGCGGAGGCCGGTGGGCGACGTATCGAACCGCACCGCCCCAAGACGCTCGACTTCGAGGCGCTGGCCGATCCACTGCCGTATTATAGGGCCACCGTCACGGCGCTCGCCCGCTTGGCCGCCGCACACAAGGCAGGGCGCCTGTCTTCGGATATCGAGACGCTGTTTCCATGGGACCCGGCAACCGGCAGCGCCGATCCGATCCGGCAGACGGCCGCAGAGCTGGAGGGCGAGCTGTCGAGTTGCCGCGCTTTCGTCGAGCGGGCGCCGCAGCATTTTCCGGAGCGGGTGCGATCGGCCGAATTCATGGCGCGTTTCTGTCGGGAGGCCCTGCAGGTCCGTGAAAACGAAAGGGCGATCCAGGCTTTTCTGACCGGCAATTCCGACATGATCGCACTCAACCACTGGAATGCCCATATCGACAATGCCTTCTTCTGGCGCGAAGGCGAGGCGCTCCATTGCGGGCTGATCGACTGGGGCCGCGTCGGCCAGATCACGCTCGGGGCAGCCTTATGGGGCGGATTGTCCGCCGCCCATCATGATATCTGGGACCGTCACCTCGACGATCTGCTCGGCCTCTTTGTGGAGGAGTACCGGTCGGGCGGTGGGCCTGCGGTCACGGCTGCGGCACTGGAACAGCATCTCATGATGCATATCGCGGCCATGGGTGTTGCGCGGGTGCTGGCCTTTCCGGAAATCATCGAGTTCCGTCTGCCGGGTGTCTTCGAGGCTTCCGGACCGCAGGATCCGGAGGTGCTGGCGGTCGAGCCGGGGCGCAATTGCCTCCATGTCCTGACGGTGTTCCTGAAACTCTGGGAGGCGCGGGACCTGGGAGGACGCGCCAGGCGCCTGTCCTGACCGGCAGTCCTTTTGCGCACTGAACCAGTGCGCCTTTCCTCTCTTTGCAGTGCGGAGCCGACGCCTCGCGGGAGGCCTTCTCGTATATCAACGAGGAGCATATTGTTGTTCGATATTATTGTTTGACAATAAGGCGAATCGCTCTTATTGAATTTCGATATGACGCATATCGGAGAACGTGAAGTGACCACTCAAGATACCCGGGGAAGCAATCGCCCTGTCGCTGCCATCATGGCACTCGTATTGGCCGCAACCCTCTGGTTGCCGACGGTTTCGTCTTCTGCCCATGCCAGTGCTGCCACGCCGGCTTCGCAGAACGTGATCGTGGTCTCGGCGTCCGGGACCTACGTCCCGGCGCTGATGTGATCGGGGGGCGACGCAAGATGACTTCGATTACGCGCGATCCGCTTCTCGCCATAGCCAAAGCCATCCTCTGGTTCCTGATGGGCGTGATGGCTCTGGCGGCGCTGGCCTGCCTGATCGCGGTGCCTGCTCTGTTCATCGGGCAGGACACCGTGATCGAGCACCTCTCGAAAGAAGCGCCGAACCTGGATTTTCCGCAGTTCATCATGGCGATTGCCGCAGTCCTGCTGCTGGCAGCGACGCTGCTCGGCATCCTGTTCCGGATATTCCAGCTTCTCAAACAGATCGTCGATACCGTCGGCGTGGGCGATCCCTTCGTACCGGTCAATGCGAAGCGCCTGACGCGGATGGCCTGGCTTACGCTTGCCGTGCAGCTTGTCAGCCTGCCGATCACGGGCCTTGTGATCTGGATTCACAATGTGACCGAAGGCACAGGCGTAGACGCCGAAGTCCACTCAAACGGCGTCGATGGCAACGGACTGCTGCTCGTACTCATCCTGTTCATTCTCGCCCGTGTCTTCCGCAAGGGCGCAGAGATGCGCGAAGAACTCGAAGGGACTGTGTGATGGACCTTGGACTGAACATGTTCCGCAAGCAGATGCCCTCCGGCGAAACCTGGCGCCGTAGTCTGCAGGACCCGCTTCTCGTGGTCGCTGTGGTGGTCCTCGTAATTGCTCTCGTCGGCATCGCGCTGACCATGGCAGCAGCCCTCGCAGCGCTGGTCCTCACGATGACGACGGCTTCGCCGATGGGCCTGCCGTTCTCGGACCCCGCCTGGGATCAGGTGAGCTCGCTGATCTTCGCGCTTGTGGCGCTTTCGGTGATCGCCGGCGGTATCGGTAATGTCCTGAACATTGTCGCCACGGTGGCCGAGCGCAACGCCTTCGATCCGGCCAACGCCGGCCGCATCGAGCGTCTTGGCTGGCGCGTGGTCGAGCTGGGCGTGATCGGGTGGCTTGCGCGCCGGCTTGACGTGCCGGTCGGCGGCAACATCGCAGGCTTCGACATCTCGGTCGATCTCGGTGGTGGCAACGTCCTGGCCTTTGCCCTCGTTCTCTTCGTTCTGGCCCGCGTCTTCCGTCACGGAAGCCGGCTGCAGACCGAAGTCGAAGGGACCGTGTGATGGCCGCCGCTGAAAAAGAAACCCCGAACGAAGGAGTTCAGATCGTGGTGAGACTCGACGACCTGCTGCATGAAAGGCGCATGACGCTGACCGAACTGGCCGAACGCATCGGCATCACTCTGGCCAACCTCTCGATCCTCAAGACCGGCAAGGCCAAGGCCATCCGCTTTTCCACGCTCGAGGCCATCTGCCGCGAACTGGAATGCCAGCCCGGCGACCTCCTGACCTATCGGACCGTGAGTACCGACTGACGGTTTCCCTCACGGACGAGATATGCGCGAGGGGCTCTGGTCAGACCGAAAGGTCGACCAGGGCCCCTTTTCTCTGGTCGTCTTCCTGCGAGTAGACTTTGGCGATCATCTGGGCAGCCGCCTGTTCCCAGTCGAGCCGCAATTGCGCCTCGGCCTCGTTGTCCGGCTGCTGGTGCCCGAAGAACATCGGCTTGAAGCCGTTCTCGTCCTCGGGACCATATCGCTTTGCTGATGATGGCGCGTCTATCGTGCGCGCAGGCTTGGTATGGGCCACGCCGCCAATGGCGAAGGGAACGGGTCTGTAATCGTTCAAGCGCATACGAACTGCCTCCAGGCTGCTCATACCCCCCGCTAGAACAAGCAGGCTTGCATGGGCGGGTTAAGAACTGGTGTGCTCGATATACGTATTAACGCGCAATGTGCGGAGGGGTGTCGAGAGCCACTCCATCGCCGCGCCAGATAAGGCCGCGGCGGGCTTGGCATCCCAACCTGTTCTTGACTCTCGCAGGCATTTGCGTCATTGGCCCGCCCCGACCGGCGGGTTCTGCCTGCCGATCATCCGTCCGAGACCGCTGCTGAGGGCTTCCCTCTTAATTTGCAGCCTAGACGGGGAACAGGAAATTTACAGGCCCTCGCTCCTTTTGAGCGTGGCGCCGCCATCGCGCTTCAGGCGCGATACTCCTTCCCCATCGAACGGACTCGCCCATGGTGCTTCTGGCGCCGTGGACAAACGTAGCCGGCCGTCCGGGGCAACCCGGTTCGGCCACATGTGAAGGAGTAAGGCATGGATCGTTCGCAGAAAGCCGATGCGGTCGCCCAGCTCAACGCAACGTTCAACGAGGTCGGCGTGGTGGTCATCACCCGCAACCTCGGCATGACGGTGGCCCAGTCCACCGAACTGCGCACGAAGGTTCGTGAAGCCGGCGCGTCCTACAAGGTTGCGAAGAACCGTCTTGCCAAGCTTGCCATTGCGGACACCGACTATGTCGGTATCGGCGACTTCCTGACCGGCCCGACGGCCATTGCCACTTCGGTGGACCCCGTCGCAGCCGCCAAGGCCGTTGTCGAATTCGCCAAGACGACCGACAAGATCGAAATCGTCGGCGGCGCAATGGGCTCGCAGGTTCTGAACGCCGACGGTGTCAAGGCTCTCGCTTCGATGCCCTCGCTCGACGAACTGCGTGCCAAGCTCATTGGTCTCGTCCAGGCTCCGGCCACGAAGATCGCCCAGCTCTCGACCGCTCCGGCGGCCAAGCTGGCCCGTGTCTTCGGCGCCTACGCCGCCAAGGACGCTGCCTGAGCCAAGCCTCGGTAACACGTTTCGAAACGATTTATCCCGTCCGTGCGGCATGAGGCCCCGGCGGGACCACAGATCAGGAGTGAAGTACAATGGCCGATATCGCCAAGCTTGTTGAAGAACTGTCGCAGCTGACCGTCCTTGAGGCGGCTGACCTCGCCAAGGCCCTCGAAGAGGCATGGGGCGTTTCCGCCGCTGCCGCCGTCGCCGTTGCCGGCCCCGCCGCTGGTGGTGCCGACGCTGGTGCCGCTGCTGAAGAGCAGACCGAATTCGACGTGATCCTCACCGGCGACGGTGGCAAGAAGATCCAGGTCATCAAGGAAGTCCGCGCCATCACCGGCCTGGGTCTCGCCGAAGCCAAGGGCCTCGTTGAAGGTGCTCCGAAGGCCGTCAAGGAAGGCGTCAACAAGGCGGAAGCCGAGGAAATCAAGGCGAAGATCGAAGCAGCCGGCGGCACCGTCGAGCTCAAGTAATCTTCTTCTCGGTTCTTTCGAGACGAAAAAGGGAAAGGGCGGCTCCGCTGGGGCCGCCCTTTTTCTATGAATCTCAAATCGGCTTTGCATGCGATTGCACTTTTGTGACAAACCCCTGTCTGCACTTGCCGGTACGGCACGATGACGTTTTGAGGCAGCGATGGCCTACAAGTTCAAAGCAAGCGACCGCACCGTGCAGCGGGCGGTCCGCCGTATCGCGCGCGAGCAGATCGATGGCGCGCTCCATGCGATCGACAGCAGCGATCGAGACACCGCGCGCCACGAGGTGCGCAAGGCGTGCAAGAAGATCCGCGCGCTGGTGCGGCTGATCCGGCCGTCGTTTTCCGGGTATGCTCGCGAGAACGGCGAGTATCGCGAGATTGCCGGTCTACTCGCCGGAACGCGCGATGCCCGCGTGCTGCTCGATACGTTCGACATGTTGACCCGCGATACCGAGCTGGACGGCGATCTGGCCATGGCCTTGTCGGTACGCGAGTACTTCTCGCAGCAACTGGCCGATGTGGAGCAGGGCGATGCCGCTTCGGAGCAGCTCGACGAGGCGCGCGATCGCCTGCAGAAGGCGCGACGGCGCGTTGCATCATGGACAGTCGACGAGGATGGCTGGTCCGCGCTGGGGCCGGGTCTGGCAAAGATCCTGAAGCAGGCGGAAAAGGCGGCCGGCAAGGTGCGGCGCAAGCCCACGGCTCTGCGCTTCCATGACCTGCGCAAGCGCATGAAGTATCACTGGTATCACACCCGCCTGTTCAAACCGGTCTGGCCGGCCGTGATGAAGCCGCGCGCGTCCGAACTGAGCCGTGCGGCCGATCTGCTGGGCCTGCACCACGACATCAGCGTTTTCGAGGAGCACCTTGCCGGTCTGCCTGCGGAGGCCGGACTCGCTGAACCTGCCGGAGCATTGTTGACGCACGCCATGGAAAAGCGCGGCCGGCTTGAGGAGAAGATGGCGCCTCTGGTCGACCGGTTGCTTGCCCAGGAGCCCGATGCCGTGTCCGAGCACTGGCACGCGCTTTGGCATATCTGGCGTACCGGCGCCGGGTCCTGAACCGGAAAAGCGTGGAGGCCCAAGCGTCATGGCAGTCGAAATCGAACGCAAGTTCCTTGTGGCGGGAGATGCTTGGCGGGCCGAGGTCTCCGGAGCCCGGAAGATCCGTCAGGCCTATCTGTCGAAGAACGGTAAGGCGAGCGTTCGCGTGCGTGTCGTGGACGAGAGCAGTGCCCGGTTGACGGTCAAGGCTGCGCCCGACGGCAAGGGGCCGGCGCTTTCCCGCGCGGAATTCGAATACGCAATTCCAGTGGAAGAGGCGCTGGCGATGCTCGAATTGCGGAGCGGCCGGATCGTCGAGAAAACGCGGCATCTCGTCCCGGCGCAAAATGGACGAACCTGGGAAGTGGATGTCTTCGGCGGCGCCCACGAGGGGCTCGTTATTGCGGAAATCGAACTGGGCACCGCCGATGAGCGGATCGAACTGCCCGAATGGCTGGGACGGGAAGTGACGGGGGACCCGGCCTACAGCAACGCCGTGCTCGCCCGCGAGAGCTGAGAACCTGTCATGCCTGCCGGAGCAGGGTGCCGGAGGGTGCGAACAGGCTTGCGATATCGCTGGCAGGCATCGGGCGTCCGGTGAGGAAACCCTGGAATTCGGTGCAGCCCACCAGGGTTAAATGATGGCGTTGCTCGTCGGTTTCCACGCCTTCGGCGATAACCCCGAGGTCGAAAGAGCGCGCCAGCTTGACGATCGCGCCGACCAGCGCATTCACTTCGCCGCTGGAGGTCAGCCCGGCCACGAAACTGTGATCGATCTTGATCTTGTCGACGCGGAAACGGTGCAGCAGGCTGAGGCTGGAGTAGCCGGTGCCGAAATCGTCGAGGACGATCGAGAAGCCGAGCTTGCGCAGGACATCGAAGTTCTCGTTCGTGGCCGGACCGTCGCCGAGAAGAGCGGTTTCGGTCAGTTCGATCTCGTAGCGAGATGGTTTGATACCCGCCCTCGCGGCAAGCTGCATGACCTGCGTCGCGAAGCCTGGCGTGCGCATTTGCACGGCGGATACGTTGATCGCGACACGTATGTGATGCCACTGCGCGGTTTCCTCGAAGACCTTGCGCATGACGAACTCGCCGATCGCCATGATAAGCCCGGTTTCTTCCGCCAGTGGAATGAATACCGCAGGCGATATCTCGCCGAGTTCCGGATGATTCCAGCGCAGCAGTGCTTCAACGGCCGCGACATTTCCGTCGACGTCGACCTGGGGTTGATAGACCATACGGAAGTCGTCTGTACGTAGCGAGACGCGCAGGCTGTCTTCCAGAGTACGGCGCATTCTCATGGCTTCGGCCATGGCGGGCTCGAAGAAGCGCACTTGTCCCTTGCCTTCAGCCTTGGCTTCGTAAAGCGCCATGTCCGCGTGGCGCAGCACGACCGAGGGATCGGCCTGACCTTCGCCGATCAGGGCGACGCCGATCGAACAACCGACATCGATCTGGCCATAATCGCAGGTCATCGGCTTCATGATCAGCCCGAGGCAGCGCTCGGCCAGCTCTTTGGCTTCCTGTTCGTTTTGCACCGGGCAGACGAGCACGAACTCGTCGCCGCCCAACCGTGCGACCAGCGCCTCCGGAGCCGTCTCGCAAGTGGCCCGCAGGCGGTCGGCGAGGGCCTTGAGCAGCAGGTCTCCGGCTTCGTGACCCAGCGTGTCGTTCACTTCCTTGAAGCGGTCCAGATCGACGCAGAGAACCGCCAGCATGGCAAAGTCCTGCCCAACGGCGTTCAGCATTTCCGGCAGGCGTTCGAACAGCATCGTGCGGTTGGGCACGTGCGTGAGCTGGTCGTGATAAGCAAGGTGCTTGGCCTGCTTCTCGTTCATGATCAGTTCGTCGACAATGACGCCGCTGCGTCTGACGAGGACCCACCCGGCCAGAGCCAGCAGAACCAGAGCGCCCAGCATCGGGAGGAGCAGCTGTTCGAGCAGCAGGATGCCGGGACGCCGCGGTGTCCAGGCGAGCGCGGCGATTTCCTTGCCGGATGGGGAGTGTAGCAGCAGATGGGTCATGCCGATGGCGGTCGTTCCCGCATCGACGACCTGGAGGTCGTCGACCAGATACCGCGACGCGAAGGTTTGCAGCATGGCCCGATCGATTGGCATGGCTGTAATCGCGACGGGCGCGCTCTGCCCTTTTGGCAGGACGAGTCCCAGATCGGGCTGAACCAGCGTCGCGATCAGGATGTACACGGTGTCGTGGATCCGGACCATCGCGTGGGACTGGATCGGCCTGGTCACCGTGCCTTGGGTGTCGGGGTCGGGGGTTATGGGAGGTCTTGCCGTTTCCGCCTTGCGGATCGGTTTCAGCAGTTCCGCAACCGTGGCGGCAAAAGGCCGGAAGGTTTTCTTGTCGGCTTGCTCGCCACGCACGGATGCGTAGAGAACCTTGCCCTGACCATCGACGAAGAAAGTGTGTGTGAAGCCGTAGAAAGTGAACAGCTGGATGCCGAAGTTGTCATCGGCAAACTTGGGGTCGAATTCGTGATCCAGCTTCTCGACGGCCACATCCCAGTCGGCCTGCGGGACGATGTTTTCCTGGTACTGTTCGAGCAGGCGCTGAAACCCCTGTTCGACCATGTGACGCTCACGCAGCGAGGCGGTCCAGTCGAAGCAAACGATCAGGAAAGAGGCGAGCAGGACGAGTAGTACCAGCGTGCCGAACGTCATCGCGGCGATCGGCACCAGAAGCCGGTGTCGCCGGGATTTTTCGGCAATGCCAGACGCTAGACTCAATGACCCGACCCTGCTTCACGCCCAAACAATAGGCGCCGGCGTTACGCTACAGGACGTCTCACTAAGGAAACCCTAAGGCGCACCAAGGGGAGAAGGTCGCTCAGGCCGGTTCGATGGAGATCGGCACGGCGCTGTAGTGCGCCATGCCGCCCAGCGGATCCATGTCGTGCGTGCAGGTCAGGTTGTTGACGTTCGCGTCGCGGTGCCCGTGCGGGATCGAGCAGACGCCCGCCCGCATTGTCGGATCGAACTTGGCGGTGACGAATATCTCGCCCGACTTGTTGGATACGCGCACTTTCTGGCCGTCTTCGATGCCATGAGCGGCCGCGGTATCGGGGTGAATCAGGCAGTCGGCGATCTCCCCCAGAAAGCCGATCTGGCCGTTGAATTTTCGGCGCTGGCGGCGCGAGGTGAAAACCAGCGGCTTGGGCTTGCCGAGCCCGGCTTCATCTGCCGCGCGGAACTGCAGCCATTGCTGTTCCAACTCGTCCGGCACCAGTTCCCACCCGCCGTTGCGTTCGAACAGCCGCTCCACCCAGGCGGCGGGCAGGTCCATCGGGAATTCGACGACGCGCTTCTCCTTGAGCTCTTCCCACGAGCAGCGAGCCGTGGCGAGCAGCGAGGCCTGCATCAGTTCGTCGTTCTCGTCGCTGTGCTCCTGCGGCACATGGTTCGGCACCGGCAGATCGGCGCGGCGCATGAATTGCGAGATCACCCACCAGGCCGAGCGCCGCTCGCCCATCGGTTTGACGAGCGCCGGAGCGTACTGGAGATTGACGCTCCAGTTGAGCGTGTCCCAACGCGTGAATTCGTTGCGCTCCACCGTGCTCTTGGTCGGCAGGATGTGTGTGCAGTAGGGGCTCAGCTCATTGTGCGTGATCTCGGTACTGACCAGCAGATCGAGCTTGGGCAGCGCTTCCTGCAGCGCCTTCACATCGGGGAAGGAGCGGAACAGGTGGCCGCCGAAATTGAACAGGGCGTGCATGTAGCCCTGCTCGATTTCCTGCGGCAGGACGGCGCAGGGCCAGTCGTTGAGGATACCCTTCACATCGGGGCGCACGTGCGAGCCGGGCGTGAAGGCGCTATCCAGCAGCGGCAGGTGATCGACGAACTGGTCGAAGGGAAACAGAGCGCCGGGGTGGATCCACAGGCCGCCCTTCACGTTCATCGACCCTGTCAGAATCGCGATCAGCCAGGCGAACCAGACGGTGAGGTTGCCGCCGGGGGACATGCCGGTGCCGGTGCCGGTTTCGATCGCCAGGATCTTGCGGCGGCGAATGGCGTCCAGCAGTTCCTGCAGCTGCTCTTCGGGCACACCGGCGATCTCGGCGGCCTTGGCCCGGTCATAGTCTGCGAGAAGCGAGCGCAGCCGGTCCAGGTTCTTGACCGGCTGCTGCGGATTCAAGGGACCGCCCGCCAGGATCTCGCGCACGATCCAGGCCAATACGGCATAGTCGCGACCGGGGTAGGCAGCGATATGGCCCTTCGCGAAGTTGGCGGTTTCGGTGCGCACCGGGTCGATCACCCAGACTTCGCCCCCACGCTTGTTGATCGCCTTGAGCCAGTTCCCCGGCTTGAACATGCCGGTATTGTGCGCGTGGCTCACCATCGGATTGGTGCCGACATAGAGCACCATCTGGCAGTTGTCGTAGTCGGTCTTGGGATTGATGCCGTAGAAGCTGGCCATGGCCCCGGCGATCATCACCTTGGCGGTGGTGTCGTTGGTCAGCGGGGTGAACTTGGGCGGTGTGCCGAGCGCTTTGTAGAAGGCCTCTTCCATCGAGTAGCCGGCGGAATCGAGGCCCAGCCCGCTGCCGAAGTACATGCCCACCGAGTCCGGGCCGTGCTTGTCGATCACCGCGCGCAGGCGCTTGCCGATATCGTCGAGCGCTTCATCCCACGACACTTCGACCAGTTCGCCGTCCTTGCGCATCATCGGCTTGGTGATGGCATGGTCGAGGTGATGGATCTGCCCGGTGGCCCGGCCCTTCGGGCAGCTGTAGCCCTGCGTGATCGGGTGATCCGGGTCGGCTTTGACCTTGAGAATCTTCTCATCGTTGGCGACTTCGGCGATGAGGCCGCAGTTCGTCATGCAGACCTTGCAATAAGTGCGCTTGTGCTCGATCCGATCGCCGTCCTCGGCCTCCACCGGAAGCGGCCGGGCCTCTTCACTGCCGTAATCGATGTGTCGCGTTGCCATGACCGTGCCTCTCCCTCAGGCGGTGCTCCGGACCTCTCGCGGTCCGTAAGTGTACACCTGTACCAATTATCACGAGGGTAAGGTTCCGTGCAAGCCGATTGCTAGGGGATTTCGGCACGTCCCTGATCGACGATCGCCTGCAGCGATTGCGCAAACCAGCGCACGGTTTCCGGCGGTATATCGCCCGATCGCAGGTGGCGGGTCTGGATGGTGAAGCCGTTCATCAGTGTGAGCATATGCAGCGCGCGCGTCTGCGCATCGGGCGGCCCCAGCCAGTCGGCAAGCGACTTCAGAACGACCTGTTCGGTCACCTTGCGGGCGATATCGCGCGATTCGGGATCGGCAATCGCCAGCACCATCATCGCCGGAATGCGCGCCTCCTCGTCCTTGATGACGAGCCGCGCCATTTCCTCGCCGAAGGCGTCCTTGTCGCGGACGAAAAAGCCCTGGGCATAGAGCGCGCGAACCAGCGCCTGCTCGAACAGCGCGGCCTTGGTGCCGAAGTAGCGCACGACCAGCGATGTCGCGACTTCGGCCTTTTCGGCTACTTCGCGCATGCCGGTCTTCGCGTAGCCCTGCGAGGAGAACAGCGCAAAAGCGGCATCGAGTATCCGGGCCTGCGTTTTGGCGGGATCGCGCCGTCTGGGTTCACGCTTGGCTTCCATGAGGATGGCTTAGGAGGCGGCAGGGCGGCAGACAAGTTTCGCACGCTATCGCCCCGTCGCGGACGGATTGCCGCATCTCCCTTTGCGCCCGGCGCAAATCCGCCTAAAGCGCGGGGTATGAGCGATACTGTTTCCTTCGGCTACGAAGAAGTCAGCGCCGAGGAGAAGGAGCACCGGGTCGGTGCGGTCTTTTCTTCCGTTGCGCGCAAGTACGACGTCATGAACGATGCCATGTCCGCTGGCATGCACCGTTTGTGGAAGGACAAGTTCGTGCGCCGGGTGAAGCCGCGCGAGGGCGAGCAGATCCTCGACATGGCGGGCGGTACCGGCGACATCGCCTTTCGCATGGCCGAGCACGGGGCGAGCATCACCGTCTCGGACATCAATCAGGACATGCTCGACGTGGGCATCGAACGGGCGATGGAGCGCGGTTTCGACGGTCTCGTGTGGTCGCGCCAGAACGCCGAGGAGCTGGCTTTCCCAGACCGGTTCTTCGATGCCTACACCATCGCCTTCGGTATCCGGAACGTGACCCATATCGACAAGGCGCTCGCCGAGGCGTTCCGCGTTCTCAAGTACGGTGGCCGTTTCTTCTGCCTCGAATTCTCGACCACCGAATGGCCGGGCTTCAAGGAAGTCTACGACAGTTATTCGCACAAGCTGGTGCCGAAGATCGGGCAGATGGTCGCTGGCGATGCCGAATCCTATCGCTATCTCATCGAATCGATCCGCCGCTTTCCGCCCATGCCCGAATTCGAGGCGATGATCCGCAATGCGGGGTTCAAGCACACCAAGGTTGAGCCGATCATGGGCGGGCTCGTGGCGATCCACTCGGGCTGGAAGGTCTGAGCAGCCACTGTGACGCGACCGATTACTCACATCGCCCGGCTCTGGAAATGGGGCCGCGTGCTGGCACGGCACGGCGCCCTGCGCGGCATCGAGAACGACCGCAATGCACCCGCTCCGGTCAAGCGGTTGTGCCGTTTCGCGCGGTTCGGGGCCCGGCAGGGCGATGAGCCGGACTATGCCGGAGCGTTTCAGGAGATCGGCCCGGCCGCGATCAAGCTGGGACAGGCTCTGGCGACCCGTCCGGATCTGGTTGGCGAGGGCCCCGCACGCAATCTGCTGACGTTGCAGGACAGTCTGCCGCCGGTGGCGTTCTCGGCCATTCGCATGCAGATCGAGACTACGTTCGAACGACCGCTCGAAGCGCTGTTCTCCAGCATCGAGGAGCAGCCGATCGGCGCCGCCTCGATCGCGCAGGTGCATCGCGCCGTGACGACCGATGGCCGCACCGTGGCGGTGAAAGTGCTGCGCCCGCGCATCCGCGAGCAGTTCACTCGCGACGTGGAAACCTATGAATGGGCTGCGGCTCATCTCGAAGCGCTGGGCGGCGAAGCATCGCGCCTTCGTCCGCGCGCCGTCATCGCCAATCTCAAGCGCTGGACCCTTCGGGAGCTCGATCTGCGGCGCGAGGCGGCCTCCGCCTCCGAACTGGCCGAGATGATGAAGGGGATCGAGGGCTATGCGATCCCCGAGATCGACTGGGACCGTACCAATGGCTCGGTGATGACCGTCGAATGGATCGACGGCGTCAAGATGAGCGATATCGACGGCCTGCGCGCCGCCGGGCACGATCTGCCCGCGCTTGCCAGCAAGCTGGTGTTGACCTTCCTCACGCAGGCGATTTCCTGCGGTTTCTTCCATGCCGACATGCACCAGGGCAACCTGTTCGTGCGCGCCGACAGCACCATCGTCGCCATCGACTTCGGCATCATGGGGCGGATCAACCGGCAGGCCCGGCTCTGGCTGGCGGAAATCCTCTACGGCCTGACGACCGGCAACTATCGCCGCGTGGCTGAAATCCACTTCGAGGCGCAGTACGTGCCCTCCTACCACTCGGTCGAGGATTTCGCTTCCGCCCTGCGCGCAGTGGGCGAGCCGATGCGCGGCAAGCCGGTGAGCGAGTTGTCGGTCGGGCAGATGCTCGACGGGCTGTTTGCCATCACCCGCGATTTCGACATGCAGGTGCAGCCGCATCTGCTGCTGCTGCAGAAGACCATGGTCATGGTCGAGGGTCTGGCCACCGCGCTCGACCCCGACATCAACATGTGGGACGTTTCCGCGCCGTTCGTGAAGGGTTGGATCCGCGACGAACTCGGCCCGGAAGCGGTGATCGTCGACCGGCTGCGCGAGGATCTGGGGACACTTGCGCGCCTGCCGGCACTGGTTCGCCGGCTCGAGGAAAAGTACCCGCCCAAGGGCGGCGCGCCCGAGCAGGCGCCGCTTCCCGAGATCGATCTCATTTTGGGTCTTGGCGGGCCGCGTAAACGTCAAAGTAACCCCTGGGTGGGCTATGGTGCGTCGGCAATCCTGGGGGGTGCTGTCGCATGGGCGTTCACGTACTGGAGTTTCCTGAGCTAGCGGAGGACAAGCGCGTCCTCGCTGGCGCTGTGAACGCCAACCGTTTCGCTGGCTGGTCGCCTCTGCTAGCGCGCATTGCGCTGGCTGGATTGGCGGCGCTGCTTCTGGCCTCCGCGCTCGTCCCGGTCTCCAAGCCAAGCAGCCGTTCGCCGTGGCTCGGCCCGGTCGAAGGGCCCATGGCCACTGCCGGCAAGGCAGGCGCAGCGGACGAACCCTACGATGAGGACATCGCCCTCTACGAAGAGGCGATCGACCGTCTCGGCAAGGGCGAGAACTACTACGACTTCATCGTCCCCTTGCAGCGTGCACGCGACTATCCGGTCAACCCCGGCCTTGCGGTGCGGCTGCCGACGCTGGCCTATCTCGATGCCTGGCTGGGCACCCCCGGCCAGATCGTTGCCGCGCTCGCCCTGATGCTGGGTATTGTCGCCGCCTGGTGGCGGCGGTTCGGCGAGGAAGGTGTGTCGCCGCGCCTGCGCCGCCTGGCGACGGCGACGGTGTTCGTCGGCGCGTCGCTCGGCCTCAATCGCCATTACTTTCCGCTGCACGAGCTATGGGCGGGCGGACTGATCGCCCTCTCCTTCGGCCTGCATCGTATCGGTGCGAACGGCCGCGGCGGGAAATGGAGCGCGGCCTTCTGCGCTGCGGCGCTGGCTCTCGCGATCCGCGAACATGCACTGCCGTTCGTGCTGCTGATGGCCGCGACGGCGCTCTGGTATCGCAACTGGCGCGAGGCTGCCGCATGGGCTGCGCTGGTGACCGTGTTCTTCGCCGCGCTGTCGGTGCACCTCTCGCTCGTGTCGCGCGATGTGCTGCCCAGCGATCCGCATTCGGCACCCTGGCTGGTCGTACGCGGCCTTTCGGGCTGGCTTGGAAACGTCGTGCAGGCCAGCAACCTGCGCTGGCTGCCGCATTTCCTTGCGGGTCCCGCAGTCGTTCTGATGACGTTCGGCTGGCTTGGCTTCAAGGGCAGGGCCGGCCTCTTCGGTTTCCTGCTGAGCGCCGGATACGGCCTTGCCTTCATGCTCGCCGGGCGCTGGGACAACTTCTACTGGGGGGCGATGATCGCGCCCGCCATGTTCGCCGGTATCGTTTTTGCACCCCGGGCGCTGTCGCAATTGGCCGCCGCTGCCCTTTCGCGCGCGAGGGCGCCCGCGCCGCCCTCAAATTAATTGCGTGTCCATGCCCGCTGTTGCACAAGCCCGGTCCATGAGTGGACCCAGAATCCTTCTGGTCGTTGGGGGCGGTATTGCCGCCTACAAGGCCTGCGAACTCGTCCGCACCATCCGCAAGGAGGGGGGCGAGGTTACCTGCGTGGTGACAGAGGCCGGCACGAAGTTCGTGACGCCGATGGCGCTCGCCGCGCTTTCCGAAAAGCCCGTCTACACCACCTTGTGGGATCTCAGGAACGAGGCCGAGATGGGCCATATCCAGCTCAGCCGCGAGGCTGATCTGGTGGTGGTCTGCCCGGCAACGGCGGACCTCATGGCCAAGATGGCCTCGGGCATTGCCGACGACCTCGCGACAACGATGCTGCTGGCGACCGACAAGCCGGTCATGGCGGTGCCGGCGATGAACGTGCGGATGTGGCAGCATGCCGCGACCATGCGCAACGTGCAGGTCCTGCGCGAGGCGGGCGTCGATGTGATGGAGCCCGATGAGGGGACCATGGCCTGCGGCGAGTACGGCCCCGGCCGGTTGCCCGATCCCATCGCCATCTGGCAGCGTATCTCCTGGGTTCTGGGGCTCGGCCCGGTCGAAGTGGCGCCGCTGCCCGGCAGCGAGCCCGAGCCCACGCCCTATCCCGGCCTGTCGCAGACGGCCCGGCTTCCCGAGCCTGAGCCGCAGCCCGATCCGTCGCAATGGCAACCGCAGTTCAGCGAGCCGGAACCCGAGCACGGCGCGGCCGACGATCTCGGCCTCGGCGGGCTGACCGGCTCGATGATTTCACGCGGTCTCAAGAAGGCAAAGAAGGCGATCACGTTCGGGCACGACGAAGCGCCTGAGACGCAGAGTTCTCCTGCTGCGGAAGGCCCCGCCGGGTCGTTGCTGATTTCGAAGAAGGGCAGTGCGCGTGGTGCGCCGCCGACGGATCCCGATGCGATCAACCATCTCGTATCGCGCCATGGTGAGGCCGGCCAACCGGAGCATTTCGACGCCATACCGGAAGACGGGCCGCTCAAGGGAAAGCATGTGCTGATCACGGCCGGCCCCACCTGGGAGCCCATCGATCCGGTGCGCTACATCGCCAACCGCTCGTCGGGCAAACAGGGGTTCGCGATTGCTGCCGCTGCGGCGCGCGCCGGGGCTTGCGTGACGCTGGTCGCCGGGCCGGTCCATCTGGAAACGCCCCCGGGCGTGGACCGGATCGATGTCGAAAGCGCGTTGCAGATGGCCGATGCCGTCAAGCGGTCGCTTCCGGCGGACATTGCGGTGATGGTGGCCGCCGTTGCCGACTGGCGTACGGCCGATATCGCCAAGGAAAAGCTCAAGAAGCGCGGCTCCGCGCCGCCCGCTCTGCTGCTGACCGAGAATCCGGACATTCTCGCCACGGTGGCTTCCCGCCCCGACCGTCCGCCGCTGCTGATCGGGTTTGCGGCCGAAACCGAAAACGTGATCCAGCACGCCAAGGAAAAGCGCAAGCGCAAGGGTGCCGACTGGATCATCGCCAACGACGTTTCCGGCGATGTGATGGGCGGCGATGCCAATGCCGTGCACATCGTTCGCGGGGATGACGTGATCTCGCTTCCCGAAATGCCCAAGGAGGATGTCGCGCGCATCCTCGTCGAAAGGTTTACCGATGCACTCGTCTGACAATTCCGGCACCGAAGTTCCCGTGCCGATCAAGGTGCTGCCCCACGGAGAGGGCCTGGCCTTGCCGGCCTATGCCACCGAAGGCGCGGCCGGGATGGACGTGGTCTCGGCGGAGGATGTGAGTATTTCCCCTGGCGCACGCCATGCCGTGGCAACCGGGCTGGCCGTAGCCATCCCGCACGGTTTCGAGATTCAGGTTCGCCCGCGCTCGGGTCTCGCGCTCAAGCATGGGATCACGGTGCCGAACACGCCGGGCACGATCGATTCAGACTATCGCGGCGAGCTGAAGGTCATTCTCATCAACCACGGGACGGCCGCTTTCGAAATTCGCCGCGGCGACCGCGTGGCGCAGCTCGTGCTGGCTCCGGTGACGCGGGCCAGCTGGCTCCCGGTGGAAGAGCTCGACGAGACCGTGCGCGGTGAAGGCGGGTTCGGATCGACCGGCGGCGTGGTCTCGCTGGGGAACTGAACGTCAGGAAGGGCACGGGCAGGCATTTTTGCCAGCCGCCGCGGCGCGCGATCGCGTTTTATCAGTCGTCGTCGTGCCGACGGTTGCGCCTGCGCTTGAGGCCAAGCCATCCGGCCCCTCCCAGTCCGGCCACGACGATCACGCTTTTCGCGAGAAAGGAAAAGCTGGAGGACAGCGCCCCCACCGTCACGCCCCAGAAGAGCTGCGACATGATGGCCATGAACGTGTTCAAGGGAAGTGTCCGGTTCCTCGCAGCCTGAAGATGCTTCCATCATAACAAAGGACGGGCCCGCCGCTATTCGCGCCGGACCCGTCCCTCGGTGTCTCCCACTGCATCTGCAGGAGGGGAGCCAATCAGGTCATGTCACTTCTTTTCCGGCGCCACTGTAATGCGCACGGTCTCGCCCGAGTTCCCGGGGAAGCCGGTAAACATCGCTTCAACCAGATTGGGCACGAGGTACTGCAGGCGGTTCGAGGTCGAGACGGCCTCGGCCTGGCCTTCGAACACCCGCTCGCCATCGGCGGCACGGTCGATCTTCAGCGAGATGCCGCTGGTATAGACGGTGTAGGAATCCATGCCCCGGCCGCTGTCGAAGAACGGATCGTACCAGCCATAGTGCCATGGGTTGCCCCAGTAGCTGTAGGGATAGGGACGATACATGCCGAAGGGCCGGTATCCATACCACGGGTCCCAGAAGCCGCTCGGACCGGTCGAGCGCACGCGTTCACGCCCGTTGTCGACACCATAGTCGAAGCGCACGATCAGCGTGGCCTTGCTCGGGTCTTCCACCGGGGTGTAGCCGAGATCCGCCATCTGCGTCTGCACGAGACCGGCGTACTGCGCGAACTCGAGACCGCCGGCGAGCTGCGGATCGTCGGCGACGATCGCGAACGTCTGGCCCGTGGGGGCCGGAAGTTGCGACTGGAAGCGCGAAACATCGGCCTTGAAGGGGGTGGCGCATGCGGCAAGGGCCAAGAGCAGCACGGCCGCCGCGGCAAGGCGGAGCTTGCCGAAATGCGAGATCGGTTGGTCTGTCATCATACTAAGCTCCACGAACCCGAAGGGCCCCGTCCGTTCTCTCGGGTGCATGGCTTCGGTTCTTTGCGATCTTGTCGTAAAAACAACGCCATGAATAGCCGTTGAATGGTGGGCCGCCTGCGATGGAACGTGTATTGCGTTCATTCGCCGTGCACACCCGGCTGCGACGCGACCGGTTGCCCTGCATGTAGGAAGCGAGAGCCGAAATGACGAGTCCGACCCCTGTTCTTTCCCTGCAATGCGGCCCTGTGCAGGCCTTCCGCAAGCCGGACGAGCCCAGCGGCATTGCCAAGACGCCGGTCGACGGGCCGGTCCGCGTGCATCGCCTGGGGCTTGCCGGCGACGAACAGGCCGACCTCACTGTGCATGGCGGTCCGGACAAGGCGATCCATCATTACCCGCACGATCACTATGCCTTCTGGCGCACACAGATCGGCGATCATCCGCTGCTGGATCAGTATGGCGCTTTCGGCGAAAACATCGCGACCCACGGCATGACCGAGGAGACGGTCTGCATCGGTGATCGCTACCGGTTCGGCACGGCCACGGTCGAGGTCAGCCAGGGCCGCCAGCCCTGCTGGAAACTCGATCACCGATTCGGGGGGCTGCCCGTCAATGCACGCATGGTGAAGGCACGGCGGGCGGGTTGGTACTACCGGGTGCTGGAAGAAGGAGAGGCCGCAGCCGGCGATATGATCGCCCTGCTCGAACGGCCTCATCCCGAATGGACGGTTGCGCGAACCTTCGGTCTGCTGGTGGCTGGCGACCACAAGCAGGACCGTGATGGGCTGGAAGCGCTTGGTGCCGTCACCGGACTCGCCGAGCCGTGGAAAGCACGGCGAGCCAAACTGCTCGGCGTTTAGCCGCGCACCAGTCCCAATGCGGTGTAAGTCTTGTCCAGCGTCGGGATCGCGAGGGTCCGGGCCTTCTCGGCACCGGCCTTCAGGATAGCATCGAGCGCGCTGTGGTCCGCGCGCAAGTGCACGAAGCGATCGTTGATCGGTGCCAGCGTTTCCACCAGCAGCTCGCCCAGCGCCGGCTTGAACTTGCCGAAGCCCTCGCCGCCGAAGTCGGCCAGCACCGCTTCGACCGAAGTGCCCGCCATGGCGGCATAGATACCGGCGAGGTTGGCCGCTTCAGCGCGCCCTTCCAGCCCTGCCTTCTCGCTCGGCAGCGGCTCCGGATCGGTCTTGGCCTTTTTGATCTTCTGCATGATCGTGTCGGCATCGTCGGTCAGGTTGATGCGGCTCATGTCCGAGGGATCGGACTTGCTCATCTTCGCCGAACCGTTGCGCAGGCTCATGATGCGCGCGGCTTCGGGCGGGATGATCGGATCGGGCAGCGTGAAGACCGGATTTTCCTCGGATGCGAAGTCGTTGTTGAACTTCTGCGCGATGTCGCGCGCCAGTTCGAGGTGCTGCTTCTGGTCCTCGCCCACGGGAACGTGGGTCGCCTGATAGAGCAACACGTCGGCGGCCTGCAGCACCGGGTAGGTGAACAGCGCGACCGAGGCGCCTTCGCGGTTCTTGCCCGCCTTGTCCTTCCACTGCGTCATGCGGTTCAGCCAGCCCATGCGGGCAGTGCCGTTGAGCAGCCATTGCAGCTCGGCGTGCTGCGGGACCTGCGCTTGGTTGAACAGGATCGAGCGTTCCGGGTCGATGCCGCAGGCCACCAGAGCGGCGACCATCTCGCGGGTGTTGGCGGTGAGTTCGGCCGGAACATGCGGCATCGAGATCGCGTGAAGGTCTGCGAGGAAGTAGAGGCTCTGGCCGCCCTGTGCAGCCATGTCGTCCTGCATCTTCACCCAGTTGCGAATGGCGCCGAGGTAATTGCCGAGGTGCAGGTTGCCGGTAGGCTGAATGCCGGAAACGATACGCATGCGTGCGTCCTTCATGAAACGTGCGGAAAGTGCATGGGCCGCGCGCTCAGAGCGTACGGCAGAGGGGATGGGTCAGCGTGTGGCGCAGCGCCATCGCCAAGCCGCCCGGCCGGTATGCCAGCCATGATTCTCGAGGGACAAGAATGCCTGCATGGCGCGGCCCTTAGCACAAACGCCGGCGTTTGGAAGCCTCAGGCGGCAGGCTTGGAGCGGCGGCGGCGCAGCTGCGCGAGCAGGTCCTTGTCGAGCGCGCCGATGGCATAGGCGACACCGAAGAATACAACCATGCCGGCCCCGCACAGAAGGCCGAGCGACCAGACCCTCTCGAACACATTGCCGCCATAGCGGTCGGCCATCAGCGGCATCAGCATGTAGAGGACGCCGCTCATGGCTGCAGTGGCGACGATCTGCCGCGCGATCCGTCCTGCCAGCTTGCCGGTGAAGAGGAACCACCCGCGGATCTGCAGGATGGTGTAGAGCGTCAGCACGTTAAGCGTCGAGGTAAAGGCCGTCGCTGCGGCAAGGCCGACGATACCGTAGATCGGCACGATCACGATGTTGACGCCGATGTTCACGATCAGCGTGCCTGCGGCGATCCAGACCGGGGTGCGCGTATCCTCGCGACTGAAGAAGCCGGGCTGGAACACTTTGACCAGAACGTAGCTGGGCAGACCGGCAACGAGCGCGACGACGATGCTGGACATGATCGTGCCGTTGGCCTCGGTCATCTTTCCGCCGACGAAGAAGGCGGTGACGAAGGCAGGCGCGCAGATGGCCAGGGCAGCCGCAGCGGGAATTGTCAGCAGCGTTGCCATCTCCACGGCATTGGCCTGCAGCCGCTGCGCCTCGCGCGAATCGCCGCTCTGGATGTGGCGCGCGAGCATCGGCAGGATCGCGGTGCCGAGGGCAATGCCGACGATGCCGAGCGGCATCTGGTTCAGCCGGTCGGCGTACTTGAGCAGCGTGAGCGAGCCTTGCGGAAGCGAGGTCGCGAAGAACGTGTCGACGAACTGGCTGATCTGATAGACGCCGGCGCCGAACGTCGCGGGCAGGATCAGCATGCCCAGCCGCTTCACTTCGGGGGTTAGGCGCGGCGGGGTGATCTTGAGCGTCACGCCGGCCTTGCGCGTGGCCCAGCCCATGTAGAGCAACTGGGCAACGCCCGCCGCAGCGACCGCAATCGCCTGCACATAGGCCACGGTCACGTCCGTGCCGCCGGCTTCGCGCATGAAATAGCCGGTGATGATGCCGGTGATCAGGACGATGTTGAGCAGGACCGGCACGAAGGCGCCGGGGGCGAACTTCGAGTGGGCATTGAGCACGCCCGACAGCATGGCCACCAGGCTCACCAGCCCGAGATAGGGAAAGGTGATCCGCGAGAGGGTGACGGCGAGTTCGTACTTGCCGGGGATTTCCTGATACTCGCGGGCCAGCAGCCAGACGATTCCGGGCATCACCAGCATGGCCACGGCGGAAAAGCCAAGCAGCACCCAGATGAAGACCGCCAGAACATCATTCGCGAACCGGTCCGCTGCTTCCTCGCCGCCTTCTCCGGCGAGAGCGCGGGTGTACATCGGTACGAACGCGACCGAGAAGGCGCCTTCCGCGAAAAGCCGGCGGAAGGTATTGGGCAGCACGAAGGCGAGCTGGAAGGCGTCGGCGGCCATTCCGGCCCCCAGCACGCGCGCGATCAGCATGTCGCGCACGAAGCCGAAGACGCGGCTGAGCGCGGTCAGCCCCCCGATCGTTCCGACATTGCGAACGAGGCTCATGCGTTCAGCTTTCCGCGGCCGTCAGGCGCCGGTTGTCAGCGTTTGCCGGTCAGGCGTTGCCGACCGGCTCGCCCTGCGTGGCATCGGCCTGTTGCTGGGCCTGAAGCTGCTGGACGTAGAGGCCGTTGAAGTCGATCGGCTCGAGCATCAGGGGCGCGAAGCCGGCATCGCGCACGGCATCGGCGATCACGCGGCGCGCGAAGGGGAAGAGGATGCGCGGTGCTTCGGCGAACAGGAACGCGTGCGACTGGCCTTCCTCGAGATTGCGCATGCCCACGAGCGCGCAGTAGCTCAGGTCCACCACGAAGGCCGTGCCGGCTTCCGCCTTGGAGGTGCAGGTGATCTTGAGTTCGACCTCGTGGACCTCACCGTCGATCGCGCGCGCGCCGATGTTGAATTGCACGTCGATCTGCGGCTGATCCTGCCACGAGAAGCTCTGCGGCGAATTGGGGTTCTCGACCGAGAGATCCTTGACGTACTGGGAAATGATGCCTGCCGAGGGACCGGTGTCCTCGCCGTTGCCCAGGTTCAGATCGGAAATGACGTTGCCTTCGTCGGCCATTGGTAAGGTTTCCCGCAAAGAATTCTGTGTTAGCCGGCGCGCCTAGAGCATTTTCGCCCGGCGTGGAACACCTGTGCGCCGGGATTTTTGCCTCGGGAGGCGCTTGAGCGGCCAAAACCGCAACGGATCGCCGGAAAATTGCCCCGATCGGCCTGCTCACGCGTTGTTCATTTGTAAACTGTACCTATCTCGGGCTAAGCTGACGCATTGCAGCGTGAGTCTTCGGGCTTCCGCCACGCGCAAGAAGAAGGATGGACAAAGGAACGTGACACCGGAAATAGTGATCCTGGCCATGATCGCAGCATTCCTGGGGCTGCGGCTGTACTCTGTGCTGGGCCGTCGTGCCGAGCACGAGGAAGAGCCGATCCAGGGCCGCTTCGAAGGGCGTCAGGGCCGTCCGGGTGCTCCGCGTGTCCCGGCTCAGGCCAAGCCTGATGCCAAGAGCGATGAGCGTGGCCGCGCCGAGCAGGGCCTGCGCCCGCGCGAAATGCCGCTTGCTCCGCCCTCGGTCGAGCGCGGTCTTGCAGAAATCGCCAATGCCGACCGTCGCTTCGACGCCTTCGCCTTTCTTGAAGGCGCGCGCGGTGCCTATCGCATGGTCCTTGAAGCCTTCTGGAAGGGCGACAAGGAAGAGCTGCGTCATTTGTGCGACGACGACGTCTACGAGAGCTTTGCCGGTGCTATCGATGCCCGCAACGAAGCTGGCGAAACGCTCGACAACCGCTTGGTGCGCATCGAAGAGTGCGCCATGGTTTCGGCGGGCGTCGACGGCGGCATGGCCCGCATCACCCTGCGCTTCCGTGCCGACATTGCTGCCGTGACGCGCAATGCCGAGGGACAGGTGGTAGCCGGTTCGCTCGACGATGCGATCGAAGCTGTCGACATCTGGACGTTCAAGCGCGCTCTGAACTCGGCAGATCCCGACTGGCTGCTGGACGAGACCGACCAGGGCTGAGGGCTTTCCGGGGGCCGGTGCCCGGCCCCCTTTTTCGGAGATTGGAGCATTGCGGCGAGGGGGACTGCCGAGGCGGCTTGACCGCAAGCCGGCCAGGATGTCGGCAGTCGTCGCATTCCTTCTCTCGCTGTCTTCCTGCGCAAGCGTCATTCCTCCCGAGCCTGGCGCCCAGTTGCCGCCGGCGGAAACCGCCGTGGCACTCGGTGTCGAACGTGGACCAGCGCTTTCCCGTCTCTCGCTGACCGCTACCGAAGCTGCGCGCGCGCTTGCCTCGTTTCGCGAAAGCTGTCCGCGCGTCATGTCGCGTACAGATGGCAGCGCGCTCACGCGTCCCGAAGATTGGCGGCCAGCCTGTACGGCTGCCGAAAACTGGGGCACTGGCTCACCCATTCTTTTCTTTTTCAGCTACTTCGAGACGGTCCGCGTCGGTGATGGCAAGGCTCACGCTACAGGCTATTACGAGCCGGAAATCGCCGGCGTGCGGACCCGTCAGCCCGGGTTCGACGTCCCGGTCTACGGCCTGCCACCCGATCTGGTGCGCGCGAAAACGGGTGATGCGAAGCCTCTCGCCGATGGCCGGATGCCGCGCGGCCGTTACGACGCCGATGGCCGCTTCACCGCGTATTGGGACCGCGCGGCGATCGAGCAGGGCGCTCTCATGGGCCGCGGCCACGAGATTGCCTGGGCTCAGGACCCGGTCGAGGTCTTCTTCCTGCAGGTCCAGGGCTCGGGACGATTGAAGGCCCCCGATGGTGCGGTCATGCGGATCGGCTATGCGGGCCAGAATGGTTTGCCCTATACCAGCATTGGCAAGGTCATGCGCGACCGGGGTCTGATCGGCGATGGGCCGGGCCAGTATCCGGCATCGATGCAGGGTATCATGCAGTACATTCGCGAGCATCCCGCCGAAGGGAAAGCGCTCATGGATGAGAACAAGTCCTATGTGTTTTTCAGGGAATTGACCGGCGACGGCCCGCTCGGCGCGCTCAGTGTGCCGGTTCGCCCCCATGCCTCGGTCGCTGCCGATCCCCGCTTCGTTCCGCTCGGTGCGCCTGTGTGGCTGGATCTCGATCGCCGTGAGGCCGATGGCCTTTGGGTCGCGCAGGATACGGGGGGCGCGATCAAGGGTGCCAATCGTTTCGACACGTTCTGGGGGGCTGGCGAGCAGGCTCGGGAGATAGCCGGCGACATGAGCGCACCTGGCAAGGCGCTGGTGCTGGTTCCCAAGGGCACTCTGGCGCGGTTGGGTGTGCGGTGAGACGTCCCGGTCGCAGGCTGTCTGCGGAGGAGCGTGATCTCTGGTCGCAGGTGACCCGAACCGTCACGCCGCTGGATCCGCCGCGCCCGGCATCCCACCATGAGAACAGGGGGCCGGACAAGGCGCGCGATACGGTCCCTGCACCGCAGCCGCCCAGGAAAAAGGCGAAAGGCCGGATACCGCCGCCGTTGCCGCCAAAGCCCGTGCCGGTGCAGCCCAAGCGGTCGGACGCGCCTGCGCACTTGGACGGGTCTTGGGAGCGCCGAATAACGAAGGGTACGCTCGTGCCCGACTTCAGTCTGGACTTGCACGGCGCGAACCTCGATGCCGCCTATAGCCGCTTGATGCACGGGCTGGGGCAGGCGCTGGCCATGGGTGCCCGCGTGGTCCTTGTCGTGACCGGAAAGCCCCGTCCTGTCGATGCCATGGACCGGGGCGAGCGGCGCGGCGCCATCAGGGCCAAGATTTCAGACTGGCTTGCCGCCAGCCAGTACGCCTCCGACATCGTCGCCATTCGCGGAGCCCACCGGCGGCACGGCGGCGCCGGTGCCATCTACGTGGTTCTCAAAAGGCGGCGCTAGGTTCGGATCTCGCCGGTTCTCGCCTCGGCGCGAAAGCGCAGGAAGTACGCGAAGGTAGAGGCACAAGAGGAACGGCCAAAACCAAGTGGCGGCCATGTCACGGATCGTGTCCGGCCAGTTCCATGTCCCGTGGGCCATCCGGTCCATGGTTTCATTGGCGAGTTCGAAGATGACGACGGGAAACAGCGTAAAAAACGAGGAAAGCGGCCGACGTGTAGAAAGAGCAGCTAACAGCCAAAGAGTGAGGCCTGCGCTCATGTGTGCGAACTTGTCGGGACCGGGGCACTGGCTGACGATCCATTCTATCGTCTGTTCGTAGTGCTGAAAGATGTCCATTTCCTCGCTATGCCGCGCTGCAGCATGTCTGTCGATAGGAAGGGGACAGGTCGAGTGGAATTCCGGTCAGCCAATAGAATGGCCAAACGCAAAACGCGCACCAGCGCCTTGGCGGCGGGTGCGCGGTCGATTGCTAATAAACGTTATGAAAAAGTTCGCTTCGTTTGCGACCTAGCTGAAACGGCTGCTCAGTTCAGAAGCCACGTCCCCGTTTCTTGCCAGAGCAAAAGTCATGGGCCCAGATCTGCGAAGCGATTGGCAAACCCATATGCCTTTTTCTTCGCAATAGTCGCGGAGGTCGTGGAAATTGTCTTCTCGATAGGCGAAGCGATGAAATTCCGATATACTGTTCGTCATGTGAGGTTATATACATCACATTCTTGAAATTTTCAACCCGACGGTCCTGTATAACTTTTTTCGCGATCGGATCTGGGCCGTTTTGCCGGGAAAGCGCGGGGACGATCCGGTTTTCGGCAAGATCTCGCTGGGTGCAAGAGCAACGGGCGGGAAGCTCGTCGCTTCCCGCCCGCGCGTGTTTGCCGTGTCTGGCGCGCTGCCGATCATGCGGCTTGCGCGATCTCCTCGGGCGCTTCGTTGCGGATCAGGTAATCGAAGGCAGACAGGGCAGCTTTCGAGCCTTCGCCCATGGCGATGATGATCTGCTTGTAGGGCACCGTGGTCGCATCGCCCGCCGCGAAGACGCCGGGCAGATTGGTCGCCGCCTTTTCGTCGATCACGATCTCGCCGCGGTTGGACAGTTCCAGACCCGAGTCCTTGAGCCATTCGGTGTTCGGCACCAGACCGATCTGGACGAAAACGCCGGCCAGTTCGACATGCTTTTCCTCACCGGACTGGCGGTCCTTGTAGGTCAGGCCGTTCACCTTGCTGCCATCGCCGGTGATCTCGGTGGTCTGCGCGGACACGATGATGTCGACGTTCTTCATTGACCGCAGCTTGTCCTGCAGCACCTGATCGGCGCGAAGCTGATGATCGAACTCGATCAGCGTCACATGGCCGACGACGTTGGCCAGGTCGATCGCCGCTTCGACGCCCGAGTTGCCGCCGCCGATGACCGCGACATGCTTGCCCTTGAACAGCGGGCCGTCGCAGTGCGGGCAGTAGGCCACGCCCTTGGTGCGGTACTCGGCTTCACCCGGCACGCCCAGATTGCGCCAGCGCGCACCGGTCGTGAGGATCAGCGAGCGGGCCTTGAGCGAGGCGCCGTTGTCGAACACGATCTCGTGGTAACCGCCCTTCTTATCGGCCGGGATCAGCTTTTCGGCGCGCAGCAGGTTCATCGCGTCGATCTCGTACTCGCCGACGTGCTGTTCCAGCGCCGCGGCCAGCTTGGGACCTTCGGTGTAGGGGACCGAGATGAAGTTCTCGATGCCCATGGTGTCCTGCACCTGACCGCCCATGCGCTCTGCAGCGATGCCGGTCGAGAAGCCCTTGCGCGCGGTGTAGATCGCGGCCGAGGCCCCGGCGGGACCGCCGCCGACCACCAGCACTTCGAAAGGTTCCTTGGCAGCGAGCTTCTCGGCAGCCTTGGCCGAGGCGCCCGTGTCGAGCTTGCCAAGGATTTCGGCGACGTCCATCTTGCCCGAGCCCCACATCTCGCCATCGAGGAAGACTGCGGGGACGGCCATGACGCCGCGCTTTTCGACTTCATCCTTGAAGGCGCCGCCTTCGATCAGTGTGGCGTTCACGTGCGGGTTGTACATCGCCATCAGCGTCAGCGCCTGCACCACGTCGGGGCAGTTGTGGCACGACAGCGAGAAATACATCTCGAAGTTGTATTCGCCTTCCAGATTGCGGATCTGGTCGAGGACCTCGTCTTCGACCTTGGGCGGGTGCCCACCGGCCCAGAGCAGGGCGAGCACCAGCGAAGTGAATTCGTGACCGAGCGGCACACCGGCGAACCGGACCCAGACGCTGGCGTCGGAGGCGCGGCGGATCACGAAACTCGGCTTGCGATCGTCGTCACCGTCGAACGTCGCGGTGACCTTGTCCGAAAGGCCGGAGATCGTCTCCAGCAGCTCGCGGGTTTCTGCCGACTTCGCATCGTCGCCAAGTGAGGCGACGAGCTCGATCGGCTCGCGCAGCATGCCGAGGTACTGAGAGAGCTGTTGCTTCATATTGGCGTCGAGCATGGTCGAAAATTCCTGTGTCTAGAATCGGGTGGGGACGAGTGGCGACCCGGGGCTTCGCGTGGAGGGGGGATAGCCCCGGGTCGCGCCGTCGATGGCCGGAAGGCCACCGTCCTCGGAGCGACCCGAGGGGAGGCTCAGATCTTGCCGACGAGGTCGAGCGAGGGAGCTAGGGTGTCGCCGCCTTCTTCCCACTTTGCCGGGCAGACCTGGCCGGGGTTGTTGCGGACGTACTGGGCCGCCTTGATCTTGCGGACGAGTTCGGTCGCGTTGCGGCCGACGCCTTCGCAAGTGATTTCCATGATCTGGATCACGCCGTCCGGATCGACCACGAAGGTGGCGCGGTCGGCAAGGCCCATTTCACGAAGCACGCCGAAGTTGTTCGACAGGGCGTGGGTCTGGTCGCCGAGGAAGGCGAACTTCAGCTTGCCGATCTTGTCGGACGTGTCGTGCCAGGCCTTGTGGCTGAAGTGGGTGTCGGTCGACACGCCATAGACTTCAACGCCCATCGACTGGAGCGTGTCGTACTGCTCGCCCAGATCTTCGAGCTCGGTCGGGCAGACGAACGTGAAGTCGGCCGGATAGAAGAAGAACACGGCCCACTTGCCTTCGATGTCCTTTTCGGTGACGTCGAAGAAATCCTTGCCCGCCTGGAAAGCGGTGTTGCTGAAAGGCTTGATGGTGCTGCCGATGATACCCATGGATAGTGTCTCCCTCGATTGGGTGTTGAACTGACACAAGGGAGATAGGCGCGGTGCATGACGATTTGTAGCGTGATGAATCGATCGGCCTGATCGAATAAGGCGATCACAGCGCAGCGCATTGACCGATTTAATCGATAAGATGCGATTCACTCGCGGTAGCGCGTGGAACGGCGCCGTCTATTTTCGCTAAGTTCGTCCACATCGGCCATGGCGCGTTTCAGGAAAACGCCGACTTTTCAAACGCCGGGGCACGGCAAACCTCGTGTCGCACGGCATTTGCGGCGCTGGGGCGAATATACGGTTCAAGGAGCGGGCAGCCGAACTGCCGCCCGCAGTGTGACAGGGAGAAAGCGGCTAGGAAAGTTTGCCCTGCCGTTTCGGATCAGTCCTTTTTCCGCGCCAGCCACTCGCCCAATTCCATCGGGAATGGGAAGATGATGGTGGAGGTGTTGTTTTCGTTGGCGATGACGTTGAGCGTCGAGAGATAGCGCAGCTGCATGGCCTCGGGCGTTTCGGCGAGGACGCGTGCGGCATCGAGCAGGCGGGCTGCGGCCTGGTGTTCGCCCTCGGCATTGATCACCTTGGCGCGGCGTTCGCGTTCGGCCTCGGCCTGGCGGGCGATGGCGCGGACCATCGTTTCGTCGATGTCGACATGCTTGATCTCGACATTGGCCACCTTGATGCCCCAGGCGTCGGTCTGCTTGTCGAGGATTTCCTGAATATCGACATTGAGCTTGTCGCGCTCGGACAGCATTTCGTCCAACTCGTGCTTGCCCAGCACCGAGCGCAGCGTCGTCTGCGCGAGTTCGCTGGTCGCCTGAATGTAGTTCTCCACCTGAATGATCGCGCTCTTGGGGTCGACGATGCGGAAATAGACCACCGCATTGACCTTCACCGAGACGTTGTCGCGCGAGATCACGTCCTGCGTCGGCACGTCGAGAACGATGGTGCGCAAGTCCGTGCGGACCATCTGCTGCACGAAGGGGATCAGGATGATGAGACCCGGCCCTTTCACATCGGTGAAACGCCCGAGCGTGAAAATGACGGCGCGCTCGTATTCGCGCAGGATCTTGATCGATGACCACAGGAAGATCAGGATCAGGAATATCAGCGGCACGAGAAAGCCGTAGTCCAGGATTGCCATAGTGTCCTCCTTGCGACCGCTTCGCGATCAGGTTTCGGTTTCCCGCTGGGGCGAGACGGTGAGGTCGAGACCGGTCATCTTTTCGACGACGACGGTTTGATCGGATGTCAGGTTGTGCGGGCCCCGCGCATTCCAGCGTTCGGAATGCACGAAGACATGGCCCTTGCCCTCATGCCAGTCGATCACGGTCGCGGTAGCGCCGATCAGTTCTTCCGATCCGGTCGTGACCCGGTGCCGCAGGGCGCGCAGCCCCACGCGGGCGACGATGACGAGAAGCCCTGCGCTGAACACGCCGAGCGCGGCAATCACCGACCAGCTGACCTGAAAGGCCGGCACATCGGTATCGAAAAGGATCGCAGCGCCAATCACGAAGGCCACCGTACCGCCTATGCCCAGGATTCCAAAGGAAGGAACGAAAGCTTCCCCCACCATGAGGGCAATGCCCAGGGCAATGAGAGCGAGGCCGGCCATGTCGACCGGCAGCGCCGCGAGGGCATAGAGGCCGATCACCAGGCTGATCGCGCCCACCGTGCCCGGCACCAGCGATCCCGGATTGAGGAATTCGAAGATCAGGCCGTAGACTCCGATCATCATCAGGATCAGCGCGATATTGGGATTGGTGATCGCGGCCAGCAGCTTCGTGCCCCAGCCGGGCTCGATTTCATGGATAGCAAGCCCGGCGGTGTTCAGTGAGCGGGTCTGCCCGTCTATCGTCACGGTCTTGCCGTTCAGCTGATCGAGCAGCGATGGCAGATCCGAAGCGACGATATCGATGACGCCTTCCTTCAGCGCTGCCGAAGCAGAAAGGCTCGATGCCTCGCGCACGGCCTGTTCGGCCCAGTCGGCATTGCGCCCGCGCAGTTCGGCCAGCGACCGGATATAGGCAACCGCATCGTTCACCGCCTTGCGTTCATGGGCGTCGGCGGGCGCGGCCTGCTTTTCCTTCTCCTCACCGCCGGACATGGGGCCAGCGATCTGGACGGGCGTGGCCGCTCCCAGGTTCGTGCCCGGCGTCATCGCCGCGAAGTGGCTGGCGTAGAGAATATAGGTGCCCGCGCTGGCGGCCCGCGCGCCGCTGGGATGGACATAGGTCACCACCGGCATCGGCATGCCGAGAATGTTCTGGATGATATCGCGCATCGAGGTATCGAGGCCGCCCGGCGTATCCATTTCCAGAACGACCAGCGCGGCGTTGCGCTCGCGCGCTTCCTGCAGACCGTCGGCAATGTGCGAGGCGGTGGCCGGGCCGATGGCACCGTCGATGTGCATCACAACGGCTTCTTTTGCCGCGGCTGGTGCTGCAAGGCTGAACAGCGCCGCGAGAGCTGCCAGTACCGCGAAAAGCAGTCTGGCGGCCCGGTTCTCGTTACCCAAGGCTGGCATGGCCTGCGGCCCTCTTGTCCCAAACCGATGTTGCGGTCGGGGTGATGCTAGCACTTCCGGCGGGGTGACCGAAACTCCTGAATTTTCAGGCGCTGATCAGAACGAGATCACCGCTTCGCCGATGGCGTCCCAGACCTGCCCGAGCTGCTCGTCGGTAATGCAGTAGGGCGGCATGACATAGACCGTGTTGCCCAGCGGGCGCAGCAGCAGGCCGCGTTCGCGGAAGAAGGCCAGGAGGCGCGGGGCGAGCGTGTCGAGATAGCCGCCTTCGCCACTGGTCCTGAGATCGAGCGCGGCCATCGTGCCGCTCTGGCGCGGGTTTTCGAAGTGGCAGAACTGGCCGAGCTTCACCAGCCATTCGGTCTGCCGGTGGGCGAGGTCGGCAATGCGTTCGAGCACCGGCTCCTCGCGCCAGATGGCAAGGTTGGCCGCCGCCGCGGCGCAGGCGAGCGGGTTGGCGGTGTAGCTCGACGAATGGAAGAACATCCTGGCGCGGTCGGTCGACCAGTGCGCTTCGAAGATCAGCTCGCTCGCCATGGTCACCGCCAGCGGCACCGCGCCGCCGGTCAGTCCCTTGGACAGGCACAGGATGTCGGGCTCGATCCCGGCCTGCTCGCAGGCCAGCAGCGTGCCGGTACGCCCCCAGCCGGTCATCACTTCGTCGGCGATGAACAGCACACCGTGGCGCGAGCAGATCTCGTGCATCGAGGCGAGCGTCTTGGCGTCGTAGACCAGCATGCCGCCCGCGCCGAGCACCAGCGGCTCGACGATGAAGGCGGCGGTATCCGGCTGCTTGCAAAGGTCTTCCAGCGCATCGAGCGTTTCCTGCCGGGCGCCCGATGCGGGGAAGGGAACACGTGCCACGTCGAACAGCAGCGGCTCGTAGGCCTGGTTGAACACGCCGCGCTCGCCGACCGACATCGTGCCGATGGTGTCGCCGTGATAGCTGTGTTCCATCACGATAATGCGGTGTCGGGGGCGGCCGCCGTCCTTCTCGGCGCGCGCGTGCCAGTATCCCAGCGCCATCTTCAGCGCGACTTCGACGGCGGTCGAGCCGGAATCGGAGAAGAACACGCGCGTGAGGCTCTGCGGCATGATCGCGCGCAGCCCGGCCGCGACATCCTCGGCCGGCTGGTGCGTCCAGCCCGCAAAGATCATCTGGTCAAGCTTGTCCGCCTGATCGGCGATGGCGGCCATGATCTTGGGGTGGCAGTGGCCGTGCGTGGTTACCCACCACGAGGAAATCGCATCGATCACCGTCTGCCCGTCGGCGGTGTGAAGCAGGGCCCCTTCGGCGCGCTCGACGAGCGGGATGGGTTCGCGCAGGCCGTGCTGGGTAAAGGGGTGCCAGATCGCGGATGAAGCGTCGGATGCAGTCACGCGGTGAAGTCCTCCAGCTTGAAGTTTGCGGCAAAGGCGCTGCGCAGGCCTTCGGGCGTCAGCGGGTCGAGGATGGGCAGGCGGCCCAGCCGGCGCACCTGCCCCATGGCGCAGATCGTCGCCTCGCTGTCCTCCACGGGCTCACCCACGAAGGCCACGCCGAGGATGGGCACACTGCGTGCGCGCAATGCCTCGATCGAGAGCAGCGAGTGGTTGATAGTGCCGAGCGAGGTGCGCGCCACCAGTACGACCGGGGCGCGCCAGCGGGCGAACTGGTCGGCGTAGGTCTCGCTGCGGCTGATCGGCACCAGCACGCCGCCCGCGCCTTCGGCCACCAGCGGGCCATCGACCTGCGGCAGGGCGAGCCGGGCCGGGTCTATCGCGACCCCGTCGATCTCGGCGGCGAGGTGCGGGGAGCAGGGCGTGGCGAGGCAATAGGCCTCGGGCAGCACGCGCTCGCGCGGGAGACCGGAAAGCCGGGCGACGCGGTCGGCATCGGTGCCGTCGTCCTCGATGCCCGCCTGAACCGGCTTCCAGTAATGCCCGCCAAGCACGCCCGCCAGCGCGGCGGCGAAGACGGTCTTGCCGATGCCGGTATCGGTTCCGGTGACGATGAGGGTTTGGCGCGTCATGCTCTGGCGATCCGGATTTTGCGACTCCGTTCGGTTCGAGCGAAGTCGAGAACCGTTCGCGCAGGCGTGTCTCGACTACGCTCGACACGAACGGGAGTGAAAATCACGCCCCCCTAGCGCGGTGAACGTGGCAGGTCACGACCTCGTATGTAACTTTACATGTCGACCGCTCGAACGTGGCCATCACGCGGCGCAGCGCGGCGGGGGGCAGCGGGCGGTGGCCCGGTGCCGCCGTACCCGCGCCGATGGCCTTCAGCGCGTGGAGAAAGGCCCGCGCATCGGGATGGGTTTCGACCACGTTTTCGACGACGAGGTTTTCCGGATCGATCGCGGCGAAGGCTTCGACGGGTGCGAAGGGCGGCGTCCCCGCGTCGAGCCCTTCGGCGGCATGGGCGGCGCGCCACTCGGCAAAGCTGCCGGGGCCGAGCGTGGTGATCAGGCCATGCCCGCCCGGTGCCAGCCAGTCCTTCATGCGCCCCAGTGCGGCAGGCGCATCGTCGAACCATTGCAGCGCGAGGCTGGAGCAGATGAGGTCGTAGGGACCGCCCTCCGGCGCTCCATATTCCCCATCGAGCACGGCAAAGCGTCGCTGCGGCGATTCGCCGAGGCGCGCGCGGCAGCGTTCGACCATGGCGGGGGCAATGTCGGTGATAAGCCAGTCGCCGCCGATGCCGTTATCCAGCAGCGCCTCGGTCAGAAAGCCGGTGCCGCAGCCCAGTTCCAGCACGCGCGGGCTTTCGGGCAGGTCGAGCGCGGCGATGCGCGCTGCGAGGCCTCGCGCGACGTCGCGCTGGATGCGTGCGTGGCGGTCGTAGTCGCGGGCCCCCGCAAAGGCCCGGGCGATCTGCGCGTGCCGGTCGGTCATGCCAGCGCGCCCACTGCGCCGCGCACGGCCTGCGCGCACAGCTCCGGATTTTCGAGCGGCAACAGATGCCCGCCGGCCTCGTGATCGATACGGTGCACGTCGCTACCGGCAAAGACCGCGGCGCGCATGTCGGCGGGAAGGATCGGGTCCTGCCCGCCCTGCAGCACCGCCACCGGGACCTTGGGTGAGGGTGCCTGTGCATCGCGCAGCCGCAGCAGATCGGCACGCAGTGGTTCGGGATTAATCTCACCGAAAGGCTCATCGCTGCCGCAGGCCTTGCGAAACTCGGCGAGAACTGCGCGCGGATCGCTCTCGAAGCGGCGCAGCATCCGGTCGACCACGCGCACGGCAACGCCGGGCTTGCCGGGCAGGGCGGTAAAGCGCTCGAACCCGTTGATCGCGACGAGGCCCACCAGACCCGGTGGCGGATCGGTGAGGACGCGCATCGTGCCAAAGGAATGCGTCACGGCAAGGCAGGGGCCGTCGATCCCGGGCATATGGGGAGTGCCGAAATAGCCGCGATCGTCGATGGCATGCTCCCACTCGGGCAGCAGTGCGATGAGCGCGTCCCAGAAGTGCCGGTCGAAGCCCCAGCCGTGGGCGAAGAGGAGCTTCACGGTTTCGGCTCCGGCTGGGGAATGGGGCTCACGCGGAGGCGCAGAGACGCGGAGAAAAAGAGGATTGGGTCCGCGCAAAGGCGCAAAGCCTGTCCTGAGCGGCTGCTGCAAGCAGTCAGCCGAAGGGGCGCAAAGGCTCTTTCCTCGCGGCGAAGCCGCTTTTCTACTCGAAGCCAGCGTTGAACGTCCGTTTTGAGGTGAAAATGGATGCCTGCGGCATCATCGGACCTCTTTGCGCCTCTGCGCCTTTGCGCGAAATATTCTTCTCCGCGTCTCCGCGCCTCCGCGTGCCCCCCCATCACAGAGCATCCCCCAACACGCCAAGAAACGCATCAATATCAGCCGCCGAATGGCTCGCACGCAAGGCCAGGCGCAGGCGGCTGGTGCCGGGCGGAACCGTCGGCGGCCGGATGGCGGAGGCAAGGAATCCGGCGGCCTCCAGCTTCGCGGAAAGCGCCATCGCCTGTTCTTCGGCACCAATCACGGCGGGCACGATCTGCGTGGAGGAATCGCCATGATCGAGGCCCAGAGCATCCAGCCCTTCCCGCAACCGGTCGCCCAGCGCGGCGAGGTGCGCGCGTTCGGCGTCCATGCCCGGCACGAGGTCGAGCGCGGCGTCGATGGCGCCCAGCACGGCGGGCGGGGGCGCGGTTGTAAAGATGAAACCGCTCGCGGTGTTGACGAAGTAGTCGATGAGCACCTGCGATCCCGCGACATAGGCCCCGAACCCGCCCATCGCCTTGCTGAAGGTGCCCATCACGAGATCGATCCTGCCCGGTACTTCGGCGCTCAGTCCGCGGCCTTCGGGGCCGAGGACGCCGGTCGCATGCGCCTCGTCGACGAACAGCGCGGCATCGTGGGCTTCGGCGATGGCGGTCAGGCGCTGCAGGTCGGCGCGGTCGCCGTCCATCGAGAAGACGCTTTCGGTCAGGATCAGCCGCGCCGGGGCATCGGCGCCCTTGCTCGCCAGCAGCGCTTCGAGATGGTCGAGGTCGTTGTGGCGGAAGCGGTGCTGGCGCACGCCGGCCATGGCGATGCCGGCATGCATGCTCGCGTGGATCAGCCGGTCGGTGAAGACCGCTACGCCGGGTATGGCCGCGAGCAGGGCGGGGATCACCGCCGCATTGGCCTGCCAGCCAGTGGCGAAGATCAGCGCAGCCTCGGTGCCCTTGAACGCGGCGATCTTCGCTTCGAGCGCGAGGTGCGCATCGCTTGTGCCGGTCACCAGCCGCGAGGCGCCCGAGCCGGTGCCGTGGCGCGCCGCCCATTCGCGCGCACGCTCTGTCAGCAGCGGATGCCGCGCGAGGCAGAGGTAGTCGTTGCTCGAGAAGTCGACCAGCTCGCGCCCGTCCCGGATCACGCGGCCGCCCGGCGCCAGCGCGGCCGCGCGCAGCGTCCGGCGCTGCCCGGCCTTGTCGATCCGGGCGAGGGCAGCTTGCAGAGGGGAATCGAGCCGGCTCATCGCCGCTGCCGGTATGGCATGGCGCGCCCGGGCACAATGGGCGACAGCCGCCTGCGTCAGTCCGACCGGGTCTTGTCTTCGGTTTCCCGCCGGCCGTGCTGGTTGCCAAGAACGTACCCGGCAATACCGCTCAGCAGCGCGATGACGGCTTCGCCCTTGATGATTCCGAGCATGCCGAGAAGCGACGAGGACAGAATGATCAGCACGATGGTCACCAGCTTGGGGCCGTCTGTCTGCTGCAGGATGCGCGCGATACTCTGCCCCGAAAAATTGCCCTTCATGAACATCGCGACGTAAACCGCCGCAACGGCAATGACGAGAACACCGAAGGCTATCAGCAGGTAAAAGGCCAGTTCCAGTACGAACCGGTAGAGTTCTGGGTCAGTGGAATTCGCCATCACCTTGCCCCCTGTTGGAGAAAGACCGCTAGCGCATTGTCGCCCGACATTCGCGCGCGGTCAAACTCTACAGTTGGCGAGCGTATTTCAGCTTTCCAGCAGATCCAGATAGGCGACCACGTCGTTGTCGGTCGCGATGAACAGGCCGTCCTGCACGTCTTCGCTCTGCTGGGCCGCGATCTGCATCGCGTCGGCAAGCGACCCATAGAACAGCGTATTGGCCGCGCCGCCCTCGGGCCCCGAGTCGAGGTGATAGAGCCGCACCGTCGCTTCCAGATAGGTCGTGCGCATCAGTCTTCCCGCTTCGCGCCGTCGACATTGCGGGCAATCCGCGCGATCTCGGCGTCGCTGGCCTTGCGTTCTTCCCGGGTGCGTCCGTGCAGCGCGCGATTGGCCTGCGCCTGCGCCTTGTCGGCATCGCGGGCCTTGGCCTTGCGGGCCATGCGCAGATTGACGATGTCAGCCATAACCGGCTTTTCTTACGCTTCGATCGCGGTCGTTGTCACGCCGAGATCGGGTACGCCGACCGAGCGCTTGCCGGAAAAGTCGGTGCGCACGACAAGCAGACCGTCCTTTTCGAGATAGTCGAGCAGACGCTGGATGCGGCGCGGCGAACTGGTGCCGTAGATGCGGGCAAGCTCGGTGTCGTCGGGGCAGGGCTTGCCGTCCATCGCGGCGCGAGCGATCACGTAGAACGGCGCGAGGGCATCGTCGGGCACATGCTTGGCGAGGTTCTGCAGGTCCAGCCAGCGCTCCTCGTCGGGGTCCTCGATGCCGGCGATGGCGGCGGCAAAGCCCCGGCGGAACATCGTCGCGTCGAGCCCGCGCACCGAAATGCCCTTCATCCGGCAGCGGATGGTGAAGTCCTGAAACAGCGTGGTCGAGGACTGGAAGGTGCAGTCTTCTTCCTTCGCCATTTCGTTCATGATCTCGACCATGGCGGCGCGGTTTTCTTCCGGGTCAGCTTCGGCGCGCTGGCGTTCGGCCTCGCGGTCGCGGGCTTGCGCACCGGTCGGTTCGAGCATCTCGTTGGCGGCGATGCGGCGGGCGACCGTCTCGGCATCCTCGGTGCGCGGTGCCGGGCGCGGGAATTCGGGCCGTTCGGGTTCGACGTGGAGATTGTCGTGGAGCAGCTCGCGCATGTCCTCGGTGCTGGCGGTGGGCAGCGGGACGAGACCGGGCGTCACCGACTTGGCGCCGGTGCGCACTTCGCCGATGTTCACCGCGACCGGGCGGCGCGCGATGGCGGGGCCGAGGCCGAGGAACTGGCCGCGCGCCAGATCGCGGATCTGCTCGGCCTGCCGGCGCTCCATGCCCAGCAGGTCCGCTGCGCGCACCATGTCGATGTCGAGGAACGTGCGGCCCATCAGGAAGTTGCTGGCCTCGGCGGCGACGTTCTTGGCCAGCTTGGCGAGGCGCTGCGTGGCGATCACGCCGGCAAGGCCGCGCTTGCGGCCGCGGCACATGAGGTTGGTCATCGCGCCCAGCGAGACGCGCCGGGCTTCCTCGGAGACCTCACCGGCAGCGGCGGGCGCGAACATCTGCGCCTCGTCGACGACGACGAGCGCGGGATACCACTGTTCGCGCGGGGCATCGAACAGGGCGTTGAGGAACTGCGCGGCGCACTTCATCTGCTGGTCGATTTCCAGCTCGTCGAGCGCGAGCACGACCGAGGCGCGGTGCTGGCGGATGCGCGCGCCGAGGCGGACGATCTCGGCCTCGCCATAGGCGGCGCCGTCGATCACGACATGGCCGAATTCCTCGGCCAGCGAAACGAAGTCGCCTTCGGGATCGATCACCACCTGCTGGACGATACCGGCGCTCTCTTCGAGCAGGCGGCGAAGCAGGTGCGACTTTCCGGACCCGGAATTGCCCTGCACCAGCAGGCGGGTCGCCAGAAGTTCCTTGATGTCGATCTCTATCGGCTCCCCGCGGGGTGTTTCGCCGATGATGATGGATGCGCTCACGGGGCGCTACCTGCCAGTTGGGGGCCGGGCGGTGCAAGGCGGGGGCTGGCGTTATCCATAGGATGAGGGGTCCTGTCGCCGAAACGAGTGTCTGTTTCACGCGGCTGTCACAAAATTACGCAATCGAGGCGGGATGGGACAGCGTCTTTCATCCTCGGCCGAAGAGCCCGCCCTGCGCCTGATCGTGCTTGCGGGTCAACCCAAGCGGGCCGTCGATCCGCTGGCCGAACGGTTCGGTGAAAGCCATCGCAGCCTGATACCGCTGGCCGGTCAGCCGATGATCGCGCATGTCCTGCGCACGGCCATGGCGCATCCGCGCATCGAGAGCCTCGCCATCTGCATCGAGCGTGAGGCGTTCGCGCCCGTATGGGACGTGCTCACGCGTATGCCGGGACGCGGCATCGTCGCGCTGGTCGAAGCGCGCGAACATCTGGCCGACAGCGTGCGCGATGCCGCGAGCGGCTGGGACGGGCCGCTGATCGTCACCACTGCCGACCACGCGCTGCTCACGATCGAGGCGATCGATGCCGTTGCCGATGCTCTTGGCCGCGCCGATGCGGCGATCACGCTCGCGCCGCGCGACTGCGTGGAGGCCGCGCACCGCTGCGCGCCGGACCGCTTCCTGGCGCTGCGCGATGGCGAATATGCCGCCTGCGACATCTACGGCATTGCCGGCCCTGCGGGTATCGATGCAGTCGAGGTCTTCCGGGGCAATCGGGGGTTCGATCGCAGCGGATCGCGGATATGGCGCGCGGCGGGCATCCTCGGCCTGCTGCTCATGCGCTGCCGTATGCTCACGCTGGCAGCCGCCGCGGAATTCGCCTCGCGCCGGTTGAAACTGCGGCTTTCGGCGGTCGTCCTTTCCGATGGCAGCCAGGCCATCGATGTCGACGACGACCGCAGCTACGCCGTGGCGCGCGACCTGCTCGAGAACCGGGGCCTCGTCTTCGCGGACGAGTATGTGGGCCAGGACGTGCGAAGGGTTGCCGGAACGGCCTGATCTGTAATCGCGCGTTCAGCTTCGATAGGGCAGCATCCGGGATCGCAATGGGACGAGTCACAAGGAGGATTACCCCAATGCGTATAGCTCCCAAGTATCTGATTGGCGCCGCCGCCCTGACGGCGCTTGGTGCCGGCGTGGCGCAGGCCGCCTCGGCGAAACTGCACAGCATGCAGGTCGATGCGCCCGACGGCTCCGTGGTCGAGGTGCAGTACACCGGTGACGTTGCGCCGCGCGTGCATGTCGTCCCGGTAGAGGCGGTGGCGCTGCCCGCCGCTGTGCGGGTTGCGGCCGATCCCTTCGCGCGGATGGCGCGAATCTCGGCGATCATGGATGCGCATATGCAGGCGATGATGCAGCGCGCCGCCGTGCTCCGCCAGCACGCGGCGCAGATGCAGCGGCAAGCGGTCGCGCACGGAAATGCGCAGGCCGCGCCGGGTCTCACCCTGGTCGGCGACATGCCGCAGCGCATGCACGTGACCTACTATTCTTCGACCACCGACACCAACGGCTGCACCCGCACGGTGTCCTACAGCTCCGATGGGTCGGGTGAGGCGCCGAAGCTGACGCAGGCGGCGTCCGATGGCTGCGATGCGGTTCAGCCGCAAACCGGGGTCGTGCCGGCCAAGGCGGAACAGCCTGCCGCGAAGCCCGAGCATCGCGCGCCGGCGCCCGGTATAACGGTCTGAGGTTTTTGCCGCGCGTCCTTGTGCCCCTTGGGGACGCCGGACAAGGGGGCGGTGCCGATGCCGGTGCCGCCCCTTTTTCATGCCTGGTCGGCTGCTCCTGTCAGCCTTTCCCGTGCAGGACGCTGGCGGGGCTGATCCACAAGGTACGCGGGCGGCGGTGGGCGATCAGCCATTGCCCATGCTGGCGTTCCAGCTTGTCGACGTAGAAGCCGTTGTGATCGAGCCCTGCCGCACTGGTCACCAGCCAGTAGGTGCGCACGGTGGCGCTGTCCGGGCCGGTGAAATCGACGCTGCAGGTGGTGAGGTGGTGACTGATGAAGCCGGGGGTGCCGCCGGCAGGGGCGGGGATCACCGAGGGCGCCGTCATCCATGCCAGAATGGCGTCGCGCCCCGAAATCGTCTCGTTCACCAATTCAAGCACGCCGGCCTGCGTGAAACATGCCGCATAGGCCTCGGCCTTGCGCGCGTCCCCGGCCTGCGTGCAGGCAGCGAGGCGCTGGTGGATCTCCGCCAGCGCCTTGACTTCGGCATCGGTCACTTGAGCGTTTCGAGGTAGTCGATGATCGCCTCGCGCTTGGCGGCATCGGGAACGGCGATGACCATCTTCGTGCCCGGCACCATCTTCATCGGGCCCTGCAGCCATTTGTCGAGCGCGGCGCGATCCCAGACAATGCCGGACTTCGCCAGCGCCGGGCTGAAGTTGTAACCCGGCACTTCGCCCGCCTTGCTGCCGTAAATGCCGTGAAGCGTCGGGCCGACTCCGTTCTTGCCGGGCTCCACCGAGTGGCAGGCGCGGCATACGGCGAAAGCCACCGGCGGCTTGGCGGCGGCAACCGGCGTGGCTGCCGTCGTCGTTTCCGCAGCCGGCGCAGGGCTTGCCGTGGGGCTTGCCGCGGCGACGGGGGCCGGGGTTTCCTCGGCGGCCGGGGCGGCAGCTTCGGTGGCGGTTTCCGTCGCTTCGACGGGCAGGGCGGCCTCGGTGGAAGATGCGGCTTCAGGGCTTGCCGTCTCGATGGCCGATGTCGGCGCTTCCTGGCTGGAACTCGATCCGCCGCAGGCAGCCAGCAGCGTGAAGGGCAGGATGGCAACGATATTCCTGAAATTCATGCGTCTTCCTCCTAGAGAGGGCGGTGCGTATTATATGCGGGCGGCAAAGGAAAGCGGCTGATCCTGCGCAAATTGCCGGTTACGAAAAATGGACAGATGCTTGCACGCAGCGAAAATGCGCGGCGATCCGGGCGAAATCTCTTCCGTGTCGCTACCGTTCAGCCTAGGGCTCGCGCGCCATGACGCCCGCGTCCGAATCTTCTCCCTTCCGGCTGGAACTGGCCGCCACCCTGCGTCTCGCGGGGCCGCTGGCGCTTGCCAACCTGCTGCAGATGGCGGTGTTCGCGACCGATGTGATGTTCGTGGCGCGGCTCGGGCAGCAGGCGCTGGCCGCGTCCAGCCTGGCCGTGGCGATCATTGCCGTGCTGATGATGGGCCTCAATGGCGTCACGAGCGCCTGCGCGCCGCTGATCGCGGCCGAGCTGGGCCGGCGCAGCAATTCGGTGCGCGAAGTGCGCCGGACGACGCGCATGGCGCTGTGGCTGGCGGTCGGGCTCGGGGTCGCCGGCGTCGTCCTGTGCCAGTTCTCGACCGAGTTCATGCTCGCGACCGGGCAGGAACCGCAGCTGGCGCGGCAAGGCGGGTCGTTCCTGGCCCTGCTGTCGGTCGCGATGGTGCCGATGGCCGTGGCGAACGTGCTGCGGACTTTCGTGTCGGCGCTTGGCCGTCCGGTCTTTGCAACCGCGATCACGGCGGCCTCGATCCTCGTCAACATCGTCGGCGACTATGCGCTCGTTTTCGGTCATTTCGGTATGCCTGCGCTGGGCCTGACCGGCGCTGCGCTGGCGAGCATCATCACCGCATCGAGCACGGTCGTCGCCTATGTCGCGGCGATTGCCTGGGACCGAAACTTGCGCCGGTTCCACATTTTCGGCCGCTGGTGGCGCACCGAATGGCAGCGCATGAACCAGATGCTCATGCTCGGCCTGCCGATTTCCGGAACGCTGATTGCCGAGGGCGGGCTGTTTTCCGGCGCGGCGTTCGTCATGGGCCGGGTGGGCGAGGCGCAGCTGGCTGCGCATACCATCGCGCTGCAGATCGGTGCTTTCGCCTTTCAGGTGCCTTTCGGAATCGGCCAGGCGGCGACGATCCGCGTGGGCTATCACTACGGCAGCGGCAATCGCGAGGGCGTGGGGCATGCGGGCTGGGCGGCGATACTGATCGGCATGATGTTCATGAGCGTCTCGGCGGTGGCCCTGCTGGTGGCGCCGCGGCTGATCCTGTCCGCCTATATAGACGTCTCGGCACCGGCCAATGCCGCCATGGTCGGCTATGCGCTGAGCTACCTGTTCGTCTGCGCGATCTTCCAGCTTTCCGACGGCTTGCAGGCGGTCGCCGCAGGGGTGCTGCGCGGCATTCAGGACACGCGGGTGCCGATGATGATCGCGCTGTTCGGCTACTGGCTGGCGGGCTTCGGTACCTCGGTCGTGCTGGGGCTCTATACCCCTGCAGGCGGTGTCGGCGTGTGGATCGGACTCGCCGTGGGCCTCACCGTCGCGGCCGCGCTGCTGGTGGCCCGCTGGCATCGCCGCGAACGGTTCTACCAGCCGAGCGTGACCCTGACTGTCCCGCATCGGGACCGCCTCGTCGCGGACCTGAACCTCAGCTAAATTTTTATAGGCGCGGTGCTTGACGGCCATCGGGGGCGGGACCATATCCGCGGCCGTTGGCACTCGCGACCTAAGAGTGCCAATCCAGTTTTTGTGTTCGTAGGATATTAGGGAGAATCCCATGGCATTCCGTCCGCTGCACGACCGTGTACTCGTGCGCCGCGTTGAGGCCGAAGAAAAGACGGCCGGCGGCATCATCATCCCCGACAGCGCCAAGGAAAAGCCCGCCGAGGGCGAGATCGTCGCTGCCGGTAACGGTGCCGTCGTCGACGGCAAGGTTCAGGCACTCGACGTCAAGGTGGGTGACCGCGTGCTGTTCGGCAAGTGGTCCGGCACCGAAGTAAAGGTCGACGGCGAAGACCTGCTGATCATGAAGGAATCGGACATCCTCGGCGTTATCGCCTGAGCGTGCTTTCCGCATCCATCCATCTGAATTTTTGAGAGGAATTACCCAATGGCAGCCAAGGACGTAAAGTTCTCGCGCGACGCTCGTGAGCGCATTCTCGCCGGTGTCGATACCCTCGCCAATGCCGTGAAGGTCACGCTGGGCCCCAAGGGCCGCAACGTTGTGATCGAGAAGAGCTTCGGCGCTCCGCGCATCACCAAGGACGGCGTTACCGTCGCCAAGGAAATCGAACTCAAGGACAAGTTCGAGAACATGGGCGCGCAGATGATCCGCGAAGTGGCCAGCAAGGCCAACGACGCGGCCGGTGACGGCACCACCACCGCCACCGTTCTGGCCCAGGCGATCGTGCGCGAAGGCATGAAGTCGGTTGCGGCCGGCATGAACCCGATGGACCTCAAGCGCGGCATCGACCTCGCCGTCACCAAGGTCGTCGAGAACCTCAAGAGCCGTTCGAAGGACGTTTCCGGCACTTCCGAAATCGCCCAGGTCGGCGTGATCTCGGCCAATGGCGACAAGGAAGTCGGCGAGAAGATCGCCGAAGCCATGGAAAAGGTCGGCAAGGAAGGCGTGATCACCGTGGAAGAGGCCAAGGGCCTCGAATTCGAACTCGATGTCGTTGAAGGCATGCAGTTCGACCGCGGCTATCTGTCGCCCTACTTCGTCACCAACCCGGACAAGATGACGGTCGAGCTCGAGAACCCCTACATTCTCATCCACGAGAAGAAGCTCTCGAACCTGCAGTCGATGCTGCCGATCCTCGAAGCCGTGGTGCAGTCGGGCCGTCCGCTGCTCATCATCGCCGAGGACATCGAGGGCGAGGCTCTGGCCACGCTCGTCGTCAACAAGCTGCGCGGCGGCCTGAAGGTTGCGGCCGTCAAGGCTCCGGGCTTCGGCGATCGCCGCAAGGCCATGCTGGGTGACATCGCGACGCTGACCGCTGGCGAAATGATCTCCGAAGACCTCGGCATCAAGCTCGAGAGCGTTACGCTCACCATGCTTGGCGAAGCCAAGAAGGTCACCATCGACAAGGACAACACGACCATCGTCGATGGCGCGGGTTCGGCTGACGAGATCAAGGCCCGTGTCGAGCAGATCCGTTCGCAGATCGAGCAGACCACCAGCGACTACGACCGCGAGAAGCTGCAGGAACGTCTGGCCAAGCTGGCTGGCGGTGTTGCCGTGATCAAGGTCGGCGGCGCTTCGGAAGTCGAAGTGAAGGAGCGCAAGGACCGCGTCGACGACGCTCTCCACGCGACCCGCGCTGCCGTCGAAGAAGGCATCGTTCCGGGCGGCGGTACCGCGCTGCTCTATGCCACCAAGGCTCTCGAAGGCCTCAAGGGCGAGAACGACGACCAGACCCGCGGTGTCGACATCGTGCGTCAGTCGATCATGGCTCCGGCGCGCCAGATCGCACAGAACGCCGGCTTCGACGGCGCTGTCGTCACCGGCAACCTGCTGCGTGAAGACGACGAAACGCAGGGCTTCAACGCCGCGACCGACGTCTACGAGAACCTCGTCGCCGCCGGCGTGATCGACCCGACCAAGGTCGTGCGCACTGCCCTGCAGGACGCGGCTTCGGTCGCCGGCCTGCTGATCACCACCGAAGCGGCGATCAGCGAGAGCCCGGACGACAAGCCTTCCATGCCGGCAATGCCCGACATGGGCGGCATGGGTGGTATGGGCGGCATGGGCGGCTTCTAAGCCGACCGCACCGTCTATCCGACGAACATGCGAAGGGCCGGGGAGCGATCCCCGGCCCTTTTGCGTGGCGGCGGCAGCGAGCCGATTCGCGGCGATTCGGCTTATATCGTGTAGTAGTGGACTTTAAGAATCGGTCCCCGAAGCGACAGGATTGTTCGGTTCCCGGCAATTACCGCAAGCCGCCTGCAATTCGTCGCGCACCACTGGCGTTTTACGACTGCCGCGTTAACCTCGCGGGAATAGGGACGAATCTATAAATGGAACTGCATGACCGGGGCAGGTAACCTCTTTACGCGGTGCCGTGCGGGCACCAGGCGCTTCATCGGACTGATGGCCATGACGGCTGCTGCGTCACTGACGCCCGTCCAGGCCCAGGCCGAACAAGTCACACCCGTAGCACAGCCGACGCAGCAGGTTGTCGAGGTCCAGAGCACCTTCGACTCGCTGTTCGGTACCGAGATGCGCGGGCCGCGCACTTATTCCACGCCGATGGGGCAGCGGCTTGCCAGCGTCGCGGAGGCATCGCAGGGCCGCATCGGTGTCGCCGCAGTCGATCTGGCCACGGGTCGGGAAATCGATGTGCTGGGTGATCAGCGCTTTCCCATGGCAAGCACCAGCAAGGTGGCCATTGCCGCAACCTTTCTCGAAGGCGTGGATCAGGGCAAGTGGAGCCTGACCAGCGAATTTCCGTTGCTGATTCCGGTCAGCTCGGCGCCGTTCTCGACGCCTGTCGCTCCGGTGCGCCCCGGCGCCTACATGACGGCGGGCCGCCTGATGGAGCTGATGCTTACCCGCTCGAATAACTATGCCACAGACGCCTTGCTCAAGGTCGTTGGCGGTCCCGGCGCCGTGAACGACTGGGTGCGCCGCGCCGGTATCGAAGGCTGGCATATCGATCGCGACATCGCTACGCTGGTGCGCGATGACGGCGCGCTCGATCCGGCCGAAGTGATAGACAAGCGCGACAGCGCCACGCCGCTGGCCATGGTCAAGCTGCTGAGCGGTCTCTACCAGGGCAAGTGGCTGACGCCGTCGAGCCGCAAGATCCTGCTCGATACCATGAGCCGCTGCGTTACCGGCAAGCGCCGCATTCGCGCCGGGCTTCCCGAAGATGTGCAGCTTCTGCACAAGACCGGTTCGCTGCACAACACGTCGAGCGACATCGGCATTGTGGAGACCCCCGATGGGCGTGTCTTTGCCGTTGCCATCTACGTAACCGGGCAGGGCAGCCGCCCCGCCCGCGAAGCGCGGATCGCCAGCATCGCCCGCACCATCTACCACGGCTATCTGGCCGAAGGGCCGACGTATCACCACACCGCGGCGCGTTGATCTGACGCGACCTGTTCCGGCAGCGTCGGGCAGATCATAAGAAAAGCGCCCCGAACGTCGGTTCGGGGCGCTTTTCTTTTTGCCCTCGATGAGAGGGCGGGAAGGGCCGGGGCCGTCAGGGCCCCGGCGCTATCTTCCTCAGTTGGTGCCCGGATTACCGTCGGTGTGATCGGCCATTTCGTTGGCGGCGTCGTTGGCGGCCTTCTCGGCGGCAGTGGCGGCATCGCCAGCGGCATCGGCTGCGCTGTCAGCGGCGTCGCCGGCTGCGTCAGCAGCGTCGTTGGCGGCACCGGCCATCGCGTCGCCTGCGTTGTCCATCGCGTCACCCGCCTGGGTGGCGTAGGCGCCCATGTCGTCAGCGGCCGAGGAAGCCGCGGCCTCGGTGGTGTCCTCGGTCTTTTCCGAGCAGGCGGCCAGCGAAATGGCGCCAATGGCGGCGGTAGCGATAAGGATCTTGCGCATCTTTCAGTTTTCCCTCGTTGCGAGTGTGATCTTTCGGCGAAACGCCGCGTCGTTTTCTCAGCCCTGTCCGGCTGAGCCCGACGACTAATAGGGTGGACGCGGGGTTTCAAGCATAGGGGCGCTAACGCAGAAAATTGGTGCGGGTTCCCGAAAGTCCAAAAACTCTCGTGCCCTGCTGACGGCCCGCGCTGCCGCTGCTAGGGCATTGTCATGGAGCCCAAGCAGCATCTCTACCTCGTCGACGGTTCGGCCTACATTTTCCGCGCCTATCACCGCCTGCCGCCGCTGACAGACCCGGAAGGCACGCCCGTGGGCGCCGTCTATGGCTACACGACGATGCTGTGGAAACTGGCCGAGGATCTCAACAAGGCCGATGGCCCGACCCATCTCGCGGTGATCCTCGATGCCGGCAGCGAATCGTTTCGCAACGACATCTACGAAGACTACAAGGCGAACCGTCCACCGCCGCCCGAAGACCTCGTTCCCCAGTTCCCGCTCATCCGCGACGCCACCCGCGCCTTCTCGCTGCCGTGCATCGAGGAGCAGGGCTTCGAGGCGGACGACCTGATCGCCTCTTATGCCCGCGAGGCAGCCCGGCAGGGCTGGGACGTGACCATCGTATCCTCGGACAAGGACCTCATGCAGCTCGTCGGCACCTGCGAGACCGGTGGCGGCAAGGTCGACATGCTCGATACGATGAAGAACCAGCGGATCGACATTCCCGAAGTGATCGAGAAGTTCGGCGTGCCGCCCGAGAAAGTGGGCGATGTGCTGGCGCTCATGGGCGACTCGGTCGACAACGTGCCTGGCGTCTACGGCGTCGGTCCCAAGACCGCGACCAAGCTGATCCAGGAGCACGGCGACCTCGAAAGCGCGCTGGCGGCGGCTCCGGCGATGAAGAAGTCGAAGCTGCAGGAGCGGCTGATCGAGCAGGCCGAACAGGCCCGGCTTTCGAAAGTACTGGTCACGCTCAAGGAAGACTGCACGCTTCCGCTGTCGCTCGACGATTTCAAGCTCGACGCGATTCCGCCCGAACCGCTCGCGGCCTTTCTCGGCAAGCACGGGTTTACCAGCCTGCTCAAGCGGCTGGAGGGCGGAACCGGCAGCCCGGCGCGCAAGACCGACCTCAACCCCGCCAAGCCGGTCACCGCCGGTGCCGGGGCCAGCGAAGGCGCATCGCGCCAGCCGCTGCCGGAGATGCCGGCGGTGGACTATGCCGCCTATGAATGCGTGCAAACGGTCGAGGCGCTCGAGCGCTGGGTCGAACGCGCCCATGCCGCGCACATGGTGGCGGTCGATACCGAAACCTCGATGCTCGATGCGATGCAGGCGGACCTGTGCGGTGTCAGTCTGGCGCTGGGACCGAACGATGCCTGTTACATCCCGCTCAGCCACGGCGGATCGGACATGTTCGCGGAAAAGCCCGATCAGGTTCCGCTCGACACGGCGATCGCGCTGCTCAAGCCGCTGCTCGAAAGCGATGCGGTTCTCAAGGTCGGGCAGAACATCAAGTACGACCTCAACGTCTTCGCCCGCCACGGCATCCACGTGGCGCCGATCGACGACACCATGGTTGTCAGCTTCGATCTCGACGCCGGCCGCCAGATCGACGGCATCGGCGGCGGTCATGGCATGGACGAGCTTTCCGAGCGCCACTTCGGACACAAGCCGATGGCTTTCAAGGACGTGTGCGGCACCGGCAAGAAGGCCATCCCCTTCGGTGAAGTCCCGCTCGCCAAGGCGACGCACTACGCCGCCGAGGATGCCGACATTACCTGGCGCCTCCACACCGTACTCAAGCCGCGCCTCAGCGACGAGGGCGGCACGCGCATCTACGAGCGCGTGGATCGCCCGCTGATTCCTGTCGTGGCGGCGATGGAACGCCACGGCATCAAGGTCGACCGCGACCGGCTGGCCCACCTGTCGAGCCGATTCGCTGAAGAGATCGGCGTGCTCGAAACCCAGATCCACGAGGTGGCGGGGCAGGAATTCACGGTCGGCAGCCCCAAGCAGCTTGGCGAGATCCTGTTCGACAAGCTGGGCTACAAGGGGGGCAAGAAGGGCAAGTCGGGCCAGTACTCGACCGACCAGTCGGTGCTCGAGCGGCTCGCCGGCGAAGGCGCGGAAGTTGCGACCAAGGTTCTCGAATGGCGTCAGCTTTCCAAGCTGCGCTCGACTTATACCGAAGCGCTGCAGGCCGCGATCAACCCGCAGACCCAGCGCGTTCACACCAGCTATTCGCTCGTCGGCGCACAGACCGGGCGCCTCTCGTCGACCGAGCCCAACCTGCAGAACATCCCGATCCGCACCGAGATCGGCCGCGAGATTCGCGAATGCTTCGTTGCCGAGCCGGGCAATGTACTGCTTTCCGCGGACTACTCGCAGATCGAGCTGCGCCTCGCCGCGCATATGGCCGACGTGCCGAGCCTGAAAGAAGCCTTCGCCAATGGCGAGGATATCCACGCGCGCACCGCGAACGAGATGTTCGGCACTGTCGACCGCGACACGCGCGGGCGCGCCAAGACGATCAACTTCGCCATCCTCTATGGCATTTCGCGCTGGGGCCTCGCCGGGCGTCTCGGTGTGGAGGCGGATGAGGCGCAGGCGATGATCGACCGCTATTTCGAGCGCTTTCCGGGCATCCAGAAGTATATCGTCCACACGCTCGAGCAGGTGCGCGAACGTGGCTATTCGGAAACGCTTTTCGGCCGCAAGACGTGGTTCCCGCGCATAAATTCCAAGAACGGGGCGGAGCGGCAGGGCAGCGAGCGTGCCGCGATCAATGCGCCGATCCAGGGTACCAGCGCCGACATCATCAAACGCGCCATGGCCCGAATGGGGCCCGCGCTTGCCGATGCCGGGCTGCGCGATGTGAAGATGCTGCTGCAGGTGCACGACGAACTGGTGTTCGAGCTGCCCGAGGGCGATGTCGCCGCCGCCTCGCCGGTGATCGAGCGGGTGATGGCCGAAGCCGCGCAGCCCGCGGTAGCGCTCGACGTGCCGCTGGGTGTCGAGGTCGGTTCCGGCCCAAGCTGGGGCGCCGCGCACTAGCGTAAAAATTGGCTCTGGCGGAACTTGTTGCAATGCAGCATAGTTCCTCATTCATGCTGGACCTCTTGAGACAGTTGACCGGCGAGTTGCCCAACTGGCTGGAACAGACGATCGTCGCGGTCGTCATCGCCGCGATTGCAGTGCTTCTCGCGCTCGTCGTGCACTACATTCTGTTTCGCGCGTTGCGGCGGTTCGCCAAGGCGAGCCAGAGCGAAGCTGACAATCTCGTCGTCAAGCGGCTGGTGCGACCGACGCGCTGGTCGCTGATTGCGCTCGGCGTGGTCCTTGCTGCACGCGAGACGCCGGCGCTCGATGCGATCTGGTCGCGTATCGGCAGCATCGTCATGCCCGCGCTGATCGGCTGGATGGCGGTCGCGATCCTCAATGCCTTCGTCGAAGCGATGATCCTGCGCAACGACATCTCGATGGCCGACAATCGCCGCAACCGCCGTCGCCGAACGCGCCTGTCGATTTTCGGGCGCATCGCGACGTTTCTTATCGTCTTCATCACCGTCGGCCTGATGATGCTCTCGATCCCCGGCGTGCGCGATATCGGCGTTACGCTGGTGGCCTCCGCCGGTCTCGCCGGTCTGGCAGTAGGTGCGGCCGCGCAGCCGGCGCTCAAGTCGCTGATCGCGGGTTTCCAGATGGCGCTGACCGAGCCGGTGGTGATCGGCGATGCCGTGATCGTCGGCGGCGAATGGGGCTGGATCGAGGAAATCCGCACGACTTACGTGGTGGTGAAAGTCTGGGACGAGCGGCGGCTGGTGGTGCCGACCAGCAAGTTCCTCGACGAGATTTTCCAGAACTGGACCAAGACGACGTCGCAGCTGCTGGGCACGGTGATGTTCTATGTCGATCCGCACACCAGGCTCGAGCCGATCCGCCAGAAGTTCTACGAACTGGTCGAAAGCAACGAGCGGTGGGACAAGCGCGTAAAGCACATGCAGGTCACCGAACTGACCCGCGATGCCATCGAAGTGCGGTTCCTGATGACCGCGCGCGATTCCCCGACGCTGTTCGACTTGCGCTGCGACATTCGCGAGGCCCTGATCCAGTGGGTCGCGGAAAACATGCCCGAAGCCATCGTGCGCAGCCGCATGCTGCCGATGGGCCCGGTGGACATCAACCGGATCGGCCCGATTTCCGGCGATGTCATGGCGCAGATGGATGGCGGATCTGCGGGCGAGGGCGGCCAGCAGGCCGCTGCCAACGGTTGACTCCTGTGTGTCTCGCGGGCGGTTACGGTTGAATATCGGCGGCGCGACCATACGATAGGCGCCATGGCCGATTGGATAGAACAGTTTACCGGGGCAATTCCCGCCTGGACCGAACAGCTCATTATTGCCGGTGTTGCCGCAATGGTCGGGATCGCCATTGCCCTGATTGCACACCGCATCCTCTTTCGCGTGCTGCGCAAGGTGGCGCATTCCAGCGAGAGCGAGGCTGACGACATTCTGGTGAAGCGGCTGGCCCGCCCCGCGCGCTATTCCTTTGTCGCGCTGGGCATAGCCTATGCCGCGCGCGAGACCCCGGCGCTGGACGTCGCATGGGGCAAGATCTCGGGCTTCGTGATGCCGGCCCTGCTCGGCTGGATCGTGCTGGCCCTGATGCACAGCTTCGTCGATGCGATGATGCTGCGCACGGACATTTCGGTGATCGACAACCGCAATGCCCGGCGGCGGCGCACGCGGCTCGCCATTCTCAGTCGCATCGGCACCTTCTTGATCGTCTTCGTGACCGTGGCGCTGATGCTCTTCGCCATTCCCGGTGTGCGCCAGATCGGCATTACCCTGATGGCCTCCGCGGGTCTCGCCGCATTGGCCGTCGGCGCCGCTGCGCAGCCAGCGCTCAAGGCCCTGATCAGCGGCTTTCAGATGGCGCTGACCGAGCCGATCTCGATCGACGACGTGGTAATCGTCGAAGGGGAATGGGGCCGGATCGAGGATATCCGGACGACCTACGTGATCGTCAAGATCTGGGACGAGCGACGCCTCGTCGTACCCTCGAACAAGTTTCTCGAAAACACCTTCCAGAACTGGACCAAGACCAGTTCCGAGCTGACCGGCACAGTGTTCCTCTATCTCGACCACGCCACCGACATCGGCCCGCTACGGACCGAATTCGAGCGGCAGGTGACGACCGATCCGCGCTGGGATCATCGCGCGCAGAACGTCACGATCACCGGCATGAACAACGAGACACTGGAAGTGCGGCTGCTCATGACCGCTGCCAATTCCGGCGACTTGTGGGACCTGCGCTGCGCCATGCGCGAAAAGATGCTCGACTGGATCCGCCGGACCACGCCTGAAGCACTGGTACGCCGCCGTACCTTGCCCGTTGCGCCGGTAGAACTGACGCCGAGCGCCGGCATGGTCGAAATGGTGACCTCGGGCGTGGCGGCGAACGACGAGGAAGATCACCGCCCGGTCTGATGGCGGTGACGCCGAGATGTCAGATCGTGTCGGAAACGATGCGGTCGCGCCCGGCCTGCTTTGCTGCATAGAGTAGCCGGTCGACGCCTGTCAGGAACTCGCGTGCGGAGGCCTCTATCGTCGGCGTGGTCGTACCCACGCCGATGCTGGCCGTGACCATGCTGCCGCAAGGCGAACTCTCGTGCGGGATCTGCAGCTCGCCGATGACCTCCCGGCAGCGTTCGGCCAGGTACAGAGCGGCTTCGGCGTCGGTTTCGGGCAGGAGGATCACGAATTCCTCGCCGCCGAAGCGCGCGATCACGTCACGCGGCCGCCGTCCGGCCTTTCCGAGCGCGGCGGCCACCCGGATCAGGCATTCGTCGCCGGCAATATGGCCGTAACGGTCGTTGAACTGCTTGAAGTGATCGAGGTCGATGAGGATGGCCGACAGCGTCGTGCCGTAGCGACAGGCGGCTTTCCATTCGGTCTTGAGTTGCCGGTCGAACAGGCGCCGGTTGGCCGCGCCGGTCAGCCCGTCCTCGAACGAGAGGGCTTCGAGGCGGCGCTGCATGTCGAGCAGCTCCTGCTCAGACTTCTTGCGCTCGGTAATGTCGAACATGAAACCGACGAGGCTTTCCACTTCGCCCTTTTCGTCGCGCACGACATGGACGACATCGCGGATCCAGACATAGCCGTTGTCGCGGGTCAGCGCGCGGTAGTCCGCCTCGTGATCGACGCCCGCCATCGACTGCGACACGCAGAAGTCGACCACGCGCTGGCGGTCTTCCTCGTGGATGCGGGCGGCCCAGTCGTCCACGGTCTTCCAGCTGTCCTGCGGCCAGCCCAGCAGCGGTTCGATCTGCGGGCCGATATAGGCGAAGGTCATCGTGGCCCAGTCGATCCGCCAGGGAATCGCCAGGGTCGATTCGAGCAGCGTGCGGTACACGTCGGGATCGAAATCGAATGCGCTTTCGCTCTCCTCGCGCGCGTGCGCGGCGCCGGCAGCCGGCTTATTCATGAAGATGTCCCCCGTGTTGCGCACCTGCGATCCCGGTCGTCAGGCAGAATACGCAAACTCATTGATTCTTCGAGAAACCACTGAGGAGAGTAAACGAAAAGTGCAAGGGGCTATACGCACAGAAAGGTGGGTGCGATCGCCCGCATCGCAGGCTCCCGGTACACGAAAAAGCCCGGCCTTTGCGGGGCCGGGCTATTCCTTGTCTCAGGCGCTGTGGACCTCAGTCGCCGTGCTTCTTCTCGCGCGTGGATTCGACCATGCCCGGGGCTATGAAGCCGATCGGTGTCACTTCCATGGCCCGCTTCTTCAGTTCGCCCTTCATCTTTTCGTACTCGGTTTCCATTTCCGCCGACACCGTGGCGCGACTGTCTTCGAGGGCTTCCTCGAAGTCGGCCATGGTCACCGATTCCACGTTCGCGCCGCCCTTGCGGATGGCGATGAGGCCGGCGCGGCGGACCACGTCTTCCAGATCGGCGCCGGTGAAGCGTTCGGTACGGTCGGCGATGGTGCCGAGCTGGACGTCGTCCGCCAGCGGCATCCTGGCCGTGTGGATGCCCAGGATGTGCTCACGTCCGGCCGTATCGGGCGTGCCGACATAGACCAGCTCGTCGAAGCGGCCGGGGCGCAGCAGCGCGGGATCGACCAGCGCCGGGCGGTTGGTCGCACCGACCAGCACGACCGACTGCAGTTCCTCCATGCCGTCCATTTCGGCGAGGATCGTGTTGACCACGCGTGCGGTCACCTGCGGCTCGCCCGTGCCGCCGCCCGAACCGCGCGCCGGAACGAGGCTGTCGATCTCGTCGATGAAGATCACGCAGGGCGCGACCTGACGGGCGCGGGCAAAGAGGCGGGCGATCTGCTGCTCGCTCTCGCCATACCACTTGCTGAGCAGGTCCGAGGACTTGATCGAGATGAAGTTCGCCTCGGCTTCCTTGGCCACGGCCTTGGCAAGCAAGGTCTTGCCGGTGCCGGGAGGGCCATAGAGCAGGAAGCCCTTGGCCGGGCGTATGCCGATCTTGTGGAAGGATTCGGGGTTCTTCAGTGGCAGCTCGATGCCTTCCCTCAGCTTTAGCTGCGCATCGTCGAGCCCGCCGATATCGGACCAGCCGATGTTCGGCACCTGCACCATGACTTCGCGCATGGCGGAGGGCTGCACGCGCTTGAGCGCCTCGATGAAGTCCTCGCGCGTGACCGAGAGATTCTCGAGCACTTCGGGCGGGATCGTGCGGGCTTCCAGGTCGATCTGCGGCATGATCCGGCGCACCGCCTCGATCGCCGCCTCGCGCGAGAGCGCGGCAATGTCGGCGCCGACGAAGCCGTGCGTGGTGCGCGCGAGTTCCTTGAGGTCGACCTTGTCGCCGAGCGGCATGCCACGCGTGTGGATCGAGAGGATTTCGCGGCGCCCGCTTTCATCGGGGACGCCGATGACGATCTCTCGGTCGAAGCGGCCCGGACGGCGCAGCGCTTCGTCGATGGCTTCCGGGCGGTTGGTGGCGGCTATGACGACCACGTGCGCGCGGCTGTTGAGGCCGTCCATCAGTGTCAGGAGCTGTGCAACGAGGCGCTTTTCGGCTTCGCCATGCACCTGATCGCGTTTCGGCGCGATCGAATCGATCTCGTCGATGAAGACGATGGCGGGTGCGGCCTTGGTCGCTTCCTCGAACACCTCGCGCAGAGCCTTTTCGCTCTCGCCATAGCCCGAACCCATGATCTCGGGCCCGTTGATCGAGAAGAAGTTGGCCTCGCTCTCGTTGGCGACCGCCTGTGCAAGGCGGGTCTTGCCGGTTCCCGGCGGGCCATGGAGCAGCACGCCCTTGGGCGGCGCCACGCCGAGGCGGGTGAACAGCTCGGGATAGCGCAGCGGCAGTTCCACCATCTCGCGCAGCTGGCGGATGGTGTCGCTCATGCCACCGACGTCGTCGTAGTTGACGTCGCCGCGCGCGTCCTGCGCTTCCTCGAAGGTCTCGCGCAGTTCGACTTCGGTGTTCTCGTCGATGTGAACGATCCCGCGCGGGGTGGTCGATACGACGTTGAGGCGAATCTGTGTCAGCGCATAGGCGGGCGCGTTGAACATGCGGCGCAGCTGCGGCGGAATGTCGGCGACCTGCTGCTGGCCGGTGGTGGCGACGAGATCGCCCTGCACCATCGGCCGGGCAAAGAAATTACGCTTGAGCGCAATCGTCGGCCCCTGCAGGCGCATATCCTTCTGTCCCGGCGCAAAGACCACGCGCTGGGCCGGACGCGATTCGGCCTTGCGGACCGTTACATGATCGCCCGAACCGACTTCGGCATTGCCGCGCTGCAGGCCGTCGAGACGGATGACGGCCAGGCTCTCGTCTTCGGGATAGGCGAGCACGGCGCGCGCGACCGTGACCGACTTGCCGGTGATTTCCAGCACATCGCCTTCCATCGCACCGATGCTGGCCAGCGATTCGCGCGACATGCGGGCAATGCCCTGGCCGCTTTCCTCCTGCCTTGCGGCTGCGACCTGCAGCCTCACCGTGCGATCTTCTACCTGGGTATCACCGTCCGCCATGTCGTTCCTTTCCAAGCGGGTGTGCCGGTCGGCCCGCGTTCGTGGCACCGCCAGCACTGTGCGATTCAGGAACTAGGTATCGCCGAACCCGATTTCAAACCGCCTTGTGGTCGACAGGAAAGGCGTGGCGGGACGGATTGCAGGCAAGAAAAAAGGCCCGGTCGTTGCCGACCGGGCCATGGAAGTTTTGGGAGAGGATGCCTGAAAGGCAGGTTCTGTATGCCTCTCTTCCCGATTTTGTGCAAGTGCGAAGTGAAGAGTTGATATTGCGAAAAACGCAACATTAGTTGCAAGGAAGCAAATCACACCCGGAAATGGCACCGAAAACCCTAGAAAACCGTCAATTTGAAACCTGACTCGGTTTTAAGTTGTGTCACACTCAAGGGGCGTACTCATGCGCCGATGCCGCTTTGTGTCGCATCACCTGCTGCACCGCGCAATTTACTTACCTTGCTGAGCAAATGCGCCGTGAATTCAACCGGATAGGAAAATGGCGCGGATTCGGCTTCCCGAACCCGCGCCGCGGTATGGTTGTTGGCGAATCGAATCAGTGCGCGAGAAGCAGCGCCGGTGCGTTGGCTTCGTCGAGGAAGTAGGCCGTAACGCCGCCGAACAGGAACTCGCGCATCCGGCTCTTGCCGTAGGCGCCCATGACCAGCAGTTCGGCGTGCGACTGGGTCACGGCGATGGCGAGAGTCTCTTCAGTCGAGCCGCGGCGCTCGTGCTCTTCGTATTCGGCGTGGATGCCGTGGCGCGAGAGATAGCGCAGTGCGTCGGTCGCCGGGAAACCGCCCGGCTTCTCGATCACCGAGATCACCTTGACCATCTGGCAGCTCTGCAGCAGCGGCACCGAGGCGCGCAGCGCGGCTGCCGACTGTTCACCGCCGTCCCAGGCGATGCAAGCGCGGCGAATCGGCATCTGCAGAGGCGTGCCGTCGGGCAGGGCGAGAACCGGCGCGCGCGAAACCAGCGCGAGTTCGCCCGCCAGGCCGCCCGATCGCGACACGATCACGAGGTCCGAAAGCCGCGCCGCATTGGCCAGCGCACTGACCGGATCGTCCTCGCTGCGCAGAACGTCGAACGGAACGTCGTCGCGGGCCATGCGCGTCTCGATATCGGAGGCGGCGGCATCGTCCTCGCCGCGGGCTTCCTCCAGCGCGTCGGAAATGACGTAGCTGCCGCCCATCGGGTCCATGGCGATGTAGCGCGTTACCGGGGTATCGACGAGCACGCTGACGTGAGCGCCGAACTGGCGGGCCAGATCGAGCGCGGTGTCGATGCGGGCATCGTTGCCCGGTTTGCGGTCGGCATTGACGAGAATCGAGCGCATGACGTTTTTCTCCCTCTGAGACACCGAAAGTACTGATTGGTGCCGCGATGGCCATGACAAAGATCAATCATCGCTGCGGTGTTGGTACTTCTTTGTAGTCGCGCGGCTTTTCGGGCGGATCAATCCCCCGGTCCGTCGATTTCGAGCCCGGCTGCGCGGGCGAAGAGGTCTAGGATGACCGGATCGCGCTCGCGGGTGCGGATTGCCGCCTCGAAGTGGACGCTCTGCCGGGGTCGGGGGAGCACTTCGCGCAGGGTTCCGGTGGAGAGGTGTTCGCGGATCATGGTCTCCGGCAGCACCGCCGCGCCGGTCCCGTTGGCGACGATCTCGATCAGCGTGCGGACGTTGTTGCAGGTGTGCAGTGCACGCGGAGAAAGTCCGTGGCTTTCCAGCGTGGCCAGCGTCACCGCGTGAAGCGGCGAGTGGTCGGGCAGCGACCAGACTGGCAGCGGCGTTGCGAAACCGCCCGCTTTGGCAACTGCGGCCCCCGCGGCCCAGACCAGGTCGACCGATCCGATCGGTGCGGTCCTCATGCCCGGGCTGGCAACCGGTCCGGCAAGAAACACGATATCGCGCGTGCCCGACAGCAACTGCTGCAACAGCCGCGCGGTGAGATCGAGTTCGATCTCCATCGTCACGCCCGGCCGTTCGCGCTCGATCGTCTGAATGAAGGCAGGCAGGCAACTGGCCGCGGCAATCTCGCCCGAGCCGATGCGCACGGTGCCGGTGGCGCCGGCATGGTCGCTCGCTTCGAGCAGGACCTGTTCAAGGCCGCGGCACAGCGGTTCGCTCGCCTGGACGAGCCGCCTTCCGCGCGCGGTGAGCACCATGCGCCGCCCCTCGCGCTGGAACAGGGCGATCCCCAATTGTTGTTCGATCTCGCGCACCCGCGCCGAGATTGCCGACTGGGTGGTGTTGAGGCGCTGCGCCGCTGCGGCGAAAGTGCCCAGACGCTCGATCCACATCAGCGTTTCGAGGTGAAAGAGGGCGATACGTTTCATCGCTATTCCTTATGGAATTCGATAAAAAATAATCGCTATTCGTAATCAAAGACTGTGTCTAGCTATGAGCGGAAACCGGAAGGGAGACTCATGAACAAGCTCTATCCCAGCGCAGAAGCCGCGCTCGACGGCCTGCTCAAGGACGGCCTGCTGATCGCCAGCGGCGGCTTCGGCCTTTGCGGCCTGCCCGAACGCCTGCTCGATGCCGTTCGCGATTCGGGGGTAAAGGACCTGACCTTCGCCTCAAACAACGCCGGCATCGACAACGAGGGCATCGGCAAGCTGCTGCGCACCAAGCAGGTGAAGAAGATGATCTCGTCCTACGTAGGCGAGAACAAGGAGTTCGAACGCCAGTTCCTCTCCGGCGAGCTGGAAGTGGAATTCTGTCCGCAGGGTACGCTGGCCGAGCGCATGCGCGCTGGCGGCGCGGGCATCCCCGGCTTCTACACCAAGACCGGCGTCGGCACCCAGATCGCCGAGGGCAAGGAAACCAAGGTCTTTACCGATCCCAGCGGCACCGAGCAGGAATACGTGCTCGAACGCGGCATCTTCGCCGATCTGGCGCTGGTGAAGGCGTGGAAGGCGGACGAGAGCGGCAACGTGGTGTTCCGCAAGACCGCGCGCAACTTCAACGTGCCCGCCGCCACTTGCGGCAAGGTCTGCATCGTCGAAGTGGAAGAGATCGTGCCGACGGGCTCGCTCGATCCCGATCACATCCACCTGCCCGGCGTCTACGTCCAGCGGCTGGTGCTGGGTGCGCCCTACGACAAGAAGATCGAATTCGTGACCACGCGCGAAAGGGAGTCGGCCTGATGTCCGAAGAAGCCAAGAAGGGCTGGAACCGCAACGAAATGGCCGCGCGCGCGGCAAGGGAACTGCAGGACGGGTTCTACGTGAACCTCGGCATCGGCATTCCGACGCTGGTGGCGAACTACGTGCCCGAAGGCGTCCACGTCACGCTGCAGTCGGAAAACGGCATGCTCGGCATCGGCCCGTTCCCCTACGAGGGCGAGGAAGACGCCGACCTCATCAATGCCGGCAAGCAGACGGTCAGTGAACTGCCGCAGACCGCCTTCTTCGACAGCGCGACCAGCTTTGCCATGATCCGCGGCGGACACATCGACCTAGCCGTGCTAGGCGCGATGGAAGTGGCCGAGAACGGCGACATCGCCAACTGGATGATCCCGGGCAAGATGATCAAGGGCATGGGCGGCGCGATGGACCTTGTCGCCGGCGTGAAGAAGATCATCGTCGTCATGGAGCACACCTCCAAGAGCGGCGATCCCAAGTTCATTCCCGAGTGCACCCTGCCGCTCACCGGCAAGAACGTGGTCGACATGATCGTGACCGACCTGTGCGTCTTCCAGCGGCCCGATCACGACAGTCCGTTCAAACTGGTCGAACTGGCCCCCGGCGTCACGGCCGAGGAAGTGGCCGCCAAGACGACGGCGCATTACGTGAGCTGACCCGGGTCGCTGGCGCCCGCGGATCTTCCCGCGTTCGTCATTGCGAGCCACAGGCGAAGCAATCCAAGGCGGTTTCGCCCGCTCTGGATTGCTTCGCGGCCTGCGGCCGCTCGCAATGACGAAGCACGGCGCTATAGTCGTGGGCCCATGCGCCATGATCTGAAAGCTACCTCGTGAAAATCTTGCTGACAGGCTCTTCCGGCTGGCTCGGCAGGCACCTTGCGCCGCTGCTGCAATCGCGCGGGCATGAAGTCACCGGGCTCGATGTGGCCCCCGGTGCGCATACCCGCGTGCTCGGCTCGGTCGCGGACCGCGATCTCGTGTTCCAGACGGTCTCGCACTACGGGATCGAGGCGATCGTCCATGCGGGTGCGCTGCACAAGCCCGACATCGTCCGCTTCCCGCGCCAGACTTTCATCGACGTCAACACCAGCGGCACGCTCAACCTGCTCGAAGCGGCGGTGGAGGCAGGGCATCCGCGGTTCGTTTTTACCTCTACCACCTCGCTGATGGTCCGCGCCGATGTGCGCGCCGGGGCGGGCGAGGCCGGGGCCTGGTGGATGGACGAGGCATTCGGCCCGCTCGAACCGCGCAACATCTATGGCGTCACCAAGCTCGCGGCGGAGAACCTGTGCCGGCTGGTCTCGCGCGAAAGCGGCATGGCCGTTGCGATCCTGCGCACCGGGCGCTTCTTTCCCGAAGATGACGATACCCACGCCATTCCTTCCGGACCCAACCTCAAGGCCAACGAATTCCTCAACCGGCGCCTGACCGTGGGCGATGCGGCGCTAGCGCATCTCGCCGCGCTGGAGCGGATCGAGGGCTGCGAGACGTTCGTCCTCTCCGCCCCGCCGCCCTTCGCGCGCGCCGATGCAGTGGCGCTTGCCGACGACGCCCGCGCGGTGATCGCCCGCCGCTTTCCCGAGGCGGCGGACCTCTACGACCGGCAGAGCTGGTTGCTGCCCGAGCGGATCGAGCGGGTCTACGATCCTGCGAAAGCCGAACGCTTGCTGGGCTGGCGCGCGCAGACTGACTTCGCGGCGATCCTCGCAGCGCTGCGCGACGGCAGCGAATTGCCCTTCGCGCACGATCCCGACTGGCTTTCGCCGGTTCTCTCGGCATCGCCCTGACGCGAAGGCACCGTCTTGCCGAGGACATGTCGGCGGCCCATACTCTCGTCAAACAGCACGGGAGAATCCGAGTAATGACCGACATTTCCGCCATTCCGCTGACCCGCATCGACGGCGCGTACGACAGCCTTGCCGAGCACAAGGGCAATGTCCTGCTGGTCGTGAACGTCGCCAGCAAGTGCGGCTTGACGCCGCAGTACGAAGGGCTGGAAAAGCTCTACAACGAATACAAGGACAAGGGTTTCGAGATCCTCGGCTTCCCGGCCAATGATTTCGGCGCGCAGGAGCCAGGCACGCATGAAGAGATCATGGAGTTCTGCTCGGTCAACTACGGCGTGTCCTTTCCGCTCTTCGCCAAGGCCGACGTCACCGGCGAGGGCAAGCAGCCGCTCTATGCCGAACTGACCAAGGCCCAGCCCGAAAAGGTCGGCCCGGCCGAGGAATTCCGCGAACGACTCAAGGGCTACGGCATGACCCCGACCGAGGACCCGGAAGTGCTCTGGAACTTCGAGAAGTTCCTGATTGCCAAGGACGGCAGCGTCGCTGGCCGCTTTGCGCCGGGTATCGAGCCGAATTCGCCCGAGCTCGTCGGCGCGATCGAAGCGGAACTCGCCAAATAAGGTTTGGAAATGTCCGGCGCCGTCTTTGGAACGATCCTGACCACGCTGGCTCTGGGCGTCGTCCTGGCGCTGCTCGCCCGCTACGTGCAGCGCGGGCGGCGGCAGGTGAGCGCCTTGCGAGAAACGTCGGACCCGGCGGTCAGGCGCTGGTTTTTCGAGCGCAAGATCGGGCGACAGGCGCTGATCATGCTGGCGATGCCGGGACTGGCGCTGCTGCTGACCGGCAATCTCCTCCGCGCTCTGCACCCCGGCGCCGAAATCGCGGCGCTATCCGCAACGGCGACGCAGTGGCTGGGGTTGCGGGCCGGTGACCTGGAGCAGGCGTTGCTGTCGCCCTGGCTGTTGGCCGAACTGGCGGTACTGATCTTTGCCATCGAGGCGCTGCCTCTGCTGCTGCGCTCGCGCAAGGTGATCGTGGCGGGCAATTTCGCCGTCCTGCGTCCGCGCAATGGGCCAGAGCTGGGCTGGGCCCTGCTCTTGGCGATTGTCGCCGGCGTCGGCGAGGAACTGCTGTTTCGCGGCTTTCTGCCTTTTGCGTTTGCGGATCTGGGTGTGCCGCTTCCGGCGGCTTTCCTGCTGCCGGTCGCGATCTTCGGGCTCTGCCATCTCTATCAGGGGCCGGTCGGCGTGATTGCAACCACCCTCGCCGGGCTGTTGCTCACGGCGCTCTACTTGATCAGCGGCAGTCTGCTGGTGGCGATGGCCGTCCATGTCGCGATCGACGTGATCGGACTGGTGATCCGCCCGGCTGTGGGGCTGGTACTCACCCGCGTGCTGCCGAGCCCCGCTTAGGTGCGGTTTCAGCCCTCGCCGGTCTCCACCGGACGCGCTGGACCGCTGATCCACTCGCTCCACGAACCGGGATAGAGCCGGGCGCCGGGCAGTCCGGCGATCTCCATCGCCAGCGCATTGTGGCACGCGGTGACGCCCGAACCGCAGCTCAGCATCGCCGGTTTGCCCTCGAGCAAAACGGTGAAGTCCTTGGCCAGTTCCTGCGCCGGGCGGAAGCGGCCCTTGTCGTCGATATTGTCGCGGAAGCAGCGGTTGCGGGCGCCGGGAATATGGCCCGCCACAGGATCGATCGGGTTGGGATCGCCGCGAAAGCGCGCAGGATCGCGCGCGTCCAGCACGAGCGCATCGCCGGTGCCGATATTGGCGAGCACGTCACCGGCGTCGACAGGTGTTGCGACCAGCGGATCGCCTGCCTCGAAATCCCCTGTCGGCGCAGGTCCGGGCATGGTGTGTTCGAGCGGCAGGCCTGCCGCTATCCACGCCGGCTTGCCGCCATCGAGGACCGCCACTTGGGCATGTCCCAACCAGCGCAGCAGCCACCAGGCGCGTGCGGCCCAGGCACCGCCGTTGCTGTCGTAGGCGACGACCTGCTGGCCCTTGCGGAGACCCTGCGCACGCAGCCAGGCTGCCAGCGCGACCGGTGCAGGCAGCGGATGGCGCCCGTTGGTGCCGTCTGGGGGGCTGGCAAGGTCGTTGTCGAGGTGGGCATGGCGTGCACCGGGCAAGTGCCCCTCGGCGTAGATTGCCGGTCCCTTGTCGGGCGCGCCGAGTTCGAATTCGCAATCGAGCAGCAGAACGTCGCGGCCCGAGGCGAGCAGTGCCTGAAGGTCTTTCACCGAAATCAGTGTTTCGAATGCCATGCCCTGCGATCCTGGACCAGCGGCTGCGCGATCCCGTCCGCGACCGTCGCGACGAGACAAGGGAAAGGGGTACGGGGCGTAACCGGCGATGTCGAGCCTCGACCGTGGCGGCATGTCCGAGAGGAAGGCCGCCCTGCCGCAGGCACCGCACCGGACCATTCCCGCTGCACGGCCGGGTGTGTGGGAAGCCTAAGCTTGTTGCTCGCAAAGCACCGATGAAGGCTCTTAGTTAATGCCTGCGAAGGCGATTGCGCAACCTTATGCCGGGGTGTGGAATTCGGCTGGACAGCGGCGGTTTCCTTGGGAAAATTGCGGCCAACAGGAACAAGGAAAACCCATGACCATCCGTTCGCTTTCACTGCTTGCCGCCGGTACCGCCGCTTCGCTGGCGCTGGCTTCTTCCCCCGCCCGTGCCGACGAAGGCATGTGGACTTTCGATAATTTTCCCGCCGCCAAGATGAAGGAAGACTACGGCTGGGCGCCCGATCAGGCTTGGCTCGACGATGTGCGCAATGCCGCCGTGCGCCTGACCGGCGGCTGCTCGGCCAGCTTCGTTTCGGGCAATGGCCTGATCCTGACCAACCATCACTGCGTCGCTTCGTGCCTGTTCGACAATTCGACCGGCGACAACGACCTGCTCGATCACGGCTATGTCGCGGCAACCTTCAACGACGAGAAGAATTGCCCCGGTCAGCAGGCCGAAGTGGTGACGAAGATCACCGATGTGACCGGCGACGTGAAAAAGGCCATCGGCTCGCTCACCGGCGAGGCGCTGACCAAGGCGCGCGATGCGAAGATCGCCGAGATCGAATCCGCCAACTGCACTGATCGCGAGACCACCCGCTGCCAGGTCGTGACGCTGTTCGGCGGCGGCCAGTACAAGCTCTATACCTACCGCAAGTATTCCGACGTGCGGCTGGTCTGGGCTTCGGAAGACCGTGCGGCGACTTTCGGCGGCGATCCGGACAACTTCAATTTCCCGCGCTACGATCTCGATGGTGCCTTCCTGCGCGCCTACGCGAACGGCAAGCCGGTCAAGACGCCGAACCACCTCAAGTGGAATCCGCGCGCGCCGAAGGAAGGCGAGGCTACTTTCGTGGTCGGCAATCCCGGTTCTACCTCGCGCCTCTACACGCAGAGCCAGCTCGCGTTCGAGCGCGAAGTGCGCCTGCCGGTGATCGTCGCGACCTACTCCGAACTGCGCGGCCGGCTGATCCGGGCGATGGAAGAAAGCCCAGAGCACGCCCGTGAGGGTCTCGACATGCTCAACGGCGTGGAGAACGGGCTGAAAGTCTACATCGGCCGGATGAAGGCACTCAACGATCCGGACTTTACCGGCAAGCTGGCCGCGGCCGAGGCTGCGCTGAGGGAAAAGAGTGCGGGCAACGCCGAGATCGGCAACCCCTGGAGCGAGATGGACGCGGCAGTGAAGGCCTACCGCAAGCTCTACATGCCCGCGCGTTTCATCGAGCCTTCGGGCGACCTCTACGGCTATGCCGAGACGCTGGTAATGGGCGCGGCCGAGCGCGCCAAGCCCAATGCCGAGCGCCTGCCCGGCTACACCGACAGCGCGCTTCCGCTCACCGAGAAGCGCCTGCTCGATGCGGCGCCGGTCTATCCCTGGCTCGATGAGCTGCGCATGGAGTGGAGCCTCTCGAAGGCGCGTGAATACCTCGGCGTGGACGATCCCGACACCAAGTTGCTGCTGGGCAAGGAAAGCCCGGAAGCGCTGGCAGAACGGCTGGTCTCCGGCACGAAGCTGGCCGATCCGGAATACCGCAAGCAGCTGTGGGAAGGTGGTCAGGCGGCGATCGAGGCGTCGGACGATCCGATGATCGTCTATGCCCGCAAGCTCGACGCGCGTCAGCGCGAGCTCGAAAAGGAGGTGGACGAGGGGTACTCGGGCCCCGCAGCCGCTGCCGGTGCCAAGCTAACCGACGCGCGTTTCGCGGCCTATGGCGACACGATCTACCCCGATGCCACGTTCACGCTCCGCATCAGCTACGGCAAGGTCGAAGGCTGGCCCGAGCGCGGCAGGCAGGTGCCGTTCCAGACCACCATCGGCGGCACCTTCGAGCGTGCTACGGGCGCCCCGCCGTTCGATCTCGCCCCGGCCTTCGCCGCGAAGGAAGACGAGATCGACAAGTCGGTGACCTACAACTTCGTGACCACCAACGACATTATCGGCGGCAACTCGGGCTCACCGGTGATCGACAAGACCGGCACCGTGATCGGCGCCGCTTTCGACGGCAACATCCACTCCTTGGGCGGCAACTACGGCTACGATCCGGTGCTCAACCGCACCGTGGTCGTTTCCGCCGCCTCGCTGCAGGAAGCGCTGGAAACGATCTATCCCTCGCCGCGATTGGTGAAGGAACTGGCCGGGAAGTAAGCGATAGGGCCGGGGCGGCGGTGCGATGCTGCCGCCCCGGCATATCCACAAGACCTGCCGCCGCTCGTCCTGAGCTTGTCGAAGGGCGCTCGCGCTGCGCAGGGGTCCCATCCTTCGACAGGCTCCGGATGAGCGGGGTGGGCGAAAGTAGGAAGCGGCGCTTCAGCCTGCCGCGAACAGGATCGGCGTATCGTCCGGCTGCCATGGGCCATGGCGGACCATGATCGCTTTGAACAGGTCCGAGGTCAGGTGTCCGTCGAGCCAGGCGCGCAGGCGGGGTAGGGGCTGGGCGCCGAACCAGGTGCGGTCGGTCGCGGCGAACTGGCGGATGAAGGGCACGATCGCCATGTCGGTTAGGCCGCGTGGCGATCCGCTCAGGTTCTCGTCTTCCCCCAAGCGTGCCTCAAGGTCCTGCAGAAAGGCGAGGCCTGCGCTGCGATGCGCGGTAGCGTCGCTGTCGTAGCGGTCGGGGTACTTGTAGCGGTCGAGGTCGCGTTTGAAGGGGCCGTCGCAGCGGGCGATCAGGTCGGCGTCGGCGCGATCCAGCCAGTCTTCGGGATCGTTCACGCCCAGCGCATGGTGCATCACGTCGAGACTTTCCTCGATCACCGTGCCATCGGGCAAGACCAGAACCGGCACCGTGCCCTTGGGCGAGGCTTCGAGCATGGCCTCGGGTTTGGCGGAGAGCTTCACTTCGCGCAGCTGGCAGGTGAGGCCTGCCACCATGATCGCCAGCCGGGCGCGCATGGCGTAGGGGCAACGGCGGAAGCTATAGAGGATGGGAAGGCTGGCGGTCTCCGGCATCATGCCTCTTGGCCGGCCGACGTCGGCATCTTCGCGCCCACATGTTCCTCGCCGCGGGCCTCGGCGAGCTTCTCCTGCCGGTGCCGCTCGCGGTAGCGGGCGCGCTGCTCGTCGGTGCGGCTCTCGAAGCACGCCGGGCAACTCACGCCCTCTTCATAGTGCGCCGAGGCCTTGTCCGATTCGCTTACCGGCTGGCGGCAGGCGTGACACAGCGACAGCGAGCCCTGCACCAGCCCGTGACCGACCGAGACCCGCTGGTCAAACACGAAGCATTCACCGTGCCAAAGGCTTTGCTCTGCCGGGATCGTCTCAAGATACTTGAGGATGCCGCCCTTGAGGTGGAAGACATCCTCGACCCCTTCCTGCTTGAGGAAGGCGGTCGACTTCTCGCAGCGGATACCGCCGGTGCAGAACATCGCGACTCTCGGCGCTTTGCCCTCGCCGAGCAGCCGCTCGCGCTCGCGGCGGAACCATTCGGGGAACTCGCGGAAGCTGCGTGTTTCCGGATCGATGGCCCCGTTGAAGGTGCCGATGGCGACTTCGTAGTCGTTGCGCGTGTCGATCAGGATCGTGTCGGGATCGGAAATCAGCGCATTCCAGTCTTCCGGCGCAACGTAGGTGCCGACGGTGGCGAGCGGATCCGTGCCGGGCTCGCCCATGGTCACGATCTCGCGCTTGAGCCGCACTTTCATGCGGTGGAACGGCATCTCCGCTGCCGAGGAAAACTTGACGTCCAGCCGTTCGCAGCCGGGCAAGGCGCGAATGTGCGCGATGACTGCATCCAGTCCTTCGCGTGATCCGGCAATGGTGCCGTTGATCCCTTCGCGGGCGAGAAGAAGCGTGCCGCGAATGCCTTGGACCTCGCACAGCGCCAGCAGGGGCGCACGCAGGGCTGCGGGATCCTCGAAGGGGGCGAACTGGTAAAGCGCGGCAACGCAGAGCGGCGCTCTCGCCGCGTCTGCCGCCGAAATGTCGGTCGTGTGCATGGGGGCGTCATAGCGCAAAGCCCCGAATCAGAAAATCCGAGGTTTGCGGCCCCGGATTTTCGTTTGAACTGCTGTGGCGACGCGGCCGCTCAGCCGAGCGCGGCCTTGATGTCGTCGACCAGATCGGTGCGTTCCCACGGGAACAGGTCGCCTTCGGGCTTGCGGCCGAAGTGGCCGTAGGCAGCGCTCTGGAAGTAGATCGGCTTGTTGAGGCTGAGGCCGACACGGATGCCGCGCGGGGTCAGGCCGCCAAGCTTTTCCGCCGCAACCTTGGTCAGCGCCGCTTCGAGCGCCTCTTCGGAAACGGTGCCGGTGCCGTGCAGGTCGACATAGAGCGACAGCGGCTCGGAGACGCCGATCGCGTAGGAAACCTGGATCGTGCAGCGCTTGGCGAGGCCGGCAGCCACCACGTTCTTGGCGAGATAGCGCGTGACGTAGGCGGCCGAGCGGTCGACCTTGGTCGGGTCCTTGCCCGAGAACGCGCCGCCGCCGTGCGGGGCTGCACCGCCGTACGTGTCGACGATGATCTTGCGGCCGGTGAGGCCGGCATCGCCGTCCGGGCCGCCGATCACGAAGGAGCCGGTCGGGTTGATGTGGAACTTGGTTTCGTCGGTCACGAAGCCTTCGGGCAGGATGTCGGTGACGACCTTGCGCACGTAGCTCTTCAGCTCGGCTTCCTTCTCGCCCTCGTCGTAGCCTTCCTTGTGCTGGGTCGAGACGACGATCGCGGTCGCGGCTACGGGCTCACCGTTTTCGAAGCGCAGGGTGACCTGGCTCTTGGCATCGGGTTCGAGGAACGGCGCCTTGCCCGAGTGGCGGTCCGTGGAAAGCTGCTGCAGAATCTTGTGGCTGTAGTCGAGCGTCGCCGGCATCAGGTCGGGCGTCTCGTCGCAGGCAAAGCCGAACATGATGCCCTGGTCGCCGGCACCTTCGTCCTTGTTCCCGGCAGCGTCGACGCCCTGCGCGATGTGGGCGGACTGGCCGTGCAGGCGGTTGTCGAACTCCAGGGTTTCCCAGTGGAAGCCGTCCTGCGCATAGCCGACCTTCTTCACGACATCGCGCACGGTCTGCTCGATCTCCTCGAGCGCGCCGGGGGCCCACGCGCCGTTTTCGTAAACGCCCTTGCAGCGAATTTCGCCGGCCAGAACCACGAGTTGCGTGGTCGTCAGGGTCTCGCAAGCGACGCGCGCTTCCGGATCCTTGGAGAGGAACAGATCGACGATCGCGTCGGAAATCTGGTCCGAAACCTTGTCGGGATGTCCTTCCGAGACGCTCTCGGAGGTAAAGACGTAGTCGCTGCGCATGGTCAAAACCTATGATATAAAGAAAGCTTTATGTGTGCTTTCGTCTACCTGCCGCGGCGCCCGAGTGCAACCATGGAAATGGCCATCAGTGCGATCAGCGCCGCGAGAGCCAGCGACAAGGCGTTGCCATAGCGTGCAAAGAGGGTGGGTTCGTGCGGTGGCGGGATGCGTCCGTCGATACGGCCGGCGGTGCGGCGCGCCAGCGAACTGCGCACGATGCCGTCGGCGTCGATCACGGCGCTGATGCCGGTCGTGGTCGAACGCATGACCGGCAGGCCTTCCTCCATGGCCCGCATGCGGGCCTGGGCCAGATGCTGCGGTGGCCCCCAGGCGCCGAACCAGCCGTCGTTCGAGGGATTATAGATGTAGTCGGGCCGGTTCAGCGGATCGACGACCTCGCCGCTGAACACGATCTCGTAGCAGATCTGCACGCCGACTTCGCCGAGAGTACCGAAGTCGAAAGTGCGTGGTCCCGGTCCCGGCCAGAAGTCCAGCGAACCCGCGACGAAGCGTGAAGCGCCGAGCGGCTCGAGCAGCCAGCGCAGCGGCAGATATTCGCCGAAAGGCACGAGGTGCGCCTTGGAATAGCCGGCAAGGATGTCGCCCTTGCCGTTGATCGCCGTCACCGAATTGCGGGCAGCCACCCCGTCGCCGTTCTCGACCACGAGGTCCACGGCACCGGTCAGCAGCAGGCCGTAGGGGCCGATCACGGAGCCGATCCGGCCGCGCGCGATCACGGGGTCTGCGCCGTAGGTGTAGAGGCGGTAGAGATAGCGCGGATAGCCGTCGCGCAGATAGTCGCCGAGCCCCGATTCGGGCCAGAACACCACGCGCTTTTCGCCGCGGCTGCGCGGGAGCGAGAGCTTCGCCAGCTTTATGAAATTCTCTTCGAAGTAGCGCGGATCGTCGATGATTTCCTGCGGCAGATCGGGCTGGACGAGCGTGAAGCGCGTGGCTCCCTCATCGCGCTTCACCCAGGGATCGGGCAGTGCCATCAACGCGGTAAGACCCGCAGCGAGAGCCAGCGCAGGGGCGGCCCAGAGCCAGCGCGCGGGGCTGCGCGACCCGCCGATCAGGCGCGCCACCACGCCGGGCACGCCGGCGAGCAGGACCAGCACCCCGGAAAGACCGTAGGTACCGATCCACGGTGTCAGTAGCGCGAGTCCACGGGTCTCGAACTGGCCGAGCAGGGCGACGCCCAGGGGATTCCACGCGAAACCGCTGAAGACCCACGCGCGCAGCCATTCGGTGACGATCCACGCGGATGCGAAAGCGAATACCAGGGCGACAAAGGCCGTTCGCCTGGTTGTCATCCGGTCCGGTCGCACGATCGACCACGCGGCAAGCGCGGCCAGCGCCGGAAAGAGCGCGAGATAGAGCGACAGCAGGACCACCGCGATGCCGCCCAGCCAGGCGGGCAGGTTCGCCTGATAGGTGAAGGCCGTCGCGATCCAGTTGTTGCCGAGTGTGAAGTGGCCGAGGCCGAAGAACCAGCCGATCAGGAACGCGTCGCGTCCGCGGCCGGTTCGCATCACCAGTTCGATCAGCCAGGCAACTGCAAAGAGGGTGAGCGGCCACAGGGAAAGGGGCTGAAATCCGCAGGCAGCCAGAGCACCGGCCACGATTGCGGCGATGCGGGGTGAGCGCCAGATGCGGTTGAGGGTTTGGGCGAAAACGGGAAGGCGCCGATCAGATTGCATCGGTGCCGGTATGTAGACCTGCCCGGCCACGACGCAAGGAAACTTGCGCGCGGCCGGGCGGGCTATCGTAAATCAGCCGTTTACCGCTTCAAGCTTGCCGTCGCCATCGTCGGCGGGCGGTGCCGTCTTGCGGGTGCGGCGACGCTTGGGCTTTTCTTCGGCGGCTTCGTCCTTGGCGGAAATCGAAGGCGGCAGGGCCGAAGGGTCGAGGTTGCCTGCGTCGTCCTCGTTATCCGAGCCGGCATTAGCCTCCGGACCTTCCGCATCATCTTCGCGCGTCCGGCGGCGCGGCTTGCGCTGCTGCGGCTTCGGAGTACGGGTGGCGCGGGGCTCGCGTACGAACGGATTTTCAACCGGTTCGTAGATCGAGCGATCCTCGCCGTCTTCCTCGTCGCCCTTGCCGGCAGTTTCCTTCTGCTCGTCGGAAGAGGAATTCTCGTAGCGATCCTGACCGCGTTCCTGACGGGCAGAATTCTGGTTGTACGAGGTGTTGTTGCCGTAATCGTCGTCCGAGCCGGAATCCTCGTTGTTGTCCTGAGGGCGGTCATCCCGACGGGGCTGCCGCGCTTCTTCCTGCCGCTGCTTCTGGTCGGCGATCACACGGAAGTAGTGGTCGGCAAACTGAAGGTAGTATTCCTCCTGGACCCGGTCTCCGTTTAGATGCGAGTCATGCGCCAGCTTCTTGTACTTTTCCAGCAGCTGCGGTGCGTTGCCCCGTGCCCTGCTGTCGATACGATTCGTATGCTGGCCGCCTTGCTGACGGTTGTTACCGCGGCCGCGCCGACGGTTGTTACCACGATTGTTATTCAAGGATAACTTTCCTCAAAACCCCTGGCATGAGTCCGGATCACCAAGATCGGACTGCCATATGTAATAAGATCACGGCTAACCCCCGGCTGCCGAGACTTCCTCATCTGCCTTGCTGCGGCGCCCAATGCTGAGACCGCTCGCAAATGATGGAGGTGAACCGGGTATGGGAAATTCCGTCCATTAACCGGCTCCGCGTAATCATTAGGCACTCCGGCACGGAATTCCAAGAGAAATATTATGGCGATTTATCTAAAACTGCGGAAAAAGCGATTACACGCGGCCGATCGGCAAGGTCGTGATGAACGCGCGCGGTCAATCCCGCGGCCTCTCCGATGGCGCTGACGGCCTCGGCCTGGCGATAGCCGATCTCCACCAGCGCAAGGCCGCCCCGCGCCAGCAAGCCGGACAACTGCGGTACGAGAACGCGATAGTCGTCGAGGCCGTCGCTCCCCGCAAACAAGGCACTGGCCGGCTCGTAGTCGCGTACCGAGGAATCGAGGGCGGCGGCGGTTTCGACGTAGGGCGGATTGGCGAGGATCAGGTCGAATGGGCCTCCAAGCGGGTCTGCCCAGCCGGGCCTGTGCCAGTCGGCCATGACCATTCGTGCCCGGGTGTCGAGACCAAGGGCCCGGGCATTGGCTGCCGCTACGGCCAGGGCTCCCGGTGAACTGTCGATGCCGGTCCCTTGTGCGGCCGGAAGGTTTGCCAGAACGGAAAGCAGCAGGGCGCCCGATCCGGTGCCGCAGTCCAATACCGAGCGCGCCTGGGGACGTGCGGCCAATGCCGTTTCGACCAGAACTTCCGAATCGCCGCGCGGGATCAGCACGTCGGGCGAGACCGCGAACGGCAGGCCGAAGAATTCCTGCTGGCCGGCGATATAGGCAACCGGTTCGTGCGCGGCGCGCCGGTCGATCAGGTCCGCAAAGAGGGCGGGTGTCTCGCTCCGCATATGGCGCAGCAGGAGTTCGGAGCGCGAGACGCCCAGCGCATGGGCCATGAGCACTTCGGCATCGAGCCGCGCGGTGTCGCTGGTGGACGCAAGGCGTGCGGCGGCGGCGCGGATGGCTTCGGCCACCGTGCCGGTCGGATCAGGCATCCATGGCCGCCAGTCGCTTGGCCTCGTCTTCCGCGATCAGCGCGTCGATCAGCTCGCCGAGGCCGGGACCTTCGAGGATTTCCGGCAGGCGGTGCAGGGTCAGGTTGATGCGGTGATCGGTCACGCGCCCCTGCGGGAAGTTGTAGGTACGGATGCGCTCGGAGCGGTCGCCCGAGCCGACCATCGCCTTGCGCGCCTCGGCCTCGGCGCCGTGGGCCTCGTCTCGCATCTTCTCGTAGAGACGCGCGCGCAAGACCTGCATCGCCTTGGCCTTGTTCTTGTGCTGGCTGCGCTCGTCCTGACAGATGACCACGAGCCCGCTGGGCAGGTGGGTGATGCGCACCGCTGAATCGGTGGTGTTGACGTGCTGCCCGCCTGCACCCGAAGCGCGGAAGATATCGATCTTGAGGTCCTTGTCCTCGATCTGCACGTCCACTTCGCTCGGTTCGGGCAGAACGGCGACGGTCGCGGCAGAGGTATGGATACGCCCGCCGCTCTCGGTCACCGGCACGCGCTGGACGCGGTGGACGCCGGATTCGAACTTGAGCTTGGCAAAGACGCCGGTGCCGGTCACGTTGGCGACGACTTCCTTGAAGCCGCCGATGTCGCTGGCATTGGCGGAGATCATCTCGACCTTCCAGCCCTGCTCGGCGGCATAGCGTTCGTACATGCGGTAGAGATCGGCGGCGAACAGCGCCGCCTCGTCGCCTCCGGTACCGGCGCGGATTTCCAGCATGGCCGGGCGCTGGTCGGCCGCATCGCGCGGCAGCATGGCCAGGGCAAGCTGCCGCTCGGCTTCGGGCAGCTCTTCCTTGATGCGCGCGATTTCCTCTTCGGCCAGCGCGCGCATGTCCGGATCGGGATCGTCGAGCTGCTGCAGAGAGGCGAGTTCGCCGCGCATCGAGACGACGTCCGACGCGATCCGCGCGACCGGTTCCAGCTCCGCATAGTCGCGGCTCGCGGTCACGAAGGCATCGCCTTCCAGCGTGCCCGAAGCGAGCCGGGCTTCCAGCTCGGCGAAGCGATGCGCAATCTGGGCGAGGCGTTCGCCGGAGATCGTGCTCACGTGCGGTTCCTTTTGCACAGGTGGCAGGGGGGCACGCGGAGGCGCGGAGACGCGGAGAAAGAAAGGTAAGGAGATCGATTCGCGCAAAGGCGCAAAGGCGCGAAGACGCTGTGCCGCGCCGCAGGCCTCTTATCCCAGTCTGTCGTTGCGCCAAGTTTTAGGTAACGAGAGAACAGCGGCTTCGCCGCAAACATGAAGTCTTCGCGCCTTTGCGCCTTCGCGCGAACCCGCTTCCCCGTTGTTCTCCGCGTCTGTGCGCCTCCGCGTGAAACATCCGCGGAAACATCGACGAGAAAGGCAAAGTCTCTCTTCACGACTGGATCGTCTGGATGACCTGCTCGACCGCGAGATAATCGGCAGTCGGTTCGGCTGCGCGCAGGTTGGCGACGGGGGCGCCGTCGCGCATTACGAACGAGACTAGCACTTTCGCGCCCAGCTTCACGGCCTTGTCGAAGCGCTTGCGGGGGCTGCCCGAAGCGATCATTTCGGCGGCGATGCCCTGGTGGCGCAGGATCGTGATGGCCTTTTGCGCGTAGGGCAGAGCGGCATCGTCCTCGACCGCGAGGATGCAGGTCAGCGGCGGCTCGCCGCCGATGCCGGCGTCGGACACGAGCATGGCCAGGCGTTCGATACCCGCTGCCCAGCCGACAGCCGGGGTTGCCGGGCCGCCAAGCGCTTCGAGCAGGCCGTCGTAGCGGCCGCCGCCGAGCACGGTGCCCTGAGCGCCGAGCCGATCTGTCACAAATTCGAAAGCAGTGTGCCTGTAGTAGTCCAGCCCGCGCACAAGGGCCGGGGCTCGGACGAAGTCCACCGAGGCGGCTTCGAGCCCTTGTGTCACGGCCCCGAAGAAGTCCTGCGCCTCGCTCGAGAGGAAGTCGTCGATCTTCGGCGCATCGGCGGTGAAGGGCTTGTCGCGAGGGTCCTTGGAATCGAGGATGCGCAGCGGATTGCGCTCCAGACGGTCCTGCGAATCCTCGCTTAGCGACGCCTTGTGATCGCGGAAGTATTCGATCAGCGCGGCGCGCCAGGCCTCACGGCTTTCGGCATCGCCGAGCGTGTTGAGCTGCAGCGTGACGCCGTCGGAAATGCCCAGTTCCTTGAGAAGCTGGTCGGCCATGAGCAGCAGTTCCACATCGACCATCGGTTCTGCCGCGCCGATGATCTCGGCGTCGATCTGGTGGAACTGGCGATAGCGGCCCTTCTGCGGGCGCTCATAGCGGAACAGCGGACCGTGCGTCGCCACCTTGAGCGGGGCAAACTGCTTCCAGCCGCCCGTAAGATAGGCGCGGGCGATCCCGGCGGTGAATTCGGGGCGCAGCGTCAGCGATTCGCCGCCGCGGTCCTCGAACGAGTACATCTCCTTGGACACGACGTCGGTTGTCTCGCCCAGCGAGCGGGAGAAAACCGCGGTCTTCTCGAACACCGGCATTTCCACCCGGCGGAAGCGGTAGAGCTTGCGGACGCGTTCGAAGGTTTCGACGACGTGTGCGAAAGCCTCGGCATCGGTGCCGAAAATGTCCTGGGTTCCGCGAATGGCCTGTGGTGTGTTGCTCATAAGGCGCGCGCTTAGCCCGAATGGGCGCGGCAATAAAGTGGTCCCGCGGGGATGCGCGGGAAGATTGTCCCGCTTGATCGGCACCGGCCCACGCCCCCACCCGACCTCCCGACAGGATATGCTCGTGGGAGGTCGGGTGGGGGCGTGGGCCGGTGCCGCGCGGTGCAACCCGATGCTAATGTATGGTTGCCAAATCGGGTAACTGACGCAAAGATGAACGTAATGAAATATCTTACTGCGGTTGCGACGCTCTCTGCCCTCCTGTCCCTTTCCGCTTCGGCGACGGCACAGGATTCTTCCCGTACCACGCCGATGGCACCCGAGCTGCCGGCGCCGATCCCGGCGGCCAAGGACGTGCCCTATCCCGGCACTGTCTCGCTGTGGATCGATGCGACCGATGTGGAGCACGGCATCTACCGTGTGACCGAGGAGTTTCCGGTCGCGGCCGGAACCGGCAAGATCACGCTGATCCAGCCCGGCTGGCTGCCCGGCAACCACTCCGAAACCGGCCCCTATGCCATGCTTGCGGACATCCACTTCTATGCCGACGGCAAGGAAATTCCGTGGGCGCGCGATACTGTCGCCGTGAATGCGTTTCACCTCGAATTGCCCGAGGGCGCCAAGGCGGTGACGGCCAAGTTCGTCCACACCTCGCCGGTGCGCTCGAGCGAGGGCCGCATCACCATGACGCAGGAAATGCTCAACCTGCAGTGGGAAAAGATGAGCCTCTACCCGGCCGGGTACTATGTGCGCGGCATCACGGTGAAGCCGACCGTGAAGGTCCCCGAGGGCTGGACCGTCTATACCGCGCTCGACGGCAAGTCGCGCCAGGGCGACACGGTGAGCTGGACCGCGACCGACTATGAACGTCTGGTCGATTCGCCGATCTTTGCGGGTGAACACGCCAAGCGATGGGACCTGGGCCATGATGTCTACATGGACGTTGTTGCCGACGAGCCGGAACTGCTCGCGATCGCGCCCAAGCACATGGAGACCTACCGCAATCTGGTCGACGAGGCGCTGCACACGTTCGGCGCCCGCCACTTCGATCACTACGACTTCCTGCTTGCGCTGACCGACCGCATGGGCGGCATCGGACTGGAGCATCACCGCTCGAGCGAGAACCAGTACGAGCCCAAGTCGTGGATCGACTGGGACGAAATGGACTGGGATCACAACGTCATTCCGCACGAATTTGTGCACAGCTGGAACGGCAAGTATCGCCGCCCGGCCGACCTGTGGACGCCCGACTACCAGCAGCCGATGCAGAACACGCTGCTGTGGGTCTATGAAGGCCAGACGCAGTTCTGGGGCTATGTTCTCGCGGCGCGCTCGGGCGTGCAGAAGAAGGACACGGTGCTCGGCATGTTCGCCAATGCCGTGGCCAAGTATGCCGAGGGCACGCCGGGCCGCGGCTGGCGTTCGGTCGAGGATACGACCGCCGCACCGCAGCTCGCCCGCCGCCGTCCGCTGCCCTACAATTCGCTGACCCGCAGCGAGGACTACTATGTCGAAGGCGCGCTGACCTGGCTCGAAGCCGACCAGATCATCCGCAAGGGTACCGGCGGCAAGAAGGGGCTCGACGATTTCGCCAAGGCCTTCTTCGGCCTGCGCGACGGCGACTGGGGCGAACTGACCTACGACTTCGATGAAGTCGTCTCCACGCTCAACTCGGTCTACGCCTACGACTGGGCCGACTTCCTGCGCACCCGGCTCTACAAGCCGAACCAGCCCGCGCCGATGAACGGCATGAAGATGGCGGGGTACAATCTGGTCTGGAAGGAGCAGCCGAATCCCTACTCAAAGGGTATCGCCGATTCGCGAAAGACACTGGATCTCACCTATTCGCTGGGATTTTCGCTCGACAACGGCGGCAACGTTACTTCGACACTGTGGGATGGGGCCGGTTACAACGCCGGGATCGTCAATGGCGTGACTATCGTAGCGGTTAACGGACGCGCTTATACCAAGAGCGTGATCAAGGATGCGATCACTGCGGCCAAGGCTCCGGAATCCAAGCCGATTGCCTTGCTGGTGAAGCGCGGGGACCGTTACGAGACGGTGTCGATCGACTATCATGACGGCCTCCGCTGGCCGTGGCTGGAAAGTACGACTCCTGGGAAGATGAACGGATTCGACCGGTTGCTGGCGCCAAAACGCAACTAAATTTCGCATCGACGAGAAGGCTGTTGCGGTGCAATAACCGCAACGCTAAGTCGCGCGCATCTTTATCCAACCGGCTACTCTCCCAAGAGTGTCAGTAAAGAAGGATCATCATGCGCATCGACAAAGTTCCCATTGGCGACAATCCGCCGGAAAGTCTCAACGTCATCATCGAGGTTCCGGTCGGCGGCGAACCGGTCAAGTACGAGTTCGACAAGGATTCGGGCGCGCTTTTCGTCGATCGCATCCTGCACACGCCGATGCGCTACCCGGCCAACTACGGCTTCGTGCCGCACACGCTCTCGCCGGACGGTGACCCGCTCGACGCGCTGGTCGTGGCGCGCTCGCCGTTCATCGCCGGCTGCGTCGTGCGCGCGCGCCCGATCGCGGTCCTCAATCTCGAAGACGAGCACGGCGGTGACGAGAAGCTGGTATGCGTGCCCGTGGACTCGACCTTCCCGTACTACACCAACGTGAACGAGAAGGACGACCTGCCTGAAATCGTGTTCAGCCAGATCGAGCACTTTTTCACTCACTATAAAGATCTTGAAAAGGAAAAGTGGGTACGTGTGGGTACGTGGGGCGGCGCAGAAGACGCGCGTCAGATCGTTCTCGAGGCGATCGAACGCTACAAGGGCGCCGTTCCGGCCTGATTTCAGTATCCACGCATAGACGAGGTCCACTCCCCCATGTGGATCGGGGCCGGTGACGAAAGTCACCGGCCCTTGTTCTTTTCAGGGGGGGACTTGCTGACGGCGCGGGCGTGAAACCCGCGCCGTATGCGCTTCCGCTCAGGTAACGACGCGGCCGCCGTTTACGCCGATGGTCTGGCCGGTGACGTAGCCGCTACGCTCGTCGCAGAGCCATGCACAGGCATTGGCGATATCGTCGGGCTCGCCCATGCGGCGTACCGGGATCGTCTGCAGCAGCACTTCGGTGGGGATCTGGAACTTCTCGCGGTTCGCCTCTGACATGATCGTGCCCATGACCGAGCCTGGCGGGATGTTGTTCACGGTGATGCCCCAGGGACCGAACTCCTGCGCCATCGAACGCGTCATGGTGACCACGGCGCCCTTCGAGGAGCTGTAGGGGATCATGTTGACCGCACCGGTCTGCGCGCTCGAGGAGGAAATGTTGACGATGCGGCCCCATCCCGCGTTCTTCATGTCGGGCAGGCACTCCTGCGTCATCACGAACAGGCCGCGCACGTTGACCGCGTAGATGAAGTCCCAGCGCTCGTCGGTCAGCTCCTCGAACGGTGTGAAGTCGGTCACGCCGGCATTGTTGACGAGGATGGAGATCGGGCCGAGCGCCTCTCGCACCTGCTCCAAAGCGGCCTTGACCGAGGCGCGGTTGGAGACGTCGGCTCCGACCGCAATCGCCGTGCCGCCGGCGTCCTTGATGGCCTTGACGGTATCGGCGCAGCGCTCGGCATCGAGATCGAGCACGGCGACGGCGACGCCCTCCTTGGCGAGGCGCTTGGAACAGGCGGCGCCGATCCCGGCGGCGGCGCCGGTGACGACGGCAACTTTATAGCTCATTGTACTTCTCTCCCGATCGTTTGCTTTGAATAGCCTAGGGCTAGGGCACAAAGCGGCGGCGAGAAAGCCGGAAATTTGAACGCATGTTCAGTCTTCGCCTCGGCGGAATGAGCCGGCCAGAATCCCGTCCGCGAAATCGGCCACGGCCGCGAAGGTCTCCCGCGCTCCCGGCAAGTCGAAGCCGCGCACGACCGCGACGTGTTCCATGCCGTCGATGGGAACGAGGCGGCAGGATCGGCCGGCCGCTTCCAGCCGGGAATGGAAGCGCAGGGCATCGTCCAAAAGAACCTCGCCGGTTCCGACGCTGATCAGGCTGGGCGCAAAGCCCGCAAGGTCGGCGTCGTTGCAGTGAACCGGCGAGGCCAGTGGGTGGTTTGGATCGAAGCCTTGAAGATAGAGGTCGGCCGCCACTTGTGCCGATTCCGTGCCGAACAGCGGATCGGTAGCGGCGTTGCTGGCGTAGCTTGCCGCCGTGACGGTGAGATCGAGCCAGGGTGATAGCATGACGACGGCGTCTATCGGCGGCGCCTTTCCGGCAGCGGCCAAGAGCCCGATGCTGGCGGCCAGACCGGCCCCGGCGGAATCGCCCGAGACGATCAGAGGCACATCGCCGGCTTCGGCGTGCAAGGCCTGCAGTGCCGCGAGCGCATCGTTGAGGCCGGCAGGAAACGGTCCTTCGGGTGCCAGACGGTATTGCGGCACGACGATGGTCACGCCGCATCGCGCGGCGAGGGCTTCGGAGAACGGCCCCTCGAATTCGGGACGCCCGATGCGGAAACCGCCGCCGTGCAGTTGCAGCATGTAGCCGCGCGGTGTGCCCGGCGCATCGAAGCGCAGCGTGCGCAGGCCCGCCATTTCGGTTTCCAGCGCCGGTGCCTTCGTTGCGAATGCACCGGCGGTGATACCGGCCGCCATCTGCGCCCGTCGTTTGGCCAGATCCGGCGGGGCAGGGTAGCCGGGGCGCTCCGGAGGAAGCGCGATCCCGGCTTGCGGCGTCATTCGGCGGCCTGCAGCGCGATCGAGTCCTCGAGATTGCGCGCGGTGCGCTTGGCGCCCATCGCCTTCAGCTCGGGGATCACGTAATCGCCCAGCAGGGTGATCGATTCCAGCACTGCCTCTTGCGGCAAATAGCCGAAGTTCACGTAGCACAGCACCTGGTCGATCCCGGCCTCCTCGTACTTGAGGAACTTCCTCAGGCATTCCTCGGGCGTACCGATGATGACCATGTCCTGATCATCGAAGGAATGGATGTCGAAATCGCCGTCGGCCTGCTTCTTGAGCAGGGGGAAGGCCTTGTCCTGGGCCTCCTTGGGCAAATGCGCCATTTCCCATTTGAGAATGAAAGCCGCGCTTTCGCGGTACCACCACCACATCGAATCCCACACGCGGTTGGTTTCGAACTTGTCGCGGCTCTCGGTGCAGTGGACCAGCGTGTAGACGCCCACCTTGTTGGTATGGACGTGGCTCACCGGCACCGCGTTCTTCTGTTCCTCGCGGTAGATGTCGATCAGGCCCGCCAGCTTTTCGAGCGGCTGCATGATCGAGAAGCACAGCAGCCCGAGACCGTTCTGCCCGGCCATGCGGATCGTCTCTTCGGAGCTGGCCGCCATCCAGCATGGCGGATGCGGGAACTGATAGGGCTTGGGCGTCACCATCCGCTTGGGGAACTGCAGGTACTCCGAATCCTCCTCGTAGTATTCCTCGGCCCACATCCCGGAAACAGTCTTGCATGCCGCCAGCATCTTTTTCTTCGATTCGGCGGCATCGACGCCGAAGGCAATCTGTTCCATCGGGGTGGAACGGCCCATGCCCCATTCGGCGCGCCCCCGGCTGAGCAGGTCCACCGTCGCGACCTTTTCGGCCACGCGCACGGGATGGATGAACTCGTGCGGCATCAGCGTGACGCCGAAGCCGAGCCGGATGTTCTCGGTGATCTGCGACAGCGCGCCCAGCACCACGTCGTTGCAGGGCATGTGGCTGCGCCCTTCGCGGAAATGGTGCTCGACTAGCCAGGCGGTGTGAAAGCCCTTCTTGTCGGCCAGGGAAATCTGCTCGATGCAGTTCTTGTAGGCTTGCCGCTCCATCGTGCGCTGGCCCCAGGGGTGGTCGCCGGCCCATGGCTTGGGGGCTTCGAATTCGTAGAGAAGTCCGAGTTCCATGCTGTCAGGCCTCCTGTTTTTCCTTGGCGAGTTCCCGGCGGCTCTTGCGGGCGCCGGCGCAGAACTTGGTGGAGAGCGAGCGGTCCACGGTCAGGCTCTGGCCGGAAATTCCGCTCGCAAGATCGGAAAGCAGGAAGACGATCGCGTTAGCCAGTTCCTCGGGCATGGCGAAGTTCTGCTCGCTGCCTTGCACCACGTTTTCGGAAACGACGCGGGTCATCACCCGCTCGGTCGCTACCGCACCGGGAAGCACCGAATTGGCGCGGATGCCGAACTCATGCCACTCGTTGGCCATTGTTCGGGTCAGGGCGGTGATGCCCGATTTCGCTGCACCGTAAGGGCCGTGCCAGGGCGCCGAGGTGAGCGAGGAGACCGACGAGACATTGACGATGGCCCCGCGTTCCTCGCGCTCGATCCACGTCTTGGCCGCGTCGCGGCACAGTGTGAAGATATAGCCGAGATTGAGCTGGAACGTCTGCCAGAAGCTGTCGGTCGGCGTCTCGTCGAGCGGCATCCATTCGCCTTCGCGCGTGCCGCCGGCGACATTGGCGATGCCGTCGAGCGCGCCGAACTTGTCGAAGATCTGCGCGACCACGGTTTCGCAGGCGGCCTTGTCCATCAGGTCCACCACCATCGGGTGGATCGTCCCGCCGAGCGCTTCGACGTCCGCGACAATCGGCGCGATCAGCGCTTCGTCCTTGTCGAGCGCGATGATCGTGGCGCCGGCCTTGGCCAGCTGCCGGCAGGTCGCCCCGCCGATGCCGCCCTTGGCGACTCCGCACACAAGTATGGTTCGACCGGTCAGGTCGATGGCGAGTGTCATGGTATCCTCTCCCTTTGCCCGCTGTTGCCGCGGGCTGCTGGTTAGATGTCGATGCGGTAGAGTTTCGCGGCGTTACCGCCGAGCACCTTGGTCTTTTCCTCGTGCGTCAGGTCGCCGTAGCGCGTCTCGAGGTTGTCGATCGGATAGAGCCCGGTCGGGTGCGGGAAGTCGGTTTCGAACAGCACGTTGTCGATGCCGACCTTGCGCATCATGTCGGCTGCGGCCTGGCCCTGTTCGAACCAGAAGCAGGCGTAGAAATTGCTCCGGAAGTACTCGCTGGGCTTCTTCTCGAAGCTGCGCCCTTCGGCGATCTCGACGAGCTGGTAGTCGAGCGCTTCCATCATGAAGGGTACCCAGCCGATCCCGCTTTCGACAGAGACGAACTTGAGGTTGCGGAACCGGTCGAGCAGACCCGAGTAGATCAGGTTGGCGACAACCTTGCCGTTGTTGAAGAACAGCATCGCGCCGGAGATGCCCGAGCGCAGATCGCGCGTCAGCGAGGGCCAGCCCTGCTGTCCCATCCAGTCGATCGAGGTTTCCGATGCGCCGATGTGGAAATTGATCGGCATGCCCATGTCCTCGCAGACTTCCCACAGGGGATACCAGTGCTCATGGGCGAGGTCGGGCAGGCGTTCCCCGCCCAGATCGACGAGGTGCGGGTCGGAATTGATGTTGATCCCGCGCAGGCCCATCGCCGCGCAGCGCTCGGTTTCCTTGATGGCGAGGTTCACGTCCCACCAGGGCAGCAGCGCCATCGGGAAGAACCGGCCGTTCGAATCGGCCTGCATCTCGGCTACGGCATCGTTGTAGATCTTCACGCAGGCGAGGCGCAGGTCGGCATCGACCTTGGCGGCGGCCTGGCCGCCGAATCCGAGGATGTTGGGATAGACGATCTGGGCGTAGATGCCGGTCTCATCCATCACCTGCAGCCGCTCCTTGAGCGAGGAGGAGCCGGTGTGGACGTCCTCGAACTGCAGCTTGAGGAAATCGTCCAGCACGCGCACCTTGCCGCCGTCCTTCAGGATCGCGCTGTTGGGGTGCGCGCCGGTGCCGATCGACTTGTCGCCGTCAATCACCCAGCAGCGCTGGCCGTCGAGCATCTTCACCTGCGGCACGCGGTCACGGATCGAGGCCGGGGCACGGCTCGTCCACATGTTGTGCGGTTCGGTCAGGTGGGTATCGGCGTCGATGACCTTGTAGCCGGTCTTCGCGCCGGGCCGGTCCAGGCTGGCAGTTGCCATTGTGTCTTCTCCCGTATTGGTTTCTTGGGAGGATTGGTCGCGCAGACGTCGGGCAAAGAGAAGCCCCGCGTCTCCACCTGCCTTGCTCGATCGTCCACACTGGCGGAATCCGGCGACGGGATCAGTCGCGCCGGCCCTGCGTGAAAAAGACCCTGCCGGGCACGATCGGAGCCGGGCTGACCAGCGGCTGCGATTCGTCTTCGGTCGCGCGGGCACTGCGGTTGCGGGCGCCGGCCAGCAGCGCGCGGAAGCGCGGGGTCGGTACCTCCTCCTCCTGCCGGGCGGCACGGGCCTCCTCGCGCATCTGGCTTGGGGTCATGCCGAAATGGCGGCTGAAACGGCGGCTGAAGGCGGCTTCCGATCCGTAGCCGGCGAGTTCGCTGATCTCGGCGATCTTCATCCGGCCCTGCCGCAGCAGCGTGGCGGCATGTTCCATGCGGCGCTCGGCCACGATCTCCATCGGCGCCTTGCCCACCGCCTGCGTGAAGTGCGCGGCGAAGTTCGAGCGGCCCATGCCGACGGCGCGGGCGAGCGATTCGACGGTCCAGGGCTGGGCGGGGCCCGCAGCGATCAGTTGCAGCGCGTCCTCGATGGGATCGCGGGTCTCGGCGGACAGAATGCGGCGGCAGGCCGGATCGGCACGCAGGGCGGCAATCAGCAGCGTTTCGGCAATCCGGGTGAGCAGAGCGCTCGATCCGGCGCCCATGCCGGCGAGCGGCAGGGCATCGGATTGCAGCACGCCGTTTCCCGTCCGCAGCAGCGAGGGCAGGGCCGCGCGCGAGACTTCGCCCGGCCACTGGGCATGAAGCCGCGCGCTGAGCACGCGTGCAGTCACCCGCGCGCCATCGCCGAAGGCCGCGGCGGGCGGGATGTCGCAGTCCCGGTCGTGGCGCAGGCCCTCGTGCGGCTGGGCCGTGGCACCGGCCGTGGTGCGCAGGGCATGGGCTTCGCCGGAAAGCACCATGGCGACATCGCCCGGGCCCAGCTCGGCCATGGCGCCGCCGGTGCAGGCGAGGCGAAGGCTGCCATGGATCACCGCATGCACGAACACGGCATCGCCCGGCGACACTGCGCATCCCGCTTGTCCGGTGAAGTCGCCGTAGGTCCACGTCCTGCCCGACAGGCGCACGTCGCCCAGCAGGTCGGACAGGCTGCGCGAAACCGGTTTTGCTGGCTTGCCCGGCACGGTGTCCATTTCTCCCGTCTTGCCGATCCTCTGGACGATCGGTCATGCCCGGCTGACAATATGATATTGCCCGGGGCCGTCAATCCACGCATCAAGCGCTTGATTGGGAGAAGGAAGACCATTGAGGCAAATCGAGCTTTCCATCGATGTCGGCGATGCCGTGGGACTGGGCGTGCCGGCGCGTGTCGTCGCGAGCGTGGTGCTGCCCGAGCCGGAGGCACTGCCCGAACGTCCGCTCGTCTGCGTGGCACTGCCGAGCAGCAGCTATGCGCGCGGCTACTATACCTGCGCGCTGCCGGGCGCAGGAGAGGCCGGGGCGCAGGCTGCCTATCATGTCGAGCGCGGCTGGATCTTCGTCGCGCTGGACTGGCTCGGCTGCGATGCGGCCTCGGGGATCGACCCCGAGGATCTGGGCTATGGTGCGCTCACTGCCGCTGCCCACGCCGCACAGGCCGAGATCCTGCTGCGGCTGGCCAATGGCGTGCTGGAACCGGGCTATCCTCCGGTCGGGCGTCCCTGCGTGATCGGCATCGGCCAGTCGCTCGGCGGCGGGTTGCTGATCTATCAGCAGGCCCGGCATGGCGGGTTCGACGGCATTGGCGTTCTGGGTTTCAGTGCCATTCACTCGCATCCCTCCACCCCGCCCGGCGGTGAGCCGGTCGTCGTCGCCTGGTATCCGCGCGATGCCTCGCTGGAGGAATGCCGCGAACCGCTCAATGCCGCGGCCCTGACCGGCGCACAGGCGTCGCAGGAGCAGGCGGCGTGGGAAGCCGTGGCGTGGGGCTTCCACTACGACGACGTGCCCGCAGAAGTGGTCGAGCAGGATCTGGCGCACTACGAAGGCATTGCGCGCGGGATCGATCCCGATGTCGCGTTGCCTTCGTGGTATGCCCACCGCACGCCGCAAAGGGCGGCGCGGTCCTCGCTGACGCCGGGCGTGGTGGCTTCCGAAGCGGCGGCGATCGACGTGCCGGTGCTGGCGGCCATGGGCGTGCGCGATCTGGTGCCCGATCCGCATAACGAGCCGCGCGCCTATGCGTCGGCCAAGAGTGTCGATGTCTTCGTCTGCCCGCGCATGGGCCACATGCACAACATGGCCGGTACCCGCGCGCTCTTGTGGGAACGCATTCACCTGTTCGGCGAATGGTGCGCGGCGATGAAAGGGCAGTAGGGCTCTTCTGCTTCGTCATTGCGAGCGCGGTGAAGCAATCCAGTGCGCGATTTCAGCCGCTCTGGATTGCCGCGGGCCTTCGGCTCTCCAATGACGATGTACCTAAGCCGCTACGCCCCAGCTCTGCGCATAAGCCTCTAGGTTCGCCAGATAACCGTCGCGCTGCTCTTCCGGAATCCATGCGGTCTCGAAAGCGAAGCGTTCGATCTGCACCAGTTCGGCGGGCGTGAGCGCACTGTCCTTCTGCGCGCGGATCAGCACTTCGGTGATGTACTCGCTGCCCATGTAGGCCGGATCGTCCGAGTTCACCGAGACCTTCAGGCCGGCGTCGAGCATCTCGCGCAGGGCGTTGATCGGCTGGCCATTCTCCATGACCTTGCCCGAGAAGGTCGGGCAGACGGTGAAGGGAATGTTGCGGCTCCGGGCCAGCGCCACCAGTTCGGGCGACTGGACGATGTTGCCGCCGTGGTCGATGCGTTCGGCCTGCAGGTCGACCAGCGCGGTGCGGATGTGCTCGAGCGTGTCCTCCTGATTGACGTCGCAGTGCATCGTCACATGGAGTCCCGCCGCGCGGGCCTTGGCGAAGTGGTCTGCGAACTTTTCGGGCGGGTTGCCCTTCTCGTCCGAATCGAGCCCGACGCCGATCAGCTTGTCCTTGTACGGCAGTGCGGCGTCGAGCGCGTCCATCGCCGATTCGGCGCTGAGATCGCGCATGAAGCACAGGATCAGCTGCGACTCGATGCCGATGGTGCTGGCGGCGTCCGCGCGGGCGCGGGTGATGCCGCCGATCACCGCCTCGATCGGTACGCCGCGCTTGAGGTGTTCCTGCGGGTCGAAGAACATCTCGGCATAAAGCACGTTCTGCGAGGCCGCCTTGGCGAGGTAGCCGTAGGCCAGATCGTAGAAGTCCTGCTCGGTCAGCAGCACCTGCATACCGTCGTAGTAGATCTTCAGAAAGCTCGGCAGATCGTGGTAGATGTAGCTGCGCTTCATCTCCTCGACCGTGGCGTATGGCAGCGACAGGCCGTTGCGCTGGGCGAGCGCAAACTTCATTTCCGCTTCGAGCGTACCTTCCAGATGGACGTGGAATTCCGCCTTGGGCAGCCCGGAAATGAAGCGCGCCATGCTCTCTCCATCGGCGGGCGGTGCGGCCGCCCGCGCCCATGCCGGAAGCGCGCAGGCAAGCGGAACCGCCATCGCGGTGCGGATAAGCTGTCGTCTGTGAAGCATTGTGCTGTCCCCGTACCCTGGCCCGATCGTGGCACTATCGGCGCCGGGTCCGCACGGGTCCATCGACGAATTGGCTACGCCCCGTTCCAGAAATTGGAGCGCTTGGTGGTGCCCCTGCGGGGCTTTTTGCGGGTTGCCGGACCCCCATGGTCTTTGCAATATGCTGCGATGCACAATTCAAGTGATACGCAAGTGACCCAGGAACGTACGATTATCGAGGCCATCGTCCTTCGCCGGACCATCTGTGCCGAGTACAACGGAGGAGAAATGCTGCTGGCGCCGCACCGGATGTTCAGCCGGCATGGCGAACTGTTCGTGAGCGCGCTCAACCTGCGCAAGAACTGGCGCAGCGAGGAAGAACGCCGTCTCGGCCACTTCAAGCTCGATGGGCTTTCCAACACGGCGATGACGCCCGATGCCTTCGAACCGCTGCCTGCCAACGAGAACGTCCTTCCGCGCGAAACGGACGAAGAAGTCCTCTCCGTTTACGCCTAGCCGGCAGCCGGTTCTGCCGGCTCCATGCCTTCGAGCGAGGTCTTGCGCCCCGGGCCGCCGGACACTTTCACGGTCATCTCGCCCAGCCCCTCCATGGCCGCGTGCATCACGTCGCCGGGAACGACGGGGCCGGTCGAGCGCGGCGGCGTGCCCGAGAAGATCACGTCGCCCGGATGGAGCGTCATCACCGAGGCCGCGTGCTCGACGAGATCGGCAATGCCGAGCACGAGATTGGCGGTGCTGTCGACCTGCCGGTCCTCGCCATTGACCTTGAGGCAATAGGCAAGGTTGTCGGGATCGGCGATCTCGTCGCGGGTGGTGAGCCAGGGGCCCATCACGCCGTAGGTATCGAAGCTCTTGCCGAAGCTGGGGAACTCGCTGCCCTGCATGGTCATGTCGAGGCCGATGCAATAGCCGACGATGTGGTCGAACGCCTCGCTCGCCGGGATCTCGGTGCCCTGCTTGCCGATGACGATGGCGATTTCCATTTCGTGGAAGGTCGTGCGCTCGGGCCAGCGCAGGGTGACGCCGTCGGCGGGCCCGGCCGCGGCATTGGTCATCTTGAACAGCAGACCCATCCGGCGCGGGTGTCCGCCCATGCCGAGCACGATCTTGTGGTTGCCCGCGCCGCACAGGAACTTGCCCGGATTGGCGACGGGCTTGCGAAGAAGCACCGATTCCACCGGAACGCCCGCCGCCTTGTCGGCCAGGTCTTCCATGACCGGGCGCAGGCGTTCGAGGTTGGCGATGAACAGGTCGCCCTCGGGATAGGGCCAGCGCACATCAGGCAGCATGTCCGCCACGGCTGAAACGTCGTACACCTGATCGCCGCGCACGACGCCGATTTTCACCGGGCCATCCGGCGTGTCCTGATAGCGGCAGATTTTCATGGCGGCATCCTCTCCCAAAATACTTTTGGAAGAGATCATTGGCGCTGGGCCCGACGGCGGCAAGTGCCGCGTGTCCGGCAGGGCTGCCCTAACGTCCAGCAGCGCCTCGCGCTATCGTCATTGCGAGCGGCAATCCAGGGAGGCATTCACCGGCTCTGGATTGCTTCGCCTGCGGCTCGCAATGACGAGTCTTACCGCAATCAGGCCGGTTCGATACCCATGCAGAGGTACTTCACCTCCATGTAGTCATCGAGTCCGTAGTGCGAGCCTTCGCGGCCGAGGCCCGACTGCTTGACGCCGCCGAACGGCGCAACGGTGGTCGAGATCAGGCCGGTATTGATGCCGACCATGCCCGCCTCGATCGCTTCGGCCACGCGCCACACGCGCGACAGGTCCCGCGAGTAGAAGTAGCTGGCGAGACCGAACTCGGTGTCGTTGGCCATGCGGATGGCATCTGCCTCGTCGGTAAAGCGGATCACGCCGGCGAGCGGGCCGAAGGTTTCTTCGCGTGCCAGCTTCATGTCGGGCTTCACACCCGAGACGACGGTGGGGCGGAAATAGGTGCCGCCCAGTTCCGAACGCTTGCCGCCCGCGACCAGTTCGGCGCCGCCCGAAAGCGCATCCTGAAGGTGTTCCTCGACCTTTTCGACCGCCTTCTCGTCGATCATTGCGCCGACATCGGTGCCCTCGTCCATCGAGTAGCCGACCTTCATCTGCTCCACGCGCGCGGCGAGCTTGGTGACGAACTCGTCGTAGACGCCGTCCTGCACATAGAAGCGGTTGGTGCAGACGCAGGTCTGGCCGCCGTTGCGGAACTTGGAGATCATCGCGCCTTCGATCGCGGCATCGACATCGGCATCGTCGAACACGAGGAACGGCGCGTTGCCGCCCAGTTCCATCGAGCACTTCTTGATGGTGTCGGCACATTCGCGCAGCAGGTCGCGGCCGATCTCGGTCGAACCGGTGAAGGTCAGCTTGGCGACCTTGGGATTCTGGGTCAGCGCCGAGCCGATCTGGCCCGCGCTGCCGGTCACCACGTTGACGACGCCGGCGGGAATGCCGGCCATCTCGCAGAGCTGGGCAATGGCCAGAGCCGAATAGGGCGTGGCCGAGGCCGGCTTGATCACGATGGTGCACCCCGCGGCCAGCGCCGGGCCGAGTTTGCGGGTGATCATCGCATTGGGGAAGTTCCACGGCGTGATCGCCGCGACCACGCCCACCGGCTGCTTGATCACGACGATGCGCTTGTCGCCCTGGTGGCTGGGGATCACGTCGCCATAGGCGCGCTTGGCCTCCTCGGCGAACCACTCGATGAAGCTGGCGCCATAGACGATCTCGCCCTTGCCTTCGGCGAAGGGCTTGCCCTGCTCACGGCTCAGCAGTTCGCCCAGGTCGTCCTGGTGCTCCATCATCAGATCGAACAGCTTGCGCATCATGCCGGCACGCTCGCCGGCAGTCTTGGCGCGCCATGCCGGGAGCGCGGCTTCCGCGGCGTCAATCGCACGAGCGGTTTCATCCGCGCCCATCTTCGGAACCGTGCCCAGCACCTTTCCGGTACCCGGATCGGTGACGTCGAAAGTCGTCCCGGAATCGGCGTCGCACCACTTGCCGTCGATGTAGCACTGCTGCTTGAGGAAGTCGGTGTAGGCCATTTCGTAAGGGTCCCCTTGCTGAATCCTGACGGTCCATTCTCGCTGAATGGCGATTGCGGGCTTGGCATAGGGATGACCCCCTGCCGTGACAACTGCCCACCTACGCGCGGCACCCGCCCGTGCCTCCTCGCACAAGCGCGAGGTTCGCCGATTGACGCAGGAACATAGCTCGGTTAGTCTCACTTCCGAAAAATAATTCACAACTGCGAACGAATTTCGGGAGAGGACCGCTGGACTACGCAGCCTATATCGATGGTGCCTTCGTCAAGGGCGAGGGCACGCGCTTCGAGGTAGAGAACCCGTCGGACGAATCGGTGGTGGCCGAAGTGCAGGGCGTGTCGGCCGCGCAGGCCGATGCCGCCATTGGTGCGGTACGCCGCGCTTTCGACGACGGCGGCTGGTCCGGCCTCTCGATGAAGGAGCGGGCCGTCTACATGACCCGCTACGCCGAAGCGCTGCGCAAGCGGGCGGACGTGCTCAAGGACTGCGCGATCAAGGAAGCCGGCTGCCCGATCTCCTCCACGGTCATGGGCGCGCAGGTCCATGCGCCGCTGCGCATGACCGACGAGATCATCGACCTGTTCCTGCGCCTGCCGCAGCAGGAGGAAAACCCGCTGCCGATGCACGAGCGGGTGAACCCCTACTTCACAGTGCAGAGCCTCAAGCGGTGGTCGCCGCTGGGCGTGGTTTCGGCGATCAGCGCCTACAACGTGCCGTTCTATACCGCCTTCTGGAAAGTCGTGCCCGCGCTGATGGCGGGCGACACCGTGATCCTGCGGCCCAATCCGCTCACCCCGATCTCCTCGATGGTCTTTGCCGAGGCGGCGGACGAGGCCGGCCTGCCCAAGGGCGTAATGAACGTCATCGTCGAGCAGGGCCTCGAAGGCGGACTGGCGATGACCACCGACGAGCGGGTCGACATGGTGAGCTTCACCGGCTCCTGCACGGTCGGGGCGAAAGTGGCCGAGCAGGCCGCGCCCACGCTCAAGCGGCTGGTGCTCGAACTGGGCGGCAAGTCGGCGCAGATTTACCTGCCCGACGCGGCGGGCCGCGCGGCCTCGGCGGCTTTCACCGTCTGCACCTCGCACGCGGGGCAGGGTTGCGTGCTGGGCACCCGCGTCTTCGTGCCGGAGGAGAACAAGGCCGAAGTGCTCGAAGGCATGGCCAAGATGCTGTCCGGCGTGAAGATCGGCCCGGCGAGCGATCCCGCGACCCAGCTTGGCCCGGTCATCAGCGCAGCGCAGCGCGATCGCTGCGAGCACTTCACCCAGGCCGCCGTCGATGCCGGTGGCAAGGTCGTCTGCGGCGGCAAGCGGCCGGAGGGCATGGACAAGGGCTACTATTGGGAACCGACCGTGCTCGACCTGCCCGACAACAGGAACCCCGCCGCGCAGGAAGAGATCTTCGGCCCGGTCGTCGGCGTGATCGGTTACCGCGATCTCGATCATGCGGTGGAGATGGCCAACGACAGCAAGTTCGGCCTCTCCGGCTGGGTCCACGGCGCTGACAAGGTGAAGTCGCTTGAAGTCGGGCTGAAGATCCGCAGCGGCAGCGTCAACGTCAACGGCGCGCTGATGTCGAGTTATGCCAGCAGCGGCGGGATCAAGATGAGCGGCCTTGGCCGCGAGCGCGGGGTCGAGGGCCTGCGCGAATTCCAGATGATGACCACGCTCAATATCGGCGGGTAACGGGACGGAGAGAGGACGTATGGAAGGTTTGGTTCAGGGCAAGGTGGCGCTCATCACCGGTGCTGGCTCCGGCGTGGGCCGCGCGGCGTGTCTGCTGTTCAGCGAGCACGGCGCCAAGGTGGTCGCGGCCGACATCAACGGCGCCAATGCCGAGGAAACCGCAAAGATGGTCCGCGACGCGGGCGGTGAGTGCGTCGCCGTGACCTGCAATGTGGCCGATCCGGCTTCGGTCGACGCGGCCGTTGCCAGGACGGTGGAGGCGTTCGGGCGGCTCGATGCGATCTACAACAATGCCGGCATCACTATCAGCCCGATCCCGGGCAAGGGCCTACGCAGTCTGGTCGAATGCGACCCCGAAGAGATGAAGCGCGTCGAGGACGTCAACATCAATGGCGTGATCTACGGCAGCCAGGCCGCGATCCGCCAGTTCGACAGGCAGGGCGGCGGCGGCGTGATCGTCAGCACCGCTTCGGTTGCGGGCCTCATGGGTTATGGCGGCGTGCTCTATGGCACCACCAAGGGCGCCGTCGTCCAGTTCACCCGGGCGCTGGCGATCGAAGTCGCCGGCAAGGACATTCGCGTCAACGCGGTCTGCCCGGCGGGCATGCTCACGCACTATGCCGGGATGGACCCGGACAGCGAGCACCGCGACCGCATTCTCGAAGGCATGGGCAAGGCGCATCCGCTCGGCAAGGCGATCGACCCGCGCGACACCGCCTCGGCGGCGCTGTTCCTGTGCTCGGATCTCGCATCGAACATTACCGGCGTGAACCTGCCGGTGGACGGCGGCCTCTACGCGGGCCGCAAGGTAGGAGGCTGAGGCCATGGCAAGCTGCCCGGTATCTGGGAAGAACTCGAACGCACTCGCTTCGCTGATGAGCGACAATCCGCGCTACGCGGAGATGTTCGACGTCAATAGCGAGGCGGCCAACGCGGGCGTCGACAACAACCGCGACTACACCGACGACATGAACGCGCTGCGAGACAAGGCGGCGGTGCACAAGGGGTCGCTGCGCGAACTGCTCGGTGTGCCCGAACTGCCCATGTCGATGGGGCCGCCGCGCGACGCCATGACGTTCTTCTCGTTCCGGGCCTGCGAGATCGGGTTCCGCGAGAACCTGATCTTCTCGTCCGAAGGCTATAACGAGAGCCCGGGCGTGCGCACCATCGGTACCACCATTCTCTCGATGGTCGGCAAGCCGCACAAGCGTCTGCGTTCGGCTGCGCAGCCGCTGTTCAAGCGCCCCAAGGTGCTCGACTGGTGGAACAAGCGCTGGATCGAGGAAACCGTCGATGCGCTGCTCGACCGCCTGCTCGACCGCGAAACCACGGACCTCAACACGGAGCTATGCGCCCGCCTGCCGATGGCGACGGTGACTAGGGCGATCGGGCTCGAGGGCGAGGACGTGATCGAGTTTCGCTACCAGCTCACCCGTGCCACGTTCGGTGCGGCCAAGCTCCCGCCGGAGGAAGCCGCCGCCTCGCGCGCCACCGTCGACCAGACGCTGCGCGACTTGATTGCCGAGAATACCCGCGCGCCCGGCGACAACCTCATTGCCGGCCTGATCGCCGCCGAAATCGTTGACGAGGAAACCGGCGAAAAGCGCAGCCTGACCGAGGACGAGATCTTCGGCTACTGCAAGCTGGCGATCTTCGCGGGCGGCGGGACCACCTGGCGCCAGCTCGGCATCACCATCGATGCCCTGCTGAACCACCGGCATTTCTGGGACGCCTGCCGCGAGGACCGTTCGCTGGTCGATCTCGCGGTCGAGGAATCGCTGCGCTGGCGTGCCACCGATCCGATGATGCCGCGCCTGTGCACGCAGGATACCGAAGTGGAAGGCGTTATGGTGCCCGAGGGTACACGCGTGTTCCTGTGCTTCGGGGCGGCGAACCATGATCCGGCCGTGTTCGAGAACCCCGAAAAGTACGACATTTTCCGCAAGAAGCAGCCCAACATGGGCTTCGGCTTCGGTCCGCACCGTTGCCTCGGCATGGACGTGGCGCGGCAGGAAATGATCGTGGCGATCAACGGCCTGCTCGACCGCTTCCCCCACATGGACTTCGACCCGTCCAGGCCTAAGCCGGAATATCGCGGTCTTGAACACCGCGGCATGACTTCGGTGCCGGTAAAGCTGAAGTGATGCAGGCGGGCTTCACCAAGCCTGCCTGCACACATCATCGTCATCCCCGCGCAGGCGGGGATCCAGCTTCGGCGCTGCCGCGCGGAAATCAAGCGCGGCATCTGGATTCCCGCCTGCGCGGGAATGACGAAGTGAAGGGAGAAAAAAGGGTTCCGCTATGAAAACCACGATGAAGCAGGTCGTTCTGGCCAGCTACGCAAAGGGCAATCCGCAGCCGGGCGACTTCCGCATCGAGGACGTGCCCGTACCCGAAGCCGGGGACCGCGAGATCCTGTTGCAGACGCTCTACATCGCGGTCGATCCGCTGATCCGCTTCTCGCTCGACGAGCGGCTGCTGTCGGGTGCCACGCGGATGGAGCTGGGCGCGGTCATGGTCGGGCCTACGGTCTGCAAGGTCGTGGCCTCGAACCATCCGGACTATGAACCCGGCCAGTTCGTCGAAGGGCGTACGGCCTGGGCCGAATATGCCGTCGTCGCGCCCGACCAGTCCGACTATCGCGGGCCGCCGCGCAGGCTCGATCCGGCGCCGGCGCCGGTCTCGACCGCGCTGGGCGCGCTCGGCGGTCCGGGGCAGACGGCCTATGAGGGGGTGGTCAATGTCGGCCGGCTCAAGGCGGGCGAGACGATCGTCATTTCGGCGGCGGCGGGTGCGGTCGGATCGATGGCGGGGCAGATCGCCAAGGCGCTCGGCGCGCGGGCGGTGGGCATCGCCGGTGGCGAGGCCAAGTGCAAGGCGCTGCTTGATCTCGGCTTCGATGCCGTTGCCGACTACAAGGCGCCCGACTTCGCAGACCAGCTCAAGGCGGCGCTGCCCGAAGGCGCGGACGTCTATTTCGAGAACGTCGGCGGCGATGTGACCATGGCGGTGCTGCCGCTGCTCAAGCGCGGCGCACGCATGCCGATGTGCGGCTTCATCGCCTATTACGGCATGGGGATGGAAGGGCCGGGCCCCGATCACCTGCCCGGCTTCTACCGGCAGATCATGGCCAAGGGCCTCGAGATCAAGGGCTTTGCCGGAATTTTCGCCGGGCAGAAGGGTCTCGACGACATCGCCGGGTGGATGAAGCAGGGCAAGATCCGTTTCCCCGAATCCGTGGTCGAGGGCATCGACGCGGCCCCGGAGGCTTTCTCAACCGTGTTTTCCGGGCATGACCATGTCGGCAAGCTGCTGGTGCGTGTTGCACCCGAGGCTTGAATGACACTCGTCTAGAGGCCAGCTTGTAGGCATGGACACAGAGACTCTGCCTCCGCCTCCGCGCGAGACGGCCAATCCGGCGCCGCAGCGCCCCGCCAATTCGGTGCGCCGCACCACCAGCATCGACGTTTCCTGGCCCGACGGGATCGAGGGCCAGCGCCTTGTTATCGGCGCAGCGCGCGATGTGGTCACCCCTGTCGGTGGTGGCACGCCGCGCACCATGGCAGAGGGCAGCTACCGCGCCCGGCTGAAGGAAGACAAGACGATCACGGCGATCGAGTCCGATCCCGCGCCCGAGGGTCTGTCCCAGCTGGTGGGGGCAAGGGCGGGCGGTCATTTGCGCATGCTGCTGCGCGAAGTCATGCCCGACCTGATCGCAAAGACGCACCCGCTCTATCTCGTGCTGGACGACCTTTCCGGCGCGGCGCTGGTTTCGGCCTTCGCCTGGTCGCAGTGGTATCCCGACTGGGCCGAGAAGCTGCGCCAGCGCATCGGCGAGGAAGAGCACGACAAGATGATGAGCCAGCGGGTCAACGTCTGCTGGGGTCTGCAGGAAGGCCACAGCGGTGTGCAGCCCGGCGGCCCGCCCAAGAACGTGGCCGATGCCGATGCCGGCGATGTGCGTAATCCGGAAGACCCGCATGGATGGCATGGGCTTTCGGACCACGAAGGCCCCGGTTTCCGCCGTGCCCGCCGCATCGATGTGACCCGGGACGAAGCCGCCGGACTGCTGCGCATCGATTCCGCCTTTCAGGACAGCGCCGCCAAGCCCGATGGCGGGCGCATCGCCATCCACGAATATCTCGTGCGCGCAACCGCCGATCTGAAGACGCAGGAACTGCTCACGCTTGAGCCGGAAGCGCGTATCCTGCCCTTCTCGGAATGCCCCGGCGCGATAGCCAACACCCAGCGGCTGGTCGGCCGCAAGCTTCCCGACATTCGCGACGAAGTGCTGGCGCAATTGCGCGGTCCGGAAGGCTGCACCCACCTCAACGACGCCCTGCGCGCGCTGGCCGATGTGCCGGAGCTGATGGCCGAACTTCAGGCCTGAAGAGCCCTCCCCAGCCCCTCCCGCATGCGGGAGGGTAGCGAGACTTGGCGGGCGGTAAGGTCCGGCCAGTCGCAGCGGGCAGGGCTCTCCCCCGTCGAGTTTCCGTTCTCTCCCGCAACCCCAATTGACCGCTGCTGCGCAAGCGGCGCGGGGCGCTTGCGCATGGCGCTCCCATCTGAAAGGCCCGGAGCATAACCAGAACCTGCGGGGGAATGCGTTGACGAAATCGGTCGTCACACTCGATGACAAGTACACGCAGGAGTCGGGGCAGATCATGCTCTCGGCGCTGCAGGGCGTCGTGCGCCTGTTGCTCGACCAGGCCCGGCGCGACAAGGCCGCCGGGCTGAACACGGCCGGGTACATCACAGGCTATCGCGGCTCGCCGATCACCACACTCGATGCGCAGCTCTGGGCAAGCGGAAAGCTTCTCGACGAGCACGATATCCGCTTCGAGCCCGGCCTCAACGAGGAGCTGGCCGCGACCTCGCTGCGCGGCACCCAGCAGCTCGACTGGTACGGCAAGGCCCGCGTCGATGGCGTGTTCGCCATGTGGTACGCCAAGGGCGTGGGCGTCGAGCGCGCGGGCGAGGCGATCAAGGCCGCGAACTTCGAAGGCACGCACAGGGCCGGCGGCGCGCTGCTGCTGTGCGGAGACGACCACGCCGCCAAGTCCTCGCTCACCGCGCACCAGTCCGAACATGTGCTGGTCACGGCGATGACCCCGGTGCTCTATCCGGCCACGACCGACGAGATCCTCTCGTTCGGGCAATACGGCTGGGCGCTCTCGCGCCTGAGCGGGCTTTATGTCGGCATGAAGACGGTGACCGACACGCTCGACCTGACGACCACCGTCACGCTGCCGGGGCACCAGTTCCCGATTGCCCTGCCCGAGCTGCCTGAAGGGGCTTCGCCCAACTTGCGCATCGCGATGTCGGCGCTGCAGCAGGAGCAGGCGGTGATCGAACAGCGCCTGCCCATCGTGCCGCAGTTCACCGCGCTCAACCCGATCGATCGCGTCAGCCATGACGCGCCCGAGCGCAAGCTGACGATCGTGACCGCGGGCAAGGCGTGGCTCGACGTCTGTCAGGCGCTGGCCGATCTCGGACTGGACGAGGCGACATGCCGGGCCATTGGCCTGCGCGTAGTAAAGCTGGGCCTCGTCTGGCCGCTCGACACGGCGTTCGTGCGGCAGGCCTGCGGCGGCAGTGCCGAGATCATGGTGGTCGAGGAAAAGCGCGCCTTTATCGAGGAGCAGATCGCGCGCATCTTCTACGGCACCGCGAATGCGCCCGCGATCTCGGGCAAGCACGAACCCGAGGGCGCGAAGCTGCTCTCCGAGATCGGCGTGCTCGATCCCGGTTCGGTGCGCGCCGCGCTCGTCAGGCGGCTGGCGGCGCTGGGCATCCTTTCCGACGAAGTGGCAGCCCGCGATGCGACGCTGCGCGATCTTGAAGGCAGCGCCAAGACGCTTGCGCTCACTGCGATCCGCCCGGCCTATTTCTGCTCTGGCTGTCCGCACAACACTTCGACCGTGGTGCCCGAAGGCTCCGCCGCGATGGGCGCGACGGGGTGCCATGGCCTCGCCCACTACATGCCCGAGCGCAACACGATGCAGACCGTCTCGATGGGGCAGGAAGGCATGCCCTGGGTCGGTGCGCAGAGCTTCGTGGAAACGCCGCACATGTTCCAGAACCTGGGCGACGGGACTTATACCCATTCCGGTCTGCTGACGATTCGGGCGGCCGTGGCGGCAAAGAGCAATGTCACTTTCAAGATCCTGTTCAACGACGCTGTCGCCATGACCGGTGGCCAGCCCGCCGAAGGATCGCTGACGGTCGAACAGATCGTCCATGAACTGGTCGCCGAGGGGGTTGCACCGGTCGTCATTCTTAGCGAGAACCCTGATCGCTTCTCGGCTTCCGATTTGCCCAAAGGCATCCGCGTCCTCTTCCGCGACGAGCTCGACGCGGTGCAGCGCGAGTTGCGCGAGCTGAAGGGCACCACCGCCATCGTCTACGACCAGACCTGCGCCAACGAAAAGCGTCGCCGCCGCAAGAAGGGCAAGTATCCCGATCCCGACAAGCGGCTCTGGATCAACCCGGCGGTCTGCGAGGGCTGCGGCGATTGCTCGGTGCAGTCGAACTGCCTTTCGATCACCCCGATCGAGACCGAATTCGGCCGCAAGCGCGCCATCGACCAGTCGACCTGCAACAAGGACTATTCCTGCATCAAGGGCTTCTGCCCCAGCTTCGTCGAAGTCTCGGGCGGAACGCTGGCGAAGCGCAGCATGGATGAAGCAGCGCTGCAGCAGATGGTCGCGAAGCTGCCGGTCCCTCCGGTGCTCGACGTGTCGCAGACCCCGCGCGCGATGTTGGTCACCGGCATCGGCGGCACCGGCGTGCTGACGGTCGGCGCGATTCTCGCCATGGCCGCGCATCTTGAGGGCAGGGCCGCCAAGGTGCTCGACCAGACCGGCATGGCGCAGAAGGGCGGCGCGGTGACCAGCCACTTGCGCATTGGCGCCGACACCGCAGCGATCCCCTCGGCCCGGCTCGGCACCGGACAGGCCGACGTGATTATTGCCTGCGACCTCGTTGTCGGTTCGGGCCCCGACGTGCTCGGCATGGCGCGGCCCGATACGCAAGTGCTGGCGAACGAGGATGTCGTTCCTACCGGCGAGTTCCAGCGCAACCGCAATCTCGATCTCACCGCCACACGCTTCCTGTCCGCTATCGGCAAGCGCGTCGATCCCGCCAACATCGCCTCGCTGCGCGCGGGCTCGCTTGCGACGCGGCTGCTGGGAGATTCGATTTTCACCAACCTGATGATGGTGGGCTTCGCGGCGCAAAAGGGTCTGCTTCCGGTCGGGCTGGCCTCGATCGAGGAAGCGGTGCGCCTCAACGGCGTTGCTGCAAAAGCCAACCTCGCTGCTCTGTCGCTCGGCCGGCTGGCGGCGGCGGGCGCGGACGATCTCTTCGCGCTGGCGGACACCTCGGCCGAAGGGCCTGCCATTCCGCGGACTTATGCCGAGATCGCCGAAAGCCGCGCGCGCCGGCTGACGCTGTGGCAGGACGAGGCCTATGCTGCGGCATACCGCACGTTCCTCGAGAGCATTTCAACCAAGCTGGAATCCCGCGAGCTGGGCGAACGCGAGCCGCTGATGGTCGAGATCGCACGCGGTCTCGGCAAGCTCATGGCCTACAAGGACGAGTACGAAGTGGCCCGGCTCTACACCGATCCGGCCTTCCGCAAGGGCCTTGCCGATACTTTTGCCGGCGATCCCAAGCTCAAGGTGCATCTGGCGCCGCCGCTGCTGGCCTTCCGCAAAGACCACAAGACCGGCCGCCCGCGCAAGATCGCGTTCGGCTCTTGGATATTCCCGGTCTTCGGCATGATGGCGAAGCTCAAGGTGCTGCGCGGCACGCCGCTCGATCCGTTCGGCTATACCGCCGAGCGCCGCATGGAACGAGCGCTGATTGGCGAATACCGCGCGCTGGCCGAGGAAGTCGCCGACAAGGTCACGGCGGAGACGATGCACGTGGGCATCGAACTGGCCGCATCGGCAGACCTCATCGCCGGCTATGGGCCAGTGAAGGAGGCGGGCGTCGAGGCTTATCGCGCGCGGGTGGCCGACCTGCTGCCGAAGCTCTCCGGCACTTCGGCTGCGGTGGAGCGCGTGGCGGAACCGGCCTGATCGGCCATGGCACCTTCTATGGCTTCGCGCATGCGGGTGTAGAAGGTTGAGAGGCGGTCGAAGCGGTCTGCCACGGCAGGTGTGACCTCCCGGTCAATCTGTCCATCGAACAGGCGCACCTGGCGGTCGAGCAGTTCGGCCTTGGCCACGAAGGGGCCGCTGAAGTCCTCGGGCATTGAATAGTAGATGCGCCGGCTACCGGGCTCGCCCTGGCGCCGCGCATTGCCGCAGTGTTCGAGCGTTCGCGCGGCAACGCTGGCATTGCTCTTGCTCATGCCGAGATCGGCGGCAATCTCGTCCAGCGTGGCCGGTTCCTCGCGCAGCAACAGGTAGGCGTAGATACGCCCGACCGGCCGCGGCCAGCCCCAGGGCGCCATCAGCATCGCCATGGCGTCGAAGAACGCTTCGTCTTGCGGAGAGGGTTTCATGTTTGACATATTCTGGATTTAGTGAATTTAGTGTCGCCTGACCAGAGCAAACCGATGGCGCTGGATTCGTCGATAACGGTTTGGGTGGCAAAAGGAGAGAAGGGCCATGGAAGCAGAACAGTTCGCGGCGAAATATGGTCCCTGGGCGCTGATCGCCGGGGCTTCCGAAGGGACCGGCGCATCGTTCGCGCGGCAGCTTGCCGAAAAGGGCCTGAACCTGATTCTCGTGGCGCGCCGGGAAGGGCCGCTCGAACAGCTCGCGCTCGAACTGCGCGCCGCGCATGGCGTCGAGTGCGTCACGGCGTCGATCGATCTTTCCGCTGAAAATGTTGCGCAGCAATTGCTGCAGGCGGCGGGCACCCGTGAGGTCGGGTTGCTGATCCTCAATGCCGGCGCCGATCCCAACGGATCGCTGTTCCTCGACAACGACATTGCGGCCTGGGATGCACTGGTCATGCGCAATGTGATGACGGTGATGCGTACCATCCATGCCTTTGCCGCGCCGATGCGCGAACGCGGGCGCGGCGGCTTGATGGTCGTGGGATCGGGCGCCTGCTACGGCGGGCTGCCGGGCATCAATGTCTATGCCGCGACCAAGGCGTTCGACCTCGTGCTAAGCGAAGCGCTCTGGGCCGAACTGGAACCGCATGGAGTCGACGTGCTCAGCTTCGTGCTCGGCCGTACCGATACTCCGGCGCACCGTGAACTGATGGAAGCGCGCGGCATGCCGGTTCCGGAAGGGCTGGCGAGCGCCGACGAAGTCGCCCGGCTCGGTCTTGAACGCCTGCCGTTCGGCCCGGTCTGCAACTGGGGCGAAGCGGATGACGAGGCGAAGATGTCCGTGTCCTCCGCCGCGCAGCGCCGCGAGCGCATCCGGCAGATTGCCGCCATATCCGCTGCCTACGCCCAGAAGGGGTAAGGTCATGGCTGATACTCTCGAACAGATCGCCAGCAAGTTCGCCATTACCGAGCAGATCTACCGCTATTGCCGCAGCGTCGATCGGCTTGATGTGCCGCTTGGCCAATCGGTTTTCCACGAGGATGCCACCGCCGACTACGGTCCGACCGGCTATCGCGGCACCGGGCGCGGCGCGATCGACTGGATTTGTGAAGCGCACACCCATCTGATCGCGCATTCGCATCAGGTCACCAACATCCTGATCGAACTTGATGGTGATCATGCCGGAAGCGAGGCCTATGTCACGGCCACGCTGCGCATGGAGCGCGATGGCAAAACGATGCAGATCGAGGTGTGGTCGCGCTATTGCGACCGCTGGTCGAAGCGCGACGGAACCTGGCGCATCGATCACCGCGACACCGTGATCGATTACGATTCCATTCGCGAAGTGACGCCGATGAACAACCACCAGTGGGCCACGCGCGACACGCAGGACCCATCCTATGCCGCCTTGGGAGCCGCCCCGTGAGAGACATCAAGATATCCGTCTCGTTCGACATGCGCTCGCCCGAATGGGCTGCGCCGACGCCAGATCTCTATGGCGCTGCAGTCGAGATGGCGGCGCTGGCGGACCGCGTCGGGGTCGACCAGATCGGCTTGATGCAGCATCACGGATCGGACGATGGCTACCTGCCGCAGCCCTTCGTGCTCGCCGGCGGCATGGCGGCGGTGACCGAGCGCATCCGTTTCCTGCTGGGCGCGGTGATCCTGCCGCTGCACGATCCGGTCGAACTCGCCGAGCAGATCGCCGTGCTCGACAACATGTCGAACGGCCGGGTTGGTGTGATCTTCGGCGCGGGTTATGTGCCGAGTGAATTCGCGATGTTCCAGAAGTCCCTCAAGGACCGAGCGAAGCTGATGGACTCGGGTCTGGAGATCATCCTGCGCGCTCTGAAGGGCGAGCGGTTCGAACATGACGGCCGTCCGATCTTCACCCGTCCGCTGCCGGTGCAGGAGCCCGAGGACATCGTCATGGTCGGCGGCGGCGTACCCGCATCGGCCAGGCGCGCCGCGAAGTTCGGCGTCGGCTTCGGCCCGATGAAGGGCGAGCTGGTCGATCTCTACCTGTCCGAATGCGAGCGGTTGGGACACAAGCCGCGCACCTATTTTCGCCCCGTTCCCGGCATGCCCATGGCCATCCACTTGTGTGAGGATCCGGATGCCGGTTGGGACGCCATCGCGCCGCACGCCGTCCACGTCATCACCGAATATGCCAAGTGGGCCGAGCAGGAAGGCGAGGCGTCGAACTCGCCTTTCAAGGGGCTGACGGACCCCGCTGTACTACGCAAGGCGGGCCTGTTCGCCGCCTGGACCCCCGAGATGCTGCTGGAGAAGGCGCGCGAGATGCCCGGCGGTAACATCGGCTTCCAGCCGCTGCTTGGCGGGCTGTCTCCGGAAGAGGGCTGGAAGAGCCTGAGGCTGCTCGAACAGGTCATGTCGGAACTTAAGGAGACTATCGGGTCATGAAGGCTGCGTGCATCGAAAATGGTCAGGTCATCGTTCGCGACCTTCCCGATCCCGAACCGGTCAAGGGACAGGCGCTGGTGCGCACCCATTCCTGCGGCCTTTGCGCTTCCGATGCGCACTTCATCTCGGGCGGTCAGAATGTGATCGACCTGTCGCGCAAGATGGGCGGGCCTTACGCCGCGTTGCATTACGAGCGCGCTTTCGTGCCGGGCCACGAGTTCGTTGGCGAAGTGCTCGACTACGGGCCGGGCAGCCGTCGCAGCGTGAAGACCGGGCGGCGCGTGACGTCGGTGCCGATCATGCGTCAGGGCGGGTCTCACGCCGTCGTCGGCTTCAGCCACGAATGCCCGGGCGGCTGCGGCGAACTGATGCTGCTCGACGAGGACTTCCTGCTCGAGATTCCCGAAGACTTGCCGGACGATCACGCGGCGATGATCGAGCCGCTGGCAGTCGGACTGGAACATGCCCGGCGCGGGCGTCCGGAGAAGGGCGATGCTGCACTCGTGCTGGGATGCGGCGCGATCGGACTGGGTGTGATCGCGGGCCTGTCGATGATGGGCGTGGGCCCGATCGTCGCTGCCGACTTCCATGCTGACCGCCGCGAACTGGCGCTGAAGGCGGGCGCACACATCGCCATCGATCCGCGCGAGACCGATCCCTACGCCCCGCTGCCGCAATTCGACGGACGGCGCGTCAACCTGATCTACGAGAATGTCGGGGTGCCCGGCATGTTGCAGCGGATCATCGAGGCCGCGCCGTTCGACGGACGCATCGTCATGGGCGGCTATTGCATGGAGCCCGAGCCGCTGTTTGTCTTCGCCGCGCAGAACAAGCGGCTCAACATCCAGTTCGCCGGGGGCGAGGAGCCGCAGGACATGGACCTCGCGCTGCGCAGCATTGCCGATGGCCGGATCGACGTGACGCCCTGGCTGGGTGGCCGCGTCGGGCTGAGCGGCGTGGCCGACGCCATCGCCAACCTCTCCGGCCCGGGAACGCCGGTACGCACGGTGGTCGATCCGCGCCTGCTCTAGACCATGGCTCGGGAGGCCCGATCGGCGTAGGATGCCGCATCAGGTATTGGGAGGCGTGTATGGCGTTCAGGCGAATGGCAGTATCGATTGCGGCTGCCGCACTGGCACTGGGGACGGCCCGGGCGGAATCGCCGCTGCAGGGTGAATGGGTCGATCTCACCCACACGCTCGACGAAACCTCGGTGTTCTGGCCGACGGCGAAGGCGTTCCATCACGACGCGGAGTCCTTCGGGCAGACCGAAGGCGGCTATTTCTACAGCGCCTACAACATCCGCACGTCCGAGCATGGCGGCACGCATCTCGATGCGCCGATCCACTTTGCCGAAGGTGCGCAGACGGCCGATGAAGTGCCGCTTGACCGGCTGATCGGGCCGGCTGCGGTCATCGATGTGACCGAAGCCAGCGGCTCGGATCGCGACTATCGCTTCACGGCGCAGGACGTGCTCGACTGGGAGGCGCGCCACGGCGAAATCGCGCCGGGCGCCATCGTGCTTTTCCGCACGGGTTTCTCGAAATTCTGGCCCGACCGTGAGGCCTACATGGGCACTGCTGAGCGCGGTGCCGAGGCCGTGGCGCAGCTGCACTTCCCCGGCCTGTCCGAAGCGGCCGCCCGTCTTCTCAAGGAGCGCGATGTCGCGGCGGTGGGGCTGGACACGCCAAGCCTCGATTATGGCCAGTCGAAGGACTTCATCGCCCACCGCGTGCTGCTCGGCGCCCAGATTCCCGGCTTCGAGAATGTGACCAATCTCGACCGCCTGCCCGAATGGGGCGCCTCGGTGATCGCGCTGCCGGCCAAGATCGGCAAGGGCAGTGGCGCACCGCTGCGGATCGTCGCGCTGCTGCCGAAGGAGGAGTAGAGTTACTGCTGTTCGAACGGTGCAGGTCCGAGCGGCTGCGTTCTGGGAGAAGCCTTAATTTACGCCTGCTTTCAGGATGTTTGGTCGGGCTTATTGGCGACACATGTCACTTTAGTCTGTTTAGTGATTGCTGAATAAGATCCGAATGCAACAATAGTGTCTCTTTTGGAATATTGAATGGGATCAGACGTGACGGCATGAGCCATGCGATCGCCGCCAGAAACTACAATAAATTGAATCACAGCTGGATTTATTATGTAATTCAAGTCTCTTGCAGTGTATTAATACCAGTAATATCTGGTGTTATTTTTCACGCTGATGTGGCATTTTCTGATGTCTATTCTTGTATCAACTATGCTCGCCTCATCGTTGGATAGGATGAACGGCGCATTTCCGACCGCAAATAGCAGAACAAATCCTATTATACCAAAACCTGTGGAATCTGACTCACTGAGGGTATCGGGTTTGGGGCTGACGTGATTCACCAT